>CAXXGD010000016.1:0-539310 GCA_963669385.2 Rhodospirillales bacterium
CCGCAGGCAACCAGGCTGGCCAACAGCCGCGAGGCCGTGGCCTTCGGCAAGCCGGTCGCGCGCGCCAGCTCGGCAAGCCCGGCGCTGCCCAGCCGTTCCAGCGCCGTCAGCAGCGCCAGGCCGCGTTCCAAGGTGCGTGTGGTCTCCGTCATCACCGAAAGAGTTCCACCTGATGAAACGCCTGTCTAGTGCGGCGGGGAGGGAAAGCCCACTTTCGGTGAAAGACCCGCGATCGGAAGGAAATGCCATGCCCGACCTCTTCGAAAACCCCATCGGCCTCGACGGCTTCGAATTCGTGGAGTTCGCCGCGCCGGACCCGGAGGTGCTGCATGGCGTCTTGGCCGCCCTCGGCTTCACTGCCGTCGCCGAGCACCGCTCCAAGCAGGTGACCCTCTACCGGCAGGGCGGCATCAACTTCATCGTCAACCGCGAGCCCAAGAGCCTGGCCGCCTATTTCGCCGAAGAGCACGGCCCGTCCGCCTGCGGCATGGCCTTCAGGGTTCGCGATTCCCACAAGGCCTACTCCAAGCTGCTGGCGCTGGGCGCCCAGCCGATCGAAATCCCGACAGGGCCGATGGAACTGCGCCTGCCGGCGATCAAGGGGATCGGCGGCGCGCCGATCTATCTGATCGACCGCTACCAGCCGGGCTCCAGCATCTACGACATCGACTTCACCTGGAGCAAGGGCGTCGAGCAGAGGCCGGAAGGCTGCGGCCTCCTGGAGATCGATCACCTGACCCACAACGTCTATCGCGGCCGCATGGCGCATTGGGGCCGCTTTTACGAGACCCTCTTCAACTTCCGCGAGATGCGCTTCTTCGACATCAAGGGCGAGTACACGGGCCTGCATTCGCGCGCCATGACCGCCCCCGACGGGCGCATTCGCATTCCGCTCAACGAAGAGGCTTCCAGCACCACCGGCCAGATCGAAGAGTTCCTGATGGCCTACAACGGCGAGGGCATCCAGCACATCGCGCTCTCGACCGAAGACATCTACGACACGGTCGACCGGCTGCGCACTGAGGGTGTCGCGTTCATGACGCCGCCGCCGGAGGCCTACTACCAGATGCTGGAGAAACGCCTCCCGGGCCACGGCGAGTCGGTCGAGGCCATGCGCTCGCGCGGGCTCTTGATCGACGGCTCCACCGCCGACGGCGACCCGCGCATCTTGCTGCAGATCTTCACCCAGACCTTGCTGGGGCCGGTCTTCTTCGAGATCATTCAGCGTAAGCGCGACGAGGGTTTCGGCGAGGGCAACTTCAAGGCGCTGTTCGAATCGATCGAACGCGACCAGCTGGAGCGCGGCGTGATCGGGGCGGAAAGCTAGAGAGGACAAGACCCATGGCACTTCAAGGCATTCACCACGTCGCCTACCGCTGCAAGGACGCCAAGGAGACGGTCGCCTGGTATCAGAGGTACCTGGACATGGACTTCGTGCTGGCGATCGCCGAGGACGAGGTGCCCTCGACCAAGGAGCCCGACCCCTACATGCATGTCTTTCTGGACGCAGGGAACGGCAACATCCTTGCCTTCTTCGAGCTGCCGACCAAGCCGGAGATGGGCCGCGACCGCAATACCCCGCGCTGGGTGCAGCACCTGGCCTTCAAGGTCGATTCCATGGAAAGCCTGCTTGCCGCCAAAGACCGCCTGGAAGCCGACGGGCACGAGGTCTTGGGCCCGGTCAACCACACGCTCTTCCAGTCGATCTATGTCTTCGACCCCAACGGCCATCGCGTCGAACTGGCCGCCAACAGCGACACGCCGGAGATGAAGCAGCGACTCAACGCGGTGAAATGGGAGATGCTGGAGGAATGGAGCGCGACCAAGCGCGCCCCGCAACAGGCGCGCTGGATGCATGACGGGAGTGTCATGCCCGACATTCGCTAGAGGTGCGTCGCTGCTACACTCCTGTCCGCAAAGCAGGCAATCCGCAACTCTTGAGGGGATGGCCTAAGCCCCTATCGCGCACCGCCTGCCGGCTGTCACGAAACGGTTATCATGGCAGTAGAACCCGCATCACACTGCTGATATATAGCGTGATGGTTCGCGAGGAAGGCATGACAAGGCCTGACCGCGGAGGCCTCATGTCCGAGGGCCGCCGCGGCCGCGTTGGAGGAGGAGGAGTGGGGCCAGCCGCTTAAGCGGGCCCCATGGCCGGCGAGGGTTCGTTGGGGGCGGAGATGGAGAGCGACTTTCTCCAGTGGCTCAGATCGATTGGCCTCGAGAGCTATGCAGAGGTCTTTCAGGCCAACGACATAGATCTCGACAGCATTGGCTACCTCAAAGAGAGCGACTTTGAGGAGCTCGGGCTGTCGCTGGGACACCGGCGCCGGATTCTGGCGGCCGTCGAAGCTCTCTCCGACAAGAGCCAGGGCAGCGATGAGGCGACAGCGCCCCGATCACGCTCGGCAGACGCTGAGCGGCGCCTTCTCACCGTTCTTTTCATCGATATCGTCGAATCGACCCAGATGGCCGACAGGCTGGATCCCGAAGCCTTGCAGGAGGTCATCCGGCAATATCAGACGGCCGTCACCGCTGCCGTGGTGCGCTACGAGGGCTATGTCGCCAAATTTCTGGGCGACGGCGTCGTCGCCTACTTCGGCTGGCCGAAAGCGCATGAGGACGAAGCCGAGCGCGCGGTGAGGGCCACTCGCGACGCCTTCACGGCGATCAAGGCCCACAAGAGCCTGAAGGGCGTGAACCTGCGCGCGCGTGCCGGGATCGCCAGCGGCGAGGTCGTCGTCGGCGACATCGTCGGCGAGTTCTCGACCGACGATGCGGCCGCGATCGGAGCGACACCGGGTATGGCGGACCGCCTGCAGCGTTTCGCCAAGCCCTTCGAAGTCACCATCAGCCCGACCACCAGGCGTCTCTTGGGTGGCGCCTTCGAGCTCGAGAACCTTGGCATGCACGAGCTCAAGGGCTTTGCCGAGCCGGTGCGGATCTGGCGCATCGCCGGCGACAGCAAGGCCGAGACCCGCTTCGATGCGGCCCATCGCGCGCGGCTGACGGCCCTGGTCGGCCGCGATCGCGAACTGGCCCTTCTGAGAGAGTGCTGGGAGCAGGCGAAAGCCGGCCAAGGGCAGGCCGTCTTCGTCTCCGGCGAAGCCGGCATCGGCAAGTCGCGCATCGTCGAGGAGTTTCGGCGCAAGATGGCCGACGACCCGCGTTTCGGCGTGCGCTATCAATGCTCGCCGCACCGGACCAACAACGCCTTCCATCCCGTGGTCCAGCAGCTGCGCGCCGCCAGCGGCATCGCCGACGAGGACAAGCCGGCCGCCAAGCTTGAAAAGATCGAAACCCTGCTGAAGCTGACCGCGCCGAACTTGGCAACGGTCGTGCCCTGGATCGCCTCCCTGCTGCGGATTCCGACGGGGAATGCCTATGCCCCAATCGACGCTCCTCCGCAGCAGCAGCGCCAAAGAACCGTCGGATGCCTGGTCGACCAAGTCTTAAGCCTCAGCGATCAGCAGCCGGCCTTCATGGTGGTGGAGGACGCCCATTGGGCCGATCACTCGATGCTGGACTACGTCGAAGACGTCTTGAAGGCAATCGAGGGAAAGCGCGTCCTATTGCTGGTGACCCACCGGCCGGAACTGGAGCGACCCTGGCCGTCCGTAGCCTACTTGACCAGCCTCTGCTTGGACCGGGTCGACAATCAGCAGTCAGCCGGCATCGTCCGCGCGGTCGCGGGTCAAATGCTGGACCACGAGACCGTGCGCCGCATCGTCCAGCGCGGCGAAGGTGTTCCGCTTTACCTGGAAGAGCTGACCAAGATCTTCTTCGCCGTCGAATCGGCGGCCGACTACGACCCCACGCAAGTGCCGACGACGCTGCAGAGCTCGCTGTTGGCCCGTCTCGATCGATTGGGGGACGCCAAGGCGGTGGCACAGATGGGTGCCGTCATTGGCCGGGATTTCTCGGAAAGCCTTCTGTCGACCCTCGTCGATTGGCCTAAGGACGGGCTGACCGCAGCCCTCAACCGACTGGAGGAGACGGGACTGGTGCTGCGCCACGGCTCTTCACCGGATGCGACCTACACCTTCAAGCATGCGCTTATCCAGGATGCGGCTTACGCCTCGCTGCTGTTGAGCCAGCGCCAGGCGCTGCACAGCAAGGTCATCGAGATCCTTGAGGCGCGCCACGCTCACAAAGAGCCGGGCTTGGCAGATTTGCTGGGCTATCACGCCTTGCGAGCGGAAGACTGGACGCGCGCCTATCGCTATTTCAAGGAGGCCGCCCAGGACGCAATCGGGCGCTTTGCGCTGCGCGAAGCGGTTGGCCAGTACGAGCAGGCGATCGTGGCGTCGCGGAACCTTCCCGATACGCCCGAATTGCTTTCCGACGTTACGGATCTCATGTTCGAGCTCAGGAACGCTCTTTGGGCGTTGGGCCGATTCCAAGAGATCCTTATCCATCTGGACGAAGCCGAGCGGCTATCGGCGAGCTTGGGCGATTCCGTCCGCCTCGGCTGGGTCGCCGTCTACCGCAGCGCCAGCCTTTGGCAGCTCGGTCGCTCCGACGAATCCAAAGCAGCCTGCGAACGCGGCCTGGAAATCGCCCGCGAGTCCGGCGTGCTGGACCTCGACGTGGCCGCTAACTTCTATCTCGGCTGCGCCTACGTCACCTCCGGCGAATGCCGGATGGCCGAGCAGTACTTCGAGCGCGTGGTCGAGGCGCTGCCGGGCGAGCTTGCCACCGCGAAGTGCGGCCTGCCATTCGCGCCCTCGATCATCGCGCGGTCCTGGCTGGTCTGGTCCTATGCCGAACGCGGCGAGTTCGCGCTTTCGGACAAGAACGCGAAAGAGGCGATCGACTTGGCCGAAGGGCTGTCGCAACCCTTCAATCAAGCACACATCGACTACGACGTCGGCTACGCCAAGATCGTCTCGGGCGATCTGGCCGGCGCGATCGAAGCCTTGGACGCCTCCTACTCGCTGATCGAGAAGTGGGGGCTGACCTATCTCTCGCCCTTCACCATGGGCTTCCTCGGCCATGCGCTGATGGAAGCGGGCAAGCAAGAGAGAGGCCTGCCGCTCTTGGAGGGGGCCTGTGAGCGCTATGACAAGATCGGGCTCGGCCTCTTCAAGTCGCTGGTCAACATGCAGCTTGCCCACGCATACCTGCGCGCCGGCCGCCTTGCGGAGGCCTCGTCGACCTTGGACCGGGCGTTGCAGATTGCCCGCAGCCGGGGCGAGCGCGGTCACGAAGCCTACGGCATGCTGGTGCAGGCCCTGCTCGCCGCTGCGACGGGCCAACAAGGCTTGGAGGATGCGACTCGCTGCCTGGAAAGTGCCATGGAACGCGCCAAGGAGCTGGGGATGGAGCCGCTGGTGGCGCAATGCCATCTGGGCTTTGCGCAGATTCTCTCCGGCGCCGACAGCGACGAAGGCCGCCAGCACCTCTCCACTGCGCGACAGCTCTTCGACCGGCTTGGCGTACGCTCCGCCGAAGGCTTGGAGGCTGGGGGCGGTACGACCTAATCCGGCCCGAAGACAGCGTTAAGCCCCATTGTACCCGAATATCGGATCGAGAGTGTCGGCGATGTAGCCGTTCATGTGGTCGATGTCGGCATCCGAGAGATAGTCGCGATAGCCGCCGATCTTGCCCTTGCGCACCTTGAAGCCTTCCGGATCCGGGTTCTTGGGCGGCACCAGCGTGAAATTCTTGAAGGCGTTGGACTCCTCGTAGGCACGCATCTTCTCGAAGCTGCCGTAGTCGATCACCTGCTGGAGGAAGCCGTCGGGCTTGCTCGGCCACTCCAGGAACGAGATGCAACGCGTCAAGGTCTTCGCCGGCGCGTTGGTCAAGTCCTCGTAAGAAACGATCTCGAAGGCCGCAGGCACGCTGCGGTTCTGGGCCCAGACATTGAAGAAGGTCACCACGCTCTTCAGCCCGCCGATGTCATGGCGGAGGAAGTCGGAGATGGTGCCCTCGAACTCGTAGCCGGCCTCCTTGAGGCGTCCGCGCTTGACGTACTGGAAATAGTTGGAGACCACCACATCGCGCGGGTCGCGCACCATGAAGATCACCTTCTTGCCTTGATAGGCGCGCTTGTCGTCGCTGATCTTGTCGTAGGGCTTCCAGTGGGCATAGTCGTCGTGGCTGACCTCGAGCGTGCAGTAGTCCGGCTCGGACTTGGTCAGCGCCTTCACGTCGAGCGGATCGGCCTCGACGTCGAAGCCCAAGACATACTTGCCGAGCAGCAGCCGGAGCCAGGTCCGCCCGCATTTCGGATAGGAGATGAGATAGGCGTCGATGGTGCGGCTCTTGAGGTAGAGATAGAGCCTGATCTCGGCCAGATAGGCCTCGTCGGTGCGCCCTTGCTGGATCCGGATGGCGCGCAGCATGTCGTGATGGCCGATCTCCGGCGCCAGGTTGAGCGCGGCCGTGATCTGCGCCTCGCCGTTATGCGTCTGACCCAGCCGCATCATCGAAAGGCCCAGCAGATAGGTGGCCAGCGCATCCAGGGGCCTCGCCGCCATCAAGGCGGTACAGGTCTCGCGCGCGGCGGCATAGTCCTCTGCCTGGTACTCCGAGAAGGCCTTGTTGAAGGAGGGCTCCATGCTGATTTCCTGCTTGTCGCTCGATTGCCGGCGGTACCCTACAACAAGCGCCCTGCCCCAAGCCTTGCGGCGCATGGCCCCGGCTGGCTGAGCTGTTCATCAGCTGCCTCGCCGTGCCGCCCTTAACAGAAGTCCAGCTCCAATTGCCTCAGAAGACCCAGGGGAAACTGTGGTGCGGCAGACATCGACCCCGAAACCAGCGATGTCAACAACCTCCATTTAGGAGTAGGCGCTTGCCTTCGACCTGCTATCAACCGGCTTTCAAGACTCCACCCTTGATGGTTTTCCGGACTAGCAGATGGAGCCGGATCTGTCGTGGCGGGTAACCGCTGCGCGCGAGCGGGTCGTGTCCCAGCGAGTGGTGTAGGAGTGCCGGCCCTCTGAGAGGCTCGGAACTCTGATCAGGATGCCACAGCGGGCAGCCTGCGGTTATGAGTATTGAGCACGCGCGCGAGGCTCTCAAGGCTCATGTAGCGTCTTGCGACTGCCCACTCATCGTTGGTCTCCAGGAGCAGTGCGCCGACGAGCCGGATTACGGCCTGGTCGTTGGGGAAGATCCCGACGACGTCCGACCTTCGCTTGACCTCTCGGTTGACGCGCTCAAGCGGGTTGGTACTGGCGATCTGGGGCCAGTGCTCGCGGGGAAAATCCATGTAGGCCAGCACGTCCTCGCGCGAGGCATCCATCATGGCGCCGAGCTTGGGCTGTTTGTCGCGCAGCGCGTCGGCAACGGCGTCCCACTGGGTCATGGCATCAGCCTTGGTCTCCTGGGCGAAGATCGTCTTCAGCATGGCTGCCACCGCCGTGCGCTGCTTGGCAGGTGCATGGGCCAGGGCATTGCGCATCCAATGAACCCGACACCTCTGCTGGGTCGCATTAAAGACCCGGCGCGCTGCGGCGCGCAGGCCTTTGTGATCGTCAGCGATCACCAGCTTCACGCCGCGCAGCCCGCGGTCGGCCAGACTGCGGAGAAAGTCGGTCCAGAAGGCCTCGGCCTCTGAAGGCCCAAGCGCGAGGCCTAGAACCTCGCGCTTGCCATCCTCGTTGACCGCCACAGCAATTATCGCCGCGCGGCTGACAATCCTGCCGCCGTCGCGGACCTTGATGTAGGTCGCGTCCAGCCAGAGATAGGGCCAAGCGCCTTCCAGAGGGCGGCACAAGAAGGCCTGCACGCGTTCATCGATCTCAGCGCAGAGTCTGGATACTTGGCTCTTCGACATGCCGCCCGCACCCATGGCCTTCACCAAGTCATCCACCGCGCGGGTGGATACGCCCTGCACGTAGGCCTCCTGGATCACCGCCACCAAGGCCTTCTCCGCCGTCCGCCGCGGCTCCAGAAAGCTCGGCAGATAGCTCCCCTTCCTGAGCTTGGGGATCCCCAACTCGATCCGACCGGCACGGGTATCCCACTTGCGCGAGCGATAGCCGTTGCGTTGCGTCTCGCGCAGCTCCGTCCTCACCCCCTTCGGCGCCCCGGTGTGTGCCTCGACCTCCAACTCCATGATACGCTCAGCGGCGAACGCCAGCATCTCGCGCACCAGGTCGCTATCAGCCTCCTTTTCTACCAGCTCGATTAAGGCCATTCTCTCCTCGGTCATCGTCATCTCCGGGTCCGGTTCCAGGTCTCACAACCCGAACCTCTACCGAAGACCGGCGATGACCGCCTAGCGTCACCTGCGGCCGCGCGCTGCGCTATGCCGAAGGCTCCGCACGCGGCCTCCTCCTACACCAACTCTCGGGACGCTGCCCTCGAGCGTCAGGCCGAAAGCGACGATTGTCTTGTCGCCTGCGCGGTCATCGTGCGGGCGCCGCAGTTACTGGTCGCGTTGCCACGGCCGCATTGGAGTTCGCTGCAGTTCTTGCCTGCACCTGGTACGGTTCCAGAGCGAGCGCCCTCAGCAATTCCGAGCGTGCCAGGAAGCGGGTTGCCAAGCCCATCAAGGGCGAGGCGACCGACTGACTGTCTGGACATGCTGGCAGATAGATTGGAAAGCTCGGTGTACCAAACAAAGCATGGATAAATGGGCGAGTTCTGTCGACCACGAAGCCCATGCGTTCATAGTAGGCTCCACCTCGCGTGGGGCAGTTTGAAACTTCAAGCATCGATCCAAGGCGCAGTGACAGAGCAATGTAGCTCTGATGGAAGGTGTCTCTCAGCTGCTTTGGCAGCTTAACGCCGGGTTTGATATAGAAGCGTCCGCCGGAAGAGATATGAGGATAGGCCAGATCGAGGGCCGGTTGCCAGTAGTGCTCGCGGCTCTCGATGGGAGCGTCCCGGGCGAGCGTCACTCGAATGCAGATTATCGGCTGATCGGCTAGATAGCCGACGATATGATAGCTTAGCCGGTCAATCGCATCCTCGGATTCCACACCGTCATAGTGCATGCGCAAGAGGGCAACGTCTTGCGCAATTTCGTGCGTGTAGCGCGATGATTGAATACGGAAGACATAGTCCCTTCCTGGCCAAACCATCTCTAGCGATCCAAGGCCTAGCTGCATGGTTCCTGCTCCCTGCTCCTCCTGATGGACGACCTAGCGATACTGGCGACGT
Source organism: Rhodospirillales bacterium (assembly GCA_963669385.2). Classification (GTDB taxonomy): domain Bacteria; phylum Pseudomonadota; class Alphaproteobacteria; order Kiloniellales; family JACOMY01; genus JACOMY01. Next base: position 9,118 of record CAXXGD010000016.1, read on the forward strand.
GGGAACAATCTGAACTGGAAGTCTCGCTCAGGCCCGGCTGTCGCGGCGTGGATCTCCGGTTCGATTTCCGCATCGTCGACAAGCTCGAAGCGAAAGCGTTGTCCGATGGTGGCCAGCATGATCAGGAGTGCGCACATCGACATGGTGTAAGCGATGCAGAGCTTGGGACCATATCCGAAGGGCAGCCAGCTGCCGTCCTTCAAGCGGACGTCGTTGGGCTTGATGCGCCGCGGGTTCCAACGGAAGGGATCCGGCCATACGGGCTCGTAGTGATGCGTTCCTACAATCGACACCAGGACCGACGTGCCACGGCGAATCTGGTAACCGTCCAACACGTCATCCTGTAAGGCAACACGCGCCATCCCGGGTACGGATGGATTGCGCCGCATGCTTTCGACCAATATGGCTTCGGTGAAGGGCAGCGCGCAAAGGTTGGCGTTCGGGTCACTCCAATCGATGCTGACCCGATCGACTTCCGCTCTAAACTCTTCTGCGACGTCGGGATTGCGGGCGAGGTGGTAAAGCGACCAGGTTAGCGCATGGGCCGTCGTCTCGTAACCCAAGATGATCATTGCGGAAAGCTCGTTCGATAGAACGTAACGAACCTGTTCTTCCGACAGGCCCAGCTTATTGGTTTCGGCCAGGACGTTCTCCAAGAAGCTGCTCTTGCCGATCGACTTCCCGGCAAGCCGTGCATCGACGGCACCGTGAATGAAGGTGTCAATGCGACTGCGGACTGCGCGAACCTTTCGATCAGGCTTGGGCATACGGTTGAAGAGGAGGGCCGGCAAGGTCTTGGTGTGCTTGTGAAACATCTTCACGGCCTCCGCTGCGGTGTCTGCCATCACCCCTCCATCTTTGACAGACGTCTCTTCACCGATCAGTTTCCGCAGGTTGGCGCGCGCCACCGCGACGTTGGTATCGCGAGCGACACGTACGGGCCGATTGGCAGCGGCAGCGGTCTCCCAATAGCGGCAAAGGTCTTCGACCGCCCAAAGCGTTGCACGGGAGGGATCGACCAGCGCATTTTTGCGAAAGGCCGGCATAAGGGTCTGGCGACGCCGGCGCCACTCTTCGCCTTCGATGGTCCCAAGACTGTCGCCCAGAAACAAGGATGCCGCACGATGTTGCAGGCCGCGGCTGTAGATCGAGCGGGCGGTCACCATGACATGGCGAACGTATGCCGGCTTGGACAGGGAGACGAAGTTGCGGTTGAGTAGACGAAAGGCGGCGATGCCGCCATTGGCGTTGGCCGCCTCTCCCGGAAAATAGGCTCCGCGCTTCTTCCACCCTCCGATTTGGCCGAAGAGCCAGTGTCCAGGAACCCGAGGTGGCTTGCGGACCTTCCGTTGCATGGCATGCCCTGATTGCTCGTCCCTAGCCTCGGCGTTCGGAGATTGCGAGGCGGCACAGGTCTCGTCTGAGATAGGCCTGCGCTCAGCATCGTCGAGTGGCATAGGAGGCCTCCCTGGAAGCGACAGCACTTGGTCTCTTGGGAAGTCGGAAGCGACTTGGCTGCTATGACGATGGCGCCGCGCTTTTTCCAAGGCAGACTATGCAGAGAACATGTAGACCACTTGGACCAGACATCTCGTTAGCAAAGACTGCGATCGCTTGGAACCGAGGCCTAAGTCGAAGAGAGCACCGATCCAAGCCGTGCTTCCCTATAGGATACAGGTCGCCGAGGTGGACGATCATGCCGAAGCGCGGGCCGTCGCCGGCGGTGGTCTACTGCAGCACCTCAAGGTCACTATCTGAGTTGCCGGCGGCGTAGATCGGCCGGCGGCCGATGTGGGTTTGGCCCAAGCGCAGCGAGCTAACCACACGCGCAAGCATGCTGTACGATCGTCAACTCAGTGGTTGCGAGCGGTCCGATGGACGGGCAGTCTATCGCGAGAGATCGTGGTTTCGAGCGGCTCTTGCTTGATCGGTCCAAGACACCTGTGCCCGGTCCGCTTTCTCCGTCACGCCGCCTGTCATTTTCACAGTTTGCCACAGACCTCTTCAACATCGCCCATCCAAGAAGACAAGCATCGGTCAAGGGAGTGCGAAAGCATGGCTATTGGTCTTCAAGCCTTCCTCGCGGCTCTACCCATGATCTTGGCGGCAGTCATGCTGATCGGCTTCCGGTGGCCGGCGCGCGTCGGCATGCCGATCGTCTATGTCGTCATCGCCGCGATCGCTCTCTTCATCTGGCAGGTGCCCGTCGACCGCGTGATCTCGGCAACCCTGCAGGGTCTGGTCATTACGCTGGACATCCTCTTGATCATCTTCGGCGCCATCCTGCTGCTCAACACCTTGAAGCACTCGGGCGCCACAGAGGTGATCAAGGATAGTTTCTTCCGCATCAGCCCCGACCGGCGCGTCCAGGTGATCATCATCGTCTGGACCTTCGGCTCCTTCATCGAAGGCGCGGCCGGATCGGGAACGCCCGCGGCGATCGTCGCCCCCTTGCTGGTGGCGCTGGGCTTTCCCGCCATGGCCGCCGTCATGCTGGGGCTGATGGCGCAGTCCACCGGGGTGACCTTCGGTGCCGCGGGAACGCCCATCATGGTCGGCCTCACCGGTGGCCTGAAGGGCCCGCCGCTCGACGCTCTCTTGGCGCGGTCGGATCTGACCCTGCAGGAATACCTGCAATTCATCACCGACGAGGTCGTGATCTTTCATGGCATCGCCGGCACCTTCATGCCGCTCTTGATGATCATGATGCTGACCCGCTTCTTCGGGAGGTCGGGCTCCTGGCGTGAAGGCCTCTCGATCCTGCCCTTCGCGATCTTCGGCGGTCTCGCCTTCACCGTCCCCTACATGCTGATCGGCTTCCTGATGGGACCGGAGTTCCCCACGATCCTCGGCGGCTTGATCGGCCTCGTCATTCTCGTCTTCGCCGCGCGAGCGGGCTTCCTGGTGCCGAAGGACCGTTGGGATTTCGCGCCGCCGCAGGAGTGGCCGGCTCACTGGTTGGGCCAGCTGGAAGTGGTGATCGAAAGCAGCGCCCAGGCGCGAAAGCTCCCGCTTTGGCTCGCTTGGACGCCCTATCTTCTGATCGCCGTCTTCCTGGTGCTGACCAGAATTCGAGAGCTGCCGATCAGGGACTGGCTGCAAAGTCAGCGCATCGACTTCGAGAACATCCTTGGCACCGGCATATCGGCCGGCACCGCTCCGCTCTACCTGCCGGCCGCGGTCTTTCTCGTCGTCGTGGCCATCACCTTCCTCATTCATGGCTTGAAACCGCTGGCCATGGCGAAGGCGACAGGGGAGAGCACGAGGACGCTCCTGGGGGCAGGCTTCGTCTTGATCTTCACCATCCCCATGGTGCGGATCTACGTGAACTCCGATGTGAATGCGCTGGGCATAGAGAGCATGCCTTTGGCGATGGCCGACTGGGTTTCCGACATGGTCGGCATCGTCTGGCCCTTCTTCGCACCGGTCATCGGCGCGCTGGGCGCCTTCATCGCCGGATCCAACGTCGTCAGCAATCTCATGTTCTCCGCCTTTCAGTTCGGCGTGGCGGAACGACTGGCCATGTCCACGATCACCATCGTGGCCCTGCAGTCCGTCGGCGCGGCAGCCGGCAACATGATTGCCATCCACAACGTCGTCGCGGCCTCGGCCACGGTCGGCCTGACCGGACAGGAAGGCACGATCCTGCGCAAGACGATCCTGCCGACGCTCTACTACCTCTTCATGGTGGGCGTGTTGGGGATCATCGCGGTGGTGTTCCTGGAGATCGTCGATCCGACCGCACCTTAGAGCGGTCCAGGCTCGGCCTTGGAGCAGGTCGTCTTCGGATAGGAACATCCGAATGAGCGAGGCTGCATTATCGGTTGCCCCAGGGGAAGATCTGTGCCCAGTCGTTCTTCATGGAGACCAGCAACCAGCCCTCCTTGGGCGCCAGGTCCATGGCCTTGTCCAGACGCCCGATCTTGCTGTCGCGGTCGTAGGCCCATTCGCGCACGGGGTCGTCATGGTGGACGATCATGCCGAAACGCGGGCCATCGCCGGCGGTCGTCCACTGCAGCATCTCCAAGTCGCCGTCGGAGTTGCCGGCGGCAAAGATCGGCCGGCGGCCGATGTGGCGATCAATCCCAACCGGCTTGCCGCCCTTGTCGTTGATGAAGAAGACGCCCTCCTCCTTGATCAGCTCCGGCACGCCCTCGACCACTTCGAAGCGCTCCTTGTTGGTGGTGCCGATCACCTGCTGCGGTGGGATGCCATAGGTGCCGTCGGCATAGGCGCGTATGAAGTGCAGACCGCCGCCGGAGACGATGTAGGTGGCAAAGCCCTCGTCTCTGAGGTAGCGCAATAGCTCCAGCATCGGCTGATAGATCATCTGGTCATAAGGCCGATCGGTGTCGGGATGGCGCGCCTCTCTGAGCCAAGTGCCGGCGCTTTCCTCGAACTCTTCGACACTAACCTCTCCGTGCGTCGCGTTGAGCACTTCTCCCATCGGCTGGCCGTGATCGGCAAAAAGCGCTTTCCAGTCGCCGGCGACAGCCTCCTTTAAGGCCGGCGTATCGGCAAAGCCCGGATCCTTTGCCGCCGCGTCCCGCACCTGATCCATGGCGAAGATCACTTGGAAGTAGACGGGTTGTTCCGACCAAAGCGTGCCGTCGTTGTCAAAAACGGCGACACGCTCGTCGACAGGGACGAAGTCCTCGCTTCCCGGATCCGTCACGCGCGTCACGAAGTCGGTGATCGCGGCCTTGGCGTCGCCATCGCGCCAGGTCGGCAGGGGATCGGCGAAGGCCTGCGGCAGCGAGACCGCAAAGACCACCAGAAACACCAAAACCCCGCAGATAGCGGCCTTACCGCACTGTCCCATGCCGTCTCTCCCCTGACGGCGAGCCCGCTCTCGGGTTCGCCACTTGGCCAAGCCGCCTCCTCTGAGCGAGCCATGTTAGCGGAACGACGCCGCGCAAGAGAAGATGCGCTTGCCGGGAAGCCTTGACGCGGCGGGAAAAAGCCCCGATGGACTGGCCCCCATGAGCAAGGACAGCACCACCGACGCCAACGACCTCTGGGGGGGCCGCTTCGCCGCCGGACCGGCCGCGATCATGGCCGAGATCAATGCCTCGATTGGCTTCGACAAACGCCTGGTGGAAGAGGACGTCACCGGCTCCAAGGCGCACTGCGAGATGCTGGTGGCGCAAGGCATCGTCTCTGCCGAGGACGGGGCCGCCATCCTGCAAGGCCTGGATCAGGTGCTGGCAGCCTTCAAACGCGGCGAGATCGCGCTGAAGCCCGAGCTGGAAGACATCCACATGCACGTCGAGACGGCCTTGAAGGAGCGCATCGGCGAGGCCGCCGGGCGCCTGCACACGGCCCGCTCGCGGAACGACCAGGTGGCGACCGATCTGCGCCTCTTCCTGCGCCGCGCGCTCGATCAGCTGGATGCGGCCTTGGCCGACCTCCTGGCGGCCCTGATCGATCGCGCCGAGGCGGAGGCGGCGACCTTGATGCCCGGCTACACCCATCTGCAGGCGGCCCAGCCGGTAACCTTCGGCCATCACTTGCTGGCCTACGTGGAGATGCTGGAGCGCGACCGCGGGCGCTTCGCCGACTGCCGGCGCCGCATGAACGAATCGCCCTTAGGCGCGGCGGCTCTGGCCGGGACCTCCTTCCCGATCGACCGGGAAATGACGGCCAAGGCTTTGGGCTTTGCGGGCCCCATGCGCAATTCCATGGACGCGGTCTCGGCGCGCGACTGCGTGCTGGAGTTCCTGGCCGCCGGCGGCATTCTGGCGACCCACCTCTCGCGCCTGGCCGAGGAGATCGTGCTTTGGATGAGCGAAGGCTTCCGCTTCATCCGCCTGTCGGACGCCTTCACCACCGGCTCCTCGATCATGCCGCAGAAACGCAATCCCGACGCAGCCGAGCTGGTGCGCGGCAAGGCCGGCCGCATACTGGGCGCCTTCACGGCGCTGGCGGTCACCATCAAGGGCCTGCCGATGACCTACGGCAAGGACATGCAGGAGGACAAGGAGCCGCTGTTCGACGCCCTCGACACCCTGGCGCTGATGCTGGCGGCCACCAGCGGCATGGTGCGCGACATGACGGTGGAGCGCGCGCGCATGGCGGCCGCCTGCGCCCAGGGCTTCCTCACCGCCACCGATCTGGCCGACTGGCTGGTCCGGGTATTGGGCCTGCCCTTCCGCCAGGCCCATCACATCACCGGTCGCCTGGTGCAGCGCGCCGAGGCCCTGGGCCTCGATCTGGCAGCATTGCCGCTCACCGAGATGCAGCAGGTGGAGCCCGGCATCACCGAAGCGGTCTTCGACGTGCTCTCCGTCGAGCGCTCGGTGGCCAGTCGCACCAGCCAGGGCGGCACCGCGCCGGATCGCGTCGGCGCCGCCGCAAGAGCCGCCCGGGCAACGCCTGGAGGGGAGAGCATGATCACGCGCCGCAAGGCCTTGCTGGGCGCCGCAGCCCTGCTGCTCGCCGCCTGCGGCCGCAAGGGCCCGATCGATCCGCCGGAGGGTCAGGCGGACCAGTATACCTATCCGCGCACCTACCCTAATCCCGGGACCGTGGTTCCCGGCGCGCAAGAGGCCGTGCCGGCGCCAGGCCCGGCCACGATCGAAGGCCCCACCGACGAGGGCTTCGAGGACGTCGACGAAGAGCTCGATATCGACAATCCATGACCAGCTTCCACTATCACGCAGGCCGCCTCCACGCCGAAGACGTCGACCTCGCCGAGTTGGCACGCGCCTACGGCACGCCGCTCTACGTCTACGCCACCGAGGCCCTCGACGGCGCCTACCGGCGTTTCCATGGGGCCTTGGCGGCGCAGAGCTTGGACTTCATGGTCTGCTATTCCCTCAAGGCCAACTCCAACCAGGCCGTCATCGCCACCTTCGAACGGCTGGGCGCCGGCGCCGACGTGGTCTCGCAAGGCGAGCTGGAGCGGGCCTTAGCGGCGGGTGTCCCACCCCAGAAGATCGTCTTCGCCGGCGTCGGCAAGACCGCCGGGGAGATGCGCGCCGGCCTCAAGGCCGGGATCTACCGCCTCAACGCCGAATCCCTGCCGGAGCTGGAGACCCTGGCCGCGGTGGCCGAGGCCGAGGGGGTGACGGCCCCCCTGGCGATCAGGATCAATCCCGATGTCGACGCCGGTACGCACGAGAAGATCACCACCGGGCGCTCGGAGAACAAGTTCGGGATCGATCTGGGCATCCTGCCCGAGGTGCTGGCGCTGATCCGGCAGCGCCCCAGCTTGCGGCTCTGCGGCCTGGCGGTGCACATCGGCTCACAATTGGTTGAGGTCGGGCCCTACCGCGCCGCCTTCTCCAGATTGGCCAAGCTCTACCGCGAGCTTGTCGGCGAAGGCTGGCCGCTGGAGAGCCTGGACCTCGGCGGCGGCCTGGGGATCGCCTATCGCGACGAGACCCCGCCCACCCCGGAGGCCTTCGCCGAGGTGGTGGCCGAGACCACGGCCGGCCTGGGCGCTAAGCTGATCTTCGAGCCGGGGCGCCACCTGGTGGGCGCCGCCGGCCTGCTGCTGGCCCGGGTGATCTATGTGAAGCAGGGCAGTGCGCGCCGCTTCGTCATCCTCGATGCGGCCATGAACGACCTCATCCGCCCGACCCTCTACGACGCCTGGCACGACCTCTTGCCGATCGAGGAGCCGGCGCCGGGGGTCGCCTTGGAACCCGCCGACATCGTCGGCCCGATCTGCGAGAGCGGCGACATCTTCGCCAAGGCACGCCCGGTCCCGCCTTTGGCCGCCGGCGACCTGGTGGCCTTCAGCCACGCCGGTGCCTACGGTGCCGTCATGGCGTCGACCTACAACAGCCGCCCGCTCACGCCTGAAGCGCTGGTGAAGGGGCGTGACTTCTCTTTGGTGCGCCCGCGCCTAGATTATGCCACACTGATTAAACAGGATTCCTTGCCGGAGTGGTTGCGGTCTTGATCGGCTGATCGCCACCAGCCGGCGCCTCAAGGCGACAGCGAGGAGCGATGTGACCAGTAGATTGTCGCGTAAGGAAGAGGACCGCAGGCTGCGTACGCTGCCGCCCAAGGCGCAGCTGTCCCTGCGGGTGACCAGGCTTTCGCTCATCGGCGAGACGCTGTTTGCCGCGTTCTGGCCGGCAGCGACCTTGCTGCTGGCCTTTCTGGCGCTGGCCTTCAGCGGGCTTTTGGAGCGCCTCGACGGCTGGCTGCATCTGGGAGTCCTGGCGGTTTTGCTGGCAGCCTTCCTCTGGCTCGTCTGGCGCGGCGCCGGCCGTGTCCGTTGGCCCGATGCGGAGACCACCCGGCGGCGCACCGAGGCGGCTAGCGGCCTGCCGAACCGGCCCCTGAGCGGCCTCTTGGACGAAAAGGTGGCCTCGCCCGACGACGCGGTGGCCGATGCCCTCTATCGGCGCCACCGCCGGCGCCTGCGCGAGCTGCTGTGGAACCTCAAGCCCGCCGGGCCGCGGCCGGTTCTGGCAGCGCTCGACCGCTATGCCTTGCTGCCCCTGGCCGCCCTGCTCTTCCTGGTGACCCTGGGTGCGGCAGGCGGGGATTGGTGGAACCGTGTCTCCGCCGCGGTGACGCCGGTGATCATCCAGTCGGCCGCACCGCCGGTCAGCCTGGAGGCCTGGCTGGATCCACCGGAGTACACCAACCTCGCGCCGATCTACCTGTCGGCGACGGCCGACGAGATGGTGGTCCTGCCCGCCGGCAGCCGCCTCATCGCCCAGGTGGAGGGCCTCGATTCGGTGCCCATGCTGGTCATCGACGAGACCCGGCAGGCCTTCGAGACCCTGGCGCCCGGGCTCTACCGCCTGGAACTGGTCCTGGAGCAGGGCACACGCCTGGCCATTGCCGAGGGCGAGCGCGACCTGGCGAGCTGGTCGATCTCCCTGCTGCCGGACGCCGCCCCGAGCGTGGTTTTCGCCGAAGACCCGGCCGAGAGCGACCGCAAGGCCCTGGTGGTGCCCTTCCTGGCCGAAGACGACTATGGCCTGGAGACGGTGACGGCCGAGGTGGTCTTGCAAGAGGGCAAGGGCAGCGAGCCGCTGACCTACGTGCTGGCCGCCCCCGAAGGCAGCACGAACAAGGTCGAGGGAGAGAACTACCAGGACCTCACTGCCCATCCCTGGGCCGGATTGCCGGTGGCTTTGACCCTGGTGGCCCGCGACGGGCGCGACCAGGAGGGCCGCAGCGAGACCCTGCAGTTGCTGTTGCCGGAGCGCACCTTCCTCCATCCGGTGGCGCAGAAGCTGATAGAGCTGCGCCGCCGCCTGACCGTGGCGCCGCAGGCGCGCCGTCCGGTGGCGCGCGCGCTGGAGCGGCTGGTCGATCAGCCCGAGGCCTTCGACCACGACCTGGTTGCAGCCCTGGGCATGATCGCGGCTGCCAGCCGGCTGGAGCGCGACCGCGGCCCGGCCGCCGTGGCCGCCGTTCAGGGCCTTTTATGGGAGACCGCGCTCAGGATCGAAGAGGGCGACATCTCGCTGTTGGTGCAAGAACTGCGCGACATCCAAAAGCGCCTGCAGGAGGCCCTCGACCGCGGCGCCTCGGAGGAGGAGATCGAGGCCCTGCTGGACGAGCTGGAAGAGGCCATGCAGCGCTATCTGCAAGCCATGCAGGAAGAGATGCAGCGCCGCATGGAACGCGGCGAGCTGCCCCGGCAGATGCCGCAGAACGGCCAGCTGATCCCGCAGGAAAGCCTGCAGCAGATGATGGAGGAGCTGCGCGAGCTGAACCGCGCCGGCGCCCGCGACCTGGCCCGCCAGCGCCTCGAGCAGTTACAGCGCCTGCTGGAAAACCTGCAGGCCCAGCCCTTCGCCATGCCCGATCCCTCGGCGCAGGAGACCCTGGAGCAGATGCGCGCGCTGGAGAACATGCTGCGCCGCCAGCAGGAATTGCTGGACCAGAGCCACCGCGCCAACCAGGGCCAACAGGAAAGCGACCAGCCCTTGAGCGGCAACGCCGCCGAGCAGGAGCGCCTGCGCCGCGAATTGGGCCAGATGATGCGCGACCTGGCCCAGCAGCTGGGCGAGGTGCCGCAGAACCTGGGCCGTGCCGAGCAGGCCATGCGCCGCGCCGGCGAGGCCCTGCGCGGCGAGGACGCCGAAGGTGCCGTGCAGTCGCAAGGCGAGGCGGTCGACCAGATGCGCCAGAGCCTTTCCGACCTGGCGCAAAGGCTGACCCCACAGATGGGCCCGCCGCAGGACGGCCAGGGCATGGCGCCCTTGGGCGGCCGGCGCAACCAGAACACCGACCCCCTGGGCCGCGAGGCCGGCCAAGGCCGCATCGACACCCAGGAGGACATCGGCATCCCCGACGCCGGCGAGCTCACCCGCGCCCGCGAGATCCTGCAGGAACTGCGCCAGCGCCGCGACGACCAGACCCGGCCGCTCCAGGAACGCGACTACATCGAGCGGCTGCTGGATTTCTTCTAGGGCCGGGCCGCCGGCGCGAAAGGCCGCTCGCGTTCCGACCCTGACGGACCGGTTCCATCCGGACATCCACAACCGGCCTCATTATTTCCAGTAGCCAGGTGAGTCCCTTCTCACTGCCCAGCGCCCACAGGTAAAAACCATCGTCATCGCGAGCAAAGCGCGGCGATCCAGTGCACGACTTTAGATCTTTCGCACTGGATTGCGTCGTCGCTAAGGCTCCTCGCAATGACGCGGTTGGGGATGTTGGGGCGTTACTATAAGGTTTGGCCTGTAAGCGACAGAGAGGACTCTACGCAACGCCAAGTCTTCGCGTTTGCGTCCGAGTGCAGACAGTCATCTGCGGCACTCTCGTCAGGCTATCCGGCACCGACCGGCGCACAGCTGGGAGGGGCTGCACACCAATCGGTACCACCGGACGCCTCCTCAGGAGAACCACCAGCGCTCCGTCGCGCGGTAGCCGTCGAGCGGCCAGGTCCCGGTCAGGCCGGGACCGTGCTGGACGTTGGAGCGCCTGGCATAGACGTAGCTCTTGAAGAAGGGCACCACGACGCCGCAATCGTCGCGCAGGATGATCTGCATGTCGCGGTAGAGCTCGGCGCGCTTGTCCTCGTCGAGCTCGCCGCGTGCCTCGACCAAGAGCTTGTCGAAGCGCTCGTTGCTGAAGTTGGACTCGTTCCAGGGCGCACCGCTGGCATAGACCAGCGAGAGGATCATGTCCGGCGTCGGCCTGGCACCCCACTGCGCCAGGCAGAAGGGCTTCACGTTCCAGACGTTGGACCAATAGCCGTCGTTGGGCTCGCGCACGATGTTGATCTCGATGCCAGCCTTCTTGGCTGCCTCCTGGTAGAGGGCGGCCGCATCGACACCGCCGGCAAAGGGCGCGTCGGAGGTGTGGAAGTCGACCTTCAGGCTATCGAGACCGGCCTTCTTCAAGTGGAACCTGGCCTTCTCGGGATCGTAGGCGCGCTGCTCCAGGTCGGCGGCGTAGTAGGGCATCACCGGACCCACCGGGTGGTCGTTGCCCAAGGTGGCGTGGCCGCGGCGGATCTTGCGGATCCACTCTTCGCGGTCCATGGCGTACTTCAGCGCCATGCGGACGTCGTAGTCGTCGAAGGGCGGCACATCCATGCGCATCGGCAGCGAGGCATAGGAGGCACTGGGCGACTCGTCGATCGCCACGCCATCCGTACGCTTGAGGAAGGCGACGGTCTTCAGGTCGACCTCGTCGACGACGTCGATGTCGCCGGAGATCAGCGCGGTCTGGCGCGAGGTCGCGTCGCTGGCCGAGGTGAAGATGACCTCGTCGAAGTAGGCAGCATTCGGCTTCCAGTAGTTGGCATTGCGCTTTAGGACCGTGCTGACGCCGGAGTCATGGTTCTCCACCCGATAGCCGCCGGTGCCGTTCGGGCCGATCACCACGCCGCCCTCGCCGTCCGAGGGCAGCATGCAGAGGTGATAGTCGGTCATGACGTAAGGCAGGTCGGCGTTGCCCGAGCTGAGCTTGATCGTCACCCGGTTCTTGCCGTCGGCCTTGATCTCCTCGATCGGCTCCAACAGCGAGGAGACGGCCGATCCGGTCTCGGGATTCCGGTGGTAATTGATCGTGTCGACCACGTCCTCGCTGGTGAAGGGCTTGCCGTCGTGGAACTCCACGCCGTCCACCAGTTCGAAGCTCCAGGTGACCGCGTCCTTGCTCGAGTCCCAGGACTTGGCGAGCTCCGGCCCCAACTTATTCTCAGGCGTGATCTCGGTCAGGAAGTTCCGGTTCACATGGTTCATGTGAATCATGTAGCGGGTGTTGGTGACGGCGGGGTCCCAGTTGTCGCTGATCGCGCCGTCGGCCATGCCGACCCGCAAGGTGCCGCCCTGCTTAGGCGCAGCCTTGGCCGATCTGCCAAGCAACGAGGCCGCCGGCCCGGCCAGCAATCCGGTCGCCAACGCACCCCCCACAAATCCGCGCCGGCCAATCGCCTGCTGCGCCAAGCCGGCGAGCGGACGGTCTTTCACACTTGACGACATCTTTTGGCTCCTTCTTTGCGCCGCGCGACTGCGGCTTTGCCTCCACATGGTCCGAGAGCATGGAGCGTCGTTGTAGCATATTTGGTTCAAACGATCCAATCTTTTTTATCATATTGTCTAAACGATCCATTTCGGCTATCTAGCAGCAGGATGAGGCGGATGAGCCGTGGTGCCTGGGAGCCAAGGCCAAGCGATGCCTCTCGACGCGTTGCGCAGCGGATATGTATGATCAGAATGAATGCTAACGGCGGACCAAACGGTCCAAGGAACCGCAGAGACGGGAGGTGTTCCGGTGCATAGCCTGAGAGAGGTGGTCGATCGCCTGACGCGCTGCCATCCCAGCTTGAGCCCGCAGGTGCGCAAGGCGGCAGCCTATGTTCTGGACAACCCCGGCAACGTCGCCACGCTCTCCATGCGCAAGGTGGCGGCGGCAGCGGAGGTTCCACCGCCGACCATGCCCCGGCTCTCGCAGGCCTTGGGCTTCGACACCTACGATTCCTTTCGAGAGGTCTATCGCCGCCAGCTGCAGCAGCAGGGCCTCGGCTATTCGGAGCAGGCGAGCCGCCTCCAGGAGGGTCATCACGGCGATGGCATGGGCGCGCTCTGGTCCGCTTTCAGACAGGCGAGCCTGGCCAACGTCGAGCATCTCTTCGCCAGCCTGGACCATAGGATCGTGGGCGAGGTGGCCGAGAAGCTGATCGCGGCCCGGACCGTCTACATCGCCGGCATGCAGGCCTCTCACCCCTTTGCGAACTATCTGCACTATGTCGGCTCGATGGCGCACCCCGACTGGGTCCTGGTGCGCAATCAGAACGGCGTGCTGGCCGACGAGGTGGTCAATCTGGGCTCCGAGGATGCCCTCGTCGGCATCTCCACGCGCTTCTATGCGCGCGACACCATCGGCCTGGCGCGGATGGCCAGGGAACGCGGAGCCACCATCATCGCCATCACCGACAGCCGTACCTCGCCGCTGGCCGCGATGGCCGATATCGTCCTGGTCGTGCCGATTCAAAGCCCGCAATTCTTCGATTCCTACGTATCGGTGACGGCCCTCTTGGAAACCCTGGTCGGCTTCGTCGTGGCCAAGGGCGACCAGGACGTGCTCGCCAACATCGAGCGGGTGGAGCGCTGCCGGAGAGAGCTCGGCGAGTATTGGGACAGCGCCGCCCCGGAACAGGAAAGCTCATGACGACGCCCTTTCGACTGCTGGCTTGCCAGATCGCCGTCCCTCCCGTCGCGACGGCCGAGGCACGCGACCGCTTCCTGGCCGAGACAGCCGGCAAGATCCGCAGGCAAGTGTACGAGACGCCGGCCGACCTCGTCGTGCTGCCGGAACTCTCGGGGATCGACTATTCCAGGGCGGCCTTCGACCGGCTGGACGAGCTAGCCGAGCCGCTGGAGGGGCCTTCGTTTCAGGTCTTTCGAAGGCTGGCCCGCGACCTGGCGGTCCCTATCGCCTACGGCATTCCCAGGCTGGCCGAGGGAGGCTACCGCATCTCCCAGGTCGTGGTCGGCACGGAGGGGGAGATGCTGGGCCACTTCGACAAGATCCATATCGCGCAGTACGGCGCATCCTTCGAGAAGGAGTATTTTGCGCGCGGCGAGCACCTCTTCGTCTTCGAGCACCAAGGGATCAGGATCGCGCCCATCATCTGCTACGACATCCGCATTCCGGAACTCTCCCGCACGCTGGCCCTGCACCACGGCGCCCAGCTGATCCTGCATTGCGGCGCTTACGCCCGCGACGAGTCCTTCCACAGCTGGCACGACTTCGTGGTCGCGCGGGCGATGGAGAACCAGGTCTACATGCTGAGCCTCAACCGCGCCGGCGAGGACTTCGGCAATTCGCTCTTCTGCGGCCCTTGGGTGGACCGGGACAGCCCGGCGGTCTCCTTTCCCGAGACAGCCGAGGCTTTCGTTCCTCTAGCCCTCGACCCCGCACGCATCGCGAGTATCAGGAAGCGCTACTCTTTTCTTGAAGACAGGCTGGAGGACTACCGCGCGCTTCCTCTAGAAGCCGCGAGGACGCCGTCTCGGGCTACGGCGATCTCGGGCTAGACCACAGCGCGACCGGACCTTCCTGCAACAGCGCTGCCCGGACTTCCGATACTCCTCCTTTCGACCCTCCATGCCGATCGTCAAGGGAGTGTCACATCGAGAGTCGTGAGCATGAAGTCGCTCGAGTCCGACTGGTCAACCGTATCGACAGCGTCCATCAAGAAATCGATATCCTCAGTCCCGTCCCCGTCACTGTCGAACTCAACCTTGTCCGAGGCCTCGTCGAACCGCACCTCCGGCGCTCCGCCGCCAGAGAAGGCCGACTCTCCGATGAAGGTTGCTCCGGACGTACTGTCGACAATGAACAGGACTTGATCAAATGATCCGAAGTCACCGATGATACCCTGACATCCCGACACTTCGACGAAGGTGCTTTCCTTTGCAGTAGCCAAGGATATCGAGAGTCCTGTGGCTTCGAAAACAGAGGTGTCTTGGCCGGAACCTTCCTAAGCAATTCTGGATCCGTCGTCCTCTTCTCTTGCATCAGCGCCCGACCCAAATGAACACGGTGAAATCATTGCAGCGTGAAATCCATTTGCTCTCGGCCTATACAACCGTTAGCTTGGTGAGATCCACACAGAGTAGCGCAGTCAAGTCTTGGCGGAGGGTTGGGTAGTGGTATTCATTCCAGGGACCGACGGCCCGGACACACTGACCGGGACCGATTATGCTGACACCATTCTGGGCTACGGCGCCGCCGACACGCTTTACGGGATGAGCCGCAGCGACAGCCTTATTGGTGGCCAGGGACGCGACAGCCTCTATGGCGGCAGTGGGACCGACTATCTGCTCGAAGGCAATGGCGGAGCTGACCGGCTTTTCGGCGGCGACGACGACGACCTCTCGCTCTTCGGCGGCACCGCACCCGACCGGCTCTACGGCGGCCCCGGGATAGATGGCAGGTTCTACGGCGGGCTTGGGTCCGATAGTCTTTTTGGCGGCGATCAAGGTGATGAGAGGTTCTTCGGCGGCTCTGGGTCCGACAGCATCTTCGGTGGTGATGGGGGCGACCGTAGCTTTTTCGGCGGGTCCGGGGTCGACAAGCTCTACGGCGGCACCAGGGGAGACGCGGATTTCTATGGTGGCGGTGGCGACGACCAGCTGTTTGGCGGCGAAGGAAGAGACCAACATTTCTATGGCGGCTATGGTTCCGACAACCTCTTCGGCGGCGATGGAAGTGCCGGCAGTTTCTTCGGAGGATCTGGTTCCGACAACCTCTTCGGCGGCGATGGAGGTGCCAACAATTTCTTCGGCGGATCCGGCTCCGACAACCTCTTCGGTGGCGACGGGGGTGACAGAGGATTCAACGGCGAGGGCGGCGATGACAGCCTCTCCGGAGGCGCTGGGGCTGACGAGCGCTTTTTCGGTGGATCCGGCTCTGACTACCTCCTCGGAGGCGGTGAAGGTGACGATCTCTTCTTCGGCAGGTCAGGGGTCGACGCCCTCTACGGCGGCGATGGGGGTGATGAGCGCTTCTTCGGTGGGACTGGCGCCGACAAGCTCTTCGGTGGCGCTCAGGGTGACGTTTTCTTCTACGGCCAAGACGGGACCGACACCCTCTATGGCGAGACTGGTATGGACCGACGCTTCCACGGCGAGGAAGGTACCGACAGCCTCTTCGGGGGCAGCGGCAGAGACGGGAGGTTCTTCGGCGGGTCCGGGTCTGACAACCTTTACGGCGGCGACGGAGCGGACTACAGCGTTGGCGGCGAAAGCGGTAGCGATAGACTCTTCGGCGGTGAAGGGAAGGACAGCGAGTTTCACGGGGGGCGCGGCCGGGACGCCCTTTACGGTGGCAGCGGGAGCGACAGCGGGTTCGAAGGCGACGGCTTTGCCGATAGCCTCTTTGGCGGCAGCGGCGACGACTTCGCCTTCTTCGGTCGCGCCGGCGACGATAGTCTTTTCGGCGGCTATGGTGATGACAGCGGCTTCTATGGGGGTAACGGCGACGACTTCGTGAGCGGTGACCAGGGAGACGACCAGCTCTACGGCGGGGCCGATGAGGACGTCATGGAGGGCGGCGAGGGCGACGACAGCCTCTTCGGCGGCGATGGCATCGATGCCGGTCTCTACGGGGGCAACGGCGACGACTTCCTGCGCGGCCAGGGCGGCAACGATGTCCTCTTCGGCGGGGCCGGCGACGACGTCATGCGCGGCGATGCGGGGCGCGACAGCCTCTACGGAGGTGCGGGCGACGACCTCTTCCGAGTGAAGCGCCAGGGCGAGATCCAGGACGGCGAGACCTACGACGGCGGCGAGGGAACCGACACGCTCCAGCTCGGCGCCGGCGTCACCCTGCCGGCCGGCGTGGTGCTGATCGACATCGATACCATCCTCTACGGGTGAGGCAGAGAGCGAGGCCGCCAGAGCACTTCGGGCTCGCTTTTTGAGTGTAAGCGCAAATCGTCGTCGCTGATGAGTCCATCAGCTCGGGATTTGCTCTAGATGCGGGGTGCTATTGCGCCGACAGGTGCTTCTCGAGGAAGGCCTTGACCCGCTCGGTCGCATCGCGATGGGCCTGGCCGTCGTACTTCAGCCAGCGCGGCTTGCTGTAGGTTCCCGGCACCGATAGGCCGCCTTTCAGCTCCACCACATCGAAGCTGTGATAGGCACCTGGATAGATCACCAGATCCAGGGAATCGCCGTTGCGGGACTGCAGCACCTCGCAGAGGCGTGCCGGCGTCCAGTCGTCGGCCTCGCCGATCAGGATCAGCACCGGCAGGTCGAAGTCGTGGTAGGTCGGGCAATAGGGGTAGAAGGCGACCGCAGCCCGGAAACGCTGGGGAAGGGGCGTCGTGATCGCCTCGTTGTGCACCGCCTCCAGGGCCGCTATGGCGCCATGCGACCAGCCGATGAGGCCGATGCGGTCCGGTTCGACATAGGGCAGCTCCTGCAGATAGGCGAGCGCGCCGTAGGCATCGAACACACGCTTCAGCGGCAGATCGAGGTCAGGTGCGGCCGTGCAGACGTTGAAGATACTGCGCGGGCGAAAGCTGTCCAGGATCAAGGTGACATAGCCCGCCTCGTTGAGCAGTTCGGCCCAGCGCACATGCGTCGGGTGAATGCCGGCGCAGCCATGCATCATGACGACCGCCGGAAAAGGTCCCGCCCCCTCCGGCTTGCCGAGGTGCCCCCACAAGGGCAGGCCCGGCTCTACCTTGAGCTCTTTGCCGAGCGCCTTGGCATGGCGCACCTTGAAGGGGGTCGGCGGCAGCACGGCCGCGGTGAAGTGGACCACCTCCATCGCCTGCAGCGGCCTCTGCAGTCCAATGAGAGCCGTTACCACAAAGCAAAGTGCGACGAGCAAACCGATGGGTGACGCCATTACGCCCGAGCCTCCGTCCAACGCGCAGGGGCCGTGTGAGGTGCAGTCTAACACAGCGGGAGGCGGGCTGCCTCTTCTACCTGGTCATCCGATTTGTACGGCAGTGCCCGGATCACCGGGCGGTACCTGGCCCTGCCTCTGATACGGCGGAACTTACCAAGTCAAACAGGAGCCCGGAGCATGCAAAAGACACCCACTAGCCGCGTCATTGCGAGGAGCCTTGGGCGACGCGGCAATCCAGTACATAACACCTTGCAAGTGAGACCTGGATCGCCGCGCTATCGCTCGCGATGACGCCCACACTACGATGTAATGTTGGTCTAAGTCATGATATTAATTAGGAGGATTTACGGCGAATTCTTCATGGGAACCTCCCAGCGCACCGCGCTGGGAGAGACTTGCATCACTATCCCTTCGCCTTCTTCGCCTGCTTGACCGCCTGGTGATAGCGTTTGCGGATGTCCTTCAGGTCCACCGTGGGCTCCGGCATCTGGATGTCCAATGCTTCCAAGGCCTCGCGGAGGATGCGGGCGACGGCCAGGTTGCGGAACCACTTGTGGTTGGCCGGTACGATGAACCAGGGGGCGGCCTCGGTGGTGCAGCGGCTGATCGCCTCCTCGTAGGCCAGGACGTAGTCGTCCCAGCGTTGCCGCTCGCTGTAGTCGGCCTCGCTGATCTTCCATTGCCGCAAGGGATCGTCCAGGCGCTTCTCGAAACGCTTCAGCTGCTCTTCCCGGCTGATGTTGAGAAAGATTTTTATGACCTTGGTGTGGCTGTCGGCCAGCAGACGCTCGAAGGCGTTGATGTGGCTGTAGCGGCCCTGCCAGACGGCTTCCTCGACCAGCTGGTGCACCCTGACGATGAGGACATCCTCGTAGTGCGAGCGGTTGAAGACCATGATCTCGCCATGGCGCGGGGTCCAGCGGTGCACCCGCCAGAGGAAGTCGTGCGCCAGATCCTCGGTCGAGGGTTGCTTGAAGGCCCGGACCCGGCAGCTCTGCGGGTTGAGGCCGGAGAGCACGTGGCGGATGGTGCCGTCCTTGCCGGCGGCATCCATCGCCTGCAGGCAGACCAGCAAGGCCTGCTTGCCCTCGGCATAGAGCTGCTTCTGCAGGGTGACCAGCCGCTCTTGCTCGACCGCCAGCAAGGCTTCGCCCTCGGATCGATCCTTGACCCCGCCGGTATCTTCGAGGTCGTAGTCGGCCAGCGAGACGATCTTGCCGGCCGGAACACGGTAGCTGTCGAAGTAGCGCATGGCCCTCGTTTCTAGGGTCCGCGGTGGGCGGGCCCTAGAGGAAAGGCTCAGATAAGCCGGCCTTAGTTGTCAAGGAAGCTGCGGAGCTTGCGGCTGCGGCTGGGGTGCTTCAGCTTGCGCAGCGCCTTGGCTTCGATCTGACGAATGCGCTCGCGGGTGACGTTGAACTGCTGGCCGACCTCTTCCAGCGTGTGGTCGGTGTTCATGCCGATGCCGAAGCGCATGCGCAGCACCCGCTCTTCGCGGGCGGTCAAGGTGGCCAAGACTCGGGTCGTGGTCTCGCGCAGGTTCGACTGGATGGCGGCGTCCAGTGGCAGGACGGCGTTCTTGTCCTCGATGAAGTCGCCGAGGTGGGAATCCTCCTCGTCGCCGATCGGGGTCTCCAGGCTGATCGGCTCCTTGGCGATCTTGAGGACCTTGCGCACCTTCTCCAGCGGCATGACCAGGCGCTCGGCCAGTTCCTCCGGGGTCGGCTCGCGGCCGATCTCGTGCAGCATCTGGCGGCTGGTGCGCACCAGCTTGTTGATCGTCTCGATCATGTGCACCGGGATGCGGATGGTGCGCGCCTGATCGGCAATCGAGCGGGTGATGGCCTGGCGGATCCACCAGGTGGCATAGGTCGAGAACTTATAGCCGCGGCGGTACTCGAACTTGTCCACCGCCTTCATCAGGCCGATGTTGCCCTCCTGGATCAGATCCAGGAACTGCAGGCCGCGGTTGGTGTACTTCTTGGCGATGGAGATCACCAGGCGCAGGTTGGCCTCGACCATCTCGGTCTTGGCGCGGCTGGCCTCGCGCTCGCCGCTCTTCACCGTATTGGTGATGCGGCGGAACTCGCCGATCGGCAGGCCGACTTGCTCGGAGATGCCCTGGATCTCCTCGCGCACGCGCAGGACCTCGGCCGGGTGACGTTCGGACAGGCGGCCCCAGCCGCGCCCCGGCAGGTCACGCACGCCGCCCAGCCAGTTGGGATCGAGCTCCGAGCCCTGATAGTACTTGATGAAGACCGCACGCGGGATGCCGCAGCTTTCGGCCATCCGCATCAGCCGGCCTTCCAGCAGCATGAGCGACTTGGAGAAGCTGTAGAGCTGCTCCAAAAGCGCCTCGATTCGGCCGTTGTTGAAGTGGATCGACTTCATGTGCTCCACCAGCTCTTGGCGCAGCTCGCCGTAGCGGGTTTCGGTCGCCTCCGGGACCTCCTCGCCGCTGGTCATGGCGGAAAGCCGAGTTTCCTGGACCTGCATCAGCTCCTTGTAGCAAAGCGCGATGGCGTCCAGACGCTCCAGCACCAGCGGCAGCAACTGCTGCTCCATAGCGGACAGCGAGGGGGCATTGTCCTCCTCGTCGTCGTCGTCGCTCTTGTCTTCGCCGCCTTCACTTCGGCCCGCAGCGGACTCCTCATTGGCACCCTCGGCACCCTCGGCACCCTCTAGCTTATCGTCGGCCGTTGCAGCAGCGCCGTTCTCCGTGGGTGCAGCAGCCCCGTCCGTGGGTGCAGCAGCGCCGTTCCCGGCCGGTGCAGCAGCGCCGGCCTCCGCCGGTGCAGCAGCGCCGTTCTCCGCCAGTGCAGCAGCGCCGTTCTCCGCCGGTGCAGCAGCCCCGTTCTCTGCCAGTGCAGCAGCACTGTTCTCCGCCGGTGCTGCAGCGCCGTTCTCTGCCAGTGCAGCAGCACTGTTCTCCGCCGGTGCTGCAGCGCCGTTCTCTGCCAGTGCAGCAGCACTGTTCTCCGCCGGTGCTGCTGCGCCGTTCTCTGCCAGTACAGCAGCACTGTTCTCCGCCGATGCAGCAGCGCCGTTCTCCGCCAGTGCAGCAGCACTGTTCTCCGCCGGTGCAGCAGCGCCGTTCTCCGCCGGTGCAGCAGCGCCGTTCTCCGCCGGCTTGGCCTCGCCGGATGCGTTCTCGCCCTCACCTTTGCTTTCGCCGTTAGCTTCGCTTTCCGGACCGGAGCCGTAGGTGGCGTCGAGGTCGATGATATCGCGCAGCAGGATCTCCTGATCGATCAGGGCCTGGCGCCAATGCAGCAGCGCGTGAATGGTGAGCGGGCTTTCGCACAGCCCGCCGATCATCTTCTCGCGGCCGGCCTCGATGCGCTTGGCAATGGCGATCTCGCCTTCACGCGACAGCAGTTCGACCGAGCCCATCTCGCGCAGGTACATGCGCACGGGATCGTCGGTGCGGCCGACCTCTTCGTCGCTGACGTTGCCGGACGCGTTGCTGCTTTCTTCTTCCTCTTCGGCGGCCGCGTTGCGATTGGCCTCTTCGTCTTCCTGCTCTTCGCCCTCGACGACGGTGACGCCCATCTCGGACAGCATGGCCAGCGTGTCTTCGATCTGCTCGGCGGAAACCTGTTCTTGCGGCAGGGCTTGGTTGATCTCGTCCAAGGAGACGTAGCCGCGCTCCTTGGCCTTCGCCACCATCTTCTTGACGGCGGCCATGGTGGCGTCGATCAGCGCCCCATCCATTGCCTCTTCGGAATTCGCCGCCTGTGCTTCGCCCTGCTTGCTCGCCATCGCCGCCTCTCTCAAAGAAAGCTCAACCGCACCCGTAAAATCATCTGGGGTAGAGGCCGACCTCTTCGTCGCCTCACGCCGCCGCCACTGCCTCGATGCGCCGGTCCGCTGCATCCAATTCGCGCTTGGCGGCCGTCAAACAAGCCAGATTCTGCTCG
The DNA here is from genome assembly GCA_963669385.2 of Rhodospirillales bacterium. Lineage (GTDB taxonomy): Bacteria > Pseudomonadota > Alphaproteobacteria > Kiloniellales > JACOMY01 > JACOMY01. The sequence goes on from CAXXGD010000016.1 coordinate 30,831, forward strand.
TTCGGCTCTGCGGCGAGGCGCGCTTGCGCCTCTTCTACCGCATGCACGGCACGTCCTTTTGCGAAACTGGCCAGCAACGTCTCCAACATGCGTCCTGCCTGATCTTCCGGCGCTTCCGGTCTTGCCGCAGCGCAGAGCGCGTAGACGGCAGATGACAGGACCTGATCGACCAACGCAGCATACCCCAAGCTGCTCAACTGGCGTTGCAAGGCCTCACTGTCAAGTTCCGGGCGGTCTGCAAGACAGTCTATTGTGGCACTTTTGAGACGGTCCAGCTGCGAGGACTGTAAATCCAGCAGCGCCAGTTCCTCTTCACGCGCGGCTGCTTGCGCTGGATGGTTGAGCAGCAAGGCGATCAATTCGCGCTCTTGGCGCTGCCGTTGCTGGTCGGGGTCCGGCTTGCGGCCGAGAGACGGCTGGCGCGGTGGCGATGCCGAGCGGCGCGCCGGCCCCGTCCGTCCTTGGCGACGCGCATCGTAGTAGCGATCCAGAAGGAAGGCGCGATAGCTCTCCTGCACGCTGGCGTCGGCGATGCGGCCGGCCTCATCGAGCAGCAGGCTCTTCAGCGCCGCCCAGCGTTCGGGGGTTCGCGGCCGCTCCGCACCCAAGGCGCGCTGCCAGACCAGCTCCGCCAAGGGCAGCTCCCGCTCGAATGCGGTCTCAAGACCGTGGCGACCCTGCTTGCGCAGCAGGCTGTCGGGGTCCTCCCCTTCGGGCAGGAACACGCAGCCAAGCGATTTTCCCGGCTTCAAGATCGGCAGCGCCCGCTCCACCAGGCGGCCAGCGGCACGCCGCCCGGCCTCGTCGCCGTCGAGGCACAGGCTCGGCTCGTCGACCAGCCGCCAAGCCGCCTCCAGCTGCGCCTCGGTCACCGCCGTACCGAGGGGGGCTACAGCGGCAGCGATGCCGGCCTGGGCGAGCGCGATGACGTCCATATAGCCCTCGACCAGCAAGAGCCGCGTCTCGCCCTTGCGCAAGGCCTCTCCCGCGCGCGCCAGATTGTAGAGTAGCTGGCCCTTGTGAAAGAGCTGTCCGTCCGGGGAATTGAGGTACTTCGGCCCCCCTTCGCCCATGCGCCTGCCGCCGAAGCCGACGACACGCCCACGACGATCGGTGATGGGAAAGATCACCCGGCCGAAGAAGTACTCGCGCAAGAGGCCGCTCTTCTCGTCGCGCTTGGCCAAGCCCGCCTCGATCATCTGCTCGGGTCCGATGCCTTGCTGGCCCAAGCGCTCGGCGAGGAAGCCGCGACTTTCAGGCGCATAGCCCAGGCGGAAGGCGGCTATGGTGTCAGCCCTGAGCCCCCGGTCCTCCAGATAGGCGCGAGCGTCACCGCCGGCGGGCGCCGACAGCGCGGCTTCAAAGGCCGCAGCGGCGGCCTCCACCACCTCCAAGAGGCTCGCCTGGCGCGCGGCGGCGGCGGCGGCCTCGGGGCTGGGCTTGGGCACCTCCAAGCCGGCCTCGGCAGCCAGGCGCTCCACCGCATCGGGAAAGCTCAGGCCCTCCGACTGCATGACGAAGGAGAGCGCATCGCCGTGCGCCCCGCAGCCGAAGCAGTGATAGAAGCCCTTGTCCTCGTTGACGGTGAAGGACGGCGTCTTCTCGTTGTGGAAGGGGCAGAGGCCCATGTGCTCGCGGCCCTTGCGCTGCAGGCGAACCCGCCGGCCGATCAGGCCGGCAAGCCCGATTCGGGCACGGAGCTCGTCCAAGAAGGACTGCGGCAAGGACATCGCGGGGGCCCGTCAGCTGCCTTTCGTGGTTCCAGTCACGGTCGTCGGCGGAACAGCCTAGGCCAAGTGCCGCTTCACGATGCCGCTGGCCTTGGCGAAGTCCATTTTGCCGGGAAAACGCTCCTTCAAGGTCGCCATGACGCGGCCCATGTCCTTGATGGAATTGGCCTTCAGCTCTTGCAGGGCGGACTCGACAGCGGCCTTGGTCTCGCTCTCGTCCATCAGCTTGGGCAGGAAGCGCGAGATCACCTCGATTTCCTCCTGCTCTTGTTGAACCAAATCGTCGCGGCTGGCCTGCGCATAGGCCTCTATCGATTCGCGCCGCTGCTTCACCATCTTTTGCAGCAGTTCCAGGATCTGATCGTCGGTCAGCCCGTCGCTCTGATCCCGGCTGCGTGCCGCTATGTCCCGGTCCTTCAAGGCCGCCAGGATCAGCCGAATTGTGGAAACGCCACGCTTGTCCTGGCCCTTCATCGCTTGCTTCAGGGCTTCGTTCAAGCTTTCACGCAACATGCCTAACCCCCAGGTCCGGATCCAGATCGGCTTTCGCGCTGTCCCCCAAGCCAGCGACGAGTGAGCCTAGCGCGCTTTTGTGCGCCCTGCATCATCCGGCTGGCTCCCATGACTTGAAGCCCGCCGGAAGAGCGCCTAAGAGCTAATGCCTGGAAGGCGACTTGACCAGAGGCATCCAGCACCCATGAAGCAGGAAATCCAAACGGCCGGCGAGACCCGCGGGCCGTCTCTCGTTGCGCGGCCCGAGGGCGCCACCGCCTTGTTGGTCTTGGCGGACGGCAGCCGCTTCTGGGGCCGGGGCATTGGCGCCACCGGCGAAGCGGTCGGCGAGGTCTGCTTCAACACCTCGATGACCGGCTATCAGGAAATCCTGACCGACCCCTCCTATGCCGGCCAGATCATCACCTTCACCTTCCCGCACATCGGCAATGTCGGCACCAACCCAGAGGATCTGGAGACCACCACCCCGGCAGCACGCGGGCTGGTGCTGCGCAGCCTGCCCGGAGATCCTTCCAGCTGGCGCAGCGATTCGGGCCTCGACGGCTGGCTGCGGCGCCAAGGGCTGGTCGGCCTGGCCGGGATCGATACAAGGGCGCTTACCCGCAGAATCCGCGACGGCGGCGCCCCCAACGGCATCATATGCCACGCGCAGAACGGCCGCTTCGCCCTCGATCGCCTGGCTGCCGAGGCGGCCGCCTGGCCGGGCCTGGAGGGCATGGACCTGGCAAAAGAGGTGACCTGCCGGCAGACCTACCATTGGGACGAGACCGCTTGGGCCTGGCCCGACGGATTTGGCTGTCAATCTGCCCCGCGCCACCGTGTGGTGGCCATCGACTACGGCGCCAAGCACAACATACTGCGGATGCTGGCCTCGGCCGGCTGTGCGGTGACCGTGGTTCCGGCGACCGCCGGCGCCGAGGAGATCCTGGGCCACGCGCCCGACGGCATCTTCCTCTCGAACGGGCCCGGAGATCCGGCCGCGACCGGGCTCTATGCCGTGCCCACCATCCGAACCTTGATCGACAGCGGCAAGCCGCTGTTCGGCATCTGCCTGGGCCATCAGCTCTTGGCGCTGGCGCTGGGGGCCAAGACCAAGAAGATGCACATGGGCCACCGCGGCGCCAACCAGCCGGTGAAGGAGCTTGACAGCGGCCGGGTCGAGATCACCAGCCAGAACCACGGCTTCGTCGTCGATGCCGACAGCCTGCCGACAGGCGTGGTGCAAACCCACGTCTCTCTCTTCGACGGCAGCAACGAAGGCCTCAAGGTGGTGGGCAGGCCGATCTTCTCGGTCCAGCACCATCCGGAAGCCTCGCCGGGCCCGCAGGACAGCCAGCACCTCTTCAGCCGTTTTATCGCAATGATGGACCAATTACGCGGCGCTTGACGTGCTCTTCCGAGACCTGCAAAGAAATCGTCGAATCACTTGTGTGGCCGTGGGGGGCCTAGCAGGCAGCAAGTCTATCACATTTAGGGACATCACCTATGGCACAGGGCCGCGCCCGACGTGACCTGTGGATTTGCATTCTTGTCGGAGCGTTGCTGATCGTCCTAGCCACTTGGCTGGACCTGGGCGAGCGCTGGGTTGCCTGGTCGAGGGCTTACGAGAACTGGGAGATCGACGAGCTGCCCTTGGCTCTGGCGCTCGGCGCGCTGGCTCTTGGCTGGTTCTCCTCGCGCCGCTGGCAGGAGGCAGATCGGGAGCGAGGCCGATCGGACCGCTTCCGGGCGGAGCTGAATCGCGAGAGGGAGGCGCATCGGAAGACCGCCGAGCAGCTGCAGTTGCTGGTGGAGCGGTTCGAGGCGATGGCCCGCAGCGCCAAGCTTGGCTATTACATCTGGGACCTCGTCGAGGATCGCTGCGTCTACTGCTCTGAGGAGTACGCCAGCCTCCACGGCATGACGGTTGCGGAGTATATGGCAAACAACGCGGCATTCGCCGACGATAGCCAGATGATTCACCCGGAAGACCTAAGCCACTACATAAAATCGGTACAAGAATCGCGCTCGAACTTCGAGATTTTGGACGTCGAGTTCCGGATCGTAACCAAGTCAGGGGAAGTTCGTCATCTTAGAGACATAGAACACATGGGGACTGTGGTAAACGGAAAGCAGACTATTTCCGAGGGGACGATTCAAGACATTTCGGATCTCAAGCGATCCGAAACCCTGCTGATGCATGCGATGAATGCCAGTGCACAGATGTTCGCTCTTTATGATCCGCAGGACCGGCTCGTCACGGCCAACGCCGCCTACAAAGCGCTCTACGGGAGCCGCGGCGTTACTGTAGAGCCAGGCGAAAGCTACAAGCGTCTCCAGTATGACGCTGCAGCCAAGGACGGCATCGACAAGGCACCAGCGCACATCCAAGACTGGCTGAAGGGGCGATTGGATCGACGCCGCGCGCCGGCCAAGGGCGCGGAGTTCCAGACCCCGGAGGGCCAGTGGTACGAGGTCACCGATATCGTACTGGACGATGGGCACGTGCTGACCCTGGTCGGCGACATCACCGACCGTAAGGAGATGGAGGCGCACCTCGGCCAGGCGCAGCGCATGGAGGCCGTCGGCAAACTCACCTCTGGGCTCGCACATGATTTCAACAACCTTCTGGGCATCATTCTAGGCAACGCGGAATTACTAGCCGAGACCGAGGAAAGTAGCCCGGACCAGGTCTTCGCCATTCTGCAGGCGTCGCAGCGCGGGGCCCAGCTGACCCACCGCCTGCTGGCCTTTTCCCGCCAGCAGCCGCTGCGCCCGCGGACGGTCGACCTGAGCCGGCTGATCGGCAATCTGATGCCGCAGCTGACGGAAGTGATGGGCAGCGAGGTGCAGGTTCGCCGCCGGATCGCCCCCGATCTATGGCCGGTGCTGACGGACCCCGGCGAGCTGGAAAAGGCGCTGCTGAACCTGGCGGGCAACGCGCGCAAGGCCATGCCGGATGGCGGCCGGCTTACCCTCGACTGCAGCAATCTCTCCCGCGAAGCGTGCCGCGCCGACAGGGATCTCGCCGAGCAAGACTATCTTCGCATCGTAATCGCAGACAGCGGCGTCGGCATGGAGCCGGAAGTTCTATCCCGGGCCTTCGAGCCCTTCTTCACCACGGACAAGAGTGCGCAAAGCTCGGGTCTTGGTCTCTCAATGGTCTACGGCTTCGCCAAGCAGTCGGGTGGAAGCGTCACATTGGAGAGCGAGCCGGGGTGCGGCAGCCGCGCCACGCTTCTGCTGCCGCGCGCCGCCGAAGCAGCAGAGAGCCTGCCGGCCCCCCACCGCGAGCCCGATGAGGCCATTCCCGCAGGCAATGGCGAGCTGATCCTCCTGCTCGACGACAGTTCGCCGGTCAGGACCATGGTGCAAGCCCAGCTGCATCGCCTGGGCTACCGCACACGAGAGGCGGAATCCGCCTCGGCGGCATTGGCGGCCCTGGCGCAGGAGCAGGTGGCTCTAGCCATGGTCGACATCGTGCTGGCCGACGGCGCCTCCGGTCTGGCCTTTGTCGCGGAGGCCAAGCAAAGCCATCCGGACTTGAAGGTCATCTACATGTCCGGCTATTCCGCCGAGGTGGCAGGCCTCGAGCCGGAGAGCCGGCTCTTGAGCAAGCCCTTTCGGCGCCAAGAGCTGGCAAGAGCCCTGCGCACCGCCCTGGATTAGAGAGCAGACGGTTTGTCTTCGCACGTCCAAAGGGTCCTGCTGCTTTGACAATCGGAACATCACCTCCTCGCCAATGGTTTCGTCCGCCGGTTGCCTGCTCCAGGCCGGCCGCCCAACGCCGGAGCGCTGGTGCTTGACTTGCTGGCGAATAGACCGCAATCACCTTCACCAAATCGCTTGCTCATCTAGGGAAACGGCGCAAGTACTGGGAGCGCAACAGAGTTGAAAGCACTTATGGCGAGTAGTCGCGCCAGACGTGACCTATTTGTCTGTATCCTCGTTGTCATCTTGCTCTTGGGTCTGGCAGGCGCAATCGACCTGGGCGAAATCTGGCACGACTGGAGCCGGGCCCACGAGTCCTGGGAGATCGACGAGCTGCCGCTGGTCCTTGCGCTCGGGGCCTTCGCGATCGGCTGGTTCGCCATCCGCCGCTGGCGTGAGGCCGAACAGCAGCGCGACAGCTCGCTGGCGCTGGAGGCGGAGCTGGAGCAGGAGGTCGTCGTACACCGGAAGGTAGACGCTGACCTGCGCACGCAGGTAGAGCGCTTCAATGCTGCCGCAAAGAGCGCCAAGCTTGGTTACTACATTTGGGACATCATCGACGACTGCTGTCTCTACTGCTCGGAGGAGTACGCGCGCCTTCACGGCCTGACTGTTCAGGAATACATGGACGAAAGCAAGATAAAACCTTACGAATACCTCTTTGTTCATAAAGATGACAGGGATTTTTACCTGAATTCCGTGAATAACTCCAATGAATCGCAGCAGCCTCTCAACATGGAGTATCGCATTGTCACAAAATCTGGAGAGATACGACACATTAGGCTGATCGAGCATAAGTTCATCCTAGACGCGGGAAGGCCGGCTCGGGCCGAAGGTATGGTTCAAGACATCACCGACTTGAAGCGCTCCGAAACCCTCTTGATGCTGGCGATGAATGCCGGGAGCACCAAGTTTGCCATCTATGACCCCGACGACCGTCTGGTTCTGGCAAACAGCGGCTTCAAGACGCTCTTTGGACCCAAGTCCGCGCCCCTATCCCCGGGCATGCTCTACGAGTCACTAGTGCGGCAGACGGCCGCAAGCGGTAGCATCAGCGGATCACCGGAGCAGGTCGATGCCTGGCTCAAGAACCGGCTGGAGCGTCGCCGGTCACCGGCCAAGGGGTTCGAGTTCCAATCTGCGGCCGGTGAGTGGATCGAGGTCACCGACGTGGTCTTCGACGACGGCTACGTCTTCACCATGGCCTCTCACATCACAGAGCGAAAGAGAATGGAAGCCCGCCTGCAGCAGTCTCAGCGGATGCAAGCCGTCGGCCAGCTGACCGCGGGCTTGGCGCACGACTTCAACAATCTGCTGGGCGTCATCCATGGCAACGCGGAGCTGCTGGGCGAGGAAGGCGCTTCCGACAAGGAGCTGCTGGCCGCCATTCTCAAGTCCGCGCACCGCGGCGCCGAGCTGACCCACCGCCTGCTCGCCTTCTCGCGGCAGCAGCCGCTGCGCCCGCAGTCCATTACTCTGTCCCGTTTGATCGGCGATATGATGCCGCAACTCGAACGCACCATGGGCGACAAGATCGAGGTGAGCTGTCGGCTGCCGCCCGACCTCTGGAAGGCTCGCGCAGATCCCGGAGAGCTGGAGAACGCTCTGTTGAACCTGGCTCTCAACGCGCGCAAGGCCATGCCGGAGGGAGGCAGGCTGACCATCGAGTGCAGCAATGTCGACCACAAGCGCTGTAGCATCGACGGTGATATGACCGCTCAGGACTATCTCAGGATCGCATTGGCGGACAGCGGCGTCGGCATGGAGCCGGAAGTTCTATCCCGGGCCTTCGAGCCCTTCTTCACCACCGAGGGAGCGATGCAGAGCTCGGGCCTGGGCCTCTCCATGGTCTACGGCTTTGCAAAGCAGTCGGGCGGGCGAATTTCGCTCGACAGTGAACCCGGAAAGGGTACCCGCGCCATCCTATTGCTCCCGCGCGCAAGCGGGCCAGGCAAGGAGCAGCCCGAAGCGAAGGGCAGCGACAGCGACGACATTCCACAGGGCAAGGAAGAGCTCATTCTCCTAGTTGACGACAACAGGCCGATCCGGGCCATGGTGCGTGCGCAGCTGCAGCGGCTGGGCTATCGCACGAGCGAGGCGGAGGGCGCGAGCGAGGCCATGGCGGCTCTGTCGGGCCAGCCCGTGAGCTTGGCTCTGGTCGACATCGTATTGGCGGGTGGTGTTTCCGGCCCTGCCTTCGTCGCCGAGGCGAGGCAAAACCACCCTGACCTCAAGGTCATCTTCATGTCCGGCTACTCTGCCGAAGTAGCGGCGCTCGATCCGGGAAGTCGCCTCTTGACCAAGCCTTTCCGTCGCCACGAGCTGGCAAGGGCCTTGCGCGCCGCTTTGGATTGACCACGTCAACTGACCATACCCCATGCGCGGAGACTGAACAGGACGGACACTGGAGGCGTATGGTTGGTTTGAGAGCATCCACCGCGTCGGCTCGCGCCTTGCGCGACTTGCTGATCTTGCTCATTGCCTTGAGCGCACTGTTGGCTCTCGCTGGTGCGTTGGGCCTAGGCGAGGGCTTGCATGCCTGGAGCCGGCAGCAGGATTTCGGGGGAATCGGCGATCTGGCGCTGTCCGGTGTGCTCGTTTCACTGCCGCTTGGCTGGTTTGCATACCGCCGCTGGGGCGACGCGCGGCGAGAGCATGCTCGCACGCTGCACCTAAAGGCCGAGTTGGCGCGAGTCACCGCTAGCCGCCGGCAGAGCGAGGCGCAGCTGCACACGGAAACCGAGAGATTTTCAGCGGCCGCGAAAAGCGCTAAGCTTGGATACTTCGTTTGGGATTTAGAAGAGAACCGTTGCGTCTATTGCTCCGAAGAATATGCCCGGCTGCACGGATTGACCGTCGCCGAATACATGAAGAAGAGTGCAAATTTAGACAAAGACAGCCTACTCGTTCACCCCGATGATCGGGAGTACTATCGGCGGTCAATCGATAATTCGAACGAGGGGCAGCGCCCTCTAGACATAGAATACCGCATCATCACGAAATCGGGCGTCGTACGCCATATCCGGGAGATCGAGCACAAGTTCGTCGTGGAAAACGGCAGGCCGCTGCGCACCGAAGGAACGCTGCAGGACATTACCGACCTCAAACGCTCTGAAACCCTGCTACTGCACGCCTTGAATGCCAGTACGCACACCGTCGCGCTCTATGATGCGCAAGATCGCCTGGTCATGGCCAATCCGGCCTATAAGGCGCTTTTCGCCCGTGCCGGCGTCTTCGTAGAGCGAGGCGATCACTACCAAGCACTGCTGGACCGCGCCGTCGCCCAGTACGGCATGGACAAGACGCCTCAGCGCATCCGCACCTGGTTCAGCGACCGGATCGATCGGCGGCGCTCGCCCGCCCGAGGGGTCGAGTTTCCGACTCTGGACGGCGCTTGGATGGAGGCGAACGACATCATACTTGACGACGGCAGCGTGCTCACCATGGCCAGCGACATCACCGAACGAAAGGCCCTGGAAGAGCGCATGCGCCAAGCTCAGCGCCTGGAAGCCGTCGGTCAATTGACCGCCGGCCTGGCGCACGACTTCAACAATCTGCTGGGCATAATCCAGGGCAACGCCGAGCTGCTCGCCGAGCAGAATGCCGCCGACCCGAACCTGGCGTCGGCCATATTGACCGCCTCGCGCCGCGGGGCCGAGCTGACCCATCGCCTGCTCGCCTTCTCGCGCAAGCAGCCTCTGCGGCCTCGGGCGGCCGATCTGGAGGGCTTGATCGGCACCATGATGCCGCAACTGAAACGCACCATGGGCGATGCGGTGGAGATTCGCTGCCGGTTCGCAGCAGACCTCTGGCCGGTGCGGGTGGATCCCGGCGCACTGGGGAATGCCCTGGTCAATCTGGCTCGCAACGCCCGCCGAGCCATGCCTGATGGCGGCACCCTGACGATCACGTGCAGCAATCTGGAGCGCGATCAACGGGGAGTGGGCGGGGAAGACTCCGACCAGGATTGCCTTTCCATCGAGATCGCGGACAGCGGTATCGGCATGGGACCGGAGGTTCTGTCACGCGCCTTCGAGCCCTTTTTCACCACGGACGAAACAACGCAGAGCTCGGGCCTGGGCCTATCCATGGTCTATGGCTTTGCCGAGCAGTCGGGCGGGCGCGTCACTTTGGATAGCGCGCCCGGTCGCGGCACCCGCGCTCTCCTGACGCTGCCGCGGGCCAGGGGTGCGACTCCGAGCGAGGCAGCACCGGCAAGCGCCGAGGTGAGAGGCCTTCCCCAAGGCAAGGACGAGTTGGTCCTTCTCTTGGACGACAGCCGTCCGATCCGCGCCATGGTGCAGGCCCAGCTCAACCGCATGGGATACCGCACGCGCGAAGCGGCAAGCGCGGACGAGGCCTTGAGGATCTTGTCGCAAGAACGGGTGGCGCTGGCACTGGTCGACATCATGCTGGCCGACGGCCTGTCCGGGCCTGCCTTCGTCGCCAGGGCGAAGCAAGCCCATCCGGAGCTGAAGGTCATCTTCATGTCCGGCTATTCCGCCGAGACGGCGGCGCTCGATCCGGGAAGCCGGCTCTTGACCAAGCCTTTCCGGCGCCACGAACTGGCACGCGCGCTCCGCGCGGCGCTCGACTAAGCGGCCCTGCGTCGTCCCGTCAAGAGCTATGCTTCAGGCAGCCCTTTCCTTCCACCGGCGGGCATGGCATTAGAGAGCTTCAGCAAAGCATGGGCTGCCCGCAACGGCGCGCCGAGGAAGTCTCCCGGCGCCCTTTTCGTGCGGCCGGGCGCTTGGATGCCGTTTCCGGCTATAGGGTGTACCAATCGATGCCGAAAAGAACCGATCTCCGCTCCATCATGATCATCGGGGCCGGACCCATCGTGATCGGTCAGGCCTGCGAATTCGACTACTCCGGTGCCCAAGCCTGCAAGGCGCTGAAGGAAGAGGGCTACCGCGTCATCCTGGTGAACTCCAACCCGGCCACCATCATGACCGATCCGGCTTGGCCGACGCCACCTATGTCGAGCCGATCACGCCGGAAGCGGTGACCAAGATCCTGGAGAGGGAGCGGCCGGACGCCTTGCTGCCCACCATGGGCGGCCAGACCGCGCTCAACGTCGGCATGGCGCTGGACAAGGACGGCACGCTTCAGCGCTTGGGCGTGGAGATGATCGGTGCCAATGCGGACGTCATCGACAAGGCAGAGGACCGCCAGCGCTTCCGCGAGGCGATGGACAAGGTCGGCATCAAGTCGCCGAGTGCGCGCATGGTCGACAGCGTCGAGGCTGCCCTGGAAGCCTTGGATCTGGTCGGCCTGCCGGCAGTCATTCGCCCCTCTTTCACCCTTGGCGGCACCGGCGGCGGCATCGCCTACAACCGCGACGAATTCGCCGAGATCGTGCGCGGCGGCCTTGCGATCTCTCCCGTCGGCACGGTGCTGGTCGAGCAGTCGGTACTGGGCTGGAAAGAGTTCGAGATGGAGGTGGTGCGCGACCGTGCCGACAACTGCATCATCGTCTGCTCTATCGAGAACGTCGACCCCATGGGCGTGCACACCGGCGATTCGGTCACCGTGGCACCGGCGCTGACCTTGACCGACAAGGAGTACCAGCTGCTGCGCAACGCCTCGATCGCCTGCCTGCGCGAGATCGGCGTGGACACCGGCGGCTCCAACGTGCAGTTCGCGATCGATCCCGCCAGCGGCGAGATCGTGGTGATCGAGATGAATCCGCGTGTCTCGCGCTCCTCTGCGCTGGCCTCGAAGGCAACGGGTTTTCCCATCGCGAAGGTCGCCGCCAAGCTGGCCGTGGGCTATCGGCTGGACGAGTTGCAGAACGACATCACCCGGGTGACGCCGGCCTCCTTCGAGCCGACCATCGACTACGTGGTGGTCAAGATGCCGCGCTTCACCTTCGAGAAGTTCAAGGGCGCGGTTCCCTCCCTGACCACCGCGATGAAGTCGGTCGGCGAGGCCATGGCGATCGGCCGCACCTTTCCGGAAGCCCTGCAGAAGGCGCTGCGCTCGCTCGAGACGGGCTACGTCGGTTTGGACGAGGTTGCGATACCCGGCTCCCTGCGGGCGGACGGCAGCGTCGACAAGGACGCCGTTCTCTCGCATCTGGCGCGGCAGCTGCCGGACCGCATCCTCACCATCGCCCAGGCCATCCGCTTAGGGCTCTCGCTCGAAGAGATCGCCGAAGCGACACACTTCGATCCCTGGTTCCTCCGTCACTTCCATGACCTGGTCCGCGAAGAGGCCAAGCTGCGCGAGACCGGCCTGCCGGAGGACGCGATCGGGCTGCGCCGCCTCAAGGCCTTGGGCTTCTCCGACCAGCGGCTGGCCGCCCTGACCGGCAGAAGCGTCGCGGATATCGCCGCGCTCAGGCGCGCGCTCGGCGTGCGGCCGGTCTTCAAACGGATCGACACCTGTGCAGCCGAGTTCCCATCGGACACCTCCTACATGTACTCGACCTACGAAGGTGACGGCCTCATGCCGCCGGAATGCGAGGCCGATCCCAGCGAGCGCCGCAAGGTCATGATCCTGGGCGGCGGACCCAACCGGATCGGCCAGGGGATCGAGTTCGACTACTGTTGCGTCCACGCCGCCTATGCCCTGAAAGAGGCCGGCTACGAGACCATCATGGTCAACTGCAATCCGGAGACGGTCTCGACCGACTACGACACCTCCGACCGCCTCTACTTCGAGCCCTTGACCGACGAGGACGTGGTCGAGATCGCGCATCGCGAGCAGTCTGCCGGACGCTTTGAGGGCGTTGTCGTGCAGTACGGCGGCCAGACGCCTTTGAAGCTGGCGCACGCGCTGGCAGCGGCCGACATCCCGATCCTGGGCACGCCGCCGGATGCCATCGACCTGGCCGAAGACCGCAAGCGCTTCCAGCAGCTGATCGAGCAGTTGGGCCTGAAGCAACCGCCCAACGGCACCGCCACCTCTCTGGAGGAAGCGCGCGAGATCGCCGATCGGATCGGCTATCCGGTGCTGCTGCGGCCCTCTTATGTGCTGGGCGGGCGGGCGATGGAAATCGTCCACGATGGCGCCCAGCTGGAGCACTACATGGAGTCGGCAGTGCTCGTCTCCGGCCGCAATCCGGTGCTGGTCGACGGCTATCTGAGCGATGCCATCGAGGTGGACGTGGATGCCATGGCCGATCCCGATTCCGTGCACATCGCCGGCATCATGGAGCACATCGAAGAGGCCGGCATCCATTCCGGCGATTCCGCCTGTGCCCTGCCGCCCTTCTCCTTGAGCCAGGCGGCGATCGGCGAAATCGAGCGCCAGACGGAGGCCCTAGCCAAGGGTCTGGGCGTGCGCGGCCTGATGAACATCCAGTATGCCGTGCGCGACGGAGAAATCTATGTGCTGGAGGTCAACCCGAGGGCCAGCCGCACGGTGCCTTTCGTTGCCAAGGCGGTAGGCCTGCCGGTAGCGAAGCTGGCGGCCCGGGTGATGGCCGGCGAGGCCCTGGCCGACCTGCTGCCGCAAGCGACGCGGGGTCCCGGGCATGTCGCCGTCAAGGAAGCGGTCTTCCCCTTTGCCCGCTTTCCGGGCGTTGACGTGGTGCTGGGACCGGAAATGAAGTCGACGGGAGAAGTCATGGGCCTGGACCGCGACTTTCCCAGCGCCTTTCTCAAGTCGCAACTGGGGGCGGGCAACGATATGCCGCGCCACGGCACGGTTTTTGTCTCGGTCAAAGACTGCGACAAGGATGCCATGCTGCCCTTGGCCAGGGAGTTGACGGCTCTGGGCTTCAATCTGGTGGCGACCGGGGGCACGGCGAGCGTGCTCAAGGACGCCGGTCTCGAGGTTAAGATCGTGAAAAAGGTGCGTCAGGGGCGCCCGCACATCGTCGACTTGATGATCTCCGGCGGCGTGCAACTGGTGATCAACACCAGCGCAGGCGCGCAGTCGATTGCCGACTCTTTTTCGATACGGCGGCAAGCCTTGATGGATCGCATTCCCTACTATACCACCATTCGCGGTGCACAGGCCGCGATCCTTGCCATGCAATCCCGCGAAAAACGGCCGCTTGAAGTGGCCCCCTTGCAGTCTTACTTTGTTGGGCTGTTCTAGTCGCCGCTGGTAACAAGCCGGCTTGTCTAGGGGCCGCTAGACGGTTCACAATCACGAACGACGCCCATCAGCGACGAGGGAGCGGTGAAAGGGTTCCTTCCATGAGCGATAAGTATCCACTGACCTCCGAAGGCTACCAACTTCTAGAAACGGAGCTACGTCATCTGAAATCAACCGAACGGCCAGCCGTTATCAAGGCCATTGCAGAGGCGCGTCAACACGGCGATCTCTCCGAGAATGCCGAGTACCATGCCGCCCGTGAGCGCCAGAGCTTTATCGAAGGCCGCGTCGCGGAGTTGGAAGACAAGATGGCGCGCGCCGAGGTCATCGACGTCAGCAAGTTGTCGGGCGACACCGTGAAGTTCGGTGCCACGGTAACGGTCGTGGACGAAGACACCGACGAAGAGGCCACCTATCAGATCGTGGGCGAGCTGGAAGCAGACGTCGCCAAGGGGCGCCTGGCCATCACCGCACCCATTTCGCGGGCTCTCATCGGCAAGCAAAGCGGCGATAGCGTCGAGGTCCGCACGCCCAAGGGCGAAAAGGCCTATGAGATCTTGAAGGTGAGCTACGCCTAGAGACCGCGACCCACAAGCAAAAGGGGGGGCAGCAACAGGCCGATGTTCTACGAACCGGCAAAGGCCAATCACGGCCTGCCCCACAACCCCTTCAAGGCTTGCGTCGTGCCGCGACCGATCGGATGGATCACCAGTCTTGACGAGGACGGGCGGGTCAACCTCGCCCCCTATTCCTTCTTCAACGCCATCGCCGACGATCCGCCGCAGGTCATGTTCGCCTCCAATGGCGTGAAGGCGCCGACTGGCGAGCGCAAGGATTCCATCAGCAATGTCGAGGCCACGGGTGAGTTCGTGGCCAACCTTGCCTCCTGGGACCTTCGCAAGGAGATGGTGCTGACCTCGGCTCCCCTGGCGCACGGGGAGGCCGAATCCGGTCTTGCCGGGCTGGAGCTGGAGCCCGCGCGCTTGGTCAAGCCGCCGCGGGTCAAGGCCGCAGCCATTCATCTCGAATGCCGCGTGTGGCGCACGATCGAACTGCCTTGCGCCACGCCCGGACAGCGCAACGGCATGGTCATCGGAGAGGTGATCGGCATCCAAATCGCCGACGAGATTTTGGTCGACGGAATGATTGACCTCACCTTAGTGAAGCCGGTCGCCAGGCTGGGCTACCTTGAGTACGCCGTGGTCGAGAGCGCCTTCGAGATGGTACGCCCGACGGGGGGCGGCTAGCCTTCGTCGCTCGCTTCCTCGGGGTCGATCGGCACGCCGGGGTCTTCCTTGGCCGTGCGAATCACTTGGATCGTTTGCACCGTGGCGACGTGCGGGGCCGAGGTCAGGCGCTGGGTGAGCTCGTTCTCGTGCTGGGTGTTGCGGGCGACAAGCCGAATCACGAAGTCATGGGGCCCGCGCGCCATGTGGCACTCTCGCACTTCCGGCCAGGCGCGCATGGTCTCCTCGAAAGCCTGCAGGACCGTCTCCGCCTGGCTGTCCAGGCCGACGAGCGCGAAGAAGGCCACCTCGTAGCCCAAGGCCGCCGAATTGACCCTTGCATGATAGCCTTCGATCAGGCCGCCCTGCTCCAGGGCACGCAAGCGCCGCAGGCAGGGCGGCGCCGAGATGCCGGCGCGGCGCGCCAGTTCGACGTTGGTCATGCGCCCGTCGCGTTGCAAATCGGACAGGATCTGCAGATCGATGCGATCCAACTTGCTACGCCGCATAGGCGACCCTCCGATGGCTTGTTACGCTTAGGCATACCGCAAGCCCTAAGCACTCACGCAACATTATTTCAAGAACCTTCGCCGGAGCAAGCTCTTCTTAGGCGGGAAGCTCCGTTGCTCGAGGACGAAGGTTTGACCAAGGCCTGTTGCCTGTTGGCGCGACGTGCGCCCATGTTAAGGTTAGTTGCAAGGAGCTGACATGGCACCCGAAGACAAGCCTGCTTTGCCTGTCGATCCCGGACTCAGCCGAAGGATCGATGCACTGGCAAGGAAAACAGCCAAGAGCCGAGACGAAATTGTCCGTGAAGCTCTGGAACACGGCCGCTCGCTTGCTTGGCAAGAGAAATGGGTGGCGGGAGTCGAAGAGGGGCTCGCCGAAGCCGAGAGGGGAGAGTTTGCCAGTCCCGAGGCGGTCAGGCGCGTGTTGAACAAACACCGCCCGACGTAGATGCGCGTTGTTTGGACGCTTCGCGCCCTCTCAGAACTCGAGGCTATTCAAGACTACGTCGCCCAGGACAGCCCTTTCGCTGCACACCGCTTGGTCCAGCGGATCTATTCAAGGGCGGAAGCGCTCTTGTCCCAAAACCCAAAGATCGGCCGTGCCGGGCTGATTGAGGGCACGCGTGAGCTGGTTGTCTCCGGAACCCCATACATCGTCGCTTACCGGGTTCACACAGAGCGGGTCGAAGTTCTCTTCGTCATGCATGGAGCGCGCCAATGGCCGGATGAGTAGGCGACGTGGCATGGCGCCTAGTCGATCTCCGTCTTTCGTCACAGAGCCGCTTGCCGGAGGCGAGATAGAGCGGCAAAGTCCCGCCATGTTGCAGGGCTTTGAGCGCCCGCTCTGCTGGGCGGTATCGGATCACAAGGAGGGCAATGCCGTCCAGGCGCTGGGATTGGCCGAGGCGCTGCGGCTGCAGCCTTGCGCCAAGCTGGTGCAGCCGCGCGCGCTCTGGTCCCGGCTGCCGGCGCAGCTGCTTCCCCCCGGCATGGCTGCGGTTGGACTGGGCGATCTCGACTGGCTGAGGCCACCTTGGCCGGACGTCGCCATCGGCGTCGGCTACAACGCCGTCCGCCCCTTGCTGGCGATCCGCGAGGCGAGCCGCCGGGAAAAGCCGGACCGACCGGCCTTCACCATCCAGGTGCAGCGGCCAAGCGTGCCTGTCGAGCGCTTCGATCTGGTGATCGTGCCCCGCCACGACCGGCTGAGCGGCGCCAACGTCCTGCCCATGCTGGGCTCGATCCACCGGGTCACCGGACCTCGCCTATCGGCAGCGGGGGCGGCCTTGGCACCACGCCTTTCCCACCTGCCGCCAAAGCGCATCGCCGTCCTGCTGGGCGGCCACAGCAAGGTCCATCGCTTCGATGAGGCCCGCGCCCGGCAGCTAGGCAGAGATCTCGCCCGCTTGGCCAGGGCCGAGGGGGCGGGACTGCTGGTCACCCCCTCCAGACGCAGCGCAGCCGGCACGGTGGAGGCCCTGCTGCAGGCGCTGGCCGATGTTCCGCACTTCTTTTGGGACGGCCGAGCGGACAATCCCTACTACGGCATCTTGGCCTCTTCGCAAGCGGCGATCGTCACCGAGGATTCGGTGAACATGGTGACCGAGGCCGCCGCTGCCGGCCTGCCGGTCCTGGTGGTGGGATTGGAAGGCGGATCGTCGAAATTCAAGCACTTCCACGCCGACATGCGGGAAGCCGGGCTGACGCGCCCCTTCGACGGCCGGCTGGAGACGTGGCAGCCCCCCGCGTTCGACGAGATGCAGAAGCTGACGGCCGCCGTGGCCGCCGCTCTGCCCTTCCGCGACGCCGCCTGAACCTTCTAGAAGCCATCCACCGGCTTCCCCCGCTTGCACGGCTTGGCTCGGCCTCCTATGTCGCTGAAAGCCACTCTGCGATTCTCGCAGGCTTGGCCGGACAGGAAGAGGGGAGCGGTGGATGGCGGACAATCTCTATGCGCGGGTCTTGATCGTTGGCTCCGGTGCGGCCGGCCTGACCGCCGCCATCTACGCCGCCCGCGCCAATTTGAAGCCGCTGGTGGTCGACGGCCTGCAGCCGGGCGGACAGATGACCATCACCACCGACGTGGAGAACTACCCCGGCTTCGCCGACACCATCCAAGGGCCCTGGCTGATGGAGCAGATGCGCGCCCAGGCCGAGCATGTCGGAACCCGCTTCGAGGCAGACCTGATCGCCGCGGTGGACTTCTCCAAACGCCCCTTCACGCTGACCGGCGACAGCGGCTGCCGCTATAGCGCCGATGCCGTCGTCATCGCCACCGGCGCACAGGCGCGCTGGCTGGGGCTCGAGTCGGAAAAGCACTTCAACGGGCGCGGCGTTTCTGCCTGCGCCACCTGCGACGGCTTCTTCTACCGGGAGAAGGACGTGGCCGTGGTGGGCGGCGGCAATACTGCGGTGGAGGAAGCCCTCTATCTGGCCCAGCTCTGCCGCTCGGTCACCTTGGTGCACCGCCGCGATGCCCTGCGCGCGGAGAAAATCGCCCAGGACCGCCTGATGGCGAACCCCAAGATCTCGATCCAGTGGAACGCCGTGGTCGAGGAGGTGACCGGCGGGGAGGGCCCGATGGACGGCGTCACCGGCGTTACTCTGCGCGACGTGGTGACGGGAGAGACCAAGTCCTTGGTCGTCGAAGGCCTCTTCGTCGCCATCGGTCACGATCCGGCAACTGCCGTCTTCAAGGATGCCTTGGAGATGGATGACGAAGGCTACATCCTGGCTGCTGCCAACTCCACCAAGACCTCGGTGCCCGGTGTCTTCGCTGCCGGCGACTGCGTCGACAAGATCTTCCGCCAAGCGGTGACCGCCGCCGGCATGGGCTGCATGGCGGCCCTGGAGGCCGATCGCTGGCTTGGCGAGCAGGACCACCACCTGGCTGACGCTGCCGAATAGAGCGCTCGGAGGCCCCTAGGCGGGCCCAAGAGCGCAATAGGTCCGCAGAGGCGGCAAGGGGTCGAAAGGCCGGCGCAACAAAGCTGCGTGCCGACGCGGGCAACAATAGGCTAGACTGCACCATAACCCTAGAGTCGGACAAACGAACCATGGCGATGGATTGGGACAAGCTGCGGATCTTTCATGCCGTAGCAGAAGCAGGAAGTTTCACGCATGCTGGCGAGCAGCTGAACCTCAGCCAGTCGGCGGTATCCAGGCAGATCAGCGGCTTGGAGGAGAGCCTCAGCGTGCCGCTGTTCCACCGGCACGCCCGCGGCTTGATTCTGACCGAGCAGGGCGAGCTGCTCTACCGAACCGCGCACGAGGTCTTCGGCAAGCTGGCGATGATCGAGGCCCAGCTGACCGAAAGCAAGGATCGCCCCAAGGGCCCCTTGAAGGTGACCACCACGGTCGCCTTCGGCTCCACCTGGCTGGCGCCGCGCATCAAGGACTTCATGGAGCTCTATCCGGAGATCGAGCTGCATCTGATCCTGGCCGACCGGGAGTTGGACCTGTCGATGCGCGAGGCCGATGTGGCGGTGCGGATGACCCCGCCGCGCCAGGCCGACCTGATCCAGCGCCACCTGATCACCGTGCACATGCAGGCCTATGCCTCGCCCGAGTACATGAAGCGCAACGGCCCGCTGAACGGCGTCGAGGACCTCGACCGCCACCGGATCATCGTCTACGGCGAGGACGAGCGTCCGCCGGTGCCCGATGCCAACTGGCTCTTGCACGCCGGGCGGCGCGGCAGCGGCCCCAGAACCGCCGCCCTCTGCCTCAACAACGTCTACGGCATCCTGCAGGCGGTCATGGCCGGTGCCGGCATCGCCGCCCTGCCCGAGTTCATGGTGACCAAGCCGGGAGAGCTGGTGCGCGTGCTGCCCGATTTGGAAGGGCCGCAGATCGACACCTACTTCGTCTATTCCGAAGAACTGCGTTCGACAAAACGGATCGCCGTCTTTCGGGACTTCCTGCTGCGCAAGGTAGCCGAGAGCAATTTTTAGGCAGAGATCCCCAAAAAGCGCTGGTGTGCTATGTCATTTTGGCAACAGTACTCTGCCAAGAGTACTATGTCCGAAATGCAACAGCCGGCGGCCATTGACACGGCGCGGAGGGATAGACCATGCAGTCCTCGCATACCACCTGTGAGATAAGACCGATGGACCCACAGGCACGGCAAGACTATCTCTTCTACTGTGATTGCTGCACTGCACTGCGGCGCGGCGGTCAACGAGTTTCCCGGGCCTCCCCCCGGGAATCCAGGGCCCACTACGGTGGGTCCTACGTCTCCCAGACGTGAAGCCTCCCTGTTCAACTTGCCGGGAAGTCAATGACTTCCCGGCATTTTTCTTTTGTGGCGGCGATGGACTTCCGAGTGCTGGAACGCTCTGCATGCTCATGACAGCGCTAGAGTAGGCGCAGTTGCCAGCCTAGATTACCTTTGGGCATGTACACTCTCGTCCGGCCCAGCGTCTGGTCGAGCGCGACAACCTGCTGCTGAGTACCCTCTCTATGGCCGATCAGCTCGCCGGCGATCGCTTCGGCCTCGAAATCGGCGCTGACCTTATGGGCGGCAACCTCCAGATTGGAGGCCTGTCTCTCGGGGAGCGTGAAGCTGAGGCTACGGTATGTGCTGAAGGCCGTCAGGGGGTTGTCGGAGCTGGTCTTGCGCTCCGTCCCGTCGGCCAGCCGGCAGGTCAGCTCGACAGGCACGGCCTTGCCGTTGCAGGCGACGGCCACCTCGGCGCGATCGGACTCCTCGGGAAAATGGCGCAGCTCGATCAGCCATTGCGGCACAAAGGCATTCTTGCGGATCACGTCAACCACGAAGATCAGCATCACGACGGCCGCGAAGATCGCCACTGCTTGCTTGATCGGGTCCTCCCAGATGAAGAGTGCGTGGGAAACGATGCCCGCGAAGGAAAAAAGGGCGATGAATACCATCACAATGGGATTTGCCAGCAACCACGGCAGCTTGGCCCGCCCGATCGCACGTCCGCGGCGACGGCTGGCGATCAAGATCAAGACAGGCATCAGCCCGGCCAACAAGGGCGTCACGAGAACGCCAAGCAGCTCCAAGGGCTTGATGAAGGACTCCTGCTCTGTAAGGAACGACCATTGGACATAGGCAAAAATCAAGAAGATCGGCACCAGCGCCATGACGGTCGCCATCTTCCGACTGCCCACAAGGCGCAAGGCTCGAAGACGCGGACGCGCCGAACGGCCGCCGGACATCACCTCACGCGCCATATTGTAAATCCCGAGGGAGAAGTGCACCGACCCCATGCCCATGGCCAGCAAGACGAAGGCTGTGCCGAGAAGGGGAACGCCTAGCCCCACTTGCTCTGCCAGAGGCACCAGCACGGTGCCCTTCTCGCTGGCCAATCTCTCCGGTTTGACCGCCCCGCCGATGCTGACCGCCCAGAGCGTATAGATCGCAATCGCGACCACCATGGCAGCCATGGTTCCTGTCTTGAGGGAACGGCCATCGGCTTGGCGTCTCAAAACGGCCTGGGCGCAGTTGCTGACCGAGACATGCCCGAAATAGGAGACCATCGCGATGCCGAACACCAGCTGCAGGATCGAGGCATCGAAGGGCTCGCCGAAAAGGAAAGGCACCTTGACGTAGGTCAGGCGCTCCCAACTGGCGTGCCCGAATGCCATCAACGACAGGATCACCAGAATCGTGATGTTTATGAACCCGATCAGCAAGGCTGAAGCTACCGTACCGATCAGTGAATTGCGGAGGATCAGGAACACGCCGAGACCGCAGATGACGAAGACCCAGATCGGATCCGGCAAGCCAGTCACCTCGGCGAAGGTCGTCGCAAAGCCGGTATAGAAGGCAACCAATACGATGCTGCAAAAGCAGAACAGGCCGAGGCGAACGATCAGAACGGCAAAGGGACTCAAGAAGTCGCGCACCAATTGCCCTATGAAGGCGCTTCCATAGAGTATGGAGCCATTGCGGGCGGAGGCCTCGGCAAGATAGCCGACCGTCAAGACATTGATGAGCCCAACCAAAAGAAGGAGTGCTCCACCAGCTAACGGTCCGACACTGGCAAAGGCAATGGGAAGCGCAAGTGTGCCGGCACCGACTACCTCTGTCAGGGTCAAGGCAAAGGCAGTCCAGAAGGGCGGCAGAGATTCCAAGGCCGCACTGAACCGCGTCCATGTCCAGCGCAACACCTCCAACGGCGCGGTGCGGGTTTGGTAGATCGTATCGAGAGGACGGCCCTGCTGATCTTGAAAGGCCGTCGATACCGCGGGATCGTCGAGACCGAGCGCCGCTGCGATCTGCGGGATGCGCGACCTCGCAAAGCGGTAGTCTTTGCCAAGCAGCTGTGCAATTTCCGCCCTGATCGCTGGGTTGGCGGGCACCAGGACTTGCCAGAGCGGAGCACCGCGTTCCAGGTCCTGGATCGAGACACGGGCGGTCGCCTTGGCGGTTTCGGAAATGGCGTCGAGAAAGGCGAGGTTGCGCTCTTTGAAGGCGCTCTCGGTCATGAAGGGTGCTTTGACGCTTCCCCGCTCGACGGCCAGGCGCGCGGCACGGGCCTGAATCAGCGAAAAGGCGATCGCCGCGCGGCGCTTGTCGCCGCCGCCGAAACCACCAAGCAGCTCCTCACGCGAAATCAGCTTGCCTGCCGCCATGTCGCGTTCGCCTATGCTGCCAGGTCGGTCGCGAGGTCTCGATAGAGCTGCGTCAAGGCATGGTCGGGGTAAGCGGTGGAAAAGACACCGCCAGAGGCCAGGTTCATCATCTCGTCGCAGTGCGGCAGGACCGTCACCGCCTCGACGCCATAGGTCTGCTGCACCCGCTGCTGAACCTCTGCGGGATCCAGCACCGGCGGCGTCTTGTTCACCACCAAGGACATGTTGGGGATCTCCAGCGAGCGGGCGACCTCCACCGTCACGCCGGTGCCCTCGTAGTCTTGGTGATCCGGCCGCATCACGATCACCAGGGCATGGGAGATCGCGATGGAGAAAAGCGTTTCCTCGTTCAAGCCCGGATGGGTGTCGATCAGCAGGATGTCCAAGGAGAGCTCACCGATCAGCTTGCGGAAGCCGCCGGTCAGAAGGCTGACATTGTAGCCTTCGCGCAGCACATTGACGATTTCGTCGGCCTGCGCGCTGGAGGGGATCAGAAAGACCTTTCCCGGCATGGCACGATTCAGGTGATTGGTGACGTCGTGCACCGCCGCGCCGATCTCTCCCTTGCCCCAGAGGAAGTCGTTCAGCGAGTGCTTGATGTCGGCCCCCTTGAGCCCGAAGAGCACGTGTATGCCGGGTGACTGAATATCGGTGTCGATCACGCCCACGCGTTTGCCGGCCAAGGCCAGCTGGGTCGCGATGTTCGCCGTGGTGTTGGACTTGCCGGTCCCTCCCCGAAAGGAGTGAATCGATATGATCTTGCTCATGACTTCCTCACCCTCGCTCCCCCTTGTGACCCTGCGAGCTAGCCCGTCTCGTCGTCCTTGTCCTGCAGCATGGTTCTGAGGTCGCCTGCCTTGCCGCGCAGGTCTTGGAAGTAGTCGGTGTCGGTGATGCTGCTGACCTGCTCTTTCTGCCGGGTCTTGTCGATCTCGATTCTCAGGCTCTGCACCTGCCGTTTCAAGCTTTGCTCGCGGGCGTGAACCTCGCGGGCCATGTCGGTCAGCACCCGGGCCAGACGCCCCAGGGCATCCTCGCGGGCGATTACGCTGTCCAACTTCAAGGCCTCGGGATCGAAGTCCGCGTCCTCGATGACGCCCGCCGCGTCGGTCAGCAGCTCCACCTGCCGCAGATACTCCACCTCCAGGTCGCGCAGCTGCTTCTTCTCCAGACAGGCGCCGACGCGGGCCTTCAGCAAGACCGGATCGAAAGCCTTGGGAAGGTAGTCCTCAGCCCCCAGCTCGATCGCCTTCACCACGGAAGCGAGCTCGTCCAAGGCGGAGATCACGATGATGGGGATATCGCGCAGGCCGGGATCGTCCTTGATGGCCGCGAGGACCTCGTAGCCGTCCATCTCAGGCATGACGATGTCCAGCAGGACGAGATCGATGGCGTCGGCGCGCAGACACTCCAGAGCGGCGCGCCCGTTCTCCGCCTGGCAGGTCTCATAGCCCAAGCGCTTCACCGCCATCGACATCTTCAGCCGATTGGTCGGGTGATCGTCCACCACCAGGATGGTTACCGTTCTGCTCCTCATCCGGCCGCTTCCCCGATGCTGTCGCGTAGAGTCATGGCACGCAGCGCCTCTTCGGCTCTGCGATAGTCCTGCAAGACCGTCGCCACCAGCTGCAAGGCCGCCGCTTCACCGTCCGCCTTGGCAAGGCGCTCCAGCTCCAGGCAGGAGTCGGTGAGCGCGACGGCACCGAAGTCTCGCGCGCTTGCCTTCAAGGTATGGGCGATCCGCGCGACCTCCTTCACGTCGCCGTCGGCGGCAGCCCGCTCCAGGCCGCCGCAGAGCTTCGGGCCCTCGGTCAGGAAGGACTCGATCAACTCGGCCAGCGCCGCGGCGTCGCCGCCGATCAGCTCCTTCAAGGCCTCCAACGCCTGCGGGTCGAGCATCTCCGTCGTGCCGCCCTCTATCTGCCGATCCGGATCGCTATCGGCTGCCGGCGGCGGGGCCCCTTGGGTCAAGGCCTGCACCAGAGCATCGATTCGGATCGGCTTGCTGACGTAGTCGTCCATGCCGGCCTTAAGATAGCGGTCGCGGTCGCCGCGCATGGCATTGGCCGTCATGGCGACGATGCGCGGACCCGCCTCGCCCCATATCCGGCGGACTTCAGCGGTCGCCTCCAAGCCGTCCATCTCCGGCATCTCGATGTCCATCAGAATCAGGTCGTAGGACTTGCGCTCGAGAGCCTCCAGCACCTCCAATCCATTACCGGCGATGTCGGCCCGGTAGCCCAGGCGGGCCAGAATCATCTGCCCGAGCTTCTGGTTGGTGGCATGGTCATCAACCAGCAAGATGCGCAAGGGAAGGCGCTCTGCCAGGTGGTGGTCGAAGAGGCTCGTGCGATCCGCACGCGGCCCCAAAACGCGGGTTGGCTGGCCGGAGAAGATCGCCGTCAAGGCGTTCAGAAGCGGTGAGGGCTTGATCGGCTTGGCCAGCATCTCGGCGAACTTGGCTTTGGCCAGCTTGCTGTCAGCGTCCGACGGCGGGCGTCCGAGGGAGCTGAGCAGGATCAAGGGCAATTGGTCAGATCCCTGGGTCTCTCGGATGGCCAAAGCCAGCGCCAGCCCGTCCATCTCGGGCATGTTCATGTCCAAGATACCAGCATTGAAGCGTTCGCCCGCCTCGAGCCAAGCCAGCGCCTCGCTCGGCGAAGCCGTGGCCTTCGAGTCCATCGACCAGGCTTCGGTCTGCAGGGTTAAAATGCGTCGGTTGGTGGCATTGTCGTCAACGATCAGAAGCCGCTTGCCGGCAAGCTCTGGGCGGACATCCTCCAGATTGGTCTCGTGCAGTTCGTGGCTCACCGGAAGCGTGGCGGTGAAGTGGAAGGAGCTGCCCTTGCCCACGGCGCTCTCGACCCAAATGCGGCCGCCCATGAGCCCGACCAAGCGTTCGGAGATCGCCAGACCCAGTCCGGATCCGCCGTGTGCACGGGTGCTCGACGCATCGACCTGCGAGAAGGACTTGAAGAGCCGATCCAGACGGTCCTTGGGAATCCCGATGCCGGTATCGCGCACCGTCACTTGCAGCCGGCAATGCTGTCCCTCGTCCTGCTCTTGGACTTTGCTCTTGATGCACAAGACCACCTCGCCCGCATCGGTGAACTTGACGGCGTTGTTCAGGAGATTGATCAGGATCTGACGCAGGCGCGTCGCATCGCCAACGAGCGCGGCAGGCGTGCCCGCTTCGATCTGGTAGGCCAGCTCCAGGCTCTTCTTGGCCGCCAGGACGGCCACCAGGTCAAGCGCTTCCTCCACGCAGGTGCGCAGCACGAAGGGGCGTTGATCCAGCTCCAACTTGCCGGCTTCGACCCGGCTGAAGTCGAGGATGTCGTTGATCACCGTCAGCAGCTCTTCGGCCGAGCGGCTGATCGTTTGAGAGAATTCCTGCTGCTCGTCGCTGAGCCTGGTGTCGAGCAGCAGGTTGCACATGCCGATGATCCCGTTCATCGGTGTGCGGATCTCGTGGCTCATGGTGGCAAGGAAGGTGCTCTTGGCCTCGTTGGCCTCTTCGGCGGTTTCCTTGGCCGCCTGCAACTCGGTGACGTCGGTGTAGATCGCCACGGTGCCGCCGTCATGCGTCCGGCGTTCGGTAATGCGCACCCATCTGCCGTTGGTCAGCTGCTGTAGCTGCCCGGCATCCAGGGCCTTCCGCCTGGCCAGTCGTTGGGCAATCCAGTCCTCTTCACGGCCGATGGCTTCCTTGATCAGGCCACGCTCGACCGTCCCTTCGAGGATCTTGATGAAGGGAACGCCGGGCTCAAGCAGGTCGGAAATGCCGGGATACATGACCTCGCGATAGGTCGAGTTGCAGATCAGCAGACGGTCTTCGCCGTCGTAGAGGGAGAACCCCTCCGAAATGCTCTCGACGGCATCGTTCAGCCGGCGCCGTGCGTCTTCGATCTCACGCAGATTGCTCTCCTCGACCTCGATCGCCGTGTCGCGGAAGACCGTGAGGGCTTTGGCCATATGGCTGATCTCATCGTTCCCCGCAGATGAGGGCAGAGGCGCGCGCAGGTTGCCACCAGCAATCGCCAGCATGCTGTCGCTCAGAGCCGTCAAGCGCGCAATCAGGTTGCGGCCCACATAGAGCCAGACAATCGCGAAAGAACTGACCAGGCTAAGGACCACGATGCCGATCAGGATCGTCTCGTTGAGGTCCTGAAGCTCCAATGCCTGCGTATTCGCCTCTAAGATGGCGGTGTCGGCACGATCGACGAGAAAGTCGATGTTGGTGGTCAAGGTTGTCGATGTGAACAGGTTGGCTGCCAAGAGCTCTTCGGCGGCAGCGAAGGCTTCCAATTCCTCCTTCCTGATTTGCGGCAGGCTTTCGGGGCCGACGATCAGGCCACCCAGTATCTCGACCTGCTTGATCATGCGTGTCTTGACGCGCCCTTGGAAACCGTCAGCCAGATCCGACAGCTCCTGCAGCAGCTTGGTCAGTGGAAAGACCTGAATATCCACATTCTGGGGGCTGGTCGCCGCCGTGATCGTCAAGAGCCCATTGTGGATGGAATCGACCAGGACCGCGGCCTCTCGCTGCGGCAGCAGTTCGACAATGGTCTCGGCAATCTCGAATTGCTCAGGGGAGCTCTGAAACCGGGCGCCGTCCGAAGCAATGCCACGATACCAGGAGGCAATCTCAGAACCCAATATGCGCGCACCCGGCGCCAGCGTTCGCTGCGATACGCTGGTCGCCCGGGAGAGGTTGCGCAGACGCTCGTCGCGCAGGGCAACGATCGAGAGGCGCTTTGCAACCAATCCATCGAGGGCGACGAGATTGTCGCTCAGATCCCCAACCAACTGCTTGACCAGTTCGCCGGTTTTCCTTTCTTCTTCGGATTCGTAGCTGCCGGCCTGTTGCAGAAGCGGGGAGAGGCGGGCGACCTGGGCACTGATGTCGGCCGAGGCTTCTTTGCGAGCACTTTCTGACTGCGCGACAAGCAGGGCGGGGGCTGATCGCACGATTCCCTCCACCCGCCTGGACAACTCCATCCAGGACAGCGCTTCCGGCACGCGCTGCTCGGTGATGCGGTTGAGCGCTCGGCCCACCTCGGACAGCGAGTAGAAGCCCGAGGCGGCGGCCACCAAGGAGAACAAGGAAACCCCGACGAAGGCGAGCAGGAGCCGCCCACGCACACCCAGGTGCAGGGATCTTTGCCTGTTAGACATCTGCCATTCGGCGCGGATAGCGCGTGTCCGCGTTCGTTCGGGAAGAGAGCCGATGGATCGCGCAAAGCATCGAGATCACTTTGCCAGCTCGTAGGTGTCTCCCGTGAAGACATACCAAACAAAGGAGCTTGCGCCGGTGATGTCGCCCTTCTCGTCGAACCCGATCCTGCCGAGCACGGTATCGAACTCGCCGCTCTGCAGCGCCTGGATCACCGCGTCAGAATCCAAAGAGCCCACCTGCTCGACGGCCTGTGCCCAAGCTTGGACGGCCGCATAGGCATATAAGGTGTAGCCGGAAGGTTCAAAGTCGTCCTCGGTACGAAAGGCGTCTGCTACTGCAGCAGCCTCGGGGTTCAGCCGCACATCAGGGCCGAATGTGAAGTAGGTCCCGGTCACCGCTTCACCCGCTATGGCCAAGAAATCCTCACTGACCAGGCTGTCGCCGGATACCAAGGCCAAGTCCGGCAGTTCTTTCTTCGCTTCCCGAAGGATCAAGGCGATGTCCTGCTGATATCCACCAGCATAGAGAACGTCCACCTCCGCATCGGAAAGCTTTGATACAACCGACCTATAGTCCATTTGGTCGGGTGCATAGCTGTCGAACAACACCTCTTCAATACCATGGTTGTTCAGTTGTGTCTTGGTGTGCTCCGCCAAGCCTTGTCCATAGGCCTGACCGTCATGGATAATGGCTATGTTTCCGGTCGCATAGTTGTCTGCCAGGTAATCACCGGCAATAGCACCCTGCTGATCGTCGCGGCCAATCACGCGGAAGATGCTCGGACCACCCTCGTCGGTCAGTCGCGGGTTGGTCGAGCAACAGGAGATCATGATGATCCCGGCTTCGTCATAGATCGCGCCCGCCGCGATCGAAGCGCCGGAGCAGACGTGACCAATGACCAGGCTGACACCTTCGCTGAGCAACTGCCGTGCAACCGCCTCGGCTTGGTCCGGCCGGCAGGCGTCATCAAGCGATACCACAGTGATCTCTTGGCCAAGCAACCCGCCATGAGCATTCAGATCCGAGACCGCCCTTTCTGCGCCGACCTCCTGCTGTTCGCCGGTTGGCAGCGACACGCCGGACAGCGCGCCGGCGATGCCGATCTTGATCTCGGCCTCAGCCCCTCCGAGGGTGAGGAAACATGAAAGGGAGACCGCGATCAGAGCTGGGAATGGCTTGTGCACGTCGGTCTCACCCCTCTGATGCCCTCGTCGTGTTGTCGCTGCTATTCCACTGCCGTGTAGCTTCCGTCCCTCCAAACGTACCAAACAAACCCGGGCGCCGTCATATCGCCATTCTTATTGAACCTGAATGTACCGAACACTGTATTGAACTCATGCTCACGAAGCACCTTTATCATCTCTTCCAAGTCCAGGGAGCCGGCATTTTCGGCGGCCTGGGCCCAAGTCTCGACCGCGGCATAGGTCTGCAAGGTGTAGCCTTCCGGCTCGTAGCCCTCGTCGCGGAAGCGCGATACGACTTCTAGCGCTTCCGGATAGGAACGCGCATCGGGGAAGAACGTAATCATTACGCCTTCTGCGGCATCGCCTGCCGTCAAACCAAATTCTTCGCTGGTCAGGGCGTCGCCCGAGACCATCTGCACATCGTAGTTCATGTCGCGCGCGCCGCGGATCAGAAGTGCTCCCTCGGTGCTGTAGCCGCCTAGATAAAAGACATCGATGTCTGCGTCCTTCATCTTCGAAATGATGGCGGTATACTCTGTCTGACCGGGATCAATTGCCTCGTAGAGAGCTTCTTTTACACCCAAACTGTTCAAGTGTGCCTTGGTGGCGTCAGCCAAGTCTTTTCCGTAGGTGGTGCCGTCATGCAGGAAGGCAATGTTCTTGTTGCCCCAGTGTTCCGCCAGAAAGGTGGCGGCCACGATGCCCTGATCATCATCCCGGCCCGACAGGCGAAAGACGCTAGGGCCACCTTCATCCGTCAGCTTGGGATTGGTGGATGCCGGTGTAATCATCAGAATTCCGGCCTTCTCGTAGATCTTCGACGCCGGTATGGAGGAACTGGAACACCAGTGGCCAACGACGAAGATGACGCCGTCGCTGACGAACTTCTGGGCCGCAGCCTCGGACTGAGCCGGATCGCAAGCATCGTCACCAACGATAAGCGTTACCGGCTCGCCACCGACACCGCCAGCGGCGTTGAGATCGGCGACGGCCAGTTCGGCGCCCTGCAGCATCTGCTCGCCGAACCAGGAATACTGTCCGGACATGGGGCCAGCGAGCCCGATTTTGATGTCTGCCTGCGCCGCGCTCACACTCCACGAAAGCGATGTCGCGACGATTAGCAGGCTTCGGATTGATAGCTGCATCTTTGCCCTCCCTCGGGACCGGCCGTCCGCTCAAGCGACCAGTGACGGTCTCCAGGTTTCAAAGCGAAGTTCAACAGGCTCGGCAACCAACCTCATCCGCTCGTCGTTGGCTAAGGTGCTGTCGTTAGATCCCGCGGAAGTTCCCAGGCCGGTTAGGGATACCATCGTACATTCAGCAGTCCCGCCACGGGATCGAGCGGAACGCAGTACGCTTGGATTAGGCCAATCGCGACACACTAAGGTGTCGTGCAACACCGATAGAGCCTTCCCCTCTCTCCCAACCGGCCTGGGTCGGCGAACTCAACCCCGAACGCTATGCCCACCCTCTAGGCATAGGCGGCAGGGTGAGGAAACAATTTGCGATGGTAAATCCCATAAAGAGGGGATGGTGTCGACGTGCGCCGACGTGCTCTAGTGGGTTCGATGCGTTTGAACCCGGAGAATAAGGCAGGTGCCCAATCCTGCCTCGTGTGGCGTACAGCCTTGATTCGTGCGTAGAACGAAAACACAAGCCACAAGCGGCAGGATCCTCAATGACCGATGACCCGGTCACAATCATTCTTGTCGAAGACGACGACGCCATGCGCCTCTCTCTGGTCCGCAGCCTCGGCCTGGAAAGCGATTTTGAAGTCGTCGCCGACTGTTCGACCTTCGCCGCCGGTGCCGAGGCCATCGCGAGTTCGCCTGCGCGCGTGCTTATCACCGACCTCCGGCTGCCCGATGGCCACGGCTTCGATCTGATCCGTCTGGCGCGCGAAGAGCGGCCCGACATGGAGGTCATGGTGATCTCTGTCCTGGGTGACGAGCAAAGCGTGGTGACGGCAATCTCGGCCGGCGCCTCAGGCTTCCTGCTCAAGGATGCGCGGGCCTTGGATATCGTGAGGTCGGTGCGCGATCTGGTGGCCGGGCGCTCGCCGATCTCGACCGCGGTCGCCCGCTACATCATCCGCGTCGTCCAAGAGGTGGCGCCGCCGGAATGCCCGGACGGCTTGCTCACCGATCGCGAGATGGATATCCTCTGGGGCATTGCCAAGGGTTTCACCTACAAGGACGTGGCAAAGCGGCTCGAGATCTCCAGTAACACCGTCCCGACGCACATTAAGAACATCTATCGGAAACTAGAGGTCAATTCGCGCAGCGAAGCGGTCTTTGAGGCGGTTCAAAGAGGGTTGATCAAGCTATCTTGAGTACGGCGCCTTTTCGACATCGAAACCGCTTCGCCATACCCCTCTTGTGTTTTTGGTACCTCGCCGTCGCCGCGATGACCGCCGCGCTGGTGTCGGGCATCTTGCCCTTGCCACCAGCCAACTATTCTCAGACGTCGATGGAGTTCTCGCAAGCACCGGCGATGACCTCCGAAACGCGCGTCACTCTACCCGACAACTGGCGAAACCATCCCGAGCGATCGGGCCAGGACGGCACCTATCGCGAGACCTTCGACTATCCAGCGGAGGGTGGAGCCTGGGCGGTCTTCGTGCCGACCTACAGCGGGCGTCTATCCGTCAAGGTGAACGGCACCGAGATCGCCGAGAGCGATCTTTTCGGCAGGGGCAAGATCCCGGACCAGAATGTGCCCATAATCGCGACGCTGCCCGACGGCAATCTGGAGCCGAGCGGCAATGCGCTCGAGATCACGCTGACGCCGGGCGGCCTTCTGACGGGCTTTCTGGCCCCGCTCTACGTGGGGCCCGAGACGGACCTGCGCGACAGCTACGCGTGGCACTATTTCCGCGCCGTGCGCGGGCCGGCCTTGCTGATCTTCTGGCAGCTGCTGCTTGCCACCATGCTGCTCTTGCTGTGGTGGGTTCGCCGTCGGGAAGTCGCGGCCTTCTATTGCGCGCTCATGCTGTTGGGCGCATCGATCCACGGCTTGCCGGTCTACCTGCCGCAAAGCCCGGCGCTCGCCGATCTGCTGTCCGCTTTCGCCTATGTGGCCAACTTCTGGGAGTCCTCCTTCGCCCTGCTCTTCGTTTATGGCCTGATGGACAAGTCGCCGCCCTTGCGGCCGATCTACTTCATGATCATCCCGGCGCTCGCAACGGCCCTTCAACTGGTCGCGCCCGGTCCGGCAACAGAGTTCATCACCAGCTACGTGGTCATCCCGGTCAGCATGCTTCAGCTCTTCTGGGCCATCTCCTTGCTGGTCCTTTGCTCCCTACGAGACAGCCGCGTGGATTGCCACATCGTGTTGATCTCGACGCTTGGCTGCGGCGTCTTGGCAATCCACGACGTGCTGGTCATCGCCAACGTCCTCGACCAGACCAACACGCTCACCTTCAAGGTTGCCTTCATCCTGCTGCTTCCCCCCTTCAGCGGGATCTTCATCTATCGTCTGATTGCCGCGATGAACCGGGTGGACGAGTTGGTGAGCTCTCTGGAAGGGCGGATCGAGGCCAAGGAAAGCCAACTCAGAGAGGCCTTCGACCAGCGCCGCGAGCTGGAAAAGCGCCAAGCCCTCAGTCAAGAGCGGCAGAGGATCATGCAGGACGTGCACGACGGCGTCGGCGGGCAGCTGATGTCGATCATCGCCATGACCTCGTCCGGCAGCCCGCGCTCGGACGACATCGAATCCTCGGCGCGCGCAGCGCTGGAAGACCTGCGCGTCGTGATCGGCTCGCTCGACGTGGAGGATGACATTGCCGTCATCCTGGGCACCTTTCGCGAGCGTGCCGAGCAGCAGCTCGCCCTGCACGGGATCGAGCTTCATTGGCAGATGATCGAATTGCCGTCGGTCGAAGGCTTCAGCCCCTCCAGCGCGCTCAACATGCTCCGCATCCTGCAAGAGGCCGTCACCAACGCCGCGAAACACTCGGGCGCTAGAAACCTCACGATCCGCTTCACCTTGCTGGGCGACGCGAACGACGCCCTGCAGATAGACATCGAAGATGACGGATGCGGCATGGATTCGAACCAGAAGGCTGGCTACGGCCTGAAGAACATGGAAAGTCGGGCGGCCGCTCTGGATGGGTCGATCGCAGTCTCGACAAGCACAGACGGCAGTTGTGTGCGCTTCACTATGCCGATGAAACAGGAAGGTGAGGGACATCAAGCGCCCTAGGCCGTTGCGCGCCACGATAGCATAGGCCAAAATAGTCAAGCGATAGACGACCGACACAGAAAAAGGGCGGTGTCGCCTTTAAGGCTTCGCTTCTGGGGGGCACTGAATTGTGGTTTTTAAGGGCCGGCACCGCCACTGCCGTAGTTTTGGCCGCAACCCTATCGGCAACATCATCCCTGGCCGCCGGGTTTTACGTCAGAAGCAATTCGACCACGGCCATGATCACCAACTTTGCCGGCAGCGGATCTTATGGCTACGACCCCAGCAACCAGTTCTACAATCCAGCAACCTTGAGTGACCTCCCGGGCTGGCAAGTGATGTTCGACCTGCGCGGCTTCCTGCCGAATGCCGAGATCGAGGTCGACAGCGCCACCGCACCGGACGGCAGCGACATCTCGAGCCTTGGCAACAGCGGCGAGCTGACCTCGGCGGCCGTCGCACCAGCGGGCTATGCCTCCTTTCAGGTGGCCGACGACCTGGTGATGGGGCTCTCCGTCAGCTCCCCCTTCGTCGCGATTCTGGACAGCGACCCGGTCTGGGCCGGCCAGTACCAGCTGCTGTCAACCGACTTCGTCACCTTCAACGGCCAGATTTCGGCGGCCTACCGCGTGACCGACTGGCTAGCCGTCGGCGGCGGCGTCAACGTGCAGTATTTCGACTTCAAGGCCAGCAATCTGCAGGACTTCCCGACACCCTTCGGCACCATCACCTCGCCAGGCACTTTGAAAGGCGACGACACCGCGCTCGGCTTTAACTTCGGCGTCCGGATCGACCCGCATGAAGACGTCAGGGTCGGCGTTAGCTACCGCTCGCGAATCAAGCACAGCTTCCAAGGCACCGCCAGTGCCGACGACCCCGCCATTCCCTCGCAAGGGGCAAGCTTTGCGCTCACGACACCGGACATGGCTACCCTGAGCGTCAGCTACGACGTCGACGAGGACCTGACCTTGCTGGCCGATGTGGGCTGGACCAACTGGAGCGCCTTCCAGGGCTTCACGGTGCGTTTCGAGAGCCCCTTCCAGCCCGACGCCGTACGCCGCGTAGAGTTCCGCGATACCTGGCACGGCGCGCTCGGCTTTCGCTACGAGATCGACGAGGGCTTTACCGTCGGCAGCGGCGCGCTCTTCGATCAAAGTGCTGCGACCGGCGGCAACAACACCTTGAGCCCCGACGGCCACCGCGTCGAGTTCGGCGCCGGACTCAACAAGACGATCACCGACAACATTTCGGTGAACTTGGCCGCCAACCACCTGATCGTGATGCGCTCCGACATCGACGTCGCCAACGCCGGCGGGACCCTCAAGGGCGATTTCCACGCCAATGTGACTGCGATCGGCATGAACGTGGTGATGAAGTGGTGAGAGTGCTTGTTTCGCCAAGCAGCAAGCGCCGTCGGCGCGGGAGTTACTAACACCACTCAAAGGCGTGTAACGCCACGCATCAGCAGTTTGGTTTCGCCGTTTGTCCTTTCGATGCAGGATGTTAGACTGCCACGCGATAACGCCAAGCAGGCCTGACTGGAAAGCAGCGGCCGCAAACCCGCGGAGGGCGACGTGCCTGAGACGACCACGACCGAGGGGCTCGGCATTTCCTTCGGCAGGGAGGTACTGGACCGGCTCGTCCAAGCAAGGTCCCTCTCCTGGCTGTTTCATCGCACAGGCGAGGACTTCGACGACAGGGCTCCACGGGTCGAGCAGGAAGCCAGTCAAACAGCATTGGTCCCGGCGACCGCCTCGCTGCCGAGCGACCCGGACTTTGCGCAGCAGTGGCACCTGCTTAACAGTGATCCAAGCGAGCTTGACCTCAACGTCACCGAGGTTTGGCCGTCCTACACCGGCGACGGCGTTACCGCAATCGTGATCGACGACGGCTTCGACTTTAGCCATCCCGACCTGGCGCCGAACTATGACGCCACGCTCGATTATGATTTCGAGGGCGACGACGACGATCCCAGCGGCGATCCGACCAACGACGCCCATGGCACGGCGACGATGGGCATCCTGGGTGCGGCAAGAAACGGCGAGGATGTCGTCGGTGTGGCCTACGACGCCACTCTGGTGGGCTATCGGGTATACGCCTTCATCTCCGATCGCTTCATCAACCAGATCGCCGACGCCATCGAGCAAGGCGCCGACGAGGGGGCGGACCTTATCTCCATGAGCCTCGGCAGCCAGTACTCGGCCAACTTCTTCGATCGGGGGCTGGGCTCGACGGCCATGGAGAACCTCGCGACCGCCATCGACAGTGCCGTGGATACGGGCCGTGAGGGGCTGGGCACGGTCCTGGTCAAGTCGGCCGGAAACGGGCGCAACGACAGCCCGCCGCACAACGCCAATGCCTCCTCCTGGAATGCCAACTTCAAGACCATCTCAGTCGCCGCCACCGACGAC
This sequence comes from Rhodospirillales bacterium, assembly GCA_963669385.2. Lineage (GTDB taxonomy): Bacteria > Pseudomonadota > Alphaproteobacteria > Kiloniellales > JACOMY01 > JACOMY01. The sequence continues at coordinate 66,107 of CAXXGD010000016.1, forward strand.
GAAGGCGTGGTGACTTTCTATTCCACGCCTGGTGCCAACATCCTGATTTCCGCCTTCGGCTCGCTTTCCCCCGGCAGCATCGTCACCACCGACCGCGTGGGTGCTGACGGCTACGTCGCGGGCGACGTGATGCCCAGCTTCAACGGCACCTCCGCAGCGGCGCCCATGGTCGCCGGCGTCGTGGCGCTGATGCTGGAGGCCAATCCCGACCTCGGCTGGCGCGACGTCCAGGACATCCTCGCCCACTCGGCCCGCCAGACCACCAGCGGCGGAACTTGGGTTGAGAACGCCAGCAACACCTGGAACGCCGGCGGCCTCACCCACAGCGTTGACTATGGCTTCGGCCTGGTCGATGCGCTGGCGGCGGTCCGTCTGGCCGAGACCTGGCAGACCCAGAAGACCAGCGCCAACCTCTCGTCCAACAGCGTGGCCGCCGTGGGCCTGCCGCAGCCGGTTCCAGATGCCGACCCGAACGGCCTGGTGGTGACCTTCGATCAGGACGCGACGATCGGGCGGATCGAGTTCGTGACCCTGACCCTGGCCCTGCCGCACACCCGCGCTGCCGACTTGGTCATCACCTTGACCTCGCCGGCCGGCACCACCACGACGCTCTTGGACACCAACGCCGGTCTTGCCGATCATCCCGACCTTTGGACCTACACGGCAGCCGCCTTTCGCGGCGAATCCGGCGAAGGTACTTGGAGCGTGAAGATCGTTGACCAGTTCGTCGATCGAACCTCGACACTCACCCAGGCCAGCCTGACCTTGCACGGCGATCCGCCCGGCGATGACGATACCTACGTCTTCACCGACGCCTTCTCCGAGATCGCGAGCCAGACCGGCAGCTCCACCAGCATCGAGGACAGCGATAGCGGCCGGGACGTCATCAACGCGGCAGCCGTCGCAAGCGCCACCACCCTGGACTTTGCCCAGGGAAACGGCGTTCTGGACGGGGTAGCGATCACCGTCAGCGGTATCGAGGACGTCGCCGGCGGCGATGGCGATGACGACCTTGGCGGTGATGGAGAAGCCAACCGCTTCTGGAGCGGCCGCGGAGACGACACCCTGTCCGGTCAAGGCGGCAACGATAGCCTCTACGGCGGATCAGGCAGCGACGGCCTCGAGGGGCAGAGGGGCGACGACGTCCTGGAAGGTGGCAGCGGCGGCGACTCCGCGCTCTATGGCGACAGCGGCCGGGATAGCATCGACGGTGGCGACGGCGACGACTATTCCCTTGCCGGAGGGTCGCGGGCAGATTGGATAGGCGGTGGGGAAGGCGGCGACTCCTACCTCTTCGGCGGTGCCGGCGACGATACGCTTGCCGGCGGTAGCGGCAATGACGGCTACTTCTATGGCGAGGGTGGCGTCGACAGCCTCTTTGGTGGGTCCGGCGACGATGTGGCCCTCCACGGCGGCTCCAATGTTGACCTGATCTACGGTGGAGCTGGCGCCGACACTGCCTTGCTGGGCGAGCAGGCGAACGATCAGCTCTTCGGTGGCGACGGCGATGATCGCACGCTGAATGGCGACCGCGGCGGCGACAAGCTTTATGGTGGCAGCGGGATCGATGCCTTCTTCTACGGCGACCTCTCTCCCGACCGGCTGGAGGGTGAGGAGGGCGACGACTACTCCTTTTATGGAGGTGCCGGGAACGACAGCCTCTTCGGCGGGAGCGGAGGCGACTCCTTCTTTGACGGCCAAGGCAAGAGAGACACAGTCTACGGTGGCAGTGGCGACGATTCCTACTTCTATGGCGGTGGCGGTATCGACATTCTCTATGGTGGCGAGGGCGACGATGCGCACTTCTTCGGCCGCGCCGCCAACGACAAGCTCTATGGTGGCGCGGGCGATGACGGCCCGATCTATGGCGGCAACGACAAGGACATGCTCTCCGGGGGCGGCGGGGACGATCTTCTCTACGGTGACGATGGCAGTGACACGCTGACCGGTGGGTCCGGTATCGACAGCGCCTTCGGCGGTAGTGGCGACGACGTCTTCATAGTGGCCAGCCAGGGGGACTTTGTCGGCTACGCCTACGATGGTGGCAGTGGCAGCGACACCCTGGTGCTGGGCCAGGGTGCCAACTTATCCGGCGGCGGTGCGGGTCTCGCCTCCGTCGACGTCACTCTCTATGCGTAGCGGCCGCCGACTTCGACCGCCGTAACGCTATTGTTACGGCCCTCACCGACGACATGAGTGTAGTGAGGATGCTTTCCTCTTCTTTGTCAGTATCCTACGTGCTACGGTGCCGCTCGGCAGTGGTGAGGTCGGGCCTTGCGAGGCGGATCGGGGCGACCTGGTGGCGCAAGGACCGCCGTAGCAATGTGACGGTCATGCTTCGGTATCTCCCGATAGCTGCGCGCAAGGGAGGCAAGAATGCCCAGAACGACCATCGGGAAGGGGTTCCGCACCCTCGATAGAGAGAAAATCGACGAGATCCTCGAGCAGATGGGTGCATCGGGGCTGACGGTCCGGCATGTCCTTGAGCAAGCGGGCGCCGCCGGAGGCGAGGCCGACGCCCGCTCCTCGGTCAGTGCCACCGCCTCGCTGCCGACCGACCCGAGCTTCTCGCTGCAATGGCACCTCGACAACAGCAACCCGGGCGAGCTGGACCTCAACGTTACCGGCGTCTGGCCCTCCTACACCGGCGATGGCGTCACCGCCGCCGTGATCGACGACGGCTTCGACTACACCCACCCCGATCTGGCGCCAAACTACGACACCACGCTCGACTTCGACTTCGAAAGCAATGACGCCGATCCCTTCGGCGACCTGGTCACCGACCCGCACGGCACGGCAACCATGGGCATTCTGGGTGCGGCCAGGAACGGCCAGGACGTGGTCGGGGTCGCCTACGACGCGACCTTGGTCGGATACCAGGTCTTCACCACGATCAGCGATGCCTTCATAAACCAGATCGCCGCAGCCATCGAGCAGGGGGCCGACGACGGGGCGGACCTCATCTCCATGAGCCTCGGCAGCCAGTTCTCCGCCAACTTTTTCGATCAAGGGCTGAGTGCAAGCGCCGTAGCCAACATGGACGCTGCCATCGATAGTGCCGTGGATACGGGCCGCGGTGGCCTGGGCACGGTCTTGGTGAAGTCCGCCGGCAACGGGCGCGACGACTTCACCTTGCACAATGCCAACGCCTCCTCGTGGAACGCCGACTTCAAGACCATCTCGGTCGGCGCCACCAATGCCGACGGGACCGTAACCTCCTATTCCACGCCCGGTGCCAACCTCCTGATCTCCGCCTTCGGCTCGCCGATACCGGGCACGGTGGTGACAACCGATCGTGTGGGTGCTGCCGGCTATAGCGCGGATGACATCACCACCACCTTCAACGGCACCTCGGCTGCGGCCCCCATGGTGAGCGGCGTGGTCGCGCTGATGCTGGAGGCCAATCCCGACCTCGGCTGGCGTGACGTGCAGGATATCCTGGCCTATTCCGCCCGCCAAACCACCAGCGGCGGCAATTGGGTCGAGAACGGCACCGACACCTGGAACGCCGGCGGCCTGACCCACAGCGTGGACTACGGGTTTGGCCTGGTCGATGCCTTGGCCGCGGTCCGCCTGGCCGAGACCTGGCAGACCCAAAAAACCAGCGCCAACCTGACGGCCAAGAGCGTGGCCGCCCTGGGCCTACCACAGGCCGTGCCCGACGGCACCGGCAGCAGCCTGGTCGTGACCTTCGACCAGGACGCGACGATCGGACGGATCGAGTTCGTCACCCTGACCCTCTCCTTGCCGCACACCTGGGCGGGGGATCTCAAGATCACGCTGACCTCGCCATCGGGCACCACCACCACCTTGCTGGAGAACAACGCGACCGACGATGCCGATCACCCGGATCCTTGGACCTATACCGCGGCGGCCTTTCGCGGCGAAGCCGGCGTAGGGACCTGGACCCTGACGATCACAGATCAAGTGGCGGCTGATACGGGGACACTGTCGCAGGCCACGCTTACCCTGCACGGCGATCCGCCCGATGACGATGACAGCTATGTCTTTACCGAGGCCTTCTCCGAGATCGCAGCGCTCACCGGTAGCTCCACCAGCATTCAAGACAGCGATAGCGGCCAGGACGCCATCAATGCAGCCGCCGTCGCCAGCGCCACCACCTTGGACCTGGCGCTTGGAACCGGCGTCCTGGACGGCGTGGCGATCACCGTCAGCGGCATCGAGGACGTGGCCGCTGGCGATGGCGGTGACGACATCAGCGGCAATACCGCAGAAAACCTCTTCTGGGGCGGGCGCGGCGATGACGAGCTGGCGGGCCAAGACGGCAAGGATAGCCTCTACGGGGGCTCCGGCGCGGACGAATTGGGAGGTCAGCAAGGCGATGATGTCCTAAGTGGTGGCAGCGGTGGCGATTCCTCCTTCCAAGGGCACAGCGGCAAAGACACCATCACTGGCGATGACGGCGACGACAGTAACCTCTTCGGCGGCTCACGGGCGGATATCATCGACGGCGGCGAGGGCGACGACGATTCTCTCTTCGGCGGGCTGGGGAACGACACGCTATCCGGCGGCAGTGGTAGCGACGGCTACTTCTATGGCCTCGCCGGCCTCGACACGCTTTCCGGTGGCAGCGGCAACGACAGCCAGCTCGACGGCGGCCTGAACGCCGACCGGATCTACGGCGGTGATGGAGACGACACAGCGCTCCTGGGCGAGCGCGCCAACGATCTGATCTTCGGTGGCGACGGCGACGACCGGACAGTCGACGGCGATCGCGGCGGCGACAAGCTCTACGGCGGCAGCGGGCTAGACGCCTTCTTCTACGGCGACGTCAGCCCCGATCGGCTCGATGGCGGCGAAGGTAACGACTATTCCTTCTACGGCGGTGCCGGAAACGATTCCCTCTTCGGCGGCAGCGGCGGCGATTCCAATTTCCACGGCCAAGGCAAACGAGACACCGTCTACGGCGGCAGCGGCAATGACTTGAACTTCTACGGCGGTGGCGGCATCGACAGGCTTTATGGTGGCGACGGCAACGATGCGCGCTTCTTCGGGCGCGCCGCCAACGACAAGCTCTACGGTGGCCTGGGCGACGACAGCCAGCTCTATGGCGGCAACGACAAGGATTCGCTGTTCGGCGGCAGCGGGAACGACATTCTGTTCGGCGATGACGCTGACGATCAGCTAACCGGTGGCTCCGGATTCGACAGCGCCTTCGGCGGCAGCGGCGACGATGTCTTCCTGGTGGCCAGTCAGGGTGATTTCGCCGGTTATGACTATGATGGTGGCTCCGGCACCGACACCCTGATGCTGGCCGGAGGCACCACCATCGCCGGCGGTGGCGCGGGCCTCACCTCCATCGAGGTGACCCTGTTCAGCTAAACTGTCAGGAGTCACTACTTGTGCGGCGGCGGTTGCCATGACCACGCCCAAGTTGTAATGCCAACGACATTATCTTTCTCTTTCCCGATGCAAGGCCCAGTGCTAGGCTGACGGCAGGCAGTGGCAAGCCGGTACGCTTCGCGGGCAACCGAAGGGCTTACCCTCGGTACGGCGAAGGCCTAAAGGCGCGTTGGTCCTCTGTTGCCGGTCGACTCTGGTAGGCAGGGGGCTCTCACGGTGCGGGAGGGCAAAAGATGCCTGAGACGACCACTACCAAGGGCCTCGGCTTTCTCCTTGGCAGAGACAAGCTTCACGACTTCCTCCAAACGCGGGTCTTCTCCAAGCTGATTAACCGCTCAGGCCCGGATCAGGACGACGGAAAACAGCCGCCTCAGGGCCCCGAGCCATCGGGCGATGCTCTGATTCCCGCCACCACTTCGCTGCCCAGCGACCCCGACTTCGCGCAGCAATGGCACCTGAACAATGGCGATCCCGGCGAATATGACCTCAACGTTACCGGGGTTTGGCCCAACTACACGGGCGACGGCGTTCTGGCCTTCGTGATCGACGACGGCTTCGACTTCGCCCATCCCGACCTTTCACCCAACTACGACATGTCGCTCGACTACGACTTCGAGGGCGACGACGGCAATCCCACCGGCAATCCGACCAACGACGCCCACGGCACCGCCACCATGGGCCTGATAGGGGCGGTCAGGAACGGCGAGGACGTCGTCGGCGTCGCCTATGACGCCACTCTGGTGGGCTACCGGGTCTATTCCTTCATCACCAACCGCTTCATCAACCAATTGGCCGATGCCATCGAAGAAGGGGCCGACGACGGGGCGGACCTCATCAATATGAGCCTCGGCAGCCAGTACAGCGCGAACTTCTTCGATCAAGGCCTGGGGTCGACGGCCATGGGCAATCTGGCGACCGCCATCGACAGCGCCGTCGACACCGGACGCGGGGGGCTGGGGACAGTCCTGGTCAAGTCCGCCGGCAACGGGCGCGACGACAACCCGCCGCACAATGCCAATGCCTCGTCTTGGAACGCCAACTTCAAGACCATCTCGGTCGCCGCGACCGATGACGACGGTCTGGTGACCTTCTATTCCACACCGGGTGCCAACATCCTGATCTCCGCCTTCGGCTCGCTCTCGCCCGGCAGCATTGTCACCACCGACCGGGTCGGCAGTGCGGGCTATGGCCCGGGCGACGTCACCACGACCTTCAACGGCACCTCTGCCGCGGCACCGATGGTCAGCGGCGTGGTCGCCCTCATGCTGGAAGCCAACCCCGAACTGGGCTGGCGCGACGTCCAAGAGATCCTGGCAAACTCGGCCCGCCAGGTAGACGGCGCCAACAGCACCTGGGTTGAGAACGGCGCCGACAGCTGGAACGCCAGCGGCCTCACCCACAGCGTCGACTATGGCTTCGGCCTGGTCGATGCGCTGGCCGCCGTACGCCTGGCCGAGACCTGGCAAAGCCAGAAGACCAGTGCCAACCTTGAGGCCAACAGCGTCGACGCCCCGGGCCTGCCGCAGGCGGTGCCCGACAACGACGCGAACGGCCTGGTCGTGACCTTCGATCAGGACGCCACGATCGGGCGGGTCGAGTTCGCGACCCTGACGCTTGACCTGCCGCACAACCGTGCATCGGACCTCTTGATCACGCTGACCTCGCCGTCCGGGACCACCACCACCCTCTTGGACAGCCAAACAGGCAACGCCGATCACCCCAACACCTGGACCTACACCGCCGCCGGCTTTCGCGGCGAGGGCGGACAGGGCACCTGGAGCTTGAAGATCGTCGATCAAGTCGCAGGCCAGACCTCAACGCTCTCGGACGCGACCTTGACCTTGCATGGCGACCCGCCCAGCGACGACGACACCTACATCTTCACCGACGAGCTCTCCGAGGTCGCCGCCGGGAACGGCAACACGGCCAGCATCCAAGACGGGGACGGCGGCCGAGACATCATCAATGCGGCGGCAGTGGAAAGCCCCACCAATTTGGATCTGGCGCTCGGCACCGGCACCTTGGACGGCGTCGCCTTGACCGTCAGCGGTATCGAGGATGTGGCCAGCGGCGACGGCGGCGACGACCTTTCCGGCAACGCTGCGGACAATCGCTTTTGGAGCGGGCGCGGCGACGATCAGCTAGCGGGCGAAGGTGGCAAGGACAGCCTTTACGGCGGCTCCGGCGCGGATGAAATGGAGGGCGGTCAAGGCGACGACGTTCTGAAGGGTGGCAGTGGCGGCGATTCCGCGCTCGATGGGAACAGCGGCAGGGACACGATCGCCGGGGACGGCGGTGACGACAGCAATCTCGATGGCGGGTCGCGCGCAGACCAAATCGACGGGGGCGATGGCGGCGACGACTTTCTCTACGGTGGGTTGGGCGACGACACGCTTTCCGGAGGCAGCGGCAACGACGGCTACTTCTATGGCGGTGCCGGCCTCGACACGCTCTCCGGCGATAGCGGCGCCGACAGTCATCTCGACGGCGGCGTCAATGCTGACCTGATATTTGGCGGCGATGGTGACGACGCTGAACTCTTGGGCGACCTAGCCAACGACTTGATCTACGGCGGCGATGGCGACGACCGCACGGCAGACGGCGATCGCGGCGGCGATAGGCTCTATGGTGGAAGCGGGTCTGACGCCTTCTTCTATGGCGACCTCAGCCCCGACCGGCTGGCCGGCGAGGAAGGCGACGACTACTCCTTCTACGGAGGTGCGGGAAACGACTCTCTCTTCGGCGGCACCGGCGCAGACTCCTTCTTCCATGGCCAGGGCAAGAGAGACACGGTCTACGGCGGCAGCGGAAACGATTCCTACTTCTATGGCGGTGGCGGCATCGACCTGCTCTATGGTGCCGAGGGGGACGACGCAGGCTTCTTCGGCCGCGCCGCCAACGACAAGATCTACGGCGGCGATGGTGACGACAGCCAGCTCTATGGTGGCAACAACCACGACATGCTCTATGGCGATGACGGCGATGACATTCTCTATGGAGACGACGGGGATGACACGGCCACCGGCGGGGCCGGCGCCGATAGCCTCTTCGGCGGCAGCGGCGACGATGTCTTCATGGTGGCGAACCAGGCCGACTTCGCCGGCTATCTCTATGACGGCGGTAGTGGAACGGACACGCTCATGCTGGGTGCGGGCATCACGGTACCGGGAAGCGGTACCGGCCTCGACTCTATCGAGGTGACACTCAGTTGAATTTGGGGCGATCGCGATAGCCTCTTCTTACTATCAATGATCGACGCCGGCCGCGCTCTTGAGAGATGCTCCTCCAAGAGGCCTTGACCTCGATGTCTCGCCGCTCCAGCTAGAACAGGAGCCGTGTGGCGGGCAGGCTTTGTAAGTCGGTGATCGGCCACCCTACCCCCTAAAGGTCTCGCGTAGGAGAATTTCTCAACCACTTGTTGGTATCCGATCACATAGCAGGCAGGTCTCATTGGCAAAGGACCGCCATGACGGATATCCTTGGCGGATTGCAAGCCCGTGTGGCTGCGGCAAACAGCAGGGGAATGAGAGATGACCGGCAAGCTGACCGTCTATGGCTTCGATGCCTCGACCTATGTGCGCACCGTTCGCATGCTTCTGGCCGAAAAGGGTGCCGACTATGATCTGGTGCCGGTCAATGTGCTGACCGGTGAGACCCGCGAGGCCGCGCATTTGGCACGCAACCCCTTCGGCAAGGTGCCCGTTGTGGATCACGACGGCCTGCGGCTTATCGAGACCACGGCCATCACGCGCTACCTGAACGACGTTCTGCCCGGAAAGTCCGCGGTCCCGGAAAACGCCAAGGACCGCGCGCGCATGGACATGGCCATCGGCATCTATGACAGCAGCGGCTATGGGTCCATGCTGGGATTGGCCGCCCAGCACCTCTTTCCCGATTTCGTCGGCGGCAAGAACGAGGAGGTACGCCAGGACTGCCTGGAGAAGAGCCGCCTGGCTTTGTCCGAGATCATGAAGCTCAAGGGCAGCGACCCCTGGATCGCCGGCGCGGAGCTGTCGCTTGCCGACCTCTTCCTCGCACCGGTCTGTTTCTACGTGGACATGACCGAGGATAAGGCGGCCGCCTTCGACGTGCCCGGATTCGCCGACTGGTGGGCAAGGATGCAGGCGCTCGACTGCTACAAGTCGACCGTCCCCAACCTGGGTTGAGGCGAGGCAGAGCCATACTATTGCCGACTAAGGGACCCAAGACGTCATGATGAGACCTCCAGCACGCAATCCTAGCCTGGCTGTGTCGAGGCGGCGACTCTTGGGGTCCGCGGCCGGCATAGCCGCTTCGACCCTGGCGGCACCGGCGATCCTGACGCCGGGTGCCGCCCTTGCCCAGGACAAGCCGCGTGAATTGAAGGTACGCACCTGGGGCGGCGTCTGGCTGGAGAGCCTGCAGAAGGGCGTCTCGGAGCCATTCAGCCGGGCCACAGGGATCCCAGTCACCCACCTGGTCATGGAAGACTACTTGACCGGCGATAAGATCGTGGAGGCTCTGAAGGCGGGGCGGGCGCCACCCGTCCACGTCGACTGGAACACCACGATCAATGCAAGCAAGCTTGCGCTGGAAGGGGCGACGGAAGACCTGGGAGACATCGCCGGGCTGGACAAACTCATGCCTGTCGCGCGCCCTGAGGGGGTCAAGGGCTGGCTGCTGGTCAACACCTACTCCTACGTCTATGCGCTTGCCTACCGCGAAGAGGCCTTTCCGCACGGACCGCCGGACAGTTGGCAGGTCATGGTCGACCCGCGCCACCGCGGCCGAGTCGCGCTTTTTGACGATGGGATCGGCTTCTATTCCTCCGCCCAGGTCGCCGGCGGCGGTACGATGGCGCAGATTCCCGATGACATGTCCGCCTGCTGGGCCTTCCTGGAGAAAGTCAAGGCGAACAAACCCCTGCTCGGCAAGGATCCCGACTTCACCACCTGGTTGGAGAGGGGCGAGGTCGATGTCTGCTGCACCGTCACCGCCGATGCCCGCGCGGCGCGGCTGAAAGGCGCCGCGGTCGCCTGGACCGTGCCGAAGGAGAGCGCCGAGTACGACACCGACGGCATGTGCGTGCCCAAGGGCCTGCCGGAGAACGAGCTCTACTGGGCAAAGCGCTATGTCGAGCGCGCCATTTCCAAGCAGGGCCAGCAGGTCTGGTGCAACGGCTTGGGCTTGCCGCCGGTCTACCCGGGCCTGAAGCCGCCGCCGGACCTGGAAGGCGACCCGGCCTATCCGGCGACGGAGGCCGATCTCAAGCACCTGCTGAAGATTCCCGTGCCGGTCTTGGTCGCGCACCAATTCGATTGGTACGCGCGCTTCCACAAATTGATGGGCGACGGTTGAAGCCTCATCCGGCTGCACCATCTTGCACGTCTCCCAACTGTTGGATCGCCCTCAGAGTCTCGCGAAGTCCTCTGTAGAGGGGTTTGTCTTTGCGAACGACCAGGGCCAGTTGGCGATTGAGGTCGGGCACCAAGGGTCGTGTGGCGATGGGCACGCTAGACGTGTCCCGCCGCAAGGCCGAGGCGGGCAGCACGGCGCAGCCAAGGCCCGCCCCGACCAACGCCTTGATCGCCTCGACGTTTCCAAGGTCCATTATCGGCGCCGGCGTGATGCCCGCGTCCAAGAACCAGCGGTCGACAATCTGGCGGGTGCGGCCGCCGGCTTCATAGAGAATGAGAGGAAACTTCGACAGTTCCTCGGGCGTCACCCGCTCCGGCAGCGGATAGTAGTCCGGCAACGACAGGGCAACGAAGGGGTCCACCATGACCGGGGAAACTTCAAAGGCGCGCCCCGGTGCCGGCAAGGTGACGAAGCCGAGGTCCAGCGCATTCTCCTCGAGCGACTTCAGCACGTTGGCGGTGTTCCCCGTCTCTATGGTGAATTGCAACGTTGGAAACTGCCGGCGCAGCTCTCTCAAGATCGGCGGCAGAAGATAGATGCTGGCCGTGGCTCCGGTGCCGATGCGCACCCGTCCGAGCGTGCCCCTTTCATAGGCGCCCATGCGGTCCGTTGCGAGCTTGCAAACATCCATGATCTGCTTGGCATAGCCCAAGAGCTCAATGCCGGCCGCGGTCGGTGTGGCACGCTTGCCGACCCGCTCCAGCAAGCGCACGCCCAGCTTCCTCTCCAGCTCGCGCACCTGCAGGCTGACCGCCGGTTGGGTCAGCCGCAATTGCTCCGCCGCCGCAGAGAAGGTGCCGAGTTCGACCACGCGCACGAAAGAGTTCAGCTGATCCAGCTTCATTCTCTAAGTTTTCCTTATGCTTTGTATAACATAGCAAAGCATATTTTATGAGGGAAGGTGATGCTAGCCTGCTGTCCGTGACAACTGTGGTTGGAAAGCGAGCCACAGAGCTATGATCTCTCTGCCCTTTGACGGCGAGGACGGACTCGCACCCAACGTCATCCTTCGGCTTGACCGGAGGATCGTGGGCCGTTCGCACAGGCAGCGGGTAGAGATCCTCTGGTCAAGCCAGAGGATGACGAAGCGTGGACCTGCTGTGACAGCCCTCAAACAATGAAAGAGCGATTAACCTTGAGTCACTACGATCTAAAATGGTCCCAACGTCTGTGCTTGTCAGCCACTGGCGATCGTGGTCGCCCACAACGACGGCCGACAGGAAGGACTCGCTTTGGGAAACGATCATTAAATCTGCCCAACTTGACGTCTCGGTAGCCAATCCGATGACTATCGTCAGAGACACAAGCGTCGCCGACATGCTCGCTCTGCAGGAGATTTACGCGGTAGAGGTTCTGAGCGGCCTTGCCAGCTTCGAAGAGATTCCGCCCAGCGCCTCGGAGATGACGGAACGGTTCGAGGCGATTCAAAGGTTGGCGCTGCCCTACCTGACGGCGGAGCTGGCCGGAGAGGTCGTGGGCTTCGCCTATGCCTCGCGATACCGCCCGCGTCCCTCCTACCGCTACACCGTCGAGAACTCGGTCTACGTGGCGGCAAGCGCCCGCGGCCAGGGTGTCGGCCGGGCGCTTCTGCAAGGCTTGATTTGCCGCTGCGAAGGGCTGGGTTTTCGGCAGATGATCGCGGTGATCGGGGACAGCGCCAACGGCGGCTCCATCACCCTTCACCGAAAGCTCGGATTCGAACAGATCGGCACCCTGCACGCAGTCGGCTTCAAGCTGGGCCGTTGGGTCGACACTGTCTTAATGCAGCGCGCACTGGGCGCCGCTCGCTGATCAGGGCCCTCGGCATAACACCTTCCCCACTTGCATGATCCTGCGCCGTCACGTCATCTGTCTCGGTCTCTCCCAGCTGATCTGCTGGGGCATCTCCTTCTATCTCATCGGTATCTTTGGCGAGCCGATCTCGCGGACCACAGGCTGGCCCCGTCCCGCGATCTACGGAGGTTTCTCGGTCGCGCTCCTGGTCATGGCGATCGCCTCGCCGGCGGTTGGCCAGGCCATAGACCGCTTCGGCGGCGGCCGGGTCATGGCCTTGGGCTCGCTCCTGATGGCCGCTGCCTGCGCCTCGCTGGCTTTGGCGCAATCCCTGCCCCTCTACTTCCTCGCCTGGGCTGCAATGGGCTTGGCCATGCGTGCCACCCTTTATGATGCCGCCTTCGCGGCGCTGGCCCGCATTGCCGGGCCGGCCGCGCGGCCGGGGATGACCCAGATCACGCTATTGGGTGGCCTGGCCTCGACCTGTTTTTGGCCGCTGGGACAGCTCTTGATCGAATGGCTCGGCTGGCGCGGCGCCTTGGGCGTCTATGCGCTCTTCGCGCTCGCCACGCTTCCCTTGCATCTGGCCCTGCCGGGCGCGCGCGCCACGCAGGTGCCCGCCGCGAGAGACAAGGCCCCCGATTCCGCGAGCCCACCCGGCAAGAGCGGCAAGCTGGCGAGGCCGGCCCTCTATGCGCTGATCGCGGCCTGCGTGAGCGGGCTTAACGCCGGCATGACCGCGCACATGATCGAGATCCTGATCGACCTGGGGATCGGTGCCACGCTCGCGGTCACCATCACCGCGCTGCGCGGCATCGGGCAGACCTTGGCGCGACTGGTCGAGTCGGCCTTGGGCGGCCGCTTCAGGACGCTGGACGTCAATCTCTTCGCCGCGCTGCTGCTGCTGGCGAGCTTTCTCGGCGGCCTGGCCAGCGGCCTCTCCCTGGCAGCGGCCGTGTTCTTCTGCTTCGGCTACGGGGCCGGGAACGGGCTCTTGACGGTGACCAGAGGCACCTTGCCGCTCGTCCTCTTCGCCGGAGCGGGCTACGGCCGGCTGGTCGGCCGCCTCCTGGTCCCGAGCTTCCTGGCCTCGGCCGCCGCACCCTTCGCGCTGGCCTATGTCATCGATGACCTTGGCGCCGAGACCGCTTTGCTGCTGGCCACGGCCGTCGTCGCCCTTCTGGTCGCCGCTTCCTTTGCCTTACGACGCCTGGGCCCCGGCTGACGCGGCGCCCTCCCTTGCCGCCTGAGCACGCTTCATGTTGCGCAGGTGACCGTGCAGCGCCTCGGCGTCGTAGCCGTGCATCATCAGCCGGAAGGCGGCGCCGAAGGTCGAAAGCGGCACCATGGGATGGTGATTGTTGACCAGGCTCATGTGGTAGTCGGAGCCCAGGATACGGGCCAGGTAGACGCCCATGGTCTCGTCCAGCTGCAGCGAGTTGGCCGCCCGGACGAAGTCGTGGCGCGAGAGAAAGAGCGCGTAGATCGGCGTGTAGAACTCGATCGCGGTTTGCAGGTCCACGACGTTCAAGCGGCCATCCGGAAACTCCTCGAAGGGGAAATCCCCGTCGCTGATCGAGGAGAAGTCAATGCGCGCCGGGGTCTCCATTTCCTTGCCGGCGTCGCGCAATCCCTTGTTCAAGAGAATGATGAAATTATAGATGTTGAGGTCATGCTGCAGGAACATGTTGTCTTTCAGGTCGGCAAGGTGAGTTGGCCGCAAGGGAACGGTTTCGACACCCTCCACCGAGGCATTGTCCTTGATAAAATTCAGGATCTCGGTACCGATGTTGAAGTGGCGCAGGATCAGGAAGTTGGCCTCCGGCGTCGCGAATGTCTTGAGGCCCCAATAGATCAGGCGGTGCAGTGTCCGCGGGCCCTGCGGCCAGCGCGGGAAGATGTGACGGAAGATGCGCACGGCCAGGTGAAAGAGGAAGATCAGGGGCCGCACGACCGGCAGCAGAAAGCGCCGCGTGGGGCTGTCGTTGCCGCGCAGCAAGGCCTCCTTGGCGCGCCGGTCGAAGGGCAGGCTGTCGTCGAGATAGAGCGCCAGCCAGGGATCGGGATCCTTGGGGTCGTGGGCGTCGGGATCGAAGCGGCGGCCCAGCGACGCCCTGAAGCGCGCCGGCCTAGACATGATCCAGCTCTTCCAGCTGCAGGGCGTAGAGCCGGCCGACGACGCGCGCGGTCTTGACGATGCGCGCAGACAGCGCCTCGTCGTGGACCACTTGGCCCAGCCACTGCTCGAACTCGGCCAGGTGGTCATCGTCGTTCTCGGCGTGATAGAGCAGGAAGCTCACCTGGCTGTCCTCCAGGCCCAACTGGTCACGGATGGCCTCGCCCCACTCGCGTGCCTTGCGCGAGCCCAGGCCTTCGATGATGAACATGGCGCCCAGCATGTCGAAGGGATCCGGCTGCTGGGCGCGGTGAAACATGAAGGCGGAGAAGGCCTCGGAACCGATGTTCTTCTGACCATTGCGGATCTCATCCAGGCGACCGCCGACGGAGGCGTAGTTCTCCTCCAGCATGCGAAAATCGCGGTGCTCGGTCACCGCATGGCGCAGAAAGCGCGAGCGTAGCTCCAGGTGATCCGAGCCGATGTTGCTGGCCGCCCGCGCGATCCAGCAGGCGCCGTCCGCCACTTGCTGGCGTAGGTTCATCAAGAGGCTGCGGTAGTCCTCCGGCCTGAGAACGCCACGGTTCAGGCGCTGAATGATCGGCACCTGATCCAGGCGCCCCTCGAACTCGCTCCAGACCAGGGCCAGGCCGCGCAAGGTCTTCTGCACCAAAGGCGGCGTCACCACGCTCGTGCCGTCAGCCATGACCCTCTCCTAAAGCGCTGTCAGCATGACGAAGGAGATGATGGCGCGCCCGCTCTCAGGCACCACGCAGAGGATCCTGTCGCCAGGCTTGGCAAGATCTTTCCCGATGAACTCGTCCAGCATGACGAAGAGCGCAGCCGAGCCGGTGTTGCCCTTGGTCGGCAAGTTGGTGAACCACTTCTCCTCGTCGATCATGCCGCCGGTGGCGGTCAGGATCGCCACCAGTTCTTCGCGCAGCGAGTGGGCCGAGTAGTGGCAGAGCAGCCAGTCGATGTCTTCCGGCACGACGCGCCCTTCGTCCACCAACTCCAGATAGGCCCCGGCCCAGGCGCGGATGATCCGCTTCAGGAGGACGCCGTCCTGCATCAGCATGACCGCACCGTCGTTCACCGCCTCGATCGGCCCGCCGTCGTAGTGGCTCCAGCTCTGCTGCAGGTCGTGGCGCTTGTCCGGCGTTGCACCGGCGTACATGCAGGAATCGAAGCGGTGCGCCAGCGACTGCAGCTTGACCCAGTCGACCCGAAAGCTCTGCCGGCGCCGGTTGGGTTTGGACTCCAGCAGGATCGCGCCGGCCCCGTCGGAGAGCGTCCAGCGTAGGAACTCCGCCGACATGCGCGCCGTCTTGTCCTCCAGCTTGTCCGCTGCCGGGCGATAGAAGCCGGGCTGAAACCAGCGCGAGGAGAACTCGGAGGCCGCCACGGCCGCGCAGCGCGCCTCGCCGGCGCGAACGGCAAGCCAGGCCGCGCGGGTGGCCATCACTGCGCTGGCACAGACGCTCTGAAAGCTCGCCACCTCGATCGCCTGCACCTCCGGGCTCTTGCGCGCCAGCTCGGCATGGACGGCGCTGGCATGGCCCGGCACCAGCAGATCGCCCTGCGTCGTGGCGGTCGCCAGGAACTCCAGATCGCCGGGCGCGACTTCGGAGTTGCCGACCGCAGACTCCACCGCCTCGGCCGCCATTCCGGCATTGCTGTGCGTGACCCGTCCGTTGTCGCCGATCGCGTAGTGCCGCGTCTCGATCCGGTTCTGGCGCAGCACGAACTGCCCCAGCCTTTGCGAGCGATCGTCGATCAGACCCAATCTGCGGGCCATGGCGTCATTGGCCACCGGCTCGCCGGGCAAGCAGGCGCCGGCGCCGGTCAGATAGACCTCTTGCATGGCGAAGGTCCCTCAGTCCTTGATGGAAAGGCGATTTTTTTCAGTGACTTGGTCAGCAGCGGCGGCAAAGGTGCGCCGCGAGAGGGTCGTCGGTCTTGTCCATTTGCTGACGAGATCGTGCAAGCGGCACATCATTCAGCCTCCGACTTTTGTTCTGGCCCAGCGAGATGTGTTGTTGCGTCGCATGAATGCAAGGGCGGCGCCGTCTCGATTCCCTTTCGTCGCTTGCTTCTCTTGGGTGATTGGGCTAAAAAAGTCTTTTGTTTCAATGGTGTAGAAAATAATGAACTAAGTTCAAATTTTTTCCTGACGGGCGCAGTTCACGGCTAGTCCCTTACGCTCGCTATCCCCGTCGGGTCGCCCGAGGCGGTGAAGCCGGGCGGCCTCAAACGACCGCTCGGCGCGCACTTGCCGATGGCCGGCGTTGGCTATCCTGTAAGAAAGCCATTACGTCGCCATCTTGAACGAAATGGAAACGGCGAGAGCAAAATCGCACATGAAGGCCCTGGCGGAGCCCTTGCTGTCTCTGGGATCCGCCAGGCCCTCTCCTCCCGTCCCATAGGACCTTTCGGGTCAATCCTGCGCTTCGAAGTGGTCCTCGCGCAGCTTCATGGAGCCGTCGTTCTGCCGGACCCAGAGTTCGTAGGTGATGAAGCCGCGCGCCTTGTTCATCGTCCAGTCCGACGCGAGCACCGCCGAGGTCTCGTCATTCACGGTGATCTTCGGATCGACATAGGCGACCTCCGCATAGCCCCCGTCGATGAGGTTCTGCCAAAAGGCCTGGATGCTCTCTCGCCCGGTGAAGGTGCCGAAGGGCTTTGCCACCATCGTCGCCGACTCCTCATAGCAGGAGGCGCAGCCTGCTGCATCGCCGGAGTTGAAGAAGCCTTTCCAGCGCTCGCTGGCTTGCCTCACCGCGTTTTCGACCGAATTCGTCATCTGACCTTCTCCTGTCGTCTGTGGGCCGGGCCGCTGGCCGGCCGGAACAGGTCCACATTGCGCCAGCCTTGCAGCCGGCATAAGCTGGTATTTGCTGATTTAATTGATTAGAGATTCTGGACAATGCGCCCTGCTCTCGCCGACATGCTGACCTTCCTGGAGGTGGTCGAAGCGCGCTCCTTCACCGGCGCGGCCGAGGCCTTGGGGCGCACCCGATCGGCGGTCAGCCAGGCCGTGCAGCGCCTGGAGGGGGACATCGGCGCCCGCCTGCTCTACCGCAGCACCCGCGCGCTGACCTTGACCGAGGCCGGCACCCAGTTGGCCGGCCGTTGCCGCTCCATAAAGGCGAGCTATGACGAGGCCTTAGAGGACCTGGAGACCGCCTCTGAGAAGGTAGCGGGCCTCATGACCGTGACGGCACCCCATGCGCTCTGCGCCTCCTTCGTCGCGCCCGCGATCGCGCGCTACCTCGCGCGCAACCCGGATCTGCGCCTGCGCCTGATCGCTGACGATGCCCGCATCGACCTGATCGAGGCCCAGATCGACCTGGCCATCCGCGTCGCCCGCCCGGAAGGCCAGAGCGCGCGCGTGGCCAAGCTGGGCGCCATGAGCGAAAGCCTCTACGCCCACCCCACCTACATCTCCGGGCGGGGCGGCCTCCCGGCAGACCTCAAGGAGCTGGCCGACTGGCGTCACATCGCGAACGACTGGCAGGGGACACCGATCACCTACCGCTTCACCGACGGCACCGCCGTCACCATCGAACCGCACATTCGATGCAACGCCTTCCCCCAGGTCCTGGCTTTCGCCGCGGCTGCCTTGGGCCTCGCCCGCCTCCCCGACAGCGCCGCCGGCCCCGAGGTCACGGCAGGCCGCCTCGCCAATGTCGCCGCCATCGGCAGCTCCGACATCTACGCCATGCACCAGTACGACAAGCGCCCACCGCCAAAGGTCCGCGGCTTCATCGCGACCCTGCGAGAGAGCCTGCGTGCAGGATCGGGGCGAGGGTAGTCAGACTTCACTGTCTGATTGCAGAAGCGTCTACACCCGCACCTCTATAATGCCGACTGGGTCGCCCATGGCGATGAGGCCGGGGTAGTGGCGGCCGAAGGAGAGGCTGTCGATCTGGCACCTGTAAGCTTGCGGCGGCGCGTCGTCGCCATCAATGTCGTGAAGAGCGGCGATGATCCGGCCTCCACGGCACCTTTGGCCGCTTTCCAATTCTTCCGGTCGAGGGCGGAATAAGAACAAGACAGCCGCTTTAGCTGAGGTAGTTTAAGGCGCGGAGGCCGCTTTGGCAGGACCTCTGCAAGGCGATCTGCTGGGCTGGCGGCAAACTTTGCCAGTTGCTGCGGCCCCTGCGGATCATTGCCGACGCTGTTGCAAGCCAATCAGCATCAACGGATCCCAGGTCGAGAAAGGCGGCCAACCTGGTCAGCTCAGCCTCCGGGTCAGCGATCAGAGCCTCGTAGCGGACCGCCAACTTCTTGCCGTGGGGCACGGCCTCAAGGGTCTCACCAGCGAGACCGATTAACTCAGACCAGAAAGCGCCGATGACGTCGAGCGGTAGCTCCTTGTCGAGCTGTCTGTCGAGATTGACGAGCGGCGCCATCAAAGGCTCCAGCACGGCAACGATTCTGCTGTCGCCGACCCGCAAGGGGGGCCGCAGGAGATCCAAGCCGAGGCGGCGGCAACGGTGCCAGTTGGCAGCGAAGAGCCGCATCGGCGCATGCCGGCCGATTGAGATTGACACGTCCCTGCCGTCGCGATGGCAATGGACGATCCTGGCATCAGGGAAGGTTCGGAGCATTGCCGGCAACATGACGATCGATCCGCCCGATCGCTCGACCCAAATGCGCTTGCGGAATCGCCGACACAGCCACTCGAAGAGAAAGCGGTAGTGTGCCCCGAGTCTGGCGGAATTGCGTCTGCGCAAGATTGCGGCCAGCTCGTCATAGAGAGCATCAGGGCTGTCTGTGAGATGCGGAAGCGTGACGTAGAGGATCGGCGGCAGGTTGGTTTCATTGAACCGCGTGGACCGGTGGAGAGGGTAGAGAAATTCCTCCGGACAGCGTTTCGGATTGATCGCCCGCTGCGCAGAAAGCTGTGGGCGAGAGAGGCGCTTCCAGAAAGCTTCACCGGTGATCATGCCGCCAACGAAAGCGCGGCTGGCGATCGGCATGAAGAACTCGGACAGGCTGAGGACCTTTGGGTGTTGGCGCAGAATGTTGGATAGCAGGGTCGACCCGCAGCGGCCGGTCCCGACGATGAAGGCTCCGGGAGGCTGTTGCGACACGGGCCTGGTCCCCAAAACCTCAGACAGAAGCCCTGCGATTTGCGACCAGCGGGCGCTCCGCGCCTTGCGCTATGGCTATGCCGAAGCCGGCGACGGCGTCGCGCAAGGCGTCGCGGGCCGGGCGGCTACGGTAGCCGAACTGGCCGATCGCCTTGTCGGACGAGAAGAACATCCGGTGCTTGGCAAGGCGAAGGCCGTCGAGCGTTACGAAGGGCTCGCCGCGGCCCGACAAGCGACAGAAGCCTTCCGCCATGTAGGCGAGCGGATAGAGAGGCCGGCGCGGCAACTGGATGCGCGGCGGGCGCCGTCCGGTCAACTCGGCAATGGTATGAAGGATCTGTCGCAGCGTCCAGTTCTCGCCGCCAAGTATATAGCGTTCGCCGATGATGCCGCGCTCGGCGGCCAGCAGGTGCCCTTCGGCCACGTCGTCAACGTGGACGATGTTCAACCCGGTGTCGATAAAGGCCGGCATTTTGCCGGTGGCAGCCTCGAGAACCATGCGACCGGTCGGTGTCGGCTTGATGTCACGCGGTCCGACCGGTGCCGAGGGATTGACGATGACGATCGGCGCACCCTTTCGGGCGAGGTGCATGGCAATCGCCTCGCTGTCGAATTTCGACTTCTTGTAGGCTCCGATCATGTCACTTCGGCTAGAGGGCGTGTCCTCGTCTGCCGGTTCATCGCCCGAGCCCAGCCCTAGAGTACAGACGCTGCTGGTGAAAACGATCCGCTCTAAATCCCGTTTGGCGGCGCAGACCAGGAGGTTGTGCGTGCCCTCCACGTTCGTGTCATAGATCTCGTCGGGGTTCCGCGCCCACAGGCGATAGTCGGCGGCGACATGATAAACATGGGAAACACCCTCGAGTGCCGCCTCAAGGGACTCGTAATCAAGCAAGTCTCCGACTGCGATCTGAATGTCGAGCCCATCAATGTTGCGGCTCGGGCTTGTCGGACGCACCAAGGCGCGTACCTTTTGGCCGCGCGCCAGCAGTCTTCGCACGACCGCCGAGCCGATAAACCCTGTGGCACCAGTAACCAGAGCAACCATCGCATCGTCCTCAGCTCTATCGGCGTTGCGTTGCTTGGCACCACTAGGCCTGATCACACCTTTCCTGTTGTTGGTCTAAAGCTTACAAATTGGTAAGCCTTGCGCCGACGTGGTGAAGGAGGTTGAGACCTGCGCAGGTCAAAATGTAATGGTAAAGCAAGTATCGTGGGGTCTTGCACTGAGGCTGATATCGAAC
This sequence comes from Rhodospirillales bacterium, assembly GCA_963669385.2. Lineage (GTDB taxonomy): Bacteria > Pseudomonadota > Alphaproteobacteria > Kiloniellales > JACOMY01 > JACOMY01. The sequence goes on from CAXXGD010000016.1 coordinate 87,100, forward strand.
CCGTGAAGACCGCAAATCGAGCGAACGATACTGAGCCCCAGCCCATTGCCCGCCTTAGCATCGCCTGAGCCGGCTTTATAGAAACGCTCAAAAATGTGCTCGCGCTCGACAGCGGGAATGCCGGGACCGTTGTCACGGACGGCCAAGGCGCGGCCAGCCGGGCCATTCGATAGCTCGACGACGATCTGAGTCTTTTCGGGCGTGTGTTCGATCGCGTTCTCCAGGAGGTTCGACAGCAGCTGTGCCAGCAAGGCGCGGTCCCCCCTCACCTCGACGTTCTGCACTATCCTCGCGTCCAAGGACTTGCCGCGCGCCTCGGCAACCGCCGCATAGGTCTCGGCCAGATCGGCAACAAGCTGCGACAGCTGAACCGGCTTGAAGTCGCGACGCCCCGTCTTGGCCTCTATCTGGCCGATCTTGAGCAGCGCATCGAAGGTGGCCAGGGTTTCATCGATGTCCCTGATTGCATCCTCAACCCTGCGTTCGCGACCCCCGACGTCGTCTTGGCCAAGCAAGAGCAGGCGGTTGCGGACACGCGACAGCGGCGTGCGGAGGTCATGCGCGATTCCTGCAGTCACGTTGCGCAGGTTCCGCGTCAGAACTTCGATGGTGTCGAGCATCGCGTTCACGTTGGACGCAAGGCGATCGAACTCGTCGCCTTTGGCCGAAACGGGCGCCCGGCGCGACAGCTCGCCGTCGCGCACGCCACCGGTGGTCATTTCAATTGGCTGCAGACGCTTGGCGACACTGCGGCTCAACTGCCACCCGCTGAAGAGTGCCATTGGAAAGGCGATGGCGAGCGTCCAGGCAAGCGATGCCCACATCAGTTCGCCGACATCATGATAGCTCTCAGTCTCGGTCGCGACGGTCAGCCAAAGATCCGCTCCGATTTCCGTCGATCGAGCGATCGGCGTTTCGTCTTCATCGACGTCGGCCGCAGTCAGAAGGCGCCAATCGCTGACTTCGGACAGGACTCCAGGCGGCTTCTCGCCTAATGTGACCATTGCTGCAATCTCAAGGTCGTCGTAGGCCTCCGCCATCTCTGCGGTTCGGGCGGTAACAGCCGCAAGACCGCCTTGGCGAAAAGCCTCTTGCAAAGAAGCCAATTCGGCCTCGACCCGTGAGCGGCCCTGAAAGTCGATGAATAGCTGAGCTGCAAGTCCGGCGAGCAAGGCAAAGGCCAAGAGCCCCACGACGAAGGTCGTGGCATAGCCGATCGTCAAGCGAAAAGAAGCGCTCCTTGCGACCTCAACCCGGCTCAGACATGACATAGCCTGCTCCTCTGAGCGTGCGCAGCAATGGTTTCTCGAATGGCTTGTCGATCTTGGCACGCAATCGGCTTACATGCGTCTCCACGACGCTCGTCTTCGGCTCGAAGTGAAAGTCCCAGACGCGTTCAAGCAGCATCGTCCGGGTCACCACCTCACCGGCATGTTCCATCAAGTACTCTAGCAGGCAGTACTCTCGTGGTTGAAGCTGGATTGCTTGGCCAGCGCGCTCGACTCGTCGCGATAGCCTATCAAGCGTGAGATCGCCGACGGATAGCGTCGTCTCGCTATCAAGCTGCCTGCCGCGTCGCGACAAGGCGCGCAATCGTGCCAGCAGTTCCGAGAAAGCAAAGGGCTTTACCAGGTAGTCGTCGCCGCCGGAGTTCAAACCTTCGACCCTGTCGTCGAGCCCCCCGACCGCAGTCAGGAACAAAGCCGGGGTCGACACGCCACTTTCCCGCAACAGACGGACGACCCGAAGCCCGTCGATGCCTGGCAGGATCCGATCGACCACAAGCACATCATAGTCGCCGTCGCTGGCGAGAAACAGGCCGTCACGGCCTGTGCGGGCATGATCGACAGAGTGCCCCATCTCCGCCATTCCACGACCGATATAGAGCGCCATCTCCTGATCGTCTTCGATAAGCAATACCTTCACAGCACCTCCCTCCGCTGAGCGCGACTCAGTCCACAGGACGCGACGAAGGCCCGGTGCTGGCGACGCCCAAACAGCCACCATGGCACTTGCAGGGCGCGTGCTAGCACCAATTAATGGCGACTCTGTGGAAGAGAGAGCTGCCCCAGGCAGCCCTGCCGGGCGTGTCGGATCGGTCAGGGATTGGCCGATCGTTCTAGGGAGGCACCCCGATGATCCCCACCGGGTCGCCGATCGCGATGAGGCCGGGGAAGTGGCGGCCGAAGAAGAGGCCGTCGATCTGGCTCTTATAGGCTTGCGGGGCCGTGCCCGTTCGGTCGAGGTCGTAGACCAGGGCGATGGTCTGGCCTTCGCTGACCGCTTCGCCCAGGTCGAGGCAGTACTCGACAAGGCCGCTCGACTCCGAGGTGACGAAGCAGCGCTCGTCGGGCATGTCGAGCAGCTGGCTGTCGCCTGGCGCGGGCATGCCGGGGAAGACGCCGGCGTGTTTTAGCAGATTATCGAGGCCGCGCTTGGCGATGGCCACCGTCGTGGCGCTGGCGCTGCCGCCGCCGCCCAGTTCGGTGGAGATGAAGACCTTGCCCATGGCCTCGGCCGCGGTGTCGTACATGCCGTCGGGGTCCATCTCGAGCGAGATCACCGAATAGGGCGCGCCGAAGGCCTCCATGGCAGCCTGCGCGCGGGCTTGCTGGGCCGAGTCGGCAAGGTGGTGGATGCCGCAGAAGGGTAGGAAATTGAGCGTCTTGCCGCCGGAGTGGATATCGGCGACGTAGTCCGCCATGGGCAGAAGCTGCTGCTGGAAATAGTCGGCGATCTTCTCCGTCACCGTGCCGTCGGGCTTGCCGGGGAAGAGGCGGTTCATGTTGCCGCCGTCGATCGGCGAGGTGCGCCGGCCGGCCTTGAAAGCCGGAAAGTTCATCGCCGGCACGATGATGACGCGGCCCTGGAAGTCCTGGCCTTCCAGGCTGCGCGCCAGCGCGTAGAGGGCGATGGGGCCCTCGTATTCGTCGCCGTGATTGCCGCCGGTCAAGAGCAGCGTCGGCCCATCGCCCCGCTTGGCCACGGTGATGGGGATCATGATGGCGCCCCAGGCCGAGCCGTCGTGCGAATGCGGCAGCTTCAGGTGGCCGTGCTGGACCCCGTCGCGGCCGAAGTCGAGATTGGTGGAGATGGGATTGGCGCGCATCGCCCTGTGCTAGTCCTTGACGAAGAGTTCGCGGGGAACCGAGGTCAGGCATTCCGGCGCGCCCTCGGTGATGAGGATGCTCTCCGTCGTCTCCAGGCCCCAGTCCTCCATCCACAGGCCGGTCATGAAGTGGAAGGTCATGCCCGGCTGCAGTTCCGTCTCGTCGCCTTGACGCAGGCTCATGGTGCGCTCGCCCCAGTCGGGCGGGTAGCTGAGGCCGATGGAATAGCCGGCGCGGTTGTCCTTGACGATGCCGTAGCGCTTGAGGACGGCGAAGAAGGCGCGCGCGATGTCCTGGCACTGCCGGCCGGGTCGAGCGGCCTCCAGCCCGGCCTCGATGCCTTCCTGCACCGCCTTGTCGGCCTCGACCAGGTGCGCCGGCGGCCGGCCCAGGAAGACGCTGCGCGAGAGCGGCAGGTGATAGCGCCGATGGCAGCCGGCGATCTCGAAGAAGGTGGCTTCGCCCGTCTTCATCGGCTTGTCGTCCCAGGTGAGATGCGGTGCCGCGGCATCGCTGCCCGAGGGCAGCAAGGGCACGATCGCCGGGTAGTCGCCGCCGTGGCCCTCCGCGCCGCGGATGCCGGCCGCGTAGATCTCGGCCACCAGGTCGCACTTGCGCAATCCCGGCTCGATGGTCTCGCGGATGCGGCGGTGCATTTCCTCGACGATGCGCCCGGCGCGGCGCATGTAGACCAACTCCTGCTCCGACTTGACCGCGCGGCACCAGTTCGCCAGCCCGGTGGCGTCCTTGAAGGAGGCGTTGGGCAGGCAGCGCAGCAAGGCGGCATAGGCGGCCGCCGAGAAATAGTAGTTGTCCATCTCCACGCCGATCGCCGCCTTCTCCCAGCCGCGCCGGGCGATGAGGCCGCTCAGGTGCTCCATCGGGTGGCGCTCTGCCGACTGCACGTAGTGGTCGGGGTAGGATTCGATCTGCGCTTCTTCCATGAAGACCGTGCGCAGGGCGCCGTTGGCGTCCTGGCGGCGGCCGTACCAGAGCGGCTCGCCGTCGAGGGCCAGAAGCACGCATTGATGCACGTAGAAGGACCAGCCGTCATAGCCGGTCAGCCACGACATGTTGGAGGGGTCGCTGATCACCAGCAATTCGATGCCGCCAGCGCTCATCGACTGCCTGACCTTGGCGATGCGGGCCGCGTACTCCTCGCGGGAGAAGGGAAGGGAGACGTCCGGCATGGGAAGCCCTCAGCTGTGAATGACGGTGCCGGCGTCGGCGGCTTCGGCACGCCGGGCGGCGAGCGCGGCAATGGCGGTGTCTTGCAGCCCGGTTCCGGTCAGATCGCAGAGCGTGATCATGCGCTCGGAGCTGCGGCCCGGCGCCTTGCCGGCGACGATGTCGCCAAGCTCCGGAAAGTCGCCATCGGCAGCAGCCAAGCCGGCCGCCAGAGCGCTGCGCAGCTCGCCGCGCTCGATACACTGCGGCAAGCGATCGGGAACGTAGAGCTCCGCTCTCGCCAAGGCCTCGGGCGCCACCTCGTTCTTGTAGTCGGCGTCCGCGCCCATCGCCGTCAGGTGCTGGCCCGGCCTGAGCCAGTCGGCCTCGATCAAGGGCGCCTGGGCCGAGGTGGTGGTCACCACGATGTCGCTTGCGGCTAGAACCTCCTCGACGCTCTCAGCGGCATCGACCGGGATGCCCAGCGCCTCGGCGCAGGCCTCCGCGCAAGCCGCGGCCCGGCCCGGATCGCGTCCCCAAAGGCAGGCGCTCTCGATCGGCCGCACCAGGCTGAGGGCCTGCAGCTGCAGGCGCGCTTGCTCGCCGCTGCCGATAATGCCGGCGGTCCTGGCATCGGATCGGGCCAGCCACTTGGCGGCCAGCGCGCCCGTCGCCGCCGTGCGCACCGCGGTCAGATAGCCGTTGTCGAGCGCCAGGGCCTCGACCAGGCCGGTCTTGGCGGAGAAGAGCACCATCAAGCCGTTGAGGCTGGGCAGGCCCAGCTTGGGATTGTCGAAGAAGCCGGGGCTCATCTTGATAGCGAAGAGGTCGATGCCCGGCACATAGGCGGTCTTCACGTCGACCTCGCCGTTGTGCTCAGGGATCTCGAAGCTCATGACCGGCGGCATCACCACGGGCCGGGTGGCGAGCAGGCGGAAGGCCTCCTCCATGCAGGCGACGGCGTCGGCGTCCAGCGGCACCAGCTGGCGCAGGTCTCGTTCGGTGAGGATCTTGATGTCCGGCATGCCTGCTCCCTAAAGCTCCGGCTCGGCGCCGTCCAGGATTTGTCGATGGAGGGCCATATCGATATTGCCGCCGCTGACGAGCACCAGGCAGCGGCCGGGCGCCTCGACCTTGCCGGCCAGCAGCGCGGCGATGCCGACGCTGCCCGAACCCTCGATCACCTGCTGCTCTTCCTGGTAGGCATGGCGGATGGCTTGGGCGATCTCGGCCTCGGTGACCATGATGAGGCTGTCGACCAGGTCGCGCACCAGGGCGAAGGTATAGCGGTTGTCCGGACCGATGCCGCCGCCCAGCGAGTCGGCCAGGGTGGGCAGCTCTTCGACCTCGACCGGCCGGCCGGCGGCTTGGCTCTCGATCATGGCAGCGCCGCGCTCCATCGAGACCCCCACGACCTTAATCGCCGGACTGGCCGCCTTGAGCGCCACGGCTATCCCCGAGATCAGGCCGCCGCCGGACAGCGGCACCAGGACGGTCTCGACGTCGGGCATGTCCTCCAGGATTTCCAACCCCAAGGTGCCTTGGCCGGCGATGACATCGGCGTGGTCGAAAGGTGGAATTGCCGTCATCCCTTCCTCCGCAACCAGATGATCGACCTCGACCTGTGCGTCGTCCTGCGAGCGGCCGACGATGCGCACCTCGGCCCCCTGTGCGCGGATGCCGTCCACCTTGTTCGCCGGCACCAATTCCGACATGCAGATGATGCAGCGGCTGCCGGCCTGCCGGGCGGCATAGGCCAGGCCGCGCCCGTGATTGCCGGTCGAAACGCCGACGATGCCCCGCCCGCGTTCTTCCGCGCTCAAGCTCAGGACCGCATTGGTGGCGCCGCGTAGCTTGAAGCTGCCGGTGGTCTGCAGGTGTTCGAGCTTGAGCGAGACCTCCGCATCGCACAGGCGCGACAGCGCGCGCGAGGCGACGATCGGTGTCCTGCGCAAGCGTCCGTCCAAGCGGTGGCGCGCCCGATAGATGTCCTGCAGCGAAATGAGTGGCGTCATGGCGGGTACCCGAGCGGTCAGAGCGTGAAGAGGCGGCCATAGCCTGCCATCGCTTTGGCCATGCCGGCCAGCCGTAAACTGTGCCAGATCTGCGCTTGATTGCTGGTCACCACCGGCTTGGCCAGCGCGCCCTCAAGGGCTGCAACGCACTCGAATGCACGCAATGCGGTGCAGGAGATGAAGAGCGCATCGGCCTTAGCGGAGACTGCGGCAGCAGCGGCCGACGCGATGCTCTCGCGGTCGATCCGGGCCATGCGGCGGTCGTCCTCGAAACCCAAGCAAGCTGCGTTCACCACAGAGAGGCCATGCTCTGAGAAGTAGCCCACCAGGGCATCGGTCACCTGTGGCGTGTAGGGCGTCAGCAGCGAGATGCGCTCCACGCCCAAGGCCTCGAAGGCTGCAAGCGCCGCAGAGGGCGGCGTGACGCTCTTTGCGTTGGGCTTGCCCCGCTTGATGGCCTCGGCGATGGCCGCGTCGCCAAGCACGACCGAGGCGGCGGTGCAGCTATAGGCCACCACGTCGAGGCGCTCGTCCGGCAGGATGCCGGCAGCGGCGGCCGTCAGGCGGGGGCCCGTGGAGCGCAGGTTGTCGATCGTCGTGGGATTGTCGTAGGCGATCCGCCCCACGTAGATGCCGACGGCGTCGGGATCGCAGACCCTGGCGAAGTCGCGCTCCGTCGTGTGATCGGTCGCCAGCGTGATGACCCCGATTCTCTTCGCCACCGGTTCGCGGTCGAGCCGCACCTCCAGCGCAAGCTGCCGTGCCGGCGGCAGGCTCTTGACCGCTTCACCCGCGCCGCGCATAGCGCTGCTCCAGCTGCCGCAGGATGATCACCACGGGGACAGAGACGATCAGGAAGAAGGCCCCCACCAAGGTCATGGGCTCGAGGTAGCGATAGGAGAAGTTGGCGATGCTGCGCGCCTGGTTCATTAGCTCCAGCACGGTGATGGCCGACAGCAAGGGCGTCTCCTTGAACATGGCCACCAGATAGTTGGCGAGCGCCGGGATCATCGGCGGCACTGCCTGTGGCACGATGACGTGGGTCCAGGTCTGCCAGGGGCTGAAGTTGCAGGCCTTGGCCGCCTCCCACTGGCCCTTGGAGACATTGTCGATGCCGGCGCGATAGACCTCTGCGGTATAGGCGCTGTAGTGGATGCCGAGGCCCAAGACGCCGGCCAGAAGGGCCGAGAGGAAGATGCCGACGTCGGGCAGGATGAAGAAGAGGAAGTAGAGCTGCACCAAAAGCGGCGTGCCGCGCACGAACTCCACGAAGAAGCTGACGGAGCGGCTCACGAGTCGGTTCCGGCTACGCCTTAGTATCGCCCAGCAGAGCCCCAGGATCAGCGCAAGGAGGCTGCCGAGCAGGGTCGCCTCGATAGTGACGATCACGCCCTCGATCAGCTGCGGTATGATCTCGACGGCGAAGGCCCAATCCCACTCCATTGCCAGTCTCCGCCTAAGCCTTGGTGACGTCGAGGCCTTGCGACAGGTGCCGCTCCAGGCCCCGCACGCTGCGGGAGATCGCAAGCGAGATCAGGAAGTAGAGAACCAGGATGGTGAGGAAGGGAATTGCGGTGTTGCCGGTCTGCGAGCGCACCACCTGCGCCTGAAAGGTCATATCGGCGATGGAGATCAGAGAGACCACCGCGGTGCCCTTCAAGAGCTCGATTGCATTGTTGCCGAAGGTCGGCAGCATCAAGACCAGGGCTTGCGGCAGGATTACGTGGCGCAGGCGCTGCCAGCGCGTCAGGTTCAAGGCGACCCCGGCCTCGTGTTGCTCGCGCGGGACCGCCAGCACCGCGCCGCGCACCACCTCGGCCCCATAGGCGCCGACGTTGAGGCCCAGCGCCAGCACGCCGGCCGTGAAGGGACTGATCGGGATACCGATCAAGGGCAGGACGAAGAAGGCCCAGAAGAGCTGCACGAAGATGGAGGTGCCGCGGAAGAACTCGATGTAGACCGTGGCCGAGGCACGCGCCAGGAAGAAGCGCGAAAGCCGTCCCAGCCCGGCCAGAAAGGCCATGGCGAGCGCCAGCGCGCAGCCCAGCACCGTCAGCTCCACCGTGGTGACGGCCCCTTCCAAGATCAGGATCAGATAGCCTGACCACTGCTCCATGCCGCGCGCTCCCTCTCGTGGCGAAGATCGAGGGAGGGGCGCCCAGCGGCGCCCCTCGGGACCAACTGCACCCGCTACTGCTTGCCGGCGCAGAGGTTCTCGCGCGTCTGCAACTTCGCCGCCTCGCCGTTGAAGCCGAACTGCTCGACGATGGCGTCGAACTCGCCATTGGCCTTCATCTCGGCCAGCACCACGTCGTAGGCATCGCGGAAGGCGACGTCGTCCTTGCGGAAGGCCGCGCCCGCGCAATAGATCGGCGTGCCGGCAATGGGCGCGATCATCTCGAGGTCGGGATCGTCCGCCTTCTTCAGAAGGTCGCTGATCGAGAGGATCGGCAAGGCGTAGATGTCGATGCGTCCGTCCTGCAGCATCTTTACGCCCGACTGCGCATCGGGAACCACGATCACCCGGTCGCGCGGCACGCCGGCCTCCAGTGCCAGGCGTTCTTCCGTGCCGCCGCCGGCGCGCCTACCTTGGCACTGGCGTGCGCGGCAAGCGCCTCATAGGTTGTCACGCCTGTGGGATTCCCTTTCTTGACGGCAAAGGCCTCGGCGTCGCAGAGGTCCGGCTGCGAGAAGATGACGGCCGCGCAGCGTTCCGGCTTGATGAAGAGGCCGGCGGTGACGACGTCGAAGCGCCCGGCCTGCAGGCCCGGGATCATGGCGCCGTACTCCGAGACGGTGGCCACCAGTTCCGGCACGCCCAGCTTGGCCATGACGGCGCGTGCTACCTCGGGTGCGGCGCCGGTCACGGTGCCGTCGGAATTGACCGCGGTCCAGGGCGGCTCGTTGGCGATCGCGACACGGGCGTAGCCTTGTTCCTTCAAGCGGGCAAGCGTGTCCTCCGCGCGTGCCTGGCCGACGGGGAGGACGCCGGCGAGACCGGCTGCGGCCAGCGTGAGGGCCGATCCCTTCAGCAGGGCCCGGCGGCTGGTGATGACTTGGCTCATTTCTGTCTCTCCTTGTTCGATCTGCCTTCGTTAACGAGCGCCTGCCGCCGGCGGTCAGATGGCATGTCCGGCGGCGATGATTTTCTTGAGAAACCCGCGGGTGCGCTCTTCCTGCGGGTCGGTGAAGATCTGGTCTGGCGGGCCCTGCTCGACGATGCGGCCGCCGTCGAAGAAGAGCACGCGGTGGGCGAAGTCGCGCGCGAACTGCATCTCGTGGGTGACCAGCAGCATGGTCATGTCCGTCTCTTCGCCCAGACGGCGCATGACGTTCAGCACCTCTTCGACCAGTTCGGGGTCGAGCGCCGAGGTCACCTCGTCGAACAGCATGATCTTGGGCTGCAGCGCCAACGCGCGGGCGATGGCGACCCGCTGCTTCTGGCCGCCGGAGAGCTGGGCGGGCTTCATCTTGGCCTTGTCCACCATCCCCACCATGTCGAGGAGTCGCATGGCGCGGGTCTCGGCCTCGCTGCGCGCCACGCCTTGCGTCAGCATCGGTGCTGCGGCGACGTTCCTTAAGACCGTCATGTGCGGGAAGAGGTTAAAGAGCTGGAAGACCATGCCGATCTTCTTGCGCATCTCGTGCAGGTGGCCCTCGTCGGCCGCGACCAGGGCACCGCCCCGCGGCATGTGCCAGAGCTCTTCGCCCTCGACGCGGATGTGGCCACCGTCGATCGTCTCCAAGGTCATTAGGATGCGCAGGATCGTGGTCTTGCCCGACCCGCTGGGCCCGATCAGCGCGAGCCTCTCGGTCGGTGCTACCTCGAAGGTCAGCTGGTCCAAGACCTGCAAGGCGCCAAAGGACTTCGACACCCGGTCGATTTCGATGATGGGCCGCGCCATCCCGCTGTTGCATCCCCGGTCTCGTGGCCTGGATGCTCAGAGTGATGAGCGATTGACCTACATGTCAATAAAAGTATTGACGCAGTACATTAGAAGGACGGCATCAAGGGTGCCGGCGAACGCTGAAGGAGGTCGCGCAGCAGGGCCAAGCCCCTTGCCAGAGCCTCGCGATCGTGACCGCCACCAAGAGAGACGCGGACCGCATCCAGCGGCGGCGCCTGCTGGGTGCGAAAGGGCTGCGGCGGCGCGATGGCCACGCCCAGCGCGCTGGCATGCTGGACGAAGTCGCCGGCATTCCAGCCTGCCGGTAGCTCCAGCCAGAAGTGCAAGGCAGCGGGGTCGCCCCGCCAGTTGAAACCCCGCATCTCCTGCGACACGATCTGGAAGCGCGCGGACATCTCGCGGCGCTGCCAGTCGACCAGTCGCGCTGCGGTGCCGTCCTCGACCCAGCGGCTGGCGAGCTCGGCGATCAGCGGTGTCGCCATCCAGCTAAGCACGATGAGGCGGCTGGTGATCGCCGGCAGCAGACGCTGCGGCGCCACCAGGTAGCCGGCCCGCAAGCCCGGCAGCGTGCACTTGGTGAAGGAGGTCAAGTAGATCGAGCGTTCCGGCGCCAAGGCGGAGAGTGGCGTCGGGCGGTCCGCACTGATCGGCCCCCAGGCGTCGTCCTCGATGATCAAGAGGTCGTGGCGGCGCGCCACCTCCACCAGAGCCCGCCGGCGATCCTCGGAAAGAGAGGAAACGGTGGGATTTGCCAGGGTCGGCACGGTGAACAGGGCCTTGACCTCTTGGCGCGCACAGGCTGCCTCGAGCGCATTGGGAAGGATTCCTTCGGCGTCGGTCTCCAAGCCCTGCAGCTGCAGGCCGAAGTAGGCCGAAAGCGAGATGATCAGGTGGTGGGCGACGATTTCGGTCACGATGGTGTCGCCGGCTTGGGCCACGGAGGCCAAGGCCGTCGACATGCCGTGGCAGACGCCATTGGTGAGTATGATGCGCTCCTCGTCGACCTCCAGGCCGCAGCGCTGGAGCCAGCTGCGACCCGTGCGCCGATGTTGTGAGAGGCCGACGTTAGGGCGGCAGGCTAGGTAGGTGGCGTAGTCGAGCTCTTTGGGCAGCGCCGCCAAGCTCCGCTCCATGGCCTCCACATGAAGCAAGTCATAGGCCGGGCGCGAGATCGAGAGATCGATGAGCTCCTGATCCCTGCGTTCCATCAGAAAGGGCTGGCGCGAGGCCTGTGCCGGATCCAGCACGAAGGTGCCGCGGCCGACCTGCCCGTCGACCAGGCCCTGGCGATGCAACAGGTCATAGGCCTTAGAGACGGTATGCACGCTCATGCCCAGCCGGTCCGCCAGCATGCGGTGCGGCGGCAGCTTGGCACCGGCCGCCAAGCGCCCGTCTTCTATGGCCTCCTTAAGCGCCGCAGCCAGGCCAACATGCAGCGGCCTAGCCAGCGATTCTCGCTTGGGTATCCAGTCCGACATGCGTCAATCTAATGATTGACGCACCTCGCTGGCAAGCCAGTCGTAAGCGTGACCTCGAGAGAGGCTTCGCCGGCGCGTCAGACGAAGAGAAAGTCGGTGGCCGTCAGCTGATCGGCCATGGTGATCCCGTTCAGCTTTACGCTGAAGTCCGACGAACCATCGCCGTCCGTATCGACCTGGATCTTGTCGTTGCCATTGCCCTTGGCCTGAAAACGCACCTCCGCGGTGCCGCCGCCAGAGAAGGCCTGATCGCCTATCCACTGACCGGCATTGCCAGGGACATCGAGCTGGATCTTGTCTAGATCGCTTTGAACTACGCCGCTGAAGTCCAGGATTTCTCCCTGCGGCCCTTTGAGGCCTTCTTCGAAGGCAAAAGTGTCTGCGCCCTTGCCACCACGAAAGGTGTCCTCTCCCTTTCCACCGTAGAGGACATCTGCGTCGAAGCCGCCGAAGAGTGCGTCATTACCTGCGCCCCCGTAGACCGCATCACTGCCCGTGTTGCCTTTCAAAGTATCGTCGTCGCTACCGCCATAGATTGAATCGACACCGGCACCACCAAAAGCTACATCATCGTCTCTGCGGCCCAAGAGCTTGTCATCTCCCAGCGATCCATACAAATGATCACTTCCTGAAGCACCGTTCAAGACATCGGAGCCTCTCCCGCCATAAAGCTGATCATCACCTGGCGCGCCATCGAGGCGATCACGTCCGCGCTCGCCGTGGAGAACATCCGAGTCTTGTCCGCCATCGAGCTGGTCCGCGCCGGTACCACCAAAGCCAAGGTCTCGATCATCACCGCCCGACAACTCATCTTTGCCTGAATCGCCATAGAGAGTATCGTTACCTATACCGCCGTTCAAATTGTCCGCTCCGCGGCCACCAAAAATGTAGTCTGTCGCCCCGGCGCCGTTCAGCCGCCCATCCGCACCTTGCCCACCATAAAGCCAATCACTGCCGCTACCGCCGTTCAGTTCGTCGTCTCCGTCGCCTCCGTAGAGGCGGTCGTTCCCATTGTCTCCAAAAATCGAGAAATCATTGCCGGAGCCGCCAAAAATGCGATCCGCCCCGGAGCCATCCGAGCCAATGCCCGATGGTACAACATCACCAAAGATAGCGCGGTCGGCTCCACTTCCCCCGAACACTCTGTCATCACCGAAATGGCCGTAGAGCCGTCTGTCGTCGCCATCGCCGCCATAGACGAAATCTGATCCACTGCCGCCGACGATGTCGGCATCACGACCGCTCCCGCCGTCCAAGGTATCGGACCCGGTCCCAGCGCCCAGCAGGCTATCCGAGCCGCTCTCTCCAAACACGATGCCAGGGCCGTCGACGCCTGCAATCAAGAGCACATCGTTGCCGATACCACCAAAGACGATGTCGTTGCCATACTCTCCGAAAAGATTTGTGTCATTACCGTTCCCTCCGAAAACAGTATCGTTCCCGTTGAGTCCTAGGAGGTATGTGTCCCTGCCATCGCCGCCAAAGAGAGTATCGTTGGACGATCCACCAAACAGATAGCGGTCATCTCCGACATCCCCATAAAGCGAGTCGCGGCCGGAGCCTCCATTTAGGCCCCAATCCCTGCCAGAACCTCCGAAGAGACCATCTTTGCCATTGAGTCCGGTAAGAGAATCGTTTCCGCTAAGCCCGAACATCCTGTCGGACAGTTCGGTTCCGGTCAGCACATTGCTCACACCCGCTGTACCGAAGATGTTGGCCATGGCCAGATGTCCTTTCCGCTATTGGCGCATCTTTCGCAAAGTACACTACGAATCAGCACGTCGGCGCGCAAAATGCTCGGACGATAGCATCGTGGCATTCGCCGCCATTGAGATCACACGAACAAGAAGTCCGTCGTCGTCAGCTGGTCGACTGCGGTCACCGCGTTCAATTCGACGCTGAAGTCGACCGTGCCGTCACCGTCGGCGTCGACCTCCAGCTCGCCGGTGCTGCCATCCAGCGGCTGGAAGCGCGCCTCGGCGGTGCCGCCGCCGGAGAAGGCCTGCTCGCCGATAAAGTTGCCGGCATCGCCCGGGACGTTCAACTGGATCTTGTCGAGTCCGCCCTCGGCTGCACCGGTGAAGTCCATAATCTCCCCTTGCGCGCCGCTGGCGCCCTCCTCGAAGGCAAAGGTGTCGCGGCCGTCGTCGCCATAGAGCAAGTCCTGCCCCTTGCCGCCATAGAGGATGTCGGGGCCGCGGCCACCGAAGAGCAGGTCGTCGCCCGCCCCTCCGTAGAGCAGGTCGCCGTTGGTGTCGCCGCGCAGGGTGTCGCCGCCGCCATGGCCGAAGAGCACGTCTTGACCGGCACCGCCGTAGCCCTGGTCACCGTCCTTGCGGCCATAGAGCTGATCGTCGCCGGTGCCACCATCCACTGTATCTGCACCATCGCCACCATCAAGGCGATCGTCTTCAAAACCGCCAAAAAGCCGATCGACGTCCGCTCCGCCATAGAGGCTGTCGGACCCTGAGTCTCCTTCCAGCCGATCGGTTCCGGACCCGCCGAATGCGGAGTCGTTCCCTCTGTCACCACGCACCTTGTCGTTGCCGTCACCGGCGTCCAACAAGTCATTATCCAAGCCGCCGCGCATGATATCTCGTCCGGCCCCGCCGAACAGCAGATCGGAGCCTTGGCCACCGAAGATGCCGTTGTCTCCGCCAATCCCGCCGTAAAGAGTGTCGCGGCCATCCTCTCCGGCGAGAATGTCACGCCCGTTGTCCCCGAATATGGTGTCCCCACCGGAGGCGCCGAAGAGCGTGCCGTCATTCTGCGCCCCACCGTAGAGGCGATCGCGACCGCTGCCGCCGTCCGCCTCGTCGATGCCGTTGCCCCCGAAAATCAGGTCGTTCCCGTTGCCCCCGTAGATAGAGAAGTCATTGCCCGAGCCACCGAAGATGCTGTCCTTGCCCGATCCGTTCGGCGCATAGGCCGAGGGCACGTAGTCGCCAAAGAGATTGCCGTCGCCACCGCTGCCGCCATAGAGCTTGTCGTTGCCGAACTCTCCATAGAGGCCAAGATCATTGCCGTCGCCACCGATAAGGGTGTCCGTCCCGCTACCGCCGATCAGGAGAACGTCGTCTCCGCTGCCACCGTCCACAGTATCCGAGCCGACCTGCGCGATCAGGAACCCATCGTTGCCGCTGTCTCCGAAAATCTTGCCTGCCCGGTCGGCACCGGCAACCAGGAAGAAGTCGTCACCCTGCCCGCCAAAGACAGTATCGCTTCCGTACTCGCCGAAGAGATAAATGTCGTTTCCCTTACCTCCGAACACAGTGTCGTTGCCATTGTCGCCCAGCAGGGCGGCATCGTCGGACTGATTGCCGAAGATCTTGTCGTCACCTTCCCCACCGAAGAAGTAGCCGTCCTCGTTCGGACCACCGTAAAGCGAATCGTTGCCATTGCTTCCATAAAAGAGGACGTCGACGCCGGACCCCCCGAAAAGGCCGTCGTTTCCGCCCAAACCGAACTGCGCATCGTTGCCGCTGAGGCCGAAGATCCGGTCGGACAGGTCGCTTCCCGACAGAAGATTGTTGACGCCCGTGTTCCCAAAAATGACAGCCATTGCTCGAATTTCCTCGTTGGCCATCCCCAACCAATTCGACAGCTATCATATTTCGATAGTGAATCAAAGCGAATCCGACAACAAGGCATCCGGCCACGCAGCCCCCGAAGTGGCGCCCCAAGAGGTGCCGACTCTCACCTTAGAGCGCCCACGAGGCTGAGCCTATCGGGTGGGCAGACAATCCATTTCCGTCTACACCAGCGCGAAGGCGATGATAACGATGGTTGTAGATGGATTAACGGTAGCGTGTCTCCAAGATAGCAGCCCCCCGGCCTCAAGCGGATTGCTTTCAACTGCTGGCGGAGTCCAAGACTTGCCCCGAAGGGTCAAGGCGGAGCGGCAAGGCACAGGAGGCGGAAAGACGGATCGGCAGTCACCCTCGCAACCACCCTCGATTGATCCCGGTTACATGGCTGCCGGCATGACGGCAGCTTCTGGTCCGTGGACCTCGCCCGCGCCCGATGAAGGGCATCTCGGCCGCTGTGATGGCCTGGAGCATGGAGTTACTGCACAGCGTCGCTCGCAACGCCTTAGGTCAAACGAACAAGAAGTCCGTAGTCGTGAGCTGGTCGACAGCGGTGACCGCGTTCAGTTTAACGCTGAAGTTGGCCGCGCCGTCGCCGTCGGCATCGACTTCCAATTCGCCAGTGCTGTCGTTCAGCGGCCTGAAGCGAGCCTCGGCAGCGCCGCCGCCGGAGAAGGTCTCATTGCCAATAAAGGACCCGGCGTCGCCCGGCACGTCCAGCTGGATCTTGTCCTGGCCGCCTTCGGCAGCACCGGTGAAGTCCACGATCTCGCCTTGGGCGCCGCTGGCACCTTCTTCGAAGGCGAAGGTGTCACGGCCGTCGCCGCCGAAGAGCAGATCCTGCCCCTTGCCGCCGTAAAGCACGTCGGGGCCACGGCCTCCGAAAAGCACGTCGCCACCGGCCCCGCCGTAGAGCACATCGCCGTTGGTACCACCCCTCAAGGTGTCGCTGGCGCCGGCGCCGAAGAGCATGTCCTGACCGGCACCGCCATAGCCTTGGTCGCCACCCTTTCGCCCATAGAGATGGTCGTCGCCCGTGCCACCATCGATCGTGTCGGCCTCGTCACCGCCGTCCAACTCGTCGCCTCCACTCCCGCCGAAGAGGCGATCGAGCGCGGATCCGCCGAAGAGGCTGTCGGCGCCGGCCTCCCCGTTCATCCTGTCGGTCCCGCTGCCGCCGTAGCCGAGATCGCTGCCCTTGCCGCCCGAGGCCTTGTCGTTGCCCTCGCCCGCGTCAAGGAGGTCGTCGGCCAGGCCGCCGTAGAGGATGTCTCTGCCCACGTCGCCGAAGAGCTGGTCCATGGCGCCGCCGCCGAAGAGACCCTTGTCGCCGCCCACGCCGCCATAGAGCGTGTCACGCCCGTCCTCTCCCGCCAGCAGGTCGCGCCCATTGTCGCCGAAAAGCCTGTCGCCGCCGGAAGCACCGAAGATCGTGCCGTCGTTCTGGGCGCCGCCATAGAGCCGGTCGCGCCCGCTGCCGCCATCCATATCGTCGCTGCCGTTGTCACCGTAAATCCGGTCGTTCCCGTCGCCTCCGAAGACCGAGAAGTCATTGCCGGACTCACCGAAGATCCTGTCCTTGCCAGAACCGTTTCTGTAGCGGATGGGGTCGTAGTCGCCGTAGAGATGGCCGTCGTCACCACTGCCGCCATAGACCTTGTCGTTGCCGAGCTCTCCAAAGAGGCTCAGATCGTTGCCGTCCCCACCGATGATATGATCGGACCCACTGCCGCCGGCCAGCGAGACGTCGTCACCGCTGTCGCCGTTCAAGCTGTCCGACCCGGTTTCCGCGCGCAGGAAGGTGTCGGCACCGCTGCCGCCGAAGATCAGGCCGCCTTGATCGATACCGGCCAACAAGGAGGTGTCGTCGCCATCTCCCCCATAGGCGATGTCACTGCCGTAGCCTCCGTTGAGGTAGGTGTCGTTCCCGCGCCCGCCGAATATCCTATCGTTATCGTTTTCGCCGGCCAGAAAGTAATCGCCGGCTTGGTTGCCGAAGATCCGGTCGTCGCCATCCCCACCGACGAGAAAGATGTCCTTGTTGGGACCGCCATAGAGAGAATCGTCTCCCTCGCCTCCGTAGATCAAGCTGTCGGCACCGGAGTCACCGAACAGACCGTCGTTGCCGCTCAATCCGAATTGGGCATCGTTGCCGCTGAGACCGAATATCGTATCGGCCTGATCGGTTCCCGTCAGGGTGTTGTCGACGCCCGTGGTTCCGAAGATGACAGCCATTGCTCGAGATTCCTCCATGGCGCCGCCCTCGTTTCCACGGCTACCACAATCTCTAGTCGAATCAAAGGCATTCTGGCATGAGCGCAGGCAGGTTCCGCAAGCGCATCGGAGAACAGGTCTCCCAGGCGCCTCCCGTAGCCGCGACGGAAAGCGGTCGATTGGGCCACCTTGGCAATCGGGGGGTCTTGGTCAGCCACGCCCGATGAAGGGCATCTTGGTCGCCATGATGGTCTGGAACATGATGTTGCTCGCCAGCGGCAATTCGGCCATGTGCAGGACCGCCTGGGCGACGTGATTGACGTCCATGGTGGGCTCCGGCGCCAGGGAGCCGTCGGCCTGCGGCACGCCGGCCGCCATATGCTGGGTCATCGCCGAGGCGGCGTTGCCAATGTCGATCTGGCTACAGGCAATGTCGAAAGGACGCCCGTCCAGCGAAATCGAGCGGGTGAGCCCGGTGATCGCGTGCTTGGAGGCCGTGTAGGGGGCAGAGCCGGGACGCGGCACATGCGCGGAGATCGAGCCGTTGTTGATGATCCGCCCGCCTTGCGGGTTCTGGTCGCGCATCATCCTGAAGGCCGCGGCGGCGACCAGGAATGACCCGTCCAGGTTCACCGAGAGGACCCGCCGCCACTCCTCCCAGCCGATGTCGCCGATCGAGGTGGTGGGCAGGTTGGTCCCGGCATTGTTGAAGACGGCGTCCAGTCGGCCGTGCAGCGCCTTGATGCGGGCGAAGAGCACGTCGACCGCATCAGGGTCGGTCACGTCGGCCGGCTCGGCGCTGCAGAACTCGCCGGCCGCGCCCAGGTCTTGGATCACCTCCTCCAAGCGGTCGGCCGAGCGCGCGGTCATGACCACGCTCCAGTCCGCCTCGGCGAAGGCCCGCACGCAGGCAGCGCCAATTCCTTGGCTGGCACCGGTGATGAGAATCGTCTTGTCCGCCATCGCTGGCCTCCCTCCCTTGTGATCATCCAGGCGCGCCGAACCCCGCTTGCGCTCGGCTCTTTCACGATGATAGCCTGGCACAGCCGATGCGCGACGGAAACCGTCGGCAAGCGACTTGCTCTTTGTCGTGAGTGACGGATTTGCTCCCAGGCCGCTACCTGGCCAGTCGGACTGGTGGCCGCGCGCCGGGGAGGACCTTGAGAGAAAGAGCCAATGGTCGAGATCAGCTACAACCTGTGGCTCATTGGTCTATCGCTTCTGGTTACGGTGATCGGATGCTATGCCAGCCTGTCGCTGGCCTGGCGCCTGACGAGCCTAAGCGGGCAGCGCTTGCGCATCAGCCTCAGCTGTGTCGCCTTGATGCTGGGCGCCACCATGTGGTCGGCGCACTTCATCTCAATGCTGGCTTGGGAGTTTCCCTTTCTCGTCGCCTATGATCTGCAGCTGACCTTGGTCTCCGCGCTGATCTCGATGATCGTCGTCGGGGTCGCGCTCTACATCATCAGAACCAACATCCACTCCAACCTGAAGATCATCATTGGCGGCACCGTATTGGGCGCCGGCTTCACGACCATGCATTTCGTCGGCATGGCCGCCTTTCAATCCAGTCGCTGCATCGTCGCCTACAATTTCAATTGGATTGTGTTGAGCATCCTGTTTTCTGTTGGAGTGGCGATTGGCTCCATGTGGCTGGTCTTTCGCAATCACGCCCGGCTGCATATCGCTGTCGGCGCCCTACTGCTCACAATCTCCATGTGCGGCATCCACTACTTTGCGATGTTGGCGTCCGACTTCGTCCCGAGCGAGGTTTCCGTAACCCTGACGGCGCCAATTCTGCCAAGCCAGGAGATTGCCATCGTCGTCACCTTGGTGGTGTTCGGCATCATCGGGGCCTCGCTCTTGGCCGTTATGCCGGACGTCCCGATCGGGCCAGGCGCTCGCCGCGGCGCGCCGGCTGTCGGCGCAGGGCCGGTGATAGCAGGCACAGAGCTCGCAGCACGCGCCGGCGGCGAGGCGGCCGGCGCAGCGGCAGTCGAAAAACTCGCCGTGACCAAAGACGGCAAGACGCTGTTTCTGGATCTCGACGAGATCACCTACATCAAGGCCGACGCACACTACAGCACGGTCCACGACCAGGCAGACAGCTACTTCTGCGACCAGTCGCTGTCCGAGTTGGAAAAGCGCCTGCCCACGGATCACTTCCTGCGGGTTCACCGCAGCTTCATCGTCAATGTCGGCAAGGTCAAAGGCTTCGAGCAGACCCGCGATCACGGCCGGCTGCTGTTCGATAGGGGCGGAGAGCAATCCGTGCCCATCAGCCGCCGCCGCTTCAAAGAGGTGCATGCCGCACTGGGGACCTGATGGCCACCCTCGCGACACAGCGAGATCGCCCGGCCCCGACCCCTCCCTTTGCTGCACCGACAGGGAGCGCGAGCGGTGAGTGTCTCGTAAATCATAATCTTTTCAGATAGTTGCCACAACACTCACCGTTCGTGCGGCGGTGCTGCACGAACGGCGGCGGCTGCCGCTCATGCAGAAGATCTGCCGCTTGTGCGGGTCTGGCGGCGGCGATGCAAAGCAGCTTCGTCAGCCCGGCAGCCCCTCTCTAGGCTGCATAGCACCCGATCTCCCACCTGGGCCCGGCATCACCGCCACAGCCTCGAACCTAGGAGAGTGACTGACATGGCCAAAGAGAAGTCCGTCAGAGTGAAGTCCTACGAAGACGACATCAGCATCCGCGTGCGGGCGATCGAATCGCTCCTGACCGAGAAAGGCGTCGTCGACACCGGCGGCATCGACGAGATCATCGACTTCTTTCAAACCAAGATCGGGCCGCGCAACGGCGCCAAGGTCGTGGCCAAAGCCTGGAGCGATCCCGACTACAAGAAGTGGCTCCTGGAAGACGGCACGGCCGCGGTCGCGAGCCTGGGCAAGGAGTTCGTCGGCCTGCAGGGCGAGCACATGAAGGTGGTCGAGAACACGCCGGAAGTTCACCACCTGATCACCTGCACGCTCTGCTCTTGCTATGCCTGGCCGACCCTGGGCTTGCCGCCGATGTACTTCAAGTCGCCCTCCTATCGCGCGCGCTGCGTAAAGGAGCCGCGTGCTGTCCTGAAGGAGTTCGGCGTCGCGCTGCCGGACACCACGGAAATCTGCGTGTGGGACAGCAACTCGGAGTTGCGCTACATGGTCGTCCCCATGCGCCCGGACGGCACGGAGGGCATGAGCGAGGAAGCGCTGGCCGGCCTGGTCACCCGCGATTCCATGCTGGGCACTGCTTTGGCGAAGGCCCCTAACCCCCTTTGATCCCATCCCAAAACGGGAGCGAGCACGATGAATGGCGTACATGAACTGGGCGGCGTGGACAGCAACTTCGGCCCCATCCCGATCGACCCCGAAGAGCCCTTCTTCTTCGACGAATGGGAGGAGCGGGTCTTCGGGACCACCTTGGCCGTGGCTTACGCGGGCCTCCTGAACTTCGACGAGTTCCGCTTCGGCATCGAGCGGATGCCGGCCTGGCAGTACTTCGCCGCGCGCTACTACGAGAAGTGGGCGGCCACCTTGGAGACCAACATGATCGAGAAGGGCGTCTTGAGCCGCGAGGAAATCGAAGCGCGCATCGCCGAGATCAAGCAGGGAGGATGACGTCATGGCTCTCCTGACCGCGGACAAGGTCGCAGACTTCTTCGAGCACGGCGCGCCGGTTAAGCTGGATGTCCACGTGGCACCGCGCTTCAAGGCCGGGGACAGCATCGTCGGCAAGAACATCCACCCCAGCGGACACTGCCGCCTGCCGCGTTACGTGCGCGGCAAGAAGGGCGAGGTCGTCGAAGACCACGGCGTCTTCATCTTCGCCGACAGCAATGCCAGCGGACGCAACCAGAAGCCTCAGCACCTCTATACCGTCCGCTTCACCCATCAGGAGCTCTGGGGTGCCGAGGCCTCGGCGCGGGATTCGGTGATCATGACGCTCTACGACGATCACATGGATCACGCTTGACCCCCGGGATGCCGCAGCAATGAGCCTGAACAAGGACGAGATCGTCCGCCGCCTGCCGCGCTTCGACGCCGCCCTGGCCTACCCCCAGCGAGGATGCCGCGCCGGTCTTCCGCCAGCCCCTGGGAAGCCAAGGCCTTCGCCATGGTGGTGCAGATGCACGCCCGGGGCCTCTTCACCTGGAAGGAATGGGTCGAACCACCTGACGGCCGTGATCGCCGAGGCCAGCGAGCGGGATCCTGGCGAGGACGGTTCGCGCTACTACTACCACTGGCTGGCCGCCTGCGAGAGCCTGCTGGCCGCCAAGGGGATCAGCAACAGCGCCGAGATCACCGCTCGAGAGGAGCGGGTCGTCCGGGACGTCAACCACGCACATCAAGCGCAGAAGCACGGCCACCATCACCACTGACGGGTAGCTGGTCTGCAGCAGACAGAGAAGGAA
Organism: Rhodospirillales bacterium; assembly: GCA_963669385.2. Taxonomy (GTDB): domain Bacteria; phylum Pseudomonadota; class Alphaproteobacteria; order Kiloniellales; family JACOMY01; genus JACOMY01. Next base: position 108,982 of record CAXXGD010000016.1, read on the forward strand.
GCAACATCATGCAAGTTCTATCGAACACCCTCTCGATTACCAGCGCCATCGCCGACAACCGAGTGCTCGCCGGACTGCTGATGTTGGCCCTGGGCAGCATGTTGATTCTGAGCGTGGGGTTTCTCGGGTCGGAGGCGATCCACAACGCGGCACACGACGCCCGTCACGTCTTCGCCTTCCCTTGCCACTAGATCCACGGGGCTTTGACGGAAGGCCTGGCTCATGGTGGCACGACTCTTCTCGATTGCGGTGGCCACGGGGTTCCTTGTGGGCCTGCTGATGTCGGCGGTCCAGGCCTATCGCGTGGTGCCTTTGATCCATCATGCGGAGCTCTTCGAGACGGCAGGCGGTGGCCATGCGCATGATCACGGCCATGATCACGGCGATGCGCAGGGGACCGCAGCGGAAGAGGTCTGGGCGCCGGACGACGGTTTCGAGCGGCACTTCTACACCGCCATCACCAACGTGCTGACGGCCAGCGGCTTTGCGCTGCTGCTTGTCGGCGCCTATGCCATGTCGGGGTGGCGATTGGACTTCCGGACGGGGGTGATCTGGGGTCTTTGCGGATTCATCGCCTTCTCTCTCGCGCCGGCCGCCTTGCTGCCGCCGGAGGTGCCGGGTGCCGCGGCCGCGGCCCTTGGCGTCAGGCAGGTGGTGTGGATCGCGGTCGCCTTTTCCACCGCCACCGGCATCGCGCTCTTTGTCTTCTCCAGGCGCAGAGAATGGCAAGTCATCGGCGTCATCATCGCGGCCATGCCGCTCGCCTTCACCGGCCCGCATGGTGAGGGCAGCGGTAGCGTCCCGCCCGAACTCGCTGCCCAATTCGTCGCCGCCTCGCTGGTGACCGGCGCTGTCTTCTGGATCGCGCTGGGTGCGGTATCCGGCTTTCTCTACGAACGCTGGGGCGCCCGAACCCTGGCCGGCAGCAGAGCGAAGAGGGCTCTGACGCCGATCTAGCGGCGGACGGCATCCTTGCGCAAAGCGGTTGCGACGGGACCCGGGTTTCTTCGCAGAGCGGCGCCTTCACCGTCAGTGGTAGAAGGCGCTCTCGCTCGCGGCATTCACCCCACAGCGCCGGCCAGGACTGCACGGCGGCTTCAGTCAGTCCGGTTACGGCGTGGACATGTCGATTAACGCGCTAGAGGACCATATGATCTCGCATTGGGGCTGCCGGCGCGTTCGCCGGCGCGCTAGGCTTCACTGGCTATTTCGTCAGCGGAGGGACAATGCGGATGCCGAGCGGCGACGATGGGAGTTTGGCAAGTTTCCTGATCCCGGACCGTCTGCGTAGAATCGCCGGCGATACCCTACTTTGCGCGGGGCAAGGCCTACTTCGAGGCAGGAGCGGTCTCCTCGCTGCGTCGCGATCTGAGGGGCATCGCGGCCACGGTCGAGGGAACTCGTCGCCTATCGGGTGCGCTTTTGGGTGGAGGACGACGCTCTCTGCCATGACTGTAGCTGCCCGCTGGGTGAGGACGGCTTGTTCTGCAAGCACTGTGTGGCCGTGGGCCTCACCTGGCACACAAGCCGGAGCGACGTCGGTCTCGACGCCGACGTGGCAGGAGAGCCTCACGTCGGCGAGGCGGACCTGCGCCGCTACCTCCTGTCGTTGGACAAGCAAGAGCTGGTATCGCTGCTGATCGAGCAGGCCCTCCATGACGAGCAGCTGGAACGCCGCTTGATGCTGCGTGCCGTGCAGGCCAAAGAGCCGGGGACGGGCGCGGCCCTGTGGAAGCAGCAGTTCGACGATGCGGTGAGCGTCGGCGACTTCTTCGACTACCACGAAGCCCATGGCTTCGCCGCGCGGCGTGGCGGAGGTCGTCGAGTCATTGAAGGACTTCTTGAAGGAGGGCCAAGCCGAACGCGTCATCGGCTTGGCCGGGTACGCTATCGACGAGATCCAGGAATCCATGGAGCAGGTCGACGATTCAGACGGCGAGCTCTACGACGTCTTCGAACGCCTGCAAGAGCTTCACCTGGAGGCTTGCCGAGAGGCCAAGCCCGATCCCGTGGACCTGGCCGAGCGCTTGTTCGAGCGGGAGATGGAGTCCTCCTTCGATGCCTTCTATGGCGCGGTGGAGCGCTATGCCGAGGTCTTGGGCGAGGCGGGGCTGGAGGCCTATCGCCGTCTGGCCGAGGCGGAATGGGCCAAGGTCACGGCCTCGTCATCCGGGACCAATGGCCGGAACCGCTATGGTGCGCACTCTCGGCTATCTTCCATCATGGAGGCCTTGGCTGGCGACGACCTCGAGGCCCGGGTGGCGGTGAAGTCTCGGGACCTCTCGTCGGCCGATCGCTTTCTGCAGATCGCCGTGCTTTACCGGGGAAGCGGGTGACGAGACCTCGGCCCTCGGTTGGGCGGAGCGCGGCTGGCGTGCCTTCCCCCGACGACCCGCCGAACGAGCACCATCGGGAGTTTCTCGCCGAGGCCTATCAAAAGGCAGGACGCCCCGACGACGCTATGGCGCTGATCTGGGAGGGCTTCGAGGATGGCCCGAGCCTCGCCGACTATCGGAATTTGCAGCACCACGGCCAGCGCGCCGGGGCCTGGGCCGGCATGGCGGGAGAAGGCGCTGGCCCTGATCCGCCCGTCGCATCGAAGAGGAACGGAGGGAGCCCAGCGAAGAGACCTGGTGGTCCGGCGCTCGGCTCAGCGATCATTCCTTGCTGGTGAAGATCTTTCTCTTCGAAGAGGATTCCGAGGCAGCCTGGCGGGAGGCGAAGGCCGGGGGCTGTTCCACCCGGCTGTGGCTTGCACTCGCAGAAGCCCGCGAGCAGGATCATCCCGGACGACGCGCTGGCTGTCTACGAGGCGCAAGCCGAGAGCCTGGTGAAGGAAACCCACGCGCGGGCTTACGACGCAGCCGTCGAACAACTGGAGAAGATCCGGGCCTTGAGGCACCGGACCGGCCAGGCGGCCGCCTTCGGCCAGCTGGTACAGACGCTCCGGGCCGACTATCGCCGCAAGCGCAGCTTCATCCAGAGGCTGGACAGCAAGGGCTGGTGAGGGGGTGGCAGAACTCTTGGGACAGGTCGATGAGTAACCATGACGAAGAATACAGCGAAGAGACGCCGAGGCCTATCTTCGCGAGCTGGAGGAGTTCGAGCTGTCGGACGCCGGGATCGCCGAGCAGAACGCCAGCCTGCTACGCCGCTATCGCGACTTCCGGCTGGCAGCCGATGCCGTTGCCGCCGCCTGGCGGAGCTTTTCCGAGGTCGCCCGAATCGCGCTGATCGGCTCGCTCGCCCGGGCACCCTGGAAAGAGGTGCCGCGCTTCAAGACCTATCGGCGTGCCGGCATCGAGCTCTGGCACGAGTGCAAGGACGTCGACCTGGGTCTTTGGATCACAAGAGAGGCAACCTCAACGCCTTGCGCAAAGCCAAGGTCCGGGCGCTGAAGCAGCTGCACGAAAAGGGGCGGCGCAGGGGTCGTCTCTCACCCAGGTCGACGTCTTTCTCTTCGACCCCGACGACCGCTATCTCGGCCGGCTCTGTGAGTTCAATCAATGCCCGAAAGGGAAGCCCGAGTGCGCCGTAAAGGGCTGCGGCGCCACGCCCTTCCTCCAGCAGCACGACGACTTCGAATGGCGTGCGGAGGCATTGGCCGACGATCGCATCCATCGCCTCTACGACCGCGCCAGCGGCCAGCAAGCCCGCGCCGCCGACCTACCGCTGCCGAGCGAAGACGAGGCAGAACGCGACTGATTGCGTGCGTGCATGCGCAAGAGATCCCCCCGCCGGCAGGGCCGACGGGGGTAACTCCTCAGAAGGAAAACCTTCTTACCGTGGTTTCCCTGCGATTTCCCTGAGGCCCTGAGTCTTGCCGCGATCCTCTGCTGGCGTCAATAGCTGACTCCTCCGAAACGACAATGTAGATTGCAGGGCATGAGCAAGAGCCTGCAGAGCGCCTCAGCGCCATTGGCGCACGCTATCTGGTCGACGAAGACCTGGCGTTCGGCCTCGATGTCGGCATTGCCTCCACCGGTAGCGCTGCCGTTCGCCTGGCGGAGGGAACGCTGATCGCCTTTCTGGGGGAGCCGCTGTTTCGAAGCGCCGGAAGATCCCAAGACGAAGGAGCTGAAGAACAAGACCAGGGCGGGACAAGCGCCTTCTGCGCCGGGTCACGCGGCGGCGCGCCAGGCGCATGCCGATGTCCGCAAGCGCTTGGTCGAGGCGGGGCTGCTGGCGTCCGGTGAGCCCGCCGGCTTCCACATCGCAAAGGCGCGCCCGACCCTTGGCAGGCCCGGGCCCAAGGGCTCGACCGCCGGCTGGACGACGCAGAGCTTGCGGCGGCCCCTGCTGCATATCGCCAAGCATCGGGGCTTCCGCTCGAGCAGGAAGTCGGAGGGCGGGGAGAACGCGCCCGCCGACGACAAAAAGATGCTGGGGGCCATTCAGGCCAATAAGGAACGGCTGGCGCGCTACCGCAGCGTCGGCGAGATGGTGGTCAAGGACGAGGCCTTCCGGGCGCACAAGCGCAACAAGGGGGGTGAATACAGCCACACCCATGCCCGCGACGACCTCTTGGCCGAGGCGCGGCGGCTTCTGGCCGCCCAGCGCAGCCTGGGCAATGCCAAGATCGCCGACGCCTTCGAAGAGCGCTACCTCGCCATCACCGCGCGCCAACTGCCCTTGCAGGACAGCGAAGCGATGGTCGGCGCCTGCCCCTTCGAGCCGGACCAGAAGCGCGCACCGCGCCATGCCCCTCGTTCGAAAAGTTCCGCTTCCTGGCCAAGCTCAACACGATCAAGGTCATAAGGAGCGACGGACGTCTGGAGCGTCTGACCAGGGAGGAGACTCGCGCGCGCGGCGGCCGGCTTCGGCATCGACGCCAAGTCCGTCACCTGGAACGCCCTGGCCAAGAAGGTCGGCCTGCCTCCGGCACCTCCTTCGCCGGGATCGACGAGAAGAAGGCCAAGACCGACCTGGCCTCTTCGGGTGGCTGGCCGCCGGCACCAAGACGCTCTACGACGCCGTGGGTCCGGCCGGCTGGAACGCGCTTCGCGACGACCCGGCCTTGCTGGACCAGATCGCGGCCGTCATCGCCTTCCGCGAAGAGATCGGCAGCATCGAAGAAGGGCTGCAGCAGCTGGCGTCCCTCGAGCCGGCGATCCGCAAGGCCGCTGATGGCGGCGGTCCGGGCCGGCAGCTTCTCCGGCTTCAAGCGCGCCGGCCATATCTCGGCAAGGCCGCCCGCCGCATCACGCCCTATCTGCTGGAGCGCATGGTCTATTCCGAGGCCTGCCAGGCCGCCGACTACGATCACGGGCGGCCCAGGCGGATCGCGATCGACGACATCAAGAACCCCGTCGTGCAGCGCAGCCTCTTGGAAGCGGTCAAGCAGGTGGAGACCCTGGTCCACCACTTCGGCGCCAGGCCCGGGCGCATCGTCGTCGAATTGGCCCGCAACGTCGGCAAGTCGGCCGAAGAGCGCGACAAGATCACCAAGGGGATCGAGAAGCGCACCGCGGAGAAGGAACGGCACCGCCGGCAGATGAAGGACTGCTTGGGCATGGCCGGAGAGCCAAGCGAGGAGGACCTGCGCCGCTACGAACTGTGGAAAGAGCAGAACTACCGCTGCCTCTATTCCGACGAGGAGATCCCGGCACCGGAGGTGCTTGCCTCCAGCAATCGCGTGCAGGTCGATCACGTGCTGCCGCGCAGCCGCAGCCAGGACAACAGCTACGTGAACCAGGTGCTTTGCTTCGCCAAAGAGAACCAGAACAAGGGCAAACGGACGCCCCTGGGAATGGAAGGGCGAAAGCGATCCCGGCTGGTGGCAGCGCTACGAGGCAAGGGTGCGTGCGTTGAAGCTCAAGGGCCGGAAGCAGCGGACCCTGCTGATGCGCGACTTCGACGAGCGCCAGCAGGGCTTCGTCGAGCGGAACCTGAACGACACCAAGTACGCCGCCCGCGCCCTGCTTACCGTACTGCGTGATCTCTACCCGCGACCGCGAGGAGCCCGACCCGGCGAGCGAAGGCTATCTCGGCAGCGAGACCCCGCCGGCTCTTCGCCCGGCCCGGCACCATTACGGCGATCCTGCGCCGCGCCTGGGGGCTGGACGGCCTCAAGGACCGGGCCGACGACCGGCATCACGGGCTGGACGCGCTGATCTGCGCGGCCGCGGCCAACGAGTGGCTGCTGCACAGGCTGACCCGTCAGTATCAACGGGTGGAGGAGGAGAAACCGGGGCAAGTGGACACCCTGGGTGCCGCCCCCCCTGGGACGGCTTTCGAGAGGCGGCTTGCGCTCACTATGAGACCCTCTTCGTCGCGCGTTCGGAGAAGCGCCGCGGCCGCGGCCAGGGGCACAACGACACCATCTATCGGGTCGGGACCGAAGAGGGTCGCAAGGCGGGTCTACGAGCGGAAAGCCGTGGCCGATCTGACCGGACGCGACCTCGAACGGCTGAAGGACGCCACGGGCGGCAACAAGCCCTTGGCTGAAGCCCCTGACGGCCTGGATCGACAAGGGCAAGCCCGCCGACGACCCGCCCCGCTCGGCCAAGGGCGACGTGGTGCGCAAGGGCTTCCTCGCGCCCAAGGGCAAGACCCGCTCGGGCTTCGAGCTGAACGGCGGGCATGTCGACAACGCCGACATGGTGCGCGTCGACGTCTTCGCCAGGCCGGATAAGAAGGGCCGAGACATCTTCTACTTGGTGCCGATCTATCGCCGCCAGGTGATGGACCGCAAGCGATGGCCGCAACCACCTAACCGCGCGATGGTGGCCCACAAGCCGGAAGCGGACTGGACCGTGATCGACGACACCTTCACGTTTCGATTCAGCCTCTATCCGGATTCCTATGTCGAGCTGGTACAGCGAGACGGAGCCGTAACGGAAGGCTACTATCGCTCCTGCGACAGAGACACCGCGGGGATCATACTTTCTCCGCACAATGACCGCTTGAGTAGGCCGCCCAAGAGGGGTGTCAAGACGCTGCTGTCTTTCTGCAAGTTCCAGGTCGATCGACTGGGCGCCAAGCACGAAATCGAAAGCGAGATCCGCACATGGCATGGCGCGGCCTGCACATAAGCCGGCCGTCCGGCTCTCGCACGGCGCCAAGCGATTGGTGGTGGTAGGCAGGGCGAGGAGGAGGCGCTCTCCTTCCCGCTCGAGGACGTGGCCTGGGTGGTGCTGGACACACCGCAGATCACCTGACCGCAGCGCTGATGGCGGCCTGCCTGGAGGCCGGCATCCCCCTCGTCTGCTCCGACGCCAGGCACCATCCTTGCGGCGTTCTGCTGCCCTTTCACCAGCACTGGCAGCAAGCCGGTGTCGCGCGCCAGCAGATCGCGGCCTCCGCGTCGTTGAAGTAGCGGCTGTGGCAGGCCATCGTGCGGCGCAAGCTGGAGAACCAGGCGGCCGTGCTGGAGCGTGTCCAGATCGAGGGCGCGCAAAGCTGCGGGCGATGTGCGGGCAGGTCCGCTCCGGCGATCCCGGCAACGTCGAGGCCCGCGGCGCCCGCTTCTATTGGCAGCGGCTGTTCGAAGACTTCCGCCGCCACGACGAGCCGACCCTGCGCATGCCATGCTGAACTACGGCTATGCCGTGCTGAGAGCCGGCGTCGCGCGCAAGCCTGGTAGCGGCCGGGCTGCTGCCGGCCTTCGGTTTGCACCACGCCGGTGCCCAGAACGCCTTCAATCTGGCCGACGACCTCTTGGAGGTATTGCGCCCCCTGGCCGACTGGACGGTCTTTCATCTGACGGGGCAGGGCCGCCGGCCGGCCGAAGCCGGCCTGACGCGCGAGCAGCGGCAGAGCTTGGCCGGCGTGCTGCTGGAGAGCCTCTTGCTCGACGGCACGCAAGTGACGGTCCTGCCGGCGGCCGACGCCATGGTGGCCTCTCTGGTCCGGGCGCTTTCCGGCGAGGGGGCGGCCGCGCTCCGGCTGCCCGCTTTGTGAGGCGGCATGCGGGAAGAGGAGGTCCGCTTCGTGTATCTCTTCGTGTTCTTCGACCTGCCGGTCAAGACCAAGGAGGACCGGCGACGCGCAACGCGCTTTCGCACCTTCCTGGTGAAGGACGGCTATGACATGATGCAGCTCTCGGTCTACACCCGCGTCTGCCGCGGCCAGGAGGCCGCCGACAAGCACCTAGGCCGGATCGAGAAGAACCTGCCGCCGCGCGGCAGCGTGCGCGCGCTGCAGGTCACCGAGCGGCAGTTCGCCCGCATGAAACTGCTCGTCGGAACGGCGAGCGCGCAGGAACAGAAAGGAAAGGACCGACAGCTTGTTCTGCTTTAGCCGATCCCTCTTTATCGCTTGCAACTCAAGGCCTTGCGCTGCTGCCAGCCTACCTCAGGGAAATCGGTAGGGAAACCACGGCCAGGAGATCCTTGGTGGCGTCGTCCGGGCGAGCCTACCTCAGGGAAATCGGTAGGGAAACCACGGCGGAGGAGCAGGCCGACAGCGTCACGCCCAAAAGCCTACCTCAGGGAAATCGGTAGGGAAACCACGGCCGCCGGGTGGTGCCGGGGCTGCGGTGCAAGAGCCTACCTCAGGGAAATCGGTAGGGAAACACGGCGCCATGACCACGCTGCAGCGATCCGCGCGAGCCTACCTCAGGGAAATCGGTAGCGAAACCACGGCGCGCGGCGTCGATGTCGCGCGTCAGCTGGGAGCCTACCTCAGGGAAATCGGTAGGGAAACCACGGCGCAGGCCGTGCGCCTGCAGGAGATCGAGGTAGCCTACCTCAGGGAAATCGGTAGGGAAACCACGGCATAGGCACGCGAGGCATGATGAAGCCCTGGCAGCCTACCTCAGGGAAATCGGTAGGGAAACCACGGCGCTACTGCCTGGCGAGCGCGTGCGACGATGAGCCTACCTCAGGGAAATCGTAGGGAAACCACGGCCTCTCTCCGGTGCCGATGGTCGACGTCAGCAAGCCTACCTCAGGGAAATCGGTAGGGAAACCACGGCCGATGACGGGACCTTCGTGGCGCTCAAGCCAGCCTACCTCAGGGAAATCGGTAGGGAAACCACGGCACATCGCAACAGGCAATGTTGGTCCTCAGAAGCCTACCTCAGGGAAATCGGTAGGGAAACCACGGCGGCGGGGCGGGTCGAGCCGCTGTCTGTCCCAGCCTACCTCAGGGAAATCGGTAGGGAAACCACGGCGAAGCTCGACGATGACGTCGCTGCCTGGGCAGCCTACCTCAGGGAAATCGGTAGGGAAACACGGCTCGGCCGACTGCTTGGTGCTGTCGTGGCAGAGCCTACCTCAGGGAAATCGGTAGGGAAACCACGGCCCCGGTGGCGACGGTGGCACGTGGCGCCCAAGGCCTACCTCAGGGAAATCGGTAGGGAAACCACGGCGGGCGGCAGCCTGACACGCGGGATTGGCGAAGCCTACCTCAGGGAAATCGGTAGGGAAACCACGGGCAGGTGGATCATCTCTTTGACGACTACATGCAAGCCTACCTCAGGGAAATCGGTAGGGAAACCACGGCCTTTGGTACCACCGGGCTCAGGTAGCCCTCAGCCTACCTCAGGGAAATCGGTACGGAAACCACGGCGCCCGTCCCGCGGTTGCGCTGCGTCGGGATAGGCCTACCTCAGGGAAATCGGTAGGGAAACCACGGCCTCCGGTATGCCGGGGAGATTAAAGCTTTGAGCCTACCTCAGGGAAATCGGTAGGGAAACCACGGCTGTCGCGGCTGGGGTCCTGGAGCGAGCCCTGTCCTACCTCAGCGTACCGCCCGGTGCCTTTGACCACACGAGCGAGTTCGTCTCGACGCCCGACGCTGCACATGGCCATAGGGCTGTCTGGCAGAAATCGTGGCGCCTTTGTCATTGCTGCCAGCAGGGCACGGCGGCACACTAGGGGCGCGTGCAGGACCACCGGGAGCGGGCCGTGACACAATCGAGAGCGCATTGGCCGACGAAGCGTATTGCCGTGCTGGCCTATCCGGGCGTGAACAGCCTGGATGTGGTGGGGCCTTTGCAGGTCTTCGCCGGGGCCAGCCGCTATATGCGGCGCTTCGTGGCGGAGGAGGATCCGGGCGCGCGCATCGACTATGTGACCCGAGATCCTGGCGCCCTCTGCAGGGCCGGTGACGACCTCGGCCGGCTTCGAGCTGCTGGCCGCGCGCGGCATCGATCAGGTCTCGGGCGGGATCGACACGCTGTTGGTCGCCGGCGGCGACGGCGCGGATGGGGTCAGGCGGGACAGCAGGGGTGCTCGACTGGCTGGCAGCCATGGCGCCCAGCGTCCGGCGCTCGGGCTCCATCTGCACCGGCGCCTTCATCCTGGCCGCCGCCGGCCTTCTGGACGGGCGGCAGGCGACGACGCACTGGCGCTATTGCGAAGAGCTGGCCCGGCGCTATCCGGGGGTCACGGTGGAGCCCGATCGGCTGCATGTCCGCGACGGCCGGCTCTACACCTCGGCCGGGGTGACCGCCGGCATGGATCTGGCGCTCGCTCTGCTGGAAGAGGACTGCGGCCGGCAGATCGCCTTGGCCACTGCGCGCGAGATGGTCGCCTTCCTGAAGCGGCCGGGCGGGCAGTCGCAGTTCAGCCAGCACCTGCAGGCGCAGGCCGCCGAGCCGGAGCCGCTGAGGCGCCTGCAGGCTGGATCGTCAACAGCCTCGCCGAGGACCTCTCGGTCGAGGCGCTGGCCGAGCGGGCGGCGATGAGCCCGCGCAACTTCGCCCGTGTCTTCGTCAAGGAGACCGGCACGACACCGGCGAAGTTCGTCGAGCGCGCCAGGGTGGAGGCGGCACGCCGGGCGCTCGAGGACAGCGCCGAGCCACTGCCGCAGATCGCCGAGCGTTGCGGCTTCGGCCATCCCGAAACAATGCGCCGCGTCTTTCAGCGCCACCTGAAAGTGGCGCCCCAGGACTATCGGCGCCGCTTCAGGGCGACGGCGAGCCAGCCCGGCGCATAGGCCCGCCCCCATCCTTTAGAAGGAAGTCTTGCCAGTGTCGTTCTTTCGCATCGAGCGGAACGTTCTTCTGCTGTCCGCCTGCCAGGCGCTCTTCTGGGGCGCCTTGATGGTCGGCATCACCATGTCCGGCCTGGTCGGGCAGATCCTGGCCGAGGACAAGTCGCTGGCGACCTTGCCGGCGGGCATCATGGCGCTCTCCACCATCGCGATCACCCGCCCGGCGTCGCTCTTGATGCAGCGATTGGGACGCCGGACGGGCTTTCTCTTGGGCGCGCTGGCCGGCATCGGCGGCGGCATCGTCTCGGCCGAGGGCATCTTCGCCGGCGACTTCCTGATCTTCTGCCTGGGCAGTGCGATCCTGGGCGTCTATCAGGCGATCGGACAGTACTACCGCTTGGCCGCCACCGACAGAGTCGCCCCCGGCCGGCGCGGCGCGCGCCGTCTCGACGGTGATGGCCGGCGGCATCGTCGCAGCACTCGCCGCCCCGTCGCTCGCCATCTGGTCGAAGGACCTCTTCGCGCCGGTGGTCTTTGCCGGGTCCTTCCTCTTCGTCGCCGCGCTGAGCCTGCTGGCAACGGGCTTCATCGCCTTCCTTGCCGAAGAGCGCGCGCCAGCCCTGCAGCAAAGCAAGGCGGGGCGGCCGATGGCGGAGATCCTGCGCCAGCCGACCTTGATCGTCGCCATCGCCAATGCCGGCATCGCCCAGGGCGTGATGGTGCTGGTGATGCTGGCAACACCCTTGGCAATGGTGGCCTGCAGCTATCCGGTGGCGGACGCCGCCCTGGTGATCCAGTGGCACGTCCTTGGGCATGTTCCTGCCCTCCTTCTTCTCCGGCCGGCTGATCGACCGCTTCGGCACCGCCAACATCGGCCTCGCCGGGGCCGCCATGCTGGTCGTCAGCATGGCGGTGGCGGCGGCAGGGGTCGATTTCGTCAACTTCGGCGTCGCGCTGGTCCTGCTCGGCACCGGCTGGAACTTCATGTACGTGGCCGGCACCACCATGATCGCCGCCGCCCACCGACCGGAAGAGCGCGGCCGGGTGCAGGGCGCGGCCGAGCTGTCGATCGCGGTCATCGCCGCCGTCGCCTCCTTCGCCTCGGGCGGCTTGCTGCATGGCTTGGGCTGGACCGCGGTCAATCTTGCAGCGGCACCCCTGGTGCTCGCCGCCGCGGCCCTCACCCTCTGGTTCGCGCGCCACGAAGCGCGGCGCCCGGCCAAGCAGGCCTAGTCGATGACGGCGGCACGCTGTTCTCCGGCCGGGTCGACCTCGGCGAAGCTGGCGCCGCGGCGAAAGCTGTCGAGGTAGACCGTGGTCGGATAGCTGGCGGGATCGCGATAGGGGCCGAACTTGAAGAACTGCCGCGTCATGCCGTCATAGCCGATCGCGCCGCTGGCGCGCACGATCCGCCGGCCGTTGGCCCAGACCTCGACCAGGCCGTCGCCCTCCGGCCCGGCCCGGATGCGGTAGACCATGTCGATCCAGCCGCTGTCGGACGCCGGCAGTGCGGCAAAGCGCTCCACCCGCACCCGGCAGCCGCGGTCGCGGCCCGCCTTGCCGCCCGCCTGCCAGGCGATGCGCACGCGGCAGAGGCCGTCCTGCAGGGTGATGTGGAAGATGCCGTCGCGAAAACGCTGGGCCACGAAAGGACTGCCCGGGCCCTCTTGATGCCACTGGCCGATGACGATGCGGTTGCCGTCGGCGGGAATCGGCCCGGCGATCAGCATGGAGAAGCCGTACCAGACCTCTTGCCCGGCGCTGAGGCGGACCGCGTCCGCCTCGGCCAACTCGGCCCGGTCGGAGCCGTCGTTCAGGGGGTCGTGCCCCGGATAGACGGTGATCGCCAGGGCACCCGCGCCGCGTCTGACGACTTGGCTCTGGACTTCTGCCGCGCCAGGCAGCAGGCGCCTATCCGACCAGCGCGCGGCACTGAGGCCCGCCTGGTCGAACCCGTCCACCAAGGCTCGCGCCGGCCCGGCAAGCTCCCGGCTGCCGCCAAAGGCCAGCAGCAGCATGAGGGCGAGGCCCAGGCCTGCCATACGGAACGTCACCAAAGAACCGGCTCGGGAATTTCTATGCATTGAAACTCCTCGGGCATCCGGCTAGCGGCGCACCAGCAGGAACTGCTCGATCCAGCCGCGCTCACCGGCTTCGTAGGCAATCAGCTCGATGGTGATGGGGTTGAGGATCCGCCCCTGAAAGACGATCGCATTCTTTTCGCTGTGGTTGACCAGCGTGATCTGATCGCCGGACCAAGAGATTGCACCGATCAGCTGCACATCGCGCTCTTGGACCGAGGCATCCCTGCCCTGGCCGTCCAGCTGCGTTACGTGAAGTCTCCAGGAGCCGCGGACCATCATCCCTCTTTGCTCGGTGATGATCATCTCGTGGGTGACCCGGCCGATGCCCCAGGAGGTGCCGTCCCAGCGCCCGTTTTCGTGATAGGCGGAGACCCAGGTGCCCACCAGGTCGATGACCGGCGGCGGCTCCGTCTGCGCAGCAGCCCTCTGGCCGGGCAGCCAAAGAGACCCGAAGGCGATCAAGATCGAGAGAACGAAGAGGTGCCGCACGAAGGATCTCCACAACGATTGGGCCGACGATGGCACGCGGGCCTGCGGCGTGCAACGGCTTGCCGGCGCAGCGGGCCGCAATTGAACTCTTGACCAAAAAATTTATCATATGGTAAAAATATTGCAGCCAAACTAAGCCAAAAGCAGGGAGGTCCTCGAAGGCATGGACAAGCGACGCGTTCCCGGCGTGGCGGCGGAGCGCCTGACGGCGGAAGACTATCGCCGCAACTTCGCCGATCTGCACCCACCTCTCAGCCCGCACGAAGCCCAGGTCGAAGCGCAGCGCTGCTATTTCTGCTATGATGCGCCCTGCATGAATGCCTGTCCGACCGGCATCGACGTGGCCCTGTTCATTCGCCAGATCTCCACTGGGAATCCCAAGGGGGCGGCGCACACGATTCTGCAGCAGAACATCCTGGGCGGGATGTGCGCGCGGGTCTGCCCGACCGAGACGCTCTGCGAAGAGGTCTGCGTGCGCAATGTCGCGGAAGAGAAGCCGATCCGCATCGGGCTCCTGCAGCGCTATGCCACCGACGTCTTGATGGAGAGCGGCGAGCAGGCCTTTCGGCGCCAGGCCGCAAGCGGCAAGAAGATCGCGGTGGTGGGCGCCGGCCCGGCCGGGCTGTCCTGCGCGCACCGGCTGTCGCACCATGGCCATGACGTCACTCTTTTCGAAGCCAAGCAGAAGCTCGGCGGGCTCAACGAATTCGGGCTGGCCGCCTACAAGACCCCGGACGATTTCGCCCAAAGGGAGATCGACTATATCTTGGGCATCGGCGGCATCGAGGTCGAGCTGGGCCGGGGCTTGTCCGATGCCTCGGGCCTGGCGCGTCTGCGGGCAGACTTCGACGCGGTCTTCCTCGGCCTCGGCATGGGCGGCGTCAAGCGGCTGGCGATCGAGGGCGAAGAGCTGGAGGGCGTCATCGACGCGATCGACTACATCGCCCGGCTGCGCCAGGCCTCAGACAAGTCCAAGCTGCCGGTCGGGCGCCGCGTCGTGGTGATCGGCGGCGGCATGACCGCAGTCGACATCGCGGTGCAGACCAAGCGGCTGGGGGCCGAAGAGGTGACCATGGCCTATCGCCGCGGCGAGGCGCAGCTCAAGGCCAGCCGCTACGAGCAGGAGTTGGCCAAGAGCAACGGCGTGCAGATCCGACTCTGGGCCTCGCCCCGCCGCATCCTGGGCGAAGCCGGCAAGGCGACGGCGGTCGAGTTCGAGTACCAAAGCGCGGACGGCGAGGGCGGCGCGGCGGGGACCGGCGAGACCTTCGTGCTGCCGGCAGATCAGGTCTTCAAGGCGATCGGCCAAACGTTCCTGCCTGACAGCCTGGGCGCCTTTGCGATCGAGCTCTCGGGCGGCCGGATCAAGGTCGATGGCGAGGGCCGCACCTCGGTCCCCGGCATCTGGGCCGGCGGCGACTGCGTGGCAGGCAGCGAGGACCTGACGGTCGCCTCGGTCGAGGACGGCAAGATCGCCGCCGAATCGATCCACCGAAGCCTTACGGCGAAGGCCTGAAGATAGGGAGAGCAGACAATGGCCGACCTCCGCACCGATTTCCTTGGGATCAAATCGCCCAACCCCTTCTGGCTGGCGTCCGCCCCGCCCACCGACCGCGAGGTCAACGTCACCCGCGCCTTCAAGGCCGGCTGGGGCGGCGTGGTCTGGAAGACGCTGGGCGAGGATCCGCATATCGTCAACGTCAACGGCCCCCGCTACGGGGCGATCCACGGTCCCGACCGGCAGCTGATCGGCTTCAACAACATCGAGCTGATCACCGACCGCCCCTTGGCGGTCAACCTGCGCGAGATCAAGGCGGTCAAGAAGGCCTGGCCCGACCGGGCCGTCGTGGTCTCGTTGATGGTGCCCTGCGAAGAGGCCTCCTGGAAAAACATCCTGAAGCGGGTCGAGGAGACCGAGGCCGACGGGATCGAGCTCAACTTCGGCTGCCCGCACGGCATGTCCGAGCGCGGCATGGGTTCGGCGGTCGGCCAGGTGCCGGAATACGTCGAGATGGTCGCGCGCTGGTGCAAGCAGCACACCAGAATGCCGGTGATCGTGAAGCTGACACCCAACATCACCGACGTCCGCAAGCCTGCCGCGGCCGCCAAGTCCGGCGGCGCCGACGCGGTCTCGCTGATCAACACAATCAACTCCATCATGGGCGTCGACCTCGACACCATGGCACCCAATCCGCCGACCGACGGCAAGGGAACCCACGGCGGCTACTGCGGGCCGGCGGTGAAGCCCATCGCGCTCCACATGGTGGCGGACATCGCGCGCAACCCCGAGACCAGGGGCCTGCCGATCTCCGCCATCGGCGGCATCGCCACCTGGCGCGATGCCGTCGATTTCCTGGCGCTGGGCGCCGCCAACGTGCAGGTCTGCACCGCGGCCATGACCTACGGCTTCCGCATCGTCGACGAGATGACCCAGGGGCTCTCGACCTTCATGGATGAAAAGGGCTACGGCGTGGTCAGCGACATCGTCGGCCTGGCCGTGCCCAACGTCACCGACTGGCAGTACCTGAACCTCAACTACGTGGCCAAGGCGCGGATCGACCAGGATCTCTGCATCAAGTGCGGCCGCTGCCACATCGCCTGCGAGGACACCTCGCACCAGGCCATCACGGCCACCAAGAACGGCCAGCGCCATTTCGAAGTCGACGACGAAGAATGCGTCGGCTGCAATCTCTGCGTCGCCGTCTGTCCGGTCGAGAATTGCATCGAGCTGGTGCAGTTGACGTCGGGCAGCGATCCCAGAACCGGCAAGCCGATCGACAGGGACTACGCCAACTGGACCACCCACCCGAACAACCCTCAGGCGGTGCCGGCCGGAGAGTAAGCTCTCGACCATACTCGCGCCCCTATCTCGGCGACCTGGACCGCTGCAGCCTGGCGGCTTGCGCAACGCTTTCTGCTCAGCGAAGCTCGGCGCGCCAACAGACAACCACTGGGAGAGGTGTCCATGAGAGCTCCGTTCCTCATTGCCGTCTTGCTGTGGCTTGGCTTGGCGCTTCCTGCCGCAAGCCAAGAGGCAACGATACAAGCGGCGAAGCCTGATGCAGCCAAGGCGCTTGTTTCTAGCCTTCATGAGAGATGGTCAAAGGGAGCTCCGCAGGTCTCACCGCGCCCGCAAGCGATTGCGTCGGCTTCAGGCTGCATCACGAGCGGCATCGGGCCTGGCAATACGGCCAAGTGCGGGAAGGAGTCCGACAAGTGCGTCACCACCGGCATTGGTCCGGGGAATGCCGCGGCATGCGGCGGCAAGGCGACCAAATGCGTCACTACCGGCATCGGCCCGGGCAACGATGTCGCCTGTGGCGGAATGGCCAACAAATGCGACACAACCGGAATTGGGCCAGGCAACGCGGCTGCCTGCGGCGGGCTCTCGACAAAGTGCGTGACGACGGGAAACGGGCCAGGCAACGCAGCCGCTTGTGGCGGCATGGCCACGACCTGTATCAGCACCGGCAATGGTCCTGGCAATGACCTTGCCTGCGGCGGCAAGTACAAGTGACCGCCGTCGCCACGGACCCTCTGCTCCTCAGCGGGGTAGGAGACCCCTCAGGAGTACCGAGGTCAGGGGTCCGTAGGCCTCGTCGATGACGTCGTCCTTGCTGCGGTCCGGCAGGATCGCTTCGATCTGCGAGGCGAAGTCGGCGTAGTGCTGGGTCGTCGCCCAGATCATGAAGATCAGGTGGCAAGGGTCGACGTCGATGATCTTGCCGGCCGCCGCCCAGGTCTTCAGCACGCTGGCCTTGCGTTCGACCAGGGCGCGGAGCTCGCCGCCCAGCACACCTTGGATCTGCGGCGCGCCTTGGATGATCTCGCTGGCGAAGAGGCGCGACTCCTGCGGGTTGGTGCGCGAGAACTCCAGCTTCTTGGCAATGTACTTGCTCAGCTCCTCGGCAGGATCGCCGGCCGCGTCGATCTCCTCGAAGGGCTGCAGCCACATGGCCAGCGTGCGGCGCAGGACGGCCAGATAGATGTCGTGCTTGCGCCGGAAATAGTAGAGCAGGTTGGGCTTCGACATGCCGGCGGCAGCGGCAATCTGGTCGACCGTGGCGCCGCGATAGCCGTAGCGGGAAAAGACCTCCAGTGCCCCATCCAGAATACGGGCCTCCTTTTCGGCCTGGATCCGGGTCCGTTTCTTGGTTTGGCTGGCGCGCGCCGTGTCGGGCGAGGGCGGCGGCTCGGATGCTGACCTCAAGGGGGTCATCTCAAGCGGGAAGGCCGATGCCGCGCAGGATGATCTCGGTCACGTTTCGCTTGGCCTCCTCCCACTGGCGGTCCGACAACTCCTTGCCCTCGTTCAAGGTGG
Source organism: Rhodospirillales bacterium (assembly GCA_963669385.2). Taxonomy (GTDB): domain Bacteria; phylum Pseudomonadota; class Alphaproteobacteria; order Kiloniellales; family JACOMY01; genus JACOMY01. The sequence goes on from CAXXGD010000016.1 coordinate 126,757, forward strand.
TGATCTGATGGGCGAAGTCGGCGTAGTGCTGGGTCGTCGCCCAGATCATATAGAGCAGGGCACGCGGGTCGACGGCGGAAATCCTGCCCTCGTCGATCCAGCGCTGAATCATGGTCGCGCGCGAGGCGGTCCAGGCGCGCAAGGTCGTCTCCAGATAGTCCTGAATGATCGGCGCGCGCTGGATGATCTCGTTGGCCCAGACCTTCGATCCCAAGGGCCGGCTGCGCGAGAGATCCATCTTGGTATGGATATAGCGGGTAAGCGCCTCTCTGGGATCGTTGCTGTCGTCCAGCGCATTGGCCGCCTCCAGCCACACATTGAAGATGTTCACGATCACCTTGCGATAGAGGCCTTCCTTGGTCGGGAAGTAGTAGTGGAGATTGGCCTTGGGAATGCCGGCGCGATCGGCGATTCGTTTGGTGCTGGCGCCACTGTAGCCGTACTCGGCGAAGACCTCCTCGGCCGCATCGAGAATCGCCTTCTCGTTCTCCTCTCGGATGCTGGCCTTAGGACCCTGCTCCTCAATCGCACGCTCAGCGCCCATCGTCGCCCCAAAAAATGTTGACCATCTGGTCAACTTCGTGCCATGTTAACCTGACCAATCGGTCAAGCCTTGTTCGGGGTTGTATCCGACCATGATTGTGCCGCTTGGTCAAGAAAAACTTGCGTCAAAGCCAGAATATGGCTTGTTACGAACAGGAACGAGAGCGGCCTAGATAGGAAACACCAATAGAATTACGCTTCAGCGTGCGTATGCACACTCAAATCACTTAGGCGCGCACGTGTATAGGCGGTGATGTTTGCGTTAACTTCGGATTTTTTTCTGAATAATGGGGGATAAGGGCAATCGCCACGGGCGGCTGTGGCAAGAGGAACGCAGGACGGGAGCAGGAGATGACGACACTGAAGGGCGGCCTCATCCAGATGAGCTTGAAGGGGGACACCTCCCTTTCGCCGGAGGAGATTCGCGACAAGATGATCGCCGCCCACCTGCCGCTTGTCGACGAGGCGGGTCAGCAAGGCGTGCAGGTGCTCTGCTTCCAAGAGGTCTTTACTCAGCCCTACTTCTGCCCGAGCCAGGATGCCAAGTGGTACGCCGCCGCCGAGAAGATTCCGGACGGCCCGACCACGCGCCTGATGCAGGACTACGCCAAGAAACACTCCATGGTGATCGTGGTGCCGATCTACGAGGAGGACATCACCGGCGTCTACTACAACACCGCCGCGGTGATCGATGCCGACGGCAGCTACCTTGGGAAGTACCGCAAGTCGCACATCCCCCACGTCGCCGGTTTCTGGGAGAAGTTCTTCTTCAAGCCCGGCACCTCGGGCTGGCCGGTGTTCGACACGGCCTACTGCCGGCTTGGCGTCTACATCTGCTATGACCGTCACTTCCCCGAGGGCTGGCGTGCACTGGCGCTGAACGGCGCCGAGTACATCGTCAACCCCTCGGCGACGGTGGCCGGTGTCTCCGAATATCTTTGGCGCCTGGAGCAGCCCGCATCGGCCGCGGCCAACGGCGTCTTCATCGGCGCGGTCAACCGGGTCGGCAGGGAAGCACCTTGGGAGGTCGGCGAGTTCTACGGCCAGAGCTACTTCGTCAATCCGCGCGGCGAGATCGAAGCCATCGCCAGCCGTGACAAGGACGAATTGCTGGTGCATGAGATGGACTTCGAGATGGTCAAGGAGATCCGCAACAAGTGGCAGTTCTTCCGCGATCGGCGGCCGGACGCCTACGGCCCCTTGAGCGACACCGCCCGCTAAGCGGAACTAAGGAGAAAACAGCGATGGCGCCGGAACAGAACCTGCAGATCGACGGTAAGCGTCTTTGGGACAGCCTGATGGAAATGGCCAAGATCGGCGCCACCGAGAAAGGCGGCTGCTGCCGTCTGGCGCTGACCGACCTGGACAAGCAGGGCAGGGACCTCTTCGTCGGCTGGTGCGAGTCCGCAGGCTGCTCCATCAAGGTCGACAAGATGGGCAACATCTTCGCCAGGCGGCCCGGCAAGAACGACCACCTGGCCCCGGTGATGACCGGCAGCCACCTCGACACCCAGCCGACGGGCGGCCGCTTCGACGGCGTCTTCGGCGTGCTCGCCGGCCTGGAGGTCGTGCGCAGCCTGAACGACCTGGGTATCGAGACCGAGCGCCCGGTCGAAGTGGCGGTCTGGACCAACGAAGAGGGTTCGCGCTTCGCGCCTGCCATGGTGGCCTCAGGCGTCTTCGCCGGCGTCTTCGATCTGGACTACGGCCTCGGCCGCCAGGACAGCGAGGGCAAGACCATGGGCGAGGAGCTCGAGCGTATCGGCTATGCCGGGAGCGAAGAGGTCGGCGGCCGCGAGGTCCACGCCTTCTTCGAGACGCACATCGAGCAAGGCCCGATCCTGGAGGCCGAGGAGAAAACCATCGGCATCGTCACCGACGCGCAAGGTCAGCGCTGGTACGAGCTGACCTTGACCGGCGTCGAGTCCCACGCCGGGCCGACGCCCATGGCCCGACGCAAGGACGCCCTCTTGGGCGCAGCCCGCGTCGTCGAGCTGGTGAACCGCACTGGCCTCGACAACGCACCGGTGGCTTGTGCCACGGTCGGCATGCTGGACGTGCATCCCAATTCGCGGAACGTCATCCCCGGCAAGGTCTTTCTGACCATCGACTTCCGCCACCCGAAGGACGAGGTCCTCACCAAGATGGACGGCGCGCTGCGCGCTGGCATCGAGCGCATCGCCGGAGAGATCGGCCTTGAGGTCGAGCTGGAGCAGATCTTTTACTACAAGCCGATCCAGTTCGACCCGACCTGCGTCTCGGCCGTGCGCGAGGGCGCCCAAGCCTTCGGCTACGAGGCCAGAGAGATCGTCTCAGGCGCCGGGCACGACGCTTGCTATCTTGCCAAGGTCGCGCCGACGGCCATGGTGTTCGTGCCTTGCATCGACGGCATCAGCCACAACGAGGTCGAGGACGCCAAGCCGGAGTGGATCACCGCAGGCGCCAACGTGCTGCTGCGCGCGATCGTCGAAAAGGCTGGTGACACCGCCTAACGCCGGAGTGCACCGCAGATGCCGCCCTCGCCAGCCCAAAGCCTCGCAAAGCCGCTCCCTGACGCAGACCTTCGCCGCAGGGTGGTGGAGGCGAGACGGCTCTCGCTGACCTTCCAGACCGCGGACGCGCCGGTGCACGCCCTCTCGGACGTTGACCTCGAGGTCGAGCAGGGCGACTTCGTTTCGCTCATCGGGCCATCGGGCTGCGGCAAGACCACCTTGCTCCGGGTCATCGCCGATCTGGAGCAGCCCACCGCCGGCAGCATCGAGGTCAATGGCGTCTCGCCCCACCAGGCAAGACTCGACCGCAGCTACGGCTACGTCTTCCAGGCGCCCGCGCTCTATCCTTGGCGCAACATCCAGCGCAATGTGACTCTGCCCCTGGAGATCATGGGCGTGCCGCGCGCCGAACGGGTCGAAACCGCTGGGCGCTATCTGGAGCTGGTCGACCTAGCCGGCTTCGAGAAGAAGTTTCCCTGGCAGTTGTCGGGCGGCATGCAGCAGCGCGCCTCGATCGCCCGCGCGCTCTGCTTCGACCCCGATATCTTGTTGATGGACGAGCCCTTCGGCGCGCTCGATGAGATCGTGCGCGACCATCTGAACGAGCAGCTCCTGAAACTGTGGGACAAGACCCGCAAGACCGTGGTTTTCGTCACCCATTCGATTCCGGAGGCGGTGTTTCTGTCCACCAAGATCGTGGTCATGTCGCCGCGACCCGGCCGCATCACCGACGTCATCGAGACCGACTTCCCGCGCGAGCGCTCGCTCGACATCAGAGAGACCCCGGCCTTCCTCGAGGTGGCCCACCGGGTGCGCGAAGGGCTGAGGGCCGGGCATAGCTACGATGACTGACGCGGCCAGCCTCCCGGCCAAGCGCGAGAGCTTCGTCACGCGCTTCCTGTCCGGCAGGATCGGGCCGGTGGCGGTGGTCTCGCTCGCCATCGTGGTGCTCTGGTACCTGGGCGCCGTTTACATGAATGCGCCGATGCAGATCGACCAGTTCGAGCGGCAGGAGCTTGCCTGGACGACCGGCGATCTGATCGACGCGACCCTGGCGCAAGAGCGGCCCTTGCTGCCGGCGCCGCATCAGGTCCTGGTGGAGATGAAGGAGACGATCTTCGACAAGAACATCACCTCCAAGCGCAGCCTGGTCTACCATGCCTGGGTCACGCTCTCCTCCACCCTCCTGGGCTTCGCCATCGGGACGACGCTGGGCATTCTGCTGGCGGTCGGCATCGTCCATGCGCTGACCCTGGAGAAGAGCCTGATGTTCTGGATCATCTCCTCGCAGACCATCCCCATCCTCGCCATTGCGCCGATGATCGTGGTGGTGCTGGGCGCCATCGGGCTGAAGGGCCTGGTGCCCAAGGCGGTGATCTCGACCTATCTCTGCTTCTTCCCGGTCACCATCGGCATGGTAAAGGGCCTGCGCTCGCCCGATCCCTTGCAGATGGACCTGATGCGCACCTACAGCGCCAGCCGCTGGCAGACCTTCTGGCTGCTGCGCTGGCCCTCCTCGCTGCCCTTCCTCTTCACCAGCTTGAAGGTGGCGATCGCGATCAGCCTGGTCGGCGCCATCGTCGGCGAGCTGCCGACCGGCGCGCAGGCCGGTCTGGGCGCTCGGCTCTTGGCCGGCTCCTACTACGGCCAGACCATTCAGATCTGGTCGGCATTGATGACGGCGGCTCTGCTGGCGGCCTTGATGGTAGCGCTGGTGGGTGCGATCGAGCGCCAAGTGCTGCGCCGCACGGGGCAGCGACGATGATCGCCAGGCTTGACAGATGGTGCCTGGCAGCCGTGCTCTTCGGCATTGCCGCACTCTTTTTCTCGCCGGAGGTCGACGAAGGCTGGTCGCAGGCGCCGGCTCTGCTGGCCGCCAACATCGGGGTCGTCCTGGTGGCCGGCTTTTTCGCCTGGACGGGTCTGCGCGCCTCTTGGCAAGGACTGATGATCGGCCTGGTGATCCTTGTCGGTGCCTTTCTTTCGCTGGACCTCGTGCATTCCCTGGGCGGCAAAGAACGCGCCGCATCCGGCTTTTGGCTTTTCAATCTGGCGCTCTGGGCACTGGTCTGGCGCGTCATCGATGCCGTGGCGCTGGTCCGCACCAGGCATGCCCGACAACAGCGGCTGATCAATCTGCTGGTGCCGACCGCATTCGGCCTGTGGCTGATCTATCTTTGGGAGATCGCGGTGACCGGCTTCGGCGTGCCGCAGGTCCTGCTGCCGGCGCCCAGCTTGATCGGCGAGCGCTTCATGAGCGAGCTGGACATCCTCTGGGCGGATTTTCAGCAGACCTTCTTGAAGGCCGTGCTGGCCGGCTATGCGATCGGCTGCGGCTGCGGCTTCCTGGTCGCCATCCTGGTCGACCGCGTGCCTTTCCTGCAGCGTGGCCTCCTGCCATTGGGCAACCTGGTGAGCGCGCTGCCGATCATCGGCGTCGCGCCCATCATGGTGATGTGGTTCGGCTTCGACTGGCAGTCCAAGGCCGCCGTCGTGGTGATCATGACCTTCTTCCCGATGCTGGTGAACAGCGTCACCGGCCTGGCGGCAGCCGGCGCCTTGGAGCGCGAGTTGCTCCGCTCCTACGCGGCAGGCTACTGGCAGACCTTGATCAAGCTGCGTCTGCCGGCAGCACTGCCCTTCATCTTCAACGCGCTCAAGATCAACTCGACCCTGGCGCTGATCGGTGCCATCGTCGCCGAGTTCTTCGGCACGCCCATCGTCGGCATGGGGTTCCGCATCTCGACCGAGGTCGGCCGCATGAACGTCGACATGGTCTGGGCCGAGATCGTTGTCGCGGCACTGGCCGGCTCGGCATTCTACGGGCTGGTGGCGCTGGGAGAGCGCGCCGCCACCTTCTGGCATCCCTCCTTCCGAGCGAGGCACTAAGAGGTTCCAAGCAAGCAGAGGCTCACCAAAAGAGGAGACGAACAGTGAGAAATACAGGTCTATTCCTTGCCGCAGCGGCCTTCGCCCTGGGCGCGGGCACGGCCCAGGCGGACGACGATGTGGAACTGCAGTTGAAGTGGGTGACGCAAGCGCAGTTCGCCGGCTACTACGTCGCCCAGGAAAAGGGCTTCTACGACGAGGTCGGCCTCGACGTGACGATCAATCCGGGCGGGCCCGACATCTCGCCGCCGCAGATCATCGCCGGCGGCGGTGCCGACGTCATCATCGATTGGATGCCCTCGGCCTTGGCCTCGCGCGAGAAGGGCGTGCCGCTGGTCAACATCGCCCAGCCCTTCAAGCGCTCCGGCATGATGCTGACCTGCCGCAAGGACACCGGCATCACCAATCCGGAAGATTTCCGCGGCAAGACCCTGGGCGTCTGGTTCTTCGGCAACGAGTATCCCTTCCTCTCCTGGATGTCGCGTCTCGACATTCCGACCGAGGGCGGCGACAAGGGCGTCACCGTGCTGAAGCAGGGCTTCAACGTCGATCCCCTCTTGCAGAAGCAGGCCGACTGCGTCTCGACCATGACCTATAACGAGTACTGGCAGGTCATCGACGCCGGCCTGACGCCGGAGGAGTTGGTGGTCTTCAAGTACGAGGACGAAGGTGTGGCGACCCTGGAGGACGGCCTCTACGTCTTGGAGGATCGCTTGGAGGACGCCGAGTTCGTCGACATGATGGCACGCTTCGTCGCCGCCAGCATGAAGGGTTGGGAATGGGCGCGCGAGCATCCAAAGGAAGCGGCCATGATCGTGCTCGACAACGACGCGACCGGCGCCCAGACGGAGAAGCACCAGATCCGCATGATGGGCGAGATCAACAAGCTGACCGCCGGCTCCGACGGCACGCTCGATCCGGCGGACTACGAGCGCACGGTGGACATCTTGCTGTCCGGCGGCTCCGACCCGGTGATCACCAAGAAGCCGGAGGGCGCTTGGACCCATACGGTGACCGACAAGGCGAAAGCTAACTAAGCAGCCAGGTTCCGGAGGAGCCCGACCGAGGGCTCCCCCGGGACGCCACCCTGGCTTCGCTCATAGGATAAAGGGAGAAGGTTATGGCGGTGCACATCAAGGGCGGCACGGTGGTGACGGCCGAACAGGCCTTTCGGGCCGATGTCACCTGTGACGGCGGCAAGATCGTCGCCGTGGGCGAGAACCTCGATGTGCCCGCAGGCGCCGAGGTGATCGACGCCGGCGGGCAGTTGGTCATGCCGGGCGGGATCGACCCCCACACCCATATGCAACTGCCCTTCATGGGCACTGTGGCCAGCGAGGACTTCTTCACCGGCACGCGCGCGGCGTTGGCCGGCGGTACGACGATGATCATCGACTTCGTCATCCCCAATCCGCAGCAGCCCTTGATGGAGGCCTATCATCAATGGCGCGGCTGGGCCGAGAAGGCTTGCGCCGACTATTCCTTCCACGTCGCGGTCACTTGGTGGGACGAGAGCGTTCCTCGCGACATGGAGACCCTGGTGAAGGAGCACGGCGTCAACTCCTTCAAGCACTTCATGGCCTACAAGGGCGCCATCATGGCGGACGACGAGACCTTGGTGAACAGCTTCCAGCGGGCGCGCGAACTGGGTGCGATCTGCACCGTCCACGCCGAAAACGGAGAGCTGGTCTACATCCTGCAGAAGCAGGTCTTCGAGCGCGGCATCACCGGCCCCGAAGGCCATCCCCTCTCACGCCCGCCGGAAGTCGAGGGCGAGGCCGCCAACCGGGCGATCCGCATCGCCGAGGTCTTGGACGTGCCGCTTTATGTCGTCCACAACTCCTGCCGCCAGTCGCTGGAGGCCATCACGCGGGCCCGTAGCGAGGGCCAGCGCGTCTACGGCGAGGTGCTGGCCGGCCACTTGCTGGTCGACGACAGCGTCTACCGCAACGAAGACTTCGACGTCGCCGCAGCCCATGTGATGAGCCCGCCCTTCCGCGCCAAGGAGCATCGCCGCGCCCTGTGGCACGGCTTGCAGTCGGGCAACCTGCAGACCACGGCGACCGATCACTGCTGCTTCTGCGCGCCGCAGAAGGCCGCCGGCAAGGACGACTTCCGCTTGATCCCCAACGGCACCGGCGGGGTGGAAGACCGCATGGCGGTAATCTGGCATCACGGCGTGAACTCCGGCCGCCTGACCCCCAGCGAGTTCGTGCGGGTCACCTCCACGGCGGCCGCCCAGATTTTCAACATCTATCCGCGCAAGGGTTCGGTCTCGGTCGGCGCCGACGCCGATCTCGTCGTCTGGGACCCGGAGGCCAGCCGCACCATCTCGGTCAAGACTCATCACCAGAACATCGACTTCAACATCTTCGAGGGGATGGAGGTGAAGGGGATTCCCAGTCACACCATCGCTGCCGGCAAGGTGGCCTGGAGGAACGGCGAACTCTCGGTCACCGAGGGGGCCGGGCGCTATGTCGACCGCCCGCCTTTTGCACCCTATTACGGCGCCATGCAGAAGGCGCGCCAGCGCAAGGAGCCGAGCGCCGTCGACCGCGGATAGGCGACGGTCAGGGGGAAGCGAGAGGCCGGGCTTCGCCGACCTCCGCTGACGGTTCGATTCTGACGGAAGGATCCCATTGTGAGGACACTTCGAAAGTAGGAATCCCGAGCAGGTAGATCTATTCTCCTTTCCTCGACCAACATTACACAGTAATGTGGGCGTCATCGCGAGCGATAGCGTGGCGATCCAGGTCTTACTCGGAAGCTTTACGCACTGGATTGCCGCGTCGCCTTTGGCTCCTCGCAATGACAGCTTGTGGTGAGGAATTTGACCTAATCCATTCGAGTTAATATTTTCATCGACAGAGCATTCACTTATAGATTGGTGACAGAGTAAGGATTGTCTCTTTGCCACGCTGCCCTAGACTCTCTAGGACACACCGAACGCGTGCGTGGGACTTCGGCCATTAATCCGGCGCCTCGAGGATCTCCTTGAGCAAGGCGAGATCCTTCCGATTGGCCCGGCGCACGGCCCGCGCCATGAGCGGTGCGATCAAGCGTGAGAAGCCGCGCGGCAGGCCGCGGTTTCGGATGGTCATCCGCGTCCCCTCGCCGGCAGCTGTGGCCCAGTGATAGCTGGTTTCCATCGGGAAGGGACCTTCGGGCGTGCGCAGGATCAGCCGCTCGCCAGGGTCGAAGGCGACGACCTCGTAGGTATAGGCAAGGCGGCGCCCTAGAAACTGCGCGACAAAGGCGATTTGGGAGCCAACGGCCAGAGGCCGCTCGGTCTTCCACTCCACCTGCTTGATGTTCTTGTACCAAAGCGGGGTGTTGTCGATGTCGGCGGAAAAAGCGGCGACCTCGGCCTTGGGTCGCCGGATCAGGACCTCTGTGGATACATCAACGCCCATAGCTGGCTTTCCCTCCAATTTGCCGGCAGCGCCGACCCATGATGCCATAGCGGCAACCTATGGACGTACACATTCCCGCCAGCTCTATTGCCCAACGCGATTGGACCGGCCGGATTTGGAGTTTGTGGCAGTATCTATCCAGCTCTATCGTCGCCTGGCCGCCTTTCCTGATGGTTCGGTCCCGGATTTGCCTTGGGAGGAGTGCATGCGATTGCGGTTCTGCGTCGAGACCCGCTGATGACGAACACAGCGGAGGCTTCGGACGTCACGATTCTTGGTGCCGGCATCGTCGGCATCTGCTGCGCGCTCTCGGCGCTAGAGCGAGGCTTGAGCGTCACCGTCGTAGACCGCAGCGATCCCGGCCAGGCCACCAGCTACGGCAACGCCGGGGTCGTCTCGCCCTGGTCCTGCGTGCCGCAATGCACGCCTGGAATCTGGAAGAACGTGCCGCGTTGGCTCCTCGACCCAAAGGGCCCGGTCAAGCTGCGCTGGCGCGATCTGCCTTTGGTCCTGCCCTGGGCCCTGGCCTTTCTGCGCAACGCCACCCCGGCGAAGGTCGAGAAAATCGCCGATTCCATGGACCTGCTGATGCGCGACAACATCGCCACCTACAGGCGCTTTCTCGCCGGCACGGGCCGTGAGGACCTCTTGGTCGACAGCTGGTATGTGAGCGTGTTCCGCGGCGGCCAAGCGCCCAAGCTTGACGACATTCCCTGGCGCCTACGGCTGGATCGAGGAGCGCCGGTGACGGTGATCGGCGGCGACGAGCTGCGCGAGTTGGAGCCAGCCATCTCCGAGGAGTATCACAGCGCGGTGCTGGTCAAGAATCAGGCCCGGGTGCGCGCGCCCGGCACGTTTTGCTCCGTTCTGGCAGACAAGGCGGCAAGGCTGGGTGCCACCTTCTTGCGTGCCGACGTCAAGGCGATTCAGCCGAAGGAGAGCGGCACCTTCTCGCTGAGAACGGAGCGTGGTGAGATTCCCGTCAAGAAACTCGTGCTTTGCGGCGGCATCTGGTCGGCAAAGCTGTTGCGGCCTCTTGGCTACAAGCTGCCGCTCATGGCCGAGCGCGGCTATCATCTGGAATTCACCGACCCGGGCGTTGCGCTCAACAACTCCATTCAAGACGTGAACGGCAAGATCGTCATCAGCTCGATGCTGGACGGGCTGCGGACCGCCGGCACGGCCGAGTTCGCCAGGCTCGACGCGCCGCCGAACTATGCCCGCGCCAGGATCTTGGAGCCCCTTACCAAACGGCTGCTTCCCTCTCTGAACACCGCCTCGAAGCGGGAGTGGATGGGCATCAGACCCTCCTTCCCGGACAGTCTTCCCGCGATCGGGCCGCTGCCCGGCCTGCCCAACCTTCTAGCGGCCTTCGGCCACAGCCACTACGGCATGGGAATGGCGCCCGCGACCGGCCGCATGGTGGCGGAGATGCTGTTGCAAGAGCAGCCCAACATAGAGCGCCCGGACCTGCGGCCCGACCGCTTCTGACAGCCGGACGTCCTCAGACCCTTGCGCCCGCGATTTAGCGAAGGCTGCGGGCGAAAGCGCGAAGGTCGTCGACAAATAGGTCCGGCTCTTCGAGCGCCGCAAAGTGGCCCCCGCGCGGCATCTCGCTCCAGTGCTGCACGTTGTAGAGGCGCTCGGCATAGCTCCGCGGCGGCCAAGAGAGGAACTCTTTCGGATAAAGCGCGCAGGCCGTCGGCACTTCGACGCGCTTGCCCTCCGGCGAGAGCACGCGTCCGCCCTCCTCGCGGCGCCCATAGTAGATCCACGACGCCGTGTTGAAGGTCCGGGTGACCAGATAGACCATGATGTTGGTGAGCAAGCGGTCCTTGCCGTGGGCGCTTTCGACGTCGTCGCCTTGCGTGTCGGACCAGGAGTTGAACTTCTCGACGATCCAGGCGGCGACACCGACGGGACTGTCCATCATCGCATAGCTCAAGGTCTGCGGCTTGGTGGCTTGCTGGACGCGATAGCCCTCCTCCATCACCTGCTCGCGCTCGAAGGCTTCCGTCCAGGCCACTTCTTCCGGCGTGTGGGGGCCGTCGGGATTGCGCATGGTCAAGAGGTTGACGTGGATCGCCTTGCAAGCCGGAGCGTGTTCGAAGCCAAGCCAGCTGGAAATCGCGGCACCCCAGTCGCCACCTTGGGCGAGATAGCCGTCGTATCCCAGCACCCCCGTCATCAAGGAGGCCAGCATTCCGGCTATCTTACGCGGTCCGTAGGGTCGCGGCGGCCGGCCCGAGAAGCCGAAACCCGGCAAGGAGGGGGCCACGACGTCGAATGCGTCTTCCGCCTTGCCGCCGAAACGCTCGGGATGGGCCAGCGGCTCGATGATGTCCAGGAACTCGACGACGCCGCCCGGCCAGCCATGGCTGATCAGCAAGGGCAGGGGCGCCGGCCCGCTGCCCTTCTCGTGGATGAAGTGGATGTCGATGCCCTCGACCGGAGCCTTGCAGTGGGAGAAGCGCTTGATCGCGGCCTCTTGCTTGCGCCAGTCGAAGCCCTCCAGCCAGTAGGCGGCGAGCTCCTTCATATAGTCGAGGTTGGTGCCGTAGGCCCAGCCGCCGTCATCCGGCATCTCGTGCCAAGGAAAACTGGCGACACGGGTGCGGATGTCTTCGAGGACTGCGTTCGGAACCTCGATGCGGAAGGGCTGGATAGAGGTCATGTGATGGGTCCGCTCTTGTTAGGCGAGGGGGGTCGCACTTTCCCAGAAGAGGCTAGCACAGCGTGCCGGGCCGTATGGCAAGTCTGTTCTTGCAACGATGGCGAATTCCATCACCTTGAACGGCTGTCATGACATCCCTTGGCTGGTTCACGCTCCCTTTGTGCCGACAGGTCTGCAAGAGTTGTCTTCCCATACGGGATGACTGCAGGCACACTCATCGCGGGATGTTCCCAAGGCTGGTGCATGGACTTCGCCGTCAATTCCTTGAGAACCTTGATCGCCGCCAACGAGTCTTGGCTTGTCGATCGCGTGTTGGTCTATGCGAAACAGCACGGCTATACGCGGTTCAGCTCCACCCTCAAGGCGCCGTGGAGGGAGTCGATTTGCGGCTTTTCCGAGCCGCTGTTGGAGGTTCTGGCGACCTCGAACCTGCCGATGGAGATGCCGGCCACCACCGATTACGTCCATGAATCGATTGCCGCCTTTGCCGTTGAAGAGGCGCAGCTCCACCGCGAGCGGGGTATTCCCCTGGGCCTTTTCATGGGCCTGACCAAGTACTATCGCCAAGCCTATTTGGATCTGATCATCGAGCAAGGCTATGACCGCCGAGAGCTGGAGAGCTATCGACTGCAGATCGAGCGTTTCTTCGATCACATCGAGATCGCCTTCTGCACGGAGTGGTCGGCCGCCACCGAGACCGACCTTGTCAAGGAAGCGCACGCGCATAATCGCACGCTGACCAATGAAAAGAACAAATATCTAACAATATTCGAGAGCCTGAACGACCCGGTGATCCTGGTCGACGACCATGGCCGGATCGAAAACCTGAACAATGCGGCAGCTGCACTTTTTGGTGCGTCGGCTATTCCCGGTGAGGGATACTACGGGCAGCGCGAGTATGATATGCTCGCGCGCCAGCTCGACGGCCTCGTCAAGAATAGGGCCCCTGCCGACCGCTTCGAGCTCACGCTCGACACGATGCAGGGTGTGCGGGAGTTTGAGGTCAAGGTCCAGCGCATGCTGGACGTCAGCGAGAAGTTCATCGGGACGGTCGTGATCCTGTCCGACATAACCGATCACAAGCACGCGAAGCAGGAGGCCGACGCGGCTAGCCGCGCCAAGTCGACCTTCTTGGCGACCATGAGCCATGAGGTCAGAACGCCGATAACCGGCATCCTCGGCATCAGTCGCCTGCTCATGGATGGTCCTTTGAGCGACGAGCAGAGCGACTATGTCTCGGCCCTCGTGTCGTCGGGCGAGGTATTGCTGGCAATCGTGAACGATGTCCTGGACTATTCCAAGATCGAAGCCGAGGCGATCGAAGTCGACAGCAATGCCTTCGATCTTCGCGACATGGTGGACCAGGTTGCCAATCTCGTCGCCGCCTCTGCCGAGCAAAAAGGCCTGACGCTATCAGTCGAGATGGATGCCGCACTGCCGAGGCGCGTGGTCGGCGACGAAGCCAAGGTTCGGCGCGTTCTGCTCAATCTGGCAACAAACGCGGTCAAGTTCACGCCGGCCGGTTCGGTCACCATCTCAGCCTCAAGGGCCAGCTTGGCCCTGCGTTTCGCCGTAGAGGACACCGGCATCGGCATTGCCGAAGGCGCCAAGCGCAGCCTCTTCATGCCCTTTACCCAGCAGGTCGTTGACGGAGGTGCAGACTCAGGCGGCACTGGCCTCGGCTTGGCAATCAGCAAGAAGCTTGTGGAGGCAATGGGCGGCGATATCGGCTATGACACTGAGCCTGGGGTCGGCAGCAGGTTCTGGTTCGACATCGCGCTGCAGGAGGCAGCGCCCGCCGCGCCGGCAGAGTTGGAGATTGCCGATGCGTCCGACGTCGCCAATCTGAGAGTACTGCTTGTCGAGGACAACGAGGTCAACAAGCTGGTGACCGAAGGGTTTCTTCTGCGCGACGGCCATCAGGTCCAGGCCGTCGCCAGCGGCGAAGCCGCGGTCGAGGCCTTGACCAGCGCTGGCGCCGACCTGGTCCTCATGGATATCCGCATGGACGGCATGGGCGGCCTCGAGGCAATCCGGCGCATCAGGTCGCTGGCCGATCGCCGGACGGCATCAGTGCCGCTACTGGTGCTGACTGCCGACTTGGCGACGACGCAAGAGAAGACTTGCCTGAAGACCGGAGCCGACCTGGTGCTGGGCAAGCCCTTCGATCCCTCCGCCCTGCGCCAAGCGGTTGCCAAGTGCCTCACAAAGGCGCGAGAGAGAACGCTTGTCGACACGGGCGTAGGGCTTCGAGCTGAGATCCTCCTCGACGAGGCGGTGATCCGCCAACATCAAGAGATCCTCGGTTCTGCACGGACCCGGCTCATCGTCGATACCTTTCACGCCTCCGCCCCGAGCACCATGGAGGCGATCCGCAAAGCCGCGGAAAGAGGGGATGCTTCGCGTGTCTCGGACCTGGCCCACTCGCTGCAGAGCGCGGCCGGCAACGTCGGCCTTCTGCGCTTATCCCAAGCCGCCCAGACTCTAGAGGAGGCAGCACGCGACACCGCGCCTGCGGAGTGGATCCGGGATGTCGACCGGCTCTCGAGCGCGTTCGATCACTCGATCGCAGCGCTAAAGCAGTCCGGGATCATTCATCAGCTTGAGGCCTAACCGGCGTTTTCGATGCTCACAGATCAAATCGCGCTAGGGCTCACTCCTGGCTCTGGAGTCAGCGTGTAGCGTGCGGGCGCGAACGCTCGCCCACGAAGACATAGCCGGTGCCGTGGACGGTGATCAGATGCACCGGATGCTTGGGGTCCTGCTCGATCTTGCGGCGCAGGCGGCCGATCAGGACATCGACCGTTCGGTCGTTCGGCTCCCAGTCGCGCTGGCTCACGTGATCGAGCAAGCTGTCGCGCGACATGACCCGGCCGCGGTTCGAAATGAGGGCGGCCAGGAGATTGAACTCGCCCCTGGTCAGGTGAACACCCGCGCCCGACGGATCGCTTAGCCGGCGGCTTGCCTTGTCGAAGACCCAGCCGTCGAATGTCAAGGTCTCGGCATCGTTGGTTGCTTCACGCACGGCGCGGGTCAGGCCGATGACGTTCTTGGCGCGCACCAGCAGTTCCCGGCTGTTGAAAGGCTTGGTCACGTAGTCTTGCGCACCCAGCTCCAAGCCGACGATACGGTCGACGTCCTCCCTCTTGCCGCTCACCATGATGACCGCGGTCTCGGAACTCTGCCGAATGTGACGCAGCAGCGACAGACCGTCTTCGCCCGGCAGGTTGATGTCGAGCAGAACGAGATCGATCAAGTGCGCATCCATCGCCGCCCTCAGCCCGGCGCCGTCCGCGGCCTCGCTGACGCGGTATCCGGCCTCGCGAAAGTAGCTGGCGAGCGTGGCGCGCGTCACCGGCTCATCCTCGACGATTAGTATGTGATCGGTGCGAGTCAAGGCAGATTTACCGTCGCTTTGTGCGGTGTTTACACACTGTTTACATGATTCTACAGGCTGTTCACAGATACGGGCAACGAAGTTTACAGCGCTGCACTATAGCACCACGCAGAGGCCCTGTCGCGTTTGATTGGAGAGATCGATGCTGCGCCGTTTGTGGAAGCTCTTCTGGCGCCCCAGCGTGCGCTATGGCCTTGGTCCGCTGCTGGTGGTGGGAGGCATCGGCGGGGTCATCTTCTGGGGCGGCTTCAACACCGCGATGGAGTACACCAACACGATGGACTTCTGCATCTCCTGCCACGAGATGCGCGATTACGTCTACGAAGAATACAAAGAGAGCGTCCATTACAAGAATGCGTCGGGGGTCCGGGCCATCTGCTCGGACTGCCATGTGCCGCGGCCCTGGGTGCAGAAGTTCGCGCGCAAGGTCGTGGCCACCAACGAGCTCTACCACCATCTGATCGGCACGATCTCGACGCCGGAGAAGTTCGAGGCCCGCAGGGCGGATCTGGCCAAGCACGTGTGGCGTACAATGGAGGAAAACGACTCGCAAGAGTGCCGCAACTGCCACACCTTCGAAGCCATGGATTTCCACAAGCAGTCCAAGGAGGGCGCCGAACGCATGGAAGTCGCCATGGTCGAGGGCGAGACCTGCATTTCCTGCCACAAGGGCATCGCCCACAAGCTCCCCGATCTCTCGACCGGCTACAAGGCGATGTTCGAAGAGCTTCAGGTGCTCTCCGAAGAGGAAGAGGCCGAGGCGGAGCTGCTCTACACCATCGCCACCAAGCCGGTCTTCCTGGAGAGCGATCAGGCCGAGGCCGGCGGCAAGGCGGCCGGCAAGCTCTTGCCGGCGACCGAGCTCTCCGTCATCGAGCGCGACGGCGACTTCTTGAAGGTCAGGATCGAGGGCTGGCAGCAGGATGGCGTCGATCGCGTGATCTATGCCCTGATGGGACGCCGCATCTTCTCCATAGCGCTCGACAAGTCGGCCATCGAACGCATCGAGCGGCACGACACCAAACTGGATGCCGACACCGACCTCACCTGGCACCAGGTGAGCCTGGAGGTCTGGACGAGCCGTCAGGACGTGATCTCGGATCTTGACAAGCTGTGGGACTATGGCGCGGAGATGTACAATGCCAGCTGCTCGGTCTGCCACACCTTGACCTCGCCGGACCACTATCTGGCGAACCAGTGGATCGGCAACCTCAAGGCCATGAGCCGCTTCATCGCGCTCGACAAGGAGCAGTACCGCTTCTTGCAGAAGTACCTGCAATTCCATGCCAGCGATACTGGCGGAGAGAGCCATGAAGGCGGATAGCGAATTGGCAGAGCAGCTTCACCACTCGGGGGTGGGCGTCTCGAGCGAAGAGGTGCTTTCGGACAGCGAGCGCGCCTGGATCTATCAGTGGCTCAGCGGCCTCTTCGCACGCGAACTGTCGCTTGAGGCACTGGTTGCCTATCGCTCGGCCTCCGGCTCGGCGCTGCTGGACCGGCTCTGCCTGGACCGCAACCTTGCGCCGCTCGCCGTCAAGATCCGGAGCATTGCTTCGAAGCAGGAGAACCTGGAGGCAGCCGCGCTCGCGCTTGCCGGCAGCTTCTCCCGCCTCTTCCTCGGCGTGGGAGGCCGGCGTAGCGCGCCGCCCTACGAGTCCGCCTACACCGGCAAGCGCGGCCTGCTCTATCAGGAGGCCACCGCCCGGACCGCCGTCACACTGATGGAGCTGGACCTGCATGTCTCGGACGGCTTCTCCGAGCCGCCTGACCACCTCGCCGTCCAGTTGGAACTCATGGCAGCCCTCGCGCGGCGTGCCGAAGAGGCAGAGGCGGACAGATTGCTGCGCGCGCAGCTGGACTTTATCGAAGAGCGGCTCTTGCCGTGGATCGGGCGTTTTCGCGACGACTGCATCGCCGCCGACCGCGAGGGCTTCTACGCCACCGCCGCAACCTGCCTGGTGGCCTTCGTCTCGAGCGATGTGGAATCGCTGCGCGGCGTGGGCAAGTAGACCGGCACCACCTCTCTTTGCCATTTACAGTGCGATTACATCATTTCACAGCCAATTCAAGACTGCCCGCAACGCCATTTACACCGGCCTGCTAATCACTCAGTCGAAGTGATTCTTCACGAAGGAGTCACGGGGGGTCTCTGTCCTCGCAGTGGACCAGCATCGTGACCGCGACCGGGAGAGAGAGCATGTCGAGCGATGTTTCCGGAACCACTGGCCGTCCCTTCTCGCGGCGGACCTTTCTAGGCAGCACGGCCGCAGCAGGCGTCTTGGGCGCTGTGGCACCATCTCTGCTGGCGCCGGGTGCGGCGCTGGCCGACGCGGCTAACGGGGAGGTGCTGACGGGCTCGCACTGGGGCGCCTTTAAGGCCACCGTGAAGGACGGCCGCTGGACTGCCGTCGAAGGCTGGGAGAATGACCCGCGGCCCAGCCCGCAGCTGGCAGGTGTGCTGGACTCGGTCTATTCCCCGACCCGCATCAAGTACCCCATGGTGCGCCGGGCCTACCTGGAGAAGGGCCCCGGCGCCGAGGTCGAAAAGAGAGGCATGGACGACTTCGTTCGGGTTCCCTGGGACCAGGCGCTCGACCTCGTCGTCGCCGAATTGAAGCGGGTGGAGGAGACCTATGGCCCGACCGGCACCTATGCCGGCTCCTATGGCTGGAAGAGCCCCGGCAAGCTGCACAACTGCCAGAACCTGATGCGGCGCATGCTGAACCTCAAAGGCAGCTTCGTGAACAGCTCGGGCGACTACTCGACCGGTGCCTCGCAGATCATCATGCCTCATGTCATGGGGACCTTGGAGGTCTACGAGCAGCAGACGGTCTGGCCGGTCGTCGTCGACAACACCGACCTGCTGGTCTTCTGGGGCGCCGATCCGATGGTCACCAACCAGATCGGCTGGATCATTCCCGATCACGGCGGCTACCCCGGCATGGAGGCCTTCAAGGCAAGCGGAAAGCCGGTGATCTGCATCGATCCGGTGCGCACCGAGAGCTGCGACTACTTCGGCGCGGAGTGGATCGCGCCCAAGCCGCAGACCGATGTCGCGATGATGCTGGGCATCGCGCATACGCTCTACGTCGAAGAGCTGCACGATCAGGCCTTCCTCGACGACTACACCGCCGGCTTCGACAAGTTCCTGCCCTACCTCTTGGGCAGCGACGACGGCACGCCGAAGTCGGCCGAGTGGGCGGCGGAGATCTGCGAGGTTCCGGCCGAGACCCTGAAGGATCTGGCACGGCGCTTCGCCGGGAACCGGACCATGCTGGCGAGCGGCTGGTCGCTGCAGCGCCAGCACCATGGCGAGCAGCGTCACTGGATGCTGGTGACCCTGGCCTCGATGCTAGGCCAGATCGGCCTGCCCGGCGGCGGCTTCGGCCTCAGCTATCACTATTCGAACGGCGGCTCGCCCGGCGCCAACGGCCCTGTCCTCTCCGGCATCACCGATGGCGGCAAGGCGGTCGAGGGTGCTGCCTGGCTGACCGAGAGCGGTGCCGCCACCATCCCCGTCGCCCGCATCGTCGACATGCTGGAGAACCCTGGCAAGGAGTTCGACTTCAACGGCAAGCGCGAGACCTATCCAGACGTCAAGATGACCTACTGGGTCGGCGGCAATCCCTTTGCCCACCACCAGGACCGCAACCGCATGGTCAAGGCCTGGCAGAAGTTCGAGACGGTGGTGGTCCAGGACTTCCAGTGGACCGCCACTGCGCGCTTCGCCGATATCGTCCTGCCGGCGACGACCTCCTACGAGCGCAACGACATCGAGCAGTACGGGGACTACTCCCTGAAGGCGATCATCGCGATGAAGAAGGTGATCGAGCCGCTGTTCGAGGCGCGCACCGACTACGACATCTTCGCCGAGATCTCGGACCGGCTCGGCAAGAAGCAGGACTTCACCGAGGCCAAGTCCGAGATGGACTGGATCCGCGGGTTCTACGAAGGCGCGCGCCAGCAGGCCGACGTCAAACAGGTGGAGATGCCGGATTTCGATAGCTTCTGGGAAACCGGCGTCGTCGAGTTCCCGGTCGGCGAGGCGGGACGCAGCTACGTCCGCTATGCCGACTTCCGCGAGGATCCCTTGCTGGAGCCCTTGGGGACGCCGACGGGCGTGATCGAGATCTACTCCAAGAACATCGAGAAGATGGGCTACGCCGACTGCCCGCCGCATCCCACCTGGCTGGAGCCGGCCGAACGCCTGGAAGGCCCGACGGCGAGCTATCCCTTGCATGTCGCCACCAGCCATCCCAAGGGGCGCCTGCACTCTCAGCTTTGCGGCACGGCCTTCAGGAAGACCTACACCATTGCCGAGCGCGAGCCCTGCCTGATCAATACCGAAGACGCTGCCAAACGCGGCATTGCCGACGGCGACGTCGTGCGCGTCTTCAATGATCGGGGGCAAATGCTGGCCGGCGCCCAGGTGACCGACGCGATCAGGCCGGGGGTCATCCGCGTCAACGAGGGCGGCTGGTATGATCCGGTGGAGCCTGGAACGCCCGGCGGCCTCGACGCCTATGGCGATGTCAACAACCTCACCGTCGACATCGGCACCTCGAAGCTGGCGCAAGGCAACTGCGGCCACACGGCTGTCGCCGATGTCGAGAAGTTCGCCGGCACGCCGCCCGAGGTCACGGCCTTCAACACACCCAAGAACGGCTGACCGCCGGCATGTAGAGCCGGGCCGACGCGGCGAGCGCCGGCCCGGCAAGGCGGCTCGCTCCCGCCGCGTCCTGCCTATGACATCACGAACTCAGGCGGTGAGTGGCTGGCAACAGAGACGATGGTAGCGAGGTCATGCGACAATCGCAGGGGGCCCTACAGCCCCCCAATCGGTCGGAGAAGCTGGTCGATTTCAACGCTTGAGCCTTCTATCAAGAGCAAGTTGACAATCTCATTCGCCTCGGGCGAAGAGACCGCGCGGCTGGCGCTATCGAGGAACTTCTCCGTGACGGTCTGCGCATCGACCAGGCGCGGCGGGGCACCGTAGGGAATGTCGACTGCCGCACTCATCGAACGCCCGTTTCGCGCCCGTAGGGTCACGACGTCAAAATCACCCTCGGCGAAGAGCCGGGTGTCGTACTTCTTCTTCCGGGTGGTCACCGCCGTCCTGGCCGCCAGCGCAAGAATGTCGGGGCAAGCAAGCGCCTCCTCCGAGAACTCCTCTATACCAACCTTACCGCGCACCAGCCCGGCCGCCGCGCAATAGGGGAAGCTGAACAGCGCTTCCGGGCGGCTCTTGGGAATCCTGTAAGGCAGGAGCGGTGTCATGAATTCGGGCACGTTGATATCAACGCTTTCGATCTCGGCGGGCGCAAGCTGGTGGAGATCGTGCAGTCTGATGGCTGCCTCGATCACCCGGTGGGTACCGCCGCAAGAGGGGTAGAGTTTGATGTGCAAGCCGTGTTCCAAGATGGCCCAAGGATCACCCAGCTTGCCTAGCGGCGCTTCGAAGCTATTGGCGGACGCCGCGCTCATCGTCGAGCGAAGGCTCACGGGACCGTCGAGCGCCGATGGCTGTGCGGTGAATCCGGCCTTTGCCATTGCGGCGGCAAGAACGCCGGACTTGGCGGCAAATCCGGCATGGGCCGGCTTGGTCATGGTTCCGAATTGGCTGACGAGGCCGCCGGCGAGGCTCGTCGCGATCGAAACGGCAATCGTCGCCTGCTCTGCATCAAGCTTCAGAAGCCGGGCGACGGCTGCCGCTGCGCCGACTGCCCCTAAGGTCGAGGTCGCATGCCAGCCGGACCAATAGTGGCTTGGATTGAGAGCCTCGCCCATCCGGAGAAGCACTTCGACCCCGACGATATGGGCATCGATAAGATCCGCGATCGTACGAGATTGATTGCTCGCCGCCGCAAGCAGGGCCGGCAACAGGATCGCCGTCGTATGAGTCAGCGAAGGATCGTCCCAATCGTCGAAATCGAATGAGTGGGCTGCCGTGGCATTGACGAAGGCCGCCCAGGGCGCAGGCAGCGTCTCGCTGCGCCCGATGACTTGGGCTTCTCCGTCACCCCAGGCCCGAACGGCTTCGAAGGCTGCCGTCGCTTCCGGACTGTCCCGCCCCAAGAGGGCGCAACCGATCGTATCCAGAATCGACAGCCTAGAGCGCTCGCACACAGCCTCATCGGACGTGCGCCGGACAGTGGCGACGAAGGACCCGATGCGCTGGGCTGCCCACTCTGTGGACGCCGCAGCCAGCTCAATCTTCGCAATCACTCCCTACTCCTGCTTCTGATCGCTCCAAAACCTGGTCAAAGGGACCGCGATATCCGATGTCCGTCAAAGATCGCAGCGTGGATGTCGCGGCTCGATACCGCATCGCCGATACGATAGAGAACGTAGGCTGTGTCGGGCCCTGGCATAGACGGTTGTGGCAAACCATCGGCGAAGGCGTCAAAGTCGATGACACCTGCATTGGCCGAGGCCTCCTTCAGATCATGATAGAGATCAAGGCATGGCGCCGTGCCCCGGTCCACCACGATCTGCGCTGCCGGGCGCCTGTCTGTCTGGCGGGAAAACACGTTCTGGAGGAGGGCGACAAGCTGATTTCCCTCACGCTCGATACCCAACAGCCGGTGGTCCGGGATCAATCGAACGCCAGCCCTATAGAGGTGCTCGAGATACTGCGGAAGAGTGAGGCCGCCGAGTTCGCGGCCGACCATGCGGTCCGGTGTCACCAGCTCTATTGCGTGCTTCTGCCCGGCGAGCCAATCCACCGTCGAGATGGCGCCATGGCCTGCGACCTCGTCGTAGACAAGAATCGTCCCGCTCGACGGCGCCACTTGGCCAGCAAGCAGATCCCAGGTACTGACCGCCAGCTCGCCGCCGCCCAACGCGAACTCAAGGTCCGGAATGCCCCCAGTTGCGACAAGGACCACGTGGGGGGATTCCGCTAGCACCTCCGCGGCTTCGGCATAGACGTTCAAGCGCAGGTCCACGCCGAGACGGGAGAGTTCACCGGCGTACCAGTCGACGATGCCGATCAGGTCTTTTCGCCAGCCTGCGTTGGCGGCGAGCACGATCTGTCCACCGAGACGATCGCTTGCTTCGAACAGGACGACGTGGTGGCCGCGACAGGCGGCAACGCGCGCGGCTTCCAAACCCGCCGGCCCACCCCCGACGACCACCACTTTGCGCGCGACCTCCGCACGACCGACCTGGTGCGGGAACTTCGTCTCACGGCCGATCGACACGTTGTGGATACAGATCATGTTCCCGACGTTGTAGGCGCGATCCAGGCAGTGGCCGGCACCGACGCAGGGCCGTATGCGCTCCTCCTCACCGCTCAGAGATTTTCGCACGAGATGCGGATCGGCAACGTTCGGACGGACCATCCCTACCAAGTCCAAGGCCCCGTCCTCGATCGCGAAGTTGGCCGTCGCCAAATCGGTGATTCGCGACGCCTGCATCGTCGGAAGGCCGCTCGCTGCACGCACGCGCTTGGCAAGCGCTAGATAGGGTGCGCTGGGCGTTCCCATGCCGGGGAAGGCCTCTGACATTCCCTTCGTCGTTCCGCCATAGGCGCCGTTTACGTTGATATAGTCGACGACGCCCTTCATCGCGCCGATCAATTCGGCGATCCTGACGCCTTCGTCTGCGCCCAGACCGCCTTCGTTGGATTCGTCGGCGGTGTAGCGAAGGCCGACGATAAAGTCTTCGCCAACGCGGCTGCGGACTTCGCCCAGAACCTCTCGGAGAAAGCGCGTACGGCCTTGGAGGTCACCTCCATAGGCGTCCTCGCGAAGGTTGCTCAAGGGGGAGAGAAACTGACCGAGAAGGTGGACGCTGGCCAGGATTTCGCAGCCGTCGAGACCTCCCTCCTGGCAGCGGACCGCGGCATCACCGAAGGCTTTGGTGATGCGATGGATGTCTTCGATCTCGGCCACCCGCGGCAGGGAGTGGTGTGCCGGATCGCGGACCAGCGAAGGGGCAATGGTGCTCAGCCATTCGCCGCCCTGCCAGCTGGTCCGGCGGCCCATGTGGGTGATCTGGCAGAAGACGGCGCAGTCGTGGGCGTGGATCCGGCGGGCCAGCTCCTTGAAGTTGGGTATGACCGCATCGCTGCCGACATAGATCTGTCCGTAGATCGAGCCGGAGTCCCGGGAGACGTTTGACGAACCGCCGATGATGGTCAGCGAGATTCCGCCTTTCGCCTTTTCTTCATGGTAGGCCTGGTAGCGGGCTGCAGGCATGCCGCCTTCCGTAAAGCCTGAGGCGTGCGCCGTGCTGACAATCCGGTTCTTCAGTTGAAGCGATCGCAATCGATAGGGTGAGAAGACTGCCTTTGACGCGCTCATGTTCGTTCCGTTTGCTTGGACCTGTCACCGGACGAGCGGGTGTCAGGCGATCTCCTCCGTGCCGATCTCACGCTTCCTGCGCTCGACAAAGTCGCAGAGGGCCTCCTTCAGGCCGGGACCGATGTCGGGCGGCCTGTAGCCCTCCAGCAGCTCGTGCCATCTTTGCCTGGCCCTTTCCGCTGTTTCGACGCCGCCCTTGTCCGCCCAGAACTCATAGGGTTGCCAATCGGCCAAGAAGGGGCGGTAGAAGGCCGACTGGTATCGCGACATCGTATGCGGCGCGCCTAGGTAATGTCCTCCCGGTCCCACGCCCTTGATTGCTTCAAGCGCTTCATCAGCGTCCGAAAAGTCGATCCGCGGCGGGATCGCCTGCATCATGCCGATGATTTCGGAATCCAGAACTGCCTTCTCGTAGGAGGCGATCAGCGCCGCATCGAGGAAGCCATGGGCGTGAAAGACGCAATGCACGCCGGCCAGAACGTTTGCCCAGAGGCAGTTTAGCGTCTCGTATGCCGCTTGGGCGTCGACGGCCTTGGAAGATGCCGAGAGAAAGCCGCGCATGGGGATGTCGTAGCGGCGGGCGAGCTGTCCCGTCGCGACCAAGCCGGTCACGTGCTCGGGCGTTCCGAATGTCGGCGCGCCTGACTTCATGTCGATGTTGGAGAATACGGAGCCGTAGAGGAGGGGCGCTCCGGGGTTGACCATCTGAAGGAATGCAATGGTCGCAAGACACTCCGCATTGAACTGTATGAGAGAGCCGGACAAGGTGATGGGCGACATGGCCCCGGCAAAGGCCACGGGCGTCACGACCACGATCTGTCCGTTGCGCACCATCTCCATCGCGCCCTGCAGCAGCGGGCCGTCGACCTTGAGGGGCGAATTCACGTTGAGGTTGGTCATCAGCCTGGGCGCGCGGGCCAGCTGGGCGCGATCGATGCCGTGCGCCAGTTCGACGATCGCCAGCGCATCCTTCACGCGGGTCTCGCCGATCGCGTAGATGCGAAAGGGTTTGTCGGTCAATGTGAGGAGATCGAGATAGCAATCGAGGTGACGCGTGTTGACGGGAAGGTCGGTGGGTTCGACCGGATAGCCGGACATGAAGCTGCAGCTGTGCAAGGCATGGCTGATCTTCACCAGGTCGCGAAAGCTCGACTGATCGCCAGACCGTCTGCCGCGTTCCAGATCCAGCACGTTCGGGGCGCTGGCGACCGATCCATAGGCGATTTGATCGCCGCCGAAGGTCACATCTCTCTTCCCGTCTTTCGATCGCAACGTAATGACCGACGGCGCCTGCGCCACCCAGTGCTCGACAATCTCTCTGGGAAAGCGCGCCATGCCGCTTCCCCGATCGACCGAGACGCCGTTTGCCTCGAGTATGTCCCACGCCTCAGGCAGCATGAACTCGAGTCCTATGCTCTCCAGCACTCGCAAGGCGTAGTCGTGGATGAGCTCTATCTCGTCTTGTGACAGCACCTCAAGCGGCGCGACCGGGCGCTTGGTCGGAAGCGGAGGCGGCGCCTGGTCATCCCGGCTGCCTAGCTGAGCACGCCTTCCGCCGGCCCGGCGACCGCGCCTCTGCTTCGCTTCGACTGACGGGGGCACTGCTGATCTCCAGAGACAATTTCGGTCATCCAGACGAGCCTAGACACCGCAGCAGGGTCCTTGAAGATCCAACTTACGAGCATCAGACATTACATTTTCATTCTTCTTTAGGCCCGCCTCTCGCCGCCCAGCAGGAAGGGTTTGAGGGTGGCCAGCGGCCCAGTTCAATTGGGTGGCGGTGCAATGAGGGAGGCTGGACGGCCGGACAAGGGCGATGCTAGCTATATCAAATTCATTGTATCATGCCCGTGGTGGTCTCCTCCATGAACATCCGTCATTTGCAGATCTTCCTGACCGTCGCCGCCATGGGATCCTTCTCTCGTGCAGCGAACAAGATCGGCATGTCGCAGCCGGCGGTTAGCCGCATCATGCGCGATCTGGAAGCAACCCTCGACGTCCGCCTGTTCGAGCGAACGGGCCGTGGCGTGCGCTTGTCTGCGACCGGCGTGGAGATCAGAGAACACGCATCGCGGATCGTCGACGAGTACGCCCGGCTTCAGGCGGTGGCCAAGAGCGCGAAGGGAGACTACGTCGGTGAAGTCAAAGTGGCGATCCCTCTGCGAGTCGGAAACATCATCCTGGCTTCTTTGTTGAATGGCTTCTACAGCCGATTCTCAAAGGCAGCGATCCATATCTTCGAACACTTGAATGCCGACATACAGGAAGAGCTGCTGGCACAAACCACGGACATTGGCCTCTTCTATGTCCCGCCGAGGCCAGCCGGCCTTGTGTATGAAGAGATCGGTCGCGAAGCACTCTTTGCCATTGGCCGCCCGGATATGTTTCGGTCCGAGCAGGAAACCATTCCCATGTCGGAATGTGCCTCGATGCCGTTGATCGTCCAGTCCAGGCCCGCGCATTACCGCCTCATGATCGAGAGAGTCTTCCAGGATGCAGGACACGTCGTTCAGGTCGCGCGCGAACTGGAGACACTCGATGCTCATGTCTCCTTCGCGGCTGCAGGCGAGGGCGTCACGATTCTGCCCTTCAGCTCCGTTTGGAAAGAAGTGGAGAGCGGAACTCTTATCGCAAGACAGATTGTCGAGCCCGGCATCTGGCGGTCGATCGGCTTGGCGACCAGCAGTCGGGCTCCCAGTCCGCTGGTTCGGGAAACGCTCGCTATTCTATGCAGCATCCTCGACGCCAATAGGGAGCGTGCCAAGTGGTTGAAACCTTAGAAAAGCAGAGCGTCTGTCAGAGCTTCAGGATCACCTTGCTGCTGTTCTTGCCGTCCAAGACGTCTTTCAGCGTCGATGTTAGTCGCTCCAGTCCCCCGTCTCGGACCTCTTCCGTCGCGAGGACCTTGAGGCGCCCGCTCTCATGCCAACCTCCCAGCTTCGAGGCCGCTTCGCCGTAGTGAGCGGCATGATCGAACAAGACGAAGCCGACCAGTGTGAGCCGATCCACGATCACCGAGCGGGCATTGGTAATGACTCCCGGCTTCCCGGTCGTGCGCGCGGCCGTGGTTCCGCAAAGAACGACGCGGCCATGGGGCTTCATCCAAGCCAGGGCATGATCCAGGATCTCTCCGCCGGTGTTGTCGAAGAAGAGGTCGACCCGCTCGGGGCAGACTGCATGCAAGCCTTGAGCGAAATCGGGGGCGCGGTAGTCGAGACAGCCATCAAACCCGAGCTCTTCGACCACGCGCCGGCACCTGTCAGCGCCGCCGGCGATGCCGACGACGCGGCACCCCTTCAAGGCGGCGATTTGGCCAACCATCGAACCAACCGCGCCGGACGCCCCGGAAACAAGAAGCGTTTGCCCGCGCTTCGGCCTTCCCACCTTGATGAGCCCGAGATAGGCCGTCATGCCCACGGTCAATCCGAGACATCCCGCCCAGCGGGTCACAGGCGTGCTCTCCAAGGGAACGCGAACCGCGCCCTCCCCGTCGCTAACAGCAACCTCCTGTGCACCGAACTCCCCCATGACGACGTCTCCGGTTTTGAAACCGGCGTGCTTGGAGTCGATGACCTGGCCGATGCCGCAGGCGCGTGGAACGCCACCGATCGCGATCGGCTCGACGTAGGAGTGGCCTTCGAGCATCCACCCGCGCATAGCGACATCGATCGAGAGGTAGTGAAGCTCCACGAGAAAGGTCCCTTGATCCAGAAGCGGCCAGTCTGCTCGCTCGATCCGGATCTCACCGACGTCATCGCTTGACGCGGGACGTCGCCCAAGGACCGCTCTTCGGAAGGTCTTCATGGTCTAGCCGGCAAGGCCAGCCTTTGAACGCCTGCATCCTGCTCTAGGCGAACCACCAGCGCTCCACCGCACGGCGGCCGTCGAGCTCCCAGTTCGCGCTCATACTGTCCGCATGCGCGACCTTGTCGGAGATCGCGAAGACGTTGCTTGCATAGGCAGGAATGATCGTCGATCCCTCGTCTCGAAGCAGAATCTGAATATCGCGATACATCTCGGCCCGCTTGTCCTTGTCCAGTTCGGCGCGGGCCGCTGCGACCAGCTGATCCAGCCGCTCGCTGGACAATGACGTCTCGTTCCAAGGCGCCCCGCCCACATAGGCGGTGGAGAGGATAAGATCCGCCGTCGGCCGTGCGCCCCAATAGCCGGCAAACATGGTCCGCTTCTTCCAGACGTTCGACCAGTAGCCGTCAGACGGTTCGCGCACCACCGTGATGTCGATTCCCGCAGGTGCTGCAGATTCCTTGTAGAGCACGGCCGCATCGACCGCGCCGTTGTAGAGCGATTCGGCCGTGCTGAGAGAGATCTCGAAGCCCTCCATGCCCGCCTTCTTCAAGTGGTGCTTCGCCCGATCCGGGTCGTAGACTCGCTGCTCTAGGTCCGGCGCGAAGAACTGCATCGTCGGTGCGATGGGATGATCGTTTCCGACGGCGCCATAGCCCTTGAGGATCCGCCTCACGAAGTCTTCACGGTCGATGGCGTACTTCATCGCCAAGCGAAGGTCGTTGTTCGAGAACTCTTTGGACAGCGAATCCATAGCGAAGGTGTAGTGCAGCGCACCCTTGGTCGAGACCACGTTGACACCCTCTTGCTTGGAGAAGAAGCCGACGGTCTTCAAGTCCACGCTGTCCATCGTATCGATGGCGCCTGTCATGAGCGCGTTCTGCCGTGCTGCCGCATCCGTCATCGTGATCAGCTCGGCCGAATCGAAATGTGCGTGCGTGTCGCCTCGCCAGTAGTCCGGGTTCCGCTCAACCCTGGCACGGACCCCCGGCTCGAACTCGAGGACGCGATAGCCGCCGGTCCCGGCGCCGGCTTGCCAGACGATCTCCCCCTCCTTGGAGGGAAACATGATGAGCCGGTAATCGGTGAAGATATAGGGGAAGTCGGCATTCCCGGCCTCGAGCGTGAAGACAAGGGTGTGCTTGTCTTCAGCGGTCACCGTCTTGATTGGCTTCAAAGGGGTCTTCATGCCCGACTTCGTGCCTTCTTTGCGGTGATGGGCGATGTTAGCGATGACATCCTCGGCCTCGAAGGGCTTGCCGTTGTGAAAGGTGACATCCTTTCGCAGCCTGAAGACCCACTCGGCAGCGCCGGGACGCGCTTCCCAGCTTTCCGCCAGTTCGGGACCAATCGTGTTGTCGGGCTTGATCTCGACCAGCGCGTTGCCGATCGAATAGGCCAGCGTTCCCATGAAGACGTCTGGATAGAAGCTCGGATCGAAGGTGTCCGTGGTCGACCCGCCGCGAAGACCCAAGCGCAGATGGCCGCCCCGCTTGGGCTCGGCCCGCGCCGAGCCTATCGGCAAGGCCGATGAGAGAAGAAGGCCGGCAGTTGCCGCCGTGCCGCCCTTCAACAGAGTGCGGCGGTCCAGCACCTTTCCTGTCAACGGTGCTTCGAGCAGATGATCCTTGCGGCTCATGATATCGTCCCTGTGGTGTATTTCGTTTCGCCCGCCGGGCTTGGCTTTGCGACCACGGGTAGGGTGATCGGTTGGAGAGCATGAGGCGTTCGGGCAAGCAACAAAAGTCACAAATCGCAAGTGACAGAGATAACACTCTTGTTATAGGAGGCATGGACCATGGGGGAAGCTGCGCGCAGATCACGCAAGCGCACCCCGCACCTCATGTTGCCTGGTTGATGCGCTTCATGATCTCCGACAGGCGCGACCATCCCTGAAGTGTGACCGGAAGAACCAGCGCAGATTCCACGAACTGCCATGAATAGGTGACGATCGAGAATATCGTGCCTACCGTGACGTCGATGTTGGTCGCTGCAAACCAGAGATTGAAGACGATAAAGCCAAGCAATCCCGCGAAAATGGCGCCATAGACAAAGGCTTCCGTGTCGGAAATCCTGATCTCGATCTGCCGCAGCTTGGTCAGATGAGACAGCACACCGTCGGATCGTCGGGCCTCTAGAACTCTGACCTGCTGTTCCGCCTGATGGTTATGGTCGGCATTCAGCCGATAGAAGCGTCCGTGAAACAGACTGTAGAGCGCGATCATCACGACAGCGGCCGCCAGAGCCGCATAGGACAGCATGGAATGAAAGGCGTAGAGAATGATGAAGGAGACCACCAACTGAACGGCGGAATCCATCACGGCAGGCACGTCCCGCTCTAGGAAATCCACCAGCTCACGGCCCATTCCCAACCGCGCATTCAAGGTCGAGACGGGGAGCTTTGCCGATCGGTCTACTTGTGACCTCCCAACCTCGAGGCGGATGGTGCCGTAGGTGCGGGTGTCATAAATGCGGCGAAGCACAGAGACCGCGATCAGGCCGGCCAGGACCGCAGCAAGGTGCAAAAGCGCGGTGACGTCATCCTTCAGCAAACCATCGATGGCAAATCCAATGAACAGCGGGATGAGCGCCATCAGCGCCGTCTCGCACAGCGTCATCACCCAGGTCAGCAGGACCCGGCGCGAGAATATTCGAAGCATGGTCGAAAGGGTGACCGCTTCGTCCTTCAACATTGGTCTTCATCCCAGAAATGTCGCTCGCTTCACGCCCTTCGGCGACGGCGATCAAGACGGGCATCGGGGCGGCCCGCGGAGATCAGATCATCGCGTAGCGCGCGGTCTAAACCGGCGAGCCACCCCGCGCATTCAGATGTGCGAGGAATTGCCGACGTGTCTTGGGCCCAAAGGTCAGAAAATGCGGATCGGGCTTTTCTCGATTGCCAAGGCGGCGATGCTCGATTGAATCGTTGCGGGCCCTCTGAAGCACCTCCTCAACCCCGATCCCGTAGGGCTTCGCCGCATTCAAGCCCAAGACCTGAGCGCGCAGCTTTGGGGTCATCTTCGGATAGCCGTACTTGTCCTGCAGGTCATCCGAGATCTGGAAGGTTCGGAAGGCCTGAATCTGGTCCTGCGGCGAGCCGTACCAGATGCAGTCAGAGCCGTAGAGTACGTTCTCCTCGCCGATGTGCTTCACGAGCTTGCCGACGATATGAGCTGCCGTGTCAGGGTCGCGCATGGTGTATCGCCAGGTGCTTCCGAGTTCCGCAAAGACATTGCTGTTACGCGGAATCTCGTTCTCTTCCACGGACCGGATGAGCGCGTCGACGCCTTCGCCGCGGCCGGGATCATAAGGTCCTTCTGCCTGGGTCGTGATGAAGCCCGAGTGATAGACCAGGAAGTTCACATCGGGAAACATCTTGGCGACGATTCCGATGTCGCTCGCGAGGCTGTGCTTGTAGGAGCGTCGCCCGAACGGCAGGCCCTTGTGGACGCAGATGTTCTTGACCCCCAGCGCACGGGCTTTCTCGATCATGCGCAGGCCCGTGTCCTCGTCATGCAGGAAGAAGCCACGTCCATCGGGACCCCACTGGGTGTAGCACTTCCACGCAGACACGCCCCATGTTTGGGCGAGCTCGTCCATCCCTTCGAGATCGCCATCCTGGTTCGGGTTTACCCGACCATGGATCAGCAGGCGATGCGTGCCTTCCATCTCGTCTATGATGCGGCGGACCTCATCGGCCTCTTGAATCATCAAGAGCTCTTTCTCCCGCCCCGAGGGAATGAAGGACAACACCATCATGTCGGTGTCGGAATCCAAGAAGATATCCTTGATGAACTGCTCGGCACCTCCGAGCCCGGTTCGTCCGAGCCCATGGCGGCCCACGAAATGTCCTTGCACGTCGAACACGAACTCACGGCCACCCAGCTGAGCCATCGCCACATCCGGATCTACGGACGCGATCTGGTCCACCTCAAAGAACCCGCCGGTCCTGCCGGCCGCGGCGTTCGCACTGTTGAAGGCCAGCAGAGTGCTTGCCGCGCCACAGGCGGAGACCATAAAGTCTCGGCGCCCGAGGCCGCACCGCTTGGCATTCTCGCTCGCCCATTTCTGGGCCAGCTGATTTGCATGGCGATTGGCGGCGTCGAGCGGCACCGGCACGAACTCGCCGTTGGAGGTCGAGTCCAATTTGATTGGCAGGCGTTTTCCTTCGGGATCAGAGTTGGCTCGCATGATGGCTATCCTCTGCAGTGGGGTAACTGCCAATGGGTTCTTTGCTGACAGGCGGTGAACAAGCGCTCTCTGGGAAAGTCACCCGCTCACTTCGACAGAAGTGAAGATGACTGCTCCAGCAAGGGCGATGGCGGCTCAGAGCTGCCGGCCGGGCGAAGCCAGGGTCCCCACGAGGCATTCAGCAAGGCATCGCGGTCGGCCCAGTCATCGTGGACGATGGTCATCCAGACCTCCGCCATCTCGTCGGTGGTCTGCCAACCCCAGATCACCGGCTTAGCTGGATAATTGGGATTGGCCGGATTGCCGTCGGAGTTGTCGAAGGCGAACCAGACATCGATGCGGCTCCCAGCCGGCAGATAGACCGGCTCGCGGAAGGCGTAGACGTTCTGCCAACGAAAGTCCCAGTCGGCAATCCGGATCAAGGGCAGCTTGGTGCCGTCCGGCAGGGTTGCCGTCGCCACCACCTCAGTGCCGATGTAGTGCATGTGAGGAGAGACATCGACCAGTGTAAAGCCTGCGGGCACATCCATATGGATGTGGCGCCAGTAGCTGGACTCGCCGGCCGGAATCTCTAGATCCTGGGTCCCGATCACGAGGCCGTCGATGTAGTCATCGACCGGCTTGTCGGCGAAGTAGAGCGCTATCTGGCTGCGGTCCCGGGTTGCTTTGCCGGTCAGGTGATAATGCACCTCCATGATGAAGTCGCCGCCGCGGGGAAGATACATACCCAACCCCGGCGGCAGCACATGGGGATCAGAGCCCGGCGCCCAGCCGCCGATGCCGAAGCCGCCCTCTTCCGAGCCGTCGTATTCCATGAAGCCGCCGGTGCCGAACACCGAGAAGCCGGGCGCCGGGTCCTCTTCATCCTTCTCGCGGCCGCGGCCCAGGTAGTCGATGAAGAAATTGGCGTGGTGGACGACACTGGGATCGCCGGGTTGGAAATCAACGGCGACGACGACCTTGTCTTCCAGCAATTCTGACGGAATGACGAAATAGCGGTAGATGTCGTCACCCGTCGCCGGCACCTCGAAAGGCTCGGGCATGGAGACAAGCAAGTCCGGCTCGCCCAGACGCCAGCCTTTGCTTTCGACCTGCGGCTGCGGGGGCTGTTCCTGCAAATCACCCTGCGGTGCACCAGCCGTGGCCCAGGCCGTGATCAGGTCGATCTGTCGTTGGCTGAGGATCCGCTCATCGCGGAAACGGCCATGGCTGGGATCGGCAGGCCAGGGCGGCATAATCCGCTCCGCCGTCACGTAGGCCAGCATGTCGGCGCGCCGGCGCGCCTGGCGATAGCTCTCCAGCGGGAAGGGGGCGATGCCACCGGCCTTGTGGCACTCGACACAGTTGGCGGCAAGGATCGGGGCAATGTCGCGCGTATAGCTGACCGGGCCCTCGGTTCCCTCCTCCCAGCTATCGAAGAAGCAGCCGATCGCCACGCTTGGATCCGGCATGACGCCGCCGGTGCTGCTCACGGCGAGCATGGCGTCGTGCAGGTCGTGCGAAGTGATTTGGCTGCGCAGCTCGCCGATCGAGGCGAAGCGGTTGTCGATTCGGCCACGGTAGGCCAGGCGATCGTCCGTGGTGATGACGAAGGCCTCGGGCGTCACGCTTGGCCGGAGCCGCAAGGCCAGATCACCGGAAGGGTCTAAGAGGATCGGGAACGACAAGCCCCGTTCATCACGAAAGGCCTCCGCCTCGGCCCGGGTCATGTAGAGGCTGGACATGACACCGTAAAACGCCACGCCTGCCTCTTGCGCCATTGCATGGAAGTCGTTCAGCTCCGGCGCGTAGCGATTGGAGATCGGGCAGGTGTCGCTAAGGAACACCAGGGCGACGGGCTTCAACCCCTCCTCTTCGCCAAGCCTCCGCACCTGCCCGTCCAGATCAAGCATGCGCGCCCCGATGACATAGACGGGCGCGTCGCTGAGCGGTTCAGGGGCTTCCAAAAGGCTGTGTGCAGCCGACGCCGCTTCACCCTCATGCGCCAACGAATAGGACTCTGCGAGACCAACACTAAGGCCGAGAATCGCGGTGCCCAACGCCAGAGCGCTTGCGGTTTGTCGAAGCTGGTGGAGATTGCACCAGAAGGGCGACTTGGTGCGCGGTGTCCTTGGCATGATGCCTTTCCTTCTCAGCTTTCTTCGGAGAGATCTCTTCGCGGCGTTTTCGGCGCCGTTTCCCCAGGGCCGAGGCCCAGCAGGATCGTGCGGAAGGCCAGCGCGGCGGCATCGCGGCGCGCCACCGCGCCCTCGTCGACGGCATCCCACGCGGCATAGATCAGCGCATCGATTGCCGCCACCACCCAGGCCGTGGGGACAGCCCGATCCAGGGTGCCTTCGGCCTTCATGGCGTCGACAAGCTCGGCCAGCTCATCGCGTTGCCGGTCGCAGGCTGCCTCTATCTCGGGATCGTGGAGGGCTGCCGGCTCGTTCAACAAGAAACGAAAGCGATCGCCCATGGGCACGATGGCCTCGAAGATCTCGGCCAGCACAGCCTCGGCGCTCAAGTGCTCGACCGGGATCTGCCTGGTCGCTTCGTCGGTCTGGCGCAGGGATTCCAGTGCCAGCGCCCTGATCAGATCCTCGCGTGTTGGGAAATGCCGATAGAGGGTGGCCCGGCCAACACCCGCCTTTTCCGCAATGTCGGCCATCGCGGCACCAGGGTTGCGGGCGAGCACCTGCCCAGCCGCATCCAACAGACTTTGGCGAGCCATAGTTCGTTGTGAGTGTGATTGAGACATAGTTGTCTCATTTAGGTCAAATAAATCTCAACGTCAAGGGCGACGCTCTAACGAACGTCATCGGAGCGGCCCGCTACCGTCCTTCAAGCGATATGCAAGGTGTGGCGATGGGGCGGTACGAGGATCCGATGGAAAGTCAGCGGCGCGTCTCCGATCGTCCTGACGCGCACATCGAAGCGCTGTCCCGTCGTGCCGGGTTCGACAGCGAGGGCGGCGGCAGTCGTCGCATCGAACGCCGCGAAGGAAACGCTCCAATCTCGGTTGATGGAGGGGAGCCCAAAGCGCAGGTGGATCATCTGCTGGATGCCGATCTTCTTCAGGCTCTCAGGCGGAAAATCGAGAAGGATTCTAAACTTGGGATCGGCGAAATAGAAGTCGCTTCGGGTCAAAAACTCGTCGCCGATTCTGATGACGCGCGAGAGCTGAAGGTACCTCTCGCGCGTCCCCAACAACTCGCTCCATGGGCCTGTCTCCGAGGTCTCTCTCACCTCCAGGTCGACCGTATCGACTGACATCTGCTTGCCGCTATCCGCGTGCAGGAACTGGAAGAAGACGTAATCGCGGATCAGATGTTCCTCGGACGCGACGAAGGTGCCCTTTCGCTTGGTTCGCGACACGAGGCCTTGCTCGGCCAGCGCGTTCAGGCCTGCCTGTACCGTCGCCAGGCTCAGCGGCAGGTGATGGGTGAGCTGGAGGTCGGTCGGCAGGCGATCGCCCGGATTCCAGAATCCCTGCTCGATCATCTTCAACATGGCGCGGTAGAGTCTCGCCCGCTTGGGACCCGGATCACTGGCCATCTGGCGATAGAATTCGGCCAATGCCTCGGACCTGAAGTCTGCCTCGGCAGTCTCGCCGGTCACTTTCTTTGTATTGCCATCGGGCATATCTAGCGGTTTCTCATCCCCAGTCGCCAAATGAAGAAAATCGTCAACAAGGTAAAGGGCAGCGCAAGCGGCTTGGTAAAGAATACCAGGACGTTGTTGTCGTTCAAGACCATGGTCTGACGCAGCGTATGCTCCAGCATGGGGCCCAGCAAGAACCCAATGAAAAGGGAAACGATGGAGAACCCGGTCTTTCTCATCACGTAGCCCAGAGCCGCAAAGGCGAACATGATGCCAATCTCGAGTATGGAGTTCGACGGGATCCAGACACCGATGACACAGAACACCGTGACGATCGGAAGAATGATCGCCTTGGGAATCTTGGTGACCTGCACCCAGATCGGAATGCCCAAACGCCCAATGACCAGATGAACGGCATTGGCAATCAGCATGGATGCGAAGATCGCATAGACAAGCTCGCCATTGGTCTGCAGCATGAAGGGACCCGGCGTGACGCCGTGAATGATGAAGGCACCGATCAGCAGTGCGGCGGCGACATTGCCGGGAATGCCCAGCGCGATGGTCGGGATTAGGTTGGCCCCGGTTACCGCGCTGTTCGCAGCCTCGGTTGCCGCGATTCCCTCCAACTTGCCGGAGCCGAACTCCTCGGGCGATTTCGAGGCGCGCTTGGCCGCGCCGTAGCCCAAGAAGCCCGCCAGCGTGACGCCTAGTCCCGGCATCATGCCGACGAAGGTGCCGATGTAGGCCGAGCGAAACAGAGTGCGAAGGCACGAGCGGAACTCGGACCATAGAATGGCTTGCTGGTTCGGATCGTAAGGCACCGGCTTCACCGGCGGTCCGCCGCCCGGGCGCCACACGCCGAACAGCTGGCTCAAGACCGAGCTCAAGGCAAGCAGCCCGATGGCCATGGCGTTCAAAGAGATCCCGTCATAGAGATCGATGATCCCGAAGGTCATCCGCTGGGTCCCATCCTCGGGATCGAGACCGACGGTCGCCAGGAACACGCCCAAGGCCGCTGCCGCCAAACCCTTGGTGAGCGACTTGCCGGACAAGCCGGCGATCAGGGTGAAGGCCAAGACGATGATCGCGGTGATCTCGGTCGGGCCGAACAGCAGGGCGATCGCGGCAAAGGGAGCGGCCAGAGCGATCAGGACGACGTCACTGGCGCAGTCTCCGAACACGGATGAGTAGAGGGCCATGCGCATCGCTTTCACGGGCTTGCCCTGCTTGGCCAGCGGATAGCCATCCCTGGCCGTCGCCACGTTCTCCGCGCTTCCCGGCGCATTCAAGAGGATCGCCGGGATGGCACCGCCGGACGTGCCGCCCTTGGTGATCGCGATGAGAAAGGCCAGAGCGGTCACCGGCTCCATATAGAAGGTGATAGGAATGAGAACGGGGATCGCCGTCAAGCTGCCGACGCCGGGCAGCACGCCCATGACGATCCCGATCACCACTCCCAAGATTATGAATGCCAGATTCCACAGGGTAAAGGCGGCTTCGAAACCGGCTGCGAGTTGCAGGAGAACCTGTTCCATTCGACGGCCCTACTCGAACAATGTCCCCGCGGGCAGTTGTATGGTCAGCCCCCACCAGAGGAGCTGCGTCAAAGCCAGCGGAATACCGATGCTCAGAACGGCCACGAGCCACCAATTGCGAGTCCCGCCAATGCATAGGCAGGCCGCAAGCGCTAAGGCGGAGGAAACGACGAACCCGACAGTGGTGAGCAATCCGACGTAGAGGGCTGCGCCGAACAGCATGGCCAGCGTGTTAAGGGCCTCTTTCGCACCGAAGCCCTGATCTTCGTTGTCTTCGTTGTCTTCCGGGATCGCTCCCAAGCCCCTGACCTGGCGAATGAACACATTAAGGCCTAGGATGGCCGTGAGCAGGGTAAGGGCGCCGACGGCGACCGTCGGCATGAAGCGTGCGCCCAATCCCTGATCATCCCCGCCGGACGCGGTAACATGATCAGGGATCAGGTAAGCCAGGGCGAACACCCCGAAGAGCGACAGCACGGTTGACGCCACGAGGTTGAAGGTGGACAGGTCGGGCCCGCCATTGTCGTCGTCGCTCACGACATCACCTTCGTCACGGCGATCAGTTACCGAACACCGCCTTCATGTTCGCATGGAGGTCGGTCATGTAGCCGGTCAGCTCGGCACTGTCGACAGCCAGGGCGGGCGCCTTCAGTCGATCTTGCACGATGGTCAGGAAGTCCGGATCCTTGGCCGCCTTCAGCAGCGCAGCCTCGAGCTTCGCTGCGACATCGTCCGGAACGCCGGCGGGCGTCATGAATATGACGTAGGCGGGCATCGCGAGCTCGTAACCGGCTTCCTTGAACGTCGGCTTGTCGGGAGAGCTCGGCAGGCGATTGGCGTTGAACGAGCCCAGCACCACCCATTGTTCGGGGTTCTTGTTGTGGATTCCGCCGGAATAGGCGGCATCTATCTGATCGCCGAGCAGGAGTTGAACGATCTCACTGCCGCCGCCGGTCGCGATCACCTTGGCGTCGATCCCGCTCTGCTCGACGAAACGGTCGATGAAGGGCTTGGTGATACCGCCGACGTGCGCCAGGCGAATGCCAGGATTCTCCTTGGCGTAGGCCGCGAGCTCCTCGAACGTCGTGTAGGGCGCATCTTTCTTGGCGTACATCGCATTCTGATACTCGGCGATCGCAGCGAGAAAGCGGAAATCATCGAAGCCGTAGTCCACGTCATTGACGAGCGGGATGTAGCTGGCGATATCGTCGCCGCCCATCAGGATGGTGTAGCCGTCCGGCTTTGAGTTTTTCAGTCTCGAGCCGCCGACGGCGCCGCCGCCACCCTTGTGATTGACCACCGCCACTGGCTGGCCGAGCTCGGCCGACAAGGCCTTGGCGAAGACTCGCGCCATCGTGTCTGTGCCGCCGCCAGCCCGGTAGGGCACGATCAGCTGAACCGGCTTGCTCGGAAACTCGGACGCTTGCGCCTCCGGAACCGGCCCCGAAAGCACGCCGAGGCCCGAGAGGGAGAAGCCCATCGCCATCAGAACCACTGGGACGACACGCGCAAACGCACGCCGCGAACTCTTGAACATCACAAGCCTCCATTGTCACGGGCCTGGTCTTTTCCGGCCCTGTTCGTTGGACGGGAACTCACTCACTCCGGCTGAGCATAGCACAGGGATTTTTAAAAACATAGGTTTTTATGATCTCCAAATTTTATCACGTAACTTCAGTAAGTTAATGGCTTGTACCTTGTTCCTTACGCCGAAGCGTCCGAGTTTTCCGTTGAAACATATGTTAATCGGAGTCATGGTGGAATCCCGACCCGATTTGGCCGCCGTCTCTCTTCGAGTTCGGCAAAAGCCCCTGAGACCTGTCCATGCAGCCAACCAACACCGTCATCATCCTCTCTGACGAACACAACCGAGACGTCGCCGGCTGCTACGGCGATAAAGTCGCTCGCACGCCCCATCTCGACCGGCTGGCGCGCAACGGCGCGCTCTTCTCGAATGCCTATACGAACTCGCCGGTCTGCGTGCCGGCGCGCGCGAGCTTCGCCACAGGCCGATATCCCCATCAGATCGGCGCTTGGGACAGCGTGTCACCCTACGACGGATCGGTGGATGGATGGGGCGCGCGCCTTTTGAGTGCCGGTCACGAGGTCGTCTCGATCGGCAAGCTCCACTTTCGCAGCAGCGAGGACCCCAACGGCTTCTCGCGCGAGATCCTGCCGATGCACGTCCACAACGCCGTCGGCTGGCTCACCAGCCTCTTGCGAAACCCACCGGTAGCGCTGGAGGCGGCGGAGGAGATGGCGCGCGACATCGGTGTCGGCGAGACGGTCTACACGCGCTACGACCGGGAGGTGACGGCACGCGCCTGCGACTGGATCACCGAGGCTGCAGGCCGGGAGCACGACAAGCCCTGGGTGCTGTACGTCGGTCTGGTCGCGCCGCACTTTCCACTGATCGCGCCAGAGGCCTTCTACCGACTCTACGACGATGCGGAGATTCCACCGCCCCGCCAATACGCCCAATCCGAACGCCCGCGGCACCCGGTCCTCGATGCACTCCGCAACGCCTCCGACTACGACGCCGGCTTCGATCCGGAGCGCGTTGGGATCGCTCGCCAGGCCTACTACGGCCTCTGCTCCTTCATGGACGACAACCTGGGCAAGATCGTTGGAGCGATTGCTGAGACCGGCCAGAGCGAGACGACCCGGATCATCTATTCCTCGGATCACGGCGACAACATCGGCCATCGCGGACTGTGGGGAAAGTCAGTCATGTACGAAGACTCGGCGGCCGTGCCGCTGATCGTGGCAGGGCCGGATCTGCCGGCCGGCGAGGTCGTCGACACGCCGGTGTCTCTGGTCGACTTGCACCCGACCCTCATGGCGTTCGCCGGCGGACAAGCGCAGAAAGCGGCCCGCGACCTGCCCGGTACCGCGCTCACCGACATCATTCGACATCCGAATGGCGATCGGGCGGTGTTCAGCGAGTACCACGATTGGAGCTCGATCACCGGAATGTTCATGCTGCGCAAGGGCGACTGGAAGCTCGTGCGATACCCGGGCTACCCCTCGCAACTCTTCGACTTGAGGAACGATCCGCACGAGATGGTGGATCTGGGAACGAGCCCCGACCACCGCGACTTGGCCGCAACCATGGAGGCCGAGCTTGCGAAGATCGTGGACGTGGAAGCCGTAAACGAGCGGGCCTTCGCCGACCAAGCGCGCAAGATCCGGTACCACGGCGGACGCGAGGCCATCATGCGATCGAAGGACCTGGGCTTCACGAGACCACCGGGCTGAAATCCACCAGCGACGTCGCCACCTCTGTAAGGAAAACCGCGATGCAAGGCCCCAGACCAGAGTTGATCGGAGAGGTCTTCACCGACGCGCTGCCGGCGGAAGACCCGATGCTCTACGGCCATGCCGACATCGAACCCAAGGGTGCCTTCCAAGCCAGGAGCCACCAGACCTTCAAGATCACCTACACCACCGGTCGCTACGGGCTCGACGATACCGGCTCGATCAAGGTGGTCTTCCGCTTCACCGCGGACGGCGGGGACCTGCAGATGGCCGATCCCACCGCGCCCAACTACGTCACGGCGCGATCGTCTAACGGCGTTCCCTTAAAGCTCTCCTTCTCCTCGAACGGTCATGCCCGTCCTTGGTACCAGGCGCTGACGGTTCATGTGCACAAGGGACTGCTGCGCGAAGGCGACTCAATCGAGATCGTTATCGGCGACACTTCAGGCGGCTCGCCCGGCCATGTCCTGCAGTCCATGTGCGAGAGCGCGTTTACCTGGCGCGTCCTGGCCGACGTCTGTGCCACTGGCCAGTTCGTGCCGATCGCCGAGAGCCCGGTGATCGAGATCGTGCCCGGCCCTCCGGCGGTCTGGAAGGCGGTCCTGCCGACCTTGAAGCGCCCGGGCGAAGCCTTCCGCCTCGGGATCAAGGCCGAGGACCTCTATGGCAATCCCTCCGACCAGGTCGATGCGGCCCTGACGCTCAAGGCGAGTGGAGCAATCGACGGCTTGCCGGCCGAGGTGCGGTTCAGGCCCGGCGAACGCGCCCTCGTAATCGAGGGGCTTTCGGCAGCCGCGCCCGGTACCTATCGGATCTCGCTGTTCGATAGTGCGGGTGACGAGCTCGCGACCTCCAATCCTCTGGTCATCACGGCCGGCAGCCGGGCGTCCTGGTGGGCCGACATGCACGGCCAGAGCGGCGAGTCCGTCGGCCTCAACACTGCGCGACAGTACTTCGCCTTCGCCCGCGACCTCGCCTTTCTCGACGCCACCAGCCATCAGGCCAACGACTTTCAGGTCAACGGCGCCTTCTGGGCGCACATCAACGAGCTCACCGCCGCGTTTCACCAGGACCACCGCTTCTTGACGCTGCCGGGCTACGAGTGGTCCGGCAACACCGGCGTCGGCGGCGACCGCAACGTCTACTTCCGCCACGAGGGCCGCACCATCCGCCGCTCCTCTCACGCCTTGATCAAGGATCGCCGTGAGATCATGAACGACGCTCCCACGGCGCGTGACCTCTTCTCGGCGCTTCGCAACGAGGACTGCGTCGTCTACGCCCACATCGGCGGCCGGCCGGCGGATGTCGCCTACGCCCATGACCCGCGGCTGGAGACGGCCATGGAGATCCACTCCGCCTGGGGGACCTTCGAATGGCTGATGGAGGATTGCTTTCGCGAGGGTCATCGCGTGGGTGTGGTCGCCAACTCGGACGGGCACAAGGGCCGCCCGGGTGCCAGCTATCCGGGGGCCTCGCAGTTCGGCGCCTACGGCGGGCTCACCTGCTTCTTGATGAACGAATTGACCCGCGACGACCTCTTCGACTGCCTGCGCCGCCGCCGCCACTACGCGACCACGGGAGACAGGATCCACATCGAGCTTGCCGTCACGTCACAAGACGGGTTCGAGCGTTTCGATGTCGATCCCCACGTCGGCGAGGGCCAGAGTAACACGACGACGAGACTCATGATGGGCGACATTGCGAGCGTGGCCGGTGCCGATACGGCGAGCGTCTCGTTTCTCGTCGACGCCAGAGCGCCGATCGAAAGGGTCGACGTCTTGAACGCCATGGAGACCGTCGCCACGATCCGAAACCCCGCTCCGGTCGACGACAGCAAACGCTTTCGAATTCTCTGGCGGGGAGCCATGGTCAAGGGGCGCGGCGCACGGGCCAGCTGGAGCGGCCGTGCGCGCTTCGAGGGGTGCCGCATCCTAAAGGCGCGCGAGATCAACTTCTGGAATCCCGACCGCCGGCTGACACAAGAAGATGAGCACACCCTCACATGGACTTCTGTGACGGCAGGCAACTTCGGGGCTTTCGACGTCTGGCTGGACGAGCGCGAGGTCGCGATGCTGACACTCGAGACGAACCATGGTTCCGCGCGGCTCGCCCTATCGGAGATTGCTGGCGAGGACAAGGTCATCGACTGCGGCGGCCTGGATCTGGAACTCCGCGTCTCCCGTCTGGCCGACAGACTCTCCCCGGGCGCACTCGCAGGCGAGGTCACCGTGCCGCTGACCAGCGGGCGCGACAACCCGCTCTGGATTCGGGTTGGCACGGAGGACGGTTTCCAGGCCTGGACAAGTCCCGTCTACTTGCTCGCATAGGCTGGATTCCTCGACGGAAAGGGAGGGGTACATGTCTGAGATGGCATTCGAGTTCTTGGATCTTACCGAACATCGAAGCATCCGAAAGCCGCGCAGGACGGGCCAGACCATGGTGATCGACATGGGCTGTGGCCCGCAAGCGCTCCGCGATCAGCTTCGAGTCATCGGTCCATACGTCGACCTGGCGAAGTTCGCCGTCGGTTCGGCACGCCTCTACCGTCGTGATCTACTCATCGAAAAGATCGAAGTCTACGAGGCTGCCGCGGTCCGCCCGTTCCTGGGTGGACAGTTCGTCGAGTATGTGATGGCGAAGCATGGCTTGGACATGATCCCCCGCTTCATGGCGGAGGCGCGTGATCTCGGCTTCTTTGCAGTGGAGATATCTGACAACTGCATCGACCTCTCGGACGACCAGCGCCGCGAGCTAATCAAGATGGGATTGGATGCCGGACTGCACGTCCATGGCGAGGTCGGCTCGAAGTTGGACAAGGCCGACATCGGGGAGCTCGTCCGCCAAGCAGAGCTGATGCTCGGCGCCGGCTGCGATGTCGTTTTGTTCGAAGCGGCAGAGCTCGTCGACGCAGGCGTGGCAAACGAGAGCAGTCTCTCTGCCATCAATGCCTCCGTGCCTCACGAGAGTGCGATGATCGAACTGCCTGGCCCTTGGATCAAGGGTGTGACCCACAACGACGTCTATGAGGTGATGAAAAAGGTGCTCGATGTATTCGGGCCCGATGCCAACATCGGCAATGTATCCCCGTCGGAAATTCTCGAGCTGGAATGCACGCGAACGGGCCTTGGCACTTCGGGCCCTAATGACGCTGTGAACCAGATTTTTGCCTCACAAACGACCCGGCAGCGCGTGGTGCGATCAATCTGAGCCGCTCTACGACATTGAAAATGGAGCGGCAACCAGTATCCCTCCGTTCCATGATGACCTATGACGAACCCGGTATGATGGCGACCGGGTCGACGGCTTGGTCACGGAGAATCCAAATTGCCGCTGCAGAACCGCGTTTCGCCCTTCTCCACCATCGAGGCCGTGGACAGCCGCGGCCTCCTAATGGGTAACCGCGGCTGCATTCACGACGACCATCGTGCACTACGCACCCAAGGCTGGCGAACCAAGTCCTGGATCATCTGCCGACTGGCCTGGAAAGACACCCGGCGGCAGTTGATGACGCCGGGATCCTGGACCGAGTTGTTCTTCCTGGACGAAGCCGTTGCGCTGGCGGCGGGCCATCGCCCCTGCGGCTATTGCCGACGCGACGACTACCGGGCGTTTCTCGCCTGTTGGGCCTCCGGGACCGGTTGGGACCTGGCGCGGCCGCCGCGGCAGCCGGACCTTGATGCCAGGCTCCATGGCGACCGCGTCGACCGACAGGGGCGCCAACGCCACCATGACGCCAGGCTCGACGGCCTGCCCGACGGTTGCTTCGTGCTCCTGCAAGGCGATCCGACACCTTGGCTGGTCCAGGGCACTCGACTTTACCCCTGGACGCATGCCGGCTACGGCCTTCCCATCCGCCGACCGGACGGGATCACGGTCTCCGTTTTGACACCCGCATCGACGGTCGCCGCTCTGGCTGCCGGCTATGTCCCCATCACGCATCCCAGCATCATGCAAAGCGATCACTCGCCTGGGCCGTCACCGTAGGGGACGCTATCCGGCATGGTGCTAAGCTGCACGGCGTGGCTGGTCGGCGGCCATCAATCAGATTCTGGCGGATCATCCAAGTCTTTGGTCTGTCGATATGTGCCTGCTCTCAGTCGCAGGCTGGCTTCGAGGATCGATGCGAGGGCGGCAACGCTGACGAGGAAGCCCGAAATAGGGACGATGGCGATGGCATACTTCTTAGGCATGTAGTTCGGTTTGTAAACAAAGCCGCCATCCTCCCATGCAATGTACCACATCTCCCAGTATTTTCCGCCCATGGTCGATACCGCTTCGAGACCATAGACGATCATGACGAGGCCGAGGCCAAAAATGACCAGCGACCAAAGTTGCCCGATTGCAAAGGCAGCCTTCAGCGGTAGCCAGGAATAGATAAGATCCAATGCTATGTGGTCCCTGTCCCGCACCGTCAGGGCAAGCGCGAAGAAAACCAGCCAAATGTTGCTGAGAACCGTGAGCAGGTCTCCCCAGACCGGCGGGTCTTCGAACACGTAGCGCATGACGACGGAGTAGACGGTGAAGGCCACCATCATGAGGAGCAGAACACTACAGAAGGCCGTCAGAACCTTCTTGACCGCACGGTCGAGGAAAACGGCGGCGGCGAGCATCAACGAGATCTCCCCTGTGTTTCCGCAGCATGGATCGCCGTCGGGCCATGGGGAAGGGTGAGATGCATCGCAAGCATCAGTTTGAAAACCCGAAGGCGCGCGGCAGGAACATGGTGATGTCGGGTACGACGATCAGCACGAACAGCAGCGCAAAGAGGGCGGCAAGATAGGGCAACATCGCCAGCGCGACCTTCTCGAGCCGCACCTCGGCTATGGCGCCGGCCGTAAAGAAGGCAACCCCGACCGGGGGCGT
Organism: Rhodospirillales bacterium; assembly: GCA_963669385.2. Classification (GTDB taxonomy): domain Bacteria; phylum Pseudomonadota; class Alphaproteobacteria; order Kiloniellales; family JACOMY01; genus JACOMY01. Next base: position 171,704 of record CAXXGD010000016.1, read on the forward strand.
CACGGATCCGATGAGGAAACCGACGACGACCACCAGTGCCGCCTGCACATCCGGATAGCCAGCCTTCACCATCACATCGACCAGAACCGGCCCCACGACGATGATGTTGGCAGCGGAGTCCATAACCATTCCCAGCAGGCAGATGAACAGCACCAGCACCAGAGCGAACAGCAAGGGATTGTAGGTGTAGCTGAGCAGCCATTCCTCCAGTTCCTTGATCGCGCCCAGTGAGGTCACAAGCCAGCTGAAGGGGCCCGAGGCTGCAATGATGATGAAGACCATCGCCGAGTTGCGTGCGGCGCGCACGAACGCGCTTTTGCAATTGGTCCACTTGATGGTTCGATAGATGAACAGTCCGACGAACAAGGCGATGGTCGCGGTCAAGGCGCCCGCCTCGACCACGCCCGCGATGCCGAAAACGACCGAGCCGACCAGCACGATGGGGATGAGCAGCGCGAACGAAGACCTGTAGCCTTCGACCAAGACCGCCTTTGCACTGAAGGGTTCCGTGCTGCGTTCAAAGTTGTTGCGGCGTGCGATGACGTAGTTGATGACCATCAACAGCAAGCCGATCAGGATCCCCGGAACGATCCCGCCGGCGAAGAGCGCGCCCACGGAAATGCCGCCGGCGTTCGCCAGGACGATCATCATGATCGACGGCGGAATGATGCCGCCGATCGTGGAGCTTACCGCCGTGATCGCAGCGGCAAAGGCAGAAGGATAGCCGGCCTTCTTCATCGCCGGAACCAACAGCGAGCCAACGGTCGCGGTGTCGGCGACGACCGATCCGTTCATGCCTGCGAAGAACATGCTGACCAGCACGTTGGCCTGCGCCATGCTGCCCCGCATCCGCCCGATGATGCGCTGGCTCAGGCTGACCAGACGGTCGGTGATGGTGGCGCTGGTCATCAACTCGCCGGTCAGCATGAAGAAGGGAATTGCGGTGAGCGGCACCGAGTCGATGGCGCTGAACATCTGACTTGGAATCAGGATCATCGGCGCCGCGTCCGTGATCAGGATATAGACCACCGGGATCAGGATCAGCGTGAAGCCCACAGGTGCGCCGAGCACGATCAGCAGCACCAGGACCAGAAGAAGCATTATGCTTTCCATTGAAGAGCTCGGTCCTGTTGCGGTCTGGGGAGACGATTACGGAAGCAAATCGTGGCGCGAAGCAAGCCTCGCGCCACGTCAGCGTCGTCATGCTTGATGGCGACTAGAGCGCGCCCGCCTCTTTGAGCTGAGCAATGAAGCTTGTCATGCCCTGTTCTTCGAGCACGCGCTCTGCGGTTTCCGGATCGAACGTCCCCTTGGCGTTCAGCCAGGCATCGATTGCGCCGGCACGCCATAGCTCCATCTCTTCCTCGCTCGGGACATACCATTCCTCGATCTCGGCCTTGATGGCGGTCTCGCCTGCTTCCACCCATTCGCGGTCAAGCTCTTGTACCTTCTTGCCAAAGGCCTGTGCTGCAATGTGCAGCCATTCCTTTTCCTGATCGGTGAGTGCATCGTATTGGCGCTTATCCATCGACAGCTGGTTGCCTGACCAGGAACCGCCGATTTCGGTGAAGTACTTGGCGACCTCGTGCAGCTTGGCGACGTGCTGCCAGGGCGTTGCCACATACTGGCCGGAAACGACACCTGTCTGCAGACCCTGATAGAGTTGCGCCCAATCATAGGGGACAGGAACCGCGCCCCAGTTCTTGATCAGGGTGTATTCGATCGGGCTCTTGGTCACGCGCCATTTGATGCCCTCCATATCCGTCGGCACATGGACGGGACCATGGGCATTGCCCAGCTGACGGAATCCACCGCTGGAGTAGACGGTCAGGCAAACATGGCCGGCTTCTTCCGCGGCGATGTCACATTGCTTCTTGGCCAGCCATTCCGACGAGATCCGATCTGCATCTTCTATGCTCTTGAAGATGTAAGGCAGATCGAAGATTGCCAGGGACGTGCCGAAATTGCCGAAGTTGGCGGTCGAGCTGGTCCAAAGCGCTATCAGCCCCTGGTTTGCCTGCTCACCGCAGGACTGCTCGCTGCACAGCGACTTTCGATAGTGGGGTTCGATGGTCATCTGCCCGCCGGACACTTTTTCCAGTGTCGGAATCAAGGCTTGATCGATGGCATCACCGATCGGCATCCCCACAAAGCCAACCGTGCCCAACTTCAGCACTTTTTCAGCGGCGGCCGGCTGAGCGAGCAGGGCCGCGACGGATGCGATGCAAAGTGCCTTGCATAGAGAGTGTAATTTCATCGGCCTCATCTCCTGTCGATAGCTTTTTGCTTGCCTCCATCTATCACCGCAGATTTGCCGCGTTGAAAGTGACAGATGGATTGAATGAAGGGGACAGACCGGCTTTAATGAGACAGGCAGAGGCCTCGGCAACTATCCTGTTGGTCGCGCAGAGGGAGCGAGACCGAGTGGTCCGATCGCAACGCTTGAGTCCCAGCCGTTTGCGTGAATCGGCCCAGTGAATCAATAGGTTGGTGGTGCGGAAAGTTGAGTTTAACGACACCTCGTTTCTTAAAGCTCCCGGAGAATTCGAACCTGAGCCTGCGCGATCAGATCTGCGAAGCCGTGAGTGCGGCAATCACCTCGGAATCGCTGGCCTATGATCGCCCGCTACCGTCATGCCGGGAACTGGCAGAACAGTTTGGCGTGTCGCGGAACACGGTTTTTGCCGCCTACAATCGCCTGGTTGATCTGGAGCTGATCGTCTCGCGCGACCGCTCGGGCTATTTCGTCAATCCGCAAATGATGTCGATGCAGAAGACGAAGCAGGCAGGCGCAAATGACAGCGGCTATCATCCCTGCCCTGTGAGTTTTGGCGCGAATGATCTGATGCCCGTCGTCAATCCGCTGGACTGGTACACCTATCCCTACCCCTTCATCTATAACCAGATCGATCCCGACCTCTTTCCGGTGGACGGCTGGCGCGAGTGCACCAGACAGGCGTTAGGCCGCAAGCAAATGCCGGTTTGGGCCAGTGATTCCGTGGAAAGCGACAGTCCCCAGCTGGTGCAGCAGCTTCGGCAGAGACTGCTGAACACGCGCGGTATCTACGCCGAGGATGATGAGATCCTGATCACGCTTGGATCCCAGAACGCCTTGTTCATCATCGGGACCATATTCTCCAAGTTCGGCAAGCCGATTGCGCTGGAGAACCCCGGATTCTTCGGCGCGCGCAACGCCTTCCGTCTGTCGGGCAACGAACTGATCGGCGTGCCGATTGATGGCAAGGGCCTGATTCCCTCGTCCGTTCCTTCCACGTGCCAACTGGTCTTCACAACACCAAGCCATCAGTTCCCGACAATGGTGACAATGACCGGGCAACGCCGCGAGGAATTGATCGACGCGGCGATCACCAAGGACTTTCTGATCATCGAGGACGACTACGAGGCCGAGATGAACTATGTCGCCAAGGCATCCCCGTCGTTGAGATCGATGGATCGCACGGGCCGGGTCATCTATGTCGGAAGCCTGTCCAAGACCGTCTCGCCGGGTATCCGCATGGGGTTCATCGTGGCCCATCGCGACATCATTCGCGAAGCGCGGGTTGCGCGTGGCGTGATGATGCGCCACCCCCCCACGATCGTTCAGGAGATCGTGGCGCTGTTCTTTCGTCTTGGACACTATGATGCGCATCTGCGGAACATCGAACGGCGCTATCAAAGGCGCTGGCATGCGATGAACGACGCTCTGACCAGGCATCTAGGAATGCTGGAGCACACGCAATCCAAAGGCGGCACCTCCTTTTGGCTGACCGGACCCCAGGGCTTTGACGCCTCGGAACTTGCAGAACGTGTTCGCCGCAGAGGCGTGCTGATCGACAGGGGGCAGGACTACTATCTCAATTACGATGATAGCCGGAGTTTTCGCCTGGGATTCGCCTATGTGCCCCTATCCAAGCTTGAGGCCGGCCTAAAGGTGATTGCTGAGGAAGTTCGTGCGTTGCTGTAGCCTCATCCGCGATCGCCTGAGTCATCTGTCCCGTCGAATGGCGTTACCTGTCTCTCACCCTTTTCCCCTGTCTTCAGTTAGCTGCCCAAGCGTTCTACCGCTGAATGACTGTGGCGCGCGTCATTACGATTGGGGGAGCTGGCCCATTGAAAGATCACATCGAAGGCAATCCGAATGTGACACCCTTTCGTTGCCATGTTCCCGATGAAACATTGGACGACATCCGCGCGCGGGTCGTGAAATATCCCTGGCACGAAATGCCAGATGACGGCGGCTGGGACTACGGTACCAACCTGGGGTACTTGAAAGAGCTCTGTGCCTATTGGGTGGATGGCTTTGACTGGCGCGCGCAGGAGGCCAGGATAAACAGCTTCGCGCAGTTCAAAGCGCCGGTTCACGGCATTGACATGCATTTCATTCACGAACCTGGCAGCGGCCCGGACCCGATGCCCTTGATGATCAGTCATGGCTGGCCGGGTTCGGTCGCTGAGTTCTTCGACCTGATCGAGCCGCTTGCCCATCCGGAACGATTTGGCGGCAGCCCAGAGGATGCCTTTACCGTGGTTGCACCATCGCTGCCGGGTTTCGCTTTCTCGGGGCGCCCGCCGCGCCCCTATGGTCCGCGCAGGATGGCTGGCGTGATCAACACGCTCATGACCGACACGCTGGGTTTCGAACGCTATCTGGCGCAGGGCGGCGACTGGGGCGGCGCGATCTGTTCTTGGCTCGGCTTCGATCACGCCGCATCCTGCGCCGCCATCCATATCAACGTCTTGACCATGCGTCATCCGGACGGACCGCAGACCCCGGAAGAAGTGGCCTGGGAGACTGACTTCGACCGCGAGCAGGTCATGCAAAACGGCTATCGAACGCAACAGGCGACCCGGCCGCAGACGCTAAGCTATGCCATGATGGACAGTCCGGTCGGCATCGCTGCCTGGCTGATCGAAAAATTTCATGACTGGTCTGATGTCCAGACGGGCGACATTGAAGCCGCCCATTCGAAAGATGACCTCCTGACCAATATCATGATCTATATCACCACCCGAACCTTCAACACCGCCTCGTGGATTTACTATGGCCGTCGCGAGGAGGGTGGACGTATCCTCTCGCCCGAAGGCCGGCGTGTGGAAGTACCCACGGGCTGCGCGGTGTTTCCGGCGGAGATGCTGAATTGGCCACCGCGCTCCTACGCCGAGCGACTCTACAATATTCAGCACTGGACCGAGATGCCGCGCGGCGGACACTTCGCAGCAATGGAAGAACCGGACCTATTGCTGGAGGACATCCGCAAGTTCGGCCGTTTGCTACGAGCTCTCTGACCACTTTGTGCGCTCCAGGCTATCCGACCAGCACATTCTAGGGCGGTTTGCGCCATGACTTGTACCATCGACCAGCCAGCTTCGAAGAGGCTGGATGTGCGCTCATGGCGCGTGTCATGAAAGCGGAAGTGAGAGAGGCCAGCCCGATCTCTCGCCCGGTTGAAGGCGAGGCGAACCGCATTCCCTGAGAGGGGGAACACCCGTTCACCCTTCCGCGGCAGCATTCGCAGGATTGCGACAGCCCGCGGAGTAAGCCCGATGCAGTGATTGATGATCTTATCCGGGCTGCGGCTGTTCTTCACGCCACGCAGGAGTGCCGTCCCACGCTCGAGATCAACGTCGATCCACTCCAGCCTGAGCAGGCTACCGCGCCGCGCAGCTGTCTCAAATCCCAGTTCGACAAAAGCTCTAAGCCAGGTGTGGCCGGTCAGGTCACAGGCTTCGAGCAGCCGGTATCGCTCTACATTTGAGAGCCTGACATCGTGCTCATCGCAAATGGCTGGCCATTTTACGTCCTCCGTATTTACGGAGTTGACCAAGAGACCCAACTGTCTCCTGCGGTAGTCAAGCACGCGTTTTAGCAGCGTGAGCTCGCGGCGCACGGTACTGGGCGCCACGGTCTTGCCGTCGGACTGTCGTGACTTGCCTCGGCTGATGGGTTGACGCAGTCGACGATCACGGTAGTCCTCGAAGTGCTCCGGTCTGAGGTTCGTTGCAGCAAAGCTGCAGAGTTTGCGTTCCTCGCGGAGAAAGCGCTTCAGCCGGCTGGTTTCGGCAATTCGGGACTCTTCGTTTGGGCGCTTCTCCGTCACCTCGCGCAGATAAAGCACGACCAGATCACCCAAGGTCGTCGCGCGACCTGCCGTTTGGTCAACAAAGAGACCACGGTCCATTTCAGACTCGAGCTTTCGGGCCCAGGCTTCCGCTGTCTTCTTCGTCCGGAAGGTTGCGCTCTGATGGGGCCAGCCTTTACGGCGGACCTGGACCTACCATTGTCCCCGCGCCTTCTCGCGGATCGTCGCCATCAGACACCCTCATCATCTGAGTGTGCCAGAAGTGTGCCAAACGGGCTGTTCGGCGGGTCTCGCGAAGATCTCGGCTTTTCTAAGTCGCTGATTTCGTTTTGGAAATTTGGCGGACCCGACAGGATTCGAACCTGTGACCTCTGCCTTCGGAGGGCAGCGCTCTATCCAGCTGAGCTACGGGTCCCCATGGGTAGCTTGGTGGTAGGGCGCGGACACTAGCAATCCCGGTTGGGGATCACAATGCGCAAATTGGGGCGCAAAGGAGGGCCCTCGAGGGTGCTAAAGCGGGGCGATTTGGCCTGCCTCGGCCTCGGGGTCCAGCTGGCGCAGGAGGCGCTGGGCGGCGAGGCGGGCGAAACGGAGCTGCAGGGCGCGGCGGCGGGCGGGGGCCAGGCGGGCCTCCGGCGGCGGGCGCAGCTCGGCGGCGCCGAAGGGGTCGGCGATCAGGATGCCGGGCTCGCGCGGCAGACGATCCAAGGGGAAGTCGGCCGGCACGGCGAAGCTGAAGCGGTCGCAGTAGGGCAGGTAGTCTGGCCACTTGTTGTCGGACCGGAAGTCGGCCAGCGAGGACTTCACCTCGATCAGGAAGACGTCGCCCTTGAGGTCGAGGGCCAAGAGGTCGGCGCGGCGGCCGTTCTTCAGGCTGACCTCGCTCAAGACGGCATAGCCTTGAGCGACGAGCATGCGGGCCACGCCGCGCGCCAGGCGGTGGCCGGGGGCAAGGGCCATCAGGCCGGATTCGGCAGTTGATTGCCTGTCCGATGCGTTCATGAGGCAGGGCTCAGGATAGAACAAAACATGATCGCCAGCTTAACGCAGGAAGCCTGAGCAGGCCAAGACTATCTGTCGGCGCGGCCGCAAGGCGTGGGCCGGGGCTCACTATTGCTGTAGCGGATTCCGGCGTGGCGCTGTCAGAGCGGATCCTCTTTTCCGGCAGGCGTTTCCATGCTGGATTGCCGCGCCGCCGATGCGCCTTGCAACGACGCGCTCGCCCGCCGCTACCAGGCGGCGCCGGCGTTGATCTGGATGTCCTCCATGGTCAGCGCCGGAGCCGCGCCGGAGGCCAGGAAGGCGACCAAGGCGGCCACCTCCTCCGGCTGGACCAGGCGGCCTTGCGGATTGGCGGCGGCGATCTCGGCGATTTCCTCTTCCGGCTTGCGGCCCGAGGCCTCGGCCATGATCGCGGCGGAGGACCGCAGCATCTCGGTCTCGACCCAGGTCGGGCTGACCGCAGTGCAGGTGACGCCGTAGGGCGCCCCTTCCAGCGCCACGGCACGGGTCAGGCCGACCAGGCCCGCCTTCGACGCGCAGTAGGCGGCATAGTCGTGCGCCGCCGTGCGCGCCGCCGTGGAGGCGATGTTGATGATGGCGCCCTTGCGGGCTGCCTTCATACCCGGCAGAACCGCGCGGATCATGCGGAAAGGACCGCTGAGATTGGTCTCGATGACGGCCTGCCAGTCCTCTTCACTATGGCCCTCGACGGTCTGATGCAGGGTCACGCCGGCCGCGTTGACCAGGATATCCGGCGGTCCCAGCTCGTGCTCGACCCGGGCGCAGAAGTCCGCCGCGGAGGAGGGGTCGGTCACGTCCAAGGCGCCGGCCATGGCGCCTTCGCCCTCACCCCGGCGCGAGCCATTGGCCACGTGTGCGCCTCTTTGGCTCAAGGCGCGCACGCAGGCCAGACCAATGCCGCTGGTGCCGCCGGTGACGATGGCGACCCGGCCGGCGAGGCTGGGCTCAGAGGATTCCGAGGGCATCGGTGCGGCGCTGCGCCAGCGCGCTCAAGATTCGGTCGGCGATCATCGCCAGAAGCGCCATGGAAAGACCTGCCACCAGCGCCATGCCGGCATCGGCCTTGGAGAGGCCCAGGTACATGGCCTGCCCCAAGCCGGTGGTGCCGACCAGGGCGGCGATCGCCAGCATGGCGAATCCGAAGAGGATGGTCTGGTTCACGCCCAGGAGGATCTCGGGCAAGGCTTGCGGCAGCTTGACCCGCCAGAAGATCTGCCAGGGCGAGCAGCCCATGGCGCGCGCCGCCTCCAGCAGTTCGGGCCGGACGTTGCGGATTCCGGCCTCGGTGTAGCGGATCGCCGGCACGATGGCATAGGCGATGACGGCGAGCAGAGCGGTGAACTCGCCCACCTGGAAGAGCATCAAGGCCGGGATCAGCAGCACGAATTGCGGCATGGTCTGCAGCGTGTCGTTGATCGGCCGCAGAATGGCCGAGACGGTGGCCGAGGCAGCCGCCCAGACGCCGATCGCCGCTCCCAGCACGACGGAGATCAGGACCGCCGCGCCGCAGAGATAGACCGACAGCATGGCCTTGTCCCAGACGCCCGACAGCAGGATGAAGAGCAAGGCACCCAGCACGAAGCCGCCGGCCTTGGTGCCGCCGACCTGCCAGGCCAGCAAGGTGACGGCGGCGATCGAGATCATCCAGGGCATCCCGGTGGTGCCGTACCAGAGCAGGCCCGCGAGCAGCCCGGCGGCGACGCCCGCCCGCCAGGAAAGGCGCCAGGCGGCCAAAAGGGTCAACGCGACGGCGAGGATCAGATAGCCGACCTCCATCGCCGGCGTGAGCGCGAAGCCGAAGGTGAAGGGCGCTACCGCCTTCGACAAGCCCAGCTTGATCGGCAGCAGGAAGTAGAAGAGCACGGCGTTCTTCAACTCCTTCATCGCCGCGCCATAGTCGACCAGGAAGGCGGACAGCCCGTCGTTCAGCGCTTGCGCCGGAAAAAAGCGCCAATCGTGCGGCCAGGTCCAGAGCACCGGGATCAGCCAGGCGATCAAGGTGCCGACCACGCCGGCGCCTAGCAGGACGCCAAGGAATCTGGTTCCAGTGAGGCGCCCTATGGCGCCGCGCTTGGCGCTGCGCCGGCCGGCGAATCCGGCGGAGATGCGCTCCAGCACCATGGCCAGCAAGGCGATCACGATGCCGGCCAAGAGGCTCTGGCCGAACTGCGCCTTGCGCATGACCGACAGCACCTCCCAGCCGATGTCGTCGAAGCCGCCGATGATCGCGGCGATGATCACCATCGAGAGGGCTGCCATGGTGGTCTGGTTGAGGCCGACCAGCAGCTGCGCCTTGGCGCTGGGTACCTCGGCTTGCCAGAAGCGCTGCCAGCGGGTGCAGCCGCACATCGAGGCGGCGTCCTTCACGTCCTGCGGCACGCGGGTCAGGCCCAGCATGGTGTTGCGCACCATCGGGGGTGCTGCAAAGATCGCGCTGGCGATCAGGCCCACCACCGGCCCGAAGCCGAACATCAGGAGGATCGGGGTCAGGTAGGCAAAGGCCGGCACGGTCTGCATGAAATCCAGGGTCGGCGCCAGCACCCGGCGGAAGTTGGCCGAGCGATGGCCCAGCACGCCCAGGCCAAAGCCCAAGGCCGCCGACAGCGGAATCGAGACGCCCACCAGCGAGAGGGTGTTCATGCTTTCCGCCCAATAGCCGACCACCGCGATATAGAGGAAGGCCAGGCCGGTGAAGAGCGCGGTGCCGGGGCCGGTCGCCCGCCAGGCGGTCAGCACGAAAAGCGCCGTCGTCACCGACCAAGGCAGCCAGCCCAGCGCCAGCTGCAGCCAGAGCATGGGGAAGTCGAGCAGCCAGGAGAGGGCGCGGAAAATCGGGCGGAAGGTCGCGACGACCCAGTCGGTCGCCCCGCGGATCCAGGCCTCCACCGGCAGCGCCCAGTTGGCGGGATAGGCGTCCAGCCAAGGCGCCAGCGGTGCGGTGATCAGGATGACCGCCGCGGCGGCAAAGAGGACCAGCCAGGCCATCGCATTCAGCGGTATGGCCTCGAGCGCGCTCTCGGTCAGGCTGCGGCGCGGGGCGGCGGTTTCGCTCATGCCGCGTCGGCGGCGGCCTTGGACCCTTCGGCCGGGCTGCCCTCGCTTTGGGCGAGCGCGTGGATCAGGTCACGGGGGCGTCAGCGCACCGATCACCTTGCCGACGGCGTCTTTGACGTCCAGCGCCTCGGCGCCGGTGTCGAAGAGACGGATGGCGGCCTCCAAGGTCTCGTCGGCCAGGACCTGCGGGCGCTCGGCCGCCGGCAGCGGTGCGCTCATCGCCGCGCGTGCGCGCAAGACCCGGGCGACCGGCGCGTCGTGCACGAACTCCGCCACATAGGCTGTCGCCGGCGAGAGCACGATCTCCTCCGGTGCGCCGATCTGCTCGACGAAGCCGTCCTTCATGACGGCGATCCGGTCGGCCAGCCTCAAGGCCTCGAGGAAGTCGTGGGTGATGAAGACGATGGTCTTCTTCAATTGCTTCTGCAGGCGCAGGAACTCGTCCTGCATCTGCCGGCGGATCAAGGGGTCGAGCGCCGAGAAGGGCTCGTCCAGGAACCAGAGCTCCGGCTCGACGGCGAGCGAGCGCGCGATGCCGACGCGCTGCTGCTGTCCACCGGAAAGCTCGCGCGGATAGGCCTCCTCGCGGCCCTCGAGCCCCACCAGCGCGATCATCTTGCGCGCCCGCTCGGTGGCGGCCTCGGCCGCTTCGCCGCGGACCTTCAGCGGGAAGGCGACATTCTCCTGCACCGTCAGGTGCGAGAGCAGGCCGAAGCTTTGAAAGACCATGCCGATGTCGCGCCGGCGGATCTCGATCAGCTCGCGCGCATTGCACTTCAAGAGATCGCGGCCGTCGTAGATCACCTCGCCGACGGTGGGCTCCACCAGGCGCGAGAGGCAGCGGATAATGGTCGACTTTCCGGACCCCGAAAGGCCCATGATGACGAAGATCTCGCCCTCGGAGACGTCGAAGCTGACGTCGGCCGCAGCCACGATGCCGCCACTCTCGCGGATCTCTTCGGCCGCTGCGCGCGCGTCCTGCCCAGCTGCGGCAAGGCGCGCGCGCATGTCGGATCCGTAGAGCTTCCAGACTCCGCGGCAGGCGAGCTTGACCGCGGAACCGGAGGCCTCAGCCATGACTCACTGGCCGGCCGCGTCGATCCAGGCTTGCCAGACAGTCGGATTGGCCTCGATCCAGGCGCCCACCACTGCCTCCAGCTCTTCGCCGTTCTGGTCGATCGCCTTCATCATCCGCTCCTGCTCGGCGGTATCGATCGAATAGGCCTCCAGGAACGCCCAGGCAGCCGGCCACCTGTCCTGGAAGCCGGACCAGGCGACCTTGATGGTGTCGGGGGCGGCCACGCCGCAGTCGTTGATCTCGTTGGGATTGACGCCCCAGGCCGGATCGCTGTCGCAGGCCGGATCATAGGCCGGCATATCGACCCAGCCGACGTCGACGTCGGCGAAGACCCAGTGCGGTGCCCAGAACATCATCACCAAGGGGGTCTTGGCGGTCGAGGCGGCGGTCAGCTCGGCCACCAGCGCGCCTTCGGAGCCGGCCGGCACCGCCTTATAGGGCAGGGCCAAGCCCGTGATCATGTCGGCGGAACGGGTGCCCCCAGTCGGCCGGATAGCTGAGGATGCGGCCCTCCGGGAAGGTCTCGGCCGTGGCCAGCTTGTCCTGACAGGCCTTCAGCGCCTCCCAGTCCGGCAGGCCGGGGCAGATCTCTTCCATGTGCACCGGATAGACCCAGCCTTCGCGCGCCTCCAGACCGACGTCGCCGATGTCGACGATCTTTCCGGCTTCTTTCATCTTGGGATAGATGTCGCCGGTGTTGTTGGTCCAGACCTCCAGCGAGGCATGCAGCTCGCCCTCGCCCAGCGCGGTGTGCTGGGGATAGTTGCCGGCGGTGACGTACTCGACCTCGTAGCCGAGCTTCTTCAAGAGCTCGCCGGCGATATGGGTGGTGATGTGCTGGCCGGTCCACTCGTTGACCGCGAGCTTGATCGGCTCGTCGACGGACCCCTTGTCCGCGGCAAAGGCCGGCAAAACCAGGCCGGTGGCGAGCGCGCTCGCAATCAGCAGTCTCTTCATCTTCGATACCTCCCAAAAAGATCCCTGTTTCGCTCGCGCCCCTGCTTGATGCCGCAGAGTTAGGCCGGCGCTTAGCGCGGCACTTTTGCATTCCAGCCCCGATCTGCCAAGACCTCTGTCTTGCAGTGCACGCGCCGGCTTTTCTCGAGTGGGAGAATTCCGGATCAATCGCTGGCGTAGAAGGGCTCGAACATGCGGCGATACTCGCCCGGGCTCAACCCGGTGCATCGCTTGAAGAGGCGGCGGAAGAAGGTGGTGTTCCCGTATCCCACCGCCAAAGCGACCTCATCCACCGATTTTCCGCCGGTTTCGAGCGCTCGCTTCGCCGCCTCTATCCGAAGGTTCTGCGCATAGGAGATGAGTGTCGCGCCCGTGGCTTCGCGGAAGCGTCGCTTGAGGCTGCGTTCCGCGACGCCGGATGCGGCGACGACGCCGGCGACAGGATCGGCATGGCTGAAATGCTCGGCCAGCCAGTTTTCGGCGCGGCGAACGACACTGTCCGCATGGGGAAGCCGACGAACGCGGTTGACGTAGGGCAGCTGGCCCTCCGCGTGCCATTTCATCAAGAAGACCTTTGCGATGTGGACTGCCTCGCCGGGCGAAACATGGCGGGAGATGATGTGTATCGCCAGATCGTGCCATGAACTCGTGCCGCCGGCCGTCACCATCCGCCCCTCCGCATCGCAGAAGCAGAGACTCGGGGCCGGATCGAACCGCACCTCTGGAAACTGGCGGCGAAAGAGATCTTCGTAGCCCCAGTGCGAGGTTGCCGAAAGGCCGTCCAAGAGGCCGGCGGCCGCCAGGAGAACAGAGCCGGAGCAGGCGGAATAGATCGTCGTGCCGCCTGCCCGGCATTCTCTCAGCCAGGCCTTGAGCTCGTCATAGCGGTCCGCCATCGCATCGTCCGGCGCCAGCCAGAGATCCAAGATGATGAGGATCTCGGGGCGCACGCAATCGCCGATCGCGAGGTCGGGCTGAACCGGTATGCCGTGGCCGCAGGTGAACTGCTGTCGGGTCAGAGATACGATATGGGGCCTGATCAGCGTGGGACCCTGGTCCAGCCCCGAGAGTTCGCGCCACAGCGTGCCGGTGGTCGACAGCACATCGAGCATACCGTAGAGCGACGACCCCGCACTCTCGGGCAGTGCTAGCAGATGGGCGTCGAGAGGCGTCGGGTCGACCATGGGGCGGCGGCTCTCGATAGTGGCACGAGGAGGTCGCTTGCGACCGATCTGGTGCTGAAACCGAGGCTCTTCAAGACTTGGCTGCTCTTCTGCTCGCCGCACTGTCTGACGTGTTGCGGCAGCGTCTCGTGAGCGAGAGAGACCCGGATCACTCCTGGGCCCGGAAGGGCTCGACCATGCGGCGGTACTCGGCCGGGCTCAACCCGGTGCATCGCTTGAAGAGGCGGCGGAAGAAGGTGGTGTTCCCGTATCCCACCGCCAAAGCGATCTCATCCACCGATTTGCCGCCGGTCTCCAGCGCCCGCTTCGCCGCCTCGATCCGAAGGTTCTGCGCATAGGAGATGAGCGTGACGCCCGTGGCTTCGCGGAAGCGTCGTTTCAGGCTGCGTTCTGCGATACCGGATGATGCCACTACGCCCGGCGACCGGATCGGCGTCCACGAAGTGCGAGGCAAGCCAGTTCTCGGCCCGGCGGACCACGCTGTCGGCATGGGAGAGACGGCGGACCCGGTCGGCATAGAGCGCCGGGTCGTCTGCGTTCCATTTCATCAGGAAGATTTTGGACATGCGCATCGCCTCCCCCGGCGAGACGTGGCGGGAGATGATGTGTATCGCGAGGTCGTGCCATGAGCTCGACCCGCCCGAGGTCACGATCCGACCGTCGGTATCGGAGTAGCAGAGCGTCGGCGCCGCATCGAACAGCACCTTCGGAAAGCTGCGGCGAAAGAGATCCCCGTAGCCCCAGTGCGACGTTTGCCGAAAGGCCGTCCAAGAGGCCGGCGGCGGCCAGCAGAACGGACCCCGAACAGGCGGCATAGAAGGTCGTCCCGCCGGCGTAGCAGCCTTTCAGCCAGGCCTTGACGTCGTCATAGCGATCCGCGATCGAATCGTCCGGCGACAGCCAGATATCGGAGATCACCAGGATCTCAGGGTGCCCTCCCTCGCCGATCGCAAGGTCGGGCTGCACGGGAATGCCATTGCCGCAGGCAAAGCGCTCGCCGGAGAGCGAGACGAGAAGGGGTCTCACCAGCCTCGGGCCGGGCTCCAGTCCGAAACGTTCGCGCAAGAACGTGCCGGTGTTCGCCAGAAAGTCGAAGAAACCGTAGAGCGACGACCCCGGAACTTTCTGGCAGCGCCAGCAGATGAACGTCGAGAGGCGTCGGGTCGACCATGGGGCGGCTCACGATAGTGGCACGAATGGATCGGTTGCGGCCGATCTGGTGCTGAAACTGGGGAGCGTCAAGACATAGCTACTCCTCTGTTCGTCGCGCACTTGGGCGTGACGCGCCAATTACTGACCGACAAGTCACTGACCGACAAAGAGAGGAGAATCACATGTCCGTTCAAGTGCAGACCAGTGCCGTCAGCAACGGCGTCAACGTCGAGGCGCTGCTCGGTGCCAAAGATGCCATCGAGTCCACGCCGGAGGCCGGCCAGTTCACCTGGCGTGCCCGCTGCGCGTGGATCGACGGCACGCACAGCCGCTCGACCATCGAGGGCTTCTTCGGCCTTGGCGCCGAACAGGCAAGGAAATCGCCGCATACCATCGATGCCGATCATCCCGAGCAGTTCGCCGCCATGGATATGGCCGCGACACCTGCCGAGATCCTTCTGTCCGCTCTCGCAGGCTGCCTCAGCGCCGGCGTGGCCGCGGTGGCGCAGCACCGCGGGATCCAGCTCAAGTCGTTCCAAGCCATGGTGGAAGGTGACATGGATATCGCCGGTATCCTTGGCGTGGATGCGGAGGCGCGGAACGGGTTCACCGCCATTCGCGTCGCCTTCGAGATCGACGCCGATGCGACGCCCGAGGAACTCGCGGCACTGGTGGCGCAGGCTCAGAAGCGCTCTGCCGTTTTCGACGCCCTCACCAACCCCACCAACGTGCACGTCACGGTCGCCTGACCGGTTGCTGCGCACGTAAGAAGAGAGGAGCGAGCGTCGTGAATTCCATAACGACCGTCATCATCGGCGCCGGACAGGCCGGGCTCGCCATGAGTCGAGAGCTTTCGTGCCGCGGCGTGGATCACCTGATCCTCGACCGCGGCGCGGTTGCCAATGCCTGGCGCAGGCACCGCTGGGATAGCCTCCGCCTGCTCACGCCCAACTGGGCGAACGGATTGCCCGGGGGCCCCCTATCGGGGTCCCGACCCCGAGGGATACATGACCGTCTCTGAGCTGGTGGGGCGTTTCGATGCCTACGCCGCGCAGATCGGGGCACCTGTCAAGAGCGACACCCGAGGTCTCGCGGGTCAGCCGCAGCGATGCCGGCTTCCACCTGGAGACCAGCCAGGGGCCGATCGGCTGCAGGACCCTGGTGCTGGCAAGCGGCGCCTGCATCGTGCCGAAAGTACCGGCATTGTCCGCGGCCATTCCCGCCGGCGTCTTCCAGACCACGCCCTCGGCCTACAAGCGGCCTGGCGACCTGCCCGAAGGCGGCGTCTTGGTCGTCGGCGCCTCAGCGTCCGGCGTGCAGCTGGCGCGCGAGATTCGGGCTTCGGGACGTCGTGTCATCTTGGCCGTCGGTGGCCACATCCGCTTGCCACGGAGCTATCGCGGCCGCGATGTGGAGTGGTGGCTCGAGGCAATCGGCGCTTTTGGACGAGCGGTTCGATGCGGTCGACGATCTGGAGCGCGCGCGCCGTACCCCCTCGCCGCAATTGATCGGCGCGGCCGAGCCGGTCGACCTCAACGCGCTGCAGGATCGCGGCGTGGAGATCGTCGGCCGGCTGGTGGATATCCGCGACAGACGGGCGCTGTTTTCGGGCAGCCTCGCGAATGTCTGCGCCTCGGCCGACCTGAAGATGAACCGCCTGCTGGGCGCGGTCGACGCCTGGGTCGCCGAGCGCCAAATGGACGACAGCCTGCCAGTGCCGGAGCGCTTGAAGCCGACAGCCCTGCCAAAGGCACCGGCGCTGCAGCAAAGCCTGAGCGACGGCGGCATCCGCTCGATTCTCTGGGCCACCGGCTATCGGCCCGATTTCTCTTGGCTGGACCTGCCGGTCTTCGATCCTCGGGGACGTCTTCGCCATCGCGGCGGCGTGGTCGACGCGCCGGGGCTCTACGCCTTGGGGCTGCAGTTCCTGCGCCGGCGCAGATCGCACCAGATCTCCGGCGTCGGCGACGATGCCCGCGACCTCGCAGACCACCTCGTACGCCAACTCGACAGCCGCTGTGCGGCTTGAACGGCAAGCAATTGAGGAGTCTTTCAATGTTCCGACCGACCTTCTCTCATGCAGACTATGACGCAATCATCGTCGGCGCACGCTGCGCCGGTGCGGCAACGGCGATGCTGCTGGCCCGTGCCGCGCCAAGGTTCTGGTGGTCGACCGAGGCGCGCGCGGCGCCGACACCCTGTCGACCCACGCGCTGATGCGCCCGGCCGTCGCGCAGCTGCATCGCTGGGGCTTGCTGCCGGCGGTCGTTGCCGCGGGCACGCCGCCGGTGACGCGCACGACCTTCCACTATGGCGCGGAAGCGATGCCGATCGACATCAAGCCGCGCGACGGGATCGAGGCGCTCTATGCACCCAGACGTCGCGTGCTGGACCGGATACTGGCAGACGCTGCCCTTGCCGCCGGCGCCGAGGTCCACTTCGGCGTGACGTTCGAGTCCCTCAAGTACGACGGCAAGGGGGCGGGTTCGAGGCGCGCACCTGCGCGATCGAAGCGGGCGCTCGGCCGTGCTGAGGACGGACTTGGTCATCGGTGCGGACGGATTTCGCTCGACCTTGGCCCAGCAAGTCGGTGCCCCTATCTATGCCCAATCCCTGCATCGCACCGCTGTGCTCTACGGCTACTTCGCGGGCATCGAGAACAAGGGCTATCACTGGTACTTTCAGCCAGGCTTCAGCGCCGGTGCGATTCCGACGAACGACGGCCTGCACTGCATCTTCGCCTGCGTACCGCCGAAGCAGTTCCAAAGCCGGTTCGGCGAGGGCGCATTCCAAGGCCTTCTAAAGCTAATCGGGTCGGCGGACGAGGCGCTGGCTGGCGATCTCTACGCCGCCGGGCCGCAGGATGGCCTGCATCAGTTCGGCGGCGGCCGCGGGCATCTGCGCCAATCGCATGGTCCGGGCTGGGCGCTGGTCGGCGATGCCGGTTACTTCAAAGACCCCGTGACCGCGCATGGGATCAGCGACGCTCTGCTCGACGCCGATCGCTTAGCCCATGCGGTGCTGCGCGGCAGCGAGCGCGCGCTGGCGGACTACCAAGCAGAGCGCGATCACTTCGCCCAGCCTCTCTCCGACGTCACCGACGCAATCGCCGCGCTCGACTGGGATCTGGAAGAGGTGAAGCGGCTCCATGTCACTTTGAACCAATGCATGAAGGCAGAACTCGTCAACCGGCCGAGCCCAATCGGGCTCGCGCTGCGGGCGGCATGAAGGAGGGTGCGATGAACAGCGAAGCTCAAGGTACTCAGATGGTCCAGCACCTTTCCAGCCCGCCGGACGCTCTCGACATGAGCTCGGACCGGCACCGGGCTGTCGGACCAAGGGGCTCGGTCCTCGAAACTGTCGGCCGTACGCCGATCGTACGACTGAACAAGATCGCTCCGAAGCATGCCGACCTCTACGTCAAGCTCGAGGCCTTCAATCCTTTGGGCTCGGTCAAGGACAGACTGGCCTTAGGCGTGATCGAGGCGGCCGAGCGCTCCGGCGCGCTCCGCCCCGGTCAGACGGTCATCGAGGCTACCTCGGGCAACACCGGCATCGGGCTCGCCATGGTCTGCGCGCAGAAAGGCTATCCCCTCGTCGTCGTCATGGCGGAGAACTTCAGCGTCGAACGGCGCAAACTGATGCGTTTTCTCGGCGCGAAGGTGGTGCTGACTCCGGCCTCGGAGAAGGGCAGCGGCATGCTCGCCAAGGCGGTGGAGCTTGCCGAGGCACATGGCTGGTTCCTCTGTCGCCAGTTCGAGACCGAGGCCAATGCCGACATCCATTCCCGCACGACGGCACGCGAGATTCTGGCGGACTTCGCAGATCTCGGCCTGGATTACTGGGTGACGGGCTTCGGCACCGGCGGCACCTTGAAGGGCGTCGCACGCGTGCTGAAGGCCGAAAGCCCGCGCACGACGGTTGTTGTCGCGGAGCCTGAGAACGCGCCGCTGATGGCGAGCGGCTTCGCCGGGCCACAATTGATCAATGGCATGGTTACCACCAGCCATCCGGCCTTCCGACCGCATCCGGTGCAAGGCTGGTCCCCCGACTTTATCCCGAAACTCGCCGCTGACGCGCTCGCCACCGATCTGATCGACCGCTTCCAGCCGGTGTCGGGGCGCGGCGGCCTTGCAGTGCGCCAAAGACCTTGCCGCCAAGGAGGGGATCTTGGCCGGGATCAGCGGCGGCGCCACGGTCGCGGCCGCCCTTCGGGTGGCGGAGGCGGCCTCGCCCGGTGCCCGCCTGCTGGCGATGGTGCCCGACACCGGCGAGCGCTACCTCTCCACGCCCCTCTTCGAGGACGTGGCGGAGGCCATGAATGCCGAGGAGCGCGCCATCGCCGCCTCGACGCCGCGCTATCGCTTCGATGCCACGCCGGCGCCTCTCGCGGTGGCTTTGCCGGAGGAGGTATCCCCCGCGGCCAGCGCCTATGTGGAAGAAGCAATCGGCGATCTCGATCGGCCCGTGGTGATGTTCGCCTTGGAGTGGTGCGAGTTCTGCTGGTCGGTGCGGAGGCTCTTCGACGCGGCAGCCATCGACTACAGAGCGCTCGACCTCGATTCCAGCCCGTCTCAGGACAAGCCGCCGGCCAGCGAGATCCGCAAGGCGCTCCACCGGCTCACCGGAGCGCCGACCATCCCGCAGATCTTCGTCGGCGCCGCACCGATCGGTGGCGCGACCGAGACCTTCGATGCCTTCAACAGCGGCGCCTTGCAGGCGCGCCTCAGGACACTAGGTGTCGCCTTCGATGCCTCATTGGACCTGGACGCCTACGCCTTCCTGCCGAAATGGCTGCATCCGCGATGACGCCACGCACCTGAGCCCCTGGTCAATGACCTATCGCTCCAGCGGCTTGTATTTGATGCGATGCGGCTGGTCGGCGGCGGCGCCCAGGCGGCGCTTGCGGTCGGCCTCGTAGTCCTCGTAGTTGCCTTCGAACCAGACCACGCGGCTGTTGCCCTCGAAGGCGATGATGTGGGTGGCCAGGCGGTCCAGGAACCAGCGGTCATGGCTGGTGACCAGAACGCAGCCCGAGAACTCGGAGATCGCCTCCTCCAAGGAGCGCAGGGTGTCGACGTCGAGATCGTTGGTCGGCTCGTCCAGCATCAAAACGTTGGCGCCCGACTTCAGCATCTTGGCCAGATGCACGCGGTTGCGCTCGCCGCCCGACAGCTGCGTCACCTTCTTCTGCTGGTCGGCGCCCTTGAAGTTGAAGGCGCCGACATAGGCGCGGCTGGGCACTTCGCGCTTGCCCATGACGATGATCTCCTGGCCTTCGGAGATCTCTTCCCAGACCGACTTCTTGGCGTCCAGCGCGTCGCGGCTCTGGTCGACATAGCCCAAGACCACGGTATCGCCGACGCGAAGGCTGCCGCCGTCCGGCTGCTCCTGGCCGACGATCATGCGGAACAGGGTGGTCTTGCCGGCGCCGTTGGGGCCGATGATGCCGACGATGGCGCCCTTGGGGATCTTGAAGCTGAGGTCTTCGACCAGCAGGTGGTTGCCGAAGCCCTTGCGCAGATCCGTCGCCTCGATCACCAGGTCGCCCAGGCGGGGCGCCGGCGGAATCACGATTTTGCCGGGTTCCGGCGTCTTCTGCTGCTCGGCCTTCAAGAGGTCCTCATAGGCTTGCAGGCGGGCCTTCGACTTGGCCTGGCGGGCCTTGGGGTTCTGGCGCACCCATTCCAACTCGTGCGCAAGCTCGCGCTGGCGCGCGCTTTCCTCTTTCTCCTCCTGGGCCAGCCGCTTGCGCTTCTGCTCCAGCCAAGAGGAGTAGTTGCCCTGGAAGGGCAGGCCGCGGCCGCGCTCCAGCTCCAGGATCCAGCCGGCGACGTTGTCCAGGAAGTAGCGGTCGTGAGTCACGCAGATGACGGTGGAGGGATACTCCTCCAGATAGCGCTCCAACCAGGCGACGCTCTCTGCGTCCAGGTGATTGGTCGGCTCGTCCAGCAGCAGCATGTCGGGTTTCGACAGCAGCAAGCGGCAGAGCGCTACCCGGCGCCGCTCGCCGCCGGACAGCTTGGCGACGCTGGATTCGCCCATGGGGCAACGCAAGGCGTCCATCGCGATCTCCACCTTGCGGTCGAGGTCCCAGGCATCCAGCGCCTCGATCTTCTCCTGCAGCTCGCCCTGCTCGGCGATCAGAGCGTCGAAGTCGGCATCCTCCTCGGCGAAGGCGGCGGAGACGGCCTCGAAGCGGTCGAGCAAGGCCTTGGTCTCGGCCACGCCCTCCAGCACGTTGCCCAGGACGTCCTTCTCGGGATCGAGCGCCGGCTCTTGCGAGAGATAGCCGACACGCACGCCCTTGGCGGCGAAGGCTTCGCCGTTGTACTCCGTGTCCAGCCCGGCCATGATCTTCATCAAGGTGGACTTGCCGGAACCGTTCAAACCCAGGACGCCGATCTTGGCACCGGGCAGGAAATTGAGGTTGATGTCCTTCAATACCGTCTTGCCGCCCGGAAAGGTCTTCGACAGGTGGCTCATCTGATAAATGAATTGATAGCTGGCCATTGATGGAGGTCTTCCTGCGGTCTTGGGGGAGGCGGCGCGCGATCCTAGCCATCGCCGGACCGCCGTCAAGCCCCGAAAGCGGGGGGCTCCCTTGCCGGCATGATGGCCAAGCATCCGCTGCCTTCCAAGCGCGCGAGACTCCCTCTCGATTGTAGGGGCGCTGTTGCAGCCTCCTGGGGTCAGAGCTGCGCCGTTGGCATAAGCCGCCGGCCAGTTAGCCACACTCGTTATCTTGCCAAGAGCAGGCCGGTCTCGTGGCGACCTGCCCTTCTGATGGCGGCGCGCGGCTTGCCGGCGCGTCCGGGCTCTATTTGGTTAGGATCAATCCTCCCTTGGCGGTGCGGCGCAGGCGGTAGATTTCGCCCGAATGGCGGATCATGACTTCACGCGCACCGTCGAACAGCGCGGTAGAACTGGTTTCCCGGACCGGCGGCACGGGCGGCGTGGTTCCTTGTCGGGTCCTGTTGCTTTCCTGCACGGCATCCTCGTTCTGTCAGTGGCGCCGCCACGCTAATGCGACTTACTTGCAATTGCAATGGATTTCTATGACTTTGGCGTGGCAGTTGGCGGCTGAGGCGGCGACTGGTTCACTCAGAAGACGGCGCGATCGTAGACAGCAGGCCTTGGCGGTGCCGATCGTCTTCTCGTTCTGGTGTTCGAACGGACCTAGGCGGTCTTCGTCAAACGGCCTATCTCTAGAGACCAGCACCCGACTGCGGCGCGCGTACAAACCTGTTAGAGACCCTTGCGTACCTGTCGCCTTCGCAGATTTCCGGCCGCGAGGCGGCCTAAGCCGAGAACGGCCCAGTACTAGAACGGCCCAGTAACAGAGACCTGCCGATCTTTATGCTTTGCGATAGCCCGCCATGACCGACAGAGCGCCAGTGGTCTCGCCGCCACAGGAAGCGACGACGGAGGTCTCGAGCCCGCGGAGCCCTTGGGCGGGGCCGCGCAGCATCGCCTTGTCACTGGCATTGCACGCCTTTTTCGCCTGGCTCATCTTCGATAGCCTGTCGGTCGATGCCGTGCCCTTGGAAGAGCAGCAGGAACAGCTGGAAGACCTGGAGAGTCAGGTCGTGGCCGTCGTCGAGCTGCAGCCCAGGGTGGCAGGGCCGATCCCGGCGCCGAGCGAGACAACGCCAGCACCGCTTCCTCTCGGGGATTTCTCCACGCCGACCGCCAACGATCAGCTGGCATTGGGGAGGCCCGATGCCGGGGCCGAGCCGGCCGCAGCCCCGCAGTCGCAGCCGGCGCCCGTGGTGGCGGAGCCCGAGATTGCAGAGCCGGCGGCGCCTGAAACCGCGCCGGAACCGACCGAAGCCGACGCTCCGGCCGAGGCCGCCGTAGAGGAAGCGTCAGTGCAACCCGAATTGAGCCAGAGCGAGCCGACGGAAGCCGACGCCCCGGCCGAGGCCGCTGTGGAGGAACCCTCGGTGCAACCCGCTTCGAGCCAGACGGAGCCGCCTGCCGAAGCTCCGGAGGCAGAGGGGACTCCCGGCGAGACCGCGACCACCCCACCCAGCGAGGCGGAGCCGACACTCGCCGAAGTGCCGCCAACGCAGGCTGTGCCTCAGGACAGCGCGGTCGCGAGCCTGCCAGCGACCACGCCGGAGCAGGCCAGTCTTCGGGAGCCGCCCCTGGCCGAGCCGCAAGAGGTCGACAGCCTGGAGCCGCCCGTGGCGCAGCCGGAGCAGACCGACGCCACCGAGGCGCCGCCGGAAGACCTCAGCCTTGCGGAGCCGCCTCCGGCCGTGATTTTGCAGGAAGAAGAGGCGCCTATCGCCCAGGAGATCGTGCCGCCACAGAGCGAGGAGGAGCCGCCGGTCGAACTGGCCGCCCTGCCGCCCTCGACCCCTCCTGCCGAAGTGCCGCCGGAAACACCTGTCGAAGAGCCCGCGCCAAGCGAGCGCGACTTGACGCTCGAGACGATCGAAACGGCACTGGTCCTGGATGCCCTGTCGCAAGAGGCGCCAGAGGAGATCGAAGAACCGGAGATCGAAGAGCCGGGCGTTCCGCTCGCCGTACCGCTCCGCAAACCGCAGCGCGAGGTCACCCTTCCGGAGCCGGCCCGACCGGCCCGGCAGACCGCTGCCACACCGCGTCAATCCAATCAAACCGGAACCTCCCAGCCGCGCAGCAGTCAGGGAGAGGCCAATCGGGGCAATAGTGGCACCGAGGGCCGCAGCGGCTCCAGCCTCGGCACCGCTGGGGGAACGGTGGCGAGCTACTTCGATCTGGTGGCCAACCAATTGAACCGGAACAAGCGCTGCCCCGACGGGTCCGACTTCCGACGCCCTGTCGCGGAAGTCATCGTTCGCTTTCAGGTCGATTCCGAAGGCTGGGTCATCTCGCACCGCATTCTTCAGTACTCCGGCTCCAGGCAGATGGATGCGGAGGTCGCAGATTTGCTGGTGCGCTCAAGCCCGCTTCCGCCGCCTCCTAGCGGGCAAGGCGGCTTGAAGATGAACCTACGCTTGGCATGCCGGCGGTGAAAGCGTCACCTGTTTCTCTCCCGACAGGAAAACGGTGCTGACATGACTCCGCCAAGCAGCCTCGTCCTCCTCTTCCACGCCGTCGGAACGCCTGCCGAGACCGGCTACAAGGATGCCGTCACGGTGGATGGCCTGGACCGCTCAATGGCTTGGCTGCAGGCGCACTTTGACGTGGTAGCGCTTGATCGGCTGGCCGAAGGGCTGCGCACAGGTCGGTCCATCGAAGGCTTGGCCGCGCTTACATTCGACGACAATCACCGCAGCATCGCCGAGATTGCGCTGCCGCTTGCCGTGGCACGCGGCCTCTCGGCGACCTGGTTTCTGATGACCGGCCCGCTCGCCGGCAAGCCTTACTGGCGCCGCCAGCTGACCGACCTGCTCGCCGCCGGTCAGGAGGAGGCCTTTCGCGCTTTCCTGGGCGAGGCTGCGCCGGATGTCTTGGGGCAGCTGCGCCCCGGCCGCCTTTATAGGGACAGCAAGGATGTAAGCCGGGTGTCGCCCGAAGTCATCGCCAGGCTCTTGACGGCCTTCGCCGGCGGCCTCGAAGGCCATGCGGACTTCGTCACGCCGGGCGAGGTGGCGGCGCTCGCCTTGCCGGGCATCACCTTGGGCAATCACAGCTTGCCGTCACTTGGTGATGGCCGGCCTGCCTGCGGATCGGCAACGCCAAGAGGTGGCGGCGGCCTCTGAGTCCTTGTCGCACTTGCCTCAACGCCGAAGCGGCCTCTTCGCGGTGCCCTTCGGCGGCCCCGACACCTACGACATGGCCACGGTGGAGGCCGTTGCGGCGGCCGGGCTGTTTGGCCTGGCCGTGACCGGCACCGGTCTCACCGCTGCAGACGACTTCGAGGCCCATCCCCTGCTGTCCGCGAGGAACGGCTTGGTCCGCTCTTTGCCGGGTGCGGTCTCGCTCTAGTGATCCAGCCGCACGATGTAGCCGATCTCCAAGGTGCGGCGGGCCGGCAGGTCAAAGCGATCGATGCGTCGCTCGGCGTTGCGCATCAAGAAACAATAGAGATTCAACAGGGGATGATAGGGCCGCCGCCAGCGGGTCGGCGGCAGGGGCCGCTGATGGCCGATGACGTAGATCAGGTCGTCGGGGTTGAGGCCTTCCTGGTGCAGCAGCGGGCCGATCAGAGAGGGGACCGAGACGCTTTGCATGTAGCCGACCCGTAGCTCCAGGCGCAGCACGCGGTCGCCGATCCAGTGGGCTGACGATGCGCTCGGCCGGCGGCACCCTGGGGCGCCCTTCGACCTTGACCGTGGTCAGCACGATGCCTTGAAAGGCGCTGTCCAGCAGGCGATCCATCTGGGTCAAGGGCTCCGGCGTGACGTCGCCGGCGGCCGTCATGACCACCGCCCAGCGCGGCACCTTGGCTGGCCGGTTCTTCAATGACATGGCATAGCTGCCCAGCGCGATGGTGTTGCGGGCCTGTGCCTTGCGGCTGCGTTTGAGGCCCAGGCGCCAGGACAGCATCACCACCATGGCGGCGGACGCCAGGCTCAA
Source organism: Rhodospirillales bacterium (assembly GCA_963669385.2). GTDB lineage: Bacteria > Pseudomonadota > Alphaproteobacteria > Kiloniellales > JACOMY01 > JACOMY01. The sequence continues at coordinate 196,744 of CAXXGD010000016.1, forward strand.
GGGCAGCCAGCCGCCGGTCTCCAGCTTGGTCAGGTTGGGTATGAAGTAGAGCAGGTCGATCGCCATCAAGAGACCGCCGATGGCCCCGGCGAGGGTAGCGGTTGATGCTGCCCAGATGGATCAATGCGGCCACGTAGAGCAGCGTCGTGGTGATCATCGCCGTCGCCACCGCCATGCCGTAGGCATCAGCCAGGGCATCGGAGGAGCGGAAGCCCAGGACCGCAGAGATCGACAGAATTGCCAAGAGCCAGTTGATGGTCGGCAAGTAGACGTGCCCTTCGTGCTCTGCGGTCGTGTGGATCACCCGCAACTGCGGCAGGAGATCGACCTGCATCGCTTGGCGGGTGAGCGCGAAGACGCCGGTGATGACGGCTTGCGAGGCGATCACCGTGGCGATCGATGCCAAGACCACCAGCGGCAACTGCAGCCAGCCGGGCGCCAAGAGATAGAAGGGGTTCTTGATCGCGGCCGGATCGGCCATGACCAGGGCTCCTTGGCCGAAGTAGTTCAACAGCAACCCCGGCATGGCGACCAGGAACCAGGCCCGCGCTATGGCCGGCCTGCCGAAGCTGCCGAGGTCGGCATAGAGCGCCTCGCCGCCGGTGATGGTCAGGAAGACGGCTGCCAGGATCAGGGCCGCGCGCTGCGGGTGGTCGAACAGCAGCACGATGCCGTAGTGCGGGTCCACGGCCCAGAGCACGTCGGGGTTTCGGGCGATGGAGAAGGCGCCCAATGCGCCGATCACGGCGAACCAGACCATCATGGTCGGGCCGAACAGAGAGGCGATGGAATGCGCGCCGAAGCGCTGCGCGTAGAAGAGGCCCATCAGCACCAAGACGGTGATCGGCACCACCCAGTGGTCGATGGCGGGCGCTGCCAGTTCCAAGCCCTCGATCGCGCTCAAGACCGAGATGGCCGGCGTGATCACCCCGTCGCCGAACAGCATCGCCGCACCCAACAGCCCGAAGACCAGCAGGAAGCGGCCGCGCGGATCGCTGCGGTGATGCAAGCCCAAGAGCGTGGAGAGCGCCAGAATGCCGCCTTCGCCGTCGTTGTTGATCCTGAGCACCAGGCCGACGTACTTGAAGGTGACCGACAGCGTGATGGTCCAGACGATGAGCGACAGTACGCCCAGAATCTGGCTGTCCGGGTGCTGGCCGCCTGCGGCCGTTGCGGCCTCGCGAAAGGAATAGAGGGGCGACGTCCCGATATCGCCGAAGACGATCCCGAGCGCCGCTATCGTTAGGGATGTCTTGAGCTTAGACACCCGACGGCTTCCCCCCGCTTGCCGGCATCCCTTGCGCAAGGCCTGGACCGGAGGCCCCGGGACAGAGGATATCTATGGTGGGCCCGGCAGGATTCGAACCTGCGACAACACCGTTATGAGCGGCGCGTTCTGACCACTGAACTACGGGCCCCCCGTCAGTCAGAGATAGAAACCATGTCCGGCCTCCTACCGCAAGACCAGCCAGCAACAGGGGAATTGGACATGTTTTGTTGACAATGATCCAATAAGAAAGGTGATTATCATTGGAACAAGTTGCAGCCATCTCTTGCAGCGATGCCAGCCCGAGATGGGCCGGCGCACACGCAGGAGAGAGCCAGTGACCAAGCTTTACCGCCATGCCCTGTCGGGCCATTCGCATCGCGCGGAACTCTTCCTCTCGCTGATCGGCCGGCCGGCCGAGCTCGTCGACGTCGACCTCTTGGCCGGCGAGCAGCGCAGCGAGGCCTTCCGTACCAGGAACCCCTTCGGCCAGGTCCCGGTCTTGGAGGACGAAGGACACCTCATCAGCGATTCCAACGCCATCCTGATCTATCTGGCCGAGCGCTATGCGGACGCCCAATGGTATCCGCGCGACCCTGCCAAGCGGGCCGAGATCCAGAGGTGGCTGTCGGTTGCGGCCGGCGAGATCGCGCAGGGCCCGGCGGCCGCACGCCTGGTAACCGTCTTCGGCGCCACGCTGGACCACGAGCGCGCCAAGGCCGGCGCGGAAAGCCTCTTCTCGGTGATGGAGCCGATCTTGCAGAAGCAGAGCTATCTGACCGGCGAGAGCGCGACCATCGCCGACATCGCGAGCTACGCCTATATTGCCCATGCGCCGGAGGGCGGGGTCTCTCTGGCGGCCTTTCCGGCGATCCGGATCTGGCTCTCGCGCATCGAGGCTTTGCCCGGCTTCGTGGCGATGCAGGCGACCAAAGTCAGTCTCGCCGCCTGAGGACCCGCTGCCGCCTGCTCCCACGCCGGCGGCGGCGCCTCGAACCGGAGGAGAAGAGCCATGCCACGTGCCAGCGTTCTAGAAGACACAGCCTCGCCATTCCACGATGGCGAGCAAGAATTGCAGCGGCTGACCGGAATGCGGGAGGAAATGGAGAGTTTCGGGCGAAAAGTCATCCGCGATCGCCTTCCGGAACAGCATCGTGATTTCTATAGCGAGCTGCCTTTTGTTATTCTTGGCAGCGTCGATGCCGAGGGCCAGCCCTGGGCGACGATCCTGAGCGGCCGGCCAGGCTTCCTCTCCAGCCCTGACACCGGCCGCCTCGGGATATCGGCCAGGCCCGTGCCGGGCGATCCGGCTGCGGATGGGCTGCGACCCGGCGCCCGCATCGGGGGCCTCGGCATCGAGTTCGCCACGCGCCGGCGCAACCGCTTCAGCGCGAAGATCGCGTCTGCGGGCGAGGCTCTCGTCGCCGAGATCGAGCAGGCTTTCGGCAACTGTCCACAGTATATCCAAATCCGCGAGCTGGATTGGCGGCGCGACCCCGCCGACAGCTCCTTCCAACCCAAGCGCGAAGCGAGGAGCGGTCTGGATGCCGAAGCGCGCGCCTTGATCGCCAAGGCCGATACTTTCTTCATCGCCACGGCGGCGAACGGCGAAGATGCCATCCATGGCGTCGACGTCTCGCACCGTGGCGGCAAGCCGGGCTTCGTTCGGGTGGGTGAGGATGACCTCCTCACTATCCCCGACTTCGCCGGCAACTTCCACTTCAACACCTTGGGCAATCTGCTGGAGAACCCGCGCGCCGGCTTGCTGTTCATGGACTTCGACAGCGGCGATCTGCTCTATCTGGCCGGCCGCGGGGAGGTCCTGATGGACTCGCCGGAAATCGAGGCCTTTCGCGGGGCTGAACGGCTCTGGACCTTCCAGGTCGAGCGCATGGTGCGGTTGAGAGAGGCGCTGGCCTTCCGCTTCACCTTCGCCGGCTTCTCGCCCAACGCCGAAATCACCGGCGATTGGCAAGAGGCACAAGAGCGGCTTGAGGCGGAACGGCTGGCCAACACCTGGCGCCCCTTCCGGATCGCCAAGATCGTGGAGGAGAGCCGGACCATCCGCTCCTTCCACCTGGTGCCGGCGGACGGTCAGGGCTTGCCGGACTATCAGGCCGGCCAGTTTCTTCCGCTGCGGCTGAGCCCGCCGGGCGAGGAGACGCTGACCCGGACCTACACGCTCACCAGCCTTCCCGGTGACGGCCATCTGCGCATCAGCGTGAAGCGCGAGGCCCATGGCAGCGCCAGCCGCTATCTGCATGATCACCTGCAAGAGGGTGATCAGATCGAGGCCATGGCGCCACGCGGCGACTTCACCTTGGAGGGCACGGAGAAGCGGCCCCTGGTCCTGGTCTCTGGAGGCGTGGGGATCACGCCCATGCTGGCCATGCTGCGCCATGTCGTGAACGAGAACTTCCGCACCCGCGGCAGGCGTTCGGTCTGGTTCCTTCATAGCGGCCGCAAGGCGGAAGAGCGCCCCTTCCTCGAGGAGCTGCAGGCGCTCGCCGATGCCGATCCCAAGGTGCATCTGCACCTCACGCTCACCGGTTCCGGCGGCAGCGGTCGCTTGGACGCAGCTGACCTCAGGCAGATCCTGCCCTTCGACGACTACGACTTCTTCATCTGCGGTCCGGCCGGCCTGGCGCAGTCCTACTACGACGGCCTGCGCGACCTGAACATCGCCGACAAGCGCATCCATCTGGAGGCCTTCGGGCCCTCGGCAGTCGCGCGTCGGGCGGACGAGGGCTCGGAACCGCCAACTGCGGCGCATGTCGAAGAGCCGCAAGGCAGCGCCGAGGTCACCTTCGCGAACTCCGGCATCACGGCCGATTGGGATCCGGCGAAGGGCAGCCTGCTTGATTTGGCGGAGAGCAACGGCCTGACGCCGCCCTATGCCTGCCGCAACGGGCTCTGCGGGACCTGCGCCGTAGCGGTGCGATCGGGCGAGGTCAGCTATCCGACACAGCCGACCGCCAGCATACCGCCCGGCAAGGCGCTGGCTTGCGTTGCCGTACCACGGTCTTCATCCGACCGTTTGGATCTCGACCTCTAGCAGGCTGCTGAGAAACAAGTTTGTAGAGCTGTTGTAGTGTGGAGAGAGTTGGCAATCATTCGATTTCTAGCCTGGGAGGCGAGACGATGGTTGTCATGCGCGAGACCGGGATCGCACACTCCTCGTTCCGGTGACGGTCATGCTGGGTCCAGCAGCTTGGGTAGTCGGATCAGGTTGCCAGCGGCGATGGCGGGGTGGAACATCCAGCCGACGCGCTCGAGGCCTCGATGACGGATCTTGGTGAGGCCGGCGACGCTCTTGGCCCAGCCGATCGGCTCCTCGATCCTTTTGCGCAGGCGCTGGCTGATGGCGTAGCCAGGATGGCGCGTAGTACGGCTGCAAATCTGCTCTGTGCCTGCTTTCGACGAAGGCAGGGCCGAGGTAAGCATCACCGCAGACAACACTGCTGCTCGAGCCTCCGGCACGCGATAGCCTCCGCAAGCCGGCGCCTGATATCAAAAATGAACTAGCGTTAATGATATTTTTGTACTGCGGCCGTGGGCCGACAAAAGGGGTTTCGCCATGACCACAGACATCTTCGCCTAGGTCGATGGCACGCAATCGATGCAGCAGGCCGTCATGCAAACGAACCGCTTCTCCGCCGAGGTAGAACGGTGTCTTTGCCCTCAAGGACTGGAGGACGAGGCGCTCGACCGCCCCCTCGCAAACAACCTTGCGAACTGTGCAGGCAGCGTATGCCGTTTCTCCTGCAACATGTGATCGCAGCTGCACTCTAGGCGTCACCGCTATAGGGACCGCCCACGAGAAATGCGGAAAGCGATCACCTCGTATACTGCTGCGCAGCGTTGTAAATGAACGATTATTCACCATATTCTCAAGTTGCCGGTTAGGACCGACAAATGTCGCGCTCCTACCGAAACATCGAAGCATGGAGGATCGCTATGACCCAGAGCATCTTTGCCCCTGTCGATGGCACTGGATCGATGAAGCATACGGCCGTCCAAATGGACCGAGCTTCCGCCGATGTGGCGCGAGGCCCCTACCTTCTGGGATTGGAGGATGAGGCTCTCGATCGTCCCCTCGTGAGATTCGCCGGACTCAGCGACGGCACTCGCTGTGGCTTCGGGTGACCGCCACCACGACCTAGCAGGCTGCTGAGAAACAGATTTGTAGAGCTGTTGTAGTGTGGAGAGAGTTGGCAATCATTCGATTTCTAGCCTGGGAGGCGAGACGATGGTTGTCATGCGAGAGACCGGGATCGCACACACCTCGTTCCGGCGACGGTCATGCTGGGTCCAGCAGCTTGGGTAGTCGGATCAGGTTGCCAGCGGCGATGGCGGGGTGGAACATCCAGCCGACGCGCTCGAGGCCTCGATGACGGATCTTGGTGAGGCCGGCGACGCTCTTGGCCCAGCCGATCGGCTCCTCGATCCTTTTGCGCAGGCGCTGGCTGATGGCCTAGCCAGGATGGCGCGTGGTACGGCGGTCGGCGGCACTGCCCCGTCGCTTGCCGGTCTAGAGCAGATCGCACTCAGGTGGAATCACCTGACTGCGTGAATCTGCTCTATTATTCGAAATTGTAGAGCAGGATTCAGACGGCAAATCGTTTCGATTTGACGTCATCCTGCTCTAGGTCAGGTGATCGTTGCGGGCGATGTGGGGCATCACCTTGCGCGCGCAGATCGCGGACGAACTGGCGGGCGTCATAGGCCTTGTCGGCGCCCAGGGTGATGCGCCTTTTGCTGTGCTCGCGATAGCGCTCGACCATGGCCAGCGCCGCCTCACGCTCGGCGGTGCCACTGGCCTGGGTCAGCTCGGCATCGACGATCGGCCGGTCACGGTTCTTCGAGAACACTGTCGCATCCCACACCGGCGCATCCATCGACAGACCCACGAACCAGCGGAACAGCAGGTTGTAATCCAGCTGCTCCATTAGCTGACGCTCAGAGCGGATCGTGTAAAGGGCCTGCAGCAGCAAGGCACGAAGCAGCTCCTCTGGCGCTATCGATGGCCGGCCCCTCTTCGAGAAGAGCTGCTCGAACTGCGGCGATAGAACCTCCAGCGCTTCGTCCACCAGCGCTCGGATGGCGCGCAGCGGATGATCCTTTGGAACACGGAGCCTCACAGCTCACATAGGAAAACAGCGGAAAACAGCTCGCCAGAGCTCGCATCACCGCCGCGCATCACTCTACTCCCGCGCCTTCTTAACGCGGGCTAGAGACTAACCTTACACTGCGCACGCATGACACATTTTCAGCAGCCTGCTAGAGCCGATCGAGCGGTCGGAGCGCAGGCTCTTGGGCTAGCCACCGCCGGCCTCGACCCAAGCCTCGACCTGTTGGCGCAGCACCTCGAGCGGCAGGCTGCCGCTACCAAGCACCACGCGATGGAAGTCCCGGATGTCGAAGGCCGCGCCCAGGCGGTCTTCGGCCATCGCGCGCAAGTCCGAGAACTCTCGCATGCCGATCTTGTAGGCGGTGGCCTGTGCCGGCAAGACGATGTAGCGGTCGATGGCCTTGCGGTTGACCTCGTGCGAGGAGGGGAGGTTTTGGTCGAGGTAGGCGATGGCCTCCTCGCGGCTCCAGCGCTTGTGGTGCAGGCCGGTGTCGACCACCAGGCGGGCGGCGCGCAGCAATTCCCACGCCAGCCGCCCGAAGTCCGACATGGGATCGCGGTAGAAGCCCATCTCCTTGGCCAGGCGCTCGGCGTAGAGCGCCCAGCCTTCGATGTAGGCGGTGTTGCCGCCCAGCTTGCGAAACGCGGGCACGCCCATGAGCTCTTGCGCGATGGCGATCTGCATGTGGTGGCCGGGAATGCCCTCGTGAAAGGCCAGGGCCTCCAGATGCGACTTGGGCATCAGGCTCATGTCATAGAGGTTGGCGTAGTAGACCCCCGGCCGATCGCCATAGGCCGCCGGGTGATTGTAGAAGGCCATGTTGGTGGTCTGCTCGCGGTAGGGCTCCACGCGTTTCACCACCAGCTCCGCCTTGGGCTTGAGGTCGAAATAGGGGTCGAGGCTGGCCTCCATCTCGGCCAGCAAGGCCCGGCTCTTCTCCAGGTAGGCCTCGCGCCCCTCCTCCGTGTTCGGATAGAAGTTCGAGGGGTCTTCTCTGGCAAAGGCGAAGAAGGCTTGCAGATCGCCCTCAAAGCCCATGTCGCGGATGATGGAGCGCATCTCGTCTTGAATGCGTGCCACCTCGCCCAGGCCATAGTCGTGTATCTCGTCGGGCGTCAGGTCGGTGGTGGTGGTCGAGCGCAACGAGAGCACATAATAGGCGCCTCCATCGGGCAGGCTCCAGGCGCCGTCGTTGCCGACTGACAGCCGCTCGAGTGCGGCGATGCTTGCCCGAAGGCGCAGGTAGGCCGGCTTGACCGCATTTGCCAGCGCCGCCTCGGCGCGCGCCACGAGAGCGTCTGTTTCGCCTGGCGGCAGAGCGAGGTCGCCCACTTTCCGGCGAAAGTCGGCCAGGATCGCGGTGTCTTCGCCCTCGGGTTCGAAGGGTACGCCGATCAAGACCGCGTCGATGCCGTCCAGCACCTGGGGAAAGACGAAACGCGGCGGGACGATGCCCTTCTCGGCGCGCGTCGTCAGGCGCTCGATGGTCTGGTCCATCACCGCCGGCACGCTCTCCAGGCGGGCGATGTAGGCCTCCGCATCCGCCTTGCTGTCGACCCCGTGATGGTTGATCAGGAAGGAGGGGATGTAGCTGTGCATCCCGCGCAGATGGTTGACCGGGAAGCCGTGATGGCGAAAGGGAAACCAGGCGATGTCCATCTCGAGCTCTCGCTCGAAGAGGCGGTAGCTGAGTTTGGCCGAAGCATCGAGCTTGTCGTAGTCGAACGCCAGACGCAGGTGGGTCAGGATGCGGATGGTGAGCTCCAGCTCGGCGATCCGTCTGGACTCGCTGCGGTCGTTCCAGAGGTGATTGTTGCTTTTCAGGCCCAAGCTCGTCTGCCACTCCGGCCAGCGGTCCACCTCGGCGTCATGCACCTCCTGAAAGAAGGTATAGAGCCGATCGCGCTCGCTAAACGCCCTGAGAGGGTGGGATGCCACCAGCACGAAGAGGCTGGCCGAGACCAGGCAGACAAGCAATCGGGTCAAGGCGAACATCCTGCTGTCCTCTCCGGCGGATTGCAGCGAAGGCTACGTCAAGGTCAGGCTTTACGATTGGTTGGTGCTCTGTACGCGCGGCGTGATAGTGCAGGCGCGGCCGGCAGATGACAACGGGTGATTTCTCGAAAGCCCTAGCGGTCCAGCAAGAAGTGGGCTTGCGCGCTGGCGACCGGGCGTTCGATCGACTCCTGCCAGGCGACCACCGAGACGGTGGCCAGCCGGCGACCCAAGCGGGTCACCTCGGCCTGGGCATAGCAGTCCTTGGGACCGGCGGGGCGGCGATAGTCTACCGTGGTGGTGATCACCTTCGGCAAGCCGATCGATTGGTGTTGCCACAGCAACTCGACGCTGGCGGTCAGCTCCAGCAGGCTGGCCAGCGCGCCGCCGTGGATGGCCGGCAGAAAGGGATTGCCGATCAGACTAGGTCTGAAGGGCAGAGTGACGCGAACCCTGCCCTCAGCCAGCTCTGCCGTCAGCTCCAGGAAGCGGGCATAGGGGATGGCGCCCAAGAAGGCGGTAACGTCATCGCTTTGGCGGGCCGCTTCCAAGCGCGCCGCCAGCCCGGACTCCCGTGACCACTGGACCGTCATCGCTCGGCTCCCTGCCACTCCTTAGGCGCGTCGTAGATCATGAAGGTCCCTTGTGCGCTCGCCAGCGGCGGCTCGTCCTCGGCATGGAAGGCACTGCCGCGCGCAAAGGCGATCTGCCGGGTCAAGCGATAGCAATGCCCCGATGCGAGGATGTCCCGGCCCGGATCGTTGGCCCGCGCGTAGTCAAGCCTGAGGTCGATGGTCGCCACGGCGCCTTCCGGTGCCACCTTCAGCCATGAGGCGGCGCCCAGGGCATAATCGAGCAGGGCGAAGAGGACCCCGCCGAACAGCGTCCCCGTCTCGGGGTTGCCGGCCAGTTCGGCACGGAAAGGCAGGCGGCAGATCAGTTCTTCTCCCGCCAGCCGCTCGAAACGAATGCCCAGGTGCTCGTTGAAGGGCGGGCCGGCTTTCAAGAGCTGGTGAGTCGGAGTGCGGCTGTCGGACATGAGCGGCTCTCCATAGCGCAGGCGGCGACGATCTGGAAAGCGCGCCACTGCCGAGGCAGCCATGCGCCGATCGAGAGGTACTTCTTGATCTCGTCATAGGTTCTCTCGAAAAGGTTAAACGGCAAACACTGCTGAGTGAAATCAATCATGATGCCCCAAAATGAACAAAACACTAACTTACAGAGTTAATAAATGCTATTTGGTGTTCAGCGGATGCTATATCTCAAATCTTATTCCGAACATTTCAAATCGGAGTTGTGTCCAATAATTTTTGTGATGCCCAAAATTAGAGATAAAGATGCCAAATCCACCTTCGCCCAGCAGAGAGAACAACAGACTGCTAAACACATAGAATGTTGCATAGCATGCAATTGCTGCCCAAACTAATGCAACGCAAAGATCAAAAGAATTCGACTTCGGTCTTAGCATTGCAATCGGGCGCACAAAAACAAAGTAGATGACAAGGAGGTAAAATCCAATTTTTATTACAAAGTGGATAAAAAAAATAAAGCTTTGATCATAAGCAATCATTCTAACAGGATCAAAGTCCAAATACAAAATTATGAATGCAAAAGCTTCAAGAACAAATATCAACGGCGGAAGCATTCCAACGGTGTATGCTGCAAACCGTACTGCAAACTTCCAATACCCGAAATGCCGAAGCATAATGGCGCCAACTTGAAATGGTATCGCTACGATTAACATTAATGCTAAGAAGCTCGCTCCATCTAGAATTATGTACACCACACTCCTTATAAACGAAAAATCAATATTTTCAACAATTTTGAAACTTGTCAGTCTGTACCCAAGAAGCTCATAAAGTACAATACTAGATATTAAGAATGACCTTGAATCCAATAAATAGGTTTCTCTTTTATTCCTATCGAGTGAAAATATCCTCTCTGGACAAAATACAATGAATATTATCGTATTCATATACGAATATCCTGTACGAATATAGTGCCATATTGGATTCCACACCCATGCGCGAGTAATATTTCTTTTATGTGACTCACTATTTGGCATGCTTATCTCAGTGTCTCTTGATTTAAGAGAATGCTGCTTTACAATTATCAATTTCTCTCATAAACGGAAGAGCTGATCTTGAAAAAATTTGAAAGTCAAAAAGTTTGACAGAACCATTTATCTCAACAAAGTCCATTTTCAGTAGGAAACTGCCGCCGCTGTTGGCTTCTTGAGGTAGATTTAGAGAGTAAAAAACACAAAATATTCGGGTCCGATTTTCTCCCGCAAATCCGTAGTGAGAGTAAGTCCCACTCTCGATCTTTGGAGTGATATGCGCACGAGCACCATCAATAATTTTACTCAATTTCTCTGAATTTTGCCGCAATGGGGATACAGGAGATAACAATTCCACAATTTTTTTACTCTCACCACTATTATAGTGATGTGAGAAATCTTTAAAAAATGTGTCAATTAATTTAGAATTTACTGGTGATAAGCTCGCTATAGCGCTCTCTAGTCGCAATACGGCCCACGCTGACAGTAAAAGGCTCAAAACGCATACGCCAATTGAGACCTGAACCAGTAACCTTAGCTTTCTCAAACTAGACATCATAGCCTCACTCACGTCCTTGAAGAAAGATAGTGATTCTGCGACCCTCGGACTTCTCGATTAGGGAGTATGGTCCCAAACTATATAAACCACAAGGGGTCTCACCATACTCGGTTTGTTGCTGATTGCTCAGATTGAAAGAGATCGGCAACTGCAACACTGACGCTGCAACATTTCTCTCTCGCCGGCAACATCAGCAACGTGATTCTTGAGGCTTTGGGGCTCTGCGAAATCCTCATTCTGCGGGAGAATTGATCAGTATCTAAGCTGATCGAAGCATTGCAGGAGCTCGGCGACGACTTCCTAGAGCTATGGAGGCGTTGGTCAAACTGGAGATGCCGTAGCGTATGTAGAACGCGGTAACGGGTCACGTGGAGTTGAGCTTGCCAACATCGCTGCCCAATTCGCATTCCGCGACCAAGCAAACTTCTATGCGATTGGGGAGCGGGCTTGCTGCCCATAGACCAGCCCCCCTATAAGGGCGGCCATGTTCCTGGTCACCGGCGGCGCCGGCTTCATCGGCTCCAACATCGCAGCCTCCCTGGTCGAGCGTGGCGCGAAGGTCGTGGTCTCAGACCGCCTCGGCGACGACGACAAGTGGCTCAACATCGCCAAGCTTTTGCTGGAGGAGATCGTGCCGCCGGAGGAGCTGCCGCAGTGGCTGGCCGGTCGGCGGGACCTTCAAGCGGTGATCCACATGGGCGCGATCTCGGCCACGACCGAGCGTGACATGGACCTCCTGGTCGCCAACAACCTGCGCTTCACCCAGTGGATCTGGAACTGGTGCGCGGACAATCGGGTGCCGCTGATCTACGCCTCGTCGGCAGCGACCTATGGCGATGGCGAGGCCGGTTTCGACGACGATCCCAGCCCCGAGGCCTTGGCCAGGCTGCGGCCGCTCAACGGCTATGGCTGGTCCAAGCACCTCTTCGACCGCTGGGCGCTACGTGTGGTGGCCGAGGGCCGGCCGCGGCCGCCGCAGTGGGCCGGCCTCAAGTTCTTCAACGTCTATGGGCCCAACGAGTACCACAAGGGCGGCATGCGCTCGGTCGCCAATCATCTCTATGGGCTCTTGCAAGAGCAGGACTCAGCCCGCCTGTTCCAGTCGCACCGGCCGGGCATCGCCGATGGTGAGCAGAAGCGCGACTTCGTCTATGTCGGCGACTGCGTCGAGGTGATGGTCTGGTTGCTGGAGCGTGGCACCACCTCCGGCCTCTTCAACCTCGGCACCGGCGAGGCGCGCAGCTTCAACGACTTGGCGCGTGCCGTCTTCGCCGCATTGAACCGGCGAGCGAAAATCGACTATGTGCCGACCCCGGACGCCATCCGCGAGCGCTACCAGTACTTCACGCAAGCCACGATGACGCGGCTGCGGGACGCCGGTTACGACAAGCCCTTCCAATCGCTCGAAGACGGCGTCCAACGCTATCTGCACGACTATCTGATGCGCGAGGATTGCTACCGCTGATGCCGCCCCTTCTGGCGATTCCCTTTCCGGCCATCGATCCCGTGGCCTTGGAACTCGGGCCGCTGCAGATCCGCTGGTATGCGCTCTCCTACATCGCCGGCATCGTGCTGGGCTGGTGGTATGCCCGCCGCCTGGCGCAGAGGCCGGAGAGCCAAGCTACGCCGCAGTCGATCGACGACCTCATGTTCTGGGCGACGCTGGGCATCCTGGTCGGCGGCCGGCTGGGCATGGTGATCTTCTACCAGCCCTCCTACTTCCTCGCGCACCCGCTGGACGTCTTCAAGATCTGGCAGGGCGGCATGTCCTTCCACGGCGGCTTCCTGGGCGTCATCGCCGCCCTGCTCTACGTCTCCTGGCGGCACAAGCTGGGCTTCTTCATGGTCGCCGATCTGGCAGCGGCGGGTACGCCGATCGGGATCTTCCTGGGGCGGATCGCCAACTTCATCAACGGCGAGCTCTGGGGGCGCGCGAGCGACGTCTCCTGGGCCATGATCTTTCCCGACCCGGCCGCCGGCGGCGTGCCGCGCCACCCCTCACAGCTCTACCAGGCCTTCTTCGAGGGCCTTCTGGTCTTCATCGTGTTGCGTATCCTGACGCAGCGCGGCTGGCTATCGCGGCCCGGCATGATCTCCGGCGCCTTCGTCCTCTGCTATGGCCTGGCACGCCTCATCGACGAATCCTGGCGCGAGCCCGATGCCTATCTGGGCTTCGTCTTCGGCTTCATGACCCAGGGCCAGCTATTGTCGATCCCGATGATCGCCTACGGCTCCTACCTGCTGTGGACCAAGCGCCACCCGCAGCCGGAGAAGGAGCAAGCCAAGAAGTCATGAGCGGGCTTGAGGCGCGGTTGGTCCGGCGGATCGCCGCCGAGGGCCCGCTGACCGTCGCCGACTTCATGGCGGCCGCCTTGCTGGACCCGAAAGAGGGCTACTACACCCGCGCAGCACCCCTTGGCGACGAGCTGGGGCGTGGCGGCGACTTCGTGACTGCGCCTGAGCTGACCCAAGTCTTCGGCGAGCTCTTGGGCCTTTGGTGTCTGGAGGCCTGGCAGCGCTTGGGCGAGCCTGACGCCTTTCGCCTGATCGAATTGGGGCCGGGCCGCGGCAGCCTGATGAGCGATCTGCTGCGCAGCCTGGCCTTGATCCCGGGCCCTGCCGTGCAGCGGCCCAGGTGCATCTGGTTGAGGCCAGTCCCCGCCTCACCGCCATCCAGCGCGAGACCCTGACCGGTGGCTGAAGCCACCTGGCATGCCATGCTGGCCGAGGTCCCGACGGGTCCCTGCATCCTGCTCGCCAACGAGTTCTTCGACGCGCTGCCGATCCGACAGTTCGAGCGGAGCCCGGAGGGCTGGCGCGAGCGCTTGGTGGTGCGCGACGGCGAAGGCGGGCTGGCCTTCGCGCTTTCCGGGCGCGTGCCGAGGGGCGTGCTGCCGGCTGAGGGACCCGGCGAGAGGCGCCGTGCTCGAGATCTCTCCGGCCGGAGCCGCCGTCGCCGCACAGATCGGCGAGCGCCTTGCGGCTGACCCTGGCGCGGCGCTCCTGATCGACTACGGCTATGACGACCGCCCATGGCGGGGCAGCCTGCAAGCCGTTGCCGGCAACAAGCGGGTCGGGGTCCTCTCGCGGCCGGGCCAGGTCGATCTCTCTGCCCAGGTTGACTTTGCGGCCTTGGCTAGCGCAGCGACCGCTGGCGGTGCCAAGTGCTTTGGCCCGGTCTCGCAAATGCAGTTGCTGCTGACTCTGGGTTTGGACGCGCGCAAGGCCGCCCTTACCAAGGCTACGACACCCGAACGGTCGGCGAAGATTGAGGAGGCCTGCAGGCAGTTGATTGATCCCGATCGAATGGGTGAGCGTTTCTTGGCCTTAGCGCTTCAGTCGCCGGGCCTGGATTTGCCCGCGGGCTTCCCAATCGTTGACGAGCGCAGGGCCACCTAGCCCGGATCTTTCGCGAACGTCGCTGCCCTCTTGAGTGAAGCGGCGATCTTGGCCGTGAGCCCGGATGGGGATGTGGTTTGTCGTAGCGGTTTCACGATTGCTTGGCCGCTGAGGTGCGGTGAGCGAATAGGGGGGCGATTTGGCGGTCTCGTGTATATAGAATTCGCGTGCGTGGAGGGAAATTGTCAATGTTGTCCTAAAAATACTGTAGGACATCGCAAAAAATCCGGAAAAGTGTTGAAAATAAAAATTTGAACACTATATATCATTTAATGAGAAATACCACAAGGTGACAGTGGGAATTGCAGATGTGAAAATTATTTTTACTTTGCACGGTGACGAAAGAGGAGTGGAGCGCTTGGAAATAACGGTGGGAGGTCGGGTTCAGCCGGCTTTCGGCCGTCTGCGCCCAAGAGTCATTACATACCGGCCAAAGTTTCCTAGGGCCCGAACAATGCTTCTTTTCGAGAGGAGAATGCGCGTTGATCTCTTACAGAGTGTGGTTGAGTTTCTCCACCCCCGGACTCTGCGCCGCCAACGACAATCGAAAAGCCCGGACCAGGCGTCGAGGCGTTACGAGACATCAGCCGCGCCCGCGCTAAGGCGCCCGGATGGCTGGAACATTGCTCTCACTGTTTGACTGATTGTTTGGTCGTTGTGCGAAAGGACTGAGTGTTGAGCCAAGTGCCACTGCACCTTAGCGTGTTCTTCGGCTCTATCGCCATCCTGGCGCTCCTGGCTACGGGAGCAACTCTCGCGCATGCAGAGAGCGCAGTCTCCAAGCTGCCTGAGAACGCTCACGGTGGCGGCTATGGTGGTGGATGGCAATGCGATCGGGGCTTCAGAGAACTGGACGGCGCTTGCATGGCCGTCAATGTGCCGGAGAACGCCGTTGCGACGTCGGCGCGCTATGGGCGCGGCTGGCAGTGCAGTCGAGGATATCGTGAAGTCGAGGAGACGTGCGTCGCCATTCCGGTGCCCAGCAATGCCTATCTGGAGACATCCGGACAGAGGTGGGTATGCCGAAGAGGCTTTCGTGAAGCTTACGGCGGCTGCGTGGCGATCAAGGTGCCGGAGAATGGCTACCTAGTGCCTTCGTCCTATGGCTCCGGTTGGGCCTGCGAACGCGGCTACCGGGCGGTCGAAGACGCCTGCCGAGCCATTGCAGTGCCAGAAAACGGATTCCTCGTAGAGAGTACCTTTGGACCTGGTTGGGAGTGCGACCGGGGTTACCGGGCAGCCGAGGATTCCTGTATCGCCATCAAGGTTCCGGAAAACGGGTTTCTTGTAGACAGCGCCTACGGCCCTGGCTGGGAATGCGAGCGTGGCTACCGAGCCGCTAACGATTCTTGCGTTCGTGTGGCGGTACCAGAGAACGCTCATCTCGACTATTTTGGAACAGAATGGGTTTGTAACCGACCTTACAAGAGACGAGAGGATGCGTGTGTCCTGTCCGAGACGGATTGAGCACGTTGCAGCCGACCTCGAGATGAGAAGCTGAAGCTCGGATAACTCAATGGACATCGAAGATCTTCTGCATCTGGAGAAGGAGTTGACGTTGCTGAGGAAGGGAAAGACTGTGACCAAAGGAGCAGCATCGGAAATCGAGGATGAGCGGCGCACGGCCGAAATCCTCAAAATCCGACGCTGTCTTAGATGCAATACCGAGTTCGAGAGCCATTGATTCGGACAGCGAATCTGCCAGCGCTGTAAGAGCTCTCTCGCTTGGCGGAGCGATGCGCCGGTCAGAACCACTGTTTCCGGAAACTCGCGTTAGGGACTGAGGAAAAGCAAGCTTATGGCCGGAGGTTCCTTAGTCTGGAAGTCGGCATGCTCGACCCGTGCCCTTTCGTGAAGACACCCTTTTGGATTTACCGACTGGGTTATCAGGAGGCCGATCAGCTAGGGCATTGAGGACAGCTGCTCCTCGGGACGCGACCTCTTTCTGCACCAGCGATCGTATGCCCGCTTGCGGAGATTTCCATTGCTCGCCTCCGGGTTGGACAGACTTGGACAGGGCGACGCCCGCCTCTTTGCCGTCTCCAGCGTTAGGCGCATGGTGTCGGGCGGAAGCCGGTCGTTGACTGTCACATTCTTAGCCGTGGTAAATGAAACCCAGCGGTTTTCTTAAAAACCTATTTGAATCAATGTCTCACGCAAAAAAACGTGTCGCTGAGAAAAAATGTGATTTTAACTATTTCATTTTATTTTTATTTCTTTTATACTAACTATTACAGAAGGGAGGAGCAGTTTCTCCCAGAGAGGAGAGAATGCTATGAGTAGACCGCAATGGGTAAAACCCGGAATCATCGGCGTAGCAGTTGGTGCAGTTGCGCTCGCCATCGTCGGCTTCTCTTGGGCCGGATGGGTCACCGGAGGAACGGCTGAGAAGATGGCGTCCGATCAGGCGCGTCTTGAGGTCGTCGCCGCCTTGGTGCCGATCTGCGTCGCACAATCCAGTGACGACCCGAAGCTCGCGTCAACGATGGCCGAGCTCAAGGACGCCCAGAGATACCAGCGCCGCGACTTACTGATGAAGGCTGGATGGGCTACGATGCCGGGCGCGAACAAGGCCGATCGCGATGTCGCCAATGCTTGCATGGACAAGCTTGCAGAACAGTTCTAAGGAAAAACACGACCCTGGAGAGCTCGGGCAACCTAACCTATATCTCTCCGGATCCAGCGCGAGTATTCGCTCGAATTGAAGTCTTCACTGATTCCGAGTCTCCCCGGTCCGTTGTTTCACAAGGAATTTCTGGGCTGGCGGTCCCTCGTTACGGACAGGCGTTCGTTTCCTTGAAGGCGGCCTTCAGAGCTCGCTCGACGACGGTCGCCATCATGAAGGCGGAGGAGGTAAAAAAGCCAGGGCCCCAGAGCAGCATGTTGGCGAGGTAGATGTTCGTGGCACCCTCTAGACGGAAGCTCTGCATGTCCACGGCGGCACCCTCTAACGCCTGGCCATCGCGGCAGTAGGGCCGAAGGTGTCCCCTGGCCACTAGGCACTTAGTCAACTCCGGCTGGCGGCGGCTGGTGACGTCGCGGTCCACCTTGCCGGTGGCGTTGATCAGCACCGTCGCCCGTTCGCAGCCAAAGCCGTGGCCTATCGCGTAGTGGCCTCCATCGGCTGCCAGAGAGACCTGCTCGACACCCTTAACCACCTCGAGCCGGCCGGCGCGCATGAGAGCCAAGAGCCGCTCGGCGGTCGGGATCGGGCAGGCGGCGTGGTAGCTGAGGGCCGCTGTTTCGTAGGATTTCCGATAGAGACGCTCTGCCTCGGGCGTCAGCAGCTGCTCGGCGAAGCCGTCCCAGATGGTGAAGCGGCACTCCTCGAATAAGTCCACCAGGAAGTTCCGGCCCTCGCCCAGGCGCGCAGCCTCGATTTCGGCTTCCAGCAGCGCCGCCGCCCGCTGGTTGAGGGCGTCTGCGTCCGCGCAAGCCTCATAAGGATTCTCGACTGCGGCCCAATCGGTGTCGGCCTTGTTGGCTGTCGCCTCCTGTTTGATCAGCGCGGCGACATCCGAGAGGTCCAGGCCGCCTTTGCCGGCGGCCTCGCGCAGCGCCGAGAGGTTGAAGTGCGACTGCTTTAGCGTTTCGGGCTTGCGGCTCTGCATCTTCTTCAGCCGGCCGCTGCGCGAACAGAGCACTACCTTGCGCCGGTTGGCGCCGGCGATGAAACGCAGCCCGCCCGCTGCGTCTCGCACGAACCCGCAACCGCTTTCCGGCGAGAAGAGCCGATTGACCACGTCGTAGGCGCTGAGCGAGGCGCCCAGCAGGTGGATCGTCGCGTCCAAGGAAATCTCGTCCAGCGCCTGAGAACAGATGTGATTGGCAAAGTATTGGGCGCCGGATCCCGCTGGGGGAGCCTCGTAGGCATCGATGTCGGGCGCGCGCCCCGTTGTCAGCAGCGCCATGTCGGCCAGGACCGTTCCGCCGGTCCAGCGGATATGAACCTGGCCGTCGGCGTCCTCCTCCATTGCCGTCGCCTCGGCCGGGATCAGCGAGACTTCGATCCCCTTGACCGCTGCTGCCGTGCGTGTGGCGGCAAAGACCTCCTGCAGGAAGACCCCGAAGAGCGAACGCGGCAGATGCCCCTTCTCGTCGAGATCGGCGGCCTGGTCGGGCCGTGTTTCAAGCCAGTCCAGAAAGGCACGGCGGTTGGCGGGCACCAGGCACATGCTGTCCGTGGTGTTGTTGATCAGATAGTCGCCGCATTCCTCCGGATGATAGGGATAGCCCGGCCCGAAGAGGCCGGTGGCTTCGAAGATCGTGATCTTCTCGACGGGATAGCTATGCACCAGCTGGAAGAAGGCGCTGGTGCCGGAAAAGCCGCAGCCGACGATGGCGACATGGCTTGGGGCGACATGGCATTGCGGGCTCATGCCTTGCGCCCCGCCGGCTCTGCGATGAGAACTTCCGAGGTCTCCTTGACCGTCTCCAGAACGATCAGGGTTTCCGTTCTCTCTACCGCCTTCAGCGGCTTTATCCGCTCTTGCAAGAAGGCCTGCAGCTTGCCGGTATCGGCGACGCGGAACTTCATCAGGTAGGAGTGGGCACCGCTGATGTGGTGTAGCTCCTGCACTTCGGGGCAGGCGGCGATGGCGCGCTTGGCCTCCTCCTCGCCTTCGAAGCTCATGTCGATCAGCACGAAGCCGCAGAGCCCTGCGCCCACCCGCTCGGCGTCCAGGACGGCGCGCCAGGCCTTGATGATGCCGAGCCCGCTCAAACGGCGCACCCGCTCGTTGGCGCTGGAGACGGAGAGGCCCACGGCCTCGGCAATCTCGGCGCTGGAGCGGCGGCCGTTGATCTGCAGGAGGCCGGCGATTCTATGGTCTGTGTCATCCATAGTCGAAAATGTGCTTGAGAAAAGAGCAAGATCAAGGAAAAATTCCGAAAATTTGAATCGTTTCCAAGAATTATGCCGGGAGGCTCGACGTTTCTCTGCTGTGCGGTGCGCAGAATCGGCCAAACCTTCATCTCGAAACGCCCGCTAGCCGGCGTACGTCTAGGTCCTCAAGGTGTCGGCGATAGATTGAACCGCCCGAAGGGCGAGCGCCGCAATGGTTAGTGTCGGATTGGCGGCAGCTCCCGTCGGGAAGACCCCGCTGCCCAGGAGAAAAAGGTTCCTGTGGTCGTGGCTGCGCAGGTCGCTGTCGACGACAGAGGTCTTGGGGTCCTCGCCCATCCGATAGGTGCCCATCAGGTGGCCGCCGGGCCGAGGGTGCTTGGCGTGGTGCTGCTCGCTCACGCCCAGGCGAGAGAAGATCTCTTTATGAACCTCTTCGGCTGTCGCCATGCCACGGTGCGTGTAGTCGTCATGGCGGTAGAAGATCTTCGGGCGCGGAATGCCGAGCGCGTCGCGCTTGGTGAAGTCGGGCACGATGCGGTTGGCCGGGTCCGGCAGTTGCTCGGTCATGCTCGCCAGAGTGACCTGGCGCGAGAGCTGATCGCGCAAAGCCTTGGACAAAGCCTCCCCCTCGAGGCCCTGTTCGATCAGAGCGTCAAGCGTTGAAATCGGCGCTCTGGCCGGCCAAGCCCAACCGGAAGTGGGAATGGAAATACGGTAGGCCGGCCGCTCGGCCCGCCAGTCGCTCCAGCGCGTGTGCTCCACACTGGAGATCGAGCTCGGCCCGCGATAGGGCCAGACCGGCCGCTGGGTGAGCGCCCAGCTCATCTTGTAAGGATGATCCATGAGGTTGCGGCCGACCTGGTCACTGCTGTTGGCAATGCCGGCCGGGTGCGCCTCGCTCTGAGACATAAGGAGGATCTTGGCTGTCTCGATGCCGTGTGCGGCCAATACGATGACGCTGGCCGAGACACGCCCTTGCGAGCCATCGGGCCGCTTGTACGTGAGGCCTGAGATGCGGCCGTCAGCGTCGCTCTCGATCTTTTCGACGATGTGCTCGGCGAGCACCCTTGCTCCGGCGCGCTCGGCGGCCTCGACGTGGACCGTCGCGTCGTACTTGGCGCCCGACGGGCAGATCTGGACGCAGCTGCCGGAACCGCAACAGGCGGAACGGCCTTGGTAGGCCACGGGGTTGCGCGCCATCGGCGTGGTCACCGGTTCGTAGGGCGTGCCGGCCAGAGCCTTGGCGAAGGCATAATCCAGATAGCTGAGCGGCATGGGCGGCAAGGGATAGTCCGTCTTGCGGGGAGAGCCCGGCAGCTGCGCTGCGCTGCCGGCTACGCCGATGGCTCTTTCGGCCGCATCGTACCAGGGCTCCAGATCTTCGTAGGAGATTGGCCAGTCCACCCCGCGCCCGAAGGCGCTCTTCAGGCGGAAGTCGTCGGGCACGAGGCGCAGGCAAACGCCCTCCCAATGCCATGTCGTGCCGCCGACAAGGCGTAGATAGGTGGCGCCGAAATGATCGGGGCCGGCCTGCACGTAGTAGGAATCGGTGTTGCCGGTGGGCGGATGCGGCGCGTAGTCGGTATCAGGATAGGATGCAGTGGGTTTGCCGCGATCGGGAGAGGCATAGTAGGTCTCCAGCGCTTGCGCGCGCGTAATCCGCGGTCCGGCGTCGACCACCAAGGTGTCGATGCCCTGCTCGGCCAGACCTGCCGCGCACAAGGACCCGGCTATTCCGGCACCGACGATCACCACCTCGGCGGAAAGCTCTTCCGTCATCCTGCCCTAGGCCTTCAGGGTCTGGGCGATTGGCTGCACTGCGCGCAGCGACAAGGCCGCGATGGTCAAGGTCGGGTTGGCGGCGGCACCGGTCGGGAAGGCGCCGCTGCCCAAGAGGAAGAGGTTCTTGTGATCGTGGCTGCGCAGATCGCTGTCGACGACGGAGGTCTTGGGATTATCGCCCAAGCGATAGGTGCCCATGATGTGGGCGCCGTTCTGGGGCTTTGGCGCATGCTGCAGCTCGCTGACGCCGAGACGGCCGAAGATCTCTTCGTGCACGGCCTGGCAGGCGGCCATGCCGCGCAGGGTGTAGTCGTCAAAGCGGTAGTAGGTCTTGGGGCGCGGAATGCCCAAGGCGTCCCGCTTGGCGAAGTCCGGCACGATCCGATTCTCAGGATCGGGCAGCTGCTCGGTCATGCTGGCCAGGCAGACTTGCCGCGAGATCCTGTCGCGGAACGTTTGCGCCAAAGCCTCGCCCTCGAGCCCCTGGTCGATCAGGCCCTCCAGCGTGGTGAGCGGCGCGCCCTCCGCGATCGCCCAGCCGATGTTGTAGGGGACGATACGATAGGCCGGCCGCTCCGCCCGCCAGTCGCCCCAGCGGGTGTTCTCCACGCTCGAGAGGGAGACCGGGCCGCGAAAGGGCCAGACCGGGCGGTCGGAGAGCGCCCAGCTGAGCTTGTAGAGGTGGTCCATCAGGTTGCGGCCGACCTGATCGCTGCTGTTTGCCACACCGCCTGGCCGCTGGTCGCTGCGCGACATCAGGAGGATCTTGGGTGTCTCCAGACCGTGTGCCGCCAGGACGTAGACCTTGGCGGTGATACGGTCGGTGGATCCGTCGGGACGTTTGAAGCTGAGGCCGGAGATTTCTTCGCCGTCACCAACCTCGACCTTGTTGACGACATGCTCGGCAAGGACCCGCGCGCCGGCGCGCTCGGCGGCTTCGACATGCACCATGGCATCGTACTTGGCGCCGATTGGGCAGAGCGGCACACAGCTGCTGCTGCCGCAGCAGGCCGGCCTGCCGTCATAATCGGCCGTGTTGCGGGCCATCGGTGTGGTGACAAAGCGATAGGACGTTCCCTCGACCGCCCGTTCGAAGAGCTTGTCCTGATAGCTGAGCGGCATTGGCGGCAGGGGATAGGCCTCGCTGCGCGGCGATCCCAGATCCTCCTCGGCGTCTGCTGCCACACCCAAGGCCTTCTCGGCAGCCAGGTACCAGGGCTCCAGATCGGCGTAGCCGATGGGCCAGTCCTGCGCCAGGCCGAAAGCTGTCTTCATCCTGAAGTCGTCCGGCAGGAAGCGCAGGCTCACCGCCTCCCAGTGCCAGGTGGTGCCGCCCACCAAACGTTGATAGAGGGTGGCGAAGGGCTCGGGGCCGCCTTGGACGATGTAGTATCCCGGATCGCGCTCGATCGGGCGAGGCGCGTAGGGCGTGTTGGGATAGGGCGCGCCCGGCAAGCTGCGATTGGGCGCGTGACGGTAGGTCTCGAGCGCTTCGGCGCGGGTGATGCGGGGGCCGGCGTCGACGAGCAAGGTATCGATCTTCTGTCGTGCCAGACCCTCTGCTGCCAGCGCCCCGGCAATGCCGGCACCGACAATCACCACGTCGGCCGAAAGGTCGTCTGCCATAGCGCTGGCCCCTTGTTGGAAGAGCGGCCTAGCTGGCCGGTGGCTTGGACCAGTAGCCGAGCGGACCGCGACAGGTGCCGATCGGCTGCTCGAAGCCCAGGGCGCGCCACATCAGGGCTTCCTCGTAGGCGACGGCGCGCTCACCATCCGGTCCGTCAATGACGCCTGCATACCACTGCCTGAGGATGCGCTTCCTCTCTTTCTCGAAGTCGAGGGGGGCCTTATCGCCAGTCCCCTCTTCCAAAGCGCGCAGGTAGATGGCGCCGAGGTCCGGATCCAGGTCTTGCTGGCCGGTGACCTCGCGCGAGAAGGCCATGAAGCGCTCCAGGCCGTCCTCGCCAAATGCAGGCTTAGCCGCAAGAAGCGCGGCAAAGGCGACTCCGCCGAGTGCGACCTCTCGGCGTGTCGGCTGACACATCGGTCTGATCATGCCGGCGGTCCTTCAGTTGCTGCGCGTCCAAGCTGCCGTCATCACGCCGGCGGAAAAGAGGAAGCCGGCACCGACACGCTGGGCACCCGCCATCATCCGCGGACTGGAAAGCGTCTCGCGCAGGCTGCCGGCCAGATAGCCGTAGATCGCCGTGTAGACCGCGGCCAGCACGACGAAGGTCGTGCCCAGGATCAGCAGCTGCGGCCAGGCCGCTGCGGCTGGATCCACGAACTGCGGCAGGAAGGCCACGAAAAAGACGATGGACTTGGGATTGAGCGCGGTGACGATGAAGGCATCGCGGAAGACTTTGGACTTGCTCACTTGCGGCAGTGTCAGCTGGGTCTTGCCTTTGGCGATCTGATCGGCACCACGCCAGATGCGCCAGGCGAGCCACACCAGATAGGCCGCCCCGAACCACTTCAGCACGGCAAAGAGCGTCGCCGAGGCGGCCAGCACGGCACCCAGGCCGAGGAGCGAGGCAGTCAGCGCGACTATGTCGCCCAAAGTGAGGCCGGCGACGGCGCTTGGAACCACGCGCCGGCCATGCGCCAAGGATTGGCTTACCACCAGGAGCACGGTCGGTCCGGGAATCAGTAACAATACGGTGGCGGCCAGGCTGTAGGCCAGCCAGACGTCCAAAGGCATGGCTTCGCTCCTCCGAGGATAGGCGTGTGGCGATCAAGCACCATGGGATGGCCGTTATGCAAGGAGGTCTTTGCCCTGCCTATCGCGGCGCGGCGAGGAAGGCCCTAGATTGCCGCCATGCTGACCGCCGATTCCCTTGTTCACCTCTCAGGCGTGCGCCACGGCTTCTTCACCCGCGCGGGCGGCGTGAGCCAAGGCGCTTTTGCTGCCATGAACTGCGGCCTTGGCTCTCGCGACGATCCGGAGGCCGTGCGCCGGAACCGGCAGCTCGCGATGAGCGCGCTCGGTCGTCAGGGCGAGGATCTGGTGACCGTGGCCCAGGTGCACTCCAATCGCGTGGTGGTGGTGACGCAGGCCATCGCGGAAGACCAGCGCCCGGAGGCGGACGGGCTGGTAACCAAGGTGCCCGGCGTGGCCTTGGGGGTCTTGGCGGCGGACTGCGCGCCCTTGCTCTTCGTGGATCCCAAGGCCGGCGTCATCGGTGCCGCCCACGCCGGCTGGCGCGGGGCGCTCGACGGCATCGCCGAGGCGACCCTGTTGGCAATGGAAAGCCTGGGAGCCCGGCGCAGCGGGGTCTACGCCGCGGTCGGCCCCTGCATCGCCCAAGGGTCCTACGAGGTCGGGCCGGAGTTCGTCGAACGCTTTCAAGAGGCCGATCCCGCGAACGACAGGTTCTTCTGTTCAGGGGCTGGTGGCCGCCCGTATTTCGACCTCAAGGGCTATATTTCACAACGGCTGCAGCGGTCGGGCGTCGGCGCGCTTTCCGTCGAACCGGCCGACACCTGCGCCGACGAGGCCCGCTTCTTTTCCTACCGTCGGGCGGTCAAGCGCGGCGAGCGCGACTATGGCCGACTGCTCTCTGCCATCGTTCTGGAAGAGGACTGAGCATCATGCCCCTGCACTTTAGTGACGCCGAGTTCACCGCTAGGGAGAAGGCCGCTTGCCGGGCGATGACAGCCGAGGGCGTGGCGGCCCTGCTGATGTTCCGGCAGGAGTCGATGTACTATCTCACCGGTTATGACACCTTCGGTTATGTCTTCTTTCAGTGCCTGGTGATGACCGCCGACGGGCGGAAGGTGCTCTTGACCCGCGCGCCCGATCGCCGGCAGGCGGAGCTGACATCGACCCTTTCCGATATCCGCGTATGGGTCGACGCACCCGATGCCGACCCCTCGCTCCAGCTCCGCGCCATCTTGGACGAGCTGGGCCTGCGCGGCAGCCGGCTCGGCGTCGAGTACGAGGCCTATGGCCTGACCGCGCGCAACGGCAAGCGGCTGGAGGCCGCGCTGTCGGGCTTTGCCAGCCTTGTCGACGCCTCCTTCCTGGTCACCCGGCTGCGGCTGGTCAAGAGCGAGGAGGAGATCGCCTATGTGCGCCAAGCCGCGGGCTTGGCCGACGACGCCTTGGAGGCAGCGCTGCCGCTGGCCCACGGCGGCGGCGAGGAAGCCGACATCATGGCCGCCATGGAGGGTGCCGTCATCCGCGGCGGCGGCGACGATCCCGCCAACGAGTTCATCATCGGCTCCGGCCCGCAGGCGCTGCTCTGCCGCTATTACACCGGCCGCCGGCGGCTCGATGCGCAGGATCAACTGACCTTGGAGTGGGCCGGCACCTACCGGCACTACCACGCGGCCATGATGCGCACCATTCCGATCGGCAAGGTGCCGGAGCGCCAGCGCGAGATGCATAAGGCAGCGCACGATGCCTTGCTGGCGGTCGAAGCGGCGCTGAAACCCGGCCGCCCGGTCGGCGAGGCTTTCGATGCGCATGCCCGCGTCATCGATGCCGCCGGCATGAGCGAGGCGCGCATGAATGCCTGCGGCTATTCCCTAGGCGCCCTCTTCGCCCCCAACTGGATGGACTGGCCGATGCTCTATCATGGAAATCCTGTTATCGTCGCACCAGGCATGGTGTTCTTCTGCCACATGATCATCTTCGATGACGCGGCGGGATTGGCCATGAGCCTGGGACGCACCAGTCTAATAGAAGAGGGTGGCGCCAATCCTTTGTCGCGCGGCAGTCTGGAGTTGCTGGTCGGCTAAGGGCCTGTCCGCCTATCGTATGAGCCTAGCAAGGGTGCAGTCGTGGCGCATGCCGCATATCTTCATCTTCGCAGTGCTTTGCCTGCTGGGCCTCTTGGCCACCTGCATGATGGTCTAGGCCGCCGCCTCGGCCATTGCTTGGCATTGCTGCTCGCCCTGGCGCTCGCCGCTTGCGGCGACCTTCCGCGCCCCTTCGAGGCCGGCGACAAGCAGGCCAATCCCCTCTTGGTGCCGCCGGAAGGCGGCGGGCTCTTGGTGCAGCGGCCCACCGGCATTGTCCCGGTGCTCGAAGACGGCGGTGCCGCGCTCTTGGCCGAAGGCTTGACCCGTGGCGGGATAGCGGCCAGCGCCGTCAACCGCAGCGCGATCGGTTCCGATTTGCTGGTCCATGTCTCGCGGGTTCCGATGAACCGCTCGACCGAGCGCTTGCTGATCAGCTGGGAGGTGATCAGCCCTAGTGGCTCTCAGCGTGGCGCGATGCGCCAAGACCTGGTCGCACCCGTGGGCGCTTGGGCCAACGGCGATCCGCAGGTCCTCCTCGCCATCGCGCAGGATGCCGCGCCCAAGCTCGCTCCCCTGGTCACCGGCCCGAAACCGGCGGCGGCCGCCAACGCCTTCGCGCCAACCGACAAAGCGGTGCCCTACATTGCCGTCGGCCAAATCGAGGGTGCGCCCGGCGACGGCGACGAGCGGCTGGCTGAAGCCATCAGCACGCTCTTGGTCCAGCAAGGCTTTCGCCTTATCCCCGAGCCGACGCCGGATCAGCTTGTGGTCGAAGGCAGCGTGAAGGTCGCCATACCGATCGATGACGAGCAGCGCGTCGCGCTGACCTGGGTCGTAAGAGAGGGTCTGGGCGGTGCGGAGCTCGGCACGGTGACACAGGAAAACCAGGTGCCGCGCGGCAGCCTGGACGGCGCCTGGGGGCAAACGGCGATCTATGCCGCGGAGGGTGCCGTCGCCGGCATTTTGGACGTGCTACGCCGCAAAGGGCGGCTCTAACGCCCTTCTCGCGCACCCTTTTCAGGCGCTATGCAGCTGACGCAATGGCATAGTTAAGATTTGTTACCAAAGAACCTCCTTGAGCCGTTTACAGCACAAGTCAGAACGATTACAGTCCGGCCACCATGGCGTCATGCGGGCTTCGACCCCCGCGCCGATTCGAAGGCTAGGGCATGTGCTGAGTTTGCCTGGGGGCGGGCGATGAAGATCATGACGGGCAACAGCAATCGGCCGTTGGCTGAGGCTATTGCAGCTTATCTCGGGATTCCCATCACGCAGGCCAGCGTGCGTCGCTTCTCCGACATGGAGTGCTTCGTCGAGATCCAGGAGAACGTGCGCGGTGAAGACGTCTTCATCGTGCAGTCGACCTCCTATCCGGCGAACGACAACCTGATGGAGCTGCTGGTGGCACTCGATGCGCTGAAACGCGGCTCGGCGCGGCGGGTGACGGCGGTGATCCCCTATTACGGCTATGCCCGCCAAGACCGCAAGTCCGGGCCACGCACGCCGATTTCAGCCAAGCTGGTCGCCAATCTCATCACCATCGCCGGCGCCAGCCGGGTGCTGTCGCTGGACCTGCATGCCGGCCAGATCCAAGGCTTCTTCGACATCCCCACCGACCACCTCTTCGGCGCGCCGGTCCTGACCGAGGATATCGTCAACCGCTTCAACGGCGAGGGCCTGGTGATCGTCTCGCCCGACGTCGGCGGCGTATTGCGCGCGCGCTCTATCGCCAAGCGCCTTGACGCCGACCTCGCCATCATAGATAAGCGCCGCGAACGGGCCGGCCTGTCGGAGGTGATGAACATCATCGGCGATGTCTCCGGTCAATGCTGCATCCTGGTGGACGATATCGTCGATTCGGCCGGCACGCTCTGCAACGCCGCCGAAGCGCTGGTCAAGGCAGGTGCCAAGAGCGTTTCCGCCTACGTCACCCACGGGGTGCTGTCGGGCGGGGCGGTGGCACGGGTCGAGGCCTCGCCCCTGGAGAAGCTGGTGATAACCGATTCGATCCAGGCGACGGAGGCGGTACGCGTCTCGCGCAAGATCGAGCAAGTGACCATCGCCCCCTTGTTGGGCGAGGCCATGAGCCGCATATCGGAGGAGCGCTCGGTCTCGAGCCTCTTGGACTGAGCGGCTTTTGAAGAGCGCCTTTTGGCGTCGGTCGGGCGGCACCCCTGGAGGCCGTTGGCCGGCCGGAAGGCAGAGGGACGAACCGTGGAGCCGGCCCAGGCAAGGGTCCGGCCCCGTGGCCGTTCGTTTTTTGCTGACGACGAGGTTGTGAGAAAGAAGATGCCAGACAGTGAAAGCCTGATCGTAACGTCGAGAGAGCGGGCCGGGAAGGGGGCCGCCCGCGCTGCCCGGCGCGAGGGTCTGATCCCCGCGGTCATCTACGGCGACAAGCGCCCGCCGGTGACCATCAACCTGAACTATCACGAGATTACCCAGAGGCTGCAGAAGATCGGCTTCTACACCACCCTCTTCGACCTCAAGGTCGGGAACAAGAGCGAGCGCGTCCTGGCCCGCGACGTGCAGTTCGACCCGGTGAAGGACTTTCCCATCCACGTGGACTTCCTGCGCATTACCAAGGGCGCCAAGGTGACCGTCCAGGTGCCGGTGCGCTTCATCAACGAGGAGGAATCCCCGGGCCTCAGGCAGGGCGGCGTCTTGAACGTCGTGCGCTACGAGATCGGCCTGGTCTGCCCGGCCGACAACATCCCCGACGAGGTGGTTGTCGACGTCACCGGCATGGAGCTGACCGACAGCAT
The DNA here is from genome assembly GCA_963669385.2 of Rhodospirillales bacterium. GTDB lineage: Bacteria > Pseudomonadota > Alphaproteobacteria > Kiloniellales > JACOMY01 > JACOMY01. The sequence goes on from CAXXGD010000016.1 coordinate 225,294, forward strand.
CCACATCTCGCAAGTGACCCTGCCCGAGGGTGTGGAGCCGGAGATCAGCGATCGCGATTTCACCATCGCCACCGTTGGTGCGCCCTCTGCCGTGCGCTCCGAAGCGCAGGAGGCCCAGGAGGCCCGCGAAGAGGAACTGGCGGAAGAGATGGAGGAAGAGGGCGAAGAGGGCGAAGAGGGCGAGGTGCCGGAGAGCAGCGAGTAATCCTGCCCTTCGCCGAAGCACGAGGGAGAGCGCAAGGTGTATCTCTTGGTCGGCCTCGGCAATCCGGGCGTCCGCCACGCCTACCACCGCCACAACATCGGTTTCATGGCGCTCGACGATATCGTCGAGCGCCATGGCTTCCAGCCTTGGCGCAAGCGCTTCCAGGGCTTGCTGGCGGAAGGCCGGGTCGGCGGCGAACGCGCGCTGGCGCTGAAGCCGCAGACCTTCATGAACGAGTCGGGTCGCTCGGTCGGCGAGGTCTTGCGCTACTTCAAGCTGGAGAGCCGCCGGGTCATCGTGTTCTACGACGAGATCGATCTGGCGCCGGGACGGGTGCGCGTGAAGCTGGGCGGCGGCGCCGGGGGCCACAACGGCATCCGCTCGATCGACGCCCACATCGGCCAGGACTATTGGCGGGTGCGCTTGGGCGTCGGCCATCCCGGCCAGAAGGAGCGGGTGACCGGCCATGTGCTGGCCGACTTCGCCCGGGCCGACGAGGAGTGGTTGGACCCCTTGCTGGAAGCAGTCGCGCAGGAAATGCCGACCTTTCTACGCGAGGGGCATGAGGCTTTCATGTCGCGTGTGTCACACCTGGCGCCGGCGCCCAAGCGCGCGGCGCCGCCGGGCCAGGCCAAGGACCTGGCCAAGCATGAGGACTAGCCCATGGGCTTCAAATGCGGGATTGTCGGCCTGCCCAACGTCGGCAAGTCGACCCTCTTCAACGCGCTGACCCAGACCGCGGCGGCGGAGGCGGCGAACTATCCCTTCTGCACGATCGAGCCAAACGTCGGCCGCGTTTCCGTGCCGGATCGGCGGCTGGACGTGCTGGCAAAGCTGGCCAAGTCGCCCAAGGTGATCCCCACCCAGCTGGAGTTCGTCGACATCGCCGGCCTGGTGCGCGGTGCCTCCAAGGGCGAGGGGCTGGGCAATCAGTTCCTCGCCAACATCCGCGAGACCGATGCCATCGTCCATGTCTTGCGCTGCTTCGAGGGCGAGGTCACCCACGTCGAAGGCTCGGTCGACCCTGTGCGCGATGCCGAGACGGTGGAAACCGAGCTCTTGATCGCGGACATGGAGTCGCTGGAACGCCAGCGCGACGCTGCGGTCAAGAAGGCGCGCGGCCAGGACAAGGAGGCCAAGGCCAAGCTTGCGGTCATCGATCTTGTTCTGCCGGTGCTGCAGGACGGCCGCCCGGCGCGCGGCCTCCAGGTAGCGCCGGAGCAGCGCTCGATCCTGAAGCAGATGAACCTGCTGTCGGCCAAGCCGATCCTCTATGTCGCCAACGTGGAGGAGTCGGCGGCCGCCGAGGGCAATGCCCACTCGGCTGCCGTCGAAGCGCGGGCCAATGCGGAAGGCGCCGGCTTCGTCCTGATCTCGGCCGCGATCGAGGCCGAAGTCGCCCAGCTGGGCGACCCGGAGGAGAAGCGCGAGTTCCTCGACAGCCTGGGCCTCACTGAGACCGGCCTGTCGCGCATCATCAAGGCCGGCTATGTCTTGCTGGACCTCATCACCTTCTTCACCGCCGGACCCAAGGAGGCGCGCGCCTGGACGGTCAAGCGCGGCGCCAACGCACCGGCCGCCGCCGGCGTCATCCACACCGACTTCCAGCGCGGCTTCATCCGCGCCGAGACCATCGCCTACAACGACTACGCGGCCTGCGGCGGTGAGAATGGCGCCAAAGACGCCGGCAAGATGCGCGCGGAAGGCAAGGAGTACCGCGTGGCCGACGGCGACGTGCTGCACTTCCGCTTCAACCTGTGAAGCGGGTCTAGCCTTGCCGCTCCCCTGCGTCGCGTCCGGTCAGTGCGGCCGGATCTCGTGCCGGTAGGTCGCGTAGATATCCGCGAAGGCCTCCGGCGCGAGCCCGGCGAAGGCCTCCAAGACCTTCTGTTGGCCGGGGCCCAGTCTGGCGCGTCCCGGCGGCAGGTAGCTCTTCAAGGTTGACTGCGGATCGCTGCCGAGACTGTCAGGATCGAGGCCCGGTAGCTCCGCCAGCAGGTCGCCCAGCATCTCGGCGGCCTGCCTGCTATGCGCATCGTTGATCCACATGGACGATCCGTCCTTCTAGCTCAAGATCTGCCTTCACCTCCCGCTGTCGGGCGAGGCCTTCTTCGGCGATCGCCCGGAACGGCAGGCTGGCGGATGGACACCACAATACACCTTTTGGGCTGCCTGAGACAACGTCTGGGCGGTGGCCGGCAGTGCTAGGATAGGCCTCGTAGCGCCAGCAATGGAGGAGCAGGCAGCATGCGCATCGAACGCGAGGACCGGCTGATGACCTGGACCCTCGACCGTCCGGAAGCGTCCAACGGCATCGACGAGGCAACCATGACGGCGATGGCCTCGGCGCTGGACGAGCTGGAGGCCGCAGGCAGCGAGGTAGAATGCCTCCTCATCGCCGGCGCCGGCAGCCTCTTCTCCACCGGACTGGACGGCGACTTGCTGGAGGCCTGCTTCCGCGATCGCGCCGAGTTCGACGCCGTCATCCAGCGAACCAGCGACCTGCTGGACCGCATCGAAGCCCTTCCCATCGTGACCATCGCTTGCGTGGAGGGCGCATGCCGGCTGGGCGGCCTGGAATTGGCGCTGGCCTGCGACCTGATCGTCGTGGCGGCCGACGCAGAGCTCAGCGACGGCCACCTGGCCTATGACGCCATGCCGGGCGCCGGCGGTACCAACCGCCTGCCCCAACGCCTGGGCTACAACGCCGCGCTGCTCTTGATCCTGACGTCGCCGGTCTTGAGCGGACGCGAGGCCGTCGAGCGGGGCCTCGCCGAGGCACTGGCGCCGCCCCGCGGCGCCCTCCGCCGGGGCCGTGAGATCGCGGCCGCCGTAACCCGGCGGGACCCGGCGCTCATGCGTGACATCAAGCAGAGCCTCCGCGCCGCCCGCCCGGCAGTCGCCGACCGCTCCTACTTGGCGGCCTTCCGCCGCTCCGTCATCGATCGGCTGGTCCCGGAATAGCCAGGTCGCTGAGCAAGCGAGGGCAGGGCGTGATCGACTGCCTGAACGCTCACATCGATCTTCACTGTGGCGATCGGGCAGTTGCGGATTAGGGTAAATCGTATCCTCAAAGCCCGCTAATTCCCCTTTCTTGTTGAGCTTCCCCTCTACCTCGCCCGTCCAGTTCATCCGTCCTTTCCCGGATGCTACGAAGGCCATGGCTCCTAGGGACCACGACACGAGAGTGCCCCCGCCTGGCAGAAGCGAAGCGGTCGAACCTCTGACAAGCTGCCAGTCCCGGTCGGATTGCGTCACCGATCTGTTTTCTCTTGATACTTTCAGAATGAAAGCCAAGGGGGCACGGCTCTTGCAGGCGTGTCGTCCAAAGGGAGTTGCATGTAATTCCCTTGCTTATGCCCTCGGTTAAGATAGACTGCTGTCAAAAGAAGGCCGTTGTCCGCTGATAGTTCGAGTGCGGACGTGCGGGGTTGCTGCGTGGTCTTGGGAGGGAGCTTAGGCACGCTTGGCTGTGCCTTTGTGAGATCTGCCAGATTCACGCTTGAGACTGCTCTTGCGCGCCAGCCAAAGCGTCGGGAGGCGGAACGCAAGGGGGGCAGGAACGATGGCATTCTTTCCAGGGACTCCGGGGCCGGACATAATTTTCGGGGGCAGTGGCGGCGACACCATTCTGGGCTACGGGGCCGACGACACGCTCTATGGAGAGAGCGGATCCGACAGCCTCGACGGATCGAGCGGCGACGACAGCCTCTTCGGCGGCAGTGGAGATGACTTCAGCTTCTACGGTGGAAGTGGCGCCGACAGCCTCTCCGGCGGCAGTGGAGATGACTTCAGCTTCTACGGTGGCAGCGGCGCCGACAGCCTCTCCGGCGGCAGTGGGGGTGACACCAGCTTCTTTGGTGGCAGCGGCAACGACATTCTCTCCGGCGGCGATGGGGATGAATTTCGCTTCTACGGTGGCAGCGGCGCCGACAGCCTCTTCGGCGGCAGTGGGAGAGACGGCCGCTTCTTAGGTGACAGCGGCGCCGACAGCCTCGCCGGCGGCAGTGGGGTCGACGTCCTCCTCTTCGGTGGCAGCGGCGCCGACAGCCTCTCCGGCGGCGATGGGGATGACTTCCGCTTCTACGGTGGCAGCGGCGTCGACAGCCTCTCCGGGGGCGAAGGGGATGACAACCGCTTTTTCGGAGACAGCGGCGCCGACATCCTCTCCGGCGGCAGTGGGGATGACTACTTCTTCAGAGGCTACGATGGAGACGACAGCGTCTCCGGCGGCAGTGGGGATGACTTCTCCTTCTTCGGTGGCAGCGGCGACGACAGCCTCTCCGGTGGCGATGGGAATGACTCCTACTTCAATCTGCAGAGGATCGGTGGCGGCGCCGATAGCGGCGCCGATAGCCTCTCCGGCGGCAGTGGAGACGACGCCTTCTTCTACGGTGGCGCCGGCGATGACAGCCTCGCCGGCGACAGTGGGAGCGACTTCTCCTTCTTCGGTGGCAGCGGCACCGACAGCCTCTCCGGCGGCGATGGGGATGACTTCCGCTTCTACGGTGGCAGCGGCACCGACAGCCTCTCCGGCGGCAGTGGGGGTGACTTCAGCTTCTTCGGCGGCAGCGGCGCCGACAGCCTCTCCGGCGGCGATGGGAATGACGGGAGCTTCTACGGTGGCAGCGGCGCCGACAGCCTCTCCGGCGGCGATGGGATTGAGTATCGCTTCTTCGGTGACGACGGCGCCGACAGCCTCTCCGGCGGCGATGGGGATGACGAAGGCTTCTACGGTGGCAGCGGCGCCGACAGCCTCTCCGGTGGCGAAGGGAACGACCGCGTCTTCTATGGTGGCAGCGGCGCCGACAGCCTCTCCGGCGGCAGTGGGGATGACTACTTCTTCTACGGTGGCAGCGGCGCCGACAGCCTCTCCGGCGGCAGTGGGATCGATCGCTCCTTCTTCGGTGGCAGCGGCGCCGACAGTCTCTCCGGCGACAGTGGGGATGACTCCTACTTCAATGGCGATAGCGGCGCCGACAGCCTCTCCGGCGGCAGTGGGGATGACCTCTCCTTCTTCGGTGGCAGCGGCACCGACAGCCTTTCCGGTGGCGATGGGAATGACAACCGCTTCTACGGTGGCGGCGGCGCCGACAGCCTCTCCGGCGGCAGTGGGACTGACTCCCTCTTTCACGGTAGCGGCGGCGACGACCGTCTCTTCGGCGGCAGTGGGCTTGACCTCTCCTTCTATGGCGACAGCGGCGCGGACAGCCTCTCCGGCGGCGATGGGAATGACATCTCCTTCTTCGGTGGCAGCGGCGCCGACAGCCTCTCTGGCGGCGAGGGGGATGACCACCGCTTCTTCGGTGACGACGGCGACGACAGCCTCTTCGGCGGCGAGGGGCAGGACTTCTCCTTCTACGGCGGCAACGGCGACGACAGCCTCTCCGGCGGCGATGGGCAAGCCCAGGACTTGCGCTTCTACGGTGGCAGCGGCGGCGACATCCTCTCCGCTGACGATGGGGATGACTTCCGCTTCTTCGGTGACAGCGGCGCCGACAGCCTCTTCGGCGGAAATGGGGGTGACTTCCTCTTCTACGGTGGTGGCGGCGACGACAGCCTCTCCGGCGGCCGTGATACTGACCGCGCATTCTTCGGTGGCAGCGGCGCCGACAGTCTCTCCGGCGACGAGGGGCAAGACTTCTCCTTCTACGGCGGCAGCGGCGCCGACAGCCTCTCCGGCGATACTGGGAATGACTCCTTCTTCTTCGGTGACGGCGGCGCCGACAGCCTCTTCGGCGGCAATGGGAGAGATTTCTCCTTCTTCGGCGGCAGTGGCGCCGACAGCCTCTTCGGTGGGGAATGGTATGATTTCCGCTTCAATGGTGGCAGCGGCGCCGACAGCCTCTTCGGTGGCGATGGGAATGACTTCTCCTTCTTCGGTGGCGGCGGCGACGACAGCCTCTCCGGCGGCAGTGGGAATGACTCCTACTTCTACGGTGGCAGCGGCAAGGACAGCCTGGTCGGCGGCGACGGAAATGACTCCTCCTTCTTCGGCGGTAGTGGCGCCGACAGCCTCTATGGTGGTAGTGGTGCCGACAACCTCTATGGCGACGAGGGAGACGACCGCTCCTTCTACGGCGACAGCGGCGTCGACCGCCTCTTCGGCGGTGAAGGAATGGACAGCCTCTATGGCGGCAATGCCCGCGATCTCGTCTACGGCGGGCTTGACGACGACTTGCTCTACGGTGACGCGGGCGGCGATACGCTCTCCGGCGGTGCGGGCGCAGACAAGCTCTACGGCGGCGGTGGCAAGGACAGGCTCACCGGTGGCAGCGGCGATGATTTCCTTGCCGGCGGTGTTGCCGACGATTCGCTCTTCGGCGGCGCGGGCAGCGACAACCTCAAGGGCGGGAACGGGGACGACCATGCCTACGGCAGTAGCGGGAACGACCTCTTGCGCGGCCAGGCGGACGACGACTACCTGGCCGGCGGCAGCGGCACGGACAATCTGATCGGCGGTGGCGGGCTCGACCTGCTCTACGGCGAGGGAGGCCAGCGATACGCTGGCCGGCAACGACGGGACCGATACCTTGGATGGCGGCGCCGGTGGAGATTCCCTCTTCGGCGGCGATGGCGGCGATCACGGGATCGGTGGCAGCGGCGACGACCGCATAAGCGGTGGCAACGGTGCGGATACGCTCTCCGGCGGCAGCGGCACGGACCGGCTGACCGGCGGCAGCGGGTCGGACAGCTTCGTCTTCGCCGAGGACGGTAGCGGGCTGGAGGCCGTGATCACTGACTTCACCTCCTGCGTCGGCACGCTGCCAGTATCCGACGCCGACACCATCGTGCTGGATGTCGCCGGCGGCAGCGGCGCCTGGATCGGCGATGCCACCTTCGACGGCAACGAGCCGCAGGCCCGCTTCGCCGAGCCCAGCAACCGCATCCAGGTGGACAGCGACGGCGACGGCAGCGCCGACTTCGAGATCCGGCTCGCCGGCATCACCCAGGTCGACCAGCTGACCGCCACCGACTTCGTCTTCGAGTAAAGGGTGACGGCGAAGCCGCGTAGGAGTCCTGGGCCGCCCTTCGCGCTGAGCGAGGCTTTGCCTGAGACCTTGGTCATCTGCGGCTTGGCCAGGGCGTAGTGGGGAGGCGGCGGCAAGCCCGGATAAAGCACGCCCGCGATCCTCGCTAAGACAATCGAGCGTCCCTCATCTCGGGGATGGTTTCGCCGCACGCCAAAGGCGAGGTTACGGTAAAGGGTCGATCGGCTAGGAGCCTGTCCGGTTAGTGGTTTGCAAATCGGGTGAAGTCTGATTCAAAGGTAAGTCATGAGCAAGAGGTTTCGCGAGTGGAAGATAGACCAGCTTCAGCTGCTGCCGGTGTCGGTGCAGGACTTCGTACCGGAGGATCATTTGGCGCGCTTCGTGGTGAGGCTGGTGGTGGAGGATCTCGATCTAGGTGAGATCACGGCGAGCTATCGTGGCAATCTGGGTCAGCCGCCCTATCATCCGGAGATGATGACGGCGCTGCTGCTTTATGGCTATTGCAGCGGCCTCTACTCCTCGCGGCGGATCGCGCGGGCCTGTCGGGAGCGCACCGACTTCATGATGATCGTGGCGTTGGATGCGCCCGACTTTCGGACGATCAGCGATTTCCGCAAGCGCCACTTGGGTGCGCTGCAGGGCCTGTTCGTTCAGGTCTTGCGTTTATGCGAGACGGCGGGGTTGGTGAAGCTGGGCCACGTGGCGCTGGATGGCACCAAGATCAAGGCCAATGCCTCCAAGCACAAGGCGATGAGCTACCAGCGTATGGTCAAGCGCGAGCAGGAGCTGGACGCCGAAGTCGGGCGTTGGCTGGAGGCGGCCGAAGCGGCGGACGCGGAAGAGGACGCCAAGTTCGGGGCGGGCAAGCGCGGCGACGAATTGCCAAAGTGGGTGTCGGACAAGAGGAAGCGGCTGGCCAAGCTACGTGAGGCCAAGGCAGCGCTGGAGAGGGAGGCCGAGGCGGCGGCCGAGGAGAAGGCCAAAGCCGAGGCGGTGGCAGAGGAGAAGCGCAAGGTCGAGGGACGCAAGAAGCCGGGTAGGAAGGCAGCGGCGGCGAGTAGCGAGCCCTCGGCCAAGGCACAGCGCAACTTCACCGATCCCGAGAGCCGCATCATGAAGACCAAAGAGGGCTACATCCAGGGCTACAATGCTCAGGCCGCGGTGGACGCAGCAGAGCAGATCATTGTAGCCCTGGAGGTGATCAGCGCGCAGAGCGACCAAGATCAGCTGATCGCGCTGAGCGACGCCATCGAGACAAACCTGGCGCGTAAGCCAAAGGAAATCTCCGCCGATGCCGGCTATTGCTCGGAGGCGAATTTGCAGGCGCTCGCCGAGCGTGGCGTCCAAGGCTATATTGCCGTTGGCCGCTCCAAGCACGCGGCCAAGGCCAAGCGCAAAATCACCGGGCCGCTGACCCAGGCCATGCAGCGAAAGCTCAAACGCGCCGGGCGACGAAGTCGCTACCGTCTCAGGAAGCAGACCGTGGAACCGGTGTTCGGACAGATCAAAGAGCCAGGCGGATTTAGACAGTTCCTATTACGAGGCATCAAGAAGGTCCGTGGCGAGTGGTCAATGATCTGCACCGCCCACAACATCAAAAAACTCGCCAAAGCGGCTTGAGCCAACCAGAAACCTTTTCCCTATGTCGCATCAACAGCCTCAGCGCACTATCTGGACAGGCTCCTAGCGAAGCCTGGGATGCGGTTCAGATCGGGCTCCGGGCCGGGGAGCGGAGCCTCAGCATCTTGTCACGGACAAGCTTGTCGCTGGCGTCGAAACGTTCGATGACGCTGCGGCAGTAGGGGTTGAATCGGCACACCTCTTCGAAGAGCTGGCTGTCGTGGCGCACCGAGTCCACCGCGTCCATCAGGTAGCCGAACGAGACGCTATCGATCTCGGTGCGTTCAAAGCCGCCCCGCGCAATCACCTGGCCGACGTAGTGCGTGAGAAACAGCGTCTCGGCGAGATCCCTGTCGTGCGCATCCGCGGTCTTCTCCACGAGTGAGAAGCCGGCCGCCGTGAGGCCGTCGCACAGGGTGCGATAGTGCGCCGGGGCCATGGTGTGGCCGGTCACCACGATGCGAAAGCCCGACACCTCCCCGCCGCGCTTGGCATAGCTCTCCGGCCCGAACATGGGGTGCATCGCCAGGAAGGGCTGGCCGGCGCGCACGGAAGATACCAGGCCCATCGTGTAGGCTTTCACCGTCGCGACATCGACCAGAAGCGTGCCCGCACCCAGATGGGGCGCAAGGCGTTCCAGCGTGCGCTGGTAAGCGCTGATCGGCACGGCAAGGACCACCGCGTCTGAGGCCGCCACCCTTTCGAGCGGGAAGAACAGCACGCCGTCAGGCTCGCGGCTTCCGGAGTGTATCTTCAGCTGCGCGCCCGGCAGGAACCGCTGTGCAAGCGCATGGAGGAACGCGCCGAATGCGCCGTAGCCGATGAGGCCAAGTGAGAAGGACATAGGCAGGATCGTGGCGCCCTTTATGGTCTGCCAGCATCGAGAAGGCCGAGCGCTGTTTTTAGTCCGCCTCGTCGCGGGAAGAAACCGCATAGCGTCATCGTGACTTCATTATGTCGGCTGAATTCCGTCGTCACGCACAGGAGCAACCGGTGACGCTGCCTCGCGCGGGCACTGATGTGCCTACCTCTCGAGTAGGCCCGCGTTGACTAGACCCGGGCCGGTCCGCTGTGGCTCGACGAATGTCTCGTTTGGGCTCGTTCCGGTCGATCCGTTTAGCATATCGCAAGGATGGCCATTGGGAGAGGCGGAGAAATCGCCTCGCTTCTGAGAGGCGGCATCTCTGCACCCTGACGGAGGGTGTTACACTTTCGGGGAAATCGTAACACCAAGAGCGCCCAAAGGCGTCTTAATACGAGAGCACCGGAGCATTTTCGCTATCTGGGTAGAGTCGCTGCGATTTTCACCACTCGAAAAAGGAAGCCTCCGTTTCATCGCGATAGGCGTGCGCGCAAATGCCGGTTTGGGGAATGCCCGGAGCCATCGCTTGCTTGGCGACGCTCGCTAGGATACCTGCTCTCACATGTTACCCTTGGCTTTCCAGTCTGCAACCCAGCAGATTTCCGCCCTCAGATCCGGTCGAATCGAATCCCTCGAACTGCTTGAGCACTACCTCGAACGCATTGCGCGGTTTGACGGAGCCTTGAATGCGGTCGTCGTCCGCGATTTCGAGCGAGCCCGTGAACGCGCGGCTATGATCGACCGAGCTCGGGCCCGCGGTGAGGCCATCGGGGCCCTGCAAGGCCTCCCCATGACGGTCAAAGAATCCTTCAACGTGGCTGGCCTGCCAACCTGTTGGGGGGTCGAGGCCCTGAAGGACAATCTGGCCAAGGAGAATGCAGTCGCTGTTGAGCGCTTGCTGGATGCAGGAGCGGTGATTCTCGGCAAGACCAACGTACCGGTCATGCTCGCCGCCTGGCAGAGCTTCAACCCGGTCTATGGCCGGACCAACAACCCTTGGGACAGGAGCCGCTCGCCAGGTGGCTCGTCGGGCGGTTCCGCTGCCGCATTGGCGGCGGGCCTGACGTCGCTGGAGTTCGGCAGTGACATCGCCGGGTCGATCCGGGTGCCGGCCCACTTCTGTGGCCTCTACGGCCTGAAACCGACTCTCAATCTGATTCCGGGCCGCGGCCAGACGATCAGCGGATCGGTTGGGCCGTCAGATTTGGGTGTGGTCGGCCCGCTGGCACGTCATGCAGAGGATCTGGAATTGGCGCTCGACCTGACTGCCGGGCCGGACTTGCTTCAGGCCGCCGCTTGGCATCTGGAGCTACCCAAGGAGGACCGCCGCTCCTTGGCGGAGTTTCGCGTCGCTATCTGGCCGGAGACAGAAATCGCGCCGACCGAAGGATCGATCGGCGACGGCCTGCAGAATGTGGCGGATCGGCTGGCCGGTCTGGGCGCCACGGTGAGCGACTGCGCGCGACCGGCTATTGCCGAGCATGAGATCTATCAGCTCTACCTCGACCTGCTCGTGCCGTTGGTGTCTCAGGGGACGTCCGTCGAGCAGATCGAAGATGCCAGGACATCGGCTGCGTCACTGGACCCAAACGACCAATCGTTTCGCGCCAGATCGTTGCGCGGTGTGACCATGACTCACCAGGAATGGCTGACCGCCAATGAGCGCCGCCAGCAGATGCGCTATGGCTGGCACGCGTTCTTCGAAGATTGGGACCTGCTGCTCTGCCCCGTTCTCTCCGTGCCAGCCTACCCGCACCAGGAAACTGAAGATCGAGACATGCGGCGCATTTCCATAAATGGCGTAGCGCACCGAGTGGCCGATCTCTTTTTCTGGCCCGGTCTGACCACTGTCGTCGGTTTGCCATCGGTTGCCGCCCCCATGGGCCAAACGCCGGAGGGCTTGCCCATTGGCCTGCAGGTCGTGGCGCCGGAATGGCACGAGAAGCGCGCCATCCGCTTCGCCCGACTGCTGGCCGACGAGATCGGCGGCTTTGTCTCGCCGCCGGTCTAAGATAGGCCGAATTTGGATCAGCCCCCGCCCACAATGGATTTTCATGCGACTTAAGAGCCAAAGCGAGGACCGCTTGGGTCACGACCAGTTGTCGCGCAAGGCGCATAGGCACGTCGACAGCCAAGGACGAATCGGCCGATACCGCGAGGCCGTGTTACACTATAAGGTAGATCGTAGCGCGGAAACGGCCGGAATTCTTGTTTTCGTTGAAAATCGTGCGTTTGCGGTAGGTGCTCCAAGTGACGGTCTGCATTGGAGGCACATAGCCTCTAGGTGAGATCAGACCAATTGCTTGGTGCGTTTCCGTAAAGCGGGGATGACATCATCTTCGAACCATGGGTTCGATTTCAGCCATCTGTTATTTCTGGGGCTTGGATGGGGCAATATCAGTTTCTTGGGCCAAACATCGACCCAGGACTGTACGGCGGCAGTCACTGCGTGACCGGAATATTCGGGTAAGTGCCAGTCAATGGCGTACCGACCAATAATCAGTGTCAGCTCGACGGCTTCTAGCGTCTCTAAAACGCTATCACGCCACGCGGGGGCACATTCGGCACGCGGGGGCAAGTCGCCGCTCTTGCCGGTGCCCGGATAACAGAATCCCATCGGCAGGATTGCGATCTTCGAGGCGTTATAGAACGTGTCCCGATTGACGCCCAACCAACCTCTTAGCCGGTCTCCGGATGGATCATCGAACGGAATGCCTTTGTTGTGTGCTTTCCGCCCCGGTGCCTGCCCAACAATCAAGAGTTTTGCAGAGGCACTAATTTGGAGAATTGGGCGAGGCCCAAGGGGCAGGTCCTTGCAGATCGCACAGGCGCGCACGTTTTCCAAAAGAGTCTTGGAAGAGGGGTGATCTGCCATGTCCTGTCCTCATGCCAAAAGTGCCGTGTCTTGGGTGCGGCCCTTTGTGATAGTCCGTCAATACGGTCAGCGCAAAGGCTGCGACCCCGGTCCCGACCGTCAACCAGAATGCCAGGGGTGATGCTGCGCCCAAGACACTACGACGAAATTGGTACGATCGCCGAATAAGAGCTGGCTTGTTTATTCCCAACCGACATATATATAGGTATGCAGGAGAGAATGAATGACTGATACACGCACACGCATCCTTGATTTGGCCGAAGAGCTTACACAAACCAAAGGTTTCAATGGCTTTAGCTACCTCGATCTGGCGGCCGGCATTGGGGTAAGAAGCTCTAGCATCCATTATCATTTCAAAGCCAAAGCGGACCTGGCCCTCGCTTTAGTGGAACGTCTGCGGGACGTTCAACACGCCGTTATCGAGGATCTCGACAAAAACATGGACAAACCAGAAGATCGGATTCAGGCGCTGATCAAATATTTTGAAGATTACGTTCGCAACGACAAGATTTGTATGTGTGGTATGATGGCAGCTGAATTTGCGTCCGTGAGTCCCGATGTTCATCGCGCGTTGGCATTCTATTTTCGCGACACGCAAAAATGGCTCGTGCAGCAATTTATTGAATTGGGGCATCGAGACCCGCAGCAGTCGGCACTCTCGTTTCTAAGCGCGCTCCAAGGTTCCCATATTTTGGCGCGTGTTGAAGGCGACCCCGCGCTTGTCAGTCGGGCTCTTGGATCATATCTCGCAGCCTAAACAGCCATCACAATTGGACAGCGTCGTCATTGGTGGGTCGTCATTGGTGGGCAGCACGTGTGACGAGCGACTATGTGACCACAATTTGACAACGAGAAGGTGGCCAAAGTCCCAACTTTGGCCACCTTCACTATTTTTTGGGAAACCGCGAGTTTACGTCCATATTTCGGATTCTTGGCTTGTTGGCCTGGCTCAGTCCTACGCACTGACCGCAAGTTGAGCTTGCGGTGCTTCCCAGGCGTTCGGCTGGAACGCTGCATCAAGCGGCGTTTCTGAAATGTGGTTGGTGTAGTTGGACAGGGTTTTCAGGCTCGTGCCAAGGATCACATCCAGAATGTTCGCTTCTGTGTAACCGGCCGCCAGGAACGCATCGACGTCTGCTTGATCGACATGGCCGCGTGCCTCGTTGATTCGTGCGGTAAACACATGCAATGCCTGCAGTTTCGGGTCAGCGATCTCTGTCCCGTTCCGCAGCGCTGTGATCACATCCGCGGGAACCTTCAGCATTTGCGAAATCGTCGAGTGGGCGGCCATACAATAGGTGCAGCCGTTCAGGCGGTTGTTGGTCATCAAAACGATCTGCCGTTCCGCCGGTGTCAGATCAGTTTTTTCGAAGAGGCCGGTCAGAACGCCGTAGGCTTCGATCATCGCGGGCGAATTAGCGAATACAGCGAACAGGTTCGGGATGAACCCATACGCCTTTCTCGCTCGATCAAGGAATGGTTTGCTGGCTTCTGGTGCAGTGTCTTTGGTTTGTACGGGCAGGTAGGCCATCTTTTCTATCCTTTTTTGGGGCCACACGCTCTGAATGACTTGCGCACAAGCGCAGGCACTAGAACGTGAGGCAACGGGTTGAGGCAGGGGGAAGCCTGTCGGACTAGGCCCGGAGGCATTGGTGTCTCCAGGAGATCGCTCTGCCTCTTATCTACCTATATATCGGTAGATTTCAACCCCCCACTTGAACTAGGTGTTCACGAAACCGTCAAGTGATCGATCCACCACAGATGCGTCACCCTCCAATCGCGCCAACAGCAAGGGTCCTTCCAACGCACTTACATACTGCAAAGCGACCGACGATGGGTTCGGAGGTCACGTCCCGAGGCGTGGTGTAGGAGCTGCTGTTGATCGCCTTGGCGCAGCGCCCTCTACATTGCGAGCGTAGCCAAGGCGGTCATCGACAGCGGGCGGCCATCGCGGTGTTTGGTTTAGGGTTGGTTTGCCGACCTTAACCTTGAACCAAAGGATGACCGCGATGACCGATGACATGGTGAGCCTTCGAGGGCTGTTGGAAAAGAGCTCAGATAGCGAACTGCTACGAGAGATGATTGGTTTTGCCGCCCAACGGCTGATGGAGCTTGAGGTGGAAGGACAGACTGGCGCCGGCTACGGCGACGGTGGGGACGACACCACCTTCCTCGGTGGTAGCGGCGCTGACAGCCTCTACGGCGGCGATGGGAATGACCTCTACTTCTTCGGTGGCAGCGGCGCCGACAGCCTCTTCGGCGGCAGTGGGGTTGACCGCTCCTTCAGTGGCGACGACGGCGACGACAGCCTCTTCGGCGGCAGTGGGAATGACTCCTTCTTCTTCGGCGGCGCCGGCGGCGGCGCCGACGCCGGCGCCGACACCCTCTTCGGCGGCAGTGGGAATGACGGCCTCTTCTTGGGTGCCGGCGGCGACGACAGCCTCTTCGGCGACGAGGGGGATGACGGCGGCTTCTTCGGTGGCAACGGCGCCGACATCCTCTCCGGCGGCGATGGGAATGACGGCGGCTTCCTCGGTGGCAGCGGCGACGACAGCCTCTCCGGCGGCAGTGGGTTTGACCGCTTCTTCTACGGTGGCAGCGGCGCCGACAGCCTCTTCGGCGGCGATGGGATGGACTACTCCTTCTTCGGTGGCAGCGGCGCCGACAGCCTCTCCGGCGGCGATGGGTATGACTCCTACTTCTTCGGTGGCAGCGGCGCCGACAGCCTCTCCGGCGGCAGTGGGGATGACTATTTCTTCTACGGTGGCAGCGGCGCCGACAGCCTCTCCGGCGGCGATGGACTTGACGGCTTCTTCTTCGGTGGCAGCGGCACTGACAGCCTCTCCGGCGGCAGTCGAGGTGACTTCAACTTCAACGGTGGCAGCGGCGCCGACAGCCTCTTCGGCGGCAGTGGGGATGACTCCTTCTTCTTCGGTGGCGGCGGCGACGACAGCCTCTTCGGCGGCAGTGGGATCGACTTCGGCTTCTACGGCGATGGCGGCGCCGACAGCCTCTTCGGCGGCAGTGGGATCGACTTCGGCTTCCGCGGCGATGGCGGCGCCGACAGCCTCTTCGGGGGCGATGGCATTGACGTCGTCTTCTTCGGTGGCATCGGCGCCGACAGCCTCTTCGGCGGCGGTGGAGACGACGATCTCTTCTACGGTGGCAGCGGCACCGACAACCTCTATGGCGACGAGGGAGACGACCGCTCCTTCTTCGGCGACAGCGGCGTCGACCGCCTCTTCGGCGGTGAAGGCCTGGACAGCCTGCATGGTGGCAATGCCCGCGATCTCGTCTACGGCGGGCTTGACGACGACTTGCTCTACGGTGACGCGGGCGGCGATACGCTCTCCGGCGGTGCGGGCGAAGACAAGCTCTATGGTGGCGCTGGCAAGGACAGGCTCACCGGCGGCAGTGGCGATGATTTCCTTGGCGGCGGTGTTGCCGACGACTTGCTCTTCGGCGGCGAAGGCAGCGACAGCCTCAAGGGCGGGAACGGAGAGGATCGCGCTTACGGCGGCAGCGGGAGCGATCTCTTGCGCGGCCAGGCGGACGACGACTACCTGGTCGGCGGCAGCGGCGACGACCGTCTGGTCGGCGGTGGCGGGCTCGACTTGGTCTACGGCGGCGCAGGCGGCGACACGCTGGCCGGCAACGGCGGGACCGATACCTTGGATGGCGGCGCCGGTGGAGATTCCCTCTTCGGCGGCGGTGGCGGCGATCGCGGGATCGGTGGCAGCGGCGACGACCGCATCAGTGGTGGCAACGGTGCGGATACGCTCTCCGGCGGCAGCGGCACGGACCGGCTGACCGGCGGCAGCGGGTCGGACAGCTTCGTCTTCGCCGCCGCCGGCAGCGGGCTGGAGGCCGTCATCACCGACTTCACCTCGCAGAGCGGCACCCTGCCGCCACCGGATGCGGACCTCATCCATCTCCAGGTATCGGGCGGTTCCGGTGCTTGGATTGGTGACGCCACCTTCGACGGCAGCGAGCCGCAGGCCCGCTTCGCCGAGCCCAGCAACCGCATCCAAGTGGACAGCGACGGCGACGGCAGCGCCGACTTCGAGATCAGGCTCGCCGGCATCACCCAGGTCGACCAGCTGACCGCCACCGACTTCGTCTTCGAGTAAAGGGTGAGACGGCGAAGGCGCACACGAGCCCTGGGCCGTCTTTCGCGCTGAGGGAGACCATGGCCTGAGACCTTGGCCATCTGCGGCTTGGCCAGGGCGTACCGGGGATGCGGCGGCAAGCCCGGATAGAGCAGGCGCGCGATCCTCGCCAAGCTAATCAAGCGTCCCTCATCTGGGGGACGGTTTCGCCGCACGCCAGACGCGATGTTACAGTATAAGGTACATTGTATCCCCAAAGCCCGCTGATTTCCCTTTCTTGTTGAGCTGCCCGTCTTCCTGGTTCGCCCAGTTCATCCGTCCTTTCCGGGTTGTTAAGAAGGTCATTGCTCCCAGGGGTCACGAGACGAAAGTGCCCTCTACCTGGCGGCAGGGCGGCGGCGTAGCGGTCCAACCTCCGACAAGCCGCTGGTCCCGGTTGGATTGCGTAACCGCCCTGTTTTCTCTTGAAATTTCAGAGCGATAGCCAACAGAGCACAGCTCTTGCAGGAGGTTCGTCCAAAGGTAGTTGCTCGCAATTCCCTTGCCTATGCCCTCGATTGAGATAAGCTGTCATCAAAAGAAGGCCGTTGTCCGCCGATGGTTCGAGTGCGGACGTGCGGGGCTGCCGCGTGGTCTTGGGAGGGAGCGGAGGCACGCTGGGCTGTGCCTTGAGAGATCTGCCGGGGTCGCGGCTCGAGGTTCCTCTTGCGCGCCCTCCAGCGCGCCGGGAGGCGGAACGCAGAGGGGGCGGGATCAATGGGAACCTATCCTGGAACTCCGGGGCCGGATACAATTTTCGGGAGCAGTGCCGACGACAGCATTCTGGGCTACGGGGCCGACGACACGCTCTACGGGGAGAGCGGCGCCGACACCCTCTACGGATCGAGCGGCGACGACAGCCTCTTCGGCGGCAGTGGGAATGACATCTCCTTCTACGGTGGCAGCGGCGCCGACAGCCTCTCCGGCGGCAGTGGGGATGACTACGTCTTCAGAGGCTCCGATGGAGACGACAGCCTCTCCGGCGACGATGGGAACGACCACCGCTTCTACGGTGGCAGCGGCGCCGACAGCCTCTACGGCGGCGATGGGAACGATTACTTCTTCTACGGCGGCAGCGGCGCCGACAGCCTCTTCGGCGGCAGTGGTATTGACTTTAGCTTCTACGGTGGTAGCGGCTCCGACAGCCTCTCCGGCGACGATGGGGATGACCGCTCCTTCTTTGGTGGTGGCGGCGACGACCGCCTCTCCGGCGGCAGTGGGATCGACTTCTCCTTCATTGGCGGCAGCGGCGACGACAGCCTCTACGGCGGCAGTGGAGGGGACGTGCTCTTCTTCGGTGGCAGCGGCGACGACAGCCTCTCCGGCGACGATGGGAACGACTTCAGCTTCTCCGGTGGCAGCGGCGCCGACAGCCTCTCGGGCGGCAGCGGGACTGACGTTACCTTCTACGGTGGCAGCGGCGACGACAACCTCTACGGCGGCAGTGGGGCTGACTCCATCTTTCACGGTAGCGGCGGCGACGACAGCCTCTACGGCGGCAGCGGAGGTGACCGCTATTTCTACGGTGGCAGCGGCGACGACAGCCTCTTCGGCGGCGATGGGCAGCTGGACCAGGACCAGCGCTTCTACGGTGGCAGCGGCGACGACGTCCTCTCCGCCGGCGAAGGGGGTGACTTCAACTTCAACGGTGGCAGCGGCGCCGACAGCCTCTTCGGCGGCGATGGGGGTGACTTCAACTTCAACGGTGGTGACGGCGACGACAGCCTCTCCGGCGGCAACGGTCCCGACAACAGCTTCTTCGGTGCAAGCGGCGACGACAGGCTCTCCGGCGACGAGGGACAGAACTTCTCATTCTTCGGCGGCAGCGGCACCGACAGCCTCTCCAGCGGCGATGGCCGTGACTCGTTCTTCTTCGGTGGCGCCGGCGACGACAGCCTCTCCGCCGGCGGTGATAGAGACATCTCCTTCTTCGGCGGCAGCGGTGCCGACAGCCTCTCCGCCGGCGATGGCAACGATTTCCGCTTCAATGGTGGCAGCGGCACCGACAGCCTCTCTGCCGGCGATGGCGATGACTTCTCCTTCTTCGGTGGCGGCGGCACCGACAGCCTCTCCGGCGGCGATGGGAATGACGCCCGCTTCTACGGTGACGACGGCGCCGACAGCCTCTCCGGCGGCAGTGGGGATGACTCCTTCTTCTTCGGTGGCAGCGGTGCCGACAGCCTCTCCGGCGGCAGTGAGGATGACGCCGTCTTCTACGGTGGCAGCGGTGACGACAGTCTCTCCGGCGGCAGTGGAATTGATCGCTACTTCTTCGGTGACAGCGGCGCCGACAGCCTCTCCGGCGGCAGTGGAGTTGACTACCGCTTCTTCGGAGGCGGCGGCGCCGACATCCTCTCCGGCGGCGACGGGGATGACACCAGCTTTTACGGAGGCAGCGGCGACGACAGTCTCTCCGCTGGCGATGGGGATGACCGCATCTTCCACGCAGGCAGCGGCGCCGACAGCCTCTCCGGCGGCAGTGGAGCTGACGCCAGCTTCTACGGCGGCAGCGGCGACGACATCCTTTCCGGCGGCAATGCGGCTGACGCCTTCTTCTATGGCGACGACGGCGACGACAGCCTCTCCGGCGGCGAAGGGGATGACTTCCGCTTCAATGGTGGCAGCGGCACCGACAGCCTCTCCGCCGGCGATGGGAATGACCGCTTCTTCTTCGGTGGCAGCGGCGCCGACAGCCTCTCCGGCGGCGACGGGGATGACACCAGCTTTTACGGAGACAGCGGCGACGACAGCCTCTCCGGCGGCAGTGCGGCTGACGCCTTCTTCTATGGCGACGACGGCGACGACAGCCTCTCCGGGGGCGAAGGGGATGACAACCGCTTGTTCGGAGGCAGCGGCGCCGACAGCCTCTCCGGCGGCAACGGGGATGACACCAGCTTTTACGGAGGCAGCGGCGACGACAGCCTTTCCGGCGGCAGTGCGGCTGACGCCTTCTTCTATGGCGACGACGGCGCCGACAGCCTCTCCGGCGGCGATGGGTATGACTCCTACTTCTACGGTGGCAGCGGCGCCGACAGCCTCTCCGGCGGCGATGGGTATGACTCCTACTTCTACGGTGGCAGCGGCGCCGACAGCCTCTTCGGCGGCAGTGGGGATGACTATTTCTTCTACGGTGGCGGCGGCGCCGACAGGCTCTCCGGCGGCGATGGACTTGACGGCTTCTTCTTCGGTGGCAGCGGCACTGACAGCCTCTCCGGCGGCAGTCGAGGTGACTTCAACTTCAACGGTGGCAGCGGCGACGACAGCCTCTTCGGCGGCAGTGGGGATGACTCCTTCTTCTTCGGTGGCGGCGGCGACGACAGCCTCTTCGGCGGCAGTGGGATCGACTTCGGCTTCTACGGCGATGGCGGCGCCGACAGCCTCTCCGGGGGCAGTGGGGATGACTCCCTCTTCTACGGTGGCGGCGGCGACGACAGCCTCTTCGGCGGCAGTGGGACAGACTTCGGCTTCCGCGGCGATGGCGGCGCCGACAGCCTCTTCGGGGGCGATGGCATTGACGTCGTCTTCTACGGTGGCAGCGGCGACGATAGCCTCTCCGGCGGAGCAGGGAATGACGGCTACTTCTACGGTGGCAGCGGCGCCGACATCCTCTCCGGCGGCAGTGGGATTGACCGCACCTTCTTCGGTGACGACGGTGACGACAGCCTCTCCGGCGACGGTGGGGACGACTTCCGCTTCTTCGGTGGCAGCGGCGCCGACAGCCTCGCCGGCGGCGATGGGGATGACTCCTACTTCTTCGGTGGCAGCGGCGCCGACAGCCTCTTCGGCGGCAGTGGGGGTGACTTCTTATTCTTTGGCGACGACGGCGCCGACAGCCTCTTCGGCGGCAGTGGGGATGACTCCTACTTCTCCGCTGGCGGCGGTGCCGACAGCCTCTCCGGCGGCAGTGGGGATGACACCTCCTTCTTCGGTGGCAGCGGCGCCGACAACCTCTATGGCGACGAGGGAGATGACCGCTCCTTCTACGGTGGCAGCGGCGTCGACCGCCTTTTCGGCGGTGAAGGCCTGGACAGCCTGCATGGCGGCAATGCCCGCGATCTCGTCTACGGCGGGCTTGACGACGACTTGCTCTACGGTGACGCAGGCGGCGATACGCTCTCCGGCGGTGCGGGCGCAGACAAGCTCTATGGTGTTGGCGCCAAGGACCGGCTCATCGGCGGCAGTGGCGATGATTTCCTTGCCGGCGGTGTTGCCGACGATCTGCTCTACGGCGGCGAGGGCGGCGACAGCCTCAAGGGCGGGAACGGAGAGGACCGGGCCTACGGCGGCAGCGGGAGCGACTTCTTGCGCGGCCAGGCGGATGACGACACTTTGGTCGGCGGCAGCGGCGACGACCGCCTGGACGGCGGTGACGGGCTCGACTTGGTCTACGGCGAGGAGGGCAGCGATACGCTGGCCGGCAACGACGGGACCGATACCTTGGATGGCGGCGCCGGTGGAGATTCCCTCTTCGGCGGCGATGGCGGCGACCGCGGGGTCGGTGGCAGCGGCGACGACCGCATCAGTGGTGGCAACGGTGCGGATACGCTCTCCGGCGGCAGCGGCACGGACCGGCTGACCGGCGGCAGCGGGTCGGACAGCTTCGTCTTCGCCGAGGATGGCAGCGGGCTGGAGGCCGTCATCACCGACTTCACCTCCAGCGTCGGCACGCTGCCGGTGCCCGACGCCGACACCATCGTGCTGGCCGTCTCCGGCGGCAGCGGTGCCTGGATCGGCGATGCCACCTTCGACGGCAACGAGCCGCAGGCCCGCTTCGCCGAGCCCAGCAACCGCATCCAGGTGGACAGCGACGGCGACGGCAGCGCCGACTTCGAGATCAGGCTGGGCGGCATCACCCAGGTCGACCAGCTGACCGCCACCGACTTCGTCTTCGAGTAAAGGGTGAGACGGCGAAGGCGCGCACGAGCCCTGGGCCGTCCTTCGCGCTGAGGGAGACCCTGGCCTGAGACCTTGGCCATCTGCGGCTTGGCCAGGGCGTACCGGGGATGCGGAGGCAAGCCCGGATAGAGCACGCGCGCGATCCTCGCTAAGCTAATCAAGCGTCCCTCATCTGGGGGAGGGTTTCGCCGCACGCCAGACGCGATGTTACAGTATAGGGTAGATCGTAGCGCAGAAATGGCTTGAATTCTCCCTAAGGTTGAAGGTGCCCCTTGCTGGTCGATGTGGTCGCGCCGAAGGTGTAGGCGAAGCGGTGCCGCTCTGGCATTGTGAGGGAAGGCTCGGGCGAGCGAACCCCAATGCCTGGGATGCGGACAAAGAGGGCTTTTGCTTGCTGCTTGACCCCACCCCAGAAATGACCGAAATCACTACATAAACCATTGGAGTTTGAGAAAATGATCTCAGCCGAATACTGCCGAATCATGGCCCGCTACAACACTTGGCAGAATACCTCTTTGGTAACCGCCGCTGATGGGCTCACAAATGTGGATCGTTGGAGGGATCGAGGTGCGTTCTTCCAATCAATAGCAGCCACCCTGAACCATATTTATTGGGCTGATGCCTTGATATTGCAACGATTGATAGGAAATGAACGCCCAGAGAATACTATTAAGCACTCTCTTACCAACCCATCGGATTGGGATGACTTCAAACTTCTCCGTTCGCAGCGCAATGACGAAATCGAAAAATGGGCGACCCTATTGGTCGATGCTGACCTAAAAGGAAATGTTGTTTGGTATCCAGCGGGCGGCTCAACCCGGATCGAAAAGACGACAGCTCTCTGTGCCACTGAGCTCTTCAATCACCAAGCTCACCACCGGGGTCAGGTCCACGCAATGCTGACAGCGGCAGGTGCAAAGCCAGAGCCAACCAACCTTTCGATGCTGCCGTCGCTAGTCCGCTAAGGGCTCGTTCCGGCCAATCAGTTCCACGAACGACACGAGTGCCTTGGAGAGGTGACAGAGGAAGCTGCCCCCAAAAAGCGGCGCGGATTCACTACACGCAGAAGTGGATGTTACAGTATAGAAGTATAGCGTAACACGATCGAGGCCCGGCCGGGGATCCTCGAGCTGATCCGGAACGGTTTGCCCGGCATTGATTCCACTTGAAAAACTCGACTTTGTTACAGTATGCATGCATACTGTAACAATGAGCGTTCGCACCGAAGAGCTTTTTGATTCCCAGGGCCGCCGATTGTACCTCACTCCGGAGGAACGCGAAGCCTTCCTGAAGGCCGCCAGATCGGCCGAGCGGCCGGCGCGGACTTTCTGCCATACGCTCCACACAACCGGCTGCCGGATCTCCGAGGCCCTGCCGCTCACGCCGACCAAGATCGACATGACGGCCGGGCTAGTCGTCTTCGAGACGCTGAAGCAGCGCAAGCGCGGTGTCTTCAGAGCCGTTCCCGTGCCGCCGGACTACCTCGATACCCTGGACATGGTTCACGGCCTCAGAGAGCTTGCCAGGAAGCCGAAGAGCGACCCCGCGAAGGATCGGCCGCTATGGTCCTGGTCGCGCATGACCGGCTACCGGAAGGTCATGGACGTGATGATCGCGGCCGGCATCGAGGACGGCCCGCACCGATGCCCGAAGGGTTTGCGCCATGGCTTCGGAATCAACGCGATCCTGAAAGGCGTTCCCGTCACGTCCTTACGCAAGTGGATGGGCCATGCCATGCTGGAAAACACCGCGATCTATGTTGACGCGGTAGGCGCGCAGCAACACGACATCGCTGCCAGGATGTGGGAGTGACGTTTGGATGCCGGTGTCATTGCGGGAAAGTCAGGATATCGATGAACTCGCCGGGATTCTCTATGACCTGCTACCCGGCAGCGGCAACCCGCGTCTAGCTTTCCCTGTCGTTGCCCAGCAACTCGGTCTTGACCAGTACTGGGTAGGTGGCAGTAAGCGGCCTGCGATCGTTACCCTTCTTTCCGCGACCTTCGAAGGTCAGCGCCACAGGTTTTGCGACCTGATCGAAGGCATTGTCCGGCAGTCCGTTTCATGGCGAGCTGGCAAAGGTAATCCGCTTACCCGGGATGAGGTGGAAGACATCAACCGTGTCCTTCGCCGCCTCGGCTACAAAATACCCAACCTGCACGACCCGGATTTTCTGGCAAGCCTTGAGCGCCGGAAGAAGCAGGCCGAAGGCCAGGAGGCAAAGGACCCGGCCCAGCTCATTCAGCTCAAGACAGACCTGATGACGATCAGGCGCTTGAACCCGATACCGCGCGGCTTCGCCTTTGAGAAGTTCCTGACGGACATTTTCGATTATCATGATCTGGCGCCGCGCGGATCTTTTCGCCTGACCGGCGAGCAGATTGACGGAAGCTTTCAGCATGAAGGCCAGACCTACCTGTTAGAAGCGAAGTGGCAGAACGCCCCGGTTGCACGCGCCGAACTGGCCAATCTCAATGAGACCGTGACCAGCAAGGCGAAATGGTCACGAGGCCTCTTTGTCAGCTATTCAGGGTTCTCGCTCGATGGCCTAGAAGCGTTCGAACGCGGCCGCCCAACGGCATTGATCGCTATGGACGGTACCGATCTCTATGAGATTCTGGACCGGGGGCTGCCGCTTGCTGACATACTGGGTGCAAAGGCCCGCCGAGCCGCTGAAACCAACCGCAGTTTTGTTCCAGTCCGGGAGCTTGTTTAGATAAGCTTCGCTCGGCTCCTTCACCTCAACGAACTGAAGCCCTTTTTGCCCATTGCGCGATCTTTGGTGAAGATCATCAGTGTGCAGTTTATGATGCGGTCATGACTGGTTGGGATCGTGTCCCGAGGCGTGGTGTATGAGGCCAGCGGTGGCTGGCATGAGGGCCGGCCTGGTCAGGCGACCGGAGCGGTCAGGCTGACTGTTGGATCATCGCTGAGTGCGGCGAGTTTTTCCAGCGACATGTAGCGGCCACGCTGGACTGCCCATTCGTCGTTCTGTTCGAGCAGGAGGGCGCCGATCAGCCTGACGACGGCAGCTTCGTTAGGAAAAATGCCGACGACGTTGGTGCGTCGCTTGATTTCGGCGTTGAGGCGTTCGATGGGATTGGTGGAATGCAGCTTGGTCCTGTGTTCCTTAGGAAAGGTCATATAGGCCAGGACATCGACCTCAGCCTCGTCCATCAGGGCTGCGAGCTTGGGCGCCTTGGCGCGGAGTTGGTCGGCGACCTGGCGCCACTGGGACTTGGCGGCTTCTGCATCGTCTTGAGCGAAGGCCGTGGCGACGAAGGCCGAGACAACACGTCGACCCTGCTTACCGGCATGGGCCAAGAGGTTGCGCATGAAGTGCACCCGGCAGCGCTGCCAGGTGGCACCCAGGACACGGGCGGCAGCGGCCTTCAGGCCCTCATGAGCATCGGAGATCACCAGCTTGACGCCGCTGAGCCCGCGCCGTACGAGGCGGCGTAAGAAGTCGGTCCAAAAGGTCTCGGCTTCTGATGCCCCGATTGCCAGGCCCAGTACTTCGCGCCGACCTTGCATGTTGACGCCCACGGCGAGTGTGACGGCGACAGAGATCACCCGGCCGGCTTGGCGCACCCTGATGTAGGTCGCATCCAGCCAGAGATAGGGCCACTTGCCCGCCAGCGGCCGCTCCAGAAAGTCCTGAACCTTCTCGTCGATCTCCTGGCAGAGCCTGGAAACCTGGCTCTTGGAGATCCCACTCATCCCCATGGCTTGCACCAGATCGTCGACTGAGCGGGTGGAGACGCCCTGGATGTAGGCCTCCTGGATAACAGCCGTCAGAGCCTTCTCAGCCGTCCGCCGCGGCTCTAGAAAGCCGGGGAAGTAGGAGCCCTTGCGCAGTTTGGGGATACGCAGCTCGACCGTGCCGGCGCGTGTCTGCCAGTCACGGTCCCGGTAGCCGTTGCGCTGGGCCATGCGGCCTGCCGAGCGCTCGCCGTAGCCGGCGCCAGTCTGTCCTTCCACCTCAAGCTCCATCAGCCGTTGGGCGGCAAAACCAATCATCTCTCGTAGCAGTTCGCTATCTGAGCTCTTTTCCAACAGCCCTCGAAGGCTCACCATGTCATCGGTCATCGCGGTCATCCTTTGGTTCAAGGTTAAGGTCGGCAAACCAACCCTAAACCAAACACCGCGATGGCCGCCCGCTGTCGATGACCACCTTGGCTACGCTCGCAATGTAGAGGGCGCTGCGCCAAGGCGATCAACAGCAGCTCCTACACCACGCCTCGGGACGTGACCCTGGTTTGGCTGATCTTCATAGCTGTGTATGGATTAGCAGCTGCGGGAACTTTCCTTCCCGTGGCGAAGGCGATGCGGAAGAAATTCAACCTAGATGAAGCGAAAATTTTCGTTCAAAGACGCGTCACATTTCTCCGATGAAGCAAGGCAAAAGCTGGAGCACCATTATTCTCGATTACAAGGAACGCTAGTTTTTTTGGAAGAACAATGCCGCCGAAGTACGGATTTTTGCATCACTATTGTGTGTTCTGGATTATTATTGGAGGAATTGTTACGCCAGTTTTGATTCAGGGCTATAGATTCGGAAAACATCGGGAAGATTGTGGTAACTATTATTTCAGTGCATGTTGCGGCGCTTTCCGCAATACATAAAGGGTTTAAGGTTGAGCAAAACTATAAGAACTACCGCCTTGGAGAATCGGAATACTACGACCTTCGGAGAAGGTTGCTCGATCAACCTTATCTAATCGCAGATTCTGAGGGCGAGCAGATAAGGAAGTACTTTTCTGATGTTGAAATTATTCGGCGAGAGATGAGAGGTCGTGAAATTGATAGCACAGCCTCTTTTGAGGATGTGAAAGCAACGATAGAAAGCCTAGCAGGTCGATCACAAAATGGCCGGCGAGGAGAGGGTGGAGACAGATAGACCCCTATTCAATACCAGTCTTCGAAATTGCTGTGTACAGCTGGCTCAACTGTGAGCAAGTCTTATCGGGGATCAGTGCAGTTAGTTTCTGGGCGGCATTGTGGAGACCGAAAAGAGAGTTGTTTCGCCCCACATTTCGCAACGAGAATATGCACCACGCCGAGGCCCGGAAATCCGGGCTTCCGTCAGGCGGTTCATAACTCGTGAGTTGCGCAACAGCGGATCGGTTTTAGCCGGCTTTTCTGCCTCGTTTCCGGCCAAGTGATCCCAACCACTTGCCCTGGCAGCGATCATCGGCCCAAAAGGGAGCCCTTTCGCAGCGTCAAGCACAAAGCGCATCTTCTCTTCCGCCGAGGAGCGCTTGCGCGTCGACCGTCGGATGGTCCCGATTACCTTCCCAGACCGCGGCTTGTTGGATCCGGAATTCGGTCTCTTCGTCACTCCTACGTCGTTGCCATGAGACTGAGATCCTCCCTCACTCATTCCCCCCGAATCGTCTCATAGGCGCTGATGGCGGACAGATGCTAGTTCGGCAGGCTTTTGAGCTGATAGGTCAGGACTTCGAGCATCTTCGGCACTTCTTCGGCCGTCAGGTCGCCCGTGGGCGAGGAGGAATCGTTCGATGTCACGGCCCGTGTAGCGCCCTGTCAGTAGGCCGTCGCGCAGGATGAGCTCGCGACGGGCAAGTCGCACCGCGCGGTCGTGGCAGATGGTGCATTTATCGCGATAGAGCCGCCCCGAGAGACTTATGCGTGTCAGATGATCGATCATGACTTCGATCTCATCCGCCGAGAGTCTTCCATGCCCGGCTTCCAGGAATGCGCGCGGGTCGCGCCCGGACGCCCGGCCGATCAGCGCGCCGTCGCGATGGTCGATGCTTTCGTGCACGAAATCGCCCGCGTGGGGCGCGTGGCAGCTGCCGCAGGAGCGCTCGTAGAGCCGATGAGGATCGACCTCTTGTGCCATGGCATTGGCGATAGCGATGCAGCCGGCCAAGGCAAGCAGGACGAGCATTAGTACGGGGCTTCAAATAACTCGGCAAGACGCACCTCGATTCAGCGGGCGCTGTTGGCACGGAACGAGGCGGCCCGTCTTCACTTGGCGCTGCGCTTCCCGTCGCCTCCCTCGCCATCTTGAGCCGATTTGCCGGGAGGCTGCGCCTGCGCGCGCAGCGTACCCGGCGCGTGCCCCGCCAAGCGGCCTTTCATCCGCTACAGTTCGAGCGACCGACCAGGCCCGTTCTGGGCGGCGCTGGCTCACACCCGCACCACCCTTGAAAGCGGCCATGGATCGATGCGCCAAGAGGGAGCCCTTTCCTTGCGTGACGATCGATCGTAGCAAATCCGCGCGACCCCATCTAAGCCTTTCGGTACGAGCATGATCGGCGGCTTGGAGCCCAAGGCCTTACGGCCGCCCCTGGTCAATTCCCCTGGAGTGATGCCATGACGAGAGCAATGGTCATCGGGAACGCGGGCGGTGGAAAATCCAGGCTGTGCCGCGCCTCTTTGCGCCAAAGCATGGTTTTGCCCCTACTTCGCCATCGACAAGATCCAATGGAAGCCGAAGTGGGTGCCCACGCCTGAGGCGAAGTTTCGAGCGCGGCACGAGGAAATCCTGTCCGGTGAGCGCTGGCTGGTGGATGGTTATGGCTCCATGGACTCGGTCGAAGCGCGCCTGAACCACTGCGATACGGTGATCTTCATCGATCATCCGATCCATGTTCATTACTGGTGGGCGACGAAAAGGCAGGTGAAGTCGCTCTTCTTCGGACCGCCCCGACGGGCCCGATGGCTGCCCGATGTGGCCGGTCACCATCCGTCTCTACAAGATGATGTGGTGGCTCCATAAAGAGTTGCGGCCGAAGCTCATCGATGCGATCTACCGGCGTGCCGATCACGTTCGGATCATTCACATCACGTCGCCCGCCCGAGCTGGAGGCCTTCACGCAGAATCCGGTCTGATCGAAGGGCAGCTTTGTCCTTAGGGGCGCCTCCGCCGGACGCTCATTACCATCCCGCTCACAATGGGCTGCAGACGGTCCGTCCAAAGAGGAGGCAGGCCGCATCACCGCCTTGACACTCTGCATTTCAGAGCTTAACTCTGTAATGCAGAGTAACCTCCCTGCGAAGAGTCCCGTCGATGCGCGAGCTCCCACATCACGAACGGCGATAGCGCGGCGAACCTGCTGAAGGAGAGCGCGCTCGGCGGCGACGTCTTGCCGTGGCGGGACCCGATGCATCACGGGCCCTTTCCCGCCGGTCTCGACCTGGACGGCCTCAGCCAGCTTCGTGCGCGCTACTTGGCGGGGCCGGGAGTCTCGACAGGGGGCGAGGTCGAGCGCGGCTTCAGGCTGAGGGACGACCACCTGCGGGCGGCGGGGCGACTATGCACGGGTCGTCTTGTGGTTCGAGCACGACCTGCTGGACCCAGCTCCAGCTGCTGCAATTACTGGACTGGTTCTCCGCTGCCGAGCTGGGGGATACCCGTCTGGAGCTCATCTGCATCGATCGCTTCGAGGGGATCGAGCCCTTTCGCGGGATCGGGCAGCTGACGCCAGAGCAGATGGCGTCCGCTCCATGACCGGCGCCGAGCGGTGTCGCCGGCACAGCTGCAGCTGGCCCGGAGCGGCTGGTCGGCCTTCCGCTCCCCGCAGCCCAGCGACCTGGAAGACCTTTTTGGGGGCCGAGCTTGCGCCCCTGCCCTTCCTGCGGACGGCCTTGCTGCGCCACCTGGAGGACTACCCTGACCTCCGCAGCGGGCTCACCCGCACGGAACGCCAGATCCTGACCCTGGTCGCCGAGGGCTGCTGCGGGCCCGCAAGAGATCTTCTCGAAGAACATGGACTTCGAGAGCGCCCTCTTCATCGGCGACTGGGCGAACCTACCGGATCATCGCGGCGCTCTCGGCGGGCGACGACCCGCTGCTTTGCTGCGCGTCTGGCAGGGCTTTTCGCTATCCGCCGGGCAGCGAGATCGCGGGCCCAGGCCTTTCGGGCGCAACGTCTGGGCCTGACCCGGAAAGGCGGACAAGTTCTCGCCGGCCGCGTCGATGCCTTCGACCTGATTGATCGGGACTGCTGGCTGGGCGGCGTCCATACTTCGCTCCGACCGGCCGATGTGGGCCTGGGACGCCGAGGCCGGCCGCCTGCGGCTGAGGGAGCCCTAGCGAGGATGGCCGATCTGCCGACACTCGATCCGCTGTTCCATCAGAGCGTGCGCACCAGATTGGCAGTCCTGCTCAGCGCCCAGCCGCAGAGTTTCTCGCAGTTGAAAGCCAAGCTCGCGATCACCGACGGAAATCTCGATGCGCATCTGAGGAAACTCAGCCAGGCCGGCTACCTGCACAGCCGGATGGTGACCGACGGCCGCCCGCACACGATCTACGACCTCTCGAACAGCGGCAAAGAGGCCTTTCGACTTTACATCGCCGCACTCGGCCAGCTCATCGAACGATCGCGACGAAGATCGGGTTGAGCGGCCGGTTCTATCCGACGCCTGGTCGATCAGCAGCCAAGGCGTCGGTTCGGACCTGACAAAATCCTCTTCGATCTGCGCCAGCACGCGGCGCTGGCCACCGAAGGGAACGGCGGCCTTGGCCTCTTCGAAGCTCATCCAGCGAAAGTCGCTGTGCTCGTGGTTCAGCCTGACCTCTTGCCCCGGCGCCGGATAGCCGACGAAGACCGGCAGGATGGAGATGTGGTCCTTGTCGGCCTCGTAGAACTGCTCGCAGATGTCGGCAGAATAGAGTCGCGCCAGGGTGAGCCCGGTCTCCTCCCTGGTCTCGCGCAAGGCGGCCTGCCAGGCCGTCTCTCCCGGCTCGATCCCGCCCGCGACCTGGCACCAGCTGCCGGCCAGAGACTGCACGCGCCGCATCAGCAAGACTTCATGGTTGCCGTCTCGCTCCCGCAAAAGGATGACCGAGACGGCGTAACAGCGCAGGGGTATCTCCGACAAGGCTCCTCTCCCACGGCACCGGACTGCCGTGATCCTACAGGGTCGCCGGAGAGAAGCCTCCGCCAATCGTCATCTCCGCTGACAGCCGGAACAGCTTGGCCTATTGTCCTTGCCGCATGCCAACCGGGGAGGAACCTATTCCATGCCGAAGACCTTGGCGGACAGTCTGCGCTTGGCGGCGGACGACAATCACGCCTTTACCTGCTACCGCAGCCGACAGGCGGTGGGCAATCCCAGGGCCGGCCTGGTGCTGGTACAGGAAATCTTCGGCATCAACCGCCACATCCGGGGTGCCTGCGACCGCTTCGCCGAGAGCGGGCTCTTGGTCCTGGCGCCGGCGCTCTTCGAGCGGATCGAGCCCGCGGTGGAGTTGACCTATGAGCCCGACGGCGTCGCGCGCGGCCGCGAGTTCAAGGCCATGGGTGCCCTACGACCAGGCCAGCGAGGACGTGACGGCTTGCGTGCGCTGGCTGCAGGACAGGGCTTGAAGGTGGGGGTACTGTCATAGAACAAAAGCATCTTGAGCCTTGCTTGTGTCACTCAAAAGGATCGAACTCAAAGAAGTACTTTGAATAAGCAATTAACAGCAGTTTTCTCATGTTCAGATAACTGGCCTGACAACCCACTTAAACTAATAATAACAATTATATATAACTTTTGAGAAGGTTTTCTGTCTGTTTCTTCCTAGCATCAAGACAATTACCCTCATATTTCTGTTCAGCACCATTGTCAAAGGTTGAATGGATGTATTACTTGTATCATGATTAGGCATTTTTTGGATATGAACATTTTTAATTAATTTCCATAAAACTTGAAATGATAGAATTATAAAATGAAGCCAAGTTCCCTTTTCTGAGTCAAAGAAAAAGAAAATTGAAAAAAATATACAAATGACTTTTTCATAATCTGTATTTGTTTAGAGATAAAGCAATTACTTGGTACAAATATAAAATACTCATTTATAAATATTTGCCACTTCAAGTGAGCTCGTTCTATCTAGCAAAAATGTTCTGATAATATCTTATCTGATCAATTTGTGCATTTTACCAACAAAATTAAAATAATCACATCTCAATGACCAATATAGCTGTAATTGTGTCCAATTATTACAGTGGGGGAATTGAGTGCAGTTTCAATTTTTTCCTATAGAGTTGTCTTCCTCTTTTTCTCTTAAAAGAACTAATCTATTTCTTCCACCTACCCACCATTTCTGTCTGCCTTTTCAAAAGTTGACCATACTTTTTCACCTACTTCTTCCACATCACCTTAAGAATGTATTTAAGATAGGAAAAGGCTATCTTGACAAATGTTTTTGCAATTTATATATTTTTGATAATTTTGGGGTTTCATTTTCTTTTTTTTATTTAAACATCATTTAAAATAAATTGGTACTTTCAGACATCTATGATTTAAAAAGTAAAAAAAAAAAAAAAACACACAAAAAATTATATATTATTGAATTTATTTTGATGGAAAAAGATATTCTATAATTATTTTTATTCAGAGACTCTAAAGTTTATCATCTTATTGCATATCAAAATTCTTTGTCTGATTACAACTATCTAAGTTCATACATTTCAGCCACCATTGCATTTTGTTGTTCAATATTAAGTTTATACATTTCAGCCACCATTGCATTTTGTTGTTCAATATTAAGTTCATACATTTCAGCCACCATTGCATTTTACTGTTCAATATTATATCAAGTTGAAAAGGAATCAACTAAATCTATTTTTATTGTCTGATTAATATCACAGCTGACAGCACAGAAAACAGACCCATGTGTGCACCTAACTAACCCATACACCAAGCGAAAGGTTCCCAGGCCAACCAAACCGAAAAGCAAGACATAAAACAAAATCCCTCCGCAATTATATTACTCTTCCACCATAGAAAGGATTGAAGTTAGAGAAACAAGACATGAGGGGCACTACTGGAGAAGTAAGGATAAGCTCATGTGATGTTCTTTTATGGATCCCTCCATTAATTTTGGCTGTGCAGCAAGGGCTTGATCTGTGTGGATACTGGGTGTAGTTTGAAGGACCTGCCAGGGAGCAATGGATGATAAGAATGAGTGGAGAAGGAGAGCCCGGGAAATCTGCGCTGTCCACGCGACTTGATGATGAATATATATATTTATATATATATATAAAGTGGTCGCGCAATTCACCACTTTATATATATATATATATGAAGTGTTCGCGCAATTCACCACGACTTGTTAATTCGGCATCGCTTATATGTGGCATGAACTGGTGGCCCAGTGGTAGAGTTTCGGCTTCTGCATACTGAGGCTGTTGGTTCGATCTCCAGTGGAGTAGATCACGGTGTGCACTGCTGATGAGACCTAATAAGGTCGAAACAGCTGTTCAGTGCTCCGTATGTCGTATGTAGGTGTTTATCGGATTTTCTTGTCATGGTAATTCTAAGATATATATATATATATAAGCAACCTTCATAAGAATGTAGCTCTAATTTACAAAAATAATTTCTCCTTATACAGGAGGCTAATTATTTTTTAGATATGTTCAAATTCTCACAACCTTATGATCTCTTGTAAGCACTATGTATTAGTAGTAAAATAAAGTTGCCAACCTTAGTCGAGGATGACCCAAAGGCTCCCTTTTTGATAGCTACTACACCGACGTGTAGGGGAGGGCAATACTCCTTTCCCTGGACTGCTCCTCTTCACCCTTGATCCCTACCTTATATTGCTGAGTGTTAAGCAAGGAGGTATCAAGTACCATTTTTTGGGTCTTTGGTATGACATGACCTGGGATCGAACTGAGGTCTCCTGGGCCATTGGCAAACACTCTAACCATCATGCCAATGTCCGGATTAGTGGTAAAGCGTTATAAAAACAGCTATTTTATTCCTTTGGAAAAGTTTTCTGCAATTAAAAGTAATTATTTTTGCACCAGTAATCTTTTCATTGGAACAAATGCAATACATGGAAAAATTCACTTTCAATTATTCAAATTTTTATTTTCATTCCGAGCCCCAGAAAAGATTTCTGCTCACTCTAAATGTTTTTATTTTTATTTATTTTTTGTGTGTATGTTGTTTTTATATGTTCATATTATTCAAAAAGGGAAAGAAATTAAGCAAAAAGTTTTCATTTGTTGTTTAAAATGATTTTATTAAATGAAAATGTTTAAAATATTTTCCCAACCTTGAAGTTATGTTCACAAATACATTGATGTGTATGTAGATAGGTG
Organism: Rhodospirillales bacterium; assembly: GCA_963669385.2. Classification (GTDB taxonomy): domain Bacteria; phylum Pseudomonadota; class Alphaproteobacteria; order Kiloniellales; family JACOMY01; genus JACOMY01. Next base: position 258,963 of record CAXXGD010000016.1, read on the forward strand.
TGTATTTAGGCATAAGTGTTGGTGTACATCAGGGAATATTCTTGTGGACTTTTATTTTTGATGTTCATGCATGCAGACATATATGCATTTATAGTGTGTGTGTGTGTGTGTGTGTGTGTGTGTGTGTGTGTGTGTGTGTGTGTGTGTGTGTGTGTGTGTGTGTGCATCCACACGTGTTCAAATGAAAACATTAGCACCACTTTATTTCTAGTATTCCTCAAAAGAAAGAATAGGGACTTGAAGCCTGGGAAAATAAATTAACGAGCATCAGAAAACCTGAGGGTATTTTAAGTAATTTATTTTATGTACCAGTGTGTGATATTGGTTTTCTTTTAGTTGTTGCTTTTGTTGTTGTTTTTTTTTGGTGGGGGTTGTTTACTTGATATTTCACTTTTTATAATAGTAAGAACTGCACATATTTTATCTCAATCGTTACATTCTGGAAAAACTGAATGCATGAAAAGAGCCTTCTGAAAGTTTACTTATTTCTTTAATAAATAGACATAATAAAAATAACATTGTCAAATTTTTTTCTCTGATTTCTTATGGTATAAATTTTCTTAAAAATTGATTAAATCATTTCTTGTGAATAAATGTGTTTTTGTCAATAAGTGCCAATTTTTCAACCAATTTGGGGTCATGGCAATTATTTACATATGTGATTCAATTTGATTATTTAATGTAAATTACCAATTTATTCTAAGGAGAGACACATAATATCAATCAAAGCTAAGACTATAAACATGCTTTTTTTCCCTTTTTTTAGTATTGGGCAGTCGGCTGGGGCTGTAGAATACACCGACTGCTTCCCCACATAGGGGTAAGACCCCCACCCAACAAGTGTCCTGTATATGACACTAAACAATCTGATAGTGAGGTTCCAGTGATGTTGGAGCTTTGAGGAATGCGGAGCACCCCTTCATTGCCATGGCTCCCAAGTCAACTCTGGCCTGGAATAGCAGCATCTGATAGGGCCCTATCTATGGGTTAAATAGAATTAAACTATATTTATGCTCAATTGAATTGTCTGAATTAAAACTGTTTGACAAAACTGAATAGCTTGAAATAGAAATGTTTTAACAATTAAACTGTGCGCTTTTGCTAAACTGAACTGCTTGAAATAGAGCTGTTTTTAACCTTGAAACTATACTTATGCTAAAATGAATTGTTTGAAATACAACTGTTTTGTCATTTAACTGTGTGCTGAGAATCTATACTTATACTTAACTGAATTGTTTCAAATAGAACTATTTGTATAAAAATGGATTTGGTGTTAAATAACCTTCAAAGGTTGCTATGCCATAAAACCCACACAACCAACCAACCAACAACCTTTTTTTTCGTATTGGATAGGGACGAGGAACATATCCAATTTCAGATGCCATTTTGCCTTGATAAAAACACCAGGTATTTCGATACTTCTGAAAAAATAAAGTCATTAAAGAGTTAATAAAACCTATTTCTTTTAAGTAGTAAATATTAACTATATATAGACTAAGATATTAACTTAATATTTAAGATTAAGATGTTTTTGTTAACATAGTAAACATTATTAAGTTTGGCTTTATTATAATTAGAATAATATATTATCATATTGTCTTTAATTGGAATCATTTTGAGATGAGGCTTCTTAATCTGAGAATTAATTTTTTATTCATTGTGGACTTTTTTTGAGAATTAATTTTTATTTATTGCGGGCTTTTTGTCCTCATCTTGGTAGTTTTTTGTGTTGTTTCTTCTTTCCCTACGTTTCGGCCAAATTTCACCTCTGGCCTTCTTCAGGGGATTTCACCGCGACCTCGGATAGGAATGCTGAGTCTTGTAACCGTATCCCCAGTAATTACTGCCTTCCATAGTTGTTTTCTATCGCACCACGCAGTAATTACTGGGGATACGGTTACAAGACTCAGCATTCCTATCCGAGGTTGCGGTAAAATCACCTGAAGAAGGGCAGAGGTGAAATTTGGCCGAAACGTAGTGAAAGAAGAAACAACACAAAAAACTACCAAGATGAGGACAAAAAGTCCGCAATAAATATTATGTATTATTATAAATCTTAATGCTACCTTTATAGATTCACTCCACACCTGTGATAAGATAACAAGAAAATATTCAGGGAATTTATAGAGTAGAAGTCAAGTTTTATATGTCAGATTCATTTTTAGACTCTGCATAAGAGATGCAGAGTTTTATAGCTATTTTCAAATTTTTGACTTGGCAGTTGGACCAATTAAATGAGGTTCCCATCTATAATTGACTGTTCTAATGGCATAATAACGAGCATCAATATTTGATATAGGTTTTTATTTCAATGGTGGTTCATAAATAGGAAAATAAGAAATAGGAAAATAAGAAATATGAAAATAAGAAATAGGAAAATAAGAAAAATTATGAAACTCTATGGACTTAATAAATCTGTACACATGTCTGTTTACTTATTTTTCTTGAATCCACTTAATGAAAGATATGTACAATGTGTGTTCTGATACCCAGTTAACAATATAAAAAGAAATACTAGATTCCTTACATGAAGGTACTGAAAGATTCTTGACACAACTTAGAAGATAATGACCTAAGTCTATTTATATGCTTTTTCATATGTTCACTCTGAAATTCAGCACTCGAGAATTGAACTCCTGACCACTAAAAGGTTGTTTATTATATTGGACCAATATAAATTCTCTCTCTTAAAAAATGTTAATATCACAATTCAGTGTAAAAAAACAAAAAAAAAAAAGAATGAAAAGAAAAGCAAAATCATCAGATCCTATTATTTGCTTTGAAATTGAACCCACAGCTGTTAATGTCCCTTATCTGAGTGATTGTAAAGTGCTTTTAGCTCTTCAGATCCCAAAAGGCTAAAACGATTTATTGATGTGAGCATGAAATTCAATGATTGTAAATTGGTTGCTGTACTTTTGCCACTAGGTCTGTGCCTCATGAGTAAAGTCTTTGTCTAAACGTTTCTGGTAAAAATGGACCAATATTGAACTAGTCTTACTAATTGCTTTCTAAGTTATAAGTGCAAGTGAACAGACTTTTGATCTTTTATGTTTATTTAAGATAAAAAGTGACATGGTGAAAATTGTAGAGGTATATGGAACGCGCACGATAGATAGATAGATAGATAAATAGATTGATAGATAGATAGAGAGAGAGAGAGAGACAGACAGACAGACAGAGAGACAGAGAAAGAGAGAGAGAGAGAATATTGAAAACTAAGATATTGTTTGAGAGTGACAGAAAGAAACTTAAATTGCAAGTGTTTGTGAGAGAGAGAGAGAGAAAGAGGTAGAAACAAGACATTGAAACTTAAAGAGAGAGAGAGAGAGAGAGAGAAAGAGAGAGAGAGATAGCTATAAGTAGAAACCATGAGATAGAAAGTGACTGAAAGAAAGTCGAATAGAAAGAGAAAGAGAGAGAGAGAGAGAGAGAGAGAGAGAGAGAACTAAAACTTTGTTAGAGAGTGACAGAAAGAAAGTGCAATAACATAAGAGAGAAATAGATAGAGGGAGGGAGAGGGGAAATGAAGTAGTCAAACGTTAATAACACTGGTCAACATAATTTTTGGTGCCAACAAACAAAACACGTTTTTTTAGCTACTTTGATGGTGCAGATTCCGAAAATGACATTAGTTCTTTATGGTTAGCAACAGTTTTTGCTGTACTGTAATTACTCATGTTTTGAAAAAAAAAGATTGATTTACGTTCTTGACTGATTGCAAAATTTAGTTTAGAAAGATCATAGAAACTCATCAGTTTTCAGGTAGGCCGAGCAATTTCTGTCAGCCATCTAAAATAAACTATCTTTATAAGACAAAAAGGATTTTTGAGTCAATTTAAAAAAAAAAGTACCAAATTTTTCCCATTAATCGTCAAAATTGAAATTTACTGAAAAACTTAATAAGTAATACACTTTAGTAAACCCGATAATTAAAGTAACCAAAAAAATAAACCTAAAAATCTTCTGTTTGATATTCATAAATTTATCCCCAACACTTTTGTCCCTTTGATACGTAAAGAAACCAAGCTCATTGAGAGCTTTTGTTTTCCCAGTTGGAAAGAAACTAAAAGCATGCCAATTAAATGCTCCTATTCCATTGTAAATTATTCTAGTGTATCGGCAACTCAAAGCTAAAATCCCGGTTTAAAAAACGCAGACATCCTTGATGTCACCTAATTAACAACGTCATAACTACGTATCGAGTGGAATTTTTGTTGCCAACACGAGGACTATTTTTCAAGATAAATTAATTCTGCAAAATGACTTGAGATAGTTTCTTATCACAGGATAAAATATGTGGTATTAAAAAACTAGTTAGAATAAGGATATATCCCATTATTGTTTTATTTAAGAGAAAGACTTCCTATCTTTAGCTAAACAGAATTTACTTCAGTCAAACCATAAAATACGCAGCATTTTACAATCATATAAACATAGCAGTCAGTGACCAAGCAGGCAGCGCTGAGCATTCTTGCTCACCGCACCGACTTTTTAACCGGACCGTCTGGAATTCGTGCCGGGTGGTGCTCAAAGTGAATGGGCCCTGGCTTCGGCTGGGAAACCTGCCAATGGACAATGTTGTCATTTACAGCAAAGCATACCACTAGACTTTCGGGTCTAGTTTAAGCTATGAGCAGGCATAAGTACCGGGGTCCAAACTTATTAGGATCATCTGGCTCACATTGCACCTGTAAGTCTATGACCAGCATAGTCCAGTTGGGCACGAGTCGAAACTCCTGCTTGATATTCCTCAAACTTAAACTCACAGTATAAAAATACCTAGTGTCAAATCCTATCCGGTGGTATCAGAGATAAACATACGTGGCGCATTTGAGCTCGCCGCACCGGCATTTTAGCCAGCCTATCTGGCATTCGGGTCATCTTCGGGTGGGCAAACAATCATTGACTACAACATTGCACTAGACCTTTGGGTCTGGTTCAAGCTATGAGCAGGCATACGTTACATTTAGTGAGTCCAAGTCCAGCAGTGTCATCTGGCTCACATTGCATCAGCATCGACTCGTGCCCGACATCTCCTTTCCCTAAAATCCCCTCTATAAAAACGACCTTGTGTCAAATCTGGTGGGATGCAGCGATAAATATTAAGCAGCAGTGGTCATACTTACTGTGTTATATATTGACCTTCGACCCGGCCAAACGTGCGATTCCAAAGTGATGCACCGGAAGGAAGTGACACATTCCAATGGCCAGTAATCGAAAGAAATCGCGTAAGCGGATTTGGCTGACGAAATGGGACAAGGTAAAAGCCCATGATACACTCATAGACTTGTGCACCGGAAGAGAGTGACCTGTGAACTGCATGACAGTTATTTCCGCTTGATGACGATCAAACATGCCATTCCAAAGATTAAGCGGGTGATTGAGCGGGCGATTGAACTATTACATAACTCGGTGAAGACAGTTAGGGGACCAGAGAAGTCAGAGACAAGGTGTGGTAGGTAAAGCCACACCCGGCCGAAGGGGCCCTCGGGACCCCTGATGGAGTTTGGGGACCAGACAAGTTGGTGATAAGATGCAGTAAAGAAAGCCATCATCCAGCAGAGAGTAACCTTGAGTAACCCTTTTCGAACCCTTACAATAAAGTGAGAGGTATATTTTTTAAAAAGGAGTCTTCCCTCGTCTTTTATTATCGAGTCGTTATGATTCTGCATGTATGTAGATGTATATGCATGTGAGAACACAACATCTGTACCTAAGCCATCAGACAGCAGCCGACATGGGATCCAGTCAATCACAGCCGCAGACTCAGCACAGCCGATGCCATTTTCCGACCAATCACCAAAGCTCTCTCAAACAGCACATTTTAAAGCTAATTTACGAAAGTCATAACCAGCTATTTCAGAAAGTCCTCTGAGGATCCCCTCTAGTTTCCTCAATACACCCCCTGCTGATAAACATGACACGACGACGTAGCAGCCAGCCAAACTGGTAGCAAACTTGTATCACCTGTTCCGGCATCATCTTGCAGTAGACACTTCCTGACCAGCTCCTACATCGCCAGGAAGCAGACCTCTTTTGTTGCAGCAGACCAGATCGAACAATAGTACCCTAGTCCATGAGCGAAAAATATTGCTCGAATTCTCATCTGCACTCTGGGGCTACATCGACATTCCTCTGGTTAACCAAAGACTGAATAAACCGGGACATCAATCATCCAGCCTCAACAACATAGGGGGTGTCCTTGTGGTATAATGGTTAAAGCGATGGACAGCGGAATCGTAGTACACGAGTTCGTACTCCAGTCGCGCTATTACGTTCACTTTCGGGCAAATACCCTTGGGAAAGGTATGAACCCCCTTATCCTCCCAGCTATGGGTTAAATAGTAACTCTACTGTTCTTGTAGGAGAATGGCTTTGGCATTAAATAACCTAAAAAGAGATGATATGCCATTAAACAAAGAAACCAATCAACAGCATATGCATCCATCTCCTCCCCCGTTTCCAGATTCCTGACCATGATACTACACCTACGATCTGCACCAAGCAACGAGACCCTCATGATCTTCTAGACTCAACGTCGGCAAGAACTCACAATCAGCCAAGTCTACGCCTTTCGACTCTACTGACTTTCAACACCGCAGAGACTATACAAACATTATTCAATACGCTTATGCACACTTTTTGTGTTCAATTCACTCAATAAAGACCAGGCATTTTAAACTCACCTACTTGTCCTTATCATTTTTCTAATCCTCTGTCCATCTCTCTTCTTTTTCAAATGTTTGCAGCATCAGTGTCCTCTCACGTCACTGGTCCCTCACCAGCATGATGAACATCATGAAAATCGTCTCACCATATGTTGCGTTCTGGTTAGTGAACGCTTGTAATATTAAATAAAGGACAAACCACGATATGAGAGGAAATAGAGATATATTCTCAGGAAAAAGTATATACAATAGAGAGACTATTAGTAGACAAGAACATAGGATTAGTGAATACAGAATAAAGATATAGTCCAACGATAGTATTGGCTTCCGTTATTACGGTAGCAAGTAAGGTGATCTAGTGCGATCTCCAGTCTCCAACGCTCTAATACTATTCCTATAAAAAGCTGCTCTTCGCCTTCTAGCCTGCCCTGGTATTAGTAGCTACTGCTATATATTGTGTGGAAAAAGGTGGGTGATACCCAACACCATAATAACAAGAAACTCATTTAGGATGATGATTTTGTAAATTCATTGAATGACTTAGAATTACGCGCCTGGGCATCGTTTGTTGACGTGGTGAAAAACTTCTCAGACAATCGCCGAGTTGAAAACTACAAGTTTGTGGAAAAGGCTGAGGAAAAGTCACCAGAACTTAGGTGTTAATATGAGTATTAAAGCTCATGGGTGATGAGTAAGGAGAGTGATTCCATGAGGATATCAAAACAATGGATGGGCGCTGCTAGGAAAGGTGGGACAAACGAATGTTGGATGACCATTGCAGGAGAATCAAAAGGGATTTAGATAACATTGGACATGACAGACAACCAAGAAAGAGAAAATTTTTATCACAGTTCTTATGTTGATGAAGGTTTTATTCCTGCTGTTAGTTTTTTAAAAGACTTGATGAAAGTACTTAATATTCTTGGTATATTCAATCGTTTTATTTTTTAAGACTTGGATCTGATTGTTATTGCAAAAATTGTATTCAACAATAAAACAATAAGCACATCAGTATTTGTTGGTTTAAATGCGAATTGAGAGGTTTCTATAATTTTACTTTGTGAAATATTGCCATCGGTCAATATCATATATACAGAAAACGAATGAAAAATGTAATTTTCCAAAAATGAGGCATTTCTGTATAGGAAAAACGGTTGCTAACCAAGTAAGAGTAAGGTTATTTTCTCACTCAGCGTCCTCCACTTTGCTAAAAAAGATTTTTCTGCTCCGACACCATTTCAATTTTTTTATTTAATAGTGTAACTGAAGAAGAGAAAAAGGTTAGAAAAGAGAAACAATTCAATGAGAAATATATATACTTATATAAATATAAATAAATATATATATATATATATATATATATATATATATATATATATATATATATATATGTTAATATCAAGAAACAAAGTAGAATAGAATAAAAAGTGATTGAGATAGAATGGCAGACATGACTGAAGTAGAAGAGATGCAACGAAAAACAATTACAGTAATATCCAGCTGGAATTAGACGTTTTTAGCATATACACAAAAAAGAAAAAAAAAACAGAAGCTTGAAGAAGATAAAAATGAAAATTTCTCTTTCGATTTTTTTTTTCATTCTTTTTCCTTTTTCCTGCTTATGATTTCCTTGATCTCTCTCTCACTCACTCTGCTTTATTTCGTTGTGGGTCTTCAGTGTATCAAAGAAAGTTTGAAGTACATAAAGAGACAAAGAGTTTGTCAGTATCAAGAATGGAAAGTCAAACACGTAGTGGCAAAAAAATCACACTCATGTACATTTTAGATATAACAAATTCTTCAAACCAGTTAAAAGGACATTAAAATATGTAAAGTGGTTAGCTTTGTAGATGAAGGAAAAGTTTTGTCACCCCCACCTAAATATACATCTTCACTCTTCACTGTTCCGGTCGCAAGAAACCTTTTCAAATTTACTCAGATTTTGTTTGATAGCATCTAGTCCCTAAAATTTATGGATTTATAAAATTGGCCCTTTAACTTCTCCCTTTCAGTCATGTCTACCAAAGTTCAGGCACTGCGGTAAATTGTGTGGAGAGTGCCACTATATTACACTTTCCTCTTCTTTCTCTATCTCACTTTATTAAAGTGAGCCAATTGGAGTAGAGGTTAGCAAGCTAGACCCACAGTCCATTACTATAGTAGTGAGTTTGTTCATCACTGGGTATTTAACACCTCGGCGCTTATGAGAAAGCTTTGTAAGTGTCTTAAATGAACAAGTTTTCATTCATTAAATAGTGGATAAATTATGAAAAGCCTAATTTTCTTCTATCTCAGAGATGGATGAGTTATAACTATGAATTGAAAATTAACCCACTTTTAGCAGCTGACCACAAAGTTTTATGAAAAGTGCTAAAATAACATGCAAATAACAGCAATAAGACATTTGTCAAATTTTAAGCCTTTCAATGACAGATTTGTGGTATATTAACTCACTTTTTTAAATGCGGTGCTACATAAACTGATATGTATATAATTTTACTTTGAATTGAAATATAGACAAATGAGTAAAACATTACGACTGTATGCTTCATGCGCTTGAAAAGCAGTTTTTATACAATCAGCCATGGACAAAAAGACTCTGAAGGTTTCACCTGGAATCTTGAGCTAAAATCTAAGCAACATAGTCCTTTAGCTGCTGCAAGTCACAACATCTCCGATAAATAAATATTATAGCATCATTTTTTTTATTATTACAAGTTAATTTCCTTTTAAACTAGATACAAAAGGAATGTATTCATGAAATATTATACGATTCAAACATGTTTTTAGGTATTATTTATTATCAAATTTGACAGCATTGGTTGCCTTACAAAACACTGGATTATTCAAGAGCAATACTGTTCATACTCCCAAGACTTATCTCTATACAACTTTTTCTTATTTCCTAAACTGAAAACCCATCTTAATGGTAAGACTTAAGAACCTGGAGAAATACAATTCTTTTAATTGGAATAAGTGTGTTGAATGCCAAAGGGACTCTTTTGAAATTATTTTCATTCATTGCCTATTTCCGTCTTGGTAAATAAATCTTGAGTCAGTATAAGTTTTAACATCTCTCTCTCTCTCTCTCTCTCTCTCTCTCTCTCTCTCTCTCTCTCTCTTATATATATATATATATATTTTAATAAATTGGTCCACAAGTAGATTTATTTTCTAAATTATTCATTTTTCTTCTACACGTGTTTCTAGTGTTTCCACTTTTACCAGGAAGATTATAATGTTTAATGGCAGCGTTGTATTTGATTTATAGAGTGACGAATGTTCTGATAAGGTTGTTGTTCTTTTTAATTCCAGGATTCTTTATTGAAGAATTTTCTGATCGCATTAACGCGTTAACTGTCCGTGACAAATTTTCGTCTCCACAGGTGTTATTTCTGTTTTTTTTTTCTTTTTTCATTTTCTTTTTACGTGGCGATACCAGACTCAGGGTTGATCCTATTTACCCAACCCCTCCGCTCGGGCAGGATATGACACAAGGTCAATTCTTTTTTAAGCGGAGTTTAAGAGGTTTGAATTCAGAGTTTTCCTTCTCCTAGTCTAGTTGCCTCACCAAGGCTGAAGAACCTAGTCTGTCCTACTATTTATCCATAGCTGGAGGGAGAATAATTGGATTCATACCTTTCCCAAGGGTATTAGTGCTATGTGAAATGCTATCAGTCTTGTCCAGGAATTGAACTCGTATCGCTGTATCCATATCCTGTGACGATAACCATGACACCACGGGCACCTCAGGGTTGATTATTATCTGTGATCCTGTCACAGATGAGACCAGGTTTTCTTCCCAGAAATAACAACCACAAAAAGAAATATTTACATCTTTAAAATATTCAAGATTCAACTTAGTATAAATCCACGTAACCTTTTTATTGTAATCAAATTTTAAGGCTTGATATAACATCATCCTTTGTGATGCTATTTTCTTCTAATGGGTTTTTACAGTTACCACAATTCAACAATGGAAAGAACAGCAAATTCCAAGATAAATTTCAACATCTTGCGACAAATTAACACAACTAATTAATTGATGATATTGGCAAGAAATACAGAAGAAAAAGTGTGACAGTAAAAGCGTATGAATTTGATTATTAACTAACGATCCTGTAATCAAATGCAGTCATCATCTCGGCCAAATAGTTACCTCTGATTAATATAATTTATATTTTTTCGACTCTCATTTATAACAACCTTTCCAGATATTAACTTACTGTTGTGTTGAAATGATTCATTTTAAGTCTTTTTAGGTTGTGTGGATTTGGATTTTCTGGGTAGTATTTTCAGTGGGTATTTACGGAAGGAATTATGGGAGAGTTCTTCACATCAGCATTAGTTGATGGTTTTCCTTTGCAAGTCCTTTCAAGTCCCCAGGACTCTTCTTTGTATTCTGGCTGATATTTAGATGGTCGCTATTCGTTCTCTTATTTCCAAGTCCTCCAATCATTTGTTAACTGTAGCGAGTACGCTAATTACAATTGGTATCACCGTCACTTTCATGTTCCATTGTTGTTGTTTTTTCAGTTTTCTAACAAGGTCTATGTATCTATCCCTCTTTTCGCTTTCCTTCAAATTTACCCTGTGGTCAACCGGAACAACAAAGTTCACAATTCAACAAGTTATTTTTTTTTTGTTGTTGTTGACTATCACTAAGCCTTGTCTTCTGGCCAAGATTATATGATCCGTTTGTCTTTCAAAATCCCAAAGAATCCTGTGCGTCTCATTTTCTGGGATGGATTCCGGGTTGTACATATAACCATTTGTTTGTATGGTCAAATTAAAACTTCTTGCACAATTCCCAGTGTATCACCTTTCCCATCCAGTCATGTCTAGTCTTATACTCTCTTTGCATTAATTTACTGCATTCACTTATTATGTGATTGATCGTTTCGTCTGTATCACAGCATAATCTACATCCGTTCTTTTTGGCGTCTTGTCTATACTTGCTTTAACATAGCGTTTATGGCGTCGATTTGAGCTGCTGTCATAAGAGAATCGGTTTCACACTTAAGGTTTCCCTTTCTTAGCAATGTCCATGTTTTCTCGTGTGAGGTTTCTCTGGTTTGTCGCTTGAAATGTCCGTACAAATGTTTTTCTTCCTATTTTTATTTTTTAGTTATTTTTGTTCTGTAGATGCTTGTGTTGTCTGTTTTGTTTCTGGTGGCTGTTATCAATCTTCCTTCCCGTTATTTGTATAGTCTTCTAGTCGTCGTATTGATGCATCAACGCTATCTTGAATGCTGGCAAGTCCTCTTCCTCCTTCTTTTCTTGACACATACAGTCTGTCTTCGTCATCTCTGGGATGTAATGCCTTATGCATCGTCATGAGTTTTCTTGTTCTCTGGCTCATTTTTTGAAGTTCCTCTCTCATCCACAATAAGAATGGTCTCGCGTATCTTATGAGGGGGACAGCTCAGGTGTTTATCCTTTTAATGAGATCTCTGCTATGAAGTTTGGTTTCTGGTTGTTTTTTTTTTTTGTTCTTCAGGGATTTTATTTTTTATTTTTTCTGTCACCTCCGCATGGTGTCTGCTTCTAATATTCCCAAATTTTTGTTGGATTTCATTTCTCCGAGCGTTCTGATTTTTCTTAATTTAGTAGTTCTATTCTTTCCGTCATATGTCGTTTTCCGTTTCCCTTTATTAGTATGGTACATTTTTCTATGACAGAGTCCATCCCTATATCTTCTATGTATATCTTCATTGCCTGTATTAGAGTTTTTGATTCTATTTGATTTTTGGCAAACAGTTTGATGTCGTCCATATACATTACGTAGTTGTTGTTTTTTTTTTCTTGCGATTTTTAAAATTTGTATCTGCCTGTGTATTTCCTAAGTATGTGATTCAGTGACATCGTTGCTTTTACAAATAGTAATGGTAATGGCGCATTTCCATGGAAAGTCCTCCTCTGGATTTTCTATTCAGTTAACCTTTTTTCTCTTGCTGTCTGTTCAACTTTCCTGTTTTCCATGGTATTTTCGATAAACTTTCTGAACTCGCCGTATATCTTGTACATTTTGATACAATCTATTATCTAGCTTTTCGGAACCATATTTGCTTTTTATTGTCAATCCACGCCATAGCTAGATTTTTCCATCTCGTCTTGCTCTCCTTGATGATGTGTTGATAAATATACATTAGATCTCCTGTTCTTCTCGTCCAATTGCAGCATCCTTTTGTTCTTCAAGGAACAGTCTGTGGCTCATTAGCGAATCGTACATCTCCGGCCTAAATTGAGCTGTTAGTATTTTTCAAACCATTGGTCGGTGCATTATTGGTCTGTAGGATTTGGGAGCATTTTTCTTTGGGGTTGTTTTTGGTGGGAATCAGAGGGGGTCTATCCTTTGGTCATCATTCCGTTATTTCCAATTTGTTACTTTTTTGAGTGTTGCTCTGAGTGAATCGAGGTGTATTTTCGCCTTCGGTCCTTTTCGAGTCCTTCTAACTCTTTATTCATGCTGCTTATCCATTCGGTTTTTCTGCTATGTTCTCTTCATTCCCATATTTTGCACCAAAATTGTTTTGTTTCACCTGTCATCTGGTTGTTGGTATGTCTTCGTGCCATCTCCCTCAACTTGCAGGTAGAATTTCCTTGTTGTATTTTACTTGTTGAGTCGGGTTTTTTTTTCGTCCCAACATGTTTCAGCGTTTTTCCTCTGTCTTATCATTTTTGCTTTTTATCGTTGATTTCTTAACTGCATTTCCAATCGAATTTCCCATCCAGGTTTTGAGTTTCTGTTCGTGTTCTTTAGGGGAGCATGGATTATATCATAGACTAATTTCGCTCCTGCATAGAATAATTAGTTTGATTACGTGATGTTTTTCGTTGAGATTTGTGTTAATTTTTTTTTTTCAGTTTCTGTTCTCCAGTCTTAATTTCTTAGAGATGGTAATCCAGTCTTTTTTCAGACATTATTGTCTTTAAATTTTCTATAATCCTTTCTTCTTTTTGCGTTATTGTTTGTTCTGTGTGGTTTTAGAGTGTGTTGTTTCGATTGTTATTACTTTGTGCTTCATTTCAGTGAGAGTGTTCTTGTTTATCAATATTTGGTGTGTCGATTATTGTATTAGGGTCTTTTTGTCTTGATTCCCTGTTTATTTGTTGATGTATTTCTAGTATTTCAAGATCAGAAAAACCAACTTTTCTTTATTATCCCCCTAACTTGATTAGCGAGTCTTTGACTTGTATCTTTCCCAGATTTTACTCATTCTTTTTTTATTCCCTCTTTATGTAGGGTTGCTTCTAGAATAGCCGTGAAATGCAAGTTTGTTGCCTTCCTTAGTCCATTTTCTGTGTTGGTGTCTCTGTGTGGTTACTTTGGTCGTTGTTCTTATACTTGAAAAAAGAACAGCCAACATTCGCCGGATACCCATTGATCCCCCCATGTAGGCTAACAGGGAGCACCTGCCGATCGTGAGACTCAGACGTGTTGTATGGGTCCCACGTTGTGTTATGCCACGATTTGACATTTTAACCCTGTACCCGACCCAGAGGCTGTTTGAAGTCCGCGCACATGTCAAAGTTGTGATCAAGTACCCTTTAAATAAGTGAACTCAGAAGTGGGTCATCAAAAGAAAAGAAAAAATTATAGTTTGACAGTTTTTTCTCTTATCGATAGACACAACACTTATTAATCGGTAGAAATTGTTCCCTGACTGAACTATTTAATCCCAGCCCTTAAACTCTGAAATTCTGGTGAAACTCAACTTTGACTAAACGTTGGATTCATCCGATTTACATCACATCCACGATGCTGCTTTCCATGGTTTATTGTGGATTTTTTTTTTTTTTTACGTTTTTTCTTAAGTTTTAACTTGGTTGAAGTCCAGCTAATTATTATTTTATTTCTTCTTTCAGCCAAAGAGCAATTATTTTGGCGGGTTATAATTTTGTTCTTCCATTTTAAAGTGATTAAGATGCTCTCAGTAAAACCAATAAACATAAAAATAAATCTTATCTGCCCTTACGTATCTAAACATCGAAACTTAGAGACGAGGAGGAAAGCAAGTCACAAAATTGCGACAAGAATTTTCGCCCGTCTTGTGAAGCTCGGTCAAAATGGAAATTTATTGATACAATTTTATTGAATTCTTCAGGATGGTATACCGTCATATATATTTTCTTTTTCTTTGCTTCTTATCTGCTGCTGTTTCAAAGAAGTTTTGGAGGAGGCAATCCTATTTGTCTTATTTACTCTGAGTTTTTGTCACATTACGAACTTTTTTCGTTTTTTAAATTATTTTTCTGCTTTTTACTTCTTTTTTTTTTCATTTGAAGAAATTGATTAATAGAAGAAGAAGAAGAAGAAGAAGAAGAAGAAGAAGAAGAAGAAGAAGAAGAAGAAGAAGAAGAAGAAGAAGAAGAAGAAGAAGAAGAACTGACAAATGGGGTAGTGGAAGTGTAAGAAAAAAAAACAGAGAAAATTAAAGAAAATAGAGAAACAAAAAGAAATTGGAACAAAATTAAAAATAAGAAAGAAATTACAAGAGATTTTTCAAATTAAATTTTTTCAACACTTGAGGTTGTAACTCTTCAACAATAAAGTTAGTAAACCTATTACAATGGAAACCAAAACCAGTAGTAGTTAAACATAAAAGTATCTTCTGATATATTGAAAAAGTAAATAGTTTTAGTGGATGCTGAACTGTTATCTCTTGACCACATTAAAGAGAAATCAATTTTTATCTTACCAGTGAATCATTCAGAAATTAAACTAAACTGCTGAATCACGTATATAAAAATAAAACTACAAGCAAAATATGAGAGGAGCTCTCATATTTTACTTGTAGCTTTGTTTTTATTTACAATCTCAGCCAATTTAAAAACTTGATAGAAAAATAACTCGCCTTTGAATGCAAACATTTCTAGTTTAATTTCATGGGAAAGTCCCTGTAGCATAATAGCTAGTGCTGGACTGTGGCTTCAAAGTAAGTGAGTTTGAA
Source organism: Rhodospirillales bacterium (assembly GCA_963669385.2). Taxonomy (GTDB): domain Bacteria; phylum Pseudomonadota; class Alphaproteobacteria; order Kiloniellales; family JACOMY01; genus JACOMY01. Next base: position 274,588 of record CAXXGD010000016.1, read on the forward strand.
CTCCAGTCCTGGTATTACATTCACTTTTCGTCTAGTACTTTTGAGAAAGGTATAAACCCCATTATTTTCCAAGCTATGGATTAATAGTACCATTACTGTTCTTCTACAAGGATGGTTTTAGCATTACATAACCCAAAAAGTTTGACATTAAAACAAAACAAATAAACCTTTGACTTAGCTGTTAAAATACATCCTGACTTGTCCTTCTTTCTGGGCATACCACTGGTAACTGAAAAATATCAAAAGTGGTATAATTTCATTTCTGAGTTGATTAAGCCCTTCATAGACTTAGTCACGGCAAAATACGCCTAAGCCTACGAAAAAACGCCACACGAACAGCGACCACCAAACACTATGACTGGGCCCTTCTTAACAACAGAGATAGAGATAAATTAGAGATAGATTAGAGATAAATATGTATTAGAATTGAGAAACAGATTCCAGACATTACAAGAGAAGACAGAAAAGGTACCCCAAATGACGAATATGAGAGTTTCGTCAACGCGCACCTCGAGGCAGCAGCGAAGTGTATTCCAACAAAACGTAGAACTAAATATAGAGTCCCATGGGAAACGTTAGCAGTTAGAGAAAAACGTGCACACGTGAAAACTGCCCCCAAAAGCTATAGGAAGAACCCAACAAATACAAATGCCCTAAAACTAAAAACGGCACAATATCAATTAGCAGGCATATATCTAAAAGAACAGACAGAATACATACAAAATCAGATAGATAAGATAAGAGACTCAGTGGAAGATAGGCAATCTAGGATAGTCTGGCAAACAATAAACGAAATGAGTAGAAGGAAGAGCACAGCCAAAGCAAAATTGAAAGCTACAAACCAACAAGAAAAAATAAAACTGTGGAAACAGCATTTCGAAAATCTACTAGGAAACCCACCGAAAGTTACGCATGAACCAATCAACAGAATTATTCATAAGCAATTGGACATTAAACTAGGTCCGTTCACTCAAGGAGAACCCGACTCGGTTCTTAGAAAAATTAAAAATAGGAAAGCTACAGGGCTTCACGAGATTCCCCCAGAAGCATGGAAGACCAGACAATTCGACGACATACTGCTCCGACACTGCAACGCAGCTTATGATCTAAATCCGATAGACAGATGGATGAAGGGATGCATCCTCCCCTTCCCTAAAAAGGGTGACCTCGGATTAGCTAAGAACTATCGAGATATAACACTTACATCCATAGCAGCCAAAATATACCATGCCCAACTACGAAATCGCATAGAACCCAAAATCGACTACATCCTTACGAAAAACCAAAATGGCTTCCGAAGAAATAGATCCACGACCTCACAAATATTGATCATCCGTAGAATCCTTGAAGACGTACGGTCAAAAAACCTACAGGTGACATTACAATTTGTCGACTTTACCAAGGCCTTCGATTCCATTCACAGCGGGAAGATGGAACAAATCCTGCTAATACACGGCCTACCAAAAGAAACCGTAGCAGCAATAACGATTCTCTATAAAAACACCACAGTGAAAGTACGTTCACCGGATGGAGACCCAGAATACTTCGACATTGTAGCAGGAGTAGTACAAGGGAACATGCTAGCTCCATACCTCTTTATCATTTGTCTAGACTACGTGCTTAGAACATCGATTGATAAAATCAGAGAAAACGGCTTCGAGCTGACAAAGAAAAGAAGCAGACGGTACCCCGCAAAAACAATCACCGACGCCGACAACGCTGATGACATAGCGATTCTGGCAAATACACTCAACCAAGCCGAAACACAACTGCGTAGTTTGGAACGAGCCACCGCAGGCATTGGCATCCATGTCAATGCATACAAAACTGAATATATGTGTTTTAATCAAACAGGCGATATTTCCACACTAGAGGGAACCTCTCTGAAACTGGTAGACAAATTCACCTACCTAGGAAGCAGTGTCTAATCAACCGAAAAGGACATCGACACACGGCTAACCAAGGCATGAACAGCTATTGATAAGCTATCTATCATATGGAAATCAGACCTGACCGATAAAACGAAACGCAGTTTCTTCCAGGCAGCGGTCGTGTCGATACTGCTATATGGATGCACTACTTGGACACAAACAAAACTGCTGGAGAAGAAGCTAGACGGCAATTACACAAGAATGTTGCAAGCAATATTGAACCAGTCCTGGCGGCAACACCCCACAAGGCACCAACTATACAGCCAACTGCCTCCCATCACGAAAACTATCCGAGTTAGAAGAACCAGACATGCAGGACACTGCTGGAGAAGCAAGGACGAGCTCATAAGGGATGTACTCCTATGGACCCCCGCATATGGCCGAGCAAAAGCAGGACAACCATCTCGAACATACATACAGCAGCTATGTGAGGATACGGGATGTAGCCCTGAAGACCTATCAGAGGTGATGAACGATAGGGAAAGTGGCGAGAGAGGGTCAGGAGTATCCGTGCTAGCGGCACGACATGATGATGATGATGATGAGACTTATTCCCTTAGAACATTGTTATATTCTTTTCTTTGTTTCATCTTACATTTAATTGATGAATAAATATATTTTTGGATGCAGTATTAAAGTATAAATATTGCCAACTTCTAACACCTACACCATTGCTATAAACAGTAGAATAAAATCTACATTTTCTAATGTTGAAATAACACTGCTATTTGATAAATGATATGACTATGGTGATCAAAGTAACTGAAGAGAGAAGTTTCTCCAAGATTAAATGCCTAAATAATGCACACAGATCAACAAAAGAATAAAAATGACAAAACACTCAGCTCTCATGGCAATTGAAAATAATGTTCCTAACAACATACAATTTTCTTATATTTTCAAGAAATTTTTTTCCAAGAAATTACACAAAGCAAAAGTTTCTATTCTAATTGAAGCAATGTAAAATAAATTTAATATTTCTTTATTTTTTTTTATTTTCGAAAATATTGGTGTTGGGGCTCAGATAAGGGCTGACAAAACTTAATCAGCTCCTGGATGTTCACTCTTTTTTTTTTTTTTTTTTATTTCAAAGCAAATAAATAAATCATGAATACAATTCATTGTGATTTTAAAATATTTTAAATTTAATGACTTATTTTGACTGATCTGATATTAAACAAAAACTGTCTCATCATATATATATGATTTATTTGTATGCTAAGTAAAAAAGTCAGTGGTGATTCCATAATTTTTGCCTGGTGTTGTCAATGACAGTGTGATCAGTTTTGTGCTGATTAATTTGATTTCATACTCTATTTTCCACTTTCATTCTTTTGACTGATGAGACTGCTACCCTCTTTCCTCGAAAAGCTTCTATCACTGTTCCCTGTTCACGTAACTGCTGCATATTTCTTTTTAGTGGTTTGTTTCTGACATGTGACCTTGCTTGGCCTGCCAAGCAACTTTCATTAGCCTCATATACAATAAGAAATGAATTGGCCTTAGGTTATTTCCTTCCTTCATGTCATGGAGGGAACTATGATACCAAGTCTGCAATTAATGGACTTTTCATCTGGTGTCTTCCTGTCATCATGGAAGGAAAAAATCTGATAGAAACAAGCTGCTTTCGTAATTGAAAAAAAGAAAATTAAAAAAATTTGAATTAAAAAAATGCTCACGCATGGAATTTAAAATAATGTATAATCAGGAAAAATACAGTCCAGTGATGTTCATCAATCTTCTGGGTAACTTGCCTTTTTTTACTCTTAACACAGTTTTATTTGGATAATTGTTAGAATTTTAAAGTCAGTAGAACCAAATTGGTAGTTGGTAAATTATTTTTAATCTCTAACAGAGGAAAGATCAAGTTCTACTTTCATGAAAAATCAAGATTTTCAGATGAATTTGAAAACATCGTATTATTACCAAAAAGAAAAGAAATATAAAATCTGTCATTGTTTATCAACAATATTTTATTTGATTGTGAAAGTTAAAAGAAATAAAAGATTATAAAAAGTGGTAAGACCACCCATGAACACATTGGATTCCCTATTGTAACAGTTGCCAATGAAAATATTAATACTTCTATTAATGAAGAAGTGTAAAATTCTATGAAGCATTTTATAGTTATCCCTAGTTTAGTGAGAATTTCGATGATTAAAACATGGTGTTCACTGCAAGTGAAGACCTCACAAAATTATAATTTAGTTGTATACTTAACTAGAAACTGTTTTATTTCTAAGCTTGAGAATTTTAAGCATATTGCTCTAAAGAAAATATCACTATAATGCATGCTTTTTGCTGGGTTACTGTTACATACACAAACACATGTACACAAACTCACATACACACATACATGCATAAAGATTTCATTCCTATCGAGAGTGCAAGTGTTTGTATGAATGTGTGTAAATATGTGAGTTGTGTGTATATCTGGTACTTCTTGAGTTCAAAATGTGGAATGTCACTGGGGCCTAATATACACCAATTGCATCAGCTGCATAATGATAAACTCACACAAAAATGGAGTCTTCTGTATGACAGTAAACTGAATCCAATGTTGATGTTCTAATTCTGAAGCTCTGGTTTAAATAGATCTGTTGGAAATTATGAGAATTAGATAAGTATATTAGAAAACTCATAACCATACACAAATTATTATTAACAGCCCATGATACCATTGCGGTCATTTTTTAACATAATGCTTTCATATTATTGGGAGATGAATATAGTTTTGAAGAATAGAATAAACTCTAGCAAACAGTATCACTTTCCGTTGTGTTGCATTTTCACTCGTCCTATTCAGTATTTGGATTAGTCAAACTGTCATCATGTCAAGCATAATTCTTGTGAACAGAGTTTTTATCCATGTACACAATTTGTTGCATTGAGAGAAACTAATCTGACTATATAGCGATCCATCTTAAAAATGTTCTCAGATCAGAGCTTGTATGTTATTCCTTTCTTTTTTCCTTAATAGAATTCTTTTCACTTAAGGAACCTTGGAACAGATCACAGATATGTATAAACTAGCTCAGGTCAATTATGGTCAATAGCAATGGAACCATTTTTGATATAGCCGTTCCTTACTTCCCAAGCAACAGTCCTAGTATAAGCCACTCGATGTTCTCTGATAAATTTCTTGATTACAGAAGCCAAAAGATGAAGATCAAGAACTACAAAAGGCTTTAAATTATAATTTCCTGACATCTACTGGTCTGACATTTTTCAAGTCTCAATAAATTTCGTCCAGATTTTGCTGCAGAGTTTATTATACTGACTAAAGACATTTGTAGTTTGGTTTGTGGCATCTGTATTCTTCTTAATATACCCAAGTCTCTTATTGCTGTGAAGCATGACATGTTCATGACAAAATTTGGTTTGTACAGAGAAAAAATATTCAGCTTCTACTCCTTCGTAATGTTCCTAGATTGATTTTTTTTTCATGAAACTTGCGACAGATTGAGACATGGTTTATCTACAGTCTTAGACTTTCTTCTTAAGAGTATAAGAAACAACATTTCCCTGTTTTTTGTTTTTTCTTGGCGTCCAAACAAAATCTTTAACTTGGTCCTTTCTTTCATTTCTTTCCATAACGTTTGATCTTGAGGAGAGAGAAAAATATATCCATGTGAAAAACAAACATTTCAGTGAGCTCTATTCAGCATCATGGGTTTAAAATAGCAGTAAAAACTTCCTGTAGAAAACACAAAATAGGCCTCAAAGTTGTTGGGGACTGTACATAGGAACAGTTACTTGTGTAATATAATGACCAAGGGATTTCGTTTTATATATCTTGCCTTTGGGTTTAGTTAGGGTGAGAACCTTTCGGCTCAGCACATGGGTTAGTTAGGGCAAACTTGAGCACAGGTGTTGACGCACATGCGGGAGGATGTGTCGTTCACAGATGTCAAAATAAAAATCCCTTGGGGATGTGAATGACGTCATGCACCGGAAGCGCGCGCAGAGTATTTTGGGAGATTTGAAAAAGTCAGACGAGTTGAGAACTAGACACCGAACGAGAAGGGTCGACTTTCGGGGCTCCCAGAGGCCAGACAAATTCGCTGCACGAGATGGGGGTGGGGCAGATGGAAAAGCCAGAATAGAAAGAATGTGTATCTCTCTCCTTATGTTTAAACTCAAAGGTAATAAAAAGTTTCGTACCTGAACTAAGAAGTCGTAAGTGTTTTTCGTGTTTTGGGATTCCCGTGTTCTATGTATATATGTTATGAACATTCTTTGTACGTTTCACATATTCATGTATGGCTATGGTACACTTGAACCCATATAAATAAATGATCAGTGCTGTGACTTGTATTTGTGATTGTTTACGGATGATAATCATATGTTATATCATCATCATCATGTCGTGCCGCCAGCACAGATACTCCTGACCCTCTCTCGCCACTTCTCCCTATCATTCATCGCCTCTGGCAGGTCTTCAGGGCTACATCCCATGTCCTCACATAGCTGCTGAATGTATGTTCGAGCTGGTCGTCCTGCTTTTGTTTGGCCATATGCGGGGGTCCATAGGAGTGCATCACTTATGAGCTCATCCTTGCTTCTCAAGCAGTGTCCTGCATGTCTGGTTCGTCTAGCTTGGATGGTTTTTGTGATGGGAGGCAGTTGGCCGTATAGTTGGTGCCTTATGGGGTGTTGCCGCCAGGACTGGTTCAATATTGCTCGCAAAATTCTTGTATAATTGACGTCTAGCTTCTTCTCCAGCCGTTTAGTTAGCATCCAAGTTGTGCATCCATATAGCAGTATCGACAGGACTGCTGCCTGGAAAAAACTACGTTTCATTTTATAGGTCGGGTTTGATTTCTATATGATCGAAAGCCTATCGATAGCTGTCCATGCCTTCGTTAGCCGTGTGTCGATGTCTTTTTCGGTTGATGAGACGCTGCTTCCTTCGTAGGTGAATTTGTCTAGCAGTTTCATTGTTACATAAAGCCATATAATTGCTTTAAAAAGACTAAATTCTTGTATTAGATTACACAATAAAGGTTGACATGTTGTAAAACCAACCACCAAACCAACAATCAAAATATGGTAAATCAGTTCATTTATCAACACTTGAACAAACTGGTGAAATTTGAGAAGTCATTATAATCATCAAAATATGCCTTTCAAAATAATCAAAATATTTTACACATAACAATTTTAAAATAACACAGAATAACAAATGTTTTGAATTAGTTCTATAACATTGACTTCTGTTTTGACCGTTTGTTGTTTTTTGTTTTTTTGTTTTTTTTGTTTTTTGCTTTTTTTTTTGTACACTTTTTCTTTTCAATGCATATTGCTATAAGTTTTCCATCCTGATGTCTTTGTGGTCTTCCAGTAGGTTTTCTCTTTTACAAACTCATTTCTTTCATATTATATTCTTTTGGGTCTAATGAGTAGAGTGTTTGCCAACGGTCTGAGAGACCAGGGTTCAATCCCAGCTTGAGTCATACCAAAGACTAAAAAAATAGTACTTGATGCCACCTTGCTTAATACTCAGCATTATAAGGTAAGGATCAAGAGTAAAGTGGAGCAATTCAGGGAATGTAGCAGCGCCCCCCCTACACCGTGGTGTAGTAGCTATTGAAAAGGAAGCCTTCGGGTCACCCTCGACTAAGGTCACCAACCTTACTTTTATATCAAATTTTAGACACATTGACTTCAAATAACCGACATCATTCACCACACTCCATTTTGGAGAGACATCTTAAATGAGTTTTACAATCCTTTCCATTGCAAATTGAAAAAGGTTACAAAATGGTTAAAAAAAAAATAACAAAGAAAGAATGTAGAAGAGAGGTTGTCACTTGTTTACAGGAAACAAAAGGATGATCGACTCATTTCTAACAAAAATCACTTACATTTATTTCTAATTTTTCATTTCCTCGGACTAATAGCAAGAAGAAAGGTGTAATGTGGTTTTGCTGTGTCATAGGAGGAAAAGAATTACACTTTCATTGATGAATCCTCACCTACAATGAGATGAAGTTCCAATCTAGTCAATTGTTTTTTGCGGTGTCCGTTACTCCAATTGACTAACATTTTTTTAATCTAACTACATCTTTCAAATGCTTTGTGATTGCCCAAAAGGCAATCACATTGTATGCTCATATCCAATCAAATTAATGCTCATGAGTCTCCATAGTGAACTTTGACTAATTGTCTTTGTGTCACTCCTGCAGTTGTGTGTCAAGGTTGTTAGCTGGGAACCATTACATAACAATGAGCTGTTCCTCACTGTTGTAGAAATAATGACTCAATTAGGAAAAAAAAAACAACTAAAATTTATTGATGAATTAAAATATTAGTCAAAATATATTTTCAAAATGAAAAATGAATAAATCAATAAACATATGATTAAAAAATTAATACCAATAATAATGATAACAATAAAAGAAAACTCAGAAGATACCAGGACATAATCAAGTAATGAAAACAAAACAGGATCTTCCAAAATAACAAACGAAAATTCCACCAAGAAATCAATAGAGATTACACAAGGAAAAACCAACAACTGAATGTAAAGGAAACAAAGCAATATTGATGTAAAATATGGGAACGGAAAACTGAAAGAATATAACAGAAAGACCAAATGGATAAATTATATGGAAAAAGAATGACAAGGACTCAAAGAAATCCCTAAGGCAGACATATTCCTAGACTTGCTATGATCAACACTCAAGAAAGTACCAAATTGGAAAGTACTTGACAGTTATGGCAACTCAATAAATGCCAAGAAGACGGAAGCATACACAAATTGATGATGAACACATTACCTTTATAGATAAGCACTTCTTCAAGGAGGCTAATATGATCATGAAAAGACTACAAAAAGGCCAATGATATGGTTCCACAAACTTGGATAATAGAATATGTTAAAATATACAAAATATCTGACAAAGTCATTAACTGCATTACTAAAGTCAAGAAAAACTGAAAGCGGAATAAAAAAATCGGGCAGAGATGAAAATCCAAATTGGCATTTTTCTGATGCACTCACGCACTCACTTTACATACTGACATAATTAGTACAGGGGTTACAAATTTAGAAAATCACAAGAAAAGATTAATCACTCTATGTACGTGAATGATATCAAGAGAAACAAAAAAATGAAAAAGACCTGGAAACTGATACAAGCAATAAAAAAAATACCGCCAAGATATTGGAATGGAATTTGATAGTGAAAAATTTGCGGTGTTCATAATGAAAAGTGGGAAAAGAGAAACAACCGAAAGATTTGAACTGCCAAATCAAAAAAGCATCAGAACTCTGGGTGTGAAAGAAAATTATAAGTACTTACGAATATTGGAAACGGACATTATCAAGCAAGTGGAAAAAAATATGAGAAGAGTACCTCAGAAGAACGAGAAAACTTCTCGAAACTAAGGTCTGTAGCAGAAATCCGAGCAGTCATCCTTGTAAAATATTCAGGATAATTCTTAGAATAGATAATGGAGGAACTTTAACATGTGGACCAAATGACCAGAAGATTGATGCCTGTGCACGAGGCCTTACCTCCTAGAGATGACCTAGACAAACTATATAAGTCAAGAAAATGAAGGAAGACTACTCGCCAGCATTGTATATTGCGTAAAGGAATCAATCTAAGGACTTGAGGATTTCATTAAAAAGAGCAAAGTAAGTAGCGAGTGACAGCAGTGGCATATAAAAACAGAAAAAAAAAAAAAAAAAACCCTAGAAAACAGAAATGGGGAAAAACAACTGTATGGATATTTTAAGTCAAGTGAGAAACTGGTGATACTGCATAGAAGAAGACCTGTACATGGCTAAGAAAGTGAAACCACTGGAAAGAACAGAATTTCTCCTAATAGAAGCCCGAAACAATGCCATAAGGACCAGTTATATTAAAGCGAAAATCGATAATACGCAACGGAATAATAAAAATGTAGGTTATATGGAGAAAGAGATGAAACTGTTATTGAAGCAAACTAGAACAAAATTAGTATAAGACTAGGCAGATACTGACCGGGAAAGGTGATTCAGTGAGAATTATTTAAGAGATTAAAATTCCGCCATAATATTGAATAGTACAAAACTCAAAACAGAATCCATCCTTGAGAATTAGATGCATAAAATTGTATTTTGACATATAAACGGATCACCTAATCCCGACCAGAAGACCAAACCTAGCGTTAATCAACAAGAAAAAAAACTTCCCATCTAATGGATTTTGCCATTCCAGCGGAGTGAAAATAAAAGAATGCAAAAAGATAGACAAATACTAGGACCTTGCCTGAGAACAAAAAAAACTGTGAAGCATGATGGGGATACCAATTGTAGTTGGAACGGTCCCCAAAGGCTTGAAAAGGAGATTGGAAGAATTGGAAATAATCGTTGTTGAAATCGGTTTGAATACTCTTTTCTTGGTCTGAAAATAGTACGCATTTGTGTTATCCTACAAGAGTGAATTGTTACCCATATAGGATTTTATTAAACCTTTTGATGGCAAACATGATTGCTGAGGCTTCCTGTTCGATTTTTCCGATGCTACATATCTTGAAGTATGCTTTTTTTTTTTCACTTCCGCCAAGAAGATTTTGTGAAATAACTGATCCGATTCCATAGTTTGGAGCATCAGAGAAGTATGTGTTTTTTCACTTCCGTCAAGAAAATTTTATGAAATAACTGACGTCCTTAGGAAGTCAATTATTCTCCCTCCAGCAATGGGTAAATAGGAGGACAGACTAGGATCTTCAGCCTTGGTGAAGGCAACTAGTCTAGGAGAAGGAAAAACTCTGAATTCAAACCTGTTAAACTCCGCTTAAAAATTGATCTTGTGTCATATCCTGCCCGATCGGAGGGGTTGGTAAATATATATATAAAGAAATAGCTCGACTTGTCGTTGGAGGAAATTTGCTCCCAATAGAATTAGGCACTAGGTACGAGCTATTGCAATAAATCTGAGTTCTGGCTCAGCGGGCAGCTCGCTGGGCTTTCAAAGTGGGTCTGGCAAACATGCTAGATTGACCCCTCAGTAGCAGATTAGAAGAAAGAGCTGAGCACGCTTTCTACTACTGCGAGTGGGTCATCTCGTCAGAAAAGTAACGGTCTGCATTGATCCCAGTTACGTTGGTTACATCGTGGACAATTTTAATCTGCAGGGGACAGGTGTAAAACGAAAGGTGTTTTTCTAGCAATCTTAACCGTGGCACGACTGGTGATTTAGATGACTCGACTGAAGGGACTGTATGATGGTGTAAACTTTTCTCATTACGATCTGATCTATTTCTTTAAGCACCCGGTTAGGGTCAAAATTAAGGTCATTCTTCCCTCCTCTTCCTTCTCATGACTGCGATGGTATGAGTCGTTTTTGGGGACCCTCAGCTCAGGTAAGCTAAATTTCCTATTCTTCATGCCTTTGAATGATTGTCATAGCCCCAGTCATTTAGATTAGAGTCCCAGACCCTTCTCACAGCCGTCGTAATCATTTATTTTCATCCTGGATACATACATCGGTTTTCCTTATCCCCAACTTACCCACATTGTTTATTTCTGTACCCATTCAGCATTGACCCACTCCCTCATAGAGTTTTCCGAATTGTTTTCAGTCCTCGTGTTAAGAAAATAGTGAGCAATCAACGATCTAGATAGGGGTACAGAGATAACTAACTGGTTTATCATTTTCGTTTAGTTCTTTTTACTTTTCTGTTTTTTTCTTTTCCCCTTTAATAATATTTCAGAAAATCATTGTATATTGACATTTCGATTGTATATAAACCTTTTTTCATATATCTGATTTTATCCGGGAGGTTTTCTTTTAGTAGTATTCACAAAGAATAACCGTGGTACTCCCCACTCCCCAACCTCATGCCTGGTTTGGTCTCTTAAACCTTCTCCAGCATTCGTCACACCTTCAAATCAAGATCACCGGCCGACCAGATGAACTTGATCACCATGGGAGAATCTGGAAAACTTTGTGGGCTTCAATTTTTTTCCCTGAGTCAAGCGAAATTTCATGTGATGAGTTGGAGCCGACATTCAAAAAGTTAACTTTGCAAATTCTTTCCCCAGAGGTGAAGGGGGGTCTCTTTTTCCTTGGTTTTTCAACCGGCAATGTTCAGTGGGAAGAGGCCAGTTGTGTACTGGTTTTCTCGTTCCTCTGACTATGAAAGAGACGGAGAGGTTTCTTCAGGTTTTTCACCGGAAGATTTCTGGTTGGGATAATGGGAATGTCGAGATAAAAAAGGATGGACAAGGGGTAGTTTTGGGATTTTCAGTTGTGGTAATTACATTCTTTTTTGGAGAGTGTGTTTGTGCTCTCAGATTTCATTTTTTCCTTTTATTTTTCTACTCCTTCTTGGCTTTCCTCCTTCTGTTCAGAGCAGTTTGGTCAACCTCTCTGACCTCGTTGGTCTTTTCAGAAGTAGTTAAGATGTTGGTTGTATTAGTGTTCTTTAGATTTCCCAGGAGAGTCTGGAGTAGTGAAAGATGAGTGATTTTCTCGTCTACTTTTCAACACTCCAGTCCGCCCTCCATACCGAGCCGTGATTGTGGAATTGGTAGAGTGTGTGGTATCTTTGGAGGATGTAGTGTGCGCTGTTCTTTTTATTGCTAGTCTTGAAAGTGAAGCTGTCGTTGCTGTGGCTCTTGATAGTGCTGTAGCTGTAGAGAGAAGGAAACTTTACGGGGCAAATTAAGCCATGAGGGCCTGCTGATGGTAGGGAGGCCTTCCCTTTTTCACAACCATGGCATATTGCTGGCTGGCTTCTCTTTTCAAACACATTTTAAAGGCGGAGTCGTCTTAATGGACGCTTGAATATCCCTATAGTTACTGGTATGCTACCAGTAGGTATCGAGCCGGCTCTATAGGGACGTTGTAGATTTTGGTGATGATTCTTCTTGCTCCTAGATACTTAGGTTGAAATCTGTTGTACTCGTTGATGTCATTCAAGGATAGGTTCACAGTCCCAAGTTGTGTAGCTCCTCCGGCATAAGTATCTGCCTAAAATGTCGTTGGCACAGAGAAGCTCTTACACTATTTCTCTCTTCAGTCCCACCAGTATTTTGGACTTGGTTTCAGTGGAAACATTATTCAGGATCCTTGGTTGTAGCTCTTTTCTAATTCCTGGAATTGGTAGAAATTAGGAACCCTGAAAATATTCGCTACATTTTTGCCTCGCCTGCCTAAATTGCTATGGTTTCTTTTGAGAAACGTTGGGTTTCCATGTTGCTCGAGATTAGTGAGCAGTCTTGAGAGAGTGCTGCTGGGCCATAGGTAAGTAGGGTCATCTGCCCTAACCTGGTTAAGTTGCCGCTCTGTTGTTTTGGTTTGATAGCCTGCTCGGGGCTGAGGTAGTATGGCATCCTTCGACTACACTATGAAATCCAGTAGTGACTTGGTCGAATCCTTTTATTGCTGGTCTTGTCAGGTCTGCTGGTCTGCACGGAGTTGCATAGCAGCTCGAAACTGCTAGGTTGCTCGAAGCTTCGGTGCTTCATCCAGGGGCTGCTTCCTGGACCCCTCATAGCTAGTATTTTAGGCCCAGCAGGGGTTTTAAAGGGATAAAATGAAATCCCAAAATGAGTAAAAAGGGTTCCAAAAGAGGAAAATAATAAGAACTTGAAGAGAGTCTCAGAAAACGACAAAAAATGAATGCATGCTTATCCAGTGTAGAGGAATGCAAACACTCACCTCTGGATGTTGCTTGGACAGATTCAACGCTTTGATCTTAGTCAAATAACCAAAAACCCAAGAAGCCAAAATACACACAGCTTAACCCCCGATGCCGAGAAGACTCACTTTACATTCATCATGAATGTGCTTTAATCCTTCACGATAAATACATCTTTATTTTTCATAAATGTTTAAAAATCGCACATGATTGAAGATATGGCCAATGTAAGTTGAGGGATTGGAAACGAGAATGTTCATCAGTTACTAATGCTATTCATTCTCTTCTGAAAGCCACATTCAATCATACTATATAAAGTTAATAAGCATACTATCCAGTCATTGTACATTTAGCAAAGTACTTATACTTATAATAATTTTTTCCATTTTGAACTGAACTATTCCCATTTTGAACTGACAGACTAATTTTTTTTCATCTACAGTGGTAAGCGTGAAACTGAATACTGCTGAACTTAGTTTAAGTGTGTTTGTGTTTTTGTTTTATTTCTGAAGTACAGGTGACCAGTAGTATGTTAAACACTTGTTTGAGGATATGAAAGAAAAAAAAAGGAAAGTTTTTTTAAGCCAGTCAAGTCCAAATAAATTAAAATCTGAACACTCTATTCCCATTTTGAACTGAACTATTCCCATTTTGAACTGAACTACTCCCATTTTGAACTGAACTATTCCCATTTTGAACTGAACTATTCCCATTTTGAACTGGAAAAGGTATAGAACTGGAAAAGGTATAGTTGTGGATACTGAGGTGAATCCGACATCTTGGCCAAACAAGTGAAATATTCTGAACAAAGTTAAATTTTGCCATTGGTCTTTTTATGACAACAATAGGAGCCGCCCACAGTAAATTATTTACCGGTTAAGTTACTCGGGTTTGTTAAAGACAGTCTAATTTTTTTTCATCTACAGTGGTAAGCTTGAAACTGAATACTGCTGAACTTAGTTTAAGTGTGTTTGTGTTTTTGTTTTATTTCTGAAGTACAGGTGACCAGTAGTATGTTAAACACTTGTTTGAGGATATGAAAGAAAAAAAAAAGGTAAGTTTTTTTAAGCCAGTCAAGTCCAAATAAATTAAAATCTGAACACTCAGTATGATAAAATCTCCCTACAAATAACAGCTTAGTTTACCTATTAGCTAAATAATATCGATTGAAACACTTTAAGCTCAGTATTATTTGTTGTATGCCACAGCCATAATGATATCAATCATAACAGTAATACAAATATATATTCAAATGCATGAAGGCTGGCGGACTCTTTCGTTTCAGATACGAACGGCTTATTAATTTCTGGCTTCGGTCCATGGTGACACGAGGAAAGAGACACAATTCTTAAAAGTCTTTACTAACCATACTATGCTGACCATACTATGCTGACACCACCCTAACGCGCGGTGCATCTTGTGACGTTTAAGATCTTTGTCGGTAGAGATCCGAAAAAAACTAGCTATATCTTTCAACGGTCAAAATCAAACTCACGTCTTTTCAAAATCATCAAATTCTCAGAACTATCTCTTCCGGGCGTGACATCATTCACACTCCAGCCCCATTTCCTGTCTGGGGGTTTATTATGACAAATCGTGATTATCATATCCTTTGTGCACGAGCGTAAAACTGTACCAAATGACTATGCCCTAAACTAAGAGATCCGAATAGTTCAAAGCCTTACCAAACTGAATGATAAAATATAATTAACGAAAAATGATTAATAAAAAAAAAACATTCCTTAATGATAAAACATATATTGAGTGTTGAATGTTTTGGCTTTCTGAGAATAGCAAAAGCCTTCTTGGTGCTCGCGCCGGCTACATATTTGATACACTTATTTTTCGAATATGCAAAAATGTGAATTATACTACTGACTACAAGACCAACATGCTGTCAGTAGCCACTTTGGAGATTCAATTATAGTATGATATGCTTGTATTCTGTTAATTGTCGGTGATTTCGCTGCCAGCTGTACCATCTGAGTGTCGCGTTTCAGAATGAGTTAGAGTCGGCATTCTTTCACTGTAATGTCTTTCTGTTGATTAAGTTTCAATAATAGACCAGTCCGAACATTTACGTCATGAGGAGATTGAAGTCTAGCGATAAAAATAAGGCATATAAACTGATCTTCTGTAATTGACTGCAGTTTACATTTTTGCATTCGAGGTTGACAAAACCTGTGGAAGTCCAGTAGTCGTCTGTTTCGCGTTTAGCTAACTTGAGACAGTTATATCAAACACTGAACATTGAAAAATTTTCATTAAATATTTCATTCATTTGCTTCACTGTCCGTGTAAAGTCTAAATCCTTTGGTTCTTTCAGAAAGATGAAATTTGTAAAACGTTCGTGTTCAACGGTGCCAAGTTTTCTGACCAGCAGACATAGTCATTGCAAGCGAATTCATCAAGAAAAGTGTCTTCCGGGCGTTTGTACCATGCCTCAAATGTGTGGCTAGATTTAGGGTCATAGCTGAATACAAAAATAGGGAATACGATAGAAGGACCAGCTTCTTCTAAACTACTGTCAGAATTTGTGGCTGCCAGTTGAATGTTAAAACAATGAGACACAAGTTAGTAACCGAAGCTATGCTTATTCAAATTCATTAGACTGTGGTTTCAGTTTCTTTGTTTAATGGCTCATCAGCCGTTTAATTTTATGCTTTAACCATCCTTTTCCAAGCGTATTAATTCAAAAGTGAACTTAATAGCACGAGATTCGTTTCAGGGTTGCCCCCTGAATAATGAATCAGGAAAACACATTTAGCGATTTTTTTTCAGCGATTAGGGTATAAGGTAAGAGTTAAAGACTGACTGAATAGTTTTGAGCGGGGGTTTAATTCATGTTAGTTTAGAAGTATTAGTATAGGACAGATTTGGCGGGAGATTCGTGTAAATCTAGTGAAGTGTAAATCATGGACACGGACGAGTAAAATAACATCTTACCTCGGTACCGATTCCGGAAGTAGCCGGGCGAAACCGGATGAGGTAAAGATGGTGTTATATAGCAGAGGAGTGTGGAATGCCCTGTTTGCATTGGCTGTTTACTAAAAGACAGATGTCTATAAGAACGGCCGAAGTCCGGCTTTTTATTTCTTTTTTTCTTTGCTTTGGAAAAGGCAAGAGCGTAGCACGTCGCGATCACGGAGGCGGCTTGGCTCTTTCAGAGTCAAGCCGGGGTTACTGTCGGAGCTGATATGATGCAGAAATAACCCGAAATCGGCAATGAAGACAGCACATCACAGAAGACCTCCCTGATGCATCTAAGATGTATGATTGAAAATTATATGTTGTTATTTCCTCGCTAAATGTTGTTCGAAAATAAATAAGAGACAAGAACGAAGATGCCGTAAGGTTTCTATATGAAGGTTTTAATGGCAGCCTGAAACAAAGGATTTACGTTTATGCTTCAAGTCTCGTTGGAAGGAAGGAAAGAAATAGTTATGGAGTTGATAAGGAATTTTAGCAGCTTAATGCCTGTGGTGAAATGTGCGTCGCTAGGTTAAGGCATTGTTGAATGTGTGAGTGATATATGGTGGCCATAGGTGTAGCAAAAGTCGTATTTGTTGGTTGAGGACAGGAACGTTGTCGTCGTCCATGAATGTGTGGTTCTGGTCGTTTGGGGAGAGAAGTGTGAATGTCCCTAGAAAATGTTGCCCAGGGATGAAGTGGCTGGATGTCTGAGCGGAATTTTGCGTCACAGTCAACATAGCTAAAGTTGAAGGCGACTTAAAGTTGTTCCTGTGTGTAGCGTATTGAATTCATCTAATTCATATTCTCTGGGAACCCTTGGTCTATGAGAATAGACTCAAGAGGTCCATAAATTAGATGGCTTTTCTCATTGTGTCGTGATGCGGCTGCTAATGAAGAGAGCGGACAGTAAATACGTTTGTCCTTTTCGAAAGCTTCTGAGGAAGAGAGTGTTTAACGGGCTTTTCCCAATTTGGTGCTGCCCGGAAAAAGGATTCGGGTTGAATAGGATAAGTCATCCTGATTGGGTGAAAATATGTGTCGACCCTAACGGTCAAATTGATTAACACGCCAAACAAAAATACGAAGTTCTTTCTGCTACACACATTATATGATTTTTTTCTAAAAGTCATTCCATTAAGTTTTAAGAACTTTGATTCCTGTGTTAGATGTCAATATTCTCTTTCAAATACTGCCCCTTTAAACATTAACTGCACAATGGCATTGTCATTTAAAACCTGCTTTGAAACATGGTGGGGTGTATTTTCAAGGATTAAAATTTTGGCACAAGAATCAAAATTTTATGATGAACGTATGTTGCAAATTTAACTCTTTCACCATGTAAAACTTAATAAAATAACTTTTCAAACTTTTGGGGATAATCTAAATGTTTTTTGCTTAAAAAAATAATAATCTGAAGACATTTTTGAAAACAAATCAATAATAATGTGATATATTTTTGTTTGTAAAGATCAATTTTTCAGAGTGTTTTTAATGCAACAATCGACCAGTTGGGACATTTAGAACCTTGAAAAACACATGTGCACACATCTATCAAAACAATTAGAAAAAACTTAATTTGATACCAGACAAGGGCGGAATGAACTAACATTGTTTCTTTCTTTCTACAGAGTCAGTTTCTTTGTAATTTAGTCCATGAAAAATTCAACCTGATGAAAAAAATCATCCCTAGCAGGTTGTCGTAAAGTTCAAGAATGTATGTTGCTGATAATAATGATGCTGACAGCGATGATGAAGATGGCAAATATGATTCAGGTTTCTTTGATCTAACTGGTTGGTGAATTATCATGACTTGGGAGTGCTGTAATATTTGTTATTAGAAAATTGCTTTTAGCTCATCAAAATCTGAGACACAAGACAATCAAAATAGTACATTAAAATATCAACTGCCATCTCACTTGTCAATGTAACAAACAGTAAATTGAAGGTGGTGTCATATTGTAAAGTAATTAAGGTGATAATTAATTATATTAATTATTTTATTTATTTGGTGAGATGGTAAGTTAGCAAAAAACTTGTGTAAGTGTACTTATTGCTAAGGTCTGGGCGTACAATGCTTGTACATGCACGCAGGATGAGGTGACGGTCACCTCATGTCAAAATAGAATTCTATGGAAAAGTAAACAATCAAACATTTGTCGGCTTTAAGAAATTAAGTATGATACAATAACCTAATAAGATGATGTCACACCGAAAGCTGATGAAATAATTAATTTAGAATATAAGAAAAAAAAAAAAGATAATTTGAAATTTAGTCAGTCACGAGTCAGTCGTTTGAGTTGAAGTTGGAATTGAGGGGTCGAGGGTTGTCGCTTTGGTATGCCATCGAGGTTCGTTCATAGTTTTTTTACGATGTTTGGGTTGACTGCTAGAACGTTGAAGTCGGATTAAAAACTTTTCGAATTGAAACAACGGAGTCGCTTTGTACTTTGCGAAGAGTGAGGCACCTGTTGATATTAGAGATGGTGACACACTTCTCATTTGGCGTTGTGACCAGTTTATGTCAGCGGGGCATGATTTCGAACCGAATTAGGCTTGATTTCCATTAGACAATCGGAGAAAGTGGCCAGGAATGACTGTTGTTTCAGATGAGAGAGAGAGGGAGAGAGAGAGAGAGAGAGAGAGAAAGAGAGAGAGAGACATTAGGAATAAAAACATCTGTGAAGATCCGATGGAAAAGAAAAAAGAACAGGAAATAATGAACAAAAGACGAAAAATAAAATCAGTAAAAGCACACCCAACCGAAGAAAGAATAAAAGAAAAAAAAAAAACGGAAAGAAAACAGAAAGCCCGAGAAGGAAGAATGAAAAACAACCGGAAAGAACGACCACGACGCATCAAAAGATGATGTAGAAAGTTAGACACAAGGCCCAGAACGAAAAATAAAACTAGAAAATCGAGGAGAAAGAAAAATATCAACATATCAAAAAAATCGAAAAGAAATAGCGTTAGATAAACCCAACTGAAAATAGAACAAATCACCAAAAAACTAAGTAAAAAGACACCAAAAACAAGAATAAGAACAAAAAGAAAAACAAGAAAAAGAAAAGAAACAGCCCTAGGTACAACAAAATTAGAAGAAGACGAAGGAAAAAAAAACTTAACAGAAAATAAATGATGAAATTAACGAAAAAGAATGGAAACAGAAAAAAGAAAAGAACAACACCACCATTTATAAGCAGGTACATTGCTCATTCTAAAAATATTGTGTTTTTTTTTCTACGTATCTTTCAAGTTTTGTGGTTTCAGGCCTGATAAAAGTAAAATAATTATGGAAAGATAGTAAAACAATTAGATTTTTATTTATTGTGATTTTGAAGGGACAAGAAAGAAAAGGAGTGGGACATACAAACGGGTAGTTTATTTGGTGCCACCGAGGTTCTTTCATAGACCTTGACGATATCTTCCGCTCTCGAGTTGCTTGACTGCTAGAGAATGTATTCAGTCTGTAATAAAAATTCTTTCGTATTGAAACAACAGAGTCGCTTTGTACTTTGCGAAGTGTGACACCTGTTGATATTAAAGATGGTGCTGTGGTGTTACAATCTGAGAAGAAAATGGAGAACCGTCTTTGAAGAATCTTTTTGGAAATACTGTCACAATCCTAAGTTGCAAAGACACAGACTAATGGGCTTAACTGACTGCAATATAATTTGAAGGAAAGTGAAAAAATTTGATAGGGTGTGACTTGGCCAATTATATAACAACATTCATTCCTTCCCCTTTATATATAAAAGTAAGTAAAGTTGACGACCATAGTCGAGGGTGACCCGAAAGTTCCCTTTTCGATAGCTACTACACCAAGGTGTAGGGGAAGGCGCTACTCCTTTCACTGGATTGCTCCACTTTACCCTTGATACGTACCTTATAATGCTGAGTGTTAAGCAAGGAAGCATCAAGTACCATTTTTTTAGTCTTTGGTATGACTCGACCTGGGATTGAACCCAAGTCTCCCGGGCCATTGGGGAACACCAGAGCAATTTTATCATTTTTTACTTAGTCTCAATCATTTTGAATTCTTTTGAGAGAGGGGCTGAAAAATTGCTGTAGTGACAAATTAAGGCATGTTTAGCGTAATCACCATAAGACAAATAGAACTATGGATCTAGATGAAGCTGTTTCCATTTCACTATATCTTAATGCCCGTAGGGAAAGGTATGAAACCATCTATTCTACCTCTAGCTATATGTAAATAGTTGAGAAGACTGGGTCTTTTTTATTCTTGGTTAGGCAACCTATGTAGAAGAAACAAAAATGAATTCAAACGAGCTGTATTTCACTTAAAAACTGACCTTGAGTCATATCCAGGGGTTGAAATGGTTACATGAATACATGTGTATAACATACATAACTATTCCACATGTTCATCCTTAAGTTCAACTCACTTGGTATATAGTTTCTTAAGTTTCTTCAACTTTAAAAAGAATCAAGTCATTTCCTTCTGGGCTAGACTGAGAACTTTTCAGCACACCCTCTTCCAACTTACTTTTTTAAAAAAAGGAACACTCTGAATTCAAACCTCCCTCCAATATTTCCAAGAAACTTGCCATGTTAGAGTTCTTAAAGCGGTCTGAAGTTGTATTTAACCGGTCAGCTTTTGTGGCAATACAGATGCGTGGTTATATAGCACCTTCCCTGTCCTTTGACAACATCATTGCTATGAAAAGAGGAGACTTGCAACAACTTGTCTTTCATACAACTTTGCTGAAACCTATCCAACTAATACCTAGGAGCAAATCCATGGAGTTTTGGGAGACATATGGATGCCATTAAAGTCAGCTATGAGTCATTTTGATACAACCCTTTTGACAAACTTGTAATATATTGAACACAACTTTCTTGTTTTCTAATCAGATATCAATTTTTTTAAACTATTTTGTTTATTTTTACTTTCATTTTCTTTGTAAGGTATTTAAATTTGTGGATCTACTGAGTGGATACAGAATTATCTTTCATTTTACTTATATTTTTATTTTTAGAAAAATTTATATATATATATATATATATATATATAGAGAGAGAGAGAGAGAGAGAGAGAGAGGCAGCATTTCTTCATTAATACAAATTTCGTTGAACATAATAGACATTTCCTGTCTACATATTTTCTTGTTGATCCTTTCATATTGCCGTATTGATTTTATAGAATTCTCACCGAAAACACAACAACATTAGAACATCAAAATAACAAACAAAAACTACAGATTCTCGAAGCACAATATATTAGAAACATGCAACCGAAAATTAACAGAATTAATTTTCAAACCAGTGCTAATATACTTAAATATCTTTAGCTACTGACACTAATTATAGAACAATTTTAAAAGTAAAAGCTAATCACTGCAACGGCACAGGTGCTCTTCTTACAAAGTAGTATTTGGTTGGTTTCTTTGTTTAATGGCATATCAACCTTTGTAGGCTATTTAATGCCAAAGCCATTCCCCTAGAAGAACAGTAGTGGTACTATTTAACCCATAGCTGGAAGGATAAGGGGGTTCATACCTTTCCCAAGGGTATTTGCCCGAACGTGAACGTAATAGCGCGACTGGGGTACGAACTCGCTTACTACGATTCCGCAGTCCATCGCTTTAACCATTACACCACGAGGGCACCCCCACAAAGTAATAGTGTACAAAAAAAAGTTGCATCATTTTTGTAATACATCCTCCCCTGATGATGGCCCAAAGTCGGGCAGAAAGTACTTGGGAAATAAACAATTATGGAAAATATATGCTATAATCTCTCACTTTAGTGAACTTTATAGTTAACAACTCTTTTTTATCACTTATTTATTAATTTTTATATTTATTCAAAAGAACAAAGAAAAAAAGAAATATAATCTTTGCAAGTAATTAGGGGGAAAAACTGGTTTTGTTTTAATTATGTTTGAAGGAATTAGAAGATTTGTCTTCCTACTATGATTTTTATAAAGTTCTAAAATTGAAACTATAGTTTTTAGGTCAGACAATGAAGACTTTTACAATTAAAAAATAATCTTATTGTTATTTAGTTATCTGAATGCGAATAAATGGTTTTGTAAGACAAATAACATTGTTTCTGGATAGAAATAACTAACATTTAAAATAAATAGAAAAGACCAATTCGACTTTTGAAAGTTATCTTTTATAACCAAGGAGCATACAATAAAAACATGATGGGAGACTATATTGATATATCATATTTACCCAATCCCTCCGCTCGGGCAGGATATGACACACGGTCAATTTTTAAGCGGAGTTTAACAGGTTTGAATTCAGAGTTTTCCTTCTCCTAGACTAGTTGCCTCACCAAGGCTGAAGAACCTAACCTGCCCTACTATTTACCCATAGCTGGGGGGAGAATAATTGGATTCATACCTTTCCCAAGGGTATTAGTGCCTATATTGATATATTGTCACCAGACATTGGTATAATGGTTAGAGTGTTCGCCAATGGCCCAGATGACCTAGGTTCAATCCCAGGTCGAGTCATGCCAAAGACTCAAAAATGGTACTCGATGCCTCCTTTCACAACACTCAGCATTATAAGGTACGAATCAAGGGTAAAGTGGGAGCAATCCAGGGAAAGGAGTAGCGCTCTTCCCTACACATTAGTGTAGTAGCTATCAAAAAGGGAGCCCTCAGGTCACCCTCGACTTTGGTCGCCAACTTTACTTATATTGATATAGGAAAGTGATTTACATTGCAAATGGAAATTTCAAGAATCTTCTCACTTCAAAATATTTTTGTTCCTTTTTGTATAAGTTTAGTATAAATACAAGCAAGTAAACCATCATCGATTTGTACTGAGAGTGCAGAGTTCCTTAATTCTCTCTCTCTCTGACCATCCATCCGTATCATTCATCACTTCTGCAGGTCCGCCAAACTACATCCACCGTGAGATAGTGACTCTACTGCTGCTGTTTTGTGAAATGTTGCTTCCAGGATTTGTTCAAAACAGCACATAACATTCTGATATAAACTCATCTAGCTTCTCGACACATTTCGTTAGTATCTATACGCTACATCCAGAGAGTAGTACTTACTCAATCACAACTTGGAAGAAATCCTATTTTATTTTGTTGGAAATATCAGATTTCACTTTGACCAGTCGGCTGGGGCTGTAGAATACACCGACTGCTTCTCTGCAGAGGGGTAAGAACCCCCCAAACGAGTGTCCTGGATATGACACTAAACAATCTGATGGTGAGGTTCCAGCAATGCTGGAGCTTAAGGGGAATGTGGAGTACGCCTTTATTGCCATCGCTCCCAGGTCCACTCTGGCCCAGAGTGGTAGCACCTGATAAGGGTCCTATCTATGGGTTAAATAGAACTAACAGTATACTTATGCTAAAATGAATTGTTTGAGTAAACTGAATAGCTTGAAACAGAAATATTTTTGACAATTAAACCGTACTTACATTTGAACTGCGTGCTTGTGCTTAACTGAATTGTTTGAAAGAGAACTGTTTTTTTGACAATAAAACTGTATTTACACTTAACTGAATTGTTACATATAACTGCAATTGTTTTTTGACATAGAAACTGTATTTACACTAAACTAAATTGTTTAACATAGAACTGTTCCAACATATAACTGTGAGTAAACAAAATCTGTACTTTTACAAAACTGAATTAGCTGAAGTAGAATTGCTTGACTAAACTGAATAGCTCGAAATAAAAATGTTTTTTTTACAATTAAACTGTACTTACATTTAAAACTGCGTGCTTTTGCTAAACTGAATTGTTTTAAATTAAACTATTTTTGACACTGAAACTGTACTTACATAAAACTGAATTGTTATATATAACTGAATAGTTTGAAATAGAAATGTTTTTGACAATTAAACTGTGTATTCATGCTAAACCGAATTGTTTGAAACAGAACTGATTATTTACATAAAAATGGATTTGGCGTTAAATAACCTACAAAGGTTGATATGCCATAAGACCAAACTAATCAGATTTCACTAGTCAATAGTGAGCAATGCATTTACTAGGCATATGTTGACATTGTTTTTGTTGATAATATATTGCTGCCAACGTATGTGAACTTATTTAGTATTAAAAGCCTGCCACTTAAACTGGAGATGGCATCTTCTCGTTTAAATACATGAACTCTATTTTATTGCATTCAGAAAGAAGCCAATACCTCCTGCTGCTTACTCCAGACAATGCAAAAGGGTTTTGATCAGGCAAGTGTATTTGTGAGAAGCTTTAGGTCATCTGCATAGTCTGTGCCTATGTAATAATATCTCTGGATATCATTAGCTTCTTGCCATTTTTAGCATAAATTTATTTTCTTTCAATTGATCAATGGATGTTCTAAGTACCTAGTCTAAGCAGATTATAAACAAATACGATACTAATGTATCCCCTTAGAAGACTTCAGTGATAATGATGAAGAAGCTAATGTTACCATCATATAAATAAACCATTGCTTTCATGTTTTTGTTGAGCATCATTCTAGTTGTAACAGTTTCTTGGAGGGAGACCATACGGAAGTAACATTTACTCCATTTTTCCTCAGTGTATGGAATTAAATGCTTTGGAGAACTCTGCAAACAGATTTTTTTTACAAATACTCCTTCATTGATTTCACAGATTATCAGAATCTGTGAAATAATGGATTGATTTCTGGGAAAATCCTTCTGATTTTTCCCAAGAATTTTCACAATTTGGGTTCAGGTTCTGTTGCTGATTTTTTTAAAACTAGGACTAGAGCTCCATCCTTATCAGAATGCATCCCCTGTTTATCTGCATGAAGCGCAATAAGATTCAGATACATGGTTTGACATTGACCTATGAGGTTCTTCTGCCCCAGCACCCGGTGAAGCTTGCCGTTGACCCAATTTTGAAGTTATTCCCTTTACTTGACATCTACCATGCTGCATCCTGTGGTTTCTATTGTTATATGCTTTAGTAGCTCATAGAATACTCTCCCCCTTTAAGGGATGTAATCCAGTGACAAGCTAAACCAGGATGACTCAATGGTTATGGGGAAAATTTCCCCTTCCTTTTCTTAAATTTGGTTTGAATTTCTTTTTAGTTTAACTTCAGTTATCCAATTTAAGCTTGCTTAGTTATCTGTGAAATTATCCCTATCAATTTTTCCATGCTAGTTTTGTGTGGGTTTTCAGTTTTGATTGAATAGTTTTCATTTTGCAGGAATTTTTACTTTTATTTTTTCACAGTATTAGGTTCCGGGTGTATTTATTCTCTTTCTTTAAAACAGGACATGGAAAAGCAAATAAAAGTGAAGCCACCATAACTAGTGAGAGACTTTTACTTTCATAATATTCAGAAAAAAAAAGAACAAGTGTATATCCCATTGTTTGTCAAAAGTCTATCAGAATTGAAGGCTACTATATAGCCAGTTCACCAATGTTCCCGGAGACCTGGGTTCAATCCCAGGTCATGTCATACCAAAGACTTTAAAAATCGTACTTGATACCTCCTTGCTTAACACTCGGCAATATAAGGTACCTATCAAGGGTAAAGTGGAGCAATCCAGGGAAAGGAGTAGCACCCTCCCCTACACCTTGGTGTGGTAGCTATTGAAAAGGGAGCCTTCTGGTCACTCTCGACTAAGGTTGCCAACTTTACTTTACTTACTATATAGCCAGTATGGATATTGCTTTTTTGGAGAAAAAGAAAGTCATTAATAGTAAAATGCTAAACAAATAATAAATGGATAAATTTCTACATTACATCTTCTATTCTTGTCAATAGTCACATTTTGGAGGTTTTATATTCACACTTCCAGAGACATTAGTTTAGCAGGAAGTTGAAGGAAAGCAACTGTCGGGCCAATTAGCTTGAATTGTATGAAAACATGGATTTATGACTTTCTGAAAGATTTTTTCATACAAAATGAAAGCAAACTAACTGAAGTTTAAACTCTATTCACTAATTCTATATTCTTTACTGTTTACTGTTAAGTTGATTTACTTTAAAAATTTACACTTAAAATCACTGTTTTTAATTAAGTTTGGAGCAAGACATTAATGCAACTATTTCAAATAAAAAGCTTCCAAAAAGCTTTGAGAAAAATATCTTTTAACAGACTAAAATATAAGCATTTTTATTTGCAATAACAAAGAGGATATTTGGCACAAGACCATGAGAAAAAAGGAATTATAGCGAATACAGTTCTTTCTTTAGCTGAGATCAGTTGCAGCATCTTTTCGTGGATATTGTCAACTATTTTGTGAAATAGTTGACAATATCCAAAATAACATTTTTTCTTCAATTATCAAACTGCTAAAAGCAAATGCTAACATATTCAGAGAAATGGTGATTGCTGAAAAAAAAAAAGGAAGATATGGTGTGCACATTTATTCTTTTAACTAGACAGAATGACTATATGTTAGATTCAGCAGCAAAATGCCACTCAAAATCAGTTTCATTCACATTATATATATATTTTTTTTTAATCCTTATCTTTCATTGAACAATGAGAAAGTTAGTCTATCCCCCGCTATGCTTATTTTCTCCAAAAGCCTAAAGAAGGCTACCAGATTCTGAGTAAGCTGTTCTCTGTTATTGCACCTACTATCTTGTTCACTGTAATATTCTGACAATAACTAATTGTCTCAAAGTATCATATTAGTTAGATTTTATCATTTTGCTTTTGCAATGAAATTGTTATTAACCAACCAATATTGATAGATCTTTTAAGATGTTCTAATATATATATATATATATATATATATATATATATATAGTACTTATCTAACCAATATTTTCAATTTCTTTTTGTTTTTTCATTGATTGAATTTCAACATTTTCATCATGTGCAAATTAAAAGAGTTAATTACTTTTCTGGAGTACTGCAAAGTTTTCTGCCACCCTATGAAAGATAGTTTGGAAACTCACTGAGATATCTGGCCTGAATCATTGACACATTAATAAACATAGGAACCAAATTATAAATGTGTCTGTCCATACTTTTTATCATCAGGATCTACTCAGCTACAAGTCATTAGGTTGTGGAAACAGCAATTTATCATTGACCTAGAAGGTTTCTCTTCAGGCAAATAGAATTCCCATTGATATCATTTATTAAGCTTTGCTTAGTTTGGCACAAGTCCAAAAATATGAGAATCAACTCACTTCTGATGGTCTTCAGCCATTCTTCTCTATTACGCTTCGCAATGTACCCTGGCTGAACTCTCATACAGGATGGGAATTCAACCTTGTGATTTTCTTCAGGCTTTTTTTATAATGCTTCCTAAAACACTCAGAGTGGTTTGTAATAATTATGAACCAGTAATTATTAGTTACTAAACAAACCATCGCAAGAAAGATGGTGACGAAATTTTACCTGGATGAGTCAATATCAAATAATTCTCAGAATATGTTCAATTGACATTTTCTTCTTAGCAGTGTAGCATTTCCAGATCCCTATTGATTGGGTTCTATCATTCTGTCAAAAGGAACTGTGTGATGATTTGAACTGAGTGCAAACAAATGACAAAACACCAAGCCTGCTTATTTTTTGTTTTGATTATTTGAAAGTTTGATAAGTATTAGTCCCTCACTGAATTTTTAAATTGGCTTTTGAATCTTTTTCAAAGTCAATAAGTTTGTTTTATACTTTTATAAAAGGAAAATTACATTTGCCTAAGTAAAAAAATGCATGCTCTCCATTAGTTTTTAGCACCAGTGAATACCTCATATTGTCATATCAGTGTTCAATCATCATCATCTCGTGCCGCTAGCACGAATATCGCTAACCCTCTCTTGCCACTTTTCCCTATCATTCATCGCTTCTGGCAGGTCTTCAGGGCTATATCCCGTATCCTCATATAGCTGCTGTATGTATGTTCGAGCTGGTCATCCTGCTTTTGCTTGGCCATCTGCGGGGGTCCATAGGAGTACATCACTGATGAGCTCGTCCTTGCTTCTCCAGCAGTGTCCTGCATGGCTGGTTCTTCTAACTTGTATAGTTTTCATGACGGGAGGCAAGTGGCCGTATAGTTGGTGCCTTGTGGGGTGTTGCCGCCAGGACTTTTTCAATATTGCTCACAGCATTCTTGTGTAATTGCCGTCGAGTGTTCAATAGCAATACTTAAAACTCTTTAAATGTATGTCTAAATTGAATCATATGTGGAAGCATTTGACTGTGTGCAAATGAAGGAATAGTGTTGAATGAAATAATTAGTGTTGAATAGAATAATTAGTGTTATACATGTAACAACTTCACTGTGTGCAAACAAATGATTAATGTTGAATAGAATAATTAGTGTTTGATAGTAATGATTGAAACCATTCAACTGTATGCAAAAAAATAGAATTATAACTATTTGATTGAAATACTTGAAACCATTTAACTGTGCGCAAAAAAAAAAAATGAGCCCAGGCTCATTAATAAATGTTATCAACAAAATGTATTCATAAATCATATATTTGATATATATGTATAAACAGGATTTGGCATTAAATAACCTCCAGCAGCTGATATGCCATAAACCCAAATCAAACCAAACCAAATTTATTCAATCACAGAACACTCTTTTTATTTGCCGCCATTTTGAATTGCCGCTAAACAAATATTTTTGTGAGATTAAATTAGTTTTTGCAATGAATCAGTATCAAACAATGCAGGGTTTACATTTTTGGATGAAAACAATTTTGCTTTTTTCAAAAAATTCCACTAATTGAATAACTTTCGAATATATATATATATATATATATATATATATATATATGTGTGTGTGTGTGTGTGTATGTGTGTGTGTATATGTGTGTATGTGTGAGATAACTTGTAGGGCAATATTTTTCGTTATATATCTTTCCAAATCTGTATTTTAGATTTTTTCTATAACAAAAAGCATTTTTTTAGAAGGTAAGAGTGAATATTTATGTCAGGATTCCAGTAGGCATTCTTAAAATCTAATTTCTTGAAACTTACTGTTTTTTCCCTTACATTCTTTAAAAGTTAACTATCTCATGAAAGATTTTAATCTCTAAATAGGGTTTGCAAGAATGTGGATATTTTGAAATAGAATAGTGAAAAAAACTTTAAATTCTTTTTTTTTGAAATGAAAGAAAAAATAATTTTCTTTTTTTTATTGTTCACAAAATATAATTTCTAAAAACTGACTACATTAAATTCACATACTTTTCTTTTTTTTCACTTTTTAAGTTCATTGTTATATCCTCCAGGAAGTTTGTCATTTCCATATATTTAAAATCTAATCTTTTTGAATTTCAGAGCTTCAATCCATCTTCCTCATCTTTATCTCCTTTTTAATTTATCCCCATTTCATTTGAATTTTTCTACATCAATATATATATATATATATATATATATGTATGTGTGTGTGTGTGTGTGTGTGTGTGTGTGCATGTGTGTGTGTATACAAATATATGTAGAAGGGTCATTCAAAAAGTCCTGAGTCTCATCTGGAAGGAGTCAAAATCATACTGGAAATGTCAGCACTTTTCAGCTGGCATTGGCATTCTAGGGACATCTCCCACATGATCTCCGTTCAGCTATGGCACTTCTTTCTGGGTGAAGCTCAGCATATTTTTACAACTCTGGTATTAATATATAGATATTTGCAAAGTAAACTAAAACTTTCTTTTTCCAATTATTCTTGCTGTTTGTAGCCAGAAGTAATCTACTGGTTACACAAGACCTCCAAAACGAAAGTATCTTTTTAAAAAATAAGACATTTACAAAATTCTATGTGACACTGCAGGTATAAAAGCAATAAAAAAGAAATATAGTTGCTGATTTTTGTTGGTTTATTTTTTTTTATTTACTTTATTATCAGAACACCTGATACAAATCAAAACTTTAACAAAATACTTTTTAAGAAAAAGTCTACTTACATGTTGTTCCTTCAGCCATTTATTCTGCACCAAAAACTAAAGAATACAATGATCAGAACAAGTGAATGGAAGAGTATATATGTAATATTACGGACGGGCGCTGTCGTCAATCAGTGAAGGTATCATGAGACTAGCGCGTGCAGGCAGAATGACCTGCAAAGTTAGACGTGATTTTAAAATAATCACTGATGTATCATCACGTGTTTCACTAGTGACATTGAACATTCAAGGATCTTTGATTTGTTCCCCAAAATCTCTATATAAGAAAACAAGTAATGAGATTTTGGCAGAGTTGAAGGCAGTTGTCAAAACGGGTGCATTAAAGGTTCCGGAGGCTCCGACCCGTCATACCCCAGTCTGCTATGACCAATCTGCTGTGACAAGCGTATGTCAAACAGCCAGCTCTCACACACACCCCGTCACCACCAAGAGGAAAGGAGAAGAAGGAACTTTTCGAGTTGCAGTGATCATAGCTGAATAAAAACAACTGCTATATTTTTTTTTTTTTTTTCCTTACCTTCAAGTTTGAGTATTTCTTTTTCTGCCGGCTTCTTTCTTTACAGCACAAAATGTTGGTCCTATGGTACATATAGATCACATAAGTAAACAAACACTAAAAAGGAAAATCACTTTAGGTACTCGTGACAACAACACTACACACTGTATTTATTTTATTTCATGACAAGTTATCTAATTTTGCCAGGAACATATTTACTCGTCAGATAATTACTTTGGAAAGGAAGTATTAATATCTAAACTTTTATCTTCAAGAAAAACATAAGGAAAAATGCTATTGAATTAGAATTGAATTGAGTTGAATAAGAAAAATGGACAAATGCATATTTAAAATACTTACTCTATTATCTTCCCTAAACAAATATCCATTCAATTAAAGAAGCAATAAAAATTGTTTACATTGAATTAAACTCAAATGTCCTTGCCTAGGACATCATTACATACATGCACACAACCACTTACAGAAAATCACAAGCATGCATACACACTCTGCACTTTTTACAACTTATTGATTGGTTGGTTGGTTATTTAGGTTTTATGGCATATCAACCTTTGTAGGTTATTTAATGCCAAATCAATTTTTATATGAATAATCAGTTATATTTCAAACAATTCAGTTCAGCATGAGTACACAATTTAATTGTCAAGAACATTTCTATTTCAAGCTATTCAGTTTAGTCAAACAGTTCTACTTCAAACTATTCAGTTTAGTATAAGTACAGATTTTGTTTACACACAGTTAAATGTGAAAACAGTTCTATATTAAACAATTCAGTTTAGCCTAAGTACAGTTTCAATTTGCCCAGTCGGCTGGGGCTGTAGTATACACTTACTGCACCTCTGCAAAAGGGTAAGACCTCACCCAATGAGTGTCCTGGATATGACACTAAACAATCTGATCGTGAGGTTCCAGTAATGCTAAAGCTTTGGGGAATGCAGAGCACCCCTTCATTGCCATTGCTCCCAGGTCCACTTTGGGCCGGCGTGGTAGCACCTGAGAGGGCCCTATCTATGGGTTAAATAGAAGTAACGGCATACTTATGCAAAACTGAATTGTTTGACTAAACTGAATAGCTTGAAATAGAAATGTTTTTGACAATTAAACCAAAATCATCATCATCATGTCGTGCCGCATTCAACTGCGTGCAAAAAAATAGAATTATTACTATTTGATCGAAATACTTGAAACCATTTAACTGTGAGCAAAAAAAATGAGCCCAGGCTCATTAATAAATGTTATCAACAAAATGTGTTCACAAATCCTTTTGCTCGGCCGTATGTGGTGGTCCATAGGAGTACATCCCTTATGCACTCATCCCTGCTTTTCCAGCAGTGTCCTGCATGTCTGGTTTGTCTAGCTTGGATAGTTTTTGCGATGGGAGGCAGATGGCCGTATAGTTGGTGCCTTGTGGGGTCTTGCCGCCAGGACTTGTTCAATATTGCTCTCAACATTCTTGTGTAATTGCCGTCTAGCTTCTTCTCCAGCCGTTTAGTTAGCGTCCAAGTAGTGCATCCATACAGCAGTATCAATACTGGAAGAAACTGTGTTTCATTTTATCGGCCAGGTCTGATTTCCATATGATCAATCCACGAGCTCACAAATATTAACCATCCGTAGAATCCTTGAAGGCGTACGGGCAAAAAACCTACAAATGACATTACTATTTGTCAACTTTACCAAGGCCTTCGATTCCATTAACAGAGGAAAGATGGAACAAATCCTGCTAGCATACAGCCTACCAAAAGAAACCGTCGCAGCAATAATGATTCTCTACAGAAACACCAAAGTGAAAGTACGTTCACCGGATGGAGACACAGAATACTTTGACATTGTAGCAGGAGTACTACAAGGAGACCCGCTAGCCCCATACCTCTTTATCATCTGTCTAGACTACGTGCTTAGAACATCGATTGATAAAATCAGAGAAAATGGCTTCGAGCTGACAAAGAAAAGAAGCAGAAGGTACCCCGCAAAAACAATTACCGACGCCGACTACGCTGATGACATAGCGATACTGGCAAATACTCCCAACCTAGCCGAAACACTAATGCATAGTTTGGAATGAGCCGTCGCAGGCATTGGCCTCTATGTCAATACACACAAAACTGAATATATGTGCTATAATCAAACAGGTAACATTTCCACACTAGAGGGAACCTCTTTGAAACTGGTAGACAAATTCACCTACCTAGGAAGCAGTGTCTCATCAACTGAAAAAGACATCAACACACGGCTAACAGAGGCATGGACAGCTATCGATAGGCTATTAAACCATACTTACATTTAAACTGTGTGCTTATGCTAAACTGAATTATTTGAAATGGAACTGTTTTTGACATTGAAACTGTACTTACACTAAACTGATTTGTTTAATATAGAACTGTTTTGACATTTGACTGTGTGTAAACAAAATCTTTACTTATAAAAAACTGAATTAGCTGAATTAGAACTACTTGACTAAACTGAATATCTTGAAATAGAAATGTTTTTCGCGATTAAACTGTACTTACATTTAAACTAGGACACCCGCTCATTGGCCTAGTGGGTAGAGTGTTTGCCAATGGTCCAGGAGACCTGGGTTCAATCCCAGGTCGCGTCATACCAAAGACTCAAAAAATGGTTAGTGATACCTCATTACTTAACACTCAGCAATATAAGGTACGTATCGAGGGTAAACTGGAGAAATCCAGGGAAAGGAGTAGCACTCTCTCCTACACCTTGGTGTAGTAGCTATTGATAAAGGAGTTTCGGGTCTCCCTCAACTACGGTCGCCAACTTTACTTTTACTTACATTATCTTCCCTAAACTATGTGCTTACGCAAAACTGAATTGTTTGAAAGAGAACCGATTATTTACATAAAAATGGATTTGGCGTTGAATAACCTGCAAAGGTTGATATGCCATAAAAAAAACAACCAACCAACAGTTTCAATGTCAAAAACAGTTCCATTTCAAACAATTCAGTTTAGTATAAGTAACAGTTTAGTTCTATTTGACCCATATAGTGGGCGTGAGAGCGATGGTAATGAAGGGGTACTCCGCATTCCATAAACCTGCTGCATCACTGGAACCTCACCATCAGATCGTTTAGTGTCATATCCAGGACACTCGTTTGGTGGGGGAGTAACCCTCTGCAGAGGTGCAGTCAGTGTATTATACAGCCCCAGCCGACTGGACAAACAACTTATTGAAAGGGACATTCTAAACCAGTACCCAGACATATTACACGCAAGATTTAACAAAAAAATTATCATAGAGGGTATAGAAATAATCCTTAATAATAACTCCTTCCAATTCAATAACATTAACTATATCCAGACACTAGGAACAGCTATGGGAACCAAAATGGCGCCAACATACGCTACCCGAACCTTAGCATATTTAGATGAAAACCTATATGAAATAATTGGTAAAAAAAGAAATACGGCAACGACATAAAAGAAGAATTTACCAAATCATGGAAAGATATTTGGATGATTGCTTCATATTCTGGAAATACCCATGTGGAGATATCAACGAATTACACAACCTACTACAAAACCAATACCCCAAAATAAAATTTACAATGGAATACAGCTCAAAAGAATTACCATTTTTAGACATCCTTATAAAAAACGTAAATGGCTAAATCATCACCGATATCAACCACAAACCAACAGACACCAAACAATACACCCACTTCAAAAGCCACCCCCCCAAAACTGTATAAAATCCATCCCTTACGCTCTAAAACGTAGAGTACACGATAATCACGGATAAAAACCTAAAAAAAAACTCGCCTTAAAGAACTACACACAACCCTAAACTAGAGAGGACACCCAACAACACTAATAATAAAGGGGTGGAATTAGCAGAATAAATACCACAAAGAGAATTAAGGAACCCGAAAAAACACAACAACGAGAAACCTCAAGCATACGTTGCAACCTACAACAAAAATAATCCAGAACTATTCACAAAAATAATGACAAATCTAGAAGAACTTAAAAACAAGGACAAAATCAGAAAAATACTAGACAACAAAAATCATTAAATGCCAGAGACAACCAAAAAAATCTTAAAAGAATACTCACCTTTTCTACATTCGGAGAAAACAACACAAGGTGTTATCAAGTGCAATAATAAACAATGCGAGATATGTGATATAATTATAGAAGGTAAATCATATACCTTTAAAAATCCGGAAACCAAATTCAAAATAAATAAAAACTTAAGCTGCAACTCAAAAATCGTAGCCTACATTGCGAATGCAAAGAAATATACGTAGGGTCAACACAAGCCCCTAATATAAGGATATCACTTCACAGGAATAATATTGAAATAGAAGAAAACAAAATTAAATATTTCGAAACACCTATACCAATGTAGTCAAGGTAAATTAAAAACAATGCCACTGTATCAAACAAACAACTATACGCTACTTCAAATAAAGGAAAAGAATTTTAGAGATAAATTTAAACCTAATTTGAATAAAACATGAATCGTAAACCCACACACAAATATATATATATATATATATATATATATATATATATACAAAAATATCCAAAAAGACATTCACACTATAAGTGAAATTGGAAAACACTCCGACACACACACACACACACACAACGTATAAAATATCAAAAGTAAAGAAGGGATAAAATAGGCAAACAGAAACACACTCTAAGAAAAAAGACCAGCATTCATAAAAAAAAAAAACAAAGTAAAAACCATTCAAACAACAAACACAAAGTAAGTTCAAGTCTCATTGAATACCCCATTTACTAAACCTTTCGCCAGACATGTTCTCTGACGAAAACATCAAGCTGGATATATATATATATATATATATATATATATATATGTGTGTGTGTGTGTGTGTGTGTGTGTGTGTGTGTGTGTGTGCATATACACACACCAACAAAAACTATTGAAAAAGTTACCAGTAAATTTCAAACTACTCTACCACACGTACACACATACAAAAATCCCGAAGACACACACTCACACACAGAGGAAAAATAACTCTTAGTGAAATCCGAAACCACTCAAACGCACACATACACATACACACAACGACAAACACATATCAAATATCAAAGCGGGGTAAAGCAGACCCAGGTAAACACACTCTAAGGAAAAGAGAGGAAAACCTCTATATAAAACCATAACTAACTGAAAATCATTCTAACTGCAAACACAAACGAGTTCAAGTCTCATTGACTACCCCATTAAGAAGGCCTTTTGCCATATATGTTCTCTGACGAAAGCAACAAGCTGGAAACAAACACGTATGTAAGAACAAAATAAATAAATAAATTCCAAAAATAAAAATTTCTTCGTGGACCTATCAATATTAAAATATTATATATGGTTATAAACAAAACAACTTAATTACTTTTAACTAGTTTCTGAGCCTATTCGAATAATTTGTAGTATTTTAAGGGACTAGCAATGCACTTGCTTGACTCAATGCCAGATTTTCGAGAGTGTTCTGGCAAAAATACGAGCATAGTTTTGAACACAATGAAATTTTAACAAAATAAATTTCATTCAAGATACTTAATAGAAATAAACTGCATTTGTAGCATATTGCCATAATGATAAATATATCTATTAATTCCTCAGCCATTTATGATTTCTTTAGACGTAGAGATGACACTCACCAGCAAATATTTAAAAGTATGTGCTTTCAAAAGATTATCCAAAAGTTATTGTAAAAAAAGTGCAAATCTATGAGAATTAAAAGTTTATTTATATATTAAACAGGAAAAAATATAATTGTATATCTAAAACATAAATGCTTACTTAGACAGATATCTATACACATATATCTATTTATAAGTAAACGCTTACGCATTTATATGTGTAATGGTTATTGTCGTAGGAAAATGGACAGGCCGACAAGAGTTCAAATCCTGCACGAGACTGATTACATTTCACATAGCACTAATACCCTTGGGAAAGGTATGAATCCAATTATTCTCCATCCAGCTATGGGTAAATAGTAGGACAGACTAGGTTCTTCAGCCTTGGTGAGGCAACTAGTCTAGGAGAAGGAAAACTCTGAATCAGACCTGTTAAACTCCGCTTAAAAATTGACCTTGTGTCATATCCTGTCCAAGCAGAGGGGTTGGTAAATATATACATATATGCACTTATATACTTGTATCGGAAACGTGTGTGTACACACAGACATATTCACACACACACATACACACACACACACATATATATACATATATATATATATATATATATATGTATGTGTGTGTGTATGTATGTGTGTGTCTTAACTATAATTATATAATATATATATAGAAATATCTGTTTATACATATGCATTTGGAAGTAAATAATGGAAAAGAATTTGACAGTATGGAGAAAAATTGAAAAATAAAGTAATCCAAAGTGAAGAATTTAATGTGAAAGTCGACTCTATAAAGTTTTGGTTTTAGAAAACTATCATCAGGATTTTAAAAATGATGTTACCGAGTGTTGGTAAGATCAACGTTGGATGTTTAATAAAATACAAAAATAAGAGAGGAAAATATATATTCAAAGAAAGAACATACGACCGTTCAATCATTAAATTGGCGTTTATATTTCAAAAAATATCATGTGATAGCGTAAGACAATGATATAAAACAAATGGAACAATCAAGAGATATTACAAATTAAAGAAGAAGAAGAAGAAGAAGAAGAAGAAGAAGAAGAAGAAGAAGAAGAAGAAGAAGAAGAAGAAGAAGAAGAAGAAGAAGAAGAAGAATGAGAGAAAAAAGACGAAAGAGAAAAAAAGAAAAAGAGAACAGAGAGAAGGGTCGAAAGAAAAAAAATAGAGGGATAGTAAAAAGAAGAAAAACGGAAGAAAACTGAAGTAGAACAAACGGAAATAAAAGTAAATAATGAAATAGGTTTAAATCATAAAAAATTAACCGTATGTGAATTGTTATATTTATAAATGAAAATGTAGAAGAACAGTAGCTGGGGGAGAAAAGTTGGTGAAGGTTTAAATAATGGATGAAGCTATAATAAACAGATAAATATATCTTCCAAAGAAAAGAGGAGACGAATAGAAAAGTGGAACGTGAGATTATACGTAAAATGTACTGAACTAGAAACAAGTGAGTATAGTTTACTGGAGGGAGGAAAAGTGTGAAAAATATGTATGGAAGGTTAGTAATTAATTGAAGATTGAATATATTATTGATATTCAAGACAAGTTTTCCTAAAAAAGGAGATATATTTATATTTTTTTAAAATTGGGTTCATCTCAGCAATCCAACCAAACTGATACTTCCACCACTTCTCCGCGACGACCACAAGAATACATTGACGTGCGACATCTTAAATAGTTTTCCTTTTTTCTTCAAATCACTTCTTTTTTCCCCCCTTTTTTAAATCAATGTCTTTATTACTTCACTAAACATCATTCCTCTCTCTCTCTCTCTCTCTCTCTCTCTCTCTCTCTCTCTCTCTCTCTCGCTTGTGCTCGTAAATTATTTCCCCTCACCCTTTTCTTCCTTTATCTCTTTTCGTCACTTCTGTCCTCCTCCGTTTCTTCAAGCTCACATATTCGTGCTGTAAGTTTATAAACTCAAAACTCTAGCCGCCTCCTGAGAAGGGAGTTTTCTTTCTAAAATGATCTTTTTTTTTTTCTCTCTCTTTGTTTGTCCTTCAAGACCCCTCGATCTACTCACCAATCTACGAGATATTTTTTGTGGGGAGCACTTTTCCCTGTCAGTACTGACATCTCATTTTCCGAAATATTTTTGTTCACCTAATCGCCAACGCAAGACTTCATTCCAGACCAAAAAACCCGGAGAAATTACCCACAAGTTGAACTCCACCCCTAAAAATTCACTACCTTTAAACAAGCGGAGCAGGCGTCATTAATTTCTTTAATTCAACAGAACTCGGAAAAAATGCAGGCTTCAAAGCTTTACGAAAACCATCGTCTTGCTCAATTTCAATGAAACACTTATCCATTTTGGAACCTTAAATATGAAACGGTGGGTCTTCCTATAAAACCACATATGTCCAAAACAATCTCCAACACAACGTGGATGAAATCTCGGACAGTCAGGCTCGAAATCAGACTTGACTGAACGAAAAAAGCAGCAAGGTGACAAACACATAAAAAGGATATTACATTTCCTTCCTTTCTTTTGGTCTATAATTTTCCCCTACTTCTTACTTCGTTTAAATTTTCTTATTTTAAATCTAAGGCACGGACTACTGAGCTTGTTTTAACCAAGGATAAAATAAGAAACGTAAAGAGTCACTTATCTAAATCTAATTGGTGGTGTTTTTACCTTATCAATCTTTTTTTTTAAACACATGGTCTTGTATTTCTATCTTTTCTTCAACACGTGGTTTTGTATATTTTCTTTTCATCCTGTTCTATTTTTTTGTTGGGGGGGGGGTAACACGTTTTCTAGTATCTTTCTTTATCTTCCTTCTGTTCTTCTGATTTTTTCAACACTTGGCCTTGTATCTTTCTTTATCTTCCTTCTGTTCTTCTGATTTTTTCAACACTTGGTCTTGTATCTTTCTTTATCTTCCTTCTGTTCTTCTGATTTCTTCAACACTTGGTCTTGTATCTTTCTTTATCTTCCTTCTGTTCTGATTTTTTCATCACGTGTTCTAGTATCTTTTTTTATCTTCCTTTTTTTCTTCTGATTTTTTCAACACTTGGTCTTGTATCTTTCTTTATCTTCCTTCTGTTCTTCTGATTTTTTCAACACTTGGTCTTGTATCTTTCTTTATTTTCCTTCTGTTCTTCTGATTTCTTCAACACTTGGTCTTGTATCTTTCTTTATCTTTCTTCTGTTCTGATTTTTTCAACACGTGTTCTAGTATCTTTCTTTATCTTCATTCTTTTCTTCTGATTTTTTCAACACTTAGTCTTGTATCTTTCTTTATCTTCCTTCTGTTCTTCTGATTTTTTCAACACGTGTTCTAGTATCTTTCTTTATCTTCCTTCTGTTCTTCTGATTTTTTCAACACTTGGTCTTGTATCTTTCTTTATCTTCCTTCTGTTCTTCTGATTTTTTCAATACTTGGTCTTGTATCTTTCTTTATCTTCCTTCTGTTCTTCTGATTTCTTCAACACTTGGTCTTGTATCTTTCTTTATCTTCCTTCTGTTCTGATTTTTTCAACACGTGTTCTAGTATCTTTCTTTATCTTCCTTCTTTTCTTCTGATTTTTTCAACACTTGGTCTTGTATCTTTCTTTATCTTCCTTCTGTTCTTCTGATTTTTTCAATACTTGGTCTTGTATCTTTCTTCTATGGAAAAAGAAATGAGTTAGAGTGTTACTTACGTCTTGCGGGCTCCGTTTCGGGGGATATTGTGGCCAACATGAATGTCTATCAGCTTCTGATATTTATGGTCAGAGTTGAGAGTAGGAGGGGTGAGAGGGAGAGGTGATTACAACCTATATATTCAGGTTCAGTCACCTCTTTCTCGTCATTCTAAATTGTGTTACCAAGGAGACCAGACCGTTATTTTTCTACTCCAGAAATTGGGATAGTCCCGTTACCAGACCTTGTTGGGCGGGTCGCTTAAAGAGCAATTCTTTTTTGGAACCCCGATTGCTGCCTGCACTTTAAGTATCGCGCTGCTACTATTTTTTTTCCGGCACTTCTTCCGTTTTCACCTTTCATGTAGCTTCCTCGTTTTTTTTTCTCTTTCTGCATTTCTGTTGTTGTTTCTCACCTCCACCTTGTCGCTGTTTAATGTTCTTATTTTCATTTATTTATTCATTTATTTATTTTGATGCGGTCATCTCTTCCTTCTTTCTGCCTTTATTTCTCCTACGAATTGATGGTTTTTTTACATAATATTTCTTAGTCGTCCGACTGTCTATATATTTCTTATTTTTCTTTATCTTCTTTTCTTCGTTTAGTGTTTTTTCTCTTCTTCCTTCTATTTTCTTGCCGTCTTTCTTTCGTTATTTTGTTGTTCTTCACCTTAGTTTTCTTATCACTTTCTCTTGGGATTTTACCAATTGAGAATAAGACAAAATCAACATCAGAATAGTAAGGAAAAATAAGGCTTACTGTAGCACGAGACGTGACAAGAGAAAAGGAACAAGACAACAATTTAGTTGAAAAAAGGGTTTATATTTAGAGAAATAGATAAAGAAAGAAGAATTGCAAAAAGAGGTGTTTTCTGCAGACTTAACTATAGCATTCGTCTTGGTAATAGTTCTTTCAGTTCCATGTAGTTTTAGTGACTGGTCCGTAGAGATTCAAAGGCTGGAAGAAGGAGAGTTTGAGGTCCCCATGTGCGTAGAATTTCTCATGGGATGACTGCCCTCGTATGTACCTCGCTACTTGCTGTCGCCTGCTTCGTCAGCTGTCAAGATTCCGTGTTATATCGTTGGCGTCAAAGGGACAAAAAGTGGGTGCTAATTTGAAGAACGCGCGTACGTGTGGTGATACGGCAGATGTGCTGATAACAGCCCATGATTGGTTATTTTTCAGCCAATCACAAGGAACGTAAAAAGGACTCTGTAAATAATTTCCAATATTTCTTTTTCTTCTATCTTTTTTACTTCATCTTTCTTTTCCTGTTTCCACCCCCTGTCGGTTTTCCTTAGTTTATCTATTCATTTTTATTTTCTTTGTTTTCCGTCTGGTTTTCTCAGTTTCTTTTTCTTTTCTTTAGTGTGTTTTCATGTGTTTTCTTTTCTCTCCCTTTTTCTTCGACCTCTTTACTTCGTCTTTCTTTCTTTTCTGTCATTTTTCCTCCGAAGTAACCACGACATGAGGACATGGACTGGTACGGCACCAAAATACATTTATGTACCATTGTGGTACTAAAAATACTTTATATCCCCGTTGTGACCTCGCCGTGGTAACAATATGACGAATGCGAAGCTGTTAAACACACAACAAGGTTTATTTACAACTAGGCAGCAAGCAGTTTGTGTTGGTTCAAAGATGGTTTCTGTTTGTATTCCCTTAAAATGCTTTTTGTTTGTATTTTCTACATTGTTTAGTTTTTAATTTATATTGTCCAAAGACAGGTTTCTTGTGTAGTCGTTTATTGGGTGGTGCAAAGAGAGAGAGAGAGAAGAAAAAGTAAAAGAAGTAATTGTCAGTTGAATTCTAACCCACATTAACAAGAAAAAAAATAGACAATAGACTCTTTAGCATATCCCTTATACATACAGAGATACATATACACACAAACACTCACATCTACCGGGAATAAAACAACAAAAAACCTTATCACATATTAGGGAAATAAATGAATAAAAAGGCACCAAAATAGAAAACAGGAAATACACTCTGAGAAAGAGGTGATTTAACGCTTATTGGAAATACACCTGCCAAAACCATGCTGTACAGTCTGGAGCATGCAGCAGGAGGCATTGGCTTCTACATGAATTCAAACAGAGCAGAGTTAATGTATTTAAACAAAAAGGAGCCATCTCCACTTTATATGACCAGCCTTTAAAATTAGTAGACAAGTTCACATACCTCAGCAGCAATATCTCATCTTCTGAAAGTAATGTCAATGTACACATTGGGAAGGCATGAACTGTAATTGACAGATTGTCAATCAGGCAGAAATTTGATATTTCTCATAAGAAAACAAAAATTCTTTCAAGCTATGGCTGTGTCAGTACTACAGTATGGATGCAATACCAGGACTCCAACGAAAATTATGGAGAAAAAGCCAGATGGAGACTGCTCAAGAATGCTACATGCTGAACAAATCCTGGAAGTAACACCCCACAAAACAGTGGCTGTATGGCCCCTTACCTCCCATCTCACAAACTATCCAAGAAAGATGACCAAGATATACAGTGCATTGCTGGAGAATTATGGACAAACTCATACGTGATGTCCTGTTATAGACTCATATACATGGTTATATCAATGTTGGCTGACTAGTAAGGACTTACATTAATCAGCTCTTTATGGACACTGAATGCATTCTAGAGGACTTCCCAAGAATGATAGATAATAAGGAATGGCAAGAGAGAGTCAGAAAACTCGATGCTATCACATCATGACTTGATGATTGTGTGTTTTCGATAAAAGGGGGTGAATCAATGGATTGTTGATGTTAGGAAGTGATCACTCTAAGCTGGGCCAGCTGGTTGAAAGACCTAAAACCTCTGATGAACCAAGGAACATCACTGATCATTCATACCAATGTAGCTATAAGAATTGTTTTTAGGAAATGTATATACAAATCAGTCATTTTTCAGTATAACTCGAGAAAGCCAATGTCAAAAAGTCCATGGTCTAGTAATATCATTTGTTTGCAATAAGGAAACTTCCTTTTTGTATAGTTCAAATAATAGTTCACATAATGAAATAATGGCTGTACAGTAATTATTAACTAGTTTATTTTGCATACCACAACTACCTTGAGTAAAAAACATATGCATCTCGATTAAACTTTTTGATTCACAACTTTTTTTTACATATTTGATATTTGATTGTATTTGTCGTGCAGCCAGCACGGATATCCCTGACCCTCTTTCTCCACTTCTTCCTATCATTCATCGCTTCTGGCAGGTCTTCAGGGCTATATCCCATATCCTCATATAGCTGCTGTATGTATGTTCGAGCTGGTCGTCCTGCTTTTGATTGGCCATATGCGGGGATCCACGGGAGTACATCCCTTACGAGCTCGTCCTAGCTTCTCCAGCAGTGTCCGGCATGTCTGGTTCGTCTAGCGTGGATAGTTTTCGTGATGGGAGGCAGGTGACCGTATACTTAGTGCCTTGTGGGGTGTTGCTGCCAGGACTTCTTCAGTATTGCTCTCAATATTCTTGTATAATTGCCATCTAGCTTCTTCTCCAGCCGCTTAGTCAGCGTCCAAGTAGTGCATCCATATAGCAGTATCGACACGACCGCAGCCTGGAAGAAACTGCGTTTCATTTTATCGGTCAGGTTTGATTTCCATATGATCGAAAGCCTATCGATAGCTGTCCATGCCTTCGTTAACCGTGTGTCGATGTCTTTTTCGGTTGATGAGACGCTGCTTCCTAGGTAGGTGAATTTGTCAACCAGTTTCAGAGAGGTTCCATCTAGTGTGGAGATGTCACCTTTCTGATTAAAGCACATAAATTCAGTTTTGTGTGCATTAACATGGAGTCCAATACCTGAAGCGGCTCGTTCCAAACCATACAGTAGTGTTTCGGCTTGGTTGGGTGTATTGGCCAGTAGCGTTATGTCCTCGGCGTAGTCGGCGTCGGTAATTGTTTTTGCGGAGTACCTTCTGCTTCTTTTCTTTGTCAGCACGAAGCCGTTTTCCCTAATGTCATCGATTGGTGTCCTAAGTACGTAGTCTAGACAGATGATAAAGAGGTATGGGGCTAGTGTGTCCCTTTGCAGTACTCCTGCAACAATGCCGAAGTATTCTGTGTCTCCATCCGGTGAACGCACTCTCACTTTGGTCTTTCTGTAGATAATCGTTATTGCTGCCACGGTTTCTTCTGGTAGG
Source organism: Rhodospirillales bacterium (assembly GCA_963669385.2). Classification (GTDB taxonomy): domain Bacteria; phylum Pseudomonadota; class Alphaproteobacteria; order Kiloniellales; family JACOMY01; genus JACOMY01. The sequence continues at coordinate 318,938 of CAXXGD010000016.1, forward strand.
CCGTATACTTGTAGGATTTGTTCCATCTTCCCTCTGTGAATGGAATCGAAGGCCTTGGTAAAATCGACAAATAGTAATGTCGCCAGTAGGTTCTGATGTTAAATAATTTTGAGCTTTGTGGAAGGTGAAAAGTTGGATTTAATCATTATTATTGATTTATTCTAAAAATCTGATTTTATACCAACCTGAAGACATTCTATATCTAAATTCTAATTTTTTTTTTTTATCATACGTGTGAAAGCACATGCGATACCCTGCTCTCATCAGCCGCCAACCAGGTTTGATAACAGTTTCGGTAGCTCAAGGCAGTACTGCCAATCTTGGCGCTACCAAGCAGCTTTTGGCACCAGAGAGGGTATTTAAAAGAATTATATATATATACACCAGATCAATTAAGAGCAGAGATTACATTGGACGTTCATCTTCATTTTTAGTGTGCAGTTTGCGGTTTTTAAAAAATTGCATTTATTTTCGGCTGTTGATGTTAACAGTAACCATTTCTTGATGTTATGTAATCACATGGGAATGGTGGTTCTGCGTGCATTTCATTCATGCTGAAAACTTCTCGCTTTCGAGCAAATCCAACTTGATGCATATTGCACCGTGGTCTGAAGACGATTTGAGGCAACTTTCAAACTGCGGCCAGTGATTCCAATTTTTGAAAGAAACGAAATGACTGAGTGTTCTATAAAACCACGACAACCAACCTCAATAGGAATCACATGGCATATCCAATCCTTTTCCTAGCAGTCGGCACGTAGTGTCTCGTATCGGTTTTTCTTCCGCTCCTGTGCTTCCTCCCGGTTTTCTTCCCAGAAGACTGTCGATTCTATGAGGAGAACTCTTCTTTGAATTGGACCACGCTACAATGTCTGGCCGCTTTTTTGTATCAATAATGTGAACTGGAAATTGTAGAGATGTCTTGAGATCCGCAGAAACTTTCCAGTCACTAGCTCCATTCAGTAGCTTCATATTGGGATTTTTTTATTTCCTCATAGGACATTCACCTTCCTTGAGAAACTAAATTATGGGTTCCTTGGCAGCAACAGGTTACTGGTTTACTGTCTCACATTGTGCCCTTAACAACTCTATGATCACCTCTAACACCTTGTTATGTCACCATGTGTACATCTGAAGCGATTGTGGACATGCAGATAATACATGGAGCAAGGTACCCTGATCACTTTTACACGACAAGCACAGATCCGAATCGATATATCCCCATAATTTTAGATTGGTTGCATTTGGTAAGAGATCATATGTAGAGCGAAGAAATTCTATATTCTTATGTTGTAAACACTTTATATTAAATGAAACATTGTTCTCATGAATTCCTTTCTTGAAGTTACTCATGATTTCAGTTCAGTTAAGGTTACTCAACCAACCACTTATATTGTTTGGTTTGACTTCATGATTTAATGGCATATCAACCCTCATGGGCTATTTAATGCCAAAACCATCCTTGTGGAAGACAATTAGTGGTACAATTTTGCTCATGGAGTGGGGGGGAAGGTGATTTATACTTTTTCTCTGCATGTTAATACAAAAGTGAACATAATAGCAGTTCAACTGCATTTACTACAACATTCATACCTTTATTGCGCTTCTGTTTAAACATGAAGTGAACACAACATTGACATTAATCTAGTAACATAATCGTCAAACAATTTGACATAACTGCTTGGACAAAGCTTATTTGTTAAGTTTTATATTAAAATCTTTTTTTATTTTTTCTTCTCTCATTTCATTGTGTTCAGAAATCAAGATTGTTGCACATTTTCCCCCAAACTGCAACATATTCCGGTGTGTATGTGATGCATATCCTAATGAATGTAACAATAGATTTGATATGCTTTATGAATCTTATAATGGAAATTGTATCAGTAGGAAAGGAACTGACGTTGAGCATAAAAGCCACCACCAGCCGAGGGTGTCCTCGTGATGTAATGGTTAAAGCGATGGACTGCGGAATCGTAGTAAACGAGTTAGTACTCCAGTCGCGCTATTGCGTACACTTTCGGGAAAATACCCTTGGGAAAGGTATGAACCCCCTTATCCTCTCAGCTATGGGTTAAATAGTACAACGACTGTTCTACTTGGAGAATGGCTTTGGTATTAAATAACCAGCAAAGGTTGATATGCCATTCAACAAAGAAACCAAACCAAACCACCACCAGCATTCTTTTAAGTAAAGTAAAGTTGGCGACCGTAGTCGAGGGTGACCCGAAGGCTCCCTTTTCAATAGCTACTACATCAAGGTGTAGGGGGGTGCTAATCCTTTCTTTGTATTGCTCCACTTTACCCTTGATCCTTACCTTACAAAGCTGAGCGTTAAGCAAGATAGTATCAAGTACCATTCTTAAAGTCTTTGGTATGACTCAACCTGGGATTGAACCCAGGTCTCCCTGGCCATTTGTGAATACTAACCATTATGCCAATAAATAACCAAAAAGTTTACTTTGTGTTTTATTTGTTCCTGAAATTGCCTTAAATCTCGATGATATTGTCAGCAAATTTGCTATGGTAAGAAAAGAGAAAAAGCATTGATGAATAAAAATAAAACTGTATTTTGGTTGCTCCTCTTAGTGAAAATAACCCTTTACTCTGACAATTTGAGTTACTGGCTATTCCAAAGAGTTATAAATAACCACTTTGTTTTATTGCTTTAAACTAATGTCCATTAAGGTTAAATGTCAACAGGATCTCAGGAGTTTGGGTCAGTAGCTACTATATTTATCTCAGTAAAACTCCCTGGGGGTCACTATTCTCAAGATCAGCTGCTGAATCAACTTCTTATATGTGCATAATGAATTGCACTTTGGCAATTACTTAATCATCAGTCATCATCAGTTTTGCAGTCTCTTTTATCCAAAAATGTAAATGTCAGATTGCAAATCAATATATAAGAAGATTAAACTAACTTACATAAAGAAGACAAAGTTGATACATGTGTAAAAGGTTTATAAGTAGACTAGAAGACCATAAATGAAGAGATTTCAAAGTTTCATCATGATAACTTTGATGCTGAGAGTATTTTTTTGGCAACTAATTTTGTTGAGAAATGGAAAAAATTGATTCATCTAAGTTATTTCATTAGGAAGGGAGCAGTTGGTGCAATGTTTATTAGCGCATGATACTAAATCTTGAGATTTAAGATGAAATTCCAACTCTCTGCCCTTAAGAAAGACATGGTCCATTTCTTCCCACATCAATGCATAAAACAAATGCTGAATGGACTCTCTAACCAGGATGATTAATTCAAACTGTGGAAATCACTCCACTTCCTCTCTCAAGAGCAGCCTGTGTAAATCAGTTCCCTGGTAAAGGAAGTTGTAAAGGACCATAATTGTCCAAATCATGAAAGGAAATAAAAATCACCCTAAAGATGATAATTTACCAAAATCCCTTGCAACAAGCAGGATGTAATACGAAATCAATTTTTTAGTGGAGTACAGCCGATTTGAATAAGAAGTTTTCCTTCTAGACTCGTAGTAATTTACTGAACATTTTGCTCAGATGTGGCACAAGGCCATATGAATGGGGCACCCAATGAGACTCGAACTCCCTCGTGAAGGTTTGCTAGTTTAGCTTGTTAACCATTACACTACCTGAGGTGCCCCTCCTAGACTAGTTGTTTTACCAAAGCTAAAGAAACCAGTTTGCACAACTATTTACCACAGCTGAATGGGGAACAGATGGTTTGGTTTGTTTTCTTTTTTTAATGGCATATCAACCCTTGTTGGTTATTTCATGCCAAATCCATCTTTCGAGAAGAACAGTAAGGATACTATTTAACCCATAGCTAGGAGGATAAGGGGGTTCATACCTTTCCCAAGGGCATTTGTCCGAAAGTGAATGTAATAGTGCGTCTGGAGTTCTAACTCGCTAATTACGATTCCACAGTCCATTGCTTTAACCATTACACCACGAGGACCCCCAGGGAACAGATTCCTACCTTTTTCTGGTGAGTTAGTGAGAAGTGAACATTTCATTTAGGATTTGAATTCAGAAACTGATTCTATTCCCTATGATATATAAGTATTACACTAAGCTTACCTCCTAAGTAAATAACAGTGTTAAAAGAGAACAGATTAATTTTACAAAGAATCAGTTGTAATAATTTTTGCAAATTTTCAAAAAAATCTAGTGGGGAATTTATTACTTCTGATCTGCCTTCTTGTGAAATTTTTGTGGGTTGTGTACAATTGGACAATTGTTGAACAATTGGTAACGAAAAAACTTTATATTTGTCTCCCTACACAACCCACAAAAATTTCACAAGAAGGCAGATCAGAAATAATAAATTCCCCACCAGATTTTTTTGAAAATTTGCAAAAATTTTTACAACTGATTCTTTGTAAAATTAATCTGTTGTCTTTTAACACTGTTATTTACTTAGGAGGTAAGCTTAGTGTAATACTTATATATCATAGGGAATAGAATCAGTGACTGAATTCAAATCCTAGGTGTGAAAAGACAGTTCAGATGAGAAGTATTGAAAAAGAGGAAAATAAACTAAAATCAAATACATTGTTTCACAGAAGTTTATATACCAAAGACTCAAAAAATGGTACTTGATGCTGCCTAGCTTCACACTTAGCATTTTAAGGCATGGATCAAATGGGATCATAAGGTAGACACTGGATGCAAATACCTGAAAATTAATGCTGGTAAGAATAGTTAAGTTTTGAAGATGAATTAAGATGATGTCTAACAGAGCCATTGGCCTAATGAGTAGAGTGTTAAACAATGGTCCGGGAGACCGGGGTTCAATCCCAGGTCGAGTCATACCAAAGACTCAAAAAATGGTACTTGATGCTGCCTTGTTTAACACTCAGCATTATAAGGCATGGATCAAGGGTAAAATGGAGCAATCCAGGGAATGGAGTAGCACCCTTCCCTACATATCGGTGTAGTAGCTATTGAAAAAGGAGCTTTCTGGTCATCCTCAATAATGGTCGCCAACTTTACTTTTACTATTCCTGAAAAGATGATGGTTAAAACCCCAAAACAAAGATCTCATTGTTAAAGAAATAATCATTTTGAGCACTCATTAAAAGCATAAAGAAAAAATAACAAATGTCCTAGTTGCATGAAAATAACATTGAAAAGCATATCAAAAGGAATTCATGTTTATGGATTCACCCATGCACACACATACATATGTGTATATATATATATATATATATATATATATATATATATATATATATATATCAGGTGTTATATAATTGCGGAGGGATTTTTTTTTTTTATATTATCATTTTTTCGTTGGTTATATCTTATCTTTCGGTTTAGTTAGGCTTAGAACTATTCGGCTTAATGCATGGGTCGGGGCACACATTGAGTGCAGGTGTTCACGCTCGCAAGGGGAGGATGTCACAATCACAGATGTCATAATAAAAACCCTGGATACGAAGTGAGACTGGGGATGTGAATGACGTCATACCCGGAAGCGATGGGCTGAGGATTTTGGGTGATTTTTTAAAAAAGCAGTTAGTTGAGATTTGACGCTAGACGAAGCGAGTTGATTTTTTGAACCTGGGCGGGGCCAGTTCAGTGGGTCTGCGAGATGCGCCGCACGTGGTGGGGTCAGATGGAACAGTCAACATTGTAAAAATTGTGTCTCTCTCTTCTCGTGTCGAAAACCTAAAAGTCAAGAAGGTAATAAAAGTTTCGTACCGGAACAAAGAAAGTCGTCTGTGTTTCGTGTATTTCGAGATTCCCTATGTATATTTCACATATTCATATCTTGGTCCTATTTTGGTGGCTATGCTACACAGGAGAAATGCATTATAAAAAATGTATACTAAATGCTGAATTTCAAAGAATAACATATGATTCTAACTTGTGCATGGCATGATGATTTTGCAACCCCATTTTGGAATCCTGTAGGAACAGTGTCAACAATAAAATTTTAAAGTAAAAAGGACTGACACATTGTTAAACTTATAAGAAAGATTTAAAGAAAACTTACCATAAGGCTGAATTAAAATATCTATTTTTTTAGTGGAAAAATATTCAATTCTTTGTGACATTTAAAAATATTTTCATGAGTTTGTTCAGTGTTTTGATAATAATTTATACAAAAGATTACTCCAGCAACCAAATAAGATTAGCCAAGTTATCATAAAGGATGAGAAAAATATTTCTGCTTTCTTTATATGTCAGACGTTTTAAGTGAAATCTATCTGCAACTTTTCAGATTCTGACTATTGGTTGAATCATTGGAATTTCAAGGCAACCCTATTGTTTGTAGATTTCTTTAAGGCATTCAATTCCATACACAGAGGAAAGAACAAATACTTATAGTATATGTTCTTTCCAATGACATTGTTACTGCTATAATGATGGTCTATTGCTTACTCAGTGTTGACATTGATTTCTTTGACATTGTTGTTGGAACCTTGCAAGGCAATACATTAGCCCTATATCGATTGATAATCAGCATAGATAACATACTACAAATGTAAGATCTTATAAAAAAGGCTTGACACTAAAATGGACAAAAAGCAGATGATATCTCATTAAAGCTAAAGCAGATACAGACTACACAGATGATCAAGCACTTCTCACAAATACACCTGCACAAGCCAAATCCCTGATTCATATCCTGACACTGACAGCAATAGGCATGAACACAAATAAAATGGGCTTCACATGTTTTAGACAACATGTTGCTGTCTCCACAGTGAATGACAATATTCTGAAATTAGTAGATCAATTCACATTTCTCGGTAGCAATATGTCATTACCGAATGCAACGTCAACATATATATCGGAAAGGCATGGACTACTCTCAATAGATTATTGATCTTATGGAAATCTGATTACTCTGATAAAAAAAAATGAGAATTCTTCCATGCTGTATCAGGTTAGTACAATTGTATAGCTGCATCACTGTTGATTTTGATGAAGTACTTGGAGAAAAGGCAAAGTTTTCACATTAGTTTCCACATAGGGAAGAATCAGTATTGCCTGACCAACAAAAATGTATATTCATCAGCTATGAGCAGATACTTGATGCTGTCCTAAGGAACTGCTAACAATGATAGGCGATAGGGGCAGGTTTAAATATGTATATACATATATATATTATTATTGAAATATTTATATATATATATATATATACGAGATGAATTCAATAAGTTTCTAAACTTTGTTTGTATAAGGCATTTAAAATTGTCGTAGACTCTTGAAGATTCAGTATGTTAATGCTATACATTTTATGAGATGACTGACCAATTTTTATGATTTCAACTTTAAATGAACAGCTACAAGAGGAATTGGAATACACCCTACTAAAGCCTGATTGTCACAGCTGGTCAATTTCAAAAATGCAGTCTGGACGTGAGGACACTTTAGAAGAACGATATGCAATAAAATTATGTTTTAAACTTGGAAAAAATACCACAGAAACGCATGGAATGCTTCAGACTGCTTTTCAACCATCTTCCATGAATCGAGCATCAGTTTTTGAGTGGCATAAAAGATTCAAGGAAGACAGGGAGTCTGTGAGTGAAGATGAGAGCTGTGGGAGGAATAAGGAAGTTAATACACCAGAGTTGATTGGCAAAAGGGTTAGGGTTAGGGTTACTATGTTGAGGTTTTAAGGAAGTTCAGGAAGACATTCAAATCGGGTCAGTGGCATTTCCACCAGAACAATACACCAGTCCACAACTCCATTCTTGTCACAGACTATTTGAGCAAGATGGGCATCAAGACAGTTCCTCACCCTCCCTATAGTCCAGACCTTGCTCCCTGTGACATTTGGTTATTCCCTAAGCTCAGACGCTGTCGTTATGAGACAATTGAGGAGATGAAAGAGGCTGTGACGAAGGTCATTGTGTTGTATAGCTGCATACATATACAAATATAAGCGGAACATAATCAAACATACTGACGAACTTCATTGAACAAACGAACACACTTCTTTATAAAAATATACCTCTCACGCTTTATTCTGGAAAGGGTGATGTTTCTTGCGTGTGAGAGGTAAGTTGGAGACGGAGACAGACTGCTACACATTGACCCCAAGTTCTTCTGACCATAGTAGCACTTCTTTCGTATTCTGGCTGGCCTGCTCAACCATGGGTCACTGAGGGCCCAAGCCCTCTGTCTGGAGCTGGTTCTAACTCTGCTGGCATCCTATCTCCAACGGACCCAAACCGTCTGTGACCTGGTTATATTTTTGTTTGACATCCACCTGCTTCCGCTTATTTACACAGGTGCATCTCTTGATTGATGGCTCGGTCGAGGGTCAATATATAACAATCATCCCATACTTATTTTTCAAAATTCCACATGTGGAAATTTTTCTTCACGTCCGTCTCCATCCCCCTCATACACACATTTTACAAATAATGCTCAAGGATAACAACAGTAAAAATACATAAAGAAATTCCTTGAACCACAGCAAAAAAACAAAATCTTGAGTAGAAGGCGACCTTTTCACTATGTAACACTTGCCCAGGCAAATTATCATCTAAATTTATTTCATACTATTTTTTGCGTCGTTGGCTATCTTGACATGCGTACATCAAAGTACAATACAGATGCATCTTTCATCCTCCAAAACACAATAGGGCCATCTGCAATTCCTTGAAGAATCTCAAAACCATAAAAGACCATACTCTGGTCCTAGATCCTGGTCACAAACTTAGTAACCCTAGTCATTCCAGCAATACATTTCGCCTGGATTTCTTATGACCACGCCCCAGTCCTTCGCTCAACAGGTTCCTACCTGGAGTAACTGGAGAATTCCACCAACTAAAAAACAATATCTTCAAGGCCCAAAACATTCCTCATAAATCCATAAAATTCATGGCCCAAAACAATTCATCACTATTCCATAAAATAACAATACATCAAAATGTATCACAATCTGACATGCATACAGTTAACCACCTAAAATAGACCACGCAAAATATTTATTAGCAATGTGTTACTCATTTTTTAATTATTAATTTTCTATTAACATGCCTATTGGTCTGTAAACCCTTCAAGAACATGCTTTACCTGATCACACACTCGTCAGGTTGTTTTTCAATTTAATCAGGAAACCTCGTGGCCACTAAGATATAGGCACCTCGCCTTTTCCAGATTCGTTTCGCTTCGCCAAATCACGCACGAATCCAAACATTATCGTGACTGAAAGATTCAGACATCATCCACAAAATATTGGAGCAGGCCACGCCTTTCTTTCCTTTATTCCATCAACTTGGAACTCCAATCTGAAAATACTGGCCACCACAAGCCTTCAACAAATCCATGGGACAGTGAATTCCTCTATAGAATTACTTCTTACCGTATGCCCAAAACAATCTGTAACACAACTTGGATGAATCTCTGTCCTAATCTCGAGTCAGCCCACGATTCGCTCAAAAATAGAAACCTGAAAAAAAAGAATTATTTCCTATTCCACGAAAACCCAATATTCAAAATAATTCACAATCAAAATAATTTTAAAATCTCCATAAACGTAATATTAAATCCCTTGTTAATGGTTTTCGTCAAATTTCATAATATGAAACAGAAAAAAAATTCTAATGTCGCCTTTAGACTCAAACAAACTTTTTTTTTTTTTTTACTAATTTTTCAACCATTCTGAACAAGTCAAAACAATATTTACAATATGTCCACAATCAAAGTTCACAAATGTTCTGGTTTTTTCTTTAGTTACAATCTATGCACAATATTTCCTAAAAATGTTTGTCCTTTTTTTATACTGTGTTCAAGTTTCTTTTCTTCTTTTCTTTGTTTCTTTTTTCTGTCTTTTTCCATTGTCCTGTCGTCCTTTTTTCTTTTTTTTCTTTTATTTTATAATAAATTGTTCATTCACTATTTTTTAAACATTATATCTGCTTCCCCCTGTCTTTACCTTAATGTAATAACTATAGGTTCGTGCTTCCCCGTTTATTCAATTTCTTACAAGTATTTCCATAAAATAAGCCTGGTTCGTTAATCAAACTTTTTCAGTAATGTTCTTTCTTCTTTCGGCAAGTATCTCTACAAAAGCATGTCTCGTATCCCGCCATCATTTCTTCATTCTTACTTGTTCCGAACACGACAACACAATACTAGTTCCTTGCTTACTTCCAAAGATAACTTAAAACATCCGGGGGTGGGTGTCTTTCCTAAACAACCCAAACTTTTATCCATTCGGCTAACAACATTTCCCCCTCAAGAACAATTCAAAACCGAGTCCACAAATTTTCCCGTAAATACAACGAGATCCTCAAGCTTTTCTCATATACTCCCTAATTCTCCCATCCCGTTTCAAAAATAACCTTTTCAAAAACAAAAGTCAAATCCCATTCCAGGGGGACCATTAAAAATCCGTCTGACCACTAACCAGTCAGTACTTCAATACCACAAGATTCTCAAATCCATTCTAAGGGGAATTCACAAAATATCCAGTACGACAAGATTCTCAAATTTTCTCAACCCCCCCCCTCTGGGGGAAGACCTTCACAAAACCTAGTATGGCTTCTACCAGTACCGAAAATATCGATCTCATTCAAGGGAGACTTCCCAGAACACTTCCAATTTGCACAACTTTTCCAAACTCGAACCCGTCCCACAGCCTTAACTCCGGATCCAAAGGTAAATGAGCATTCTCCAGACAACATCATTGATGCCCAGAAATCCTCCCAGATCTTGGATTAAAATCCTAATTTCAAATTACCATGCGCTTGAACAGCATTCACAAGTTACTTCAAAATTTCATTCATAAAAATTTTGTTTACAATCAAATTCATTCATAAAAAATAAAACTCAAAACCCAAGTGGAAGTTTACATTATGGCCCGTCAATCATTTTAACACAGAGACAGTATATCTGTGCACAGGGTCCACCTTTCTTTCTTTTCTTTTCACAGCAACCTGCTTGTATGTTTCCCTCTTACTCTCTTTCTTTCTCTCTCCCTCACTACGATTCAAAATTACATATAGTAGTTTTCATCATTTTTCTATGCTTTAGGGCTCAATCTTTTTTTTTCTAAAATTATTTCCATTTTCTCTTTTAGAAAGGCCAAATAACATTAATATATAAGCCAACAAGACAAATCTTACTTCCCCTTATCATTATTACATTTTTTATAATCCTTTTAAATTCTTTCCACGAACCCTAATATTTATATACAAGAGAGAGTCTGCATGATGTTGTGACTAAAGATCTAGACTGCAAAGTGGAAAATGGAACAATCCAGAGAAAGGGTTAGTACCCTCCCCTACATCTCGGTGTAGTAGTTATTGAAAAGGGAACCTTCTGATCGCCCTCGACGACGGTCGCCAACTTTACTTACTTCTACTTTATATTCAAACTGTATCTATATTAAATATTGGGAAAACTGGTTTGGTTGGTTGGTTTTACAGCATATGAACACTTTTTGGGTTATTTCATGCCAAGTCAGTCATTTTTTTCTCAATAATATGGCTTCACGTAACTATTTCTATTTAATAATAATAACAATAATAATAATAATGGTATATGCACAACCCAGCAACTGTCCTAGAAAATGACACACATAAACTCCTATGGGACTTTGACATACAGACGGATCACCTAATTTCGACCAGAAGACTAGACTTAATAATAATCAACAACAAAAAAGAGAACTTGCAAAATAGTCTACTTTGCTGTCCCGGCTGACCACAGAAATAAACTGAAAAAATGTGAAAAGAAGGATAAGTACCTCGATCTTGCTAGGGAATTGAAAAAACTGTGGAACATGCAGGTGACAATTATACCAATTCTAATTGGTGCGTTTGGAACAGTAACAAAAGGATTACTAAAGGGACTGGCGGTGTTGGAAATCGGCGGACGGGTGGAGACCATCCAAACAACATTTTTCAAAAATGAAAAAGAATTGGAAACTCTAATACAGGCAGAGCCCATATATACAGTCAGGCGATAGGGATGGAATTTGGCATAGAAAAATACGCCATGGGAAGCGGGAAATGACACATGACAGAAGGAATCGAACTACCAAATCAAGAACAAATCAGAACACTCGGAGAAAAGGAAGCTTACACATTCTTAGTAATATTGGAAGCAGACAAACGAAGATGAAAGGGAAAATGGTGATGAAAGAAAAAATTAAGAATAAGTACTTAAGGAGAACGATAAAATTACTCGAAACCAAACTATATAGCGGGAATCTCATAAAAGGATACTGTCACGTGGCCTACCACTGAGAGAAGAGAAATAAGGAATGTCCCTTACCCCTCCGTGTTTGAATTATCAGGCCGCCAAAGAATGACCGTTAAGAGAGGAATAGGAATCTAGGTCAATCCCTCGCGGCCGAAGTAATAAATCCAGGTCAGAATGAAAGCCAACAGATGTTTGCATTCTGTGACCGGGTGAAAGAGATAGTAGTCCTAAAGAATCGCCTGACAAGGGAAGGAAGAAGATAGAAGCGAAAGGGTTGGCCTGAACCTAAAACGGAAGTGGCACCTTCTTTCCGTCCGCGGGAATAGGGTAAAAAGAAAATCAGTTTTGAAAAGAGGTGTCGTCGTGAACAGATGGGGCGAATCTCGTGCCAAACTCTGGGCGAAGCACCAGAACTGGGATTTGCTGGACAGTTGAAGTGATAAGATATATTGAAACTACCGCCGAAATCACCGGGGGAGGAAGCGAAATAGAATCTTAGACAAGAAGGACCTATGCCTTCAAGCCAGAGCGATATATATATAATATATAATATATGCAAAATTTCGCTAGCTCGTAAAAGAGCAAATACTCTCCGAAGGAACCCGTCAAAAGATAAGTAAACATTAAGCCTGTTTCTCCCTACACCCTTCTTAAGCATTGCAATTACTCTCTCTCTCTCTCTCTCTCTCTCTCTCTCTCTCTCTCTCTCTCTCTCTCTCTCTCTCAATGTAAAGAAAGACTAAAGAAAAGGAAAAAAGGAAGAAAGACATTTACAGTTATGCATTATCCGCTGATAATATAGCCGACACGTTGAATATGTGTGTCTGCGTGTGTATTTAAAAGATTGTTATATTCTAATGTCCCCACTTGTTGAAGTTTATTCATTGTATTGTTTGCTGTCAAGTTGTCTGTTTCATGTTTGTTTTCAGCTTCTTTCGCCTTATGTTATTCTCACTTAAATTGTCCTATTTTTTCCTTTAAAAATATTATACGGGAAACTGGAATTGTTGACCACTATAATTAATATCATTACATCTAAACCTTGAGGTTCATATCTTCCATTGTTCTAGGGGTAGGAAGAGCTAGTGGCCTGGCGTCTGTGTGTGTGTGTTAACGTGAAGTTTGGAAACCCCTTGCCAGCAGCGGTCAGTCTAGCCCCAAATTAACCCCCACATAATATGCCAGTTCCTATATGCCCGAGAAAGGACTCTGAACAAGGACTTATTCTACGAGGGATCGAGTGCTAGACCGCCCCGTCTTCACACGTGCGAAAAATAAACTTCCCGTTTGGTGATAACAATATTTGAATGCACCAGTTCCCATACGCTTTTAAATGGTTGCTCATCCGGGGATCTTTTTATTTTAATTTACTGTCACAATACGTATCTGGGCTGTACTCCTTGTAAGATATTCAGGACCCTTCTTGAAGTGGACGAAGGAAGAACTTAAGTAAATGAACGAGAGAACAAGAAAACCCATGACGATGAATAGGGCTTTACACCACGGAGATGACATTGACAGACTGCATGTGTCAAGAAAAGAAGGAGGAAGAAGACTTACCAGCATTGAAGATAGTATTGATGTATCGATACGACCCAAAAACTACATAAAAAAGCTCAGAGGAAGGCTGATTACTGTGACAAGACACAATACAGACAACACAAGGATTAAGGGAATAAAAATAACTCGAGAACAAAAATGGAAAGAAAACTTTTGTATGGACATTTCAAGCGATAAACAACGGAAATCTCACACGAAAAAGCTTGGACATGTCTAAAGGAAACTTAAAAAGAGAAACTTAATCTGTTCTGATAGCAGCACAAAACAACTTGATAAGAACCAATTATATTAAAGCAAAAATATATAAGATGAAACAAAATAGCAAATGTAGGTTATGTGGTGATAGAGATGAAACGATCAATCACATAATAAGTGAATGCAGTAATTTTTCACAAAACGAGTATAAGACAAGATACGATTGAGTAAGGACGGTGTTCCACTGGGAATTGCGCAAGAAGTTTGACCATATGAACAAATGGTATATGCACGACAAAGAATCCGTCCTGGAGAATGAGACGCACAAAGTTCTCTGGGATTTGGGGATACAAACGAACACTCTAATCTCAGCTAGCCGACCAGATCTAGTGATCGTCAATAAAAAAAAGAACTGGGCAGACCATGGAGTGAAACTGAAAGATAGGAAAAAGAGAGATAAGTACCTTGACCTGATAGTAATTGTAATCGGTGCACTCTGTACAGTCACAAAAGGATTAGTAAAGGTACTGGAGGACTTGGAAATAAGAGAACGAGCGGAGACCATCTAAACAACAGTATTATTAAGATCGGCTAGAATACTAAGAAAAGTCCTGGAGACTTGAGGAGACTTGCTGTCATTAAAACTCTAGTAGAAGACAATCAGCTTACACTGGTGTGGAAAACTCTCAAAAGTGTAAAGTAATAATAATAATAATAATAATCTTGTCCGTATTGGCGACTGTGCAAACGTAAATTCAAGGACTGAAACGAACAAAAAAAAACAACAAAAACTAAAAACCGGAAATAGAAAGAAAAAGAACTCTATGGATACTTCAAGTGACAAACTTTGGGAGATTGCACACAAGAAGACCAAGACATGGCTAGGAAAAGGAAACCTCAAAAAGGAAACTGAATCTCTTTTAATAGCAGCACCAAATAATCCGATAGTCCTTATAGGTCCAATTATAGGAATATGGAAATTGATAATGCATAACAGAATAGCAAATATCTGTCTATATTTCTGAGATGAGGTATTATGTACATTATTTACAGTTTTCGGACTATTGTTTGTCGCCATGTTTATCACAACGTTTCGGACATTGTACGCTGCGGCCTTCTTCAGGTGGAATGTCGAACTTAACCCTTTATTTCGCTTACCGGGGTAGACTCAAGGACACATGGCACAGTGGATAAAGGTGTTGGTTAGATCCAGTGACATACCCGAACAGTGTGAGTTCAATACCCGGTGAAGGCAGTGGAGAACTTTCAGAGAGGAAATTAACAGGAGATAACTGATAACTATCATCCATTAAACATGGCTCGTAGAACTAGAACAGTCTACTACGGTAAGCGAAATAAAGGGTTAAGTTTGACATTCCAACTACCTGAAGAAGGCCAGAGCGTACAATGGCCGAAACGTTGTGATAAATATGGTGACAAAGATGAGAATAGCAAATGTAAGTTATCCGGAAACAGAAATGAAACAGTCAACCCCGTAAGTGAATGCAGAAAATTAGCATAAAAGGGTGCAAAACTAAGCACGACTGAGTCGGAAAGGTGATCCATATGTAATATTACGGACGGGCGCCGTCATTAAATTGCGGCGTTTTCTAGTTTAAAGAACATTCGAGCACATCAGCTGTCATCAGTCATTGGGTACAAAGGTCTGACGATCAAAAAATGTCACGAAACTCGCTCGTGCAGGCAAAGTGGCCTGTAGAGAAAAAGTGTGATTTTAATATAATCGCGCGTGAACTTTCTCGTGTTGCACAACTGTTCCACTGGTGAGCATCAAATCTTCAGGAACCTTCGAATTGATTCCATCAAATCGCTGTATAAGAAAATCAAGTAGCGAGATTTTGGCGGTTCAAGACTAGTTTTCAAACAAGTTTCAACGGAGGCGCACGCCGCACGCCGCATAGAGCCCATCCCGTCATAGCAATCCAACTGATGTGATAAACATCAACAGGCCAACGATAAAAACGCCGCCGCCATCACCAAGACACTAGCTAAAGTGCACGGAGGGAAAGAGAAAGAGTGATAAAGAAAGAAGACGTTTGATAGCGACAAAACAAAAAGAAAAGAGAAGGCTAGGAAGAACGTTGTTGAACGAACTTTTTAACAACAGTCCGCTGTAATTCCAGAAAATAAAACTACTATTTTCTTCCTTGAGATTCAAGTTTCGAGTGTTTCTTTTCTGTGAATTCATTTTATTTTTATCAGACATAATGCTTTAATTTTTTTGGTCCTATACTATACATAGAGTTAACATGAAAGAAAAAAAATGAGATTGACAAATACTTTGACCTTGTCAGAAAACTAAAAAAAAAAAACTGTGGAATATGAGGAGGACAGTGATAATAATTGTAGTAGGTGCACTTGGACTGGAGACCAAAGGCTTAGAAAAATGTCTGGAGGAATTGGGAATCAGAGAAAGAATTGAGAGCATCCACAGCGTTGAATGCTGTGAAGCTACTTTTTCTTTAATGTTTATCGTTGTAGGAAATGGGCACAGAACTGAGTTCAAATCCAGGACAAGGCTGTTTGCATTTCACATGGCGCTGATACCTTTATAAACGGTATGAATCCAATTATTCTAACTCCAGCTATGGATAAATAGTCGAGCAGACTGGGCTCTTTAATCTTGGTATGGCAACTGGTCCAGAAGAAGAAAAAAAATCTGAATTCAAACTAGTTGAACTCCGTTTAAAATGACTTTGTGTTACATCCTACTCAAGCGGAGGGATCGGTAAATACATACGGAGTAGAGTCCTGGAGACAGGAGGACATTTGCTGTCACTCAGACTCTTGTGAAAAACTGACACTGTTATATTATTTAAAAAGTTCTTATCTAATACTCATAATTATAGATTAGAATCTAATAAGTACTAACACTAATGAATGCTGACATTCTGTGTCTCAGTGGACCTGGTAGTTGGGTTTCTTTGTTTAATGGTATACCAACCTTTGTAGGTTATTTAGTGCCAAAGCTATTCTCCTAGAAGAACAATAGTGGTACTATTTAACCCATAGCTGGGAGGATAAGGGGGTTCATACCATTCCCAAGGGTATTTGCCCGAAAGTGAATGTAATAGCGCGACTGGTGTACGAACTCGCTTACTACGATTCCACAGTCCATCACTTTAACCATTACACCACGAGGACACCCCCGGACCTGGTAGTGATGACTTGATTCGGATGAGATATGTTCAAACGTCCTAGTATCATATGGACAACATATATTTTGAATTTTTTCGGCTTGGTCTTTGACATAGGGCAAAAGCCATTTGTCGTGACACCGGTGAATATAAAGAAACCATGAAGAGCTTAAGAAACAATCCCATCGCAATAACTACCCAGAGAGCATAAGATCGGCTCCTCCAAGAAATCAAGATCGAACAACAGTGACTTTTCAGGTATTATTCTCTGTCGTTTAGACATGTAAAAGAACGCGAATGAAGATTATTCTAAAAGAAATAAAACACAATAGATATTCCAAGTATGGTGATAGGAAAAAGAATTAGTAAGAGGGCAAGAAACTCCAACCTGTACAAAAGAAATGACTTGCGTACCCTGGGGGAGCCTAATAATATATTGTATATGTATATACAGATGCTGAAAAATAATCTTTCACTGTTTAAAAATGATAATCGAATTAAATTAAATGTGGTCGATAGTTTTAAAATAAAATGTCATTCTTACTTAAATGAAATGTTTTATATATTATTTTGTGAATTTACGAAAGAATATGATAAATACTTTTACTGAGTAGGAAATACTGATGAATTCAGGTAGAAATCTGTCTAAAGTTGCCAAAGGGAACAGTGGAAAGTGCCAGAAATTTTTTGTCTACATTTTCAGTCAACACGAAACAAGAAAAAAAAAAGAAGAAAAGAAAAAGAACATAGAAACAAAAGGAGAATCAGTTTTTGCACAACTGAGTATAATCAATGAGAGAAGTGACTGGAAATCGTACCAATCAACATCATTTAAAAGTTATGGAAGGGAGGAAGGAGGGACATAAGTGACGTAATGGTTATCATCGGAGTAAATGGATTCAGCGAGCCAAGTTCAAAGTCTGAACGCGTTTCACTCCGTACTAATGCCTTTGTGGAAGGCATGAATCCATCTCTAGAAGGAAAACTCTGAATTCTAGCCAAAGTCAGCTTTCGTAAGAGGGTTGGATGTCAGGAAGAGCACACGACCTGTAGAAATCCTTACTACAGACACAGACCATGCCAAATTCGTACAGACCCAATCGTGAAAGTTGGTGGAGCTTACCAAGAAACAGAAATGCGCCATCTGAATAAAAAAAAAAAAAGATGGAGCTGATGAAAGGTAAAAAAAGGGTAAGTATTAAAAGTTGAAGGAAGAGAAAAGAACGAGAGAGAAATACGAAAAAGTAGGTAAAAAGAAACGATCTTTATAGAAGGAAAAAGTGAGTCAACGAAAGCAACAAAAGGAAAGAGAATTCATAAAAAGATGTAAAGTAAATTTAAAAAAGGTAATCGATAAATATAAAAGAAAGAAAAAAAGAGAGATAGAAGAAAAGTAGAGAGACTAGACAGATTGAAAAAGAAAGGAGAAATTATGGTTGGTAAAAAATGGAAACGGAAGCGTTAAAAGAATGAAAAAGTGATGAAGAGTACGAAAATAGAGTAGAGGAAGACAAAGAATTGGAAAGTAAAGTAAACAAAGAAAAGTTTAAAGGAGTGAGAAAGAAATAAGAGAAATAGGGCGAAAAACAGAATTAGACGTGACAAAGAGAAAGAGAGAGCGAAAAGGAGAAGAAAAAATAGAGACTGAGGAGAGAATAAAAAAAAGAAAAAGAACAGATATAGAGAAAAGAGGAGGATATATATATATATATATATGAGAAAGAGAGAGAGAGAGAGAGAGAAAGAGAGAGAGAGAGAAAGAATACATGTTAACGATTACCAAATGTTCCTACCTATTTCTGTTATGCATACATTTCAATATTCTCATAAATCTTTGGCCAGGTAGGGACAACCTTGCAGCTGTTGTTGTGGATATTCTAAAACTCACGAATTATTCATGCTAACAGTGCATAAGAATAAAGCATCTATCTTTAGTATGAGCGACCTTCTTCGGGCTGCTCACCTCATGAGATACTGATTATCATAAATCGGGTCACACCACTGAAATAAAATTAAATAATAACATCTGATTTAATACAAAGTAAACCAAAATAAAATATCTTTACAGAAAAAGAAGATAAATGTGTAATTACCACAGCCACTACAATAAAATCATTTAAGTCAAAACACGGATAAGAAATCTAAGTTTACGCGAACGTCATAGGAAATAGACAGCGTGACTCAATTGTTCATTTACTAACCAATGAACAACTAAGGTTTTCAATAAAAATTTGAATTTCAGTAGGGACGAATAAATATGAGGAAATCAAAGTAATTCTATTCCCAACACTTTAAGGACTTCTAACTTTCATACTACAAATGTGAGTAAATCTTTTTCTTTTTTTTTCGAAACACACACACATGTCCGAATTATTTCGTCTATGAACAATTACTATCAAAGAAAAAAAGAGATATACTCATCTGTACTACTTATAACATTATTAGATATAAGTTAAACTTCGCTCCAAAAAAAAAAAAAAAGAAAAAAAAAAAAAGAGATCTCAACAAAAATAAATCATCAGTCCACGCTTATTATCTTAATTCAGTTTTTGTATCACGCTTTGTAGAGATTTATCAAATGTTATAATTGTGTATGTTCTCATTTTAGACAACACCGGTACACAACACTGTAGAAGTCACTACTCTAACGAGCAAAATAAACAACAAGAACAACACTTACCGGTTCAACAGCCCCAACTGGCAGACAAAAAGTAAAACGGCTAGTAACCCAATTCTGAACCTGTAACATAGTAATTTACAAAGCTTTTAGCTTAGATGTGACACAAGGCCGAATGAATGGAGCACCCAATGAGACTCGAACTCACTCTTGCAGGTTTGATAGTCAAGCTTGCTAACCATTACACCACCCGAAGCGCCCAGAACTTGCAACGTACTAAGCAAGCCTGTGTATATACACACTAATATATCCATTCACTGGACCATCAGCCAATCAGCGTCCAGAGAATGGATTTTGCCACTTGAGAGCAATGGAATGACCCAGTGTCCATATAATCTCGCCCAAAGTCGTAGCATTGCCTTTTACACAAATGAGTATTTACTCTCTGCCAACGAGTATTACGCACGAATTCCAACAAACACGGTTACAGTTCGGTTTTAACAAGTGGTAAAAGAAATTAAATGTTTTAAAATCTAAAATTCTAATATTTAATTTTCATTGGTTGATAATTAAAAGTTTTCCAAAATTTAATGTCGTTTGAAGGAATGAGAGAAAAGTGAGAAAGCTTCCTGAAAGAGGTCGAAAAAAATTTTTTTTATAGAAGTTAAATTGTGGGTGAAGGAAATAATTTAGAAATAACAAAGAATTGATATGAACGATATGATTTTTTCTGTGTCTTACTTTATTTCTTTGTCAGCCCGTACGTAAATTCTACGAGGATTACAATGTTGTGTATATCAGGTTTATCCAGAATTAAGTGTCACTCACGGTAATTTATGCCCAGGATCAGAGTGCAGTATCTGCAAGCGTGGAAATTTAATCTATATAATTAATAGTACGACTTTCTTTCTTTCTTAGTGCGTCTGTAATTTTTGCTTGGATGGGAGTGGAGTATTTATGCATCCTGCGTAGGATAAAAATATGACCACTCCGTACATTTACCCAATGATAACATGTATTATCTGCCCCAATTTCTCAATCCTGTTCACATATTCAGGAGGGAGACAGTAAAAAATGAAGTTTGTCTGTTCCTAGAGAATTCAACCCAATTACATAAAAGAAGTGGGGTCGGAATAGTCTGATACCTTTGAGATATCTGGTCGCGGAAGATAGTTTTTTTTTTGTTCTAATATTTGCTTTTTTATAACAATGAAATTGGCATGGTTATACACACTACACTCTTATTCAAAATGGAAGTGTCGGCAAATGACACTTAAATCCTAAGGAGAAAACAGAATTATTTATAATGGGTTCACTGACATATTATTGAAAAGAAAAACGAATAAAAACATTTAGCGCACAAGCAAAAATCCCGTTAATCAGCCGATGAGCTAAATGGCTCACTGAATATCCAATATTGGCCTTCACTATCGGATTTCGTCAGTCAATCGTGGGTTATGATGACTTCTACAGTTGTCAAGAGGTCTGGTTGAATGCCCACATTGTGCCTCATCTTAAACAACCAGAGATCTGCTGCAGGAGTTGGTAGTAATTTACTAAGCTTTTTGCTTAGATGTGGCACAAGGCTATTAGTATAGGGCACCCAATAAGACTCAAAGTCACTCGTGTAGGTTTGTTCGTTAGCTAGAAAAATTATGGAATATATTGCCCACACACTAGTCATGGGTCCACAATGTTTGTTTTTTCTTTAAAGTTGTTCACATTTTTTTAGAATAAAATTACTTATCATCACATTATCTCTCTTAGGATTTTTATCTTTACAACATTCCAACAAAATTATTTTTAAAAAATACTTGTTGCCTAGTGATCTCATTTGTAAAATAATCGATATCTTTATATTCATTTCTTTTATAAGGAATTCTTAAGAAATGCGTCTTTCATCCTTTAATCTGAAACCAAAAGATTTCGCTCTCCACACGTAAATATCCAAAATTCGCTGACTTGTCAAAAATACTTTCTATAAATCTGAGTAATACCACGAAGCTTCTTCACTCCTTACATCTCTGTTGTTCTCACTTAATAACAGACTATTTCTCTTTCTAGTACTCTGACTGGATGCCCCATAAAATTTCAAAGGGCAAATTAAAAAAAAAATGTTAAATGCATAAAATGGCGGTGTTTCACAATAAAATGTATCTGACACAAGTGCATAGTTCAATAGCCTTGAAGATTTACAATCATAAGATCCTGATCTGTGATTTCTACACATTCAAATCATTGGTGTACGCGTTCACAAATGATGTCAACTGCAGGTGATGAACCTGCTTAACTCTAGGACACCAATAGCCAAAAGTACACGTGCTTGGACTATAACATTACAGACTTCGGACAATCTTTAAACTTCCTTCAACCATATCGACATCTTACTTGCCAACTAGAAAAAGCAAAAAAAAAAAAAAAAAAAAATGAACACTTTGTCACCTTCCATAAAATATGTCTATAAAAAATCTACTGCCTATAAATATGTGTGTGTGTGTGTGTGTGTGTGTGTGTGTGTGTGTGTGTCTTAATACTTATTCCTCATTTCAGAGATTTAGACAAATATACATTGTTTGAATTATTTTTCTCGTTTCGGTCGTTATATTAACAACATTTCTGCTGATGTACTCTCCGGCTTTCTTCAAGGGCTGTGGTCAGTAACCTTCAGGGAATTTTGAATAAGACTCTTTATTCAGTCCCTGTAGTAAACTCGTCTTATTCCGCTGTCTACGCCTTGGAATATCGGATACTTGCCCTTGTCTATGCCTTGGAATATCGGATACTTGCCCTTGTACAGCAACTAACTTTTCAGTGAACATGAAGGTTACTGACTACACAAAATGGAAAAGAAACTGATACAGGCCGTAGGATACAACGAGATAATGCTGGTAGGAATAGTTCGAGATATGAAAATAATATGAATATGGAGAAATAAATAAACTTAACAAAGTTTATTTTGATGAGTGACAGATCTGATGTATAGCCAATTACAACTTGCAATTCCGAGTTTCTTTTCATGTATGCTTAATGTTTTTACAGTCCATACTTGGATTCAATTTGCAACTACTTTCAGGTTATCTGATATGACTGTGAGTAAATAAAAATCTATTATTAAAAGTCTGGCACATATTTCGTTATGAAAGATTAGTGACAAAGAGGTATTCTATAATATTTTTATAATTAAAAATCATTTTTAAAAAAACTTTGAGATTTTGACGTTTCTATCCTTTTTTATTTTCATTACTTCTTTATCTCTTTCTTTTTTCAAAATGGTTGTCAGAGCATTTTGATCCGTCTATTTTCACAAGGATATTTCACTGTATACTGTTACTAATTCATGGTTCTATGATTTGTTCTATTCACTCTTATTTAAATATTGCCTAATCGGTGGGACTTAGAATAACATCGGCTCAGCTGGGAGTATAACAAACAAAAAGGAATGTTCTTTATATGACTCTAAACTTTATCCAGTGGTAAAGATCTTGTTCTCGGACCATGAAGAATGTGAAGTTCTCATTTGTTATCATTGTTCCAAGATTTAGTTTGACATGGAGCGGTTGTATTAAATAAGAGACCGGTGTCATCTTTCTGGTACGTTGTATAGTTCATTTAAAACCGTTGCTAACACCGTTAAGTTTAAAAGTGCAATTGACGTGTGATAACCCTGAAGTCATTTGAGAGCTTGACTTTCATCAGACTAGAAAGTCACAAGATCAAAAGATAATGGAAAGTGTAGAAGTAGAAATAAACGTCTCTTTAGTCTGAAATCACCGATACGAGCGGTCGAGAATTCCATGACTACTCCAACTGGTTCCTCGAGATGGAAACGAGTAATGAAATGAAAGTGTTGTAGAATAGATAAAATATGTACATATAGAAACGTGGTCTCCTTGTTATTGGTCTCACCAGTGTGGACAGGATGAGGAAAAGAGAGAAGTGACGACGAACAAACGGGATGAACAAGATAGCCAAAAGAAAGACACGGACAGTAGCGACATGAGGCAACAACGAGGAAAGATGGGCATCAAGCGTCGAAGAATTGGAGAACGTAACATAAGTACCTGCTTGGTTGCAGTTTGAGTAAAATTTGTTCGGAAATTATATCTGAATACTTGATATGTGTTCGAACAAAGAATTATTATTATTTTAATCCAAGTGATTTTTTCACGCCAGCTTTAGTTGGTGGTCTTTTATGGAAGTCGGAGTGATAGCAAGGCTTCACATGTCTCTTAAACTCTTCTGAGTATTTTGGTCGATCTCAACAATGCTTCAGTCTGGATGGTCTCATATTTCACAACTTTCTTAGTTCTCAGGCAAGGTCTTCATACTTGTCAATCTTTTCGCTTTCTTTTTTTTTTCACTTTGTGGTCCGCTGGAACAGCAAAAACTACTTTACAACAAATTCTCTCTCTCTTATATTTTTCTTTAGTTACCACTAGGTCTGGTCTTCAGGTCAAATTTGGTATTTTAAAGTTCCAGAGAGTTTTATGCGTCTCTTTCTGTAGGACAGATTCTGGTTTGTGTATATATTATTTAGGTAGTATGGTCAAAATTCAGTCACTTGCACCATTCCCAGTAGATCACTTTTACAACCCAGCCGTGCCTCGCCCGGTAGTTCTTTTGTGCAAGTTTCTCTCACCAGTATCAACTGGTGGTCTCTCAAAAACATGTAGAACATGAGAGTGTCGGTGATACCAGTTGTACTTGGTGCTCTTGGAATGATCACCAGGGTCTTGGATCCAAATACCGACACAAAGACCAGATCTAGAAAGAAAAAGATTCTTACAAGAACTTGTCATCTAGTGAGTTTCGCCGTTCCGGCGGACCATAGAGTTAAAAGAAAAGAAGTAGAAATATACTTGGACATCACCAGAGAACTAAGAAAGCCGAGAAACATGCGAGGAACATGGTAATAAAATTTGTAGTTGGTGAGCTCGGAACTTCCAAAAGAAGAATTGAAACAATCCAGACCACAGTATAAAGATCAGCTAGAATACCCAGAAGTGTCTTAGAGATTTGAAATTTGCAGTCACTCGAATTCCATTGAAAAGCCCACCAACTAACGCTGGTGTTAAGAACTCGAATAATAATAATAACAATAATGAGACACAGATGAATGGATAACCAAAGGAAAGACCACCCAGATCCAAAAAGACCCCTAAAAAGGAACCACCACCAAATCCTACATCCTCATAACGTGCCTACCTATTATGTGGAAAAACGGCTCAAACTAGGGAAGATATTTACGATTCGAGGAACAGAAAAGATGGCGCAAGTGGACCAGAGGGACAAGAGAGCTACTAAACATTCATCAACACATCCTCAAGGACAACAAAACAAGATGGTAAAATTGTGCTATGGCGTAGATTGACTACAAAAAGGCATACGCTATGGTCCTCCCGGAGCTGGATAATAGTTTTTCTCGAAATGTACAAGATATCCGGTGAGGTCATAAAGTTTATTGAAAATACCATGGAAAACTGGAGAGTCGAACTGACAACAGGAGGCAAAAGCTTAACTCTGGTGAAAATCCAGGGAGATGCACTATCACTATTACGATTTGTAATCGGAACGTTTGGAGGAAAGGTAATGAACAAATACTCGGGAATATTAGAAGTGGACACCACCAAATAAACAGAGATGAAAGAAAAATAATAAAAAAAGAATACCCCAGGAGAATGAAAAAAGTACTCGAAATCAAACTACATAGCAGAAATCTCATCAAAGACTGTCCTACTCATAAGATACTCGGGACCATTCTTAAAGTGGACGGGAGAAGAACTTGAATAAATGAACGCGAGAACAAGAAAACTTATTGCGATGTTAGTTTGGTTTTATGTCATATCAAACATTGCAAATTGTTTAATGACAAATCCTGTCAATCAAAAACACATGGTTTGTGAATATTTTTCTTATAACATTTTAAACAATCTTGAGCTCATTTTCATTCACAGTTAAATGATTTCAAGTATTTCTATCCAATACGAATCATTCCATTTACTTTTCCTCGTTTGTTTGTATGCAGTAAAATGATTTCTATAGTTGCTATGTAACAGTAACAATTCAAAATGTCATTCGTTTGCTCAAAATTCAATTGATCCGTATGATATGTAAGAGATTAACGTTTAAAAAGGTGAGTCAGGTTGTAAGTTTGGCCACAGTTAAATTGTTTCAAGTATTGTAGTTATTGATTATTTCTTCGAGATTAAGGCTCGCAACTATGCGGTCTGTGTCACTATCAATACCTTCTATACTATCATATTTACCAACCCCTCTACTCGGGCAGGATATGACACAAGGTCAATTTTTAAGCGGGGTTTAACAGGTTTGAATTCAGGGTTTTCCTTTTCCTAGACTAGTTGCCTCACCAAGGCTGAAGAACCTAGTCTGCCCTACTATTTACCCATAGCTGGAGGGAGAATAATTGGATTCATACCTTTCCCAAGGGTATTAGTGCTATGTGAAATACAATCAGTCTCATCAAGGATTTGAACTCGTGTCGCCGCTTTCTATACTATAGGTTCTTTGTAGGGGTTTTGTCGATCCCTGAGCATTGTACAGTTTGATTCTTATAGGCGACTTTGTTCTTGAGGGCATTTTGAATGTGCTTCCTAGTCTTTCCTTGTTCACTTTAGTGTTTATCTGTATTTTCCAAGTTTGGCTAATGGGAGCGTGTGATTTTTGTTTAAGTTGTTCATGTTTTATGAGAGACAAGATATTTGTCTGTCTTGAATGCTTTTTGGTAGAATGATTAGTGACTTACGTAATGGCTGTTTTGTTGGAGATTTTGCACTTTTAGAATTAGTTCGTGTTTGAGTGGTAGATCCTACGTATGTTTTTGTTTGGACTACAACATTGAATCTCTCCCCATTCCCAACACGTTGCTGTGTTGAGGTTTGGTAAAAGTCGGCCGAGTGTAGCTTCTAAAAATTTGGCAAATCATTGGCTTCCAACAGGATCAATTCCTCCTCGAGTGTTCTATATTTGAGATCTTGATTGGTTATATCCGCCCTCCGTGCAACAGAGGCGTAGCTGTTTTCTCCCATGTAGATCCCTAAAATTTTCTTTGCTTCATGGAAGGACAGATTCCTCTTGTGTTTCACCTCTAGCATTTCCTTTTCTTTTTTTGTAAACATCGCAAGATCTTGCATAAGCCAGATGATCTTGTCGGCAGTTTGCACATGTAATTTCCTTCAAGCAATTTTCCTCCAAGTGGTCTAGGTCCTTTTCACCGCATTTGGCACATGTGTGTCCTCTTCGACAAGCTTCCCTGTGGTTTCCATACTTTTGGCATTTGAAGCATCTCAGGGGTGCTGAGATATACTGCTCAACTCTCTCAAGACGATAGCCGATTTTCATCTCCTTGGGAGTGCGGGTTGATTAAATGTCAGGATTTAGGTTTTGGTCTGTATTTGTTCTTCGCTTTTTCTAATGGAGACTCTTATATTTGTAACTCCCCTTTTTCCCATGGCTGATGCTATCTCCTCTTCTGTAGCCAATGCCAACTCCCTAATCTTTATAACTCCTTGGAAGTGTGGAGTTTCTCATGCGAGTAGACTCTGCATTTCATCGTATAAAATGTTTTCATTTTTAATATGTTTTCTGCCTGCCTCCGGCTATCTACCTCGACAAACAAGTTTCCATTCCTTGTTTTCTTAACAGTTCTCGGAGTCGCCCTAGTAGAAAAAAAATTTTCTATGAGGAAAGACAAGAATTTGTCTCGGCCGACTTCCTCCAAATATTTAATAACAATGAATCTCTGGAATTCTGCAGCCTCATTCTCTAATAGGTTTCGTTTACTTATTTTTAATTTCAAGCGCCATATATGCTGTATATTTTTCGCTGGCCCTGTACTCCACCACCCATCATGGAGTCCAACTTGTGTTGGGAATGAACCAAGGGGTAAACCCATTCGCCTTGGTTGAGACGGGGATACGTGACCAGCATACTTGAACCGTTGCCAATTTCCGGTTCTCAGCACTGGTCGAATTCCTATTCTCTCTATGCAATTGATCCTCAGCCAATGCCTTCTAGCACCTAAGAGATAAGGGTTGGGAAATTGCTGCGAGTGCAGATCTAAAAGTACGGTCGGGATAAAACATATGTGCTAGGGCTTGACATGACCAGTTTATTGATCGGATCGGGCCCATCCGACTGCACGTCAGACCAAGTAAAGCCCAAAGTGGTGTGTTTGCAAGTCATTGACTCCGCTGTCGCCGGATCAAAGACTGCTCAACCACCAGGATCCCATCGTAACGCCTTATGGGTCGCCACTCGCGGGCAACAGGTGGTCCTGTTGGTGGGGAGGGGTTCCTACCCCTCTGCAGAGGTGCAGTTGGCGTATTCTACAGCTTCAGCCGATAGGGCGTAGAAATGAAAGGGTAAATACACATTTTAAAGGTAAATACACATTAAAAACTCTCATGGAGTTTTATGGTAATTAATAGTATGTTTGTTTTTTTTTTGTTTTTTTAATTTGATAGTCACTGAATATAAAAAGACGGTTAATGTAAATTTGGATTAATAATAGAATAGTTTGAAAAGATCATTAAAAGTTGGTTAAAACGGCATAATTATGGAGTAATTAACCTAAGAGAATGACAGAATAAGCTTAGTTACCAATAAATAAATAAATAAATAACCATATTAAACTCTCTTCCTGTACTTGGAAAAATAAGTGCATGTTTGACTTACATTCTTTTTTTTTTACTTTCCTTGTCTCTGAATATAAAAAGTTAGTAAATGCAAATTTGAATTAATACCAGAATTGTTCAAAATTTGAGAATTTATTTTTTTTATTTTTCTTTTTTATTTATTGCAGACTTTTTGTCCTCATCTTGGTAGTTTTTGTGTTGTTTCTTCTTTCACTACGTTTCGGCCAAATTTCACCTCTGGCCTTCTTCAGGTGATTTACCGCGACCTCGGATTGGAACGAGGTCGCCAACTTGACTTACTTTTATATATATATATATATATATAATCATGAGAAATTTCGTAAAATATAGATGGAGTGATAAGAAAAATAACAGACTCAATGAATTAAATATGTAAAAGAGCAGATATTTTAGAATAAAATTTGATTTGTAATTGTCTTTAATTGGAATCATTTTGAGATGAGGCTTCTTAATCTGAGAATTCATTTTCATTTATTGCGGACTTTATTGTCTTCATCTTTGGAATTTCTTTGTGTTGATTCTTCTTTCACTACTTTTCGGCCAAATTTCACCTCTGGCCTTCTTCAGGTGATTTACCGCGACCTCGGATAGGAATGAGAAGTCTTGTAACCGTATCCCCAGTAATTACTGCCTTCCATAGTTGTTGTCTATCACACCACGTTTTTGACCAAGTAAACCTCTGGCCGGCTTGGGTAGGATTTGAAACCGCTATCTTCTGACAATGCTCACCTGGAACCGTAGAGACTCAACGCCTCTATCCGCTGCGCCACGGGCCCCGAAAAAAAAAGCCAGAAGTGAAATTTAGCCGAAACGTAGTGAAAGAAGAAACAACACGAAAACTACCAAGATGAGGACAAAAAGTCCGCAATAAATAAAAAAATTTAAAAAAATTAATTCTCACATTAAGAAGCCTCATCACAAAATGATTCCAATTAAAGACAAGTAGTTCAAAATTGTAATAAACATGTGATCAAAAAAAGGCATAGGGATGGAATAGATTGCATAAAAAAAAGATAAAATAATCAATAAGCAAATGAATAAATAAAAAAGAATAAAATAAAATTAAAAAAAAAAAAACAAGAAATAAAAAATAAAAAATAAAACAAAATGGCGGGAAGCAAAGAAAGAAAAAGCCCAAAGACCGCTATATTATTTGAGATAATTTTTTTATGCTGAGAATCTTTCGGCTTTGTGCGTGGGTTAGTTAGGTGCACACATTGAGTGCAGGTGTTCATGCGCACGCGGGGAGGATGTGACAATCACAGATGTCTCAATAAAAACCCCAGGTAGTAAAAGACCTGGGGATGTGAATGACGTCATGTCCAGAAGCGATGGGCTGAGGATTTGGGGATTTGAAAAAAAAAAAAGAGTGAGTTGAGATTCGACGCTAGAGGAAGGAAGTTGATTTTCGGAACTCGCCGAGGCCAGACCAGTAGTTTTTGGCGGGGTGCCGCACGTGGTGGGGTCAGATGGAAAAGTCAGCATAGAAAGAAATTGTGTGTCTCTCTCTCCTCATGTCGAAAAACCTTAAAATCAAAAAGGTAAATAAAAGTTTCGTACCTGAACCAAAAGAGGGTCGTAAGTGTTTCATGTTTTTCGGATTCCTATGTTTATGAACATTTGTGAACGTTTTCCGTATTCGTATGAATATATCTATTTCACATGTTCGTATCTTGGTCGTATATTTTTGGACGTGAATATATTACAAAGGGAAGACAACAAAGTTGTGCTTCACTCTTATTTTAGGAGCAATTCCACACAAACTGCATATAGAAAAAGAATGATAGAGATCTGGGAATAATGTACTAGATTTAAGACAATAAACCAACGACATGAAGACCTAGCTAGAACGATAATTCTGACCTTGAAATATATTAAATACACCAACAAACATATAGGGAATATCACCAAAACTTTACTACAGTAAGTGAAACGCTAAATACTGAAAAACAAGAACCCTCAAACTGAAATAGAACCCAACGTAAGAGTAATCGAAACACCATATACTTAAACACCACAGAACAAAAATTAACACAAGAAGGAGAAATAAATTTAGAGATTATAAAGGGAATTATGTCTGAAAAGAAAACTACATTGTCTACTCTAAGGAACCAAAACTGGAGAACAGTCAAGGCAGAAACTGAAAACGAAACGAATTATTAACACATATCCCTACAAACAACATCACAGAACTAAACGAATTAATCTATGCATGAGCAAAATTAGTCTTTGATGAAATCGATACTCCTCTAAAAATACGAAGAGAAATTCAAATCTAGATGGAAAATTAGGCTGGAAAATCAGATAAGAAATCTACGACAGCAAAGAAAAATGCTTAGACAGAGTAAAAACGTGGAAATATGTAAAGACGAAAGGATTAAAAAAACAAAACAGCAATTAAAACAAACAACTCGAAATATAAGTCAGAAAGAACTGACAAAAGAAGGAAGATAAAAAGATACCTGGATAGAATCAAACAGACAAAACATGACAATTCAAATCAACGAAAGGAAATTCTACCAGCATGTACAGGTGTACAGGGAGAATACCGACAACCGGATGAAAAGGAAACACTCTTGAAGCAAAATATTTGAAAAGGGAGAACATAACAGAAAAACCGAATGGATAAATAACATGAAAAAAGAATTATAAGGACTAGAACAAAGCTCTAAAGTGAAAATACAACTCGATTCACTCTGATCAACCCCACCAAAAAGTACCGAATTATAAAACCCCAAGCCATGATGACATACATGGATTCTTGTTTAAAAAATTCACTTCCATCAACGACAGACTGCCAGTCGAAATGAACACATGCTTACCCGGATCCAAAGACACCCAAAAAGAAACTGCCAACAACAACTATAAACGCGTAAAATGTCTACTGTTGATGTGGAAAATCCTAACAGCACAAATTAAGAAGATTTACAACTAACTAATCCAAAGACACCCAAAAAGAAACTGCCAACAACAACTATAAACGCGTAAAATGTCTACTGTTGATGTGGAAAATCCTAACAGCACAAATTAAGAAGATTTACAACTAACTAATCCAAAGACACCCAAAAAGAAACTGCCAACAACAACTATAAACGCGTAAAATGTCTACTGTTGATGTGGAAAATCCTAACAGCACAAATTAAGAAGATTTACAACTAACTAATTAGCCGTGGACTGATATAAAGTTAATTGAAGAAACCATGAAAAACTGCAGAGTGGAATTGACTGCAGAAGGAAAGAGTTTAAGTGAGTATAAAATACAGAGAACGATCTTCAAGGGAGATGTACTATCACCATTACTATTTGTAATACCGATGATGCCACTTAATCACATACTGAGGAAATGCACAGGCGGATAAAACCTGATAAATCGCAAGAAAAAAAAAATCAACCACCTAATGTGCACGGACGACATCAAACTGCCAAAAATGAAAAAAGAACTGGAAATCCTTACACAAACAGTGAAAATATACAATCTTGTAATAGGGATGGAATTTGGCATAGAAACATGTGCCATGGTAATAATGAGAAGCGAGAAACGGCACATAACAGAAGGAATAGAACTACCGAACCAAGAAAAGATCAGAATGCTTGGAGAAAAGGAAATTACAAGTACTTGAGAATATTCGAGGAGGACACCATT
Organism: Rhodospirillales bacterium; assembly: GCA_963669385.2. Classification (GTDB taxonomy): domain Bacteria; phylum Pseudomonadota; class Alphaproteobacteria; order Kiloniellales; family JACOMY01; genus JACOMY01. The sequence continues at coordinate 350,939 of CAXXGD010000016.1, forward strand.
AAACAAACGGAGATGAAAAAATTGAAAAATAATATCTCAGGAGAACGAGAAAACTGCTCGAAACCAGACTATATAGCAGAAATCTCATCAAAGGGATTAGCACTTAGGCTGTCCTCTTCATAAGATACTCGGGGCTATTCTAAAAGTTGTTAGGGAAAGAATGGACCAGAGAACAAGAAAATTCATGAGGATGCATGTTCTTACATTTCAGAGATGACATTGACAGACTATATATGTCAAGAAAAGAAGGAGGAAGTGGACTTGCCAGGATTGAAGATAGCATCGATGCATATACACGACGACTCGAAGACTACATAATAAAGACAGCCACCAGAAATAGCACAAACAACACAAGGATCAAAAGAACTAGAAAACAAAAATGGGAAGAAAAACAACTTCATGACATTTCTGGCGACAATTCCTAAAAGATTGGTAAAGGGATTGGAAGACTTGAAAATAAGAGGACAAGCGGAGACCATCCAGACAGCGTCATTATTAAGCCAGAATACTGAGAATAGTCCTGGAGATTTGAAGAGACTGTCATTCAGACTCATTCCAACCATCAATAATGCAAGTGAGAAATACTTTCAACGGGATGACCTTGCTAGGGAATTGAAAAAACTGTGGAATATGACGATTGGTTGGTGTGTTGTTTGGGTTTATGGCATATCAACCTTTGTGGGTTATTTAATGCCAAATGCGTAAAATAACCTTCAAAGTTTGACATACCATAAAATCCAAACGACCAAAAAAACCACTTTCTTGTTCCTCATTGCCCAGTCAGCTGATAAGTAATAAGATGGGTCTTTGTTTTAAGGAGTTCATTCAGTTTGAAGATCACTTCGGGTTTTTTAATGATCCAAGGTGATGTTTGAGGTTGGATGCTTTCATTTTGATCATTTAGAGAGATATTGCATTCTTTGAGAGTAGACTTCATCCTAAGGCCAAAAGGTTTTATGGATTTTCCTTTGTTTCAAAGTGTTGCTCGTATTTGGGGTTGAAGATGCAGTCATAAATTGGGTTGGATGGGCAAGATTTTAGTTTTGTAGAGTATTACAGAGCCAGCTTTTCACATCTGGGTTGTAGGGGTGCTTCAAAGGCCTCAACGTATAGGCTGTCAAGTGGAGAAATTCTGAAAGCTCCAAAGATCTGTCTTAGGCCTTCATGGGGTATAGGGTAAAGGTCTTTGAGGTAGGACCTCATGGTTAATTTATAGATAAAAATAGTATAGTCTAGTTTTGAGCTGATCAGGGGTCTGTATAGTTTAAGGAGCGTTTATCGGTCTGCTCCCCATTCTGTGAGGACGACCACTCGCAGATATTCTTGGGCTCGGGTGGATTTGTTTTTTAAATATTTTATGTGGAGGATGAATGTTATTTTCCTGTCGAATATAACACCAAGGAATTTATATTAGTCATCGACAGGAATTTCTCAATCTTCAAGATTTGATGAGAGGGTCATTGTGCATTTTTCTTAGTTGACAAAAATGTACGCATCGTGTTTTGCTTTTGAAGACTCTGAAATCGTTTGTGTTAGCCCAATGAGTAATTTCCTGGAGGCATTGCTGCAGTTGAAGCTCGGCAGTTCGCGTGTATTTTGATCTAGAAGTGATGCAGAAGTCCTCAACATAGACGTAATACTCAATTCCAGGAGTGAGATACATTGTGATGCTGTTTATTTCTTTATTGAACAATGTCAAAGACAAAATACTCCCTTGCAGGACTCCCTCATCCAACTTGTGGAGGTTATAAAAGGCTTATCCGACTCGAAAAAAAATTCCCTATCCCAGTGAAAACTTTTTATGAAGTTTGGTAATCTACCTCGCAGTCCGATACTATGCAGGTTTTTCATTTTTCCGAACTTCCAGGTGGTGTCGTAAGTCTTCTCTTATGGACGTTTCCAATTTGAACATATGATCGATTGTTGATCTCCGTTTTCTGGTTGGTTGGTTGGATTTTATGGCATATCAACCTTTGTAGGTTATTTATCGCCAAATTCTGTTTATATGTTTATAAGTTCAACCTAAGATTTCTAAACGAATACTAGGTTGGGAAATTTTTTGATAAGCTGGATTTCATTTGTTTGCACACAATTAATCGGTTTCGTCATATTTTTTGGTACAAACCTGTCTCTCGCAAGAAGGACCGAACTTCATCTATGACGTTGTCGAACAGTTCGATTTAACTATTCACTTTGAAAAATCGCTTTTTGATGAGAGCGAGAGCTCTACATTTTATGAGAATGTGTTTAATGGTGCAAGGCGTCTGACGGGTCAAACATTTGGCTGTTGTTCCTGATTCAGTTTGAAAGAGTGATTAAGCCTTGTATAACCAAAGCGCAGTCGGGATATAATTACTTGTTCTCTTCTTGATTTTCTCAAAGCTAGTTTCCATTCTCCCAAGATGGGCTGAATTTGGAAGATTTTATTGTGAATGTTATTGTTCCATCCTTATTGCCATTTTGTGCGAAGGAATTTATTGATTGTGGGTTTCAAATCAGTATATGGAATCCGAAATTTGTTGGGGGTCAGATCTAAAGCCGGTTTGGCTACCGAGTCTGCCCTTTTATTTCCTCTCTCTCCAAAGTGGCTTAGGATCCAGCATATAATTATTTCTTTAGTATCTGACATAAAGTCTAATCTACTCAACAGTTAATTTTTTTTATTTATTAATGATAGTAAGACAGTGAGTGAGTCTGAGAATATGATAAATTTCTTATGTTTACGCTTAGAGATGATGTTGAGAGCTATGTCTATTGCACGCGTTACTGCTGGGAAGATAGAGCTTTCCATTGGAAGGGAGTGGTTGAGAATTGGTTTGTTTAAAACAGCTGCGCACGCTGTTTTATTGTTATGCTTGCAGCCATATGTAAAGACATATAGGTTGTCAGAATGGTGTTGGAGAATATTGTGAAATTTCTCTTGATAAGTGCTGGGGTGTGTTTTGGTTTTGGAAAGTTCATTCAATTCGAGAATCACTTTGGGATTTAAAATGATCCACACATTTCGTTTTTTTCTTTGAGAATTTTAATCCATTCTCTGTGGTCTATTTACTGAGTTTATCCAAACATATTTAAAGTTGTATTTCTATGTGGTCCATGTTTCTTGCTCTATAGCAGGTCAGGAAGTCATCCACATACAAAGCACAATTTGTTCCGCTATTAATGTTTTTCACAATATTATTAATTTTGATATTAAACAGGGCGACAGACAATACACTGCCTTAAGGTACACCCATTTCTTGTTGTTTTTCTTCAGAGAAAACCTCTCCTATTCTTACTCTAAATTGTCAATCTTGTAGGAAGTTTTGGATAAATATTAGCTTTCTGCCTTTTAATCCAAGGTTTTTGAGATATTTTACCATACCGTATTTCTACGTTGTGTCATAAGCCTTTTTCGAGATCGAAAAAAATTGACACAAGATTTACTTTTTTGATAGAAGCCTCTCTGATAAATGTTTCTAATTGAATCAGGTGATCTTGAGGGATTCTTTGACTTCTAAAACCAGACTGATATTCGGTTATTAATTTATTGGTTCCTAAATACCAGATCAATCTGGCATTTACTATTCTCTCCAGTGTTTTGCAGACACAACTGCTAAGAGTCATTTTTTGCGTTTGTATTGTCTTTGAAAAGTTTTGGTATTGGTATAACTGTGCATGGTTTCCATATTTTAGATATGTCAACGATGTTCCATATATCAGTGAAGATTTGTAGGAGAAAATTTGTGGATGGTTCAAGTAATTTTTTCAGAAACCGATAGCGTATTTTGTCCGATCCAACTGCTGTATTGTGGGCCTTGTTGAGGAATTCTTTTAGTTCTGCTGTTGAGAAAGGTCGATTGTAATTTTCGGTGTTTTTATTTTGAAATTTGGTTTTTACGTTTTATGCTTTTGTTTTAATTATTTGAAAACTTTTTCTAAAGTTTTTGGCTGATAATTTTTGTGAGAAAGATTCGCCTAGAAGATTCGGTATATCTTTCTCGTCAGTGATATTCAGATTATTGTGAGTGAGGTGTTTTGTGGGCGTATTGTTATTTTCCCCAGTTATTTTCCGAATCATCTGCCATACTTTTATGACATTGTCTTACTATTTATTTCGGCAACGTAGTTTCTCCTGGTATTTCTTTTAGAGTCTTTGATGATTTTTCGGGCTTTGGTTCTGCTGTTTTTATAAGTGTTTAAATTATCTCGTGTTGGGTTTATTTTGATTTTTTTAAAGGTAGGTCTACGCAATCTCACAGTTTTTTATCATTTCTTTATTGAACCATGGTCTCTTGTATTTTGTGGAGTTAGAGCCTTTGGGCATACGAGGATCATTAAATAAGTTTCCAGACTTTTTTCGTATGGGCACTTTTATTCATAGTACACACATGAAACTCTAGTCCCCTTCGAAGTAATCTCCTCCGGCTACAATGCACTTGTTGTACCGTTCCAACAACTTCTAGAAGGCCCCATGGAAGTCATCTTTTGTAAGCGTGTCAATAACCTTCGCAATAGCCTCTTTCATCTTCTCAATTGTCTCATAAGCCTCTGACCTTAGGGGATGATCAAAAGTCACAGGGAGCAAGTCTGGACTATAGGGAGGGTGAGGAACTGTGTTAATGCCCATCTTGGTCAAATAGTCTGTGACTAGGATGGAGTTGTGGACTGATGCATTGTCCTGGTGGAAATGCCACTGAGCCGATTTGAAGAGTGCTGGCCTCTTCCCTAGGAATATCTTCCTGAACTCCCTTAAAACCTCAACGTAGTAACCCTAACCCTAATCGTTTGGCCAATCAACTCTGGTCTATTGACTTCCTTACTCCTCCCACACCTCTCATCATCCCTCACAGACTCTCTGCCTTCCTTGAATCTCTTATGCCACTCAAAAACTGATTTTTGATTCATGCAAGATGGTAGAGAACAGTCTCAAGCATTCCATACGTTTTTGTGGCATTTTTCCAAGTTTAAAACAGAATTTTATTGCATATCGTTCATCTAAAGTGTCCCGAAGTACAGATTGCATTTTTGCAATTCACCAGCTTTGACAGTCAGGCTTTAGTAGGGTGTATTCCAATTGCTGTTGTTGCTGTTCATTTGAACCTGAAATCATAAAAAATTTGTCAGTCATTTCATAAGATGTATAGCAATAACATACTGAATCTTCAAGAGTCTACGATAATTTTAAATTCCTGTACAAAAAACTCTGAAAACTTATTGAATTCACCACGTATGTTCTTCAGCTATGTTTAATAGTGTGTTTGTAAAATATCAGATATTTTCTTCATTGTTGTTATTGGCTTCTGGGGTTAGTCGGGCAAGACATGAAGTTTGAAATCCATCCCAATTAGTCTTTTCCTGCTTCCAGCTCGGAGTTCGTTTACTCAATTCATTAGTTCTGTCTTCTAATAGAATCGGAAAGTGGCCACTTCCACGGGGGTCGTCATGTACTTTCCACTAGTAATCGAGAAACAGGTTAAGGTCACATATATTTTTTTTATCTATTGCAGAATATGTGCCTGTTGCTCGGTGTAGATATGTGTTGAATTTATTGTTGCACATGCACAACTGATATTGATTTAATAATGATTCTATTACTTTGCCTCTTTTTGTCTGTTTTCTTACTTCCCCAGATTTCATTATGGCTACTGAAGTCCCCAATTATAACGAAGGATCTTGGTAGTTGTTCTGTTAAACTCTGTTTCTTTGAATTTTTCACTTGAGGGGAGTATATATTGAACACACTGTTATTGTTTTGTGGAGGGTTACTGATATAGCGACTGTTAGCATGTTTATATTTAGTGCAATTTTGCTGTGTGGGATGTTGTTGTTAATGGTCATTGATGATCCACCACGAAGTCAATCGGTGTTCCGTTGAATATAGTTGTACGAATAATGGTTTTTAATGTTGACGGTATTTTTGCTTTTGAGGCGAGTTTCTTGAAGGCATATGTTTACTGGACAGTATTTTGTTATAAGTAATAACAATTCAGAGTAACTGAGCTTTGCCCCTCTGATGTTCCATTGGATTATTTTATTCATTTAGTTTAAAGATTTTTTTTATTTTTTTGTTGATTTTAATTTGTTGGAGTTTTATTTCAAATATCCATTTCTTCGAGCTCTTCAAATTTGTTTGGGGGTGTCCTCGTGGTGTAATGGTTAAAGCGATGGACTGCGGAATCGTAGTACGCGAGTTCGTACTCCAGTCGCGCTATTACGTTCACTTTCGGGCAAATACCCTTGGGAAAGGTATAAACCCCCTTATCCTCCCAGCTATGGGTTAAATAGTACCACTACTTTTCTTCTAGGAGAGTGGCTTTGGCATTAAATAACCTAAAAAAAGTTGATATGCCATTAAACAAAGAAACCTCAAATTTGTTTGATGTGGTTATCGGGGTGGGCTATGTTTGAGTAATTCTTTTAATTGGGTTTTGTTTTTTAATGGCAATATGTTTCGTTTTATTATCATGTATATTTTTGTTAATATCTGGAGGTCGGACCAGTGACCTTTGTCGCTTTTCTTTAGTTTGTTCGGTCGTTTTAGGGTTTCTTTTGTGTTGGTATTAGTATTTACTTTAGTTTTCATACAAGGCTCAATTTGTTTCGTTTCATTTGAATGCATTCTTTTTAGGTTTTCTTGGAATGTTAATCATTCGTTTGCTTTTAAACTTTTCAGTTTTTCTATTACCTTTTTTATATTTATCGGTTGAAGTGCTCTCCTGGGGTGGTTCATTTACTTTTTGTGCTTCATTAGCATATGTTTTTGTCCCCATATAGCTTTGGACAATTTTCCTTGCTTCAGGGAAAGGTATATTTTTTGAGTGCTTGATGAACATTATTTCTTTTTCTTTCTTATAAATTTCACTGATTCTTGAAAAGTTAGGGAGTTCCTCATGGCAATTCGCACATTTTATGTTTTTGCATTCATTTTCCATATGGTCTGCGTAACGTTCGCTACATTTGCCACATACTTAGCGTCCTCTTTATATTTCTTTGCGATGTCCAAATTTTTATATTTGAAGAACCGTAAGGGAGCTAGTATTTATTTCTATATACCTTCTATCGTGTCACCAATTCTGATTTCTTTTGGTATTTATGGTTTCTCAAAAGTCAGAATGTATGTATGGGTCTGTATGGTTTAATTATTTCGGCGAATAGTGACCCTTCTATACGTTGCTATGTAATATAATGGCCGAGGGATTTCGTTTTACGCCTTTGGGTTTAGTTAGGCTGAGAACCTTTCGGCTCAGTGCATGGGTTACTTAGGTGCAACATTAACTCAGGTGTTCACGCGCGCGCTCGCGGAGCGGACATGTCACTCAAAGATATCACAATAGCCCGAGATGGGAAACGGGGCTAGCAAGTGTGAATGACGTCATGCACCGGAAGCGCGCGGAGGATTTTGGGAATTGTGAAGAAAGTTAGTAGAGTTGAGAACTAGACACCGGACGAGAAGGGTCGACTTTCGGGGCTCGCAGAGGCGAGACGAATTTGAGCGCTACGTGCGTCGCACGAGATGGGGGGGGGCAGATAAAAAAGCCAGAATAGAAAGAATGTGTATCTCTCTCCTTATGTCGAAGAACCTTTAAACTCAGAGGTAATAAAAAGTTTCGTACCTGAACTAAGAAGTCGTTACGTGTTTTTCGAAATTCGAGATTTGGAGGTATTTAATTTTGCGTGTAGATAATCACGGCATTTGAGAATATGATATTTCTCCATTTCTAGTTGGTTTACAGCATGTTTTTTGGTTTCTATTTCTACTTGCAGTTTTCCTGTTTAGAGTTTTCTTACATTTTTCGTATTAAATGGATATTATTTTTAGATCAGAAAAGTTGATAGTTAATCTAATTTTATATCTTGTAGTCATTCAATAATGATGGTTATTTGAAAGTCACTTTCTGTTTCTGAATTGGAGTCGGATAAATATCTTTTGGATTTTTTGAATGAAGAAGCCATGATTGATGCATATTTTTCATTGGTCCTATTCTCTACTACAAACCATGGAGTCCAACTAGTTTTGGGTATAAACCAGGGGGGAACCCCATTCACTATGGCTGAGACGGGGATACATTACCTGTATACTCATATCAAGAGAGAAATTCCGAGCCTCTGCCAATTTCTAGTTTTAATGCCGTACAATTTAACAGTGGTTAAAATTCTGCTCTCAACACAATTGACCCTCAGCCCCCGCCTTCTAGCACTTATAAGATAAAAGGGTTTGGAATTCTTCAGTAAATGCAGATTGAATGGTACACACAGAAGAAAAAAAACATACAGGTGCTAGAGCATGACGAGACCAGCCGATTGATCGGATCGGGATTATTCGACTGCCAGTCAGAACGAGTAAGGACCAAAGCCACTGACCCCTCCGTCATCGGATCAATGACTGCTCAACCACCGGGATCCCGTCCTAGCGTCTTACGGTTCACCGCCCACAGCCAACTGGTAGTCCCTATGCAGAGGAGCAGTCGTTGAATTCTAAAGTCCTCTCTGCTTTCTGAATCTACATTGAGAATTTGTGATAAGTTTGTTGGGCTCAAGAAATCAGACCAATCACATCCAGCTAACAACAGCCCAGCTGCACTAACTTGCTGCTTCTGCAAAACTATGGAGTGTATTGCTATCTCTCCCTAGCTTAGGTGTAGGGATTATAGTTGCTATTTTCCATGATTCTGGGAATTTACGGTTTATCCAAATATCATTGAATATTGTCAGAAGGTAGCCGAGTGAATTTTTTGTTAGATGTTTTAGAAATTCATAATGGATTTCATCTGGGCCGATTGCTGTGTCGTGTGATGTTTTGATAGCTTTTTGTAGTTCTGCTGGTGTAAAGGGTTCGTTGTATTTTTCCGAATTCCAAAGTGTTGAGTTTCTCATGTTGGTAGGCCTTGCACTTAGTTGTATGGAAGGTTTTCATTTTAATGTACTTTCTTCCAGCCTCCGGTTTTCCAACTCGACAAGCAAGTTCCCGTTTCGGATTTTCTTCACGTTTTTCGGTGTAGCCCTTATTGAAAGAACCTTTTCTATAGGGGAAGGCGAGAATTTGGCTAAACAGACCTCCTCCAAAGATTCAATGACAATGAATCTGGGGGAGTCTGCTGCCTCGCTCTCCGAATCTGATTCTGCCAGGTTTCATTTTCTTTTTCATAAGAGGACGCCATAGTTGGTGTATATTTTTCGCTGCCCCTGTGCTTCGCCACTCACCACAGAGTCCAGCTTGTGTTGGGAATGAATCAAGGAGGAAACCCATTCGCTCGGGTTGAGACGGGGATACACGACCAGTATTCTCGAGCTGACAGCTGGTTTTTAAGTCATTATTAATTCCAGGTTCTCAACGCAAATGACCCTCAGCCACTGCCTTCTAGCACCAAATAGATAAGGGTTGAGAACTTGCTGCATGTGCAGATTTAAAAGTACCGTTGAGATCAAACATATAGCAGCTTGGGCTTGACATAATCATCCGATTGATCTGATCGGGCCAATCTGACCGCCCGTCAGACCAAGTTTGAGCCAAAATGGTGTGTTGCAACTCATTGACCACTCTGACGCCGGATCAATAACTGTTAAACCACCCGGATCCCGTCCTAGTGCCTTACGGGTCACCATCCACAGCCAACAGGTGACCCCTCTGCATAGGTGCAGTCGACGTATTCTACAGCCCCAGCCGAGAGGGCGTTCGCTTTTATTTTCACTTTCCGACTAATACCCTTAGTGAAAGTATGAACTCTCTTATATTCCCAGCTATGGGCCAAGTCGGACCATTACTGTACTTCTACAAGGATGGCTTTAGTATTAAATTATCCACAAAGGTTGATATGTCGTAAAACTCAGAAACCGAAACCCAATCTAAATTTTCCTAACCTCTCGGTTTAGGGTTTATTCCACTCAGATATTTCCACGAGCAAAGAATATATCAGAATACAATTCAGAAACTCTATGACAGCATACTTTGAAAAAGAATACAGCCTATTAAGTTGCTCTTATTCAAACGGAGATTTTTTTTTATCTTTCTTATTAGGTAAAAAAACTTTGCTTTGTAATATCTCAATGGAACAAAGTTATTGCACTCGCAATAAGAAAATAACGTTTAAAATTTGACTATTATTTGATCCCGAAACCTGATGTCAGACGACTTAGAAAGTTTCGCAAGTAATTCTAAAACTCAAATATTAAATTGCAAACGAAGTATCTCAGCTTCATCATCTAAGGTAATTTCCTGTCTGCATCCAAATAATTAATTTAACTTTGACGTTGTATAATGAAAGCACAGTGTAGTGTCGTTTTCCAACTCCTTTCTGAAAACTCCCGGCCGAATTTTCGCGGTAGAGGCATTAGTTTACTCTGTCACTTTTCACGACCTGCCAAATCAAGTTCGAGAACTGGGACGTATTTGTCAAATGAGGAATTGTCATAATAACACAAATACCTACGCTACCCAGTCAAAAGGAGACAGCTAAACAGCGAAGACCGAAGGAATAGTTGACGTGTGTCTTATGCTCTACGTGGATAACTCTAGCTTACTCGTGACTATTACGTGATGCTAGTGGCATTTTCTGGTTGTGTTATAATTTTTAAGGTATTATTATAATTTTACACACTCGTATATTATAATATGACCAACATATTGTTATAATGTTTAGAGTGTTCGCTATTGGTCCTGGAGATCGAGGTTCAATCCTAGGTCATGTCATACCAAAGACTCAAAAATAATGCTTGATGCCTCCTTATAAGGTACGAATAAAGGATAAAATAGAGTAATTCAGGGAAAAGAGTAACGCTCTCCCCTACATCTCGGTGTATTAACTATTGAAAAGGAAACCTTGTCCTTAACTACAGTCAACAAGCTTACTTATATTATAATACAGTAAGCTTTGCTTAAACTAGGACACATATTGTCTAAACGGGATCAGATTTACATTATAGAAAAACTAAAAAGTTTATAGAACAATATCTTCAAAAAATAGTGAAAGAAAAGCTAAACCCTACGAACCCCTTCAATATAAATGGATATAGTTGTCACAGTACGGATCCCAGCATTATAGAACAAAATGCCGAAGATTAATGAACGAAACATGGAAACATAAATTATTATTTGTAGGCATTGTTGACACTGAAATGTTCCAAGTTTATCTAAAATATCTATTAGATCTTTAATACGTGGTGCATTCAATAAGATTCCAGGATTTTTTTAGACTCTTGAAAATTCAGTATATTATTGCTATACATATTATGAGATGACCAATTTTTTATTTCAGTTTCAAATGAACAGCTACAGCAGCAATTGGAATGCACCCTACGAAAGCCTGATTGTCACAGCTGGTCAATTTCGAAAATGCAATCTGGACGTGAGGAAGAACGATATGCAATAAAATTGTGTTTTAAACTTGGAAAAAATGCCGCAGAAACGTATGGACTGCTTCAGATTGATTTTTCGACCATCTTGCATGAATCGAGCATCAGTTTTTGAGTGGCATAAGAGATTCAAGGAAGGCAGGGAGTCTGTGACGGATGTTAAGAGGTGTGGGATGAGTAAGGAAGTCAATACACCAGAGTTGATTGGGCAAAAGGTTACGGTTAGGGTTACTATGTTGAGGCTTTAAGGGAGTTCAGGAAGAGATTCCTAGGGAAGAGGCCAGCACTCTCTCAGTGGCATTTCCACCAGGACAATGCACCAGTCCACAACTCCATTCTTCTCATAGACAATTTGACCAAGATGGGCATCAAGACAGCTCCTCACCCTCCCCATAGTCCCGACCTTCCTTCCCGTGACTTTTGGCTATTCCCTAAGCTCAGAGGCTGTCGTTATGAGACAATTGAGGAGATGAAAGAGGTTGTGACGAACGTCATTGACACGCTCACACAAGAGGACTTCCATGGGACCTTCTTGAAGTTGTTGGAATGGTAGAACAAGTGCATTGCAGTCGGAGGAGATTACTTCGAAGGGGACTAGAGTTTCATGTTTGTACTATCAATAAAATGCCCATACGAAAAAAGTCTGGAAACTTATTTAATGATTCTCGTTTTTTTTAATATTTTAGATTAATAGTTTCTAAACTGTTTCAAATCATTCAAGTGATGATGAAAAGGTAAATTTTGTTGATTTGGTTTTGTTTGTTTTTTTTAGTTTATTTGTTTAACGGCATATCAACACCTAATGGATTATTTAATGTTAAAATTCAATTTATTTGCACTATTTGATTACAATCATACTTTTTCATATTTTCAGTGTTCACTTCAGTCATTTTCTACATGGGAAAATTTCTTTTTATTTGAATATAACTATCACTTGTTGGTTGGGTTTTATGGCATATCAACCTTCATAGGTTATTTAATGCCAAATTCTGTTTATATATATATATATATATATATATATATATAAAATAAGTCACGTTAAGATAATGAATTTTTTCAATCCTGTTAAAAATTAACGTGACCTCTTCAGATCAACTTCAAAAATAATGAAAACTGGGTTGATGATATATATATGTTTAACCAAAGATTTCTAAATGAATACTTTGTAGATAATTTTTGTTGATAAGAAGGATCTCATTCATTTGCACACGATTAAATGAATTTAAATTTCATCATAACCTTCGGTACTATCCTGTCTCTCTCTCTCTCTCTAGAACGACAGAACGCCTTCCATTTTGACGTACTCAAACAGATCCGTCAAATTATTCACCCTAGAAAATCACTTTCTGATGAGAACGAAAGATCTACATTCTATAAGAACGCGTTAAACGGTGCAAGGTGTTTGACATGTGTGGTTGTTGTTCCTGTATCAGTATAAAAGGGAGAGTGAACCTTACATGACCAATGCACAATTGTTCCCTTTTTGATTTTCGGAAGACTCGTCTCAGTTCTTCCAAAGTAGAGTGGATCTGATTGGTTGTTTGGACGTGCGGGTTTTATGGTATATCAACCTTTGTAGGTTATTTAATGCCAAATTCATTTTTATATAAGTAATCAGTTCTATTTTAAACAATTCAGTTTAGCATGAGAACACAGTTTAATTGTCAAAGACACTTCTATTTCAAGCTATTCAGTTTAGTCAAACCGTTCTTATTCAACCAATTCAGTTTAGTATAAGTATAGATTTTGTTTATGCAGTTAATTGTCAAAACAGTTCTATCTGAAAAAATTCAATTTAATGTACGTACAGCTTCAATGTCAAAAACATTTCGATTTCAAACAATTTATTTTAGCATAAGTACACAGTTTAGATGTAAGTACACAGTATAATTGTCAAAAACATTTCTATTTCAAGCTATTCAGTTTAGTCAAACAGTTCTAATTCAAGCAATTCAGTTTAGCGTAAGTACGTAGTTTAAATATCAAAACCGTTCTATTTCAAGTAATTAATTTTTGCAAAAGTACGCAGATTAGTTCTATTTATCCCATAGATAGGGCCCTATCAGTTCCTACCACTCCAGGCCAGAGTGGATCTGGGAGCGATGGCAATGAAGGGGTATTCTGCATTCCCGAAAGCTCCAGCATTACTGAAACCTCACCATCAGATTGTTTAGTGTCATATCCAGGACATTCATTGTGGAGTAGGGTCTTACCATTCTGCAGAGAATGGGCAAGTGCTGGATCAGAAAGAGTTTATTGAGTGTGTTATATTCCAAAGTTGTTGCCATTTTGCGTGAAAGAGGTTACTAATTTGGGGTTTCAGGTCAGTAAATGGAATCCTGAAATTGTCGGGGGTCAGATGTAAGGCCGATTTAGCGGCCGATTCTGCTTTCCATTTCTTCTCACACCAATGTGGCTTGGGATCCAGCATATAATTATTCCTTTACAACTTGACACTGAGTCTAATCTACTCAACAGTTTAATAATATGAGATTCTCAATTTTTTTTTTATTGCTTAATGAATGTTAGACCGAGAGCGAGTCTGAGAATATGATAAATTTCTTAGGTCTGCTCTTCGGGATGATGTTGAAAGCTTGGTCTATTGTACGGGTTTCTATTGTGAAGATGGAGCTTTCCGTTGGAAGGGCTTTCTTGATAATTATTTTATTTAAAACAGCTCCGCAAACCGTTCTGTCTTTGTTCTTAGAGCCATTCGTAAAAACATATAGGTGATCGGGATGGAGTTGGAGTATATTGTGAAATTTCTCCTGGTAAGTACTGGGATGTGTTTTTGTTTTGGGTAGTCCATTTAGTTCGAAGTATTATATTGGGTTTTTAATGGTCCAAATTGGTGGTTGAGGTAGGATGCGTTCATATATATTATTTAGAGAGATATTGAATTTTTTTAGAGTAGTCTTCATCTGAAGGCCAAAAGCTTTCGTGGATTTTTCCTTTTTTTTTTCATAGTGCTGCTCGTATTTACGATTGATTTGGTTTGGTTTTATGGCATAGCAACCATTTTAGGTTATTTAATGCCAAATCAATTTTTATACATTATAAGTACATTTTTATTGCATATCAACCTTTGTAGATTATTGACACCAAATTCTGTCTATATGTATATACGTTTAACTTAAGATTTCTAAACGAATACTTAGTAAAAATCTTGATAAGCAGGATTTCATTTGTTTCTACTCGATTAACCAGTTTCAGTTCATCATATTTTTTTTTATACAGCCCTGCTCTCTCAAGAAGGACAGAACCTCATCTATTTTGATGTTCTCGAACAGATCGATTAAACTATTCACTTTGAAAAATTACTTCCAGGTGAATGCGAAGGTTTGGTTTGGTTTGGTTTTATGCCATATCAACCATTTTAGGTTATTTAATGCTGAATCAATTTTATACATATAAAGAACAGTAGAGTTTATCATAAGCCCAGTTTTTGTTTACACTTAGTAAAATATAAAAACAGTTCTATTTCAAATAATTCATTTTAACATAAGTACGCAATTGAAGTGTCAAAAACAGTTCGTCATAAGTTTGGTTTGTTTTTATGTCATATCAAACATTGTAAATTGTCGAACGACAAACCCTGTTTAGATTTATGTATTAAATACACATGGTTTGTGAACATTTTTCCTATAACATTTTAAATAAACCTCAGCTAGTTTTCCTTCACAGTTAAATGATTTCAAGTATTCTATCTAATACAAATCATTCTATTTAGTTTTCCTCATTTGTTTGCACACAGTTAAATGATTTTTTATGTTAAATTGTATAACCTTTTCTATTATGATCGGAGAAAGTCCTATGCATTATTTGTTTTTCGCTGGTACTATGCTTCACCACCAACCACGGAGTCCAACTTGTGTTGGGAATATACCAAGGGGGAAACCCATTCGAGCTGGTTGAGACGGGGATACCTTACTAATATACTCATGTAAAGAGCAAGATTCTGAGCCTCTACCAAATTCTGGAGGTTGTAACTCAACACTCTAACAGGGTAAAAAAGTATTTTCCTCTTGACATAATTGACCCTCAGGCCCCGCCTCCTAGCAGTCATAAGATAAAAAGGTTAGACATTTTTCCGGAAGAGCAGATTGGATAATACGATCGGGAGAAAATAATCATGTGTGCTAGGGCATGACGGGACCAGCCGATGGATCAGATCGCGCCTATCCGATCGCCCGTCTGGCTAAGTAAGGGCCATAGTAGTGTATTGCAAGTCATTGACCACTCTGTCGCTGGATCAGTGACTGCTCAACCACCAGGATTTCATCCTAGGGCCATACGGGTCGCCACCTCTGCAAAGGTGCAGTCGGCATATTCTACATCCCCAACCGACAGTAGGTGGTGTATGGTATTTAGTTTTTTCAAATATGTCTTTCTGGTTGACCCATATATAAAGCCGCCGTAATCAAGTTATGATCTGATTAATAAATGATATAATTTTAATAATTTTTTTTTTGCTCAAAACCATCGTACACACTGAGACGAAAGCAATTGGATGTTTATATTACATTTTGTCCTCATCTATTAAATGTGGGAAATGAAGAAGTTGCTGTCAAAATGACTCCTAGATATTTGTTTGCTCAACAATTGGTATTTTGGTGTGGTCACTTTTCAATACTGGGTCTATCTAGTTGGAAGTTTTGGATAAATATTGGCATTTTGCCTTTTAATCCGACATTTTTGAGATCTTTTACAATACCGTACATCCAGGTTATGTCATATGCCTTTTCGATATCGAAAAAAAAATGCCACTAGATGTTCTTATTTAATAGAAGCCTCTCTTATAAATGTTTCTAATCGAATCAGGTGATCTATAGGGATTCTTTGACTTCTAAAACCAGACTGATATTCGGTTATTAATTTATTGCTTTCTAAATACCAGATCAATCTGACATTACCTATTCTCTCTAGGGTTTTGCAGACACAACTGCTAAGAGTAATGGGTCTGTAATTTTTGCGTTTGTATTGTCTTTGAAAAGTTTTGGTATTGGTATAACTGTGCATGGTTTCCATATTTTAGATATGTCAACGATGTTCCATATATCAGTGAAGATTTGTAGGAGGAAATTTGTGGATGGTTCAAGTAATTTTTTCAGAAACCGATAGCGTATTTTGTCCGATCCAACTGCTGTATTGTGGGCCTTGTTGAGGAATTCTTTTAGTTCTGCTGTTGAGAAAGGTCGATTGTAATTTTCGGTGTTTTTATTTTGAAATTTGGTTTTTACGTTTTATGCTTTTGTTTTAATTATTTGAAAACTTTTGCTAAAGTTTTTGGCTGATAATTTTTGTGAGAAAGATTCGCCAAGAAGATTCGGTATATCTTTCTCGTCAGTGATATTCAGATTATTGTGAGTGAGGTGTTTTGTAGGCGTATTGTAATTTTCCCCAGTTATTTTCCGAATCATCTGCCATTATGACATTGTCTTACTATTTATTTCGGCAACGTAGTTTCTTTAGATATGTCAACGGTGTCCCATAAATCATTGAAGATTTGTGGGAGGAAATTTGTGAATGGTTCAAGTAATTTTTTCAGAAACTGATAGCGTATTTTGTTCGATCCAACTGCTGTATTATGGGCCTTGATGATGAATTCTTTTAGTTCTGCTGTAGATAAAGTTTGATTGTAGCTTTTGGTATTTTTGTTTTGAAATTTGATTTGATTGTTAATTTTTTTGGTTTGTTTTGATGATTTGAAAACTTTTGCTTTGGTTTTTGACTGATGAATTTTGCAAGAAAGATTCGCCAAGATGATTTGCTATACATTTCTCGTCTGTAATCTTCAGATTATAGTGAGTGAAGTGTTTTGTAAAAGTATTGTTATTTTTCCTAGTTATTTTCCGAATCATCTGCCATACTTTATTTTGGCTTTTTATAACTATTCCTTTTAGCAATGTAATTTCTCCATGTATTACTTTTGGAGTCTTTGGTGATTTTTCGGGATTTGACGCTGCTGTTTTTATAAGTGTTTAAAAAATTCAAGATAAACCCAACACAAGAAAATTTAATGTTTCTCTGTGTAAACTCACTACTTTTGTTTTTGCTTTTTGTTTTTTTTTTTTTTTTTTTTTTTTTTTTTTTTTTTTTGGCATTCTTCATTGAACCATGGTCTATTTATATTTTGTAGAGGTATATGCACAACTGATATTGATTTAATAATGATTCTATTTCTTTGCTTCTTTTGTCTGTTTTCTTACTTTCCAGATCTCATTATGGCTACAGAAGTCCCCCATTATAATGAAGGATCTTGGTAGTTGTTTTGTTAGATTGTTCAACTCCGATTCTTTGAATTTTTCACTTGGGGGAGTATATATTGAACACGCTGTTATTGTTTTGTGGAGGGTTGCTTATATAGTGACTGCTTGCATGTTTGTATTTAGTGTAATTTCGCTGTGAGGGGTGTTGTTATTAATGATTATCGATGATCCGCCACACGGTCTATCGGTGTGCTCTTTAATATAGTTGTCCGAATAACGATTTGGAGTTGTTGTTTTTGATTGGTTGTTTGGGTTTTATGGCATATCAACTTTTGTTGGTCATTTAATGCCAAGTCCATTTTTACACAAACAATCAATTCTATTTTAAACAATTGATTTTAACATGAGTGCACAGTTTAATTGTCAAAAACATTTCTATTTCAAGCTATTTAGTTTAGTCAAACAGTTCTAATTAAACAATTCAGTTTAGTAGAAGTATAGATTTTGTTTATGCACAGTTCCATTTCAAACAATTCAGTTTAGCATACAAAAACATTTCTATTTCAAACAATTCAGTTTAGCTTAAGTACGCAGTTTAAATGTAAATACAAAGTTAAATTTACAAAAACATTTCTCTTCAATTTCATCAAGCAGTTCTGTTTTAAACAATTCAGATTTGTACAAGTACAGTTTTTGTCCAGACTAAGTTAAACGTCAAAGTATTTATATTTCAAACAATTTAGTTAAGCATAAGTACGCAGTTTAGTTCTATTTGACCCATAGATTTGTTGGTTGGTTGGGTTTTATGGCATATAAACCTTTTATAGGTTATTTAATGCTAAATCCATTTTTGTACGAATAATCAGTTTAAATGTCAAAAACAGTTCTCGTAAGTACAATTTCAATGTCAAAAACAGTTCTATATCAAATAATTCTGTTTAGCATATAAGTTCCCAGTTTAAATATCAAAACAGTTCTATTTCTAGTAATTTAGTTTTTAATAAGTACGCAGATTAGTTCTATTTAACCCTTATCAGATGCTATCACTCCGGGCAAGAGTGGAACCGGGAGCGATGGCAATAAAGGGGTGCTCTACATTACCCAAAGTTCTAGCATTACTGAAACCTCACCATCAGATTGTTTAGTGTCATATCCAGGACACTTGTTAAGGGGGTTCTTACTCACCTACAGAGATACAGTCGAAGTATTCTACAGACTCAGCCGACTGGGCAATATACAGAGTTAAATGTAAAAACAGTTTTATTTCAGATAATTCAGTTTAGCATAAGTACGCAATTTAGATGTTTAAACATTTTCTATCTTAAGCAATTCAGTTTAGCATGTACACAGTTTAAATGCAAAAAGCACTAAACTCTCGAAACTACAGCTTATTTCTATTTGACCCATAGATATGACCCTATCATATGCTACTACTCCGGACCAGAGTGGACCTGTGAACGATGGCAATGAAGGGGTACTCTTCATTCCCCAAAGCTCTTGTATTACTGGAACCTCACCATCAGATTGTTTAGTATCATATTCAGGACACTCTTTGGTGGGGTCTTACCCCTCTGCAGAGATGTAGTCGGCGTATTCTACAGCCCTAGTGTTGGGAATTGTTCCGCAAATATAGACTTAATAGTAGTAATTTACGAAGGTCTTTACTTCGATTTAGCACAAGGCCAAATGAATGGGGCACCCAATGAGACTCGAACTCACTCGTGTAGGTTTGCGAGTCTAACTTGCCAACCATTACACCACCAGAGGTGCCCAACACCACCAGAGGTACTGAATAGTACATTTGGGAGAAAACAGACATACAAGGGCTCAGGCATGATGAGACCAGTCGATTGATTGGATCGCGCCTATCCGACCGCCTATCAGACTAAGTAAGGGTCAAAGTAATGTGTTGCTAGCCATTGACCTCTCTGCCGCTGGATCGATGACTGCTCAACCACCAGGATCCCGTACTGGCGCATTACAGGTAACCGCCCACGGCCAGCAGAGGTGCAGTTGGTCTATTCTACATCCTCAGCTGACAGGGCGTGAATCACTTATGGGGTCGTGTGGTGGGATGTAGATTTTGCAGATGTTTATGTAGGGTTACTTTGACAGCGATTGCTTGAAGTTCGGAGTGAATGTGGATTTGGTATGGAAGTATCTTTCCTAATTAGGATCGAGACACCTCCAGAGGCTCAGTTTCCGTTTTTCATAAATTGATTATACTGTTGATAGTATTTGAATTTGATTGTATTCGATTCTTTTAGGAATGTTTCCTGGAGTTAAATTATTTTAGGCTTGTAACTGGTCAAAAGGTGTTGGAACTTTTCATAATTGGCTCGGATTCCTCTGCAATTCCCCTATATGAGAGTTGCGCTAGGTGTTGGAGTTTGTATGCGTTATTGGAGTTTATTATAATGGATTAGGGTTATTTTTCTTTTTGTTTCTGGTACTATATGATTCTTCTGTTTCCATTTTTTAGAGAAGGATAAACCTGCTTTAATTTCTGTTTGTTTTCAGAGGGTCGACAAATTCAGTCGTTCCTATCAAGATGATGATGGGGCGTGGTTCATTTTAATGATGGGGAGCGTTCACGTTTGTTTCAATTCAGTTCGAGGTTTGGGAGAGGAAGGTAATTGGATTAGTGAGCTGTGGTTTGGTTTGGTTGTTTTGGTTTATGGCATATCAACCATTGTGGGTAATTTAATACAAATCATGTTTATACATGCTACCACCCCCCCCCCCAAAAAAAAGAGAAAAGAAAAAGAAAAAAAAATGATGAAATTAATATCCCCACCCCACCCCCTGACTAGAACAGTAGACCGTCTCCAAAACTACCTAAAATTCAGTAGTAAATAAACGTTAAAAGGGAGAGGAAGGATTTGAACTCACGTGCCAACAGAGGAAAAAATGTATCAATATTGGTCAGCATGTCTTTAAGTCCTATTAATTTAAAATGCTGAATTTTACAAAATGTTATGCTGTATTTTTGTTTGTAAAATAATGCTTAAACTATGCGTTTTAAATGTAAAGACACGCTTACTCTACTATAAACCCAAATTAATTATAAGACTCTGTCCAATTGTCAGCGAACACGGCAAAACGTTTTTGAATCTCTTCTATAATATAATTTTAAAATTCTTAAAGAAAGCCCTAACAGTAGTTTAGAAGAAAAAAGTAAAAGCCAAAAACACCCAATGCTACCCCGCCAAAAAAAAGTCATTTGTAAAAGCTCTATAATTCCTGAAGCCTCCCCGGTTCCCAACGGTAGTATAGAAGAAAAAACTAAAAAGCCTAGGAAAATGTCCCAATACCGCCAAAAAAAAAAATCCAGTACCAGTGAAAGTCTGACGAAAGTATCTTAATCTTGGACTTTAAGTAAGTTAAAACTTAAGAAAACTTAAATCAAAATTACCCCCACCTTTTTTTTTTGCGTACACATGGGAAGCAGCATGATGGACGTAAAGGTATGCGAATAAACCCATGAACGACCAAACTCAATACCTAAACGGGTCCTGGACGTGAGTTTGACGACTTTACGCTCAGGATCGCTAGTTCGATCGGGGAACTACTGCTGCTCATCTATAAGAGTGGCTTCTATAGAAGAGAATAAAACAGCCATCGAAAGATAACCATGACCCACACTCAAACCATATACACAAACCGCATCGCTCTTCGCGCGGGTAAAAAAGGGGCGCGTCCTGCTGAGGTTGGAGCCCTGGCCTCAGTGTTCGAAAAATCAGCTACAGAGCTCAAACAATCAAAACTACTAAAATGCAAGCAAACACAACAAATAGCCACATTTAACGTAAGAACCTTAAATAGAATAGGACAACTACCAGAGCTAATCGCATCGGCCGAAGAACATAAGATAGACATAATATGCATACAAGAACACAGATACACGCACACTGAAGATATCAAATATCACGAAACTGGCAATGGATGGTCGCTCGTCACTGTATCCGCATGGAAAAACTCTGTCAACGCCGCAGCAGGAGGGGTAGGAATACTTATAGGACCTAGAGCATTAAAAACGCTAAATAGCATTGAGAAAATACAACCTGGAATGATGGCAGCTACTTTTAACGGCAACCCCAGAGCAACAATCATCTCCTGCTACAGCCCTACCAATGTTAGTGAAGAAACTGAAATAGTCACCTTCTACGATGGGCTATCCTCAATAGTGCGTAGCATCCCGAAACAAAACATGTTAGTCATTGGCGGAGACATGAATGCCCAAATCGGGAAAAACGGAAACAACAAATACAGCCTCCACAACACGTCAAATAGGAATGGGCAACATCTAACAGATTTCATGATAGAAAATAGATTAGCATGCCTCAATACAAACTACCAAAAAAGGGAAGGCAAACTATGGACATACACGTACGCAAACAATACTAAAGCTCAGATAGACTACGTCCTTATAAACAAGAAATGGAAAAATAGTGCAATGAATTGCGAGGCATACTCCTCTTTTGAGGGTGTATCCACCGATCACCGAGTAGTCACGGCGAAAATACGGTTAAGCCTACGAAAAAACACCAAACGAACAGCGACCACCAAACACTATGACTTGGCCCTATTGAACAACAGAGATATAAGAGATAAATACGTGTTAGAATTAAGAAACAGATTCAAAACACTACAAGAAAAGACGGAAAAAAGTACACCAAACGACGAATATGAAAATTTCGTCAATGCATACCTCGAGGCAGCAGCGAAATGCATTCCAACAAAACTCAAAACTAAATATAGAGTCCCATGGGAAACTTTAGCGGTGAGAGAAAAACGTGCATACGTGAAAACTGCCTCCAAAAACTATCGAAAAAACCCAACAAACACAAATGCTTTAAAACTAAAAACGGCACAATATCAATTAGCAGGCATATATATAAAGTAACAGACAGAATACATTCAAAATCAGATAGATAAGATTAGAGACTCGGTGGAAGATAGACAATCTAGGATAGCCTGGCAAACAATAAACGAAGTGAGAAGAAGAAAGAACACAGCCAAAGCAATACTGAAAGCAGCAAACCAACAAGAAAGAATACAACTGTGGAAACAGCATTTCGAAAACTTACTAGGAAACCCACTGAAAATAACACATGAAACAATCATCAGAATAATTAGCAAACAATTAGACATTAAACTAAGACCCTTCACACAAGAAGAACTCGACTTGGTTCTCAGAAAAATTTAAAATAGGAAAGCTGCAGGGCTGGACGAAATTCCCCCGGAAGTATGGAAGACCAGACAATTCGACGACATACTGCTCCGACACTGCAACGCAGTATACAATCAAAATCCGATAGATAGATGGATGAAGGGATGCATACTTCCCTTCCCTAAAAAGGGGGACCTCGGATTAGCCAAAAACTACCGAGGCATAACATTTACATCCATAGCAGCCAAAATCTACAATGCCCTACTACTAAACCGCATAGAACCCAAAATCGACAACATACTTAGAAAAAACCAAAATGGCTTCCGAAGAAATAGATCCACGACCTCACAAATATTAACCATCCGTAGAATCCTTGAAGGTGTACGGGCAAAAAACATACAAGCGACATTAATATTTGTTGACTTTACCAAGGCCTTCGATTCCATTCACAGAGGGAAGATGGAACAAATCCTACTAGCGTACGGCATACCTAAAGAAACCGTAGCGGCAATAACGATTCTCTATAGAAACACTAAAGTAAAAGTACGATCACCAGATGGAGACACAGAATACTTCGACATTGTAGCAGGAGTACTACAAGGGGACACGCTGGCTCCGTACCTCTTTATCATTTGTCTAGACTTCGTACTTAGAACATCGATTGACAAAATCAGAGAGAATGGCTTCGAACTGACGAAGAAAAGAAGCAGAAGGTACCCCGCAACAACAATTACCGACGCCGACTAAGCCGATGACATAGCGATACTGGCAAATACACCTGACCAAGCCGAAACACTACTACATAGTTTAGAACGAGCAGCAGCAAGCATAGGCCTCTATGTTAATGCACACAAAACGGAATATATGTGCTATAATCAAACGGGGGACATCTCCACTCTAGAAGGAACCCCTCTTAAACTAGTAGACAAATTCACTTACCTAGGAGCAGCGTCGAATCAACCGAAAAGGACATCAAAACGAGGTTAGCGAAAGCATGGACAGCTATCAATAGGCTATCGATTATATGGAAATCAGACCTAACCGATAAAATGTAACGCAGTTTCTTCCAGGAAGCGGTCACATCGATACTGCTATATGGATGCACTACATGGACGCTAACAAAACGGCAGGAGAAGAAGCTAGACGGCAATTACACAAGAATGCTACGTGCAATCTTAAACAAGTCCTGGCGGCAACACCCACAAGACACCAACTGTACGGCCACCTGCCCCCTATCACGAAAACTATTCAAGTTAGACGAACCAGACATGCAGGACACTGCTGGAGAAGCAGGGACAAACTCATAAGAGATGTACTCTTATGGACCCCCACACATGGCCGTGCAAAAGCAGGACGACCAGCACGAACATACATTCAGCAGCTATGTGAGGATACGTGATGTTGTCCAGAAGACCTGCCTGAGGCGATGAACGATTGGGAAAAGTGGCGAGAGAGGGTCAGGGATATCCGTGCTACCAGTGCGATATGATGATAATGATATATATGATAGAAATATGTGGAAACCTGGATAAATCAAACACTTAACTGAAATTTAGACGCGTAATATTTTGTTCGGCTTTATTTCATCTTCACGAAAAGCCGAACGAAATATAACACATCTAAATTTGAATTAAGTGTTTGATTTATCCAACATATATATATATATATATATATATATATATATATATATATATATATATGTTGAAATTACATATTTGGTATATAACATTTTTACAAGTCAGGGCTTATTTGCATCCACACTGTTAAGTGGTTCCAAGTATTACTATCTAGCACCAATCGTTCTATTTGGTATTTTGTTTGTACACAGCAAAGTAGTTGCAAGTATGGATCAAACATGAGCCGACATCCTTGATAAGAGGCCGATTCTTTTCAGAAAGTTTAATATATTTTTCTGGTCTATTTTTCAAAATAGTTCTTTCCTGCTATTAATGTTGTAGAACTTTCTACGAGTGTGGGTGAGGTTTGTGCATTCAACTAAAATGTGTTTTACTGTGTATTGGTTTCTACAGGAACATCTTGGAAGAGGTTTTACTTTTTGGATGAAGGATTGAGTTAGTTCAGTGTGGCCAATCCGTAGACGTGCAAGAGCGGTTTCTTCAGTTCCATTTCTTTTAGAATGGACTGTAGTTGGTAGAGTTTGTGAGTATTTTGGTCTCAGAGTTGATGCCATTTCTTTGGCAATATTTGCCTGATTTTATATTTTAAGTCAGTGTATGGTATTTTCGAGTTTTTGACAGGTACCATGTTGACTCTAGCTTTAATTAGTGAATCAGTTTTATCATTTCCCTGGATTCTTATATGGCTTAGAATCCAAAAGAATATTACATTTTTGCTATGGCTTATGGAGTTGACAGCAGGCTTTATTCTGGTCCAATGTGTTAGTATACACGGCGAATGGTTTTGAATCTTTTCTAAAAGCTTAGAATTCTCACTGCTTCCCCCCATCGTAGTTTAGAGGAAAACAAAAAACAAAACAGCCTAAAGTAAAAGTCCCAATGCCACCAAAAAACATGTTTGGACCAGTATCAGAAGATATGTGAAAAAAAACAAAAAAACTCTTATAAATATACATTAGCCTTAGACTTTAACAAAGTTAAAACTTACGGGTAAAGAAAGACCCCCTTTTTTTACGTATACATGGGAAGCAGCATGATGGACGTAAAGGTATGCGAATAAACCCATTGACGGCCAAACTCAATGCCTAACCTGGTCCTGGACGCGTGAGTTTTGCGGCTTAACGCTCAGGATCGTCAGTTCGATCGGGGAATTACTGCTGCTCATCTATAAGAGTGGCTTCTATAGATGAGAATAAAAACAGCCATCGAAAGATAACCATGACCCACACTCAAACCACATACATAAAACGCATCGCTCTTCGCGCGGGTAAAAAAGGGACGCGTCCTGCTGAGGTTGGAGCCCTGGCCTCAGTGTTTGAAAAATCAGCTACAGAGTACAAACAACAAAAACTACTAAAATGCAAACAACCAATACAAACAGCGATATTTAACGTTAGAACCTTAAATAGTATAGGTCAACTACTAGAGCTGATTGCATCGGCCGTAGAACATAAGATTGACATAATATGCATACAAGAACACAGATACACGCACACCGAAGATATTAAATATCACGAAACTGGCAATGGATGGACGCTAGCCACTGTATCAGCATGAAAAAACTGTCAATGCCACAGTAGGAGGGCTAGGAATGCTTATAGGACCAAGAGCGTTAAAAACACTTAATAGCATTGAGAGAATACAACCTAGGATGATGGCGGCTACGTTTAATGGCAACCCCAGAGCAACAATCATCTCCTGCTAGAGCCCTACCAATGTTAGTGAAGAAACTGAACTAGTTGCTTTCTACGATGAGTTATCCTCTCTAGTGCGAAGCATTCCGAAACACAACGTCCTAGTCATTGGCGAAGATATGAATGCCCAAATCGGGAAAAACGGAAACAACAAATACAGCCTCCACAACACGTCAAATAGGAATGGGCAACATCTAACAGATTTCATGATAGAAAATAGATTAACATGCCTCAATACAAACTATCAAAAAAGGAAGGGAAAATTATGAACCTACACATATGCGAACAATAGTAAAGCACAGAAAGACTACGCCTTTATAAAGAAGAAATGGAAAAATAGCGCCATAAATTGCGAGGCATACTCCTCTTTCGGGGCGGGGCCTACGATCACCGGATAGTCACGGCAAAAATACGAAGAAAAACGCCACACAAACAGCGACCACCAAACACTGTAACTGGACCCTTCTTAACTACAGGGATATTAGAGATAAATATGTATTAGAATTGAGAAACAGATTCGAGACACTACAAGAGAAGACAGAAAAAGATACCCCAAATGACGAATATGAGAATTTCGTCAACGCGCACCTCGAGGCGGCAGTGAAGTGTATTCCAACAAAACCTAAAACTAAATACAGTCCCATGGGAAACGTTAGCAGTTAGAGAAAAACGTGCATACGTGAAAACTGCCTCCAAAAGCTATAGGAAGAACCTAACAAACATAAATGCCCTAAAACTAAAAAAGGCACAATATCAATTAGCAGGCATATATGTAAAAGAACAGACAGAATACATACAAAATCAGATAGATAAGATTAGAGACTCAGTGGAAGATAGGCAATCTAGGATAGCCTGGCAAACAATAAACGAAGTGAGTAGAAGGAAGAGCACAACCAAAGCAATACTGAAAGCTACAAACCAACAAGAAAGAATAAAACTGTGGAAACAGCATTTCGAAAATCTTCAAGGAAACCCACCAAAAGTTACGCATGAACCAATAATCAAAATTATTAGTAAGCAATTGGACATTAAACTATGACCGTTCACTCAAGAAGAACTCGACTCGGTTCTTAGAAAAATTAGAAATAGGAAAGCTGCTGGGCTGGACGAGATTCCCCCAAAGGTATGGAAGATCAGACAATTCGACGACATACTGCTCCGACACTGCAACTCAGTCTATAATCAAAATCCGAGAGATGGATGAAGGGATGCATCCTCCCCTTCCCTAAAAAGGGTGACCTCAGATTAGCCAAGAACTACCGATGTATAAAACTTACATCAATAGCATCCAAAATTTACAATGCCCAACTACGAAACCACATCGAACCCAAAATCGACAACATACTTAGGAAAAACCAAAATGGCTTCCGAAGAAATAGATCCACGACCTCACAAATATTGACCATCCGTAGAATCCTTTAAGGCGTACGGGCAGAAAACCTACAGGCGACATTATTATTTGTCGACTATACCAAGGCCTTCGATTCCATTCACAAAGGGAAGATGGAACAAATCCTACGAGCAATGGACCTACCAAAAGAAACCGTAGCAGCAATAACGATTTTCTATAGAAACACCAAAGTGAAAGTACGATCACCAGATGGAGGCACAGAATACTTCGACATTGTACTAAGAGTACTACAAGGGGACACACTAGGCCCATACCTCTTTATCATCTCTCTAGACTACGTGCTTAGAACATCGATTGATAAAATCAGAGGAAAAGGCTTCGAGCTGACAAAGAAAAGAAGCAGAATGTACCCCGCAAAAACAATTACCGACACCGACTACGCCGATGACATAGCGATACTGGCAAATACACCCAACCAAGTCGAAACACTACTGCATAGTTTGGAACGAGCCGGCGCAGGCATTGGCAGGGTTAGGGTTAGGGTCAATGCACACAAAACTGAATATATGTGCTTTAATCAAACAGGCGATATTTCCACACAAGACGGAACCTCTCTGAAACTGGTAGACAAATTCAACTACCTAGGAAGCAGTTTCTCATCAACCGAAAAAGACATCGACACGCAGCTAATGAAGGCATGGACTGCTGTCGATAAGCTATCGATCATATGGAAATCAGACCTGACCGATAAAATGAAACACAGTTTCTTCCAGGCAGTGGTCGTGTCGATACTGCTGTACGGACGCACAACTTGGACGCTAACTAAACGGCCGGAAAAGAAGCTAGAAGGCAATTACACGAGAATGTTGCGAGGAATATTGAACAAGTCCTGGCGGCAACACTCCACAAGGCACCAACTATACGGCCACCTACCTCCCATCACGAAAACTATACAAGTTAGACGAACCAGACATGCAGGACACTGCTGGAGAAGCAGGGACGAGCTCATAAGTGATGTACTCCTATGGAACCCCCACATATGGTTGAGCAAAAGCAGGACCACCAGCTCGAATATACATACAGCAGCTCTGTGAGGATACGAGGTGTAGCCCTGGAGACCTGCCAGAGGCGATGAACAATAGGGAGAAGTGGCGAGAAAGGGTCGTAGGCTTCACAAGATCATGCGTAAGCCGGGTGATTTTGTCGGCAGTTCACACATCTCATTTTCTTCAAGCAGTCTTCCTCCATATAGTCCGGGTCCTTTTCACCGCCGTAGTTGGTGTATTTTTTTCGCTGGCCCTGTGCTCCGCTACCCACAACTGAGTCCAACGTGTTGGGAATGAACCAAGGGGGAAACCCATTCGCCTTTGTTGAGACGTGAATACACGACCAGTATACTCGAACTGTGAGTAGGTTTCCGAGCCATGGCTAATTTCGGGTTATCAGCACTGGTCAAATTCCTATCCTCTCAACTCAATAGACCCTCAGCCACAGCTTGCTAGTTGTTAACAAGTAAGGGTTGGGGAATTGCTGCAAGTGCAGATATAAAAGTGCAGTCGGGATAAAACATATAGGTGCTAGGGTTTGACGTAACCAGTCGATTGATCGTTTTGCCTATCCGACCTCCTGTCAGACCAAGTAAGGGCCAAAGTGGTGTGTTGCAAGCCATTGACCAATCTGTCGCCGCATCAATGACTTCTCAACCACCAAGATCCCGTTTTAGCACTTTACGAGTCGCTACTTACGGTCAATAGGTGGTCCCATTGGGTGGGGGCTTACCCCTCTGCAGAGGTCCAGTCGGCTTATTCTACAGCCCCAGCCGACAGGGTGTCTTATTAAATGAGAAGAATTTACAGGACCAGTTAGAATTAGTGCTAAAGCGGGAATTGACGGGAGTGATTATTGGGAATAGTACAAGGGCTAAAACTAAGGATAGGATTAGATCCTTTGCAGCCAACTATAGTAGAAGGCTCATCTTACACGGAGAAGCAGTGGGAAGAGGCTAAGATAGTTAAGATTAGATTGATATGTATGATATGTAAGAGATTAACATTTTAAAAGGTTGGTGACCTAATAAGTCAGCTCTCAGGTAAATGGTTTCAAGTATTGTAGTTGTTTAATACTACTTCAACATTAATGTTGGCAATTATGCAATCTGTGTCATTATCCATACTTTCAATACTATAGGTTCTTGGGTGGGGGGTTTAGTCGATCCCTAAGCATTGCACTGTTTGATTCTTATAGGTGGTTAAGGTGGTGTGTGAAAACTAATATAGCTCAGGTGGAAATGGCATTCTCTCATGAGAAAAAGTACTAAGCTCCCGTAGTTCGGTTTGGTTTGGTTTTATGCCATATCAACCATTTTAGGTTATTTAATGCCGAATCAATTTTATACATATAAACAGTTCTATTTCAAACAATACAGTTAGCATAAGTACAGTTTTTGTTTACATTTAGTAAGATATAAAACAGCTCTATTTCAAATAACTTAATCTAACATAAGTAGGTAGTTCAAGTGTCAAAAAGAGTTCTTCGTAAGTTCGTTTAGTTTTATGTCATATCAAACATTGCAAATTTTTCAATGATAAATCCTGTTTGGACTTATATATCAAATACACATAGTATGTGATCATTTTTCTAATAATATTTTTGAACAAAACTGAGCTTATTTTTCGTCACACAATTAAATGATTCCAAGTATTTCTATCGAAAACGAATCATTCCATCTACTTTTCTTCATTTGTTTGCACACAGTTAAATTATTACGAGAGTTGCTATGTAACAATAACAATTTAACATCAGTCATTTGTTTGCACACATTTAAATAGATACTTATGATACTCGTGTGTAAGAGATTAATATTTAAAAAGGTGAGTGAGCTTACAAGTTTGGCCTCAGGTCAATGGTTTCAAGTATTGTAGTTATTTAATACTTCTTCAAGATTAAGACTGGCAATTATGCGGTCTGTGTCACTATCCATACTTTCTATACTATAGGTTCTTTGTAGAGGTTTTGTCGATCCCTGAGCATTACACTGTTTGATTCTTATAGGTGACTTTGTTCTTGAGGGCATTGTGAATGGTATTTTTGGTCTTTCCTTGTTCACTTTGGTGTTCATCTGTATTTTCCAAGTTTAGCTAATGGGAGCGTGTGATTTTTGTTTAAGTTGTTCAGGTGTAATGGGAGACAAATCTTTAGTCTGTTTTTTATGCTTTTTGGTGGACTGATTGTTGACTTACGTGGTGAATTCAATAGGTTTCCAGATTTTTTGTACAGGCATTTAAAATTGTCGCAGACTCTTGAAAATTCACTATGTTATTCCTATACATCCTATGAGATGATTTCAGGTTCAAATCAACAGCTACAGCAGCAATTGGAATACACCCTACTAAAGCCTGATTGTCACAGCTGGTGAATTTCAAAATGCAATCTGGACGTGAGAACACTTTAAAAGAACGATATGCAATAAAATTGTATTTTAAACTTGGAAAAAAATCCCACATAAACGCATGGAATGCTTCAGATTGCTTTTGGACCATCTTGCATGAATAGAGCATCAGTTTTTGAGTGGCATAAGAGATTCGAGGAAGGCAAGGACTCTGTGAGGGATGATGAGAGGTGTGGGAGGAGTAAGGAAGTCAATAGACCATAGCTGATAGGCCAAAGGCTTAGGGTTAGGGTTACTATGTTGAGGTTTTAAGGGAGTTCAGGAAGAGATTCATAGGGAAGAGGCCAGCACTCTTCAAATCGGCTCAGTGGCATTTCAACTAGGACAATGCACAAGTCCACAACTCCATCCTTGTCACAGACTATTTGACCAAGATGGGCATCAAGACAGCTCCTCAGCCTCCCTATAGTCGAGACCTTGCTCCCTGTGACTTTTGGCTATTCCCTAAGCTCAGAGGCTGTCGTTATGAGACAATTGAGGAGATGAAAGAGGCTGTGACGAAGGTCATTGACACGCTCACACAAGAGGACTTCCATGGGGCCTTCAAGAAGATGTTGGAACGGTACAACAAGTGCATTGCAGCCGGGGGAGATTACTTCGAAGGGGACTGAAGATTTTCCACTTTTAGGATTAGTTCGTGTTGGAGTGGTAAATCCTACGTGTGTTTTTGTTTGGAGTATAACTTTGAATCTCTCCCATTCCCAACCTGTAGCTGAGCTGATGCTTTGTAAAATTCGGCTGAGTATAGTTTTTTCAGGTGCTCCTGAAACTTTGGCCAATCATTCGCTTCCAACTGGATCAATCTCTCCACAAGTGTCCTATATTTGTTGTCTTGTACCCACCCTCCGTACAACAGAGATGTAGGTGTTTTCTCCTAAGTATCTCCCTACAATTTTCCTTGCTTCCAGGAACGATACATTCCGCTTGTGTTTTACAAGTATTTCCTTTTCTTTTCTGTCAACATCGTAGATCTTGTGTAAGCCGGATGATCTTCTTGGCAGTTTGTACATGTAATTTCTTTCAAACAATCTTCATACACATGGTCCGGGTCCTCTTCACCGCATATGGCAAATGTCTGTCGTCCTCTACTGGATTCCCCGTGGTATCCATATTATTGGTATTTAAAGCATCTAATGGGTGCTAGGACGTACTGCTCAACTCTTTCAAGACTATAGCCGATCTTCACCTCCTAAGGTGTACAGGGCTAATTAAATGTCAGGACGTAAGTGATGATCTGGATTTGTTCTTCGACTTTTCTAATCGAGATTCTTCTTATATTTGTAACTCCCTGTTTTCCCATGGCTGATGCTATCTCCTCTTCCGTGGCCAATTCGAACTCCCTACTTCTGATACCTCATTTGGAAGTATTGAGTTTCTTATGTGGCTAGGCTCTGTATTTCGTCGTATGACATGTTTTCATTTTTAATATGTTTTCTGCCTGCCTCCGGCTGTCTACCTTGACAATCAAGTTGCCATTGCTTGTTTTCTTAACAGTTTTCAGAGCAGGCCTGGCAGAAATAACTTTTCTATGAGGAAAGGCGAGAATTTGCCAACGCAGACTTCCTCCAAAGATTAAATAAAAATGAATCTGTGGGAGTCTGCTGTTTTATTCTTCGAGTCTGGTTCTGACTTGTTTCGTTTACTTTTTGTTTTAATTTGAAGATGCCATATATGTGGTATATTTTTCGCTGGCCCTGCGTTCCATCACCCACCACGGAGTCCAATTTGTGTTGGGAATGAATCTAGGGAGAAACCCATTCGCTTTGGTTGAGACGGGAAGGAGAGGTTTCCGAGTCAGTGCCAATTTCAGGTTCTTAGCACTGGTCATGACTAATCGATTGATCGGATCGGACCTATCCGACTGCCCGTCAGACCAACTAGGGGCCAAAGTAGTGTGTTGTAAGACATTAACTACTCTGTGGCCGGGTCAATGACTGCTCAACAAGCAGGATCCCGCCCTACCGCCTTATGGGTGACCACCCACAGCCTGCAGGTGGCCCCATTGTGAGGGTCTTACTCCTCTGCAGAGGCGCAATCGGCGTATTCTATAGCCCCAGCCGACAGGGCGTAAGAGGAAATTAAGTTGTTCATGATCCTCTGGAAGCAACCCCAAAGACAACGCCATAAAAATGATAGAGTCGACCGTCGGCTTCAAAGGTTGTGTATTTTTTTGCTTGGTTTGATTTGTTTGTTTTAATGGCATATCAACCTATGTAGGTTATTTAATGCCAAAGCTATTCTCCTAGAATAACAGTAGTGGTACTATTTAACACATAGCTGGGAGGATAAGGGGGTTCATACCTTTCCCAAGGGTATTTATCCGAAAGTGAACGTAATAGCACAACTGGAGTACAAACTCGCGTACTACGATTCCGCAGTTCATCGCTTTAACCATTACACCACGAGGACACCCCCGTGTATTTTTTTAGAGTCCCACATAGGTACTAAGTGGTATGCACTTTTTCGGTCAAATATGTTGGTGTAGCGATACTCATCCACTTCGCCTACCAAGTCGTCAATTCTAGAAAGAATAAACGAAACTTATCGGGTGACTCAATTTACGGTTTACGAATAGTCCACCACCATCTTTCTTTTGTGGTGTTTCCCCGAAGTGAACAGAACGTGATGATGGAGGTTGAATATTTATTGAAACAAGAAGAGTAATACGAATAAAGCTCCTCCAAATGAGACGGAAAACGTTAGAATGTTGTCGTAAGATTTCGTGACCCAGTAATATGTCACAATATAAGCCGCTCAATAAGGCCAGTTTCACGTTGGAGAAAACTTTATCCCCTACCAGTATGTGGACTGAGATAGTATCACTTATTCTAGGGGGGAGATGAAGTCATGGTAGCTCTTCCAATCAATTGACTGCTAGTCCCACCTGCCGTACAATTTGGTGATTTATGAAACTCTCAGTGTTCCACAGTCTATTAAAGCCCGGACTGGGGTATTGTTAATTTAAATATCCATTATGGCCTACAATAAATTAGTCGCACTGCTAATCAAAGCCAAATTTTGTATACTTTAGCATTGTGTCCCCTTTTGTTGCATCTATTGCAGATAGCTATTCTCACAGAGCAAGAATCCCAAGGGCGATAGTTTAACTCATAGAAGTAGTTTCTGTTACCACTAGTCACTGGTATATAGTCTTTTTCAGTGAGAAGAGGTCCATTAAGAGATACTGTCTTTATGGTAGTAGTTTCTGCATTTGAGAGAAATTGCTTGGTAGCCATTGTTAGGACCCGGTCGTACGAATTATTTTGACTGAGTACTCTATTTTCCAGGAGTCTTGTTCATATATAAGTCGACAGTAGTCCATTTACGAAATCGTTCAGCATATACTCATTGCGACTAATTTTTTCCGTTACTGATATAAAATTGCAATCTTTACTAAGCAGACTGTGAGACTTTAGATACTGGTCCAAACTTTCGTCAGTTTTGTTTCCTAGTTATTAAAACATCCAAAAATTTCGCTCTTCGGTTTAACGTATACTTTTTAAGCTCTGTCATAGCGTCGTCGTTTCAAAGTTTTCAATGCACTTATTAACTATATCTATCCCTCAATACATAAATAAACGTTGCTTCGTCGTATTGTTTAGGAACTCAGCTGACTGAGACAAAATAATTTTTTTTTAAATTCTCTTCTGGTGGAGCCATTCTTTACTAGTAGACCAACTTGGAAGATCGACAGAAAAATACCGTGGTCTCAAAAATCTTTCCATATTGTACGTTTAATTGTTAGTATCATAATTTTGAAAATAATAAATCATGTCTTGGTGAATAAACTGTAATAGGATTTGCATGAGAGAAAACATGTGAAGCAAGTAACTTTATCAAAGGCTTTAGTCACCTAAACTAAATATACAAAAAAGGAATAAATATATTGAAGTGGAGTTGTCCATAACATGTAACAATAGGGAGTTTTAACAGTTCCATGCCTAAGCATTGAGGGCCTTAAATAGCCGGGGGCGGCTCGAGCTGGTTCTATCTCGCCTGAGGACTTCAATAGTGTTATGGTAAGGCTTAAGATGACACTGACGGAATCAAAAGACACTGGTAACAGGAAAGAAGTAGACCACTAAGAGTGAGACACGACAGGTCATATCGGTTATCCACCACTGGGATATTCTGGTCAGTCGGCCCGTCTTGTGAGATAGGGAGGTAGGAATAACAAGCTTTCTGACCTGAACAACTTGTGATATCCTCCATGTCCTCAAAAACTTCAGTCAGTGGTTGGGCTAGAATTCATCATACCCACCCCCTGTGTGCACAGCCATCAGCGCTGAAACACATCACCGGGTGCAGAATAAGCCTTCTTTAAGGGCGATGTACATGGAGACATAACCAAATATTAAGATTTCAATCTGTGGCTCAATGCCTTTGCTAAAAAAAAGTTTAAACAAAGCTGCTAATTTATACGAGACGGGCAAAGAAGCCAAAGCATTTTGTCAAGTGAACCAATGACTTACGATACCATCCGGCGCTAGCCATTAGTGACTGAAACCAGATCTCCTCATGGGGTGAACGGTATTGAACAGGATATACTTAGTCAAGTATATCCTGTTCAATACCGTTCAGTCCCTTTAGGAGAACTCTGTACAGGAGGCTTTTGAAAGGAAGAAATGTAGAAGCAAGGCTGGAAGACGAAAGTTTCACCAGTGGAGCCTGGATTTCATGGTTTTGTGGCTACCTCACTCATAAATTTCCTAAAATATTTGGATATTCCTAGGAATTATCAAGGGAGCGGGAAATAGTAGCCATCGGCAAGTGTTGATGAAAGAAGAACTCAAATGGTCCTATGATTAAAAAAGAAGAAAAACTATTCTTAATATAAAATGTATTAAAGTTAATAAATCAATAAATGAAATAGAATAAAAATAAATTATTAAAGCAGGAAAAGGAATGGGAACGTGGTTTCTGGTTATATACCCAAAATACCAAGAAAACATAGAACTGATGAAAGGAAAAGAAAGAAAGTAAGAAAGAAAGAAAGAAAGAAAGAAAGAGAGAGAGAAAATATTGTACATATATAAAATAAATTTTAAAAAGTATAAAAGAATCATTTCTTTTCAAAATCATTTGCTGTCACTCGATTACAATACTCAGAAGGCATCTCAGCACATAAGTATACGTAACATACTCAAAAATTCTGTTTCGCGAAGGCTAAAATAATACCCTTTTCCTTGTCATCGTTGTTTAGCTTAACCCGATAAGAAAATGATGAGTGACTGATGATTTCCCGAAACACCAATAAATAAAATAAAATAAAATAAAAACAGTGAGGAAGGAAAGAAAGAAAAAAACATGAGAGATAAAAGTATTAAAGAGCTAAACCATCAAATTTTGATGTTAAATTTTTTACATTTTATGTGAAATTTATGATTAAAATATTGGGACTCCTTTTTTTTTGCTTTTTTGGGGGGGTGGGGTCTTTTAATTCTATTTTATTGGTTGTTTTGGTTTTTAGTATCAAGAGAATTGCTTTGTTATTTATTTATACTTGCTCTTCCCTCATGAGAATTGCATGGCAAAAGTTTAAACCTTCGAAACGTTCGCGGAATATTAGTCTTTGTATAGTGACTGACGTACTGGACTGCAAAACCGTAATTAGTGAGTTCGAATGAATCCACTTAACTTACAATCTATGAGTTAAATAATACCACCTCTGTGTACCATAGCCAGATACGGCTATGTGTGAAATGGAAATATATTTTTCATATATATATATAACATAGAACATAGGAATCCTGAATTTCGAAAAACACGTAACGACTTCTCAGTTCAAGTACGAAACTTTTTATTACCTTTGAGTTTAAAGGTTCTTCGACATAAGGAGTGAGAGGTACAATCTTTCTATTCTGGCCTTTTCATCTGCCCACCTCCCATTTCGTGCGGCACCCGCCACAAGGCCTCGCGAACAAGCGAAAGCCAACCGTCCTCGTCCAGTGTCTAGTCTCAACTCTCTAACTGACTTTTTCAAAATCATAAAATCCTCCGAACGCTTCCGGTGCTAGCCCCATTTCTCATTTCGAGCTATTGTAACATCTCTGAGGGACACGTCTGCTCTGCACGCGCGTGCGTGAACACCTGTGTTAATGTTGCACCTAAGTAATCTATGCACTGAGCCGAAAGATTCTCAGCCTAACTAAAGGCATAAACCGAAATCCCTCGGCCATTATGTTACATCTGTTCTTCTACAAGAGTGGCTTTGATATTAAATTACCCACGAAGGTTGATATGTCATTAAACAAAGAGGACAAACCTAATATATATTTTTTTATTTTTATTTTTTTAATATGTGGAAGTCCCTGTATTAAATTGGCTAACATGTTGGACAGTGATATCGTCGTAAGCGAGCTCGAACACCAATCGAGCTATAACACCTATTTTCGGACAAATACCCTCGCGAAAGGTATATGAAGTCTCTTTTACTCTAGCTTTGGATCAAATAGCAGCACTACTATTCTTTTACTAGGGTGGCTTTGGCATTAAATTACCAACGAGGGTTGAATTGCCATCAAATAAAAAAAACAAAGCATACTCTCGAGATTGTGTCTGTAAAGAAAAAGAAAAATGTACTTTTGCATATATATATATATATATATATATATATATATATATATAATCAAGTTAATTAAATTCAAGTATAGTAACAAAATAAAGTTAGAAAAAAATAGAATTTGCAACTTTCTTAGTACTAATGAACAAATATTTTCGTCACGGAAATTCAAAATAGTTGAAAAGATGAAAGAACGATTGTTTACTTTAAAGTTGAGATTATGAGGTATGTTTATATAAACTTTGGACTGTAAAATCAAAGCAAAATTTTAGGTTGGTCAGTCAATTACGTGAAGACAATTTGATTATCTACCTTGGAGCATAGACGTTCGCTATCAGAATATAGAAAACCTGTTTATATGGAAACTAAAATCAGCAATATCCAAATACAAAAACAACGTCTGCGAAAATTTAACTCTTTTCGACCATCAGCTAAGATGTAACAATACGTCGAATCGTTTCAGCGAATGACAAGACTACAAAGCCTGATTAAGTTAAAGGAAATTCTGTGTATATCAGTGTATAATAATAATAATTCCTCATGACAGAAATCCAAACAAAGTATACATAAACCTATTTTACAACAGGGTCTTTACATTGTCAACTATCAGTTATAAAATTTAAAATCCTTTTTTTTTAATTATTTGAAATGTTCAATGTTAACCAATTAATTGTTGGTTCCGATTTGGAAATCCATTGCTTAACGTGAAGTTTTGCTGTACTAATAAATAATAATATATTTTGAGGAATTAAAGCAGTAGCAAAGATATTTTTCTTAAGTCGTTTTAACGCAAAATCACAGATCATTTTGCTGCAAAGTGATTTGAAAAAATCCCTCTACACTGGTTCAGGATATTCTTCCGCTTTAGGAGTGTTTATACAAAAGGAGAGGCTTGGAAGTCATGTAACTGACTGGTGTATGTGGTGGTCTGAATTACTGCTTACCTCCAACTATTAAGAAAATGTTTAGCAAGGGATGTGTTTGTAATATGATTATCTATTAATATTATTAGTTAATGAGTAATGATAGCCATTTTTAGAATTCAATTATAATTTCTTATTTGTAAAAAAGCAAAGAAAATCTCTCCGTATAAATGCAATGGGGTAGCAATCTTAATTCCTGTAATTTAATGGCCGAGGGATTTCGTTTTATATATCTTGGGTTTAGTTAGGCTGAAAACCTTTCGGCTCAGCACATGGGTTAGTTAGGTGCAAACTTGAGCGCAGGTGTTAACGTGCGCACGGAGAGGATGTGTCGTTCACAGATGTCAAAATAAAAATCCCAGGACCTGGAAATGTGAATGACGTCATGCACCGGAAGCGTGCGCGGAGGATTTGAAAAAAGTCAGTTGAGTTAAATCTTGCGTTTCGAAGAAGATGGGTGACTTTTGCTAGCTCGCAGTGGCCTTGTGGCGGGTGCCACACGTGTTGGGTAGGGGCAGATGGAGAAGCCAGCATAGAAAGATTGTGCCTCTCTCCTTATGTCGAAAAAACTTTAAACTCAAAGGTAATAAAAAGTTTTTTACCTGAACTAAGAAGTCGTAAGTGTTTTTCATGTTTCGGGATTCCTATGTTCTATCTATATATGTTATGAACATTCTATGTACATTTCACACATATCCGTATCTGGCTATGGTACATTCCCACTATGATACACATCAACAAAACATAAAAATACTTTAGGGAAACAATGAATAATGATACACAGAGCAAAATTCGAGAATATTTAAAGTTTTATTTCCAAATTTTGACTTTTACTCAGATTATTTATCATTACTTCATAGAATAAGAAAATATTTTCCATGATAAAATTTAAAGACAACTTTAATTACTTTAGGCGACTCATACATAAAATAATTCTGAAAAGATATATTCACTTATGCTCCCTTTTCCCTTTTGAAATGATGAATTTTGTAAACTAAAATCAAGATATCTTTTAAAGAATTTCAGTCAGCCTTTAATTTGAAGTAAATCATTATAATAAATATAATGAACCATGATATATTCCTTTAATATTATCTACGTTATTGACAAAAAAGGTATATCATTAGATATTTTCTCCACTGTCAGACAATCTGTTCGGATAATATAGCCCGAGACATTTTAATATATTTGAGGACACCAACTTCTGTATCTGGTTACAGGTAAAATGTATGGCATTCTACTTCCTCCAAAATATATGCAAATTTGACCAATGATATCTTGGATCAAAGTTATGTTCATTAACACAAATTTACATTTAAAGAAATTTAAGAAATATTTTTTTCCTGTAATAG
The DNA here is from genome assembly GCA_963669385.2 of Rhodospirillales bacterium. Lineage (GTDB taxonomy): Bacteria > Pseudomonadota > Alphaproteobacteria > Kiloniellales > JACOMY01 > JACOMY01. The sequence goes on from CAXXGD010000016.1 coordinate 390,619, forward strand.
ATACAGTTGCGAATAAGGTAATTATTTAATATCACTAACAAATCCATAGCTCAATTTTTTTCCAGTAATCGTTGGTTAGTCGTAATAAGAGTACGCATATCCTAAGCAAAAATAATAATTTTCTTTTCTGGCAATAATTTTAAACGAAACTAACTCAGCTTTTATAAGTTTGTCTATCATGAGTCAACGAAATTATCTGGAGAATTTCCGAAGCACTTGCGACAAAACTGAACCAGGAAATTAAATTTTAAAAAGAATAAAATGACATGAAAATGGAACAATACACAGCTTTGCAGCTAATAGCAGCGAAAATGTTAGGCAAACAGAATAGCACAATACAAAAAAAAAAAAAACATAATAATAACATAAATATGCCTAGAGTTTGGACGATTATATTTAAGAAAGAATTAAGTTTTCTTTTCAAAAAGACATCTTTGAATAATATTAATTATTCTCTTAATAAAACTCATAGATTAACAATGACTTTTCATATTCAGTGTCTCTTTTTATATTTTTTTCTTTCTCCAGAAATTCATTGAAGTAGTAAGTTTGTTTTCATTCAAGTTAAGAATGTAAAGAGAAAAAATGTTCCAGGAATATCGCAATCATAAGCGTTATGTCTTTGAGTCCTCTTCATTTTACTTTTCATCTTTTTTCAATGCTGCTGCTTCATATTTCCAATGTTTTGTTTGTTTGTTTGTTTGTTTGTTTCCCTTTTTCTACTTTTATACGTTTTCATCTTCCTCTTTTTCTTCATCTTCTTTTTGTCTCCGAGATTCCTTTGCCTTTTTTTCTTCTCACAACCTTCTTCGCTTTCCTTTTCCACCTGCTTCCTGCTATCCTCGATCTTTTTCTTCTTCAAATTACTTCTTTATATGTAACCAGGTGTATTGTTTACTGCGCTTGTCTCGCAAACTATTTATGTTATATTCGCTTCTGAATGCTTCAACAATTTGGCCTTATGCCAAAGCTGGTGTATTTCTACAAATATAACGTCAAATAGTGATGCTTCTGCTTCTACAATTATATCATCTGGAAAAAGTAGAAGAATTCGAACAGAAAGAAAAATCGATTAAATTGGTTGTCAAAGCAATGGCAGGCTCTTTAAATCTAACCTGGCTTATGTTGTATTCTTCACAACCAAAAGAGCACATAGTTCTTCGAGATTTTATTAAATATCATACAAGTTTCTATCGAACAAAATCACAAGCTAAACGTATATGAAGTAGCTCTAATGTAACTAATAATTCAGACCAACTGAACACGCAAAAGCAGGAATACCGGCGTATATGAAGAGAACAAACATATCAAATAAACTGAATATGACAAGGTAACATTTTTAAGTGCGTTTTCAAGTACGAAAAATTTGAATAATCAGTTGTTTACTCTAATATTATCATAATTCTATTTAGTTAAATTGAGCATTTAAGGAATACATGGAATTATGATAATATCCTGGCAATCTTAAATTTTCCAAATAAAATGTTAAAGATAATACAGAGAGGTGGCAGAATAATCTCCTGGATTTAAAATTGCCGCCGCAGAGGTGCTAGAATTTTATCCGGATGGTAAGTGTTTTCCTTTTTTTATTTTTGAGGAGCACTAGCCGCGTCATTTTAGTAAGGAAAGGTGGAGAAAATCTTCAGGGTGTTAAACTAATGACAACACTCTCTCGGTTTGATTACTAGATATATCTTCAGATTACTTCTTCTGGGGATGCCTAAACTTTGAAGTCTTTAAATGTATCCTGAACATTAAATTCTCGATAGTCTTATCTAAATTGATCACTTCAGCTTCATTTTGATTTTTCTATGCTTTCAAGGATCGTGCGAATCAATTGTATTATCTTCACTTCACTTCACTTCACTTCTCTTCACAGCCTACCTCTGGTCGGTTCCCTTCAAATCCCCGATAACCAGCCGCAAACAGTTCCCCCAAAATCTCTAACTGCGTTTAGTAGAGTTATGAGCCTGTAGATATCTAATCCCTCCCAAATATTTTGATCACCTTCGGTAATGTGATCACTCCCTCGGTAACTTGACCAGGGATGGAACCCAGTGCAAACCAGTGGTTGAATACATCTGTCAAAATAGATATGCGTCATCCTAAAATGAAGTCCAGGTGATTCATTGTGATCGATCAGCTTCAACGCATCATGGTGTTCAAACTGTCACGTTCCACTCTCAGCCTTCCGTTTCTGCCACGAGAAGTTGGGGAATATACGCTAAATAGCTGTGAAGGTTCGGCAAACGAGCAAAGCGATTTTGAAAATGTGCCCGAAAGACATCGCGAATCTCCCATGTCGATCAAAGTTCGTGTCTGCTCGGGGTACCTTCAAAGTTCTTACTTTCGAGTTTCATTGCTTCGTTGAGAATTCGGTTCAACCGAAACGTTCCTGGTATCACTCACTAGCCTCACTCTTCAGATCCCATCTGGCTAGTTCAAAGATAGAGAATTTCCCCATCCACCGCCCGGGTAAATCTATCTTTTAAAGTTTTTACCGTCTTTACCTTGTCTAAAGCGAAATGTTGACTATATTTGACAGAATTCTCTAATCCTATTCTTAAAGGCACTCCATCATTTACTCCGGTAACCGTTCCCACTAACGCCCGCTAAATCAATTTCTTCAGCATATTTCAGAAGTCCAGAATCTATAGTAAGGAAAATTTAAACTTCTAGTACCCGGCTAAACTAAGTATCTCCTAAATGCAAGCTAACCAACACCAACTTATGGTCAGCAAGCTATAGCCAATAAAGTGTTTGGTAAGAAAGAAAATCTAAGTCGACTCTACCAATCTCTCTATCTACGCTATCTACTGAGGAACTTTCCGGCTCACATTCACTTCACTCGACGAATTCAAGCGTGTCAGTGCAAAAGCGGTCATTTGGTTGGTCGTTTGGGTTTTATGGCATATCAAGTTTTGTAGATTATTTAATGCCAAATCCATTTTTATACGAATAATCTGTTCTAGTTCAAACAATTTAGTTTAGCATAAGTACACAGTTTCGTTGTCAAAAACTTTTCTATTTCAAGCTATTCAGTCAAACAGTTCTAATTCAAACAATTCAGTTTAGCGTAAGTACAGTTTCAATGTTAAAAACAGTTCTATATCAAATAATTCAGTTTAGCATCAGTACAATTCTATTTCAAGTAATTTAGTTTAGCATAAGTACGTAGATTAGTTTTATTTAACCCAAAGATAGGGCCCTATCAAGTGCTACCACTCTGGGCCAGAGTGGACCTGGGAGCGATGACAGTGAAGGGGTGCTCCGCATTCCCCAAAATTCAAGCATCACTGGAACCTCAGCATCAGATTGTTTAGTGTCATATCCAGGACACTCGTTGGGGGTGGTTATTATCCCTCTGCAGAGAAGCAGTCGGTGTGTTCTACTGCCCCAGCTGACTGGGCAATACAAAGAGTTAAATGTAAAAACAGTTTTATTTCAGATAATTCAGTGTAGCATAAGTACGCGAAGACAATGTTAAAGCAGTTCAATTTCAAGCAATTCAGTTTAGCATAAGTAAGCAGTTTAAATGTCCAAACAGTTCTATTTTAAACAATTCTGTTTAGCAAGAATACGCAATTTAAATGCAAAAAGAGTAAAATCTCGAAACAACGGTTTAGTTCTATTTGACCCATAGACAGGACCCTTATCAGGTGCTACCACTCCGGGTCAGAGGGCACCTGGGAGGGATGGCAATGAAGAAGTACTCTGCATTCCCCAAAGTTCTTGCGTTACTGGAACCTCACCATCAGATTGTTTAGTTTCATATACAGGATACTCGTTGTGGGGGTGTCTTACACCTCTGCAGAGAAGCAGTCGATGTATTCTTCCACCCCAGCCGACTGTGCATCGTCATTTTGAACACGATCTGTAAAATATGTATTCTTTGAGCAAAAGACATCGGATCAATGTTTTTTCAGTTGTTATTATATCAGTTTCCACGATATGCAATCTTTTTTTTTCTTGTCTCTGTAATAAATCATTATCAAACACGGTTTACGCATAGCGAATCTTCGATTCTTTAATCTTCTTGGATTTATACTTGCAAGGTTTACAGGTATTAAATTCCTACCTTACTCAATGTCGACTACGGTCCCAAAGTCCTCTGGAGTGAAAATGCTGACGGCCTGCCCTAGGTCGTAAGCTGCCCGTCTCAGGAAATCGTATCGACTACTACGGGAATACCAGTATAAGTACTCTGTAAAAGAAAGGATGAACACAAATCGTGTCTTTTCCTGAACAGATGTGAAGTATTTTTTAACAATGAATGCTCTGCAAACTTCACACACGGCATGGCTCTCTTGGCCGCCTCCATCATTTTCCAGACAAGGTAGAATCGGTTACCAACAAACCGAATAAAGGTTGTTAGCATGGAACCTCTTATGAAAAGTTCAGATTTTTAATGTTTTTAACTTCAACTTCTTTTAACCTAATTAACTGCCTGAGTACCCTTCTCTGGTGATGAGATAGATCTTTTGCTACTTCCAGAGAATCCACCTGACAAACTTTCTTCTCTTCATTAAGGTATTCTTTTTTGTCTTTGGTATGACGCAACCAGGGATTGAACCCAGGTATCCCGGACCATTGGCGAACACTCTGCCCACTAGACCAATGAGCCGGTCTAAGGCCAATGAGCCGGAAAATATCACTTAGATGTTGAAAATATTATTTTCAATAAAGATATGTTCCAAATCCTAATAAGGAAAATTATGATACTATCACCAATTAAATTATATCATGTCTAGATTTAATCAAGGTAGGGTGGTATCATAATTTGTACTTAAGGTGTGGTTATTTCGTTGCTTTTTGTATGGATTCTACGTGCAGATGCAACTAAAGATGAGTAAATATTTCCGTGAAAACCCACTGACTATTCAAAAAACTGAAATCTAATAAAGGGAAGCAATTTTACAGCCCACCAACAAAAATAAGTTTTGTCAACTGAAACAGCTGGAAATAAAGACATTTTGGTTGTAGTTCGACAGCTGACTTCCCAGCAGCCATTGGTTGAAATAGAAGCAACTCAATAACTGTCACATGCCGACCGATAAAATCAGGCAGTTCTCAGATGCATTCAATGAAGAAAATAACTGTAACAAAATTACAGGAAGCAGCTGCTGACCCCTACGCTGAACAATGACTATCAACATGACCCAATTAGCTGGTGTATTCGCATTGCTTAATGTAATAAACAAAGATAGTCAACTGGGCTTTCGATGTTTTGCGTATTCTAATGAACATATCTGACGTTTCGCAGGTAAAAGTAGCACACGGAAATAAATTGTACTTTTTACGACAGCTTGTTTCTTAATCTCTGCTGATCTGATTCTTTCAGTAATCGCTGAGTTAATTTGAATTCGAGAAGAGACGCCATAATTGCTTCAAAATGTTTCAAGCGTGCACACACACACACACACACACACACACACACACGTACGCATATGCTCACATAAAGTGATATACAGAGGTATAGTTGCAATTACGTATATAACCAGAACACAACAGAAAATGGACAAAGAAAGGTGTCCTTGGAATCGCCTAGAACAACAGAGGAATAACTCTTGCATCGAAAGCGGTGGCTAAAGTTTTTAATGGTCTGCTTCTCAATCGCATCTAACCAGAAATTGAGAAAATTCTGAGAAAAAAACAGAACTATTTTCGGAGAAATCGATCCACATCATCACAGATTCTAACAATCCCTCGAATCAAAAGAATTCGTGGAAAAACCCTTGAGGCGAGACTCTTGTTCGTAGATTCCTTCAAGGCATTCAGTTCCGTACACAGAGAGAAGACAGAGCAAATACTTCTAGCTTATCGTCTCAAAGCAACTGTTACAAATACAATGATGCTATATATTAACATGAAAGTGAAGGTTCGCTCACCGGATCCAGATACGGACTTCTTCGACATTGTCGCTGGAGTTCTGTCAGGGGATATATTAGCACCATATCTGCTTAGACGATGCACTTAGCACGTCGATAGAGATATTAAAAGAAAATGGCTTTACAAGAAAGAAGCAACGATATCCTGCAGAAACTATTACGGACGTAGACTATGCAGATAACATAGCCACTTATGCAAATACACCTACTCAAGCTAAATTCCAGCTGCATAGGCAATTTACAAAGCTTTTTACATAGATGTAGCACAAGGCCGCATGATTTAGGCACCCAATGAGAATCGAACTCACTCGTGTAGGTTTGCTAGTCTACCTTGCTAACCATTACACCACCAGAGGTGCCCTAAATTCCAGCTGCATAGACTCGAGTAGGCATCAGGAGGCATTGGCCTCCTAGAGAATGCAAACAAAACGAAGTGCACGTGTATTAAACGAGAAGGAGCCATCTCCACTCTAAAAAGCGGTTTATCTGAAATTAGTGAACAAGTTTACATATCTCGGCAGCAGCATCTCATCTAGCGAAAGTGTTTACAGCTATCAATAGGCTATTGATCATATGGAAGTCTGATCTATCCGATAAAATAGGACAGGACTTATTCCCAGCGGCGCGTGTGCCAATACTACTGTACGGATGCACCCCATGGACGCTGACAAAACATATAGAGAAAAAGCTGGAAGCAACACCCCACGAAACAACAGCTGTATGGTCACTTACCTCCCATTTCTAAAACCATCAAAAGACGAACAAGACATGCGGAACACTACTAAAGAAGCAAGGACGAACTTATGATTGACGTTCTTCTATGAACCACTTTAGCTGGACGAGCAAGTGTTGGCTGATTAACAAGAACTTTCCGACAACAGTTCTGTGTGGACACATGATGTAGTCTGGAAGACTTGCTGGGAGCGATAGATGATTGGAGCGAATAGAGAAAGAGAGAGAGAGAGAGAGAGAAAGAGAGAGAGAGTCAGGGAAATCCGTACTAGCAGCGTGACTTAGTGATGATGATATGAATTTGAGTATGTTTCATAAAGATTATGCCCATGATTCAAGCATGATATTCAAGCTTGTCAAATGAAGCACTTCGTATTAGAAGCATAGATTTTACAGTTTTTGAATTCAGTTGATAATCCAAAAAGGATTAAATAAAGAATTTGATAGATCGATGAAATAAAAGGATCAGGAATTCAAAGGAATACTGAAAAAGAAGCTGGGAGCCAAAGGCACCCGGAAATTCTGTGATCTCAAAAAATGCATTGAAAATGACTTTTAGTATAAAAATGCATTGGAAATGATTTTTACTATAAAAATGTATTTGAAATGATTTTTACAATAAAAATGCATTGGAAATGATTTTTACTATAAAAATGTATTTGAAATGATTTTTGCTATAAAAATGCATTGGAAATGATTTTTACTATAAAAATGTATTTGAAATGATTTTTACTATAAAAATGTATTTGAAATGATTTTTGCTATAAAAATGCATTGGAAATGATTTTTACTATAAAAATGTATTTGAAATGATTTTTACTATAAAAATGTATTTGAAATGATTTTTACTATAAAAATGCATTGGAAATGATTTTTACTATAAAAATATATTTGAAATGATTTTTACTATAAAAATGTATTTGAAATGATTTTCACAATAAAAATGCAACAAGCACTCACGTTTTGCATTAATTTATAGCCCCAGCTTGTTGTCGGAGATGTTTAGAATACGTCGAATGCATCCCCTGCTAAGGAGGAAGACCCCAACCCAAGTGGGGTGTCTTGGGTGTTACAGTAAACTGCATCTGGTTATGAGGCTCTTATTCGGGAAATATGGGAAATATATGCATTGTTGTCATTCCTGCTAGGTCCACTGCTCCGGAGTGGTAGCAACTGCCAGGATCCTGTCAATGGTTCAAATAGATCTTTTTCATAAATTTGAAGTATACTTAACATCAACAAATAATATGATGAAAAAATTACACAATAATACAAAAGTAATTTAGAGTAAAAGCCAACCTAAGTATTTGAAACAAGTTTTAACATCTGACCGATTTTACTTTACAAGGGATTTCAAAATGTAACAATTAATAGGATACTGTTGCTATTGATTAGGCATTGCTTAGTCTAGCAAACAAATCAAAGGTTACTTAAAATACCTATAGTTCCTTTGTTGTCATTCTTCTCAGAATCGAACTGATTCATCACAGCTTAACTTCAGTGATTAACCAGCAACCTAAAATCTCATTTGTTGAAGAACTCAACGAAATCCTTAAGGAAATGAAAAAAATTACAGTTAGAACCTGCGTGACCGCTATCAAGAATTATAGATACCTGGGCAGCCTTACGATTTACATTGCTATCTTCTTTATAAAGTTATCTCTTTGTTTCAAGTGTGTGAAGCCAAATAAATACCTAAACGGTTGGATGTAGAAAGTTGCAATTTCGTACGAATGGCCACTTTTCAATCTTCATTATTCTTTACGTATCTTGAATCTATAGCTAAGCCAAAATTGGCCAAAAAATTATACGAGGACGAAACATTCTCACTTAATTTGTTTGGTTGTTTTATCTTTGACTGTCATTGACTTCCGCCGCAAACAATATCCGTTTTTTTACTTCCTTCAGAAGCCAACAGTAATGATTGCTTCGTTTTTGTTCAATGTAGATTTTAAATTTTTGAATGAAACTTAATCTTATCGGATTCTTAAAGTTTACTATTACATTTCCGTGTAATTATTCTTATATTCTAAAAATATTTCCTTCAAAAATTTTTTTCGTATGTACAAATTCTTTTTACTACGTACGATATAAACAAATGTTATCGTGAAAAAGACCTTCAAAACCATTTAACATTATCTTTTTAATAAACAATAGCAAAAAAAACATCAGATGAAAATAAATATAAATTTTAAAACCTTGCCGAAATTGACGATACAAAAACATTTTAATTTAACGAGATAAATTCAATTCTCGTATTGCCAAAATACAACATGGCGACCGCTACGGGACAGATCCTTTAAGAAAAAAGAAACAAAACGAATCTGAGCATATCTGTCTTTGTTGATAACAATCCTAGCAGTTGCACGTTTGACGCCTTTCAGCTTAAGTCAAATATAACCTAACTTAGGAGATATGGACAGCGGATGAAAATGGACTGTTGGTCTGCAATATAATTCTATCAGTGTCTTGTTACTAACCTTTGCCACAAACTGCTACAGTAAAAATTTCCAACCTTGACTACAATGGCAGGCTTGAGAAGGAACTAGAACTTGGGTTGGTGGCCATTTTTTCATGTGTCTAACATCTAGTGTTGCCCTAGACTCAAACTCTTGAAGGTAACTGCGAACTCCAACTATAATTAACGGTGGGCAAGGGACCTAGTGAACTTCATTCTTGTAAAGCTGTGCTAGAACCAAACTGTTTTAGGGACACACTGTTCTTGCTGAATATATAAGGCTTGATTTTCGGGAACACCCAATTTGTTTAATGATTGTAATAGTGACACGAAGAAAGCTTTTGTAAGTGATTTTACTGGATTTTAATATGTTAAAACCATATATATATATATATATATATATATATATATATATATATATATATATATATATACGAATTCTTGGTACAGCAAAACTTTATGATTATAGCAAAAAGGAGAATCATGTTTATTTGTAAAAATTAAAAACAAATAAAAAACACTAAAGGGACTCTTTCGTCCGACACTTTATCAATAGTTGGTTTAAAACATTAAGAACAACAATTAGTGATGGAGGATAGATAATTAATCAATAATAAGAGAGGAAGAGAGTAAAAAAACCTAACTTATCAAATCCCACCTTCCAGACCTTCCATTACCCAAACAAACCAAACTTATTCAGTGATATTCTCTGTTTGCACAGGCTGGAATTATTCAGCCTAATAGCCATCGATTGTAAAACAGTAAGATGATTTTTGCTGTACAAGACAGAGAAACACTGATCCGAAAAGTTTGCCCGTCATATATAGCTCTCTCAAAGGTGTTCACCAATAGCTGATTCCTGTGCTTGAAAACACCCGGGTGTTAGTTGTTGAGACCAGTTAGGGGCACGTGCTGTCTCACTCGGGCTTCCAGTTTTTGAATCGTCCCACCTATATTTTCTGCTTAACACCGAGACTGAAATTTATACATTAACATACTCTGTTCGAGTCTAGGCAAGACGTCCTTTTATGAAGACAACAAAGCAGGTCTAGTGGTGAAGATAGTTCTCATCTTAGTCTTGTTGAAACAACGCGTCACTACCTTTGAAATTTTATCAGTAAACACCTGACTAACCGGTCCAGCCCACGGGAGTTTAATATCTACAGAACATTTCAAAGGACCACACGATTTACGAGTGTTAAAGTTTTCCATCGTTGATCTGATACTATTCGATATAACATTGTCTGGATATCCTCTCCAATTATTGGTAATTATCTATCCCCAAACGGACATTGGCATGATGGTTAGAGTGTCCACCAATAGTCTGGGAAACCTGGATTCAATCCCAGTTCAAGTCATTCCAAAGACTCAAAAATGGTATTTGATGCCTCCTTGCTTAACACTCAGCATTATAAGGTACGGACAGATCCTTAAAGGAAAAAGAAACAAAACGAAGCTGAGCATATCTGTCTTTGTCAGTGTAGTAGCTATCGAAAAAGGAGCCTTCGGGTCACCCTCGACTACGGTCTCCAACTTTACTTACTTTTACTTATCCCCCACCTCACTAATTGCTGTTCTTAATGTTTTAAACGAACCGGCGTAACTATTTTTCGACCTCATTGTCAAGCTAACGTCATCAATCGTCGTAAAATTTTATTTCTTAAATATGCACAAATTAATAAGTATATAAGGGAGCATAAAGCCCCAATGTTTTGGAGAGGAGAGCAGTCTTTTTCGAATATATGTTCTAAGAGGCCCTAGCTAACCATATTCGCCTACCCAGACACACAAAACAATATGCAATTATAGGTCCATATCGTGCAGCATCCACTAACATAACACATTGACTCTTTGAGAACCTGACTAAAACCCTAATGAAATAAACAATTGTTGGAAAGTATTCTCATTTTTTTTTTGTTTTTTTTTGCAATAGTGACATATCTTAATGTCAATGAAAACAGTATTTCCATTGTAAAATGACGAAAACGGGAAGCTTAAATTAAAGCTTGTCAGCCATCTTTTGGCTTTTGGTGCTTAATTATAATTGTTTATGGATAGAATTGTTATAGATTAGGTTCGTCAAATCTAAAAAGTCTTACGTTGAAGACCACTGTCGAAAAGGTCAAAATTCAAAAACATCTTTAATGTTAAATAGAGAGATTTTACTAAATTATGGGCTGCCTTAAATAAGATGTAGCCTGCTATTGGACTTAATTTTTCTTATGTATTACATAAATCTTAACAGAAAATGTGTCAAATGTAAAACTGTTAAGTCCAACTGTTTGGCTATCAGAGAGGTCTAAATTTGGGTATATCTGTAAATGAAGATTATCAAAAAACGTGAACTAACGTAATCGTGCTTGTATTGAAGCTATTTTATTACATGTGAGATATGGAAAACTACGAAACTGGAATTTTTCCATTGAAGGATATGCGTTTGAAGTTGTTTTGAATTCTGAATGAAATTGTCAGTGTAAACGATCATAGGTGATCGTACGTGTGCTATGATTATTTGATAGCATTGATTGTATGAGTACTTTAAGCGTGTGAATGCAGTGTGTGTATAAAAGCAGTGATCGTACGAGTGTAGTTGTTGCATATTGACCTCCGACCCAGCCAAGCTGTCAAAATAAGAAATGCACCTATGTAAATAACAGGTTCATCCGGTCGAAGATATCAGGAGATCAGGGGTGACCTTGACTGTCAAGGGGTTAAATTGAGTGCGAAATTGTGACGCTCGCAGGAAGAAGAGTGGACGTCAAATTATTATATAACCCCGGCGACAGGAAGTTCAGATCAGTAGGAGAGAAAATGCTGGAATGAGGACCATGTCCCAGAGAGGCTGGGCCCCCAGGTCCCCGGTTGAGGAGCCCAGGAGAACGGGAAAGAAACGCTGTTATGGCCATAAGAGTGGGGGTCAATATGTTGCAGTTCTGTTCAGTCTCCAACTCACCTCTCACACAGTAAAACCTTTAGTAACCCTTTCGAACCCTTTCAAATAAAGTGAGAGGTATATTTTTCTAAAGAACTGTGTCCGCTCGTTTTCATTGCGTCGTTATGTTTCTGCACGCATCTGCCTACGAGTTACAACATAGTGTGCAACTGAATTGATTACACGAGTACAGTGAGTGTGTGACTGGGGGTAAATGAGACTCCAGTGATTGAACTAGAGCAGAAAATGAGCAAGTTTAGGGATTGTATAACTACAGGTATAGTAGTTGCACGGGTTCAGTGATTGTAGTGAGTGTAAAAGTACGTTGGAGTTGGGTGTGTTTACGAGTTCAGTCAGTGTGCAAAGGAATTAGATGGCAAGTGCTGTGATTTTACGATGGTTCAAGCACTATGATGGTATGAGCTCAATATATTTGTGAGTGCTGTGGGAAAAAAGCAGTAAACGTGAGTGTGAGGTCTATAAATGAGCGAGTGCAATGAGAGTCTAATAAATGCATAAATGCCATGACAAGGATTGTGGAAGGGTTGTGAACATGAGTGAAATAAATGTGCGAGTGAAGTGACTGTCGAAGTGCCTAGAATGTACAAGTGACGTGAGTATAAATGCATAATCATAAAAAAAGAAGACATCTATTGAAAGAGGTGCTGTAAAACAATCTTTGCCGTTTTTTGTCTGATATCCCTTTAGTCTTGGCTGTTGACAGAAACTATGGTCCCTACTTACGCTTGGTAATTTAAGTTTTCATCACCATCATCATCATCATGTCGTACCGCAAGCACGGATATCCCTGACCCTCTCTCGTCACTTTTCCCAATCGTTCATCGCCTCAGGCAGGTCTTCAGGGCTACATCCCGTATACTCACATAGCTGCTGTATGTATGTTCGAGCTGATCGTCCTGCTTTTGCTCGGCCATATGTGGGGGTCCATAGGAGTACATCACTAATGAGCTCGTCTCTGCTTCTTCAGCAGTGTCCTGCGTGTCTGGTTCGTCTAACTTGGATAGTTTTCGTGATGGGAGGCAGGTGGCCGTATAGTTGGTGTTTGTGGGGTGTTGCCACCAGGACTTATTCAATATTACTCTCAACATTCTTGTGTAATTGCCGTCGAGCTTCTTCTCCAGCCGTTTTGTTAGCGTCCAAGTGGTGCATCCATACAGCAGTATCGACATGACCGCTGCCTGGAAGAAACTGCGTTTCATTAAAAGTTTAGCGATATGTAGATTCTTTTCAACTGTGCAATTTTAAAGTGCAATGACATCAATCGGAGTTTTAACGAATATCGAACCAATTTTTTTTGCCTCAAATCACAAAAGGCTAAAAATGAGATTCTTCAAGAATTTTAAAAAATCAGATTTAAGTTAATAACGTAGAAATTAGCTTAAAAATTCCAATTGATTCCATTATTCATATCAAATATGAAAACATTATTTTTTTAAAAATCTAATGCAATACATTGCATAATAAATGTTGATAATTATCTTCAGTGATTAGATCTGATTAATGGGGAGGTTTTCAAAATTGCACTATACGGTTTTGCACAAAACTACTGTTCGATAATTAGCGAAATTGGTTACATTTTTTTATCTAGACGTCTTGACTTCATCACTTTATTACATAAGTTGCTAATCAAAATACGTATCTTTATTGAAATTTTAAATTTTATAATGAAAAGAATAAAAAGCTTCTGTATCGATAATTTTTTTACCGCATTTCGTAAGATATGTGGTTCATTTATGAAAGAAAAAACATCTTAAGTTCACAGAGGAAGATAAAAGAAAAGTGGGGGAAGAGGAAGTAGGTAAGGATAAAGAAGTTTTGGTTTGGTTTCTTTGTTTAATGACATATCAACTTTCGTGGTTTATTTAATTCCAAAACCACCCTTACCAGAAGAGCAACAGTGATGCTATTTAACCCATAGCTGGGAGGATAAGGAGGTTCGTACGTTTCCGAAGGGCATTTGTCCGAAAGTGGACGTAATAGCAAGACTGGAGTTCGAATTTGCCTACTACAAATCCGCAGTCCAGCGCTTTAACCATTACACCACCAGGACATACTCCGATAAAGAAGGAGAGGCTAGAAGAAGACAAAAAGTGAAGAAACTGCGCAATCACTAAGCATACTTAAATCAGTTATGTAAACTTATCAAACTTTAAGAATTCCTTTCCAACATTCAGACTGACATTTATCTCAATATTTCAAAGGACCATTAGTTGTTTCAAGAAAAATATGCCATACGTATATATATATATATATATATATATATATATATATATATATATATATATATATATATATAAATACATTTCTCTTTCTTTATGATTTATATATTGTTTAGCGCTCTGCACAAGAAATAAGTTTTCCTTTAAACTTACATCGAACGTCAAGAATACTACTCTGTTATTAGAACATATACCTCATTACTTATAAATACGCAGGTTATATATGATTATATATTATGGCATATGATAAGTATATTATGGCATATAATATATATATTATGGCATATAACATATAGCTTTAAGTTAAAGAATTCATTTATGACTATTTTTGCATTAGTTTTAGAAATGAATTCTGAAATTCCAGCTGATTCTCTAATTAATCTTGTACACTTTTCTACCTAATACAAAACATGTTTTTTTAAATTTGATTGAATACGCCGCATGTTAATATTTCGTAAGATTCATCGAATATTTTTATTTCAACTTTGTAATGAAGCAGAATTCGTTTTTTTATGCCTGTATTCCGTTGAATTTTCAAGAGTCTTATTCATAAAGAAGTACCTCAGAATAACGGCAAAGCTTCTGGAAACCAAACTCTGAAGGAGAAATTTCATAAAAGGAATGAATACAAGAGCAGTTTCCTTTGTAAGATACATTGGACCATTCTTAACACGAATAAGGTACGAACTCTAATCGATGGGTAAAAGGACAAGAACAGCAAGTGTAGGTTATGTGGTGATAGAGATGACCTCCATGAAATCGGTGAAGTCTCAAAACTTGAGCAGTAATTTGATTGGATGTGACCTTAGTCATTGAGTCAATATTTGTTCGTCATTAAAGACAAAACAAACGACCGAAAAGATCGTTACCACTAATAGAAATAATCCTTATTATAAGAATAGTTATATTCAGCAAAAGAGATAAAAGAGGGGTTACGGTTCAAAGAAAGAATTATGCCTTAACCAAAAATAAGATTACCCTCTGAGAAAAAATTATTCTATGCTTAATAGGATGGGATATGAAAGCTGTCAATCAAAAATGTTTGAATATAAAAAAAACTATCGAATTGAAGAGCTATTGTCGTCGAGTAGAAGCACGACATAAATGAAAACTCGGGCTTCATTGATCAATTGGAAAGGTTTGCATGACACATTACAAAACGCACTCAGGAAATATTTCTCTCATCCACTCTACCCTCCCAACCTTATTTCATCGAATTTTAACATTTATACACATTTATACACATTAAACTATACACCGATAATGAAGAAATTGAAAGATATTAAGACAGTTTTATGCCTCGAAATCCGTAGAATTTCATGATTGGAACATTTGTAAAATGCGTATTTGATTGGATTATGCCATCCGAAATGAAGTAAACTATTTCTTTGATTAAATATATAGTTGATTCAGTTTAAATCAGTTATATATTTTAACAAAAAGTGAATCTATCCGCAAACCAAGAATACCCATTTTTTAATCACTAAAAAGGAACATTTAAATTACATATTTCAAAGGATTCAAATGAATGATTTTGATTTTTAAGTTTCTTGGGTTTTTTGCTGTTTTTGTTTGTTTGTTTGTTTGTTTGTTTGTTTGGGGGTTTGCTTTTGTTATTTTATTTTTTATTTTTGTTTTTCTTTTTTTGTTTTGTACTTTTTTTCATATTATTAAGTATATCAGAATACCAAATTTCTATGCTTGATGCAGTAAGTAGTCACAATGTTCAAGATGGAAATCGTTGTCTTGCAACTCGTCTAGTGGGTCACCTCTATTATTTCTGGCTTTTAAATCGTTCCATGTGTATGTTATTGGGTTTATTTATGGTTATGTTATAGGGTTTATTTATGGGTATGTTATAGGGTTTATTTATGTGTATGTTATAGGGTTTACTTGGATGAATTAACCTTGGGCAAATATTTTCCACTATCACTTTTGAACTGGTGAATACACTTCCATGACAGTCAAAATTAGAAGCAGATAATGAACTATTCCCTAATTTTTAGCAACCCACGAAGAAGCAGGAATAGACGCTGTGTTGGACTATGGATGGTCAGACGTGTAAAAAAAATCGCAAGGGTTCCTGAAAATTCCATATCAAAGCAGAATAATATTCAAAAATACTCTGTGAAGAGTAAATAACTATTTATGTATTCATACCAATGTTAATCCATATGTCTAATCATTACAATCAGCAACATCCTTAAACAAACAAACGTGAGAATGTAAATATACAAGCGTGCTTAGTGTAAAGATTATCGTCGTAGGAAACGGAATCGGTGATGCTATTTGTGCTTAACTTCACGTTAATATCCTTGGGGAAAGGCATGAAGCCATTTGTTTTCCATCCATTTATGGGTAAATAGTAGAATAGACTGATTTCTTTAACTTTGAAAAGGCAACCAGTCTACGAGAAAGAAAGATCTAAATTAAAATTACCTCTATTCCCTTAAAACAAATCACTGACGATAGACTCCGGTGCCCAAATGTAGTGAGGCATATATTTTTATCTGCAAAACTGTGACAACCAGGAAGAGGCTGGTTGACTACTTTGGAACAAACTAGTTCACAATTAGGAAAGACAATTGTGAGAGACCACAAAAGGAAATATGTCTGGCTTGGCAACCCGACGTGTGGATTTCAAAATAACACCATGGATAGTAATATGAGTGAACACCCCCAAAAGAGCCAGAGAGCGCGGATAATAATATCCCCACTTGGACAAATCAATCGGAAATGAACCAAGTTTTGCATCCACGGATAATTACTTAGATATGCTCATGTGGAAAAAAAATATATAAAGATATACGCAGGTTAAAAATATATCATGCCCGTATGAAGTGTCGAGTGGAATCAAGCCAGACGCAACGCACGGGAATTTCTTCTGGTGAGACCCAAGAGGTGAAAGGCTGGGAAGTCCACCACAGCGCCCATTCCCTCCAAGCAAAGGCTCAAAAGTCACCTGGTACACTCAGAACCATCAGAAAAAAGATCAAATGGCCTACGGCGGTAGACAAAAAGGCTTAGCACGATTTCGACGTGGACATTAGTGAGATCTTTGAAATAACATCTAATGGCTCAGTGGGTAAGAGATTAATGACCACAGCTTAGATAATTGTCAGCTACGCGGCGGAACGTTATGGATACGAAGAGGACAAAAGGAAGGTGACTGGCAAGGGAAACCGAAGAGAGACAAAAATTAAACAACTAAGGAAAGAATTAAAATTTTTCACACAACAATATAAGAGCTAAACCAGAGGAAAAAGAGCCATTCCAGGAACATCCGTGATATCATTCGGTCAAAGATGAGATCCTTACGTAGAGCCAAATGGCATAGACGATGGAGGAAATAAACTGTACGAAAAAGACTGGCGTTTATTTCCAATCCATTCAGGTTCACAAAAAACAGTTAAGCGTAAATCGAAGTGGACAGCTAGAAAGTGCTCTAGATAAAATAAAGGCGTATCTCCGAGAAACGTTGAAGGAACCAAATAGACATCGAGAACTCGGAGAGAACACGTCTCTGATCTCACTTATATTTCCATCAATGAATTTTGACTTTAAAGAGCAAACATGGAATGAAATCCAAGTGGTCATAAGGTCAGTGAAATCGGTCCCCGTTCCGGGTCAAAACAGAGTCCCTTATATCGTCTACAAACGATGTCCACAACTACTTTGCATATTGTGGAAATTATAAGAAATCGTCTTGAGAAGAAGGAAAATAGCAGGTCATTAGAGATGCTCTGGGGAAGCAAAAAGGATTAATCAATTCAGACGCATTTTCCTGTTGAATGTCGAAGGGAAAGTTTTTTAGACTCTTAAATCGACGATTATCGGAATACCTCTTAAAATCGAGTAAATAAACACCGTGTTACAAAAAGGAGGAATCCCAGGAATGCCAGGATGTATAAAACGTACAGGAGTCGTCTGGCAACTTTTTGGAAGACGCAAAAAAGGACAAGAGTCATATGGCTATCCTATGATTGGTCCTTAAGAATGCATATGAGTCAATCCTTAATAGATTAGTAGAATAGGCTCTCAAACGCCATCATATCCCCAACAAAATTACAAAGCTCATTGTAGATTATTACAGCGATTTTTACATGAGAATGGTATCAGGGAATACTGAACCAGCATGGCATAAATTGGAAAAGTGAATAATAACTAGTTGTACCATCTCGGCTACCCTTTTTGCCTTAGCAATGAAAACGTTGACAAAACCGAAGAAGTAGAATGCAGAGGCCCCACAACTAGATCCGGTCTACGACACCCACCGATACGTGCATATATGGACATGACGATAACGTTATTGGTGCAAGATGGCTACAAAAAGGAATTGGAAAGCTCATCACATGGGCCAGGAGGAGCTTCAATGCAGCAAAATCGAGACCACTCGTGTTAAAAAGGGCAAACTCTCAGACGATCGCTTTAAACTTTCCGGGGAATATATCCCTACAATAAAGCAAAAAGCAGTTAAGAGCCAAGGAAAACGTTTCGATAACACATTGAAGGGCACAGTGGCAACCCAGGAAACTAGAGACAGTGTGGAGTGGAGGTTAAACAGAACTGATGTGTCCGGTTTACCTGGCCGTTTTAAAGCTTGGATCTATCAGCACGTTGTTTTACCAAAGATTTTATGGCCATTAACCATTTACGAATTTACATCTAATAATGTAGAACAACTAGAGAATAGTATTAACTCAAGAATGCGTAGATGCTGGGTTTGCCAGAATGCCTTTGCAGAGCAGCCCTATTTGACAATTCCAATACGTTACAGCTCCATTTTTAAAGTCGTGTTTAAAAGTCGCAAAAGTGAGAAAAACAATTCAGTACAAGCTCTTCAAAGATCGTAAAATTACTAGAACAGGCATCGAAGTCTATACATGAAAGAAATAGAAAGCGACAATTGAATTAAGAAATGCAGAAAAACGCAATCCAAAGGGTCATCATCATCATCATATCGCGCTGGTAGCACGGATATCCCTGACCCTCTCTCGCCACTCTTCCCTATCGTTCATCGCCCTAGGTAGGTCTTCAGGACAACATCCTGTATCCTCACATAGCTGCTGAATGTACGTTCGAGCTGGTCGTCCTGCTTTTGCGCGGCCATGTGTGGGGATCCATTAGAGTACATCTCTTATGAGTTCATCTCTGCTTCTCCAAGGGTAGTAGCTACTAACCGCACGGACCTGGAGTTTTTTCCCACTATAAAGGTCGACAAGGCAGCAGGTAAAGATGAAGAAGAAAATAGATTGGGGAAAATGGTAGGATTGAAACAACAAGTTGCCTGGACTAGATTGGAGTCAATGGTCAATTGGAAAATTAAATGGTCCGACTTATTGCGTAAAGATGTAGCCAAAAATGTCGAATATTGTCCGTATACGACACCCTCCCAAGGGCTGTAATCCTCTATTTATGGAAAAAAAACAAAATCCACTTCGTGCGAGTTATGCAGGTGTATTGGATCCTAAAAACACATTTTGAGTAGCTGCCATACAGCGCTAGCGATTGGACGGTAAAGATGACGCCATGATCAAATATTAAAAGAAATAGTGGAGGTAGTCAATACGGCCATCCGTACAAATACGCCAAATTACGAAAAGGGCTTGACAGGATTTGTCAGGGCAAGTGTAAAATCTAAACCAAAGAGAAAAGCCCACTCCAAATGCACTGTCACTAGCAACAGACTAGGAATTATGGGATAATTTAGGGACAAGATTAAAATTCCCTAACTACATTACTCAAACATCATTACGCCAAAATTATATCGATATTATCGAATAAAACAAAAAAAATAATAATGTGGGAATTGACAGTTCCATGGGAGAAAGAGACAGAAGAGGCACATGAACGGAAGAAGTTCAAATATGATGAATTCCTTGAGACATGAAAAAATAATGGATGAAATGCAAACTGTATGCCAATAGAGGTTGGCTCAAGGGGTTCGTTGCAAAGTCGCTATGCAAAGCCCTGTCGGACATTGGTTTGGCAGGAACAAGAAAAAAGAAAGCCATTGAAACCATAATCATGACAGCGGATACAACAGACTGTGGTTGAAAAGAAGTAGCTCATGAGATACCTAGTAAACACATGATGGAATAGATATCCTTTTTTCTTTCAAGGGCTAAAGAATTGGAGGCAATTACAAAAGTTTTAACGTCTCTTTTAAATACTCACAAACTTTACACGCTAATCTGTACATTTCATCGTAAGGTACAGGACTTATTCGGGAAACCGGTTTTGTAATTGAAACGTGAAATAGACATATTTTACACGCTAAAGAGTTGATTTCCTCTTTAACTAGTTAGTTAATCGGGCAAACGGAATTTAATTGTATAAATGAGCGCCTTTGTATATATATATATATATATATATATATATATATATATATATATATATATATATATATATCCAGTCAGCGTCCGAAGACGAAATTATGACAATTCAACCAGGTTTGAGTTTCCTCCTAATTATATATATATATATATATATATATATATATATATATATATATATATATATATAACATTTTCTTTGGATATTATAGGCAAAGGAATCCATGATTTTTCGATATTTTGTCTTTCATTTAATCAGCTTTCGATAGTGGATTTCAAGTTAATTTCTTTCAGTAATAAGATGTAAATTGAAGGGGTTTTAATGGCCGTTTTTTAAACATTTATAATCATTGAATATTTTATATTTTATACGTATACTTTCCAGATTTAATCTTAAATTAGTTATAATCCTTACTAGGGCTTTTGGAATCTTTTCTTAATACTATATGAGTGCAGGTAGGTTTATTTTGACGTGTGTATGTGTGTATGTATATATATAGTAAAGTTGGCAACTGTAGTCGAGGGCGACTGGAAGGCTCCTTTTTCAATAACTACAACACCAAGGTATAGGGGGGTGCTACTCCTTTCTCTGGATTGCTCCACTTTACACCTGATACGTACCTTACAATGCTGAGTGTTAAACAAGGAGGTATCAAGGTCCACTTTTTTTATGTCTTTGTTATGACTTGACCTGGAATTGAACCCCGGTTTCACGGACATATATATATATATATATATATATATATATATATATATATATATATATATATATATATATTGGTTGTTGCATAGGGAAAAGGAATACAGGATTTTCGGATTCGGTGTTTCCATTGAACAATTGTTTTCATATCTTTGAAGAATTAATAATTCTTGATCAGGGTTTTGAGCATCATTGTTTTGTTTTACTGTAGATTGTGCATTTATTACTCTCTTTTTCCTTATTTGCAGTTTTTCATGCAGGGGTTGGAAGTGGGAAAAAAAGAAAAAAAAGTAGAGGGGAGGGTGAAAAAGAAAAAAGTTTCCAATTTTCGTCGTATCTTAATTCGTTTTTTTTAGTCAGAAAAACGCTGCAATTGTATAAAGGAAAGTGTGTGGGTGTGTGTTTAGCTTATGGAAAATAGAATACAGAACCTTTCGAATTTTTCTTTCAATTAAACAGTTTTAAAATCTTTTAAGAATAAACATGTTTTTGATCAGCGTTTCGAGAGTCAATGATTTGTTTAACTGTAAATAGTTAAAGTGAATGTGTAAATGTTTATTTTTATTTGTATTTTCTATTTATTTTTTATTTATTTTTTGCGTAAGCGGGGTGGGTATAAAATGGAAAAAAGAGGAATAGAAAAAAATGTTTCTAATTTCCGTCGTAATTAGATTGCTGTCTAATATAATTTATTTTACTTTTTAGTCGATTAAACGCAGAATTTGCATAGAGGGTTTTTTAGTAGCCCATGAAAAAGGAATATAGAATCTTTCAATTAATTTTTTTTTTTTTTACTTTTAAAATTTCACTATCAGTGTTTCAAGGGCTATTGATTTGTTTTATAACAAATAGTGAAAGTGAATTTATTTGTTTCTGATTATTTTTTGCTCGTGGTAGGGCATAAGGTGGAAAAAAGAGAAAAAAAAATCTAATTGCCGTCGAAATTTTTGTAAGTTGATTAGACCGATGCCTGATATAATTCAATTCTAGTTAGTTGGAAAAAAATGAATTTCTATTGAGGGAAAATATTTTCGGTGAAGGGGAACCAAAAAGAAAAAAAAAAGAAAATCGCAAAATATGGCGCCCCAGTCTATCGAGAGCGGTGTACTGGACATAAAGATTGGAGCTGCGCAAATGAATAATTACGAACAATCTATATGTTAGAAAAGTGTTAATGTCTTCTAACACCACTAAAATAGACAGTGTCGCGCATTTGAGTGATTATTTGCAACAACCAATCAGATACACGATTAACTAGTCTATAATAATCCCAATGCATAACTAGCCAAGTATTTTTTTTTTGTTTTTTCTTTTCGCTCCTTTAGCGTAAACTTGTGGGTGTATCAGAGACTGATAATCTCTGATAGGGTCTGCTTGGTGAGGGGAGTATGATGTTAAAATACCCGAAACACATCACTGGCAACACTCTCCGGTGCCTAGATGTAATAAAGCGTATATTTAAAGTATTAAAGTTAAATACATGTGATACATCTTGCTCATGGTGGAGGAGTTGACTAAATAGAAATGTCGATAAATTGCTTTCGTCAATATCCGAGCTGTGATAACAGATATGAAGAATGAATCTTTGAATGTATTGCATTTGAAATTTGAAAAATGAATATGTGTGCAGCAGTACAAATTATATAACAAAGTGATGCGATCTTGACTTCTAAACACCAGTCTAAACAAGACACTGACTCAGTAACATTTTTTGATGTTTGTGATCGGCAATCGCAATACACTTTCAACGAGATATTTTTGATAAACCATAGAATCATACAAGTGCGGTAGTTCCTCCCATACTCACCAGAACAAGTTCTGTGCGGAAAACATTAAAAGAAATACGATGGTACAGCTTCACACCATATCAAAATAGGAGTTTTAGAAGTGCTTCGACCAATGGACAACTCATTGGAATAACTATGCCGAACGCCAAGAAAATATTTTGATGAAAATTTGCACTTTATTCATTATTATTTTATGTTTCAGTCTCAAATTTTTTAAAACATGATTCATATAGGTATGCACGATTATAAACGCAGGTCTTCGAGAGTAAGTGTGCACATTTCCCTTTTAATACATTTTGATGGTTGCTTTATGTACATGTATCTATGCATTTGCGTAGGTATATGCAAAGGTATATTCGTAGAAGTATATATATATATATATATATATATATATGTATACATCTGTACATATATATATAAACACACACACACATATATATATGTATACATCTCTACATATGTGTATATATATATATATATAAACACACACACACACACACACACACATATATATATATATATATATATATATGGGGGGATTCCCACGCATGTATTAGGAAAAATACTTTACATGTTCCTTCAATGTACTACCCTATTTACCAACCCCTCCGCTCGGGCAGTATATGACACGAGGTCAATTTTTAAGCTGAGTTTAACAGGTTTCGAATTCAGAGTTTTCCTTCTCCTAGACTAGTTGCCTAACCAAGGCTGAAGAACCTAGTCTGCCCTACTATTTACCCATAGCTGGAGGGAGAATGATTGGATTCATACCTTTCCCAAGGGTATTAGTGCTATGTGAAATGCAATGAGTTTCGTCCAGGATTTGAACTCGTGTCGCCGTGTTCATTTCCTACGACGATAACAATTACACCACGGGCACCTCCCTTCTATGTACTACGGAAGTTTTCTTTGATAGGTTAGCGGAAATTTTATTGGTTTCTTTGTGGAATAAAGATCAAGTGAATCCAAAGTGTTATGAGCAGTGCATAAGACGGTAATCTAAAGAAACCAAAAATGTCACCAAATATTTAATGACAGTCAATATTGGAGAAAATCAGATAACATAAGCTGGGATTGTTTTCATAGACAGATAGATACATGAATAGAATGAGATAGATAGATAGATAGATAGAGAGAGAGAGAGAGAGAGAGAGAGAGAGAGAGAGAGAGAGAGAGAATGAAATAATGATAAACATGTATGCTGAAGAACGTGCGAACTAGAATAGATATATATGGTTAAAAAAAGTGAACGATAAACACGACCGAAAAATATCAAACATTAACATAAGTATTCATATATACATAGAAATATTTATATCACATGGGAGTCCCAATTTTCAGAAGGATGAATATATTTACAAAATAAATAAACCACTTTAAAGTCCCAAGAATATGAAGATATTGACTTTCTAGAGTATGGAAGTGCAATCTGCATTAATAGTACCAATATTTTTCGGTGTTCACTTCATGTAATCTAATTTCTGTAGTGAAATTCTTAAGTCGATTGTCTTTAGATATTAACAATGTCACCTCGCTATCTCAAATTGAACCAACATTGATAAAAGTACACATAGGTATCAACAATCAAATTAATAAGCATTAAGCGTGCTGGCTTTTATTCAGAATTAACTTACAGGTTTTTATTTTGACTCACTTAATCCTCTTACTATCACCGTTCTTTTCTGTCCTCGTGGTGTAATAGTTAAAGCGCCGGACTGCGGAATCGTAGTACTCCAGTCACGCTATTACGTTCACTTTCGGGCATATACCCTTAGAAAAGGTATGAACCCCCTTATCCTCCCATCTATGGGTTAAATAGTACCACTACTGTTCTTCTAGGAGAATGGCTTTGGCATTAAATAACCTACAAAGGTTGATATGCCATCAAACAAAGAAACCAGACCACGGTTCTTTACAGGGAACATAATTTTAAACTATGATAATCTATTATCATCATTTGTGTTGGCGTTTTTGGTTGAATAAACGTGAAGGACAACTGCTAAATTCAGCCGCAAGCTAGATTTTATACTTAATTGCAAATGAATATATATAGTAGTTCCTCTCTGCCTCTAGTTCTCTTTCTATCTAAGATATTCTGGGGAAGATTCCGTGACTTATAAATGAGTAGTAGATCTTCTCCCTAATTTGTGCCGCTAGTATTTTCCACATCATCGGTAGGCACGTTATGGGTCTATAGTTGGTTGGGGCAGTTCCTTT
Organism: Rhodospirillales bacterium; assembly: GCA_963669385.2. Taxonomy (GTDB): domain Bacteria; phylum Pseudomonadota; class Alphaproteobacteria; order Kiloniellales; family JACOMY01; genus JACOMY01. The sequence goes on from CAXXGD010000016.1 coordinate 415,908, forward strand.
GAGGGGGTCTTCTTGGATTAGAGTGGTCTTCCCTTTGGTCATCCATTCGGGTATTTCAGTTTTCTGTATGCATTTATTCATTTCAGTTGCAAGTATGTTGTGTATGCAGGTGAATTTTTTAAACCAAAATTCATGCATGCTATCAAGGCCACGTGTTTTCCAGTTTGCTATCTTTTTTAGTATTGCCTGGAGTGTGTTGGGGGTATTTCTACCTGAGGGCCTTCTTCGAGCATTCGCAATTCTGTTTTATAGTTGTTTATCCTTTCGGCTTTTTTGTGACGATCTCTCCGTTCCCATTTCCTACGACGGTAACCATTACACCACGTAATCCCCTACGACGGTAACCATTACACCAAGTAAGCCCAATGAGTTGGATTTTAACTGACGTAAATTGACCATTCATCAGTCTTCCTTGTTATTCCAGCGTTAAAAATGGGCGTAGGAAGGGACTATTGCTGTGAGGATTATAAATTAATAAATGTTGTCGATAGGTTAATATTTATAGTTTCTTGTGACCATTACACGTAGTACAAATGTAAAAACAATAAGATGAATTTTTAAAGTTTTAATTTTATAGTGACTGAAAAACAATCAAATGAGAAAAATCTGAGAAAAAAAGATCATAACTTGGTCTTTGAATTTTTTTCTACTAGATATCTGTTTATGTGTTTGAAAGATTGTTGGATTGTTTGAGGGAGAGTAAAAAAAAAAATGAGTAGAAGCTTAATTTCCCCCCTCCAAAGTTTAAAATACCATGTTTGGGAAGCATGAAGCCCAAGTGTTTTTGAGGGGAAGCAGAAGGGGAGTGGTCATACATTGCCTATGTGTTCTAAGGGATCTTAGCTATCCACATTCACCAACCCATTCACGAAATACAATGGAAGCAACCACTAATCACCAAACACGCCACAATTACCAAAATTACCACATTTACCCCGTGAAATCTTCTTAAAACCCAGATGAAACGTAAAATTTTATTTACAATGGTTATATATACAATGATGGGGATGGGATAACCCCTCTCAAAAAAGGTAATAAAATACGGAAAAAGTCCCCCGTTTGGTTGCCCTCCCATCCCCTCATCTCTGATATGAATGGCCGAATGTTTTCCAGTATCCAAGAGGGCTGAAAACAAGCCGGACCCTCCCTAAGTGAGAAAAAAGAAATAGGCTAATGGGACAAAAGAAACAGAGAAAGGGGCGCAGTGAGAAAGATGTAACACGAATTACAGTAATGTGGTTCCAAGATCTTCAAAAAAGATGAGGCTAGCGTGAGAGCGAGAATGCAAAAAAGAATGGGAAGCAGAGATCTCGAAGGCTAACAACTAGATGTCAGGAACAATGGCTCATAGCACACAGCTAACGAGCGAAAAGTGGGAAACAGAAATATCTACTTACCGGAGATGGGTCCCAAAGGACCTGAACCATCTTCACCATGCGCAGGAAGAAGAGGGAAAGATGTACGACTAGGCTTGCCACATACACCCATCTTTTCTCGAGTGTTATGCGGTCCAAGTGCCTGTGGTGTAATGGTTATCGTCGTAGGAAATGGACACGGCGACACGAGTTCAAATCCTAGATGAGACTGATTGCATTTCACATCGCACTAATACCCTTGGGAAAAGTATGAATCCAATAATTTTCCCTCCAGCTATGGGTAAATAGTAGGGAAGACTAGGTTCTTCAGCCTTGGTGAGGCAACTAGTCTAAGAGAAGGAAAACTCTGAATTCAAACCTGTTAAATTCCGCTTAAAATTGACCTTGTGTCATATCCTGCCCGAGCGGAGGGGTTGGGTAAATATGGTTATGTGGTCCAAGAGTTTGCTTTCGCATTTAATTTTGACCTAAAGCTAAAATACATTATCATTTCACGAGAGAAAAGTTTGCACTGTCATTCGCTTCATCCAAATCACTAACCTAGCCACGTCTAGAAACACCATACGTTTCTCAGGGGCTCGAAAGCAAGGACATAGAGATGAGAGACCAACTGCTCAATCGCGAAAACCTCCGAAAAAACGCTTGCCGTTCACTTGTACCACCGCCTGGAGCTAATGTTACATGCTAATTTCGATCCAGTCAGAGGCCAGACTCGAACCACACGTCACGTATGTGGACGGGTCCGTCACTCCAGCGGAAAGGTTCTGGCAGAGGAACGCCACTCCTCTAGGAACCTAGCTGCAGACCTTCACTCTTATCAAAGTTTATTTTGGCTCCTGCTCTCTGTTCGAGACTTGCAACCGTCTTCTTCACAGAATTTTTGTCCAAACGACGGAACACAAAGACGGTGATATCCGAGCGCTTACCGTTTACCTGCAATTCTACTTGGGGCGTGTGGTCCATCATGCTAATCCATTTGCAGAAGTCCGGTTTGAATCCAGCAATCTCAAAAACAGTCGCCAAAAATCGATAGTCTACTCTATCTAAGACCTTGACCTGATCAAAATTGATCAGTGCGGCTTCAATGCCACCTTCTAACCCCTCTAGGACCTCGCCTATCAGATGCAAATTGTCTTGAATCGATCTTCACTTCACAGCGTAGTTCTGCTCAGGTTCTATTGCTAATGACAATCTGTAAACAGTTTGCTAAGACCCAGTCCAAAATCTTTATCAGAGTTATGGGCCTGTAGTCGTTTAAACCCTCTCAAACATGCCTACCACCTTTCTTCAGCAATGTGATCACGCCCTTGGTAACGCTACCAGTGATGCTTCCCTGGGCGAACATATTCGTCAGAGTAGGTGCCCATCCGGTGACTTGACGAATTCGATATACCGAAAGAAAAACTTCAGTACTTCTCCCTCACTTCTACCGCTCTCTCTTGGTTCTCTCTAGGTCGACCGTACTTGATGGCAAAATCTCTTATCCTATATCTAAGGGAACCCCACCGCTTCTTCCTGGTAACTGCCCCCACTAGCGTCCGCTGAATTAGGGATTCCACCCGTCCCGTATCTCCAGTAAGGAGGTATTGAACTTCGAGTAGCCGGCCAGATTAGTCCTATTTGTAACCGCAGACTGACCCTTACATGTCTATGTCAGTGTGCCCAACCTAGTGGAACATGGTATATGTAACAAAATCAGTGTCTGCTCTCCTAAATAACACTCTTTCCAAATAGGATTTAGCACAGACATAGGGTGAACTTTCAAGTAACATCCTCATATCCCTTCCTGGGTGATTCAGACAAAACTTGTTGACCAAGTCACGACGGGCCATCAAGTCGATCAGGTTGCTTTCACACTTTCTCGACCCTCTAGCTCCCCAGTCGACAAGGATTACATTCCAATTACCAACTAGAACTACCGTTTCGAATTGTCGAAAAAAAAAGCGATATTGGGCGCATGAACCGCGACCACCCGAATCTCGAAGCTTTTAACGGCAAAATTAGACCACAATCAGCCGGCCTCCGTTATCTGCAAAGACAAGATTGACAATCGCATTAAGGCACCGTACAACTAGCAGAGACACTCTCGCGCTTTAGCGGTTGCTGTATGCAGAAAGACGACAGTCATCCTCCAGCACCCGACAGTCCGCCGCATAAGTGAAGTCAGTCTCCTGCACTGCAGCGAACATCTACACAGAAGTTCGAGAGTTTACTAAGCACGAACACTTGCTTGGACTCATCAGTCCCATAGCATTTAACGTGGCAAGGTTACTTACTCAGTGTCGAATATGGTCTGGAAATTCTCGGGAGTGAGGATGACGACGCCACGTCCCAAAGACGCGGTGCAGAGTTCGGATACGATTCGCCAATCTCTGGACAGTCCTCCAGCATCTAGTGGATACCTTAGTTTAAACGACCAATAGAAAGGGGGATAAACATAAATCGGGACCTGTCTCGAACAGTAAGAAATAGTTTTTTAGAGAAGGGTGCTCCAATTCCGCCAGCCTTAAGCCCGCGTCGACCTTACTGGCTTTCTCAAGGACACGCGGCGTTTCCTTGAGAAAGCTACAAAGGTCGACGCGGGCATAGATGGTCACCATGGGTGCACTCCTGAAGTTCGTTGGATCCGTTACTGATCGTCTTTTGAATTCTGTCAAGTTTATTTCATGACTTGAGTAATATTTTGGAGGCTGAGTCTAGTTTGACTTCAGCTGCTGCAGTTGAACACAGTGTCACGGCTTCCAGTTCGTTGGATTCTTTTAAAGTTTTGGTGGGGGGACTCGAAACAAAGAGGCAGATCAGTCCTTGGTTTTGGGGCGTGACTGGGATTCGAGGAGGGGTAAGGTGTATGCGGTTATTGGGGCTGGTTGGGTGTTTGGTGGGGTTGAGAAGTAGTGGGAGTGGTATTGTGTTCTTATTCTTGTAGGAACAAAGTCAGAGGGGATCAGTATTTTGTGTAATTTACTGCTGCTATCCTTACTGTTATCTCTTCTTTTCTTCTGTGCTCCTGCTGCATCAATCTCCATAGTATCTTCAGAAGTACTATCCTCTGGATCCTCTTATAGTGGTTTCTTTATTCTTCTCGTCTTTCGTGAAGAGGTGTGTTCTTTGTTTGCTTGGAGTGAAATCGGCCCCTTCTCAACGTGTTTCTCTTTCCTCGTATTTGTTTTATCTAGCGACTGCTTGTTAGACTTTTTGCGAGGAAAGAGAGCTTTAGGAGGAGACTCTTGGCTTGCTACCACCTGGGAAGGTTTTGAGGAGACAACTTTTGAATAAAGAGAGGCCTCTTGCGGGGCAGCCTGTGTTTCGCTCACCCGAGGTGGAGTCTTTAAAGTTTTGGTAGCGGTAGTAGCGGCTGCGTTGGTCTTTGAGGGTGATCCGGAGTGGAGCGTTTTTGCTTTTTACGGTTCACTTAGGTCTACCCTTCTTTTTGCTGTCCTTGCTCGGTGACTCAGGGGATACTTTTGGTGGCACGCTTCTAGGGACCTTGGAAGGCCCTTTCTGCGTTTTCAAGAGGCAGTCCTTGGCAAGGTGGCCGGTTTGCTTGCATTGCCAGCACAGCAGCTGTCACCCCTCCACTATGACTAAGAGCTGCCTATCGCCGAGTTTGATAATGTATTACAGAAAAACCCTCCCTTTTAAGGCAGAGAAATCTCCGCAAATAACCTCTGTATCGCCCTTCACGAGCGAGACTTCTACCATGCAGCCGTATTTGCTCAGGTCGGCAGGAAGAAAGTTGTCGGATATTTCGACGGGGACGTTACAAATCGTCACTTTTAACCTCTTGATGCCTATATAGTCGGGTCGCAGCTGGAAGAATTTAATGACTATGCACTTTTCAGCTAGCTTCTGCGCTTGCTTCTTTGTAGGTACTAGGACATCTCACATGGCATAACCGCGTCTACAAAAATGCCTACATGGGATTTCACTAATCCTCATCAGCTCTTCGAAAATCTCTTTTTTTTTTTTTTTTTTCGCCTTTAGATCGGATATAATCCTCGGTTCAAGAGCTTCCACATTATCGAGAATGGGCAAGATAGTGTCGCCCTGTATGAAGGGGGCGTATTTTCCGACTCGATCTCTTTCGCACTCCTCGGGATCCTTTTGCTTTGGTTTCCAAGCATCTGATAATAGGGATAGTAGAGATATTATTGATATTAGAGAAACTGAGGGGAACGAAATTTTTTGACAAATAGCAAGGCCTCGTTTTGACATTTGAGCCGGTTCTATGGGGTAACATTCCTGAGAACATTCCTGAGAACTCACTGTTGGTTAAAGCGATGAACTGCGGAATCGTAGTACGCGAGTTCGTACTCCAGTCGCGCTATTATGTTCACTTTCGGGCAAATACCCTTGGGAAAGGTATGAACCCCCTTATTCTCCCTCCAGCTATGGGTAAATAGTAGGACGGACTAGGTTCTTCAGCTTTGTTGAGGCAACTAGTCTAGGAGAAGGAAAACTCTGAATTCAAACCTGTTAAACTCCGCTTAAAAATTGACCTTGTGTCATATCCTGCCCGAGCGGAGGGGTTGGTAAATAGTACCTTTAATGGTGACTCGTTTGCTTGTTCGAATAGACTTGGCGAGTTGGTCGGAATGTTGGTTGGAATGCTGGCTAGCCCACTGGTTGGCCCACTGGTTAGATTCCTGTAATCCGTCGGGGTCTCGCTTTTTCTTTTTTTTTTTTTTTTTTTTTGTCAGTCAATTTTGGTGAGTCATGTTTTCGGCCACCCTGCATTGTTGTGAGACCAAAGGTAAGAATTTAGAAATAAAAAAGGGACCTTTTAGACTATTTTATGGGGGCAGAAAACACCAGATATTTAGACATGCCTGTTTGTAGCAGCAACAGGTCGGTCAATCAGCGATGACTAGAGCATATACAGGGAGGGGCAAGTTATCCTCATTATCAAAACGTTTTGCAGTTTAGTAAGCTGCCTAATACGTTTGATTTTACTGATTCAGTATTGAGTTACAGTCAACATTTTGTCTGACGACTGGACGCTAGTTGTGCTTTTGACTTCCTTCTATTTCTATTTCTCTTTCCTTCTGCCTCTTCTCTTTGCGCTTGGGTTTATTATTCAGCCAAGAGAGGAGAGGAGCCCTTTTGTGTTCTTTCATATTCATTTCCCTCAGTTGATAGTTAGCCCCCACTTTTTGTCCTTCTTTGAATTACCAAAATTCAGGACCCTCCACTTTCCGGGCTTCTTTACCCATGGAGTGGGGCTCCAGACAAATAGAGAAAAACCCGTCGGCCGCTGCAACAAACTTAAAAAAAAACTACACCGGCAGCTACCACGACAACTTCAACAGCCATGATCACCGAGCCGGTTTTAGCAACCACCACGGACATTCCAGCTGCCCACGAGTCTTGAAAAACTGAAAAACCAAAGCTGTCTGCTTGCAAAGAATCTCTGGATCTGTTTGACTCCATCGAACGCAATGACCAGAGAGACCGAAGCACCTCCCCGGTCAGTCTAATTAATGTAGACTGGCCATCTCAACCAGTCTCACCAACATAAGAAAGCATCCTAACTGAGGACCCTCAGCCTATTCAACCGGCCCAAAAACCAAAAACTGACCCAAAAACCTAGAAACAAATCTCGGAACGAAAACCCCCTAAAGAATACTATCGGGATAGGCTGGATAAGAACGCCCAGTACTTCCAGGGCAACAAAATCCGGTCAATACCGGAATATTTACAAGCAATGAAGCCTCGCACACTATCCCTCATGATAACCGATCACAGGAACAGAAGTTTTGCAGGACTTATCAGGGAGGAATTCCCATGTCGCTATTTTTACCGCAGAAGTTTTGCGACATGGGACATTCTACTTCAAGCAGAGGAAGCACAGAGGCTGGTGCAGAACAACATTGTCACTAAAATCTTCAAAATACAACCCGAGGAAAAGGGATCCCGAACGTGACAGTATGTAATGTTCCAATATCACTGTCGGATCACGTCTTGGTGCTTTTCATGGGCGCGTACGGTAGTGTAGAAGAAATTATCCCAGTTCAAGATAGTTGACGCGATGGTAACGGGGATTACTCCTTCCTCTTATGCCTTAAGAGAGAGGAGTTTGCAGTAATCCCCGATACGATTCTATACACAGACTGGTAAATAAATGTCATCCATAACTCTGCTAAACACAAAATTAAAGGTTTTGGTGCTGATCTTGGTGAAACGTTTGCAGATTGTTGTCGGGGACTTGATCGGACCTGAGCAGAATTACCCTGAGAAGGAAAGATCAATCCAGAACAATCTTCATTTTGTGCGCGAGATCGTAGAAGGAATAGAAGACGACAATGATGCAGCGTTGATCAGTTCGATCAAGGCCTTCGACAGGTTGGACCATAGGTTCTTGGCGGTGGTGTAAGAGACCCCTGGATTCGAACTGGAGATCCGCAGATGAATTGATGCGGGAGAAAGAGAAGCGCTCGGAGACTTTCGCGATCGAATGTTCTGTCTGGCAGGGTTACCCCCTGTCCCCTCTACTCTATGTCCCCGATCTGAACTTTTCCGCTGGAGTGACGGACCCATCTGCATCCTTGGGGCATGGTTCGGGCCCGGCTTCCAACTGGAGCGAAAATGGTCGGAAGTACCGGCAAAGGTAAAAGTGCAGGTGGGTACCTGGCTTCGAAGGCGGTTGTCCTTATAGAGCAAGGCGGAGGTGTACACCGTTTATATCCTCCCTTTGATCCTTTACCGGCTGTCTGTACTTCCTCTGTCTGAGGGCCACCGGCGGGCGCTGCAATAATCCCTATCCACGTTACTGTGGCAAGGTGGAAAACCGATAGTCCGCAGACGTCTGCTTTTAACGTCCTTACGATGGGAACCTAGGGGGCCCAATATGGCGGCTAGCTCGGAATGCGTCGCCCTTTCGCGACAGGGATTTCAAAGTGATCCTGGCAGACAGGTCTGATTGTCTCCGCTGCTAGATGTGGGTTACGTCATAGACAATGTTGTATATCCGTGGAAAGATTAGAAACTTGTGGTATTTCTCGCGATCCTAGCAGTGTCTAGAATGATGATTTGCCGACGCGAAAGAAGGTATTGTATGACGGTGCAAACTTTTTTAATCGTGATCTGATCCTTTTCTTAAGGTTTAGATCAAATGTGATACAAAAAGCTTGGACCACATAACATTCGACAAAATTTGGGTGCATGCAGCAAGCCTGGTCGTATAAAAGGGAGCAACATTGAAGTCATTTTTTCTTCCTTTTTCCGCACATGGTAACGACAGTATGGGTCTCTCAGGACCCCACCTGAGTCTTTTATTACCTCTCCTTTCCTAGCTAGTGGTGTGTTAGTTGTTATGTCCCCGTCTAGTAATTTCTAGTATTCTAGATCCTCCCCCATTCGTTCTTTTTCTTATCCCAACTCTTCATTTCCCTGTACCATCTTTTAGGATCTTGAATTATGATTTAGATGTTTATTTTCACCTATCACTATCCACAGCCCTTTTTCCCCAATTGTTTTTGGCTCGTCTAGGTAGCTTCCCATCCCCTATAGTGATTATCCGGCTTGTTTCGGTCTTCTAAACCGGAAAAAAGTCGGCCTTCCAATCTTGGATGGGGGGTGGAGAGGCAATCATACGGGTTTTTTCTCTTTGGTTTTCCATTTTATTTTTCGGGTTTCGCTTTTACCTCCCACCCACTCAATCTTTATTCACTGTACATAGAACATTTTCACATAGGGCTGAAGTAAGACTCACAGAGAGTTTGTTGTATTATGGTGAATGACTGGAATATTATAAGTGTATAATCGATGAATGTAACTAGCTAGGGCCCTGTAGACACCAGAAAACTGCTCCTCCACTCCTCTCTTTTAAACTAAGGGATTTATGGCCCACAAAAATTGTATATTGCTTATAAATATATTTATTTTTGTAAATAAGAAATGTATTGCAGTATTTTACTGAAAAGACAAACCTTTCTTGTATTAAGATTTCCACAACTGGTTACCTGAATTCCAACAAGGTAAAGTTTTGGTTTAGTTAACCTAACTGACACTAAGCAATAATCACATTTAGCATTATATTTACATTGTAAACGGAGCACTCAAACTCTAAGTCTTGGAATTGAAAAAATAAATATGCGAAAAAATTGTTTGTAGTCTCATTTATCACCAAAGAAAAGTTGATAGCCATATCTGTCTGCTTATTATTGAGTTAGATAATGATAGACCGACTAAAAATCTTTTTGGCGAATATAAAATAAGATAAAAAAAATGCTTTCCTCTTAGAGAGGGGGAAATTGGGGAATATCAGTGGAACCTATAAAAAAAGACTAAAAGAGGTTTTAGTCCGAAGATGAACAATACAAAATGTACAATGGCTACAAATGGGGACTGTTTTGAGACAACACCGAGGTCAGTCAAGTGAGAGATTTTCGCTGGTGGAGTGCATTAACGGTCACTAGAGCGCTCAGTGAAGCCCTTTCAATTTCCAGTGCCTTTAATAGGGGTAACTTGAGAGAACTAATTCTAACGCCAGGATCTGTGTATTCATGCTAAAATGCTAGGTGCCACATTATCAATCTCGAAAAGTTGCAATGAACAGCGGCAGAGTTTTCCAGCGGCTTCGTATCAATTACATCACCGCAAGAACCACTTCTGATGTGAATATCAATAACTTGACAACCTAAAGTTCTATACTTCATGTTCAAAATTTATCGATAGAATAGAATTATTTATTTACATATTTTAATTAGACAAAGTATTTAGATTGTGACATCGGTTCTTAAGGTGGGATTCTTGATGATAAAGGAATACCGTTCTACTTAAAATCATCTAACTATTCCTCTTTTGTTATGTAATGATGTTATTATTGCATAAATTAATTCGTGTAAAATAGTAAGAGTTATTAAAGAGACTAAGAATGAGGAAATAATCGCTTGCTTTGATTCTTGTTTATTCGCAAGGTTTCCAGACTTAATCACTGAAGTAAGTAATGTGCTCGTGATCGATGTTTTAGGTGTCAACAATGATATGATAGTAATTCCGGTTTTCAATAAAAGATATTTAAAGTTCAAACGTCGATGTTAACAATGAAAAAATAATAAGGACCCCCTTCTTAGTAGTTGTAAATGATGAAAGTATTTACCAATCACGAATAAGATGTGACATGAGGTGAATTGTTAGGTGGAGTAAAGCTGGTTTACATTCAGAGTTTTTCTTCTAAATTGATTGCCTAACTATGACATTTTAAACTGTACTTAAGCCAAACTGAATTGTTTAATATAGATTTGTTTTGACATTTAACTGTTTGTAAAGAAAATCTGTACTTATATACTAAACTGAATTAGCTGAATTAGAACGGTTTGAATAAGCTGAATAGCTTGAAATAGACATGTTTTTGAAAATTAAACAGTACTTATATCTAAACTGCGTGCTTATGCTAAACTGAATTGTTTGAAATGGAACTGTTGAAACTCTACTTACACTAAATAGAATTGTTTAATATAGAACTGTTTTGACTTTTAACTGTGTATAAAGAAAATCTGTACTTATATACTTAACTGAATTAGCTGAATTAGAACTGAATAGCTAGAAATAGAAATGTTTTTGACAATTAAACTGTGTACTCATGCTAATCTGAATTGTTTGAAATAGAACTGACTATTTGTATAAAAATGGATTTGGCATTGAATAACCTACAAAAGGTTGACATGCCATAAAACCCAACCAACCAACATTTCGGCCGAACCCCATCCATGGTCTGGTCAGAAAATATCATTTCCTTTTCAACATGACTGCCTGCTATGGCCACTGGGATTTCTCAACATGAACACTACTATTTACCCATGACTGATGTGTGTGTTATATAACATATGACATGGATTTTAGGTTCCTAGTGCCCCGTGTGCTTTGACAAGCTGTCAGGTTGTGATTAGTAAACAGGGGGATGACAGCGCGTCATGGCAGTCAGGTCCAACGGAAGGAGAACAGGTATTAACCACGCAGTCAGATTTTGACAGTGCAGAGAATCGGAAGTCGAGCAAGGGACACGCAGCCAATCAGAAGCCTCTCTGACGATACGGCTTGCTAGGGGATGCAATCTTTGGCACCCCCTGGCTCCCGGAAGAAGGTATGGGACAATAAGAAGTCCCCTCTCTGAGTATATGTCTCTTCATCTATCTCATAAACTAACAAACAGTGGGCCCCTTTCGAGAATAAAATGAGAGATATATTTTTATAAAGAAGTGTTTCGTTCGTTTATTGAAGTCGTAAATCATCTTAGGTTCTTGGTAGGGTCTATGAGACACAACAACAAGTGGAGACAGGTGGATTCCTGCTTTTCTCAAAGACAGCGTGAAATAAAATGCAGCTTTGTACAAAATTTGAAGGTCAATCACCGATTCTACTTCCTTCGATAACGATATCGTTTGTTTAACGATAACCGTTAAACAAAGCTTGATGATGAAAGTAGCTAAATACACAATTATGTAACTTGTATATGTTCACAAAGTGCGCTGTTACATCGTAAGTGCTTCTTTCTAGTACTTGCTCCAGGACACGACGCGATAATTATTCCTATTCAGGCGACAAAAAGAAGTGAACAAACACGTTATATTTTTTATATCTTCCAATGAGTATTCAAATATTAATCTCTTAAAATGTTTAGGACTGCTCAGATAGAGGGTTCCTGAAATTCAACGGTCATTAGAGAAAGGGAGAGAAACTCTTTTATATTAAAGTACAGAAAGAGCTAAAGCTCGAAACCTCTCAGTTTATATCTCTCTGTTTATGGATTTTGTTTGAACTCCTAAATTTGGCACAAACCCCTTTGACAATTAATATCTCAGTCACTTATGAGATACAAACGGATGACTATAAACTAGGCCAGAAGAGAGTAGATCTGATTTTAACTAACAAGAAGAACCTTTTTATCTGGGGGGGATATTGCTTTGTCGCCAGACCACAGAATGAAACTAAGCAAACATCTGGACCTTACGATAGAACTGAAAAAGTTATGAAGCATAAAGTTGACAGTGCTTTTGCTCATATCAATCAAAATCCACATTTTCCTTAAACCTCAACTCCATTGAGTGACCTCACTCGGTATGCAATATCACAACAAATGTTTAAATAATTTAATGACAGATAAATAAGAAATCAGTTTTAATATGTAATGCAAAACAATTAGATATACGTTCTACCAAAGATATAGATCATGCTGGTAGGATTATAAATATGATGTTGTCATGAAATGGTGAAAAGGGAAATTCTTTAGAATAAAAAGTTATATAAACAGAATAGCAAATTTTGTATGTGATACGAAAAAGAAATCTTTGAAGTTTCGCAATAACCAATTCATAGAGAACTGCTATGCGTCCTTATTAGTCACTCAATGACGACGATATTGAGTAAAGGATGAAAGTTATTGAAGGTCCCTCTTCTATTTCGTACCAAACTGACACTGGAGTACACACTCCCTGTCTAACAATCAGCTTATTATCTATTATTTCATTTTTTAAGTTGACCCGAAATCTGTGTGAGAGACAGATGACAGGGAAAGTTAATGAAAGCTCAACGAGAGTAATCTTGCAGAGTTATGTCAGCCCGTAAACCCTCTCAGGGTACTAAATCGTGATATTCGTACATGTGTCAGATTAGAACAAAAATATAGGATTGTAAAAACCCTTTAGATTATCTTCTATTTTTTTTTTTTTTTTTTGTTAATTTAAGTTTTAAACTTTTAGTTGAGTTGGCGGTAGAAAACAACAAACTTTTCCTTAAACACTAAGGATATATATATATATATATATATATATATATATATATATATATATATATATATATATATATATATATATATATTTACTAATCTAATATCTACCAGCATTCACGGTACCAGAAAAAAAAACGAAAATATCCCAGCCAGGAACAAGAGATAAAAGTATCTCCAATCACCGCCCGGGGAGAAAAAGAAAAAATTATTGGTCAAAAAGAAAGAAAAGGCCAACATCGTACGACCCCTTGAAAAAAATCAAGGGATACGCAGTCACTTGGTCAAAAAAAAACTAAAAACCTTCTGTGAATCCTGCAATGCTACAATGCTCAACACAAGTGGAGCCAATTATAAATTAACTTAAATCACGAGTTCGAAATCTTCTACTAAAGTTTCACCGTATCGGATCATCAGGAAGCCTAACTTCAACTAATGCTAAAGAAGAAAGCGCCGTCTTATATTCACCAAAAAACCACCTAGCTTAGAATTTACATAATAAATAAATAAATAGATTTTTTTTAAAAAAAAAAGGAAAATAAAAAATATATATAAAAAAACCTTACTTTTATTTTTTTTTTTTTAAATCTGTGAAACCTATCCCTAATTATAGAGCAACCACGCCCTTTTGTGTCTACAACTGTTTAACACCTCCGATCTTTGGTTTAACATATCCCTACTTTTACAAGATGCTATTGCTAATTTTTCCTCCATGCAAAGGAGACAACTTCTATCCCCAGCCCTATATTTACGGCATTTCTTTATTACTTCCCATTTCATTATAGGATCTATCCCTTTGTTATCCTTGAGCTCCCACACATAACTAGATAGCGTAGTACTATGCCTATACTTCTCGTGTGAGAAACTCGTTTTATGGTTATAGTACCTAGTCTTAAAATCCCCTTGCATCGAACCAAAATATATCTTTTTGTTTCTCTTATTATTAAATTTAAATTAATTTTATATATATATATATATATATATATATATATATATATATATATATATATATATATATCTGTGTGTGCGTTTATGTGAGTGATTTCTTATCTAAATTTGTTTTAGACAAAGAATTTTAATTAAAATACTTTGGTCAGTTTAAACTAATTTCCTTCCTTTATTTGTTTGTTGCTTTATTTTTTCATTTTTTACCATCAAAACGTTTCGGTCGGTCTTGGATGTCTGTCAAAATATAAAAAATATAGCTAACACTCGTAGAAGGTTGAATGGTGCAGCTGCCGAAACGTTGTAATAATCATAAACCTGAGTAAGTAAAATATGATATACGAGGTACTTTCAATTAGTTTCCATACCTTTTTGCACAGGCATTTGATATTGTCGTAGACTCTTGAAAATTCATTATGTTATTGCTATACATTTTATGATTTCAGGTTCAAATGAACATTTAGAGCAGCAATTGGAAGACACTCTATTAAAGCCTGATTGTCACAGCTGGAGAATTTCAAGAATGCAATCTGGACGTGAGGACACTTTAGAAGAACGATATGCAATAAAATACTTCGAAGGAGACTAGAGTTTCATGTGTGTACTATCAATAAAAGTGCCCAAACAAAAAAATTCTGGAAACTTATCGTATGTGTGAGTATGTTTGTATGTATTTGTTGGTTGGTTGGTTGATTTCATGGCATGTCAATACAATGAGGAAATTAACTGCAAAATCGATTATCAAGCAATCTCATAACGATAATAATCATTTTTATACATTGGTTTTAGTTATATCAACAATTGTTGGTTATTTAATGTCAAATACTATTTATACTTATATATTAAATATGTATGATTTGTAAACGCATTTTATTAATATCATTATAAAATGAACCTGAGCGTTTTTTTCTTTTTTCACAGCTAAATGGTTTCAAGTATTTCTATCTAACACCAATTATTCTATTAACTATTGATCATTTGTTTACGCGCAATTGTAAGTATTGCTATCAAACAGTAACTAGTTATATCAGTCATTTGTTTGCACACCTTTAAATGGATATGCCTATGATTTGTAACAGTTTGTAGACAGTGTAACTTTTAAAAGAGTAAAAACAAATTTCTTGCACATAGCTTCTACAGTTAAATGGTTTCAATTATTGCTATCTAAAACTAATAATTCTATTCAATATTAATCATTTGTTTGCATACGAGTATTACTATAGTTTCTTTACAGTTAAATAGTTTAAATTATTGCTATCTAAAACTACTAATTCAATTCAATATTAATCATTTGTTTGCACCCAGTAAAGTGGTCACAAATATTGCTATTCAATACTAATCATACGATTCAACACCACTCATTTATCTGCGGACAGTCAAATGCTTCCAAGTATTGATATGTTGTACCAATGTTGTACCGTTACGATACCAAATAGACAGTATGTACCATAACGGCACCGAATAGAATGTCGTACATAACGCTTCTAAAAAGATATTCGAACCTCCAGGACCCAGTTAAAATCCCGCCGGTGTAAAAGTTGACGAATGCACAAAACTTGGTTTAACTTCCCAAAGATTTATTTACTATTAAAATTTGTAGGAGAAAGAAAAAGAGTATGGAAGCTGAGTCGACCTCGTGGTGAGAAAGAGAGAGCAGTTGTATTTCTAACATGCTTGTCCGCTAGGTCACGACTAGTGTGTAAAACTCCTTTTGGAACCCATCCCCAAAATGGGGCTCGTAAACTTTCTTCTCCTAACATATTTGTGGTAAGTATTCAACTAGGTGTCTTTACCTTATCACGTATCGCACAACTCTTCAGAAGCCGAGTCGTCCCCTCCTTTCCGCCTATTGGCGGAGAAACATCCGCTTCTCCTGGTTCCACACATGCGTGGGAGATTTTGGTACCTCCACTTTTCCCTAATCATTTTCAAGTACAAGAACCTTGGCATGAGCTTTCGGAGACTGTCTGCTTTTTTACTCATTTGTTTGTTTATTTTTTCAATTTTAATTCTCTATGAGCCGTTCAATTACATTACAGTATTTAAATTTAGGCACAAGTTTAGAGAGTCTCAAGCATTGGTATTTAACACCAACAATTCTATTCAATATTACTAATTCGCTTGCAAACAGTAAAATGGTTCTAAGTATTGCTATGTATCACTAATAATTCAATTAAACCTTGGTCATTTTTTACACGCAGCTAAATGATCTAACAATTCAATGATCTAACAATTCAATGTATCATGTCATTTTTTGCACACAGTTTCAATGTCAAACAGTTCCATTTTTCCCATAAATGAGATCCTATCGGGAGCTGCCACTCCGGGTCAGAGTAGACCTGGGTGCAAAGGCAATAAAGGGGTACTCCATATTCTTCAAATCTCTAAGGATGGAGCATCACTATCAGATTGTTTAATGTTATATACGGGACACTCGGTGGGGGAAAGATGTTTGATTGGTTGTTTGGGTTTTATGGCATATCAATCTTTGTAGGTTATTTAACGCCAAATCCATTTTTATACAAATAATCAGTTTTATTTCAAACAATTCAGTTTACCATGAGTATACAGTTTAATTGTCAAAAACATTTCTATTTCAAGCTATTCAGCTTAATCAAACAGTTCTAATTCAGCTAATTCAGTTTAGTATAAGTATAGATTTTGGTTACACAATTAAATGTCAAAACAGTTCTATATTAAACAATTCAGTTTAGCGTAAGTACAGTTTCAATGTTAAAAACAGTTCCATTTCAAACAATTCAGTTTAGCATAAGCACGCAGTTTAAATGTAAGTATAGTTTAATTATCAAAAACATTTCTATTTCAAGCTATTAAGTTTACTCAAACAGTTCTAATTAAAACAATTCAGTTTAGCATAAGTATGCAGTTAGTTCTATTTAACCCATAGATAAGGCTCTATTAGGTACAACCACTCCGGGCTAGAGTGGACCTGGGAGCAATGGCAATGAAGGGGTGCTCTGCATTCCCCAAAGCTCCAGCATCACTGGAACCTCACCATCAGATTATTTAGTGTCATATCCAAGACACTTGTTGGTGGTGGTGGGGTCTTACCCTTCTGCAGAGATACAGCCGGTGTATTCTACTGCCCCAGCCGACGAGGCAGCATTTTTAAAAACAGTTTCAAGCAATTTTTCTTAATAGAAATTATTTGCATTCATTTATATGGTTTCAAGTAATCTAATCATATACTAATAATTTATTTTAAAAATGATATGATTTCAAGTTACTATTCCCCTTAAACAATGATATTCATTTGTTTCAGCCTATTCAGTTTTGGCAATAAGATATACCGACTGTAGTGTGATTAGACCCCCACCCAACGATCGTCCCAATTATGATACTAAACTGTACTTAATGGTGAGGCTCTAGCTCTGGAGCATTGGAGAATGTGGAAAATCCCTTCATTGTCCCTGCTCGACTTGAACTCAGAGTGGTAGTATCGGTTAAGATCTCATCTCTGGATCAATTAGAGATATTCAATCAGTCTCTATTCTGGGAGTCATTTAACTGTTTGCAAAGAATCATTGATGTTAAATTGAATTGTTATTGCATAGCTGTGAGCAAACAAATAAATAATTATTAAATCGAAATACTTGAAAACATTTTACTGTGTACAAATTAAACGATTTGATTTGGACAGCAAATCTTGAAACCATTAAAATGTGTACAAACAAATGAGTTCTGGCTTGTTTAAAAATTGTTGCCACCAAACAATTCATTTAAAAATCATGTTGGATTGTTTGGGAGAGGATCTTATTAATATGTACAAGTGTGGTACTATAGCTTGACGACACCTAGTTGGCCGCTGGTCTCGTGATTACCACATGTGTCAACTGGTCTTTCTCTGTTTCTTTCCACGCCCACGTTGCTTTAGGATCCGAGGAAAGAGAAGATGGATGTGGTCCAGTCGATGAAGGTTGGAATTCGTGTTGGAAAGAAGAAAAGTTGCCAAGCAAATAAAGAAAAATTACGAAAAAGCGTTTATTATAAACAGTAACAAACGTTTATTTACACGGCTGTACAAATATTTTTCAACAAACACCGCGAACTGGGGGTGAAAGTAATTGACTGGCGGAGTCTTAACTGCAATTAGGCAGTGTCAAAATGGCGAATGCAATGGCAACGGATTTGGTTCTTTAAGCGGCAAATTCCTGAACCAACTCGATTTTTCGCTTTGGGTGTCCTCTATTTATGGACCCGAATCCCGAATAATCAGTTTCTGATTGGTCAGCCAATGGAGATTGCCGACCAATGGCTATCATCGTAACAATCCCCCTGGTTTGCCTCTGATTGGTTTAGACAATCGGCCAATCAGCCACAGTCATCGGGAGGGGCTACAAGGAGCAGTCCTGTGGTTGGTTGACCAATGATTTAGTGATTCAAGGCCTTGTGCCAAACTTGGTGACACCAACCTAAATTGTCCGCCAACTTAAAAATACATTTTTTTGTTTATGCTTTGAAATTTGATGAGTCTTTGACTGATCTTGCAGGGGTGTGAATGTTTATTTTGGGGGGGACAGATTTATAGGTCAACAAGTTCTGATCGGATCTTAAACTTTTTGTACTTAATGACTTGGTGTTTATTTTATAGCGATTCTCAAAAAAAAAAAAATACTTGGACACCCAAAATGAATTTATTTTTTTTAATAAAATACTGATTATCATGATTTAATTAAATTAATCATCATTCAATAAAATACTGATGATCATGATTTGATTAATTACAATTAACTGATTTCATTTAATTAATTTCGCCAGCCAACTCCTTGACACTTAAATGAAAGTGTCATACAAGCTTTATTCCCAGAAAAGGAGAATAAATACACCATTCTGGGGAGCATGAATCCCCATGGTTTTGTGGGGGAAATGAAAGGGAAGGGGAGCGAGTTTGCTGGTTTCTAAGGGTCCCTTGCTCGCCACATTCGCTGACCCATTCACGCAATACAATAAGAGCAATCATTCTTCGCCAACTTCCCGCATTCATCAAAATGCTACACTCGCTCAATAAGATAATCTATTAAAAACCCGAGTGAAATGCATGAACTTATTTACAAATTCCTTTACGAGCGAACCTCTTCCATCGACCAGCTGAGCCTCTCTATGAGAGGATCAGAAGCGGAGCCCATCACTAATTCCCGACACGGTTCCTTTCGTGACCAAGAAAGATTACTCGACCCAGGAAAGTTGCGAAGGGCTTTAGGGTATGCTCAGACAAACAGTGCTTTGCTACTAAGCTTACGTCTACCTTAAGGCTAGGAAAGATATCGCTGAACGAGGATCGGGCCACGTAAGCCAATCTTTCAGCGAACCGGTAGTTCTCCAGATCAGGCATACCCAAACGCCTATTGCGCAGACCTTGACAGCAGACCTGTAAATGGACCATCAGCCTTCTACCTCTCCAATGTAGTATGGAGAGGGATTGTTTCAGGGCCAGCCGATGACCCTTAGCAGTGGAAATACAGAGAAGCGGTAAAGGATCAAGGAAAGATGTAGGTGGGGCTCGCCTCTACTCTGCCCTTTAAGGACAAACGCCTTCGAAGCCAGGTACCAACCTGAGCTTCTACCTCGGCCTGTACTTCCGACTAATTTCGCTCCTGTTAGAGGCCGGCTCCAAGTATGCAGACGGGTCCGTCACTCCAGTGGAAAGGTTCTTGCAGGGGAACGCCACCCCTCCAGGCACCCATTAGCCGACCTTTGCTCTTATCAAAGTTTATCTTGGTTCCTGCTATCTGTTCGAACCTCGCAAATGCCTTCTTCATAGCCTTTATGTCCGAACGACGGAACACAAATATGGTGATATACAAGCGCTTACCGTTCACCTGCAACTCAGCTTGGGAATCCATTTGCATAACTTTGGTTTAATTCCGGCAATCTCAAAAACAGTCGCCAAAACCGATGGCCCACCCTATCGAAGGCCTTGGCCTGATTTAAATTGATCAACGCGGCTTCAGTGTCATCTTCTATCCCCTCTAGGACCTCACGAACCAAGTACAAAATGACTTACTAACCTCGCGCTTAAAGTCCCGCCTAGCTAAATCTATGGCTTGGGAATCCCTACTTCCACCACCCGGAAAAGCTTATCTTCTAAAGATTTTACCATCTTGATCCTATTCGGGATGAGCTGTCGACCGTACTGGTGAAATCTCTAATCCTCTGTTTAAGAGATCCCCACCAAGTCATGACGGGCCATCAAGTCGATCAAGGCAACTTTCACACCTTTCTAACCCTCTAGCTCTCCAACTAACCCTGTTGATCAAGGATCACATTCCATTCACCCATTAAAACTAGCCGCCTCGGATCGTCGTGGAACAGCGCCAAGCGTCGAAAAAAGAAAACGCTCTCCGCAGCAATATTCGGCGCATAAATCGCAGCCACCAGCCGACAGCGTGTCCACATCAAAAAGATGACTCAATTTTAAGGCCCTATAAAATGAAGGGTGAACTTAAGTTGGAACCCTGCCCGAACAAAAGTTTAGCATTTTTTTTTCACCATGGGTGCACCTTGTGATTATGAGGGTTTATGACAAACTGTTCATTGACTTTTTGAAATTTTAACAATGGCATTAAGCTTCTTTTTAAGATGATGACCAAGTTTATCTTCCGCACCCTCTGTGGAGCACAAACAGCTTTCAGTTCTTTAGTAGGCCGAATAGTTTGTTTTTTTTTTTCTTTTTCCCGGGTGAGGCCGATTAGGCAAATGATTGTAATTTAGTGATTGAAGTTTTCCCTTAAAAAGGAAAGGAGGAGGAGGGGTAGTAGAAGGAGGAGGGTTAGTAGAAGGAGGAGAAGGAGGAGGTGTGTTTGCGGGTTCCGTGTTTGCAGGTTTTTGCAGGGATTTAGTAGAGTTGTTTTCCAGAGTGTGTTTTTGTGGTGAGCGGGATTGGGGAATGTTTTTTTTTTCAGGGGTTCGTCTCCGCTATCTCTGCGTCTTTTTTGTGTTGATGGGGGTAAGGTGTCAATGGGTTCTGCTGATTCGGGAGGTGTGGTCTGAGTTTTTTCTATTGTTTTTACTTTTGGTGTTTTAACAGATGAGGTAGTTTGTGATTTTTCCACTTTTTCTTTTTTGCCTTGTGGGGAGTTTTAGTCTTTGGATTCTTGGAGGTGGAGACTCTCCATTTGGTGTAGTAGAGGTCTTTTGTGGAGAGTTTACCAGTGGGGTGACTTTTGAGGGGAGGCTGATGCCAACTTCGTATTTTTTTCTACAACTGAGGTTTTCCGTTTATTCCGAACGACTTCAATCCAGCCCTCTTTTTCGGTAGATTCTTTGGTTGATTCTTCGTTTGGTGGTTTGGTTGCTTCAGGGGCTCCAGGTTCTGGTGCTTTTGAGAGTTCATTACGGGACCTTCTCCAACTTTTGGGGGGCAAACCCTGGTGAGATGTACTGGTTGCTTGCAATGCCCACAGTGAATACACCTCCCTTACACCACCAGCATCATTTGGCATTCTCCAAAGTAGATATTATACGAAATGGCGGAGAAATCCTCTCTCCTTAGGCATAAGAGGTAGGTGAAGTTACCATTAGCAGCGCCAGCGTTGCCCCGTACTGATGTACACTCCTCGATGCGCCCATACGCGCTAAGAAAGAATGCAAGCATTTTACTTGGCAGCTGTATGGGCATATTATTGACAGAAACCTTTAAACGTCGAGTGCCTATATACTTCGGTTGTAGTTCTTTATAGTGATTTTGGTTTCCAAAAGATCTTGAGCTTGATTCTCTGTGGGTAGTAGAATATCCCATGTCGCGAAGCTGCGTCTGCAGAAGAAGCAAAATGGGGTCCCACAGGTCACGGGAAGGTCCTCAAATTTGTCCTTGGTTATCCTCGCTAGCCTTTTAGTCCCGAAGTCTGAAATAACCAGTGCGATTATTCTCGACTTAAGGCTCTTGGTTACCTCTGGGATAGAGAAGATAGTATTTCCTTTAAAATACTTAGCATATTAACCCACCTTATCCCTTTCAGATATTTCGGGGTCTATGGCTTTGGGTTTCCAAAGCAGCGGTTTGGGGCGTTGGTGAGCCGGGTGATACAGGAGTGTTGGTCAGGCTATCCAGGGGCCTCTGAGCTGGTTCAATTCTTGAGGAAGACGGTAGAGAAGGACAGTCTGTTCTAGTTACTGGTTGACGATAAGCTTTGGCTTCTCGTTAGGAAGACCTTAATGGCCGTCTTCCTTGTTCTTTGGCCTGTCCTGAAACCTCAATTTCTGTGCTGACGTCCGATGGTTTGAATTCGGCCGATGGAACTGAGTCCTTTAGTAGCAGATGAATTTTTTGGACGAAGAGACTTCCATGGTTGCAGAGGCGACCCGGAGGAGGAGGGGAAACGTAAGGCTGTAGAAAAAGTCTGCGCACACAAGAGATCAAAAAACAAACATAAGTTTGAAGGAAAATATATCAATCAAGGACACCCAAAGTACACCAAAACAGGGGGGCATATTGGATTGTTTGTGGAGAGTCTTATAAATGGTTACAAGCCGTCTGCAAATTGATAGCAACTATTTATAGACTTGCTCGTTAGTAGCAGCAGGTGATCAGCCAAACAGAGACGACCAGAGCATATATGACGAGGGGCAATTTACGGCCTAATATCAAAATGAATTACAGCCTTTGTGCTAAGAAGACGTACCTTTTGTAAGAAGAATCCCACGACTGGAAAACAAAATGGCTATTCGAATTTCAATAAATCATATGTATTCAATATATATTTATGTATGAATAGCATTTCGCATTAAATAACCTGCCAGGGTTGATACACCATAAAATCCAACCAAACAACTGATTTATATGTATAAATAGGATTTGGCATTAAATAACTTATCTTAATATGCCATATAACACAACCAATCAACCAATTATTTGTTTTCAGACAGATTTCAAGTTTTTTAATTTAATATACATATACTGTGCAGAGACCCACGATTCCAAGCATTCCCACCCAATAAGAATAATTTGCACATTTGACCCATAAGGGTGTCCACACAAGTACTATCACTCAAGGTCAAAGTTGACCTGGGAGTAATTGTGTCTACATATTCGCCTGCACTCCAAAATTCATTCCCGGATACAGTTTAATTCCCTGCTTACTCGTTTGTAAAGGATGCAGTCGACGTATTCTAGGCTCCTTTGATGAGGCCAGTAGATATTGAAATAGAGACAGAAGGAATAAGGAATAGAACTGGTAAAGAGAAGAAAATCCCTGAATCGTATTTGAATTAGAATTAAGAAATGTTTGAAAAAGGAAAAAAAATGAGAAACAGAAAAAAAATGAGGAGGATACTTCATTCCGAACGAAAGACAAATTTGCTTGAGAGAAATACGTGAACAGACTACAGGTGCGCCGGGTGATGATCGATCTCATTATGCTAACCTTTATAATAGCTTTCTAACTATTAGGTCCCAGCACTTACATTTACGTGTAGATGACAAAAAATATGCCGATACTTTGAGAGAAATAGACACACGCACACACACACACACACACACACAAAGAAAGAAAGAAAGAAAGACAGAGAGAGAAGAAATAAGAATCATAAGATTTGAGGGTGTGCATAAGATGTACAAAATATATTTAATTTAAGAGGAACGGAAAGAGTGCAAAAAGTAGACTTAGAGAAAGAAAGTCAAACTAAAGAATTGTCTAATTTCTCGCTCAAAGCAACGCCGAAAGCTAAAAATCGTTTTTCGATATTTTTATCTCTTTTCGTTTTAATAGATAAATTACTTGCCAAATCTATCTGTTGGGTTTTGTATTTCTCCTTATTTGCTATTTAAGTTTCTTTTTTCTTTAAGTTTATTTACTCCAGTATTTCTATCATTTTCTTTTATTAATCACTTTTTCTCTTTTTTTGTGTCTCCCTATTTTTTCTTTCCATTAATTTTTTTTTTTTTTTAGCTTTCTTTCATCATTTTCAGGTTTTAGCTTTCTATTCAACATCCTTCTTTCTTTTTACCTTAAAAGTTCCTCTTTTTTTTCCGATGATTTGTTTCTGTCTTTTTATATTTGTGTATTCTTTCCTTCCACTTTCAATCGTTTCTATTTCTTTTTTAATCATTCTCTTTTCAGCTTTCATTCTTTTTTTTTTTCTTCATTTCTCTTCCTCCTCCTCCTCCCTATCTCTCTATCCTTTCTTTTCAGTAATTACAATAATTTGTTGTGCCAAAATCCATTCACTTGCTGCTAATTCTTTCTTTCTTTGTAAATGTTTTTTAAAAAAAAACTTCACAAATGTCTTACATATTCAAGATGTCGACTCTGAATTTAATGCTAATTATACGCCAGTTGAATAGCCTTTCATTTTGAACCAGATTAACACAATCTCTTTCCGTTTCCAACTTTAACACGCCGTCTTTCATTAAAGACTTTTCACAAACTTTCGATCTTTGAGAAGAAAAAAATGCCTCAAAGCAGCAAAATGGCCAAAACCCATTCCCGGCCATCGTCCAATTTTCGTTCTTCTTTTTTCTTTTTTGTTACCGACGCAGTCCAGTTTATCTTCTACGTTCAACTAAAATGTCAGAATAATAATCTGCAAGTATATAACTAAAATAGCGAAAACTTCAGTCATGGCTTGTATAACAAATATATACAGTATTTATTTACACAGTTCTTTGTGTGGATTTAATAATTTGAAAAGACACTATGTTTAATGATGTTATGAAATATATGTTTCAAGAAGTGGAGTTTAAAGAGGTATCGTTGTCATTTACTAAGAAGCAGTCAATTAAAGATTATTTCCCCAAATTTCGTTAAATTTGACAAAAATATTTTTTTGAATTTCAATAATTATTTCAAACTTTTTATATAAAGGAACATTTTATTTCTGAAAGAATTAATTAATTAATAAACCATGATTGTTTATAACTAGAAAAAATTCAAAAAAAGAAAAACATCCGTATATTTTGTTTGAATTAGTTTTGTGGAATAAGAGGAGGTTCGTCGCTTAGAAAAACAAAGGAAAAATATAAACTTTTGGTCACAAAAATCAACAAAGAAAAGGAGTATATTGAAAGAATAACATATTAACCATCATTGATTAGTAAGGCCAAAGTCACCCTTGTCCCGGATGTAAAATTCAGCAAAAGGTGGGTAAATATTGCATGTGTGTATTGCTTAATAGGTACCAGCTTTGAATTCTTCTTAGAGATTGCTAGTCAAAAGAATTTTGCGTTTTGGAAGATCATTGACAACCCGTCCCAGGTATATTAAATTAGTTCATCTTAGTCTTGTTTTTGTAAAAACAGTTTAACTTAGCAAGGGTATGTTCAGTTACTGGCTCGTTTTTTATGTTTTTTAGTCCCCATCTTTTCCCCTTTCCCACTCCCGTTAGATGAAAAAAATTTCAAGTTCTCCGGATGTGCGAAGAAAGGTGGTTTTTTTACACCTCCCCGGCACTGTTTTTCGATCGCTGAATTAGCTTTTTTGTCACTAACGTCTGTGAGGGGAGGGAGTCTAATACTAACTATGATCATTTCTTTTTTAGAAAATTGTATATATTTATCCATTTTTTCCCTTTCCTTTGTACATTTTTCGTGAGTATCCTTGTATATATATATATATATATATATATGCATGTATGTATGTATGTGTATGTATATATATGTATATATATGTATGTATTTTTGAAATGTCTGTTTCTTTTAGATTTGTATAAATATTCATAGAGCGATTGACTTGTTTTGGTGACTGTCGTATGAAAGGCTTTTCGAATAATTGTGTTGAATATATTATTGATGTAGTATTTTACTAAGGTTTTTGCTTAGGTGTGGCACAAGGCCATATGAATGGGGTACCCAATGAGATCTGAAGTCACTTATGTAGGTTTTCCAGTCTAGTTTGCTAACCATTACACCACCCGAGGTGCCCCATATATCATTTAAGTACGTATTGGGTCATTAAAAAAAATATTTAAGTTAAAAGTTAGGATAGTCATGACCACTCTTCTCCACCCTACTTTGCAGCCTTGTTACATTTGTAAAATATTTTACAGAGACCTGGGTTCAATCCTAGGTCAAGTCATACCAAAGACTCAAAAAACGGTACTTGATGCCTCCTTGCGTAACATTATAAGGTTTGGGTCAAGGGTAAGTGGAGAATCCAGGGAAAGTAGTTGAACCTTCCTTACGCCTCGGTGTTGTTGCTAATGAAAAATGAGCCTTCGGGTAGCCCTCGACTACGGTCGGCTAACTTACTTATTTACTAGCAAGCTAGCCTAGTTAACCTTTACGAACGAGTTCGAGTTTCATTGGGTGCCCCATTCATTCGGCCTTGTGCAACATCTAAGCAAAAATGCTTAGTAAATTACAACCTACTTATTAGCAAGCTAGACTAGCAAACCTTCACAAGTGAGTTTCAGTCTCATTGGGTGCCCCATTTATACAGCCTTGTGCCACATCTAATCAAAAAAACTTTATAGATTACTGAATAACCCTTCATGAACAAATATCACTTCTGCTTTTACATTCGCCAAATTTGTGCCAATGGTTTTCGATATTTTCTTTTGATTTTAATTTGTATAGGGCTATCGAAGATCCTTAGTTCTTTGATCATATTTACCAACCCCTCCGTTCGGGCAGGATATGACACAAGGTCATTTTTTAAGCGGAGTTTAACAGGTTTGAATTCAGAGTTTTCCTTCTCCTAGACTAGTTACCTCACCAAGGCTGAAGAACCTAGTCTGCCCTACTATTTACCCATAGCTGGAGGGAGAATATTTTGGATTCATACCTTTCCCAAGGGTATTAGTGCTATGTGAAATGCATTCAGTCTCGTCCAGGATTTGAACTCGTGTCGCTGTGTCCATATATCCATATCCTGCGACGCTAACCATTACACCACGGGCACCTCCTTAGTTCTTTGTTAGCCTGCATTTGGTGTATAAACTGTGCATGTTTCATGATTCTACATATAGAAAAAGGTTTTAATTACTCGTTTTTGAACACAATGAAAGTTATGTAGCACTTATATCTTAGTCGCTACAACATAATTTTATCAAAGTGTAGCGAGCCGATTTTAGAAATCGTAAACACCTGAACACGAATGTGAGTACAAATTTAGACTTGGCTAATTTTGATATGATGTTGTATTCGTGGAATTTCTGTGAGAAATGAACACCTTCTTTAAGCTCTGTGATGTTGATATGCCAACTACGTGATAACATTAACTTGTAGACATTTATTGCTTGCAACCAGCTATCTCATGCAAAAAGTCATATTTATGAAGCTGCCAGCGACAGGAGAATTACTTTCAAAGCTTTGAAAGGCTTGTGTATTGGATTGTGTAAGAGCCTAAAACCATCTGATTATGTAACCTGTTTTCCTCAAGGATTTGATATCCATGAAAAATGCCGAGATCATTTATGCAAGGATCAGAGTGCAGTATGTGTTCTCGTGAAATGGAATATTTTACATAGGGTTATTTTAAAACCTATATAAAATATCCAAATGAAAACGGTTATCATTTCGAAGTTTATAACATTTAATATTTGCTACGAATATGACTAATGTAAAAAAAAAAAATCTAAATGAATAATTTTTTTCAGTTTTTTAATTAAGTTCACTTAATTTCATACTAGTATATGTATGCATGACATGGACGCTAACAAAACACATTTAGAAAAGGCTCAATAATTCGGCACGACGTCAAGAACAAATCCTAGAGGCAACACCCCACAAAACAACCACTTGCCACCCATCTAACAAATCATTCGAGTGAGATGAACAAGACACGCGGCGCAACTCTGGAGAAACAAGGACATTCTCTTTGGGAATCCTGCACATAGATGTACCTGTGTTAGCCGACCAGCAAAGACTTATTTAAATCACCTCTGTGGGAACATAATATGCAGCCTAGAAGATCAGCAAGGAGCGACGGCTAATAGGGATGGATGGCGAGAAGGAGTCAGGTAACTCCGTACTGTCAGCGCGACTTGATGATGAAATTTAGTTATTTATTACACGTACACTCACTCACGAACGGTATATGGCGAAATATGTCAATCTGATTTATCAATCTCTTTTTCTTTTTCATTGTGACGGACTTTATTCCAAACTTTATTCGACGGTTTCTAGTAAAAATGGCACATGTGAAAAACTAAGGTACATTTAATTAAAACACCAGTTTGGTGTTGTCTGTTAGTCTTAAACAACCTTCACAAACAGATTTCTTTTCGATGAAATTGAAGTAAAATTCCCCAAATTCAAATAGAGCTGGGGATTTTTTACTTTGATAAACTAGTCTAATAACTAATTTTCCAATGTTTCTATTTAACTTTAGAATTAAAATTATTTGACCAGATTTTGATTCTTTGTTACATTTATGTCATTTATTTTATTCTAACAAAAAAGATTTGTTTAATTAAAAAATCAATAATTAATTGATTTTTTAATTAAATGCGCCAATCTTTCTACTTTTGACACTTGTGTAAAGAAATAAACTTTCAATAAATAAATGTTTCAAATGTCAATATTCCTGCCATAAGTGTGTGTATACATTGTTTTGATAGTCTTTTGTTAATTTCTTCATTTACAAATTAAATAATTTTGGCAGTAAAAGATAATCTTTAATGTTGGATTACTAGATTTTGAATTTTTTTTTTAAATTATAAAAAGGGTTTGAACAGTGTGTCTATTGTACATTGAACAATTATGAAAAAAAGGATCGAAAGTTATCAAACTTCAAGTGGAAACGTTACTGATAAGATTATGCAACTATATGCCTAATTACTAAACTATTATCAAGATATTTCGTATCCTGAAAAAACTATTATCAATTGCTATGATATACTAGTTTGAAAAAATTCCTCCCGCCGTTTTTTTATCAAAAGATTGAATACAGAGTAGAAAAATTATATATATAAAGAAAAGTAAAGTTTGCGATCTTAGTCGAGGGTGACCCGAAGACTCCCTTTCAAAAGTAGTGGTGTAGGGGAGGGCGTTACTCCTTTCCCTAGATTGCTCCTCTTTACGCTTGATCCTTACCTTATAATCCTGAGCGTTAAGCCAGGCGGCATGAAGTACCATTTTTTTAGTCTTTAGTATGACTCGACCTGGGATTGAACCCCGGTCTCCCAGACCATTGGTGAACACTCTACTTATTAGACCATTGACCCGGTATATATATATTATACACACGCAATTATGGTTAAAAACGTTTATATTCCGTAAAAATCTCTATAATACTCTACGTAAAAAATGCAGAGTGATATCACAACTACAAATTAGAAGAACACTTAAAACAGAATAAAAACTCACGACTCTGAACTTTACGTTGCTGATCTTCTGGTGGACCAGAATTAACATATCTGAAATCTATTGAATTCAGCTGAATAATTATGTAATCTGTTACATGGCTGACACACTAAGCAACGGGGTTCAATTTGGCACCAAATTATGGAGTAGATATTTACTTTCATTGTGACTTCTAGCCACCAAGTTTGGTTTTTATTAGGGGAAAAAGTGTTTTTTCCTCCAAATACAATTTACAATTTCGCGAATTCTCTCATTACAAGCGTATGTTCTTTTTAGCATAGATCACAAATGCTCAAGCTCATCTTCATACTTCCCTCGGTATTCTCTAATGTACTCAGACCGTCTAGTACTTTTACAGAGCGTTTGTTCCTGAGTACATATGAGAAAACACAGGTAATGTTTACAACACCTAATATTTAACACAAAATTCATTTTTATCTAATAAATGTTTAAAAAAGAACATACTATTTATAGAATTTATATTAGAATTAACTACAAATAGATAACAGATTGCAATAAGGGAAATTTCTCTTTCATAAGAATTGAACATTTACCTTCCTTAAAAAATTATAGTGATCGGATTGAGCATGAACGAAGGCTGTACTCTACGATTATCAAACTGCAAAATAAATGGGAAATGGATTTAGTTTTTAAGTTTGAGCATTTGAACGTTATTCATCCCAGTCGGCTTGAGCTGTAGAATATGCTGACTGCATCTCAGCAGATTAATAAGACCCTCCTGATGAGTGTCCTGATATGACACAAAACTGCATCTGATGGTTAGGTTTCAGTTCTGGAGCCTCACCATCAGATGCTGTTTAGGGATCACGATGATCCCTATCATGGGTCAACTTCTTGGGTATGACACTAAACTGCATCTGATGATGAGGCTTCAGTCCTGAAGCTTTGGGGAATGCGGACTACTACTTAATTGCCATTACTCTCAGGTCCACTCTGACCCAGAGCGGTAGTACATGTTAGGGTCCCAACTATGAGTCAAATAGAACAATAATCTCTTACTATACTTGAAACCATTTATCTGTGTGCAAACAAATTATTAATATTAGATAGAATTACACATGTTATATAGCATTACTTTATCATTTAACAGTGTGCAAATAAAACTATTAATGTTAATAACAAAACTTAAAACTGTGTGAAAACAAATAAAGCCCTGACTCGTTATAAAATGATTGTACCTACAAACTATTCTTTTACAAATCACATACACACACACGCACAAAATGGCGTAAAAAATAGTTGCTATAATATATATCAAACTCACAATACACCAATGATAAAGTGATGGTTGATCTGCAAGAGACCTACCAAGTGCATGTTACTGTAGTCTAATAAGAGATTTAGCTAATTTCTGAAAAATGATGTGTGTTTCGAAAAGGGTTAGATGGAACTCGTTCTTTTTATAGAACTGCTTTATAAAAGCTGTACTGGGTCATTTATTTGCCATTATCATTTAGAGTTTGTGAACATCAAACATATTAGAAATACATTCAGTTACTCTTTCTTATCCTCATTGTCCTCGTCTTGATCGTATAACTGTTATATAATTAAGGAATGATTTTTTAAATCATTTTTCATTAATTATATTTTATCATTCAGTTTGGTTGGGCTTTGAACTATTCGGGTTAAGATCCCAGGTGTATAGCATTGGGTACAGTTTACGCTCGTGCGCAAAGGATATGACAATCACCATTGTCATAATAAACCCCAGACAGAAAATGAGGCTGGAATGTGGATGACGTCATGCCCAGAAGAGATGGGCTGAGAATTTGAGGATTTTAAAAAACAGGACTGTTGAAGGTTGATATTGGACCATGTAAGCAGAGGGTTGAGTTCCTGCCATTGAGTTGAGAGTTGGATTTCGACCATTGAAGATGTAGTTGGGTTTTTCGGGTCTCTACATACAGAGATCTTCAACATCACAAGATGTGCAGCGCGTTTGTGGGGTCAGATAGTATGGTCGGCATAGTAAGAATTGTGTCTCTCTCCTCGTGTCAAAGAACCGAACTCAGACGTTAATAAACCGTTCGTACCTGAACAACGGAGTCCGCCTGCCTTTGTATTGCGCCTGTATTTGAATATGTATTTGTAGTAATGTTGTTATCGATATCATTATGGTTGTGAGTATACAACATGAAGACAGGACAGCAAAACAGTTTGTTCAGGTTATTAAGTAAAAATAAAAGATATTTTTATAAAAAGGTTTTCGACATTAATATCTTTGACCAATATGTCTAGTTTTGTTTCCTCGATCATTTTTTCAGGCTACTTCATAATACTATCCTTCCAGAACTTCTAATCTTTCTCAGCAAAAAATCAGCTCAAAAGTTGTAAGTTGCGTCCGTCTGGGAAACGGATTTTTCCCCTTTTTCTTTAAATAGAATTTTCTAAAGAATAAACTAAATAGTTATCACTCCAAAAGTGTAATATCTAGTGAGCAGAGAAGAGGAGCGAAAACTTTCTAGCAAAGTTAGACAATTTTCACAGGGAATGTACCAGGGACAAGAAGGCATACAAAGGTTAAAAAAAAAACAAAAAAAAACTGTAACACGTGGGCAGAAGGGGTGAAAATAAAAACATGGCTAAGACCAACATGAAATGTATTTTGGTTTAAAATTTAGAAGATTATTCAAAGTCTGGCCAGCGAAAACCAACACAACAAAACCCGAATAAAAAGTTGAATACAGCAAGTAAAAAGGTTATCAGTTAGTTCCTTTGTCCCAGGAGAAAGTTCAGACACGTCTAACTCTGTTGGCGGCCGGATTCATTCTGACTAACTAGCAGCAACACCAAAGTCACCTGACAGCAGTAGTCTCAACCCAAACCACAAGGCCAAAGGGGGCCGGGAGACTACAACAATGAGCCGTGCAAGATAGTATTCAAAATGACCCAGATCAAAAGGCAAGGAAAAGTTTACTCTTAGTTCACAGAGGAGATATGAAGTCTGCTCCAAAAGACAAGTTGAAAAGGAGCCTTAGGAGGTAACAATAACAATACTAGAAGTCACGTCCTGAGTATGACACTAAACTGCATTTGATCGTGAATATCCTGTTCTAGAGTTTGAAAACTGTTTTCATTACCATTACTGTAAGGTTCACTCTGACCTGGAGTGGTTGTACGAGTCACGGCCCCATCTAGAGATTATACACTTACTAAGAATTATTATTGTTCGTTATTAGAAATCAAATTGCTGAGTGCAAATTGTTTATATTAGATTGGAATACTTAATAAATAGAATCACTCATATTAAATAACCATTTCCCAGTGTGCAAACAAATGATTAATATTACATAGATTTATTAGCATTAAACAGAAATACTTGAAATAATTTAACTATGTGCACACAAATGATTAATATCAAATAGATTTATTGGCATTAAACAGCAATACTTGAAATCATTTAACTGTACGCAAACAAATGAGCTCTGGCTCGTTTAAAAATAGTGTTACCTATAAATTATTTATTTACAAAATTTGTGTGTGTATGTGTGTGTGTGTGGACAAGATTTGGCATTGAATAACCCACGAGGGCTGATATGCCATAAACCATAACCTACCCAAACCAGAACTTTCGGAACATAAGGTATCTTATTCGTCGCTTTAATTTAACTGACACAAACGCAAGGCTATTTCAGTTTCTCTTTACTGATTCTTATTGATTTTCTTGATTGCTCCTGATGAATATTGGTTGACTTGAAAGTGGTCTGACACACAAGTAGACTTTATTTCCATTTCATACAAATGGAAGGCACAAGGCCTTGAAGTTTTGTGGGGCCGCCATGGATTTTTATATATTCGAAGGGAACCTAACTACCCTCATTCACCGACCAATTCAACAGTACAATATATAAACATTCATCCATCACCATGCGCGCTGCAACCACCATAATACCACATTTGCTCTGTGAAAAGGCCTAATTAAAACCCCGAGTGCAATGTGTGATTTTACTTACAATTGATGATTTATTTACAAAAATGTTATATATGAAGGGGATGGGAGAAAAAAACCCTGAAACACAAAAGGGAAAACGAAAAACAAGGAAAAACACCTCGTTTGGTTGATCTCCCATCCCCCCGTCTACGAAATGGAGGCCGACTGTTTTCCGGCGTCCAGAAAGACCGAAAACAAGCCGGACCTTTCCTAAGTGGGAGAGGGATCCTAATCTAATGTGGCAAAAAAGACAGTGTTGGGCGAAGTAAGGCCAGTTGAAAGCTGATAATATGATTTTTATACACGTGAAATTCCAAGATATTCAATCAAAGCAGGTAAGTAAGGGTTGAGGTACAAAAATAATAACAACTAGATGACAGGGACGATGATTCACAACATACTGTTAAGTAGGCTGCAAAGAGGGAACCTTGCCTACTTACCTGGGATGGGGTCCCGAAGGACCCGTACCGTAGACACGATGGACAGGAAGAGGAAGGAAGGATGACTCCAACGTTGCCCCCTTTCTTATTACCAGGCTCGCTGCATTCACCAACCTTTTGTTGAATGTTATGCGATCCAAGCGTTTTCTATTGAATCTGATTTTGACCCTAAGCTGATGCCTAAAATACAAAACCAGATCACGATAAGAAAAGTTTGCATCGTCATACAATCCCTTCTTTCGCGTCGTCCAAATCACCATTGGAGCTACAGCTAGGATCGCGAGAAACACTACACGTGTCTCACCTTCAAACGGAGGTAGAACGTTGTCCACGTCATAACCAATGTCGAGCAGCACGAGCTGCTTGGGTTCGATGCGAGCCGTCCACTCCCCGACATGATCCCAGAACGAGCGAACTCGCTCGCAGTAGTAGAAGGCGTGCTCAGCCGTTTCTTCTAAACCACTGCCACGGCGAGCACAATCGGGCATGTCTGCCAGGCCCACTCTGAAGTTCAAGCCGAGAAGGGGCAACGCATTCCGTGCATGTCGCCAGGTGAGTGAGAACTCGGAGTTGTTCAAGAAGCTCGATCCTGGCGCCCAATTCCAGTGGGAGCGGATCTCCTCCGCCGTCCAGCCGCGCCGCTCGCTAAGAGGGTCTGAAGCAGACCCACCACTAGCTCCCGATATAGCTCTTTCCGAGGCACTCGCGGACAAACAGAGCTTCGCACTTCGGCGTACGTTGACCTTCAGCCTTTGGGTCTGACTGGAGGCGAGGAAAAGTCTGACCCAACTTTCGTCTCCACCCTGCGTCCCACATCAAGGATCGACAACAAGTGTACAAGTCTTTCAGCTAGCCAGTGGCTCTCCAGATCAGGCATACCCAGACCCCCGTTGCGCATACGTTGGTTGCAGACCTGTCTACGGACCATCGGCCTTCGGCCACCCCAGAGCAATCTGGAGAGGGATCGTAGTAGCGCTAGCTGACGTGCCTTAGGCAGAGGAAGTACAGCCAATCGGTAAGGGGAAGACGTAGACGGCGCACGCCTCCGCCCCACCCTTTAAGGATTCCTACCTGAGCGTCCACCTTAGCTTGTACTACCGACCAATTTCGAACCACACCCCAAGGATGCGGACGGGTCCGTCACTCCAACAGAAGGGCCCTGGAAGGGTATCGCTACCCTCTAAGCACGGAGCCGCAAACCTTCGCTTTTGTCAAAATTGACCTTGGCTCCTGCTATCCGCTCGTACTCGCCAACCACCTTCTTCACAGACCTTATATCCACGCAGCAGGATACAAAGACTGTGATATCATCTGCGAACGCGGAAACACTTGCCGTAAGAGGGTCAGCAAAAGGGACATCGCGCAGGGCCAAATTCCCCCCTCATCCCCAAGCCTACGGAACCGGGGCTCCAACGCGAGGACATAGAGAAGAGGAGACGGGGGCAACCCTGCCGGACTAAATGTTCGATTTCGAAAGCCCCCGAACGCCTTCTGTTCACCTGCACCACTGCCTGTGGGTTGTGGTACATCATGCTAATCCATCTGCGGAACTCCAGTTGGAATCCGGTTGTCTCCAAAACAGACGCCTAAAAACGATGATCAACCCTATCGAAGACCTTGGACTGATCTAAACTGATCAGCGCGGCTTTCGTGCCGTCTTCTATCCCCTCTAGGACCTCGCGAATCAAGTGCAGATTGTCCTGGATCGATCTTCCCTTCACAGCATGGGTCTGCTCGGGGCCGAACAGATCGCTAATGAAAACCTGTAAACGATTTGCTAAGACCCGGGCCAAAATCATTAACTCTGTTAAGCAGAGTTATGGACCTGTAATCATCTAAACCCTCCCAAACATGCTTACCACCTTTCTTCAGCAATGTAATCACGTCCTTGGTAACGCTACCAGGGATGGCTCCCTGGGCGAACCAATGGTTGAACATATCCGTCGGAATAGGCTAAAACATGTGCGGCAGCCTCAAGTACACTTCGTAGGGTAAACCATCTAGTCTAGGCGACTTGTTGAGGTCGACCTGCTTCCACTCATCACGGACTTCGCATTCAGTAATCACACCCTCGCAACTAGCCGCTTCAGCCGCCCAAAGGCGGGGGAAGTCGGCAAGATAGGTGCGAAACTCATGAAGCAGGAGATCAGCGGAGCGGC
Organism: Rhodospirillales bacterium; assembly: GCA_963669385.2. Taxonomy (GTDB): domain Bacteria; phylum Pseudomonadota; class Alphaproteobacteria; order Kiloniellales; family JACOMY01; genus JACOMY01. The sequence continues at coordinate 451,767 of CAXXGD010000016.1, forward strand.
CAAAGCGATCACGAAAGTGCACCCGAAAGGTATCACGTATCTCGCGATTCGATTGCAGCACGCGCCCATCCGGGGACTTGACGGAATCGATATACCGACCGGGAAACCTTCGCACGCGGACAATCAACGAAATCGCTATCAGCTCTTCACACTAACACTCTGTCCATGTAGGAACCTACTTTGGCAGAGGGCGAGCTATGTAGCCACGTCCACATCTCCTTCCTTGGGTGATGCAGACCTGACGACCAAGAAGTGGCGAGCCACAAGGCCGACAAGGCTGCTTTCACACCTTACCAATCCACTAGCTCCCAAACTGACCTTATCTATCTTGGGATCAAGGATCGCATTCCAATCACCCACTCAGACTAGCCACTTTGAATCGTTCATGGATGGCGTCGACCGACGAAAAAAGGAAACCCTCTCCGCAGCGTTATTGGGTGCATAAACCGCAACCAGACGGAACTCGAAACTTTTAACGGCAACATCAGCCACACAACGTCGGCTCCCGTCAACTGCAAAAACAACGTTAACGTTGGCATCAAGGTTGCGTCCAACTAGCAAAGACACCCCAACTCTGGTGCGGCTACCGTATGCTGAGAAAACGTTAAAATCGTTCTTCAGCATCCAACTGTTTGCAGGGCAAGTGAAGTGAGTCTCTTGCACTCCAGCGACAACTATACTAAGGTTCTTGACTTCAACAAGCAAGCGCGCACACTTGCTTGAATCCCTCAGTCCACTCACATTCAACGTGGCAAGGTTTAAAGTCATCTGACCCACTTATCTTACTCAGTGTCGACTACGGGCTGGAAATCCTGATGCAGGGAACCTGAACCGAGTTCATTGGTAACTCGGTCGTCCCTGGAAATTCCTCTGACATCCATGGGGAACCTCAATTTTAGGGACCTATAGAAAATGGGATGAACATAAATCGGGACCCCTGCCCGTACATTTTGAAAGTATGACATTGAGGGCAGGGTGCTCAAACTCCGCCAACCCTATGCCCGTCCAACTGGCTTCCTCAAGGAAACGCTACAGCTCACTTGTACGGTTGCCAGTCGAGCAAACAAAGGTGGTCACTATGGGTGCACCCCTAAATAAATAAGGATTGGTGACGTCTTTGTGATTGTCCATTTTCTTTATGAAGTGAGAGGTTTTAATGATTTTTTTGAAAGATGGTCGATGTTGGGTGATTCTAGGATGTCTTGGTAGAAATAAAAACCGTTTAGGGCACGTCAGACCTTATTAGAGGGCGACTTTGCTCGATGTTTTGTTGTTACTAGAGGTGATGCTGGCGCTATAGAATCTCTGGCCACCGAATGGGAGCGTGAAAGAAACTTGGGAATTGAGATGGGTGAGATAGAAGGCAATATTGGAAGGAGGGGGTTTCACTTGGTTAGGTTGTTGTATTTTTTTAGTTGTGGGGGTGGAATGAGTTGCGCAGGGCGTTAGACTATTGTTTGAGGTTGTGGTTGGGGTTCTGTTTGTGACTGTGTTTGGTTGGTTTTTACTTTTTTCTCCCCCTTCCCAGAAATGTCATCGCTGTCTCTCCTTTTTAAATTTGTTGTTGTATCCATTTGTACATGTTCTTCTTCCGAGATGTGTTGCTTTTTCTTTTTCTTTTTATTTGATGAAACTAGTAATTTCATTTTTTCTTCGATGATTGGCGCTGGTGATTTTGTTTTTGATTCTGTGGCTTTTGTTGTTTTGACTGTGTTAACTGTAATTGTTGTTGTTTTATCTGCTTGTTTATTTGGGGAATTTGGGGGGGGATTCTTTTTCTCCTCCCCTTTTCTGGATCCACCCCTCCCTATCTTTTTTGTTGGGATGGTCCTCAATTTCTTTTATTGTTGGTGATGTGGATTTTTCTGTTGCTGTCGTTGTAGTGGTGGTGGTAGGCGAAGTCGTTGTAGCAGTAGTAGTAGTAGTAGTAGTAATTGTTGTGGTGGTCGTCATTTTTTGAGGGCAGGTTCTGGAAAAAATGACCAAGTTGCTTACAGGATCAACATAATGGTCTCCTGCCCTCGACGACCACCATCATGGTGAATATTGTTGAACTCTCTCCTGTCGAGGCACATGATGAAAATGTAGTCACCGTATGCCATCCGCTATTGGATGTTATCTGGGTGACTTGTTCCACGTCGCCATATATACTTAAGTAAGTGGCGAGGACGTCCCCACTTAGTTGCATCGATATATTGCATACGGTGACTTAGATCCTGCGTTGGCCTTGATGTTCAGGTTGTAGCCGGAAGTAACGAGTTGTGATATTACCTCCGGCTAGTTTTTTTTGCTGCTTCCTCTGAGGGAAGCAAGACATCCCAGGTAGCAAAGCTCCTGCGGCAAAAATATATACCGGGGATGTTTGCAGATTTTAAAATGTCTTCAAAAGTTTCTTTTTTTCAAACCATCAAGTCTCTTGTTCCGTAGATCTGTGACTACGAACGACAGGTTCATTGATTCGACTGCTTCGACCAATTCGGGCATGGGTAGGATTTCTCCATCCTTGAAATAGCTGCTATATTTTTCGACTCTGTCCCTTTCGTAGTCACTTGCTGATTTTTTTATTCACACAATGTGACGACCAAGAGACAGGCGTTGCTGGAGGTTTTTTGGCCGGTGGTACATCTTCAGGCATTGGGGAGGGTTCCGAGTCAAAAATGTCCGTAGGTGAATGTGAATTGTTAGGCTCCTCCATAGTTGTTTTGAGACAACTAGGAAGAAGAGGGTCCGAATGTTGTTTTTAAATGAATACAAGCAAGGTGATTTTTAATAAAACAACGAATGACTGGATAAAAGAGGCGGTCGTTGATGAAAAATTATATCAAAAACAAGTCGGGGTTTGACCCACCCCAAGAACAAAAACAATTGTTTGAGGCGTGTCACAAAGCAATAACAACAAGTTCAACTATAATTTTCACAAAAGAGGATTTACTTAGAAAGAAAACTGCTGAGTTAGCAAAAATCAAACGAAGATAAGCTGCACACAAGTAGACTGGTGCAGATTACCTTACACACTGCCATTTACTGAATAAATATATAGGTGCAAATGTGTTGGGCAGGTCTATCCTAGCAAAATGGACCAACCCACCTGCTGCATTAGGCACTCTCCAATAAATGATGTAAGCCTAGCTGGCTTGCTTTTACCAAGAAGATTCAAGAAGGCTGCCATGTTAGCGGGTGAGTCATTTGACTTCTACAATAGTTCTAACTGGGAGCATTTAAGTTACAATAAAAACCACGGTGACACGAGTTCAAATCCTGGACGAGACTGATTGCCTTTCACATAGCACTAATACCCTTGGGAAAGGTATTATTCTAATTATTCTCCCTCCAGCTATGGGTAAAATAGTAGGGCGAACTAGGTTCTTCAGCCTTGGTGAGGCAACTAGTCTAGGAGAAGGAAAACTCTGAATTCAAACCTTTTAAACTCCGCTTAAAAATTGACCTTGTGTCATATCCTGCCCGAGCGGAGGGGTTGGGTAAATACTAAGTTACAATAAAAACTAAAGAAACATATCGTCTAGCATTTTCCTAATTGAATATGTAGACCTTTTTCAGAACTGTTTTTGTGATTTTATTGATTGCTCTCTTCAATAGTTCCTGTTGGGAGGTCTCTTTCATTTACAGTCAAATACCAACGAATTGTTTATAATTATCCCGTTAGAATTCTGTACTCTGAACTAATTCGCTGTGATTTTTTAAATTTCTCCCTTAAATGGTTCTGATGGGGAGCAGTTCTGGAATTATGAACAAAAACTAAAAAATCCTTCAGATATTAATAATCAAGACGGAATATTACGAGCTATCAATTTATTTCAAGTGCTTTTCTTGGTTGCTCCATTCGATAGTTTTGATTAGGAACATTTGTGAAATTACAAACAAAACCCAAAGAAATATGCCGTCGATGCATATTTATATTATGCTCGTTCTGTTAATTACTCTCTGGTCCCTTTCATTGATTATTACCTTAGCTGGTCTAATTAGGATCAATGCTTGTTGGAATCAATTATCTGCTTCTTCCAATCCTACCATGTAAACAATATAGCTTTTGTTAAAGATATTTGTCTTTGGTACTCTTCGTTATCATTAACTTGTCTTGCATATCTTGTAAGAAGAATATTACATAAAGAATATAGGTCTTTTTTTTGTCTAATTTACGTGGACTCCATCCATCGAAATAACTACTGATTATGAGTGTGTAGACTCTCTCTTATGCCATATAGGATTGATTATTCTTAATTGATGTCTTCTTTTAAATATTCTAAAAGAAACACACACATCTGACAGGTGTCACATCACAATCAAAAGTAATTCTTTTCAATTAAATTAGTTAAAACGTGTTCTTAATGCTCTCTCTTGTCCCGAAGAAAATTTACATTTTTGTCTGCCCAATAAAACCTAGCCTAAATCACGTTTCATTACTTTATAAATATTATAGTCTCCAGTTTTCACGTCCATGTTCATTTATTTTCTTATCTGTGCTACGTTCTTGCATGACTGTACTTTCACACACACACACACACACACACACACACACACATAATACTTCTTTTAAGTATTTGAACGAAAAGATAACTTGCTTCTTGTTTTTGTGAGTTTAAACAAAAGGATTACATACGAAAATCCAAATTTTATTACAGTCAACAACCATATATACACAGCCTTTATGGGCATTACGCCATCGAAAGTGCTACTAATAAGTATTTAACTCACACAAATTCAGCTTGTTATTGCCTAAGTTTGTAGGAAACATCATGGTCTCACTACTCTTGGCAAAGCAGATGGCAGATATGACTGACAGTTACGGAGGTATAAATTACAGGTGACAAGTCAGACGCAAACGATTGCTGAGGCAAACCTGGAAATCGCGTTGGTGTTCGTCTATTGGATAGAGGCAGTCAAGTGGATTTCAGTATACACAATTTTCTGTCAGATTGAACCGAGATTGAAGAATAAAATCTACTTTTGGACTCAAGTAAAACTGTCCTTCTGCTATTTGTTGAGCAATTTTTTTTAATGAAAGATTATCTCCTCCCCTCCATCAATTGGAAAATCACATCTTGTTTTACTTTTGAGATGAATCGGAAAAAAGACAGCATTTGGAAATAAATGTGACTGTTTTTTTTTTTTCTTGTGACTAGTGTCTGCAGTTATTTTTAGCCATTAGGATCAAGTAACATACATCTTTCCGATATCACATTTTGAGCATTAGGGGTCCAAATTAACTTATTAGTTTAGCAAAACTTCCATTTCTACCTCCTTAATCGATTCTGAATAAGATTTTAGGTCAGATAAAAACTATTTCTTTTATATTACAACTTAATTCTCTCGAATAATTATCTTCCAAATATTTAACACTCAACCTTATTATGTTGACTGCAATAAAATTTGATTCATCTTGCAAAATAGTCATGTTTTTAAATCTCAAAAACTGGTGACTAGATATTAGGTGTCTTATGAACAGTACAGTGTGTGTATGTGTGTGTTTTTTTGTTGGGTTAGGACGTTTTAAGGCTGATGATACAAGTATCTGCTGAAATGAAATTTGTATTTTTACATGCATATGTTTATCTAACACTCCACACAAGTGTCATACGACACAAGATCAATTTTTATGAGGAGTTTAACAGGTTTGAATTCAATGTTTTCCTTCTCCTTGACCAGTTGTCATACCAAGGTTAAAGAGTCCAGTCTGGCCTACTATCTATCCAGAGCTAAAGAGAGAATATTTGGATTTATACCTTTCCTAATGTTATTAGCGCTTTGTGTGATACAAACAGCTTTGTCCGGGTTTTGAACTCTTGTCTCCGTGTCTATTTCCTACTAATTGTGAATTGCTTGAAAAAACATCTAAAAAAGCAAAAATTGATTTCGGTCGTAAACCAACCAACCATTGATATACAGATAAGAAATTGTGTTTTTTTTTTAATATTTCGATGTTTATTCACATAATCCTTGGACTGGAAATTACTTGTGTTCTTCATTCAAACTGCTTTGTCCGGGATTTGAACTCTTGTCACCGTGTCTATTTCCTACGATGGTAACCATTATACCACGGGCGCCTCCCGGATTTTTAGATAGATTTATTCACCCAATACCTTCACCGAGGGCAGGATGTGACTCAAAGTCAACTTTTTCACTGGTTGTTTTAGTAAGGCTAAAGAATCCAGTCTGACCAACCACTTACCTATATCTTGAGAGAGAAAAAATCGATTAGTCTTTTTAAAGAGCATTAGCATGGAGTGAAATGTTTTTGCTAGAATTTACATTTGCTGTAACAGATAGAAGTAAAAAATATTAAATAAATCATACTTTCAATTTCTTTTTCTCAAAACTATTGTAATTATTCAGAATCTTACTGTATTCTCTCGCTTGACAGGTAAGTCGAAACAGAACTTGTGCTGATGGTTTTACGTTAAAATAAATTACCAAAGCCCAATGCACACGGCTCTAATTGTTTCCCTTTCGAATAAAATTAGTAGTGATCACTCCTTTGAGAGTGACTAGTCAGAACATTACGTTACTTGTGTTGTTGAATGTTGTCCCATTGGACTTACATCGTTTAACTAATCTTTATGGATTTCTGAAATGTCTAATGAAAATGAGAAGTAAATTGAATCATTTCTTTTTTTTTTTTTTTGCTCTTATCAACAACTGATTTTAACAAAAGCTGATTGATCGACTGACTGACAAAATCGAGAATATGTCAACTGAATTTCAATAAATTCATTCTCTTTGTGAGAAAAATTAATTGCTTGTTTGCCTACGATAACATTGCTACGAAGGATGCACCGAAATTAAATCCATCAATTTAGTTCCAAAAAACTTACTGTAGATTCTAGGATACAGTTGGATAGAATAGAAAAAATAAGACGTAAAATGGTGGAATATTTATTTCTGTAAACGGTTTGCATGAATGAAGAACACAAGTAATTTCCAGTCCAAGGATTATGTGAATAAACATCGAAATATTAAAAAAAACACAATTTCTTATCTGTATATCAATGGTTGGTTGGTTGGTTGGTTTACGACCGAAATCAATTTTGCTTTTTAGATGTTTTTTCAAGCAATTCACAATTAGTAGGAAATAGACACGGAGACAAGAGTTCAAAACCCGGACAAAGCTGTTTGTATCTCACAAAGCGCTAATAACATTAGGAAAGGTATAAATCCAAATATTCTCTCTTTAGCTCTGGATAGATAGTAGGCCAGACTGGACTCTTTAACCTTTCATTTCAAAACCCAGCAGATACTTGTATCATCAGCCTTGTATTAAAACGTCCTAACCCTACAAAAGAACACACACATACACACACTGTACTGTTCATAAGACACCTAATATCTAGTCACCAGTTTTCGAGATTTAAAAACATGACTATTTTGCAAGATGAATTGCAATTGCAAATGATAATGTTTTATTCAATAGGCATAGTTAAAGTAAATAATAATTATAATCCTTTGTAAAAAATTATCGTAACTATTCTTAATGCAAATAATTTTCCTGTTGTATAGTTTCAAGTAAACATAGCAAATACAAATAATTTTCATATATATATATATATATATATATATATATGTGTGTGTGTGTGTGTGTGTGTGTGTGTGTGTGTGTGTGTGTGTGTTGTAAGATGGGAAACATGTTTTTAATAACGATTAAAATTAATTAAAACGGAGAAAAAACTAAGGCGACTTTCGACCGACAAGTCAATCGTCGATATTTACCATTATGATCATTACTCAATAGAAAGTAGTGATCATAAGTAAGTGAACAAACACAATACGTGACAGATGCAGATACAAATGTTTTTAGACGTGAACAGATAAAAAAAAAAAAAAGATCAATAAATGTGTTTAGACTGAGACACATTCAGAGATACATTTTTTTTTTATCATGTAGGCACGTAGACGACTTCGTATATTAGTCTTTCGCTCACATACGTTTGTAGATGAAGAAGAAACTGTTAAGACAGCAACAGTTACTTTTCCATGATGCTCGTCGAAAGCATCACAGATGCTGGCTGCAGTCAACTTCAAGGCTGGGTATTGCCCTCATAGTTAAGGTGCGCTAGATGGTTCTGTTAGAGGCAGTAGTTTCAAGGTTGCTGGGGTTTAGATCTGAACATAAAAGCTTAGCTTTAAGTTGTACTCATGCCTCTTCTTTAGCTGTTCCTGGACGCAACTAATGTGAACCAGTTTTTCGGGATATAGCTACCGATGTGAACAATGTATTATTGATTCTATAATTACAAGTTGCATGAAGATTGGGTTACATCAATCTATGTGCTAAGGATCCTAAATCCTAATTGTAGTTTGGATTTTTACATCAATCACTGTTGTCGGTCACAACAATGCAACTACTTTAACTACCAAAAAGGCTCTAATTAACATAATGAATTAGTGATCGTAAGAGTATAATTATTACAGTTTCGTTATTGTTAGTATTATATGTAACAGTGACGTTTTTCCGAGGTATGAAAATTTAAAAAAACACGCTTAAACGACTATTTTAAACTATAAATCAGAGTCGGACGAAATGCTAATTAAGGTTTTCGCTTCCGTATTTTTCAGTTCTTATAAGATTTCAGGGTTGAAAATAAGAAAAAACAGCAGTTAATAAATATTTACATTCAAATGAATATAAAACCTTACAAGTACTGCATTTTTTAACAACAAATTGATTGCTTCAAAAAACGTTAAGTTATGTTCATCAACGTAATTGTTATGAATTAGTATTGTTAAGAATTCTATTAGGAGTGGCAGTACAGCCTTGAGCTACGAAACCTAGGAATCATTGGCCGCAGTTTGAAAGTTACCTCAAATCGTCTTCAGTCCGCGATGCAATATGCATCAAGTTGGATTTGGTCGAAAGTGAGATGTTTTCAGCATGAAGGAAATACACGCAGAACCACCATTCGTGTGATTACGTAAGAAACGGTTACTGCAAACGCGTAATAACATCAACTGCCGAAAGTAAACGCGTTTTTTTTTTCTTTTTTAAATCACAAACTGTACACTAAAAATGAAGATTAAAGTCCAATGTAGTCTCTGCTCTTAATTGATCTGGCATATATATTTATATATATATATATAATTCTCTTGATACGCTGTCCGGTGGCAAAAGCTGCTTGATAGCGCCAGGAGTGGCAGTACCACCTTGAGCTACCGAAACTGTGTTATCACCCCTGGTTGGCGGCTGATGAGAACATGGTATCGCACGTGCTTTCACACGTTGTATGATGAAAAAAAAAAATTGGTATTATAGAAAGAACATTTTCTGATTATCTAAAATCAATATATTTCCTGTATTTTCTTGTTTTTTGTTGTTGTTTTTTTATTGGGGGGTGGGTCTATCAGTTTTTCTCTAATTAGCTTTAATACAAGATCGTTTAGATTTGAGTTACCAGTTCATTGTTTATAATTTCACTCAATTCTTCCATCGCTTACCTCTCCGAATTTTTTTGACAAAAAGCCGAATAAAAACATATGGCAAAAATTTTAAATCAAAATAACGAGAATCTTTTTGTGAGTGAAAAATAAAGACCTGCAAACTAAACAAAATTCCGTTATAGTTGTAGACGGCAGTGAAAGTGTTAATAATTTATATATAGATGCATACGTACGTTTTTAAATGTACGTTTATATATGAGAGATCGTATTTTTGTTTAGATTCAATTCTGTATGCAAATAAATATAATATACCAGGATCATTAAATAAGTAGCCAGACTTTTTTCGTATGGGCACTTTTATTGATAGTACACATATGAAACTCAAGTCCCCTTCGAAGTAATCTCCTCCGGCTGCAGTGCACTTGTTCTACCGTTCCAACAACTTCTGGAAGACCCCAGGGAAGTCGTCTTGTGTGAGCGAGTCAATGACCCTCGTCACAGCCTCTTTCATCTCCTCAATTGTCTCATAACGACAGCCTCTGAGCTTAGGGAATACCCAAAAGCCACAGGGAGCAAGGTCTGGATTACAGAGGGAGTGAGGAACTTCTTGATGCCCATCTTGGTCAAATAGTCTGTGACAAGGATGGAGTTGTGGACTGGTATATTGTCCTGGTGGAAATGCCACGGACCCGATTTGAAGAGTGCTGGCCTCTTCCCAAGGAATCTCTTTCTGAACTCCCTTAAAACCTCAACATAGTAACCCAAACCCTAACCCTTTAGCCAATCAACTCTGGTGTATTGACTTCCTTACTCCTCCCACACCTCTCACCATCCCTCACAGACTCCCTGCCTTCCTTGAATCTCTTATGCTACTCAAAAACTGATGCTCGATTAATGCAAGATGGTTGAAAAGCAGTCTGAAGCATTCCATACGGTTCTGTGGCATTTATTCTAAGTTTAAAACAGAAGTTTATTGCATATCGTTCTTCTAAAGTGTCCTCACGTCCAGATTCCATTTTTGAAATTCACCAGCTGTGACAATCAGGCTTTAGTAAGGTGTATTCGAATTCCTGCTGTAGCTGTTCATTTGAACTTGAAATCATAAAAATTGGCCAGTCATCTTGTAAGATGTATAGCAATAACATACTGAATGTTCAAGAGTCTACAACAATTTTAAATGCCTGTACAAAAAGTCTGGAAACTTATTGCAGGCACCACGTGTATATATATATATATATAAATATACTCACTTAAAGACTTTCATCAGAGGACATTTAACTCAATGTCATCATCATCATCATCATCATGTCGTGCCGCCAGCACGGATATCCATGACACTCTCTCGCCACTTCTGCCTATCATTCATCGCTTCTGGCAGGTCTTCGGGGCTACTTCCCGTATCCTCACATAGATGCAGTATGTATGTTCGAGCTGGTCGTCCTGCTTTTGCTTGGCCTTATGCGGGGGTCTATAGGAGTACATCACTTATGAGTTTGTCCTTGCTTCTTCAGCAGTGTTCTGCGTGTCTGGTTCGTCTAACTTGTATAGTTTTCGTGATGCGAGGCAGGTGGCCGTATAGTTGGTGTCTTGTGGGGTGTTGCCGCCAAGACTTGTTCAATGTTGCTCGCAACATTCTTGTGTAATTGCCGTCTAGCTTATTTTTCAGCTGTTTAGTTAGCGTCCAAGTCGGCGTCGGTAATTGTTTTTGCGGGGTACCTTCTGTTTCTTTTCTTTGTCCGCTCGAAGCCATTTTCTCTGATTTTTCGATCGAAGTTCTAAGCACGTAGTCTAGTCAGATGATAAAGAGGTATGAGGCTAGCGTATCCCCTTGTAGTACTCCTGTTGCAATGTCGAAATATTCTGTGTCTCGAACCGGTGAACGTACTTTCACTTTGGTGTTTCTGTAGAGAATCGTTATTGCTGCTATGGTTTCTTTTGGTTGGCGGTATGCTAGTAGGATTTGTTCCATCTTCCCTCTGTGTTTGGAATCGTAGGCCTTGGTAAAGTCGACAAATTGTAATGTTGCCAGTAGGTTTTTTGCCCGTACCCCTTCAAGGATTCTACGGATGGTCAATATTTGTGAGGTCGTGGATCTATTTCTTCGGAGCTATATATTGATGCTATTCATCTTATGAATAACAAATAGATAATATAATATAGAAACAGCTTTCTATATTATATTTAGTAACTCCTAGAGAATTTGGATCATTGACGTGAACGCAATTGCAAATTCTAAAAAATTATTATTAAATAGTAAACTGGAATGGAAATTGCGTTATTATTTATTCAAGACTATTACTCGAACAGAAACTTCGTTCCCAAGATTGCTTGATTGATTTTAATTGCATGTAACCTGTATTGGGTTATTCTATGTCAAGAGGTTAGGGAATCGCATTATTCATTGTACGTTGATATTTACAATTTTCTTTAGTTGTTTGTTAAGAGGTTTTTTTATTGGTTTTTTTTTTACATACACTCTTATCAAAAACGAATAATTCTTAAACCGATCTATTTGACTCATTGAAGAGACTCTAATAGATATCATTACTCCAAGTGAGACTGGACCTGGGAGTAATAACAATGAACATTCCCCAGATCTTCAGACCTGGACCTTTACCATTAGATGCAGTTTAGTTTCGTACCCTGGACACTCCCCTTTTTGTTGAGGGGGATTAACCCACTACAGGAGATACAGTCAGTGTATTCTAAGCACCACTGGTATACTGATTTCGTCCCGATGTGAAATCTTTACTGTTTTACAGTAGTAAACATAAAAATTACAAATATAACTAGAAATTGCCGTTTTTACTGTATTACAATTTTTAAGTCTATTTTTCTGTAAAAAGTTTGAGAATTTTCATGAAAGAGAGAAACTATGCCTTCTTTTAAAATTTGAAAAAACAATGAATGCAAAAATATGATCTTCGACTGATAGTTTAAACGTTGCCTACAACCATCGAGCTAAGACAGCAAATCTCTTTTTTAAATTAATGAAGATGTTGACTGATGTTGGAATTTTACCGATTTGCATGTATAGTTTTGAAATTTACCTTCCAGATAAATATACAATAAATATTCAACAAGATACTTTGCATTTTAAGATTTTGTCTTGTTGTTTCTTTCCAGCTATAATGGGAGAGAAACAATAATGACCCTGTGAAATAAGGATACAACTATCATTTTCTTTTTAGATTTGAATAAAAAGATTATCCAATTACTTAATTATAAGATGCAAAGTGCATCTTACTCATCAAAACTAAGGTCTTTGAACTACCTGTTTGTAAACTTCAGAAAATTTTATAAGACTTTATTTATTTTTGTACTTTTAGATCTCTTAGCTCCTTAAATCGAAATTTCAAATTTGAAAAATAAATGAACTCCTTGAACTATCTCCTTCCGTCAGATAATGAAGTGTACAGAAATCAGATCATTATCGGAGTGAGCACGAATTATTATCATCAGGTTGAAACTGAACAGGAACTTTGCTTATTCATTAAGTAAAAGCATTTTATTGACATTGTGCTAATAAAAATCTTGCTCCGACATACCATTGTTTCTGTGTTGCTGTAATATGCATATACAAATTGGATCTTGAAGGATGCTTGGGAGGCATTGAGCACTATGTAGAGTTAGACCCTATTTATAGAATTAGTATGAATAAATTTTGAATACATGGATAAATAGATAAACATAGAGAAAGACCCAATAATTAGTCTGTACTTATTGGCACAACCCTCAGCTACGGCCATGATGCGACGCAAAGTCAATTTCTAAGAGGAATAAATTTGGTTTAAAATTCAGAGTTTTCTTTTTCCTTGACTGGTTGCCTTACTAAGGGTAAAGAATCTAGGTTGCCCTATTATTAATCCGTAGTAGGGGAAGAATAGATGAATTCATGCCTTTCCAAAGAGTATTAGCTCAAAATGAAACATAAACAGGTTCATTCAGGATTTGAACTCTGCTCGCCGATTACATTTCCTCGAAGGATAACCGTTACGTTAAGCGTACCGCCACAAAGGTAATGTATTTTATTCAACCCTCCACCATAGGCAGCGTTTAAAACAAAGTCAATTTTTTAAGCATAGCACAACTGGTTTGAATTCAGGGTTTTCTTTCTACTAAGTCTAAAAATCCTGTCTGCTTTACTATTTACTCGTGGCTAACGGACAGAATAGGTTCATGCCTTTCCAAGTGTATAAGCGCGAAGTGAAACGCAAACAACCTTCCTCAGGCTTTGATCTCGGGTCACCGATTCCATTTCTTATAATGATAACCGTTACGCTAAAAGATATTCCCCTTATAATTAGCATACAATATTTATCTCCTTTGAGATATTTCAATGATCAGAGTGTGCACGAATGAAGATCCTCACACTATTATTAATTCACAAAATCTATTTTTGATTACTTTATTCTCACAGAATATTTTATTGGCGTAAAACTTCACTACGATGTGCAACTTTAGCTGTATTACGGCACCATGTAAATAAAATTTGGATCCTTATAATATGGACATGTTGCTTGCAGAATAAAAAGTTGACTGACTTCTCTCCCTTACTTGTCAAGCCGACTTAATTGACAGAAAAGAACATCGTGGAAAATAATCAGTTCTAATAATGTACTCTATTTCAAATATGGTTTCATAAAAAGATTTATGTCTTTGAAGATAGATTCGATATTATCATGAACAATGGGAAATCAAAGAATCAACACAATTATAGCATACTGTGTTAGGGTTTTCACATCTTAAAAAGCTAATTTCATTCGTCCATATAAAATTAAGCCTGTGCATAACTGCAAATGAGTTTAATAGCAGACGACTTGTAATCAAAACTAGTTCTCATAAATGTAACAGCTTTGATTAATGGTGAATCGGTTTCTTTCTGACATCATTGTGACTAAATTTATTAATAATTGAATGTTTCGTGAAAGCCGGTTTTGTTAGACAAACATCTTAAATACAACAATAAAATATGTCACCCTAAGATTATCCAAAATTTCCACCTTGAAAGAAATCTTTAATAATGATAAAATTTGGTGTACCTATAACATTTGTATGGCTGCTTTTACTTGGAGTAATGCCATCAATTGGTAGAGCGTAAGTTTCTTTATTCTCATGAACCACCAATCTTTTACACATCACGATCTGAGAGACGGGAAAGATGAAGACCAGCAGTTCATGGCATCAACAGGTAAAAGAACGTTGCAGGTGATTGTAGTATTTGCTAAAAATTCAATACGAAACATTTCTTGATATGAACGCAAGCAAAACACTTCTTTCTTTTCGTTTCATTTTAGCTTCAGTTTTTATCGTTTTACATTTGCTTCCTTTGTTTTTATTTTTAAGAGCAGTTTTTCTTTGTTTGTTTCTTTCTTTCTTTTTAAAGGGGGTGCTTTTTTATCGTTTTTTCTAACCTTTCCTTGCGTCTTTCTTCCTTCTTTTCTTTCATTTTCGTTTTCTCTTTTCATTACTTTTCTTACTCTTCTTTTTTCATTCTTTTCTCTCTTTTCTTTTTCCTTCATTCATTCCTTTTTCTTTCTTTTAATAATTCAATTTGTTTTTTTCTTTTCTTTTTGCCCACTTTTTGTTGCTTTTTTCTTTTTTACGTTTTTGATTTTATTTCATAAACTCATTCTTTTTTGTTTGTTTCCTTGTGATTTTCTCGACAAGAAAACATTTTTAAAAAATCAAAATCAAAATAACCTTAGCCTGACAAGTATCAGGTCTTTGTATGTGGTGTTATCTTGATTTATTTCGATTTTCATATATTTTACTTGTTCTATTCGATATCATTGATTGATAATGGAACTCGACAGAATCAAAATAAAAAGAAAAATTTACTATTGCATCATAGGAATACATATTCTTATGAGCACAGCTTTTATATTAGGTTTATGCAAATGGTTCCCTGTGTAATTATTTCTTTAAACCAGTTCTTTATGTGTGTGTGTATGAGTGCGTGCGTATGGATATACATTTACGTACATAAATGTATATATTCATGTACATATCTATCTATCAATTTATATATACATATTTATTAATATATATATAAATATATATATATATATATATGCATGTATAAAAAGAGTAAGTAAAGTTGGCGACCGTAGTCAAGGGGGACACGAAGGCTCCCTTTTCGATAGCTACTACACAGAGGTGTGGGGGAGGACACTACTCTTTCCGTGGTTTGCTCCACTTTACCCTTGATACGTACCTTATAATGCTGGGTGTTAAGCAAGGAGGCATCAAGTACCACTTTTTGATATATATATACTTTACTTATATATATATATATATATATATATATATATATATATATATAACTTTACTG
This sequence comes from Rhodospirillales bacterium, assembly GCA_963669385.2. Taxonomy (GTDB): domain Bacteria; phylum Pseudomonadota; class Alphaproteobacteria; order Kiloniellales; family JACOMY01; genus JACOMY01. The sequence goes on from CAXXGD010000016.1 coordinate 467,488, forward strand.
TTACTATATATATATATATATATATATATATATATAAAGAGTAAGTAAAGTTGCTCACAGTAGTCGACAGGGCTAGATCGATTTCTTTTCATTAGTTACTACACCGAGGAGTAGGAGCGGGCGCCACTCTTTTCCCTGGATCATTCCCCTTTATCCTCGATCCTTACCTTATTATGCTGAGTGTTAAACAAGGCGGCATCAAGTACCATTTTTGTGTCTTTGGTATGACTCGAACGGGTATTGAATCCCGATTTCCCGAGCCATCGGCGAACACTCTACCCACTCGTTCAGTGAATCGATATATATATATATATATATATATATATATATATATATATATATATATTGTCGAGGTTTATGGTTCGAACTATCTCATTTGGTGCGTTAATGGTGAGCCAAATTTTGGGGTATTATGAAATACACCTCAGTATCAATAATAGAGCTTTTATACGCGTACACGTACACACACATACACACACATACACACAAACGTACGCATATATATTCATATTATATGGTAGCGTCTGTGACCCTGGGTTTCATGCTTTACCCTTTCGTCACATAGAGTCGAAGGTTTTCAGAAAAAGACCGATTAATATGGTTTATATTTGGTTTGAAGGCGGAATTTGTTTGCGTGCATGTATTACACGAAAATAAATATCTACTATCCAAATTCGACCAAAACACATCACCAAAATATAAACTAAATTTCATAACCCTTCTCATTTTTAAACACCATTTCTATTTCTATATTTACTTATATTTTTGCCATTTATGTTCACTCCACTCACTAAAATAACCCCTTTGTTCCTCCACCATACACCACCAATTTCACCAACCTCTTTTTTATTACCACACCATCTTTCAGCGATTACTGACGCCATTCTAATGATACAACAGAACCACCGACCGTAAGTACTATTTTTCCCACATTATCACATTATGACCACCTGCAAGTTTTGCCAGTAAATGTAAGTAATATTTTCAGTATTGTCAATAAATATAAGCAGTATTTTTTCCACACTTTTGCATTATCAGCACCCACCAGCATTCTCAGAAATCATTATGATCATAATTGTTACATTTATTATTATTATTATTATTATTATTGCAAAAGCTATCCAAAGCTTAACATTATTTTTATTACCTTCCATAATGACCACATCACATTATCCATAAGTACAACCAGTTACCGTTCACAACACAACCTTCACCATAATAAAAAATAGTTCTAAAAACGTAACATGAAGATTATATTAATTATAATCATTATCATCCCTCAGTAAAATTCAGCACGAATCCACATCAAATAAACTTTTAGCCATCAGAAAGATACGCAGCATCAAGAAAAAAAAGAAATCATTTTAGTTGTAACAATTCTCCCACCACCCCTGCTCGTTCCACTTCTTTTCTCACACTCTCTTCCATTGCGTCACCCTTTCCCAAGAACAGTAAGTGGAAATGCTTGTATATATGTAAAGATACAAGCCATTATATGCGTAAATATACGTATATGTGAATATGCTCGAGCAATAGCACTAACACAAAAGCACATAAAGTTAGGCACACATACAAATAAACAAAATCCTGCTTCAAACAAAAAATTAACCGTATGAATCAATCTTTTTTTTAAAGCTTTCATCATTCTCTGTGACGAATGAGTAAAGTATGAAATCCAGAGTCAAAGACACTACCATGTAATATATATATATATATATATATATATATATATATATATATATATATATATATATATCTTGGATTGACGTTTCGGTCAGCCAGGTTTCGATCTCAGCTTCGGGAATCTAGCCTGTCTAGCCACACTGAAAAGTTCTGATAAAACGAAACAGGTCAGTCTGTGGATGACAATATATATGCTCCCCTACCCCTGTGAGTTTGAGCTCTCTTTTGAGGGAATTAATGGTTGCTACTAGTTCTTCAAATGAATTGAGCTCTCGGTATCAGTTGAGCAGATATATGTAAACAAAAATGAATGTGATACATAAGCGTTTAAATTCCAATCACTTTCGCTGGTTTCCTCCAGGCTGAGTGGTAGAATCTTTGATTGGCGTTTCAGTCAACCAGGTTTCGTTCCCAGCTGAAGGGTTATGGTAGAACGAAACAGGTCTTTCTGTGGATGACAATATATGTATATTTCTTTTATATATATATATATATATATATATATATATATATATATATATATATATATATATATATATATATATATATATATATATATATATATATATATAAGCATGTTTGATTAATTAATAAAGACACATTTTTTTCTATATAATTTTATTATGATTCTTTCAAGTTTCCTGATAAGTGTCTTGGTTTCAGGTTGGAATTGGTGGATGAATTTACCAAAATTGTCCCAAGCGCCATCCTCAGGGATTACTTGCATGTATAAAAAGTGTTTTTTAGAGAGTTTTTTTAAGAGATTTTAATTTTTTATAACATAACAAAATTACGTAAACCCAGAGTTGGATAAAACTGAGATGCTGATGAATTTAAAAAACAGAACGCAATCAGGTAACATGGAATATGAAAAAAAAACTTTCATTTCAAAACACTGTCGCTATTTTCAAAATTAATTCTATTGATTTAAGTTTGTTTTGTTTTTTTATACGTAGGACTTCTATTATTTGTAATCGTAGTTTATAAATTTCGTGTGCTATTATAGTGGTGTTTTCAACAAGAACTTTTCAAAATTTGGATTTGGGAATAGAATTGGGTTTAGGATGTAAGGCTATGGGGTTCTTATCAATAAGGTGCATAGTAAGCCGTCTTGAAAGAGTCGTAGTGGTAAGACCAACATACGTATTATTTTCTATGGAGACACAGTCTCCAAAGAGACATTTGAACATATATACGACGTGTGCCCTATCAAGAAATTCAGTGGAGGGGGAAGAGTTATTGAAAATAATGAGGCTGGAGGTTTTAAATTTGTTGTTGTAAATGATAAGTCTTACATTTTTGGTAGGATCTGTCGGAAGAGCATTTTTTGAATAAGGTTTTTTTTGTATATGTTCATCTATCTTTTAATTGCTATGAAATTGGTGTTTGTAGTAAAGGTTTATTGGTTGTTTATGGTTTGCGAAATTTTGTTATGTTATAAAAAATCTAAAAACTCTTTCAAAAACTGGTGAGGTTCCAGCAGTGCTGGAGCTTTGGGGAATGTGGAGTACCCCTTCATTGCCATTGCTCCCAGCTCCACTCTGGCCCGGAGTGGTAGCACCTGATAGGGCCCTATCTATGGGTTAAATAGAACTAACGGCATACTTATGCTAAACTGAATTGTTTGAGTAAACTGAATAGCTTGAAATAGAAATGATTTTGAGAATTAAACTGTACTTACATTTAAACTGCGTGCTTATGCTTAACTGAATTATTTGAAATGGAACTGTTTTTCGACATTAAAACTGTATTTACACTTAACTGAATTGTTACATATAACTGCTTGAATAGTTTGAAATGGAAATGTTTTTGACAATTAAACAGTGTACTTATGCTAAAGTGAATTGTTTTAAATACAACAGATTATTTACATAAAGTCGGCGTCGGTAATTGTTGTTGCAATTACCGACGCCGACTTTACCGACGCCGACTACGCCGATGACATAGCGATACTGGCAAATACACCTGACCAAGCCGAAACACTTCTGCATAGCCTGGAACGAGCAGCAGCAAGCATAGGCCTCCATGTTAATGCACACAAAACGGAATATATGTGCTATAACCAAACGGGGGACATCTCCACTCTAGAAGGAACCCCTCTTAAACTAGTAGACAAATTCACGTACCTAGGAAGCAGCGTCGAATCAACCGAAAAGGACATCGAAACGAGGTTAACGAAAGCATGGACAGCTATCAATAGGCTATCGACTATATGGAAGTCGGACCTGACCGATAAAATGAAACGCAGTTTCTTCCAGGCAGCGGTCACATCGATACTGCTATATGGATGCACTACATGGACGCTAACAAGACGGCTCGAGAAGAAACTAGATGGCAATTACACAAGAATGCTGCGTGCAATCCTCAACAAGTCCTGGCAGCGGCACCCCACAAGACACCAACTGTACGGCCACCTGCCCCCTATCACGAAATCTATTCAAGTTAGGCGAACCAGACATGCAGGACATTGCTGGAGAAGCAGAGATGAACTCATAAGAGATGTACTCTTATGGATCCCCACACACGGCCGCGCAAAAGCAGGACGACCAGCACGAACGTACATTCAGCAGCTGTGTGAGGATACAGGATGTTGTCCTGAAGACCTGCCTAGGGCGATGAACGATAGGGAGGAGTGGCGAGAGAGGGTCAGGGATATCCGTGCTGCCAGCACGATATGATGATGATGATGATTTACATAAAAATGGATTTGGCATTAAATAACCTACAAAGGTTGATATGCCATAAAACCCAACCCAACCCAACCCTCTTTCAAAAACTCTTTTAAAACACACTTTATATATGCAGACAATCCCTGATGATGACCTATGAAAGGACCGAAAGTGCTTGGGACAATTTTGGTAAATTCATCCACCAATTCCAACCTGAAACAAAGACACTTATCAGGAAACTTGAAAGGATCTTAATAAAATTATGTAGACAAAATGTGTCTTTATTATTTAATCAAATATGCTTAAATGAAAGACTACTATTACTACTAATACTATACACACACACACACACACACACACACACACACACACACACACACACACACACACACACACACATATATATAGATAGATAGATAGATAGATATGAGCTGCTTGAGATAGATAGATAGATAGATAGATAGATAGATATGAGCTGCTTGAGATAGATAGATAGATAGATAGATAGATAGATAGATATGAGCTGCTTGAGATAGATAGATAGATAGATAGATAGATAGATAGATAGATAGATATGAGCTGCTTGAGATAGATAGATAGATAGATAGATAGATAGATAGATAGATAGATAGATAGATATGTTGTTTTCGTAATTTCGCAAGCGTATTTATGGGTTGTTTTCCCTCACATTCACTGGCATATTGAGAAGGAGTTCCCATTCCCCGCGTTCTTTTATTATTTATTTTCGAACTCGGGAATCTCGTAACTTTTTATCATTAATATGTAGGACAAATACCTTCGTTGACCCCAACGAGTGGAAGCGTGTAACAATATATATGGAATTTTATCCTTGCAAATAAAACGAAAGAACAGACCTACAATTAAGATGGCGAAATATACTCCGAACTATTCATTAAAACATATTCCATTTCCATCAAAAAACAATTAAGTTTGTCTCTAACAGACAAAATACTTGATTTCATCCGAAGGACTTGTTGGAAGATATTTTTTTCACTCACCTGAGGCTAGCAAAAGATGGGAGAAACGACACAATTCATTTGGAGTCTGTTAATTCTGAACTCTTTTGAGGAGCATCTATTAATTTAATTTTTAAAAAAGACTGTCGAAATAAACATATGAATTCCAAAAGAAACTAAAGAAAGTTGTACTAGATATGAATAACTCTAATAGGATTGGGACAAAAGCTGAAAAATCGCTGAATATTTACAAAATCATTCCATCTGAATATATTAAAATTGTACATAAGATCACGGAAAAATACAAAATTGACCACCAGGATAAGTTAATACGGAAACTGGCAATTTCGCTAACTTAGTGAATATCAAAGACAAACTTGGGAAATCAAAAGAAAAAAATGTCTATATTCTCTTCAAAGATAACATACAGAATTTAAACTACTATAAACGAGCTAGATTAATTAATCCTACTAAAATAGAACAGGGATTAGTTTCAAAATATGTGATTCAAAATATTATCACCGAAATACTAGATAATTCTTCATATAAATTATGGAAAAACTAATTTGACACTATTAATTGGTTTGTTAATATTGAAAATAAAAAGAGCACAACATTCATCTAATTTGATATAATAGACTTCTACTCCCCCATATCTGAAAAACCTCTACTACACAGTATAAATATTGCTAGAAATTATACAGGTATCTACGAAAATGAATTTGAGATTATTTTAGCATGCAGAAAATCTATACTGATAAATAATGACAATATGTGGGTGAAAATCATGTAGATAATATCGATGTGACTATGAGATTATTTGACCCCTGAACAAATCGCTGATTTAGTTGGTATACACACATTATATATATGCCCCCTCATGACTGCCCAAATCTCTTCTGCCTGATCGACTGACCGTCCTGTCTGAAGGCACCCGTGTATATATAATTTCATAATGCCTACGCGTTCCTTTCAGTTCATGATTCACGTGATCTCCTTACACCAACACATTGTTTATTTTCCGGTAATTACTTTGTTTACACAGTTGCGCGACATGATGATGACACAGTTGGAATATCCTGTTTTAGAAATCACTGATTGAAGGGTCTATCAAAGGTCAATATGCAACACAAAGACGTAGATAATATCTCTGTAAATTCGATCGGCACATTTTTTGTTAAGACGTACTACATATCGAAAATAATGTTATGTGGATAAGGCAAACATGAATAAGGCAAGATGTTTTTTTTATATATTTATGCATTTTTTTTCAAGAAAATCTTTCTATGAGATAAAATATCCTCTGGCGATGCTAAGTATTTTTCTCAAGTATCCACGTTGAAAAATAAAACACCCAAACGGCATCAAAGTGATAAATGCAGTACTTTAGGGTCATAGTTGTACATAAAAATGATGAATATGCAAGTCTGTGTTTTGTATAGACATTAATATTCTTCAACACTTTCGATGACTCGAAATATCATTGCTTCTGACTTAACCCATAAGATTGTTTAGTTCGGCATTGAGGTTTACGTTACAACACAAGATCAAGCCAAAGTGTGTAAACGCCTTGACCACATCAGTAAACATTAACTGATAGACAAATTTATCATGAAACAAAACGTCGGCACCAAATAATATACGTCATTGTTGACATGTGGAAGTTGTTACGTAATGAAATAAATCGATGAAATAAAGCAGATCCCACAAGAAAATGCCGATGGAACATTAGAAGCATTTCCAATAAACGCCCAATCCGACTAGCAAACACCTGTCAGTTATTTCAAGAGGAAGTTAGACATCTCCTAAGTTTCTCTACCGATAACATTAGGTACTCGATGAAAGTTTTGTTTAAAGTGGTGTCTCCAGAAAGGATAGCCGTTTAGTTCAACTAATAAGACTGACCAACAGAAAATCTTCCTTAAATTTTCTATTTGAAAACATGGAAATGTATCACCAAATTCTAAGTTCAGAACGCACCCTGTTCAGTTTTATGTCATATCAGTAAATTGCATGTTTTAAGTTTCGAGTCAAAGTTTAATTATAATGATTCTTCATACGAAGATCGATTTTTCAGGAAAGAAATTTTAAGAGAGCGCAATCATTAATGAATAAATTTAAATAGTTTTTCTCAGAATTAAAGATGAATAACAGTGACCTCCTTAAGTGAATCCTTTGTGCCTCTGGCCCACATTTGATTTTTTTCATACTTAGAGGACTCGCGAAAATTAAAATTTGTTTATTTAGGAAGGCTCAGCTGATTTGGAGGCAATTTTATACGCTTGGTTGATGTTCATTAGCAAACACCGAGAGATGGTTTCGATAATTCTCACAAGATTGGTGATTGGCAGATGATCTATTCATTCCAACAATTCCATAAATTAGTGCCATTGGCCTAGTGAGTTAAGTGTTCGCCAATGGGCCGAGAGACTTGTGTTCAATCCTAAGTCGCGTCATACCAAAGACTTTAAAAATGGTACTTGATACCTCCTCAGCAATATAAGGTACTTGATACCTCCTATGCAATATAAGGTACGTATCAATGGTAAAGTGGAGAAATCCTGGGAAAGGAGTAGCGCCCTCCCCTACGCCTCGGTGTAGTTGCTATTGAAAAGGGGGCCTTCCGGTCGCCCTCAACTATGGTCGCCAACTTTACTTACTTACGAAATCTAATAAATATTCAAAATTGTTCAGAAAAAAACTGGAAATTACTCATTTTTCAATTACTTTTTCATTTTATCATTTCCAACTATCATCGATGAAAGTAAAACTCTTGTTATAACATAAATCGTTTCGAAACACATTTAAAATCAAAAAACGAACCACATATATGAAGCATCTTCAAAAACGTATCGAGACGGAATCTGTAATTGCCAAAACAGAAATAAACAATTAACAAAATGTTAATTTCCTTGAAAATAGTCTTGTTATTCTTATAAATTTTCCATTAGTCAAAAAACCTCTCAAACTCATCTTTTGAAATGATGTAAAACTGTGGAGTCATATCTCTTTAAATACCCTGCACGTTCATGAATCTTACTTTTGTGATGAATTTTCAATTCAGAAAACCAGAAAAATTCCAAAGGTCTGGTAAATATTTAAGGTGCTAGTACAACCCTGTTTTCGCCAGAAAGATTTTATTAAAAAACAAGCTTTTTTTTTCAAATGTACACTGACCTAACTATACTACAGTCTTTACAACAGTCTAGACAGACAGGCATAATCAAATCATTTTATAACTCGCTCAACTGTGCATACGCCTAAATTGAAGTTTTAAATTCTTAAATTTTAAAAGTTTTCAGCCACTATACTTTTTAATAACGCTTCGTTAATCCTACATATTTCGCTGAATCGAATATATTTCTTTTAACGCAACTAAGAATTCATAGATGACCTGTCAAAAGCTCATTTGTATCTTTACAGTTAATGGAATGCTCTACATAGGATGTTTTTTTGTCTTTCATTAAGTTTTCACAGGTTTATGGTCGTGTTTCTTTTTATCTTGTATTTTAAAACAGCTTATCTGACAAATGATTGACATCATGGGACAAGTTACCACACTTAAAATAGCAGTAAGGTCAGATATTGTTTAATTTCTTTTCACTTATCGAATTCTGCGACCAACTTCAACGGCTTTGAGGCTGCAATTTAAGATAGTATCTTAAGATAGTCAGTATTTTGTATCTGAAACAAAAGTACGACTGACATTCAGCTGCACGTTTTGTAGTGATATATACAGGATGGAATGAGTACATTGTCATCAGAATTAAGCAAAAATCAAAATAATACTTACATCTCACAATCCGGGAGACCGAGATTCAATCACAGGTCACGTCATAAAAAAGACTTTTAAAATGATACTTGATTCCCATTTGTTTAACACTCAACAATATAGGGTACCTATCAAGGGTAAAGTGGAGCAATCCAGGGAAGAGAGTAGCGACCTTCCCGAAACCTCGTTGTAGTAGCTATTGAAAAGGGAGCCTTCGTTTCCCCCTCAACCACGGTGGCCAACTTTACTTACTCACATTACTATATCTTTATTACAAGGACAATTTTTTTAAAGATTTAATTTACTATATCTTATTACAATGTCAAATTTATTTTTTTTTTAATTTACTATATCTTATTCCCATGTCAAATTTTTTTTTTAATTTACTACATCTTATTACTATGTCCAATTTATTTATTTTTATTTTTAATTTACTATATATTATTACAATGTCAAACTTATTTTTTTTATTTTTAATTTACTATATCTTATTACTAAGTCAAATTTAGTTTTTTTTTTTAATTTACTATATCTTATTACCATGTCAAATGTATCTTTTTTATTTTTAATTTGCTATATCTTATTACTATTTCAAATTTATTTTTTTATTTTTAATTTACTATATCTTATTATGACACAACGTCAATTTTTAAGGGGAGTTTAACAGGTTTGAAGTTAGAGTTTTCCTTCTCCTAGACTAGTTGCCTCACCAAGGCTGAAGAACGTAGTCTGCGCTACTATTTACCCATAGCTGGAGGAAGAATTATTGGATTCATACCTTTCCCAACGGTATTAGTGCAATGTGAAATGCAATCAGTCTCGTCGAGGATTTGAACTCGTATCGCCGTGTCCAATTCCTACGACGATAACCATTACACCACGGGCACCTCCTAAACTAAAATAAACTCTAGAGTAAAGTTCTAAATAATATCACAATTTGAAGCAATAACCAAAGAAAGATTCACAAAAGTAATGGGATGAGTAAGCTTTATTATTTCTATCACTTATCTCCTTACATGTTTACAATTTGTCAATCTTTCTAATCAAACAAACTTTGTCATATAATCTTACTTAAGATCTCTTTATTTGAATATAGATGACTCATGAAACCTTAGGATTCTCATTGTATCACTAAGTAAAAGTAAAGTTGGTGACCTTTGTCAAAGGCTACCCGAAGACTCCCTTTTCATTAGCTACTACACCAAGCTGTAGGGGAGGGCGCTACTACTTACCCTGGATTGTTCCACTTTACTCTTGATCTGTACCTTATACTGCCGAGTGTTAAACAAAGAGGCATCAAGTACCATTTTTTTTAGTCTTTGCTATGACTCGACCTGGGATTGAATCCCGGTCTCCTGGGCCAATGGCGAACCATCTAACCATTATTCCAGTAACAGTCACCATCATCATCATGTCGCGCTATCAGCACGGATCTCCCTGATCCACTCTCGCCACCCCTCACTATCGTCCATTGTTTCCGGCAGGTCCTCAAAGCTACATCCAGTATCGACACAGAGCTGCTGTATGTAGGTTTAGCTGGTCGTCCTGCCTTTACTCGTCCATGTGAAGGGGTCCTACTTCCCCAGCAGTGTCCCACATGTCTGGTTCGTCTAACTGGTATATTTTCGTGATGGGTGGTTGATGGCCGTACAACTGCTGCTTTGTGGGGTGCTGTCTCCAGGACTTGTTCAATATTGCTCCCAGCATTCTTGTGTCGTTGCCGTCAAGCTTTTTCTTCATAGGTTTAGTTAGCGTCCTTGTAATGCATCCATATAGCAGTATCAATACGACCGCTGCTTAGAAGAAACTGCGCTTTATTTTATAGGTCAGGTCTGACTTCCATGTAACCTATAGCCTATTGATGGCTTTCCATGCATTTGCTAGTCGCGTGTCATTGTCTTTCTCAGTTGATTAGATACTGCTTCCTAGGTAGGTGAACTTGTCAACTAGTTTCAGAGAACTACCGTTTAGTGTGGAGATGTCGCCTGTTTGATTAAAGTACATGTATTTCGTCTTGTGGGCATTGATATGGAGTCTGATGCCTGCAGTGGCCCGTTCCACACTATGTAACAGGGTTTCGACTTTGGCGGGTGCATTTGCCAGGAGCGCTATATCATCGGCGTAGTCGGCGTCGGTAATTGTTTTTGCGGGGTACTTTCTGCCTCTTTCTTTTGTGAGCTTGAAAGTGTTTTCTTTGAGTTCATCGATAGATGTTCTAAGCACGTAGTATAGACAGAAGATAAAGAGATATGGGGCTAATGTGTCTCCTTAAAGTACACCAGCTACAATGTCGAAGTAGTCTGTGTCTCCTTCCGGAGAACGGAGTTTTATTGAAGCTTCTACTTAGAGAGGAATGAAGGATTCAAATAAGTGTGTCAAAAATCTCTAATATCGAAAATGTGGATTATAAAATAAGTAGCAATCAGTTCGGTCCCAAGCATCACAATATCATCGTTCAGTTGCTAATTGTACAGGAAATTGCTTTATCTAAAGTTAGAATATTAAATGCCTTTCTCTAATAAAGATCTCGCTATAATGCATCGTTTTTGCTGAGTTAAAATTGCATACAAACATAATGAGTATTTTGGTCATAGATTTAAAAAAAATGCTGTTCAGCACGAATGTCGACCTCACAAAATTATCATTAATTTTCAGATTGGCTTGGAAATTGCTTTATTCTCTAGCCTAAAACCTTTTTAATGCATTGTTCTTATAAAAATATCTCTATGATGTGTCGTTCTTACAGTATTATGATTACACACAAGCATAATGGGAATTGTATATATATATATATATATATATATATATATATAAGAAAAGAATGAATTGAAAATATGTTGCAAGGCACCGATATGTTTATTGCTGTATTATTTACAGCCTATTCTTAATATAATATTAAAAGTTTATATCACTATTTACAATCTACCGAATCCAGGAATATGATGGACATTTAACAGGTTCTTTACATTGAATATTGACGCTGTTGTAAGAAGTAACTTAAAAATACGAATCAGTAAAATTCAAGTTGAAGTTACGGCCTTTGATACAGTTTTCATTTTGTTACTTTTAAGCCAGAATTTTACCCGGTCATTATCGCCCGCCATCTTGATTAGGATTCCATTGCTGCAATATTCAGTTGGGAGGCGAGGAAGAAAGAATGCAGGCGATACTGATAAGCTATCATTTACTGTAATCTGATGCACATGAAGTAATAATGATAAAAAAAAAAAGATTTCCGCGGGGAATTGACTGTACATAAACAAGTCGTTCCTCTCATAAATTTGGTGTTGATTGCAAAAAAAAACCCAGTAAATATCTGTGAACATCAAAATTCTATTGATATAACATGCCGACACAAATCGAAAGTGTAGCAAGGAAAAATAGAGTATTCAAATACTTTTTTATTGTCTGCAGATATGAAGTTTGCTGTTTGACAAGGTTAAATTTACGCACTTTAAAAAGCACCATACAGCAATGGTATTCTTCGTCATGAACCATAGCACTGTTGTGTATACTGCGTATGCATGTATTACACACTGCCTCTTGTTTCAGATGAAAATTTCATGAAAAATAGCAAAAACACTTATCTGGTATAAGTAGGCCTATTTTTGGTCAGATCTGGAAACTACTTTTTTAAAATCTGAGACTAAAAGTACAGCGCAGTATACCAGATAGCTGTTTTTGCTTGTTTTTCATGAAATTTTCATCTGAAACAAGAGACAGTGCGTAATACCCGCATACGCAGTATACACAACAGTGAATGGTTCATGCCGAAGAATACCATTGCTGTATGGTGCTTTTAAAGTGCATAAACTTTACCTTGTCAAGCAGTAATTCATATCTGCAGACAATGAAAAAGTAGTGGATATTGGCATAATGGTTAGAGTGTACACCCATGGCCCTGGAGACATAGGTTCAATCCCAGGTCGAGTCCATACCAAAGCCCAAAAATGGTACTTGATGCCACCTTGCTTAACACTCAGCATTAGAAGGTACGTATCAAGGGTACAGTAGGTCAATCCATGGAAAGGAGTAGGGCTCTCCCCGACACCTCGGTGTTGTATCTATTGAAAAGGGACCCTTCGGGTCACCCTCGATCACGGTCCCCAACTTTACTTATATATATATATATATATATTACCAGTAATTTACTTAGCTTTTTACTTAGATGAGGCACAAAACCATATCAATGGAGCACCCAATGTGGTATATATATATATATATATATACGTAGAAAAGGTTAAACGGAAGAAAATATGTTTGATGATTTGCTAATTTGCCAACACTTTTCGACTTCAATCTTTTTTTTTTTAATGCAAAAGTGTTTTATCAAAATTATTTAAGTATGAGAACTAATTATGATTGTTAGATTTTGATTCAATTAGAATTCTTCATCAGGCTTTGTAGATTTTGCTAAGTAAAAAAACAGATTAAGACTTGTTGATATGTTTAAATTACGTCGTGTCATGTGATGGAGTCTTTTTGAAAAGTAAATTGCGTTTTGTGGTTTGAGAAATGGATTTGTGACGTTTTATTGCTTTGAATGTTTACAGAAAGGGAAGCTAATCTATAGTGTGAATTTTGAATTCTTTAAATATTTTTTTTTCCTATAGATAGTGAAATTTTGAAAAAAAACCTTGTCACTGTGGAATGATGTTGTGGTGTACTATGGAATATGCTTCAATTATTCTTCTTTTATTTTTGGCATGAATGAAAACAAATATGGCAGAATTTTGAAAATCAAAAGTGTGGTTAGTTAAAATGTTATGAGAAACTAAAGAGTTTGTTGTGTTACCAGTTTTAACATCTTTTTTTATTTACATAGATTCTTTTGTTTAAATTTCTGCTCGTTTTTCCTGTGTAAAAGTTATTACAATTTAGGCTGTGGATTTTGTAAACATCTTAGTTGGATAGGGAATCTGTGTTTTTGGAGTTGTTCTTTACTATTTTTTAAATTCTTTTTGTTCAGTAATTTAAGTCTTTTTTATTAGCGTAGTAGTGGAATTTTGGAGTAAAATTATGTCTCTTTATAGGGTCGGTATTTGAGTGAGCTTTATTTTTTTTTCATATTGTGGAATGTATGTGTGTGGATATTTATGGCTTTTGATTTGGCACGGTAAATGAAGATTCGGTATATTTATTTTGGAAAAGAGTTATGGATGTGTTAAAATTCTTTGTTTAGATATTTGGGGGAGCAGATTCTAACGGCCTTCCGGAAAAAAAAACCTGTGAAAATGCTACTTTTTGTTTTATCGCTTTGGTTTGAATAAAAATGTATGAAGTCATTTTTGTTTTTTATCTTGTGGTAAACTTTGAACTCTAATTTATTGTTGCTGTTTATTAGTAAGATATCCAGGAAAGGTAAGGAATTAATTTTCTCAAGTTCGTATGTGAAATTGATGCTTGGTTCAAATTGTTTGATTTTTTGTACAATTTGAGGAATTTTATGTTCTTTGGGATAAATGATTAAAATGTCGTCAATGTATCTAAAGTATTGGATATCATTCGGTAGGATGTTCTTGTAAGGTTTGGATTCTAAAAATTCTAGGTAACGGCAAGCTAGAACGCCACTTTAAGGGGATCCCATTGGGAGGCCAAATTTTTGTTGGTAGTAAGTATTGTTATATTTGAAGAAGTATTGGTTGCTGCAATTCAATAATTTTAATGAGTTTAAAGACAGATAATGGGAGAGGTTTAATTATTTTTCATATCAAAATAATTTCGATAAAACACTTTTTCATTCAAAAAAGATTGAAGTCGAAACGCGTTGGCAAATAAACAAACCATCAAACATATTTTTCTACCGTTCTACCTTACATTCTGTCAAATTAAACTGATTTCTTCCTATATATATATATATATATATTGGCGTAAAAAATCACCACCGTTTTAAAATATCTATAGCTGTGAAACTAAAGACGGGGGGCATTTGAGGAAGATTATATTCCCCAAATTAGCTCAAAATTGTTTCCAAAAGATAAAATAGATATAATAAAAAGAAAAAAATAATTTTCCAGTTTTTATTAAAGTTGTTTATGTTTTAAAATTGTGCGAGAATTTTACACCACTTTATATATATATATATATATATATATGTAAGAGTAAAATAAGTTGAGTTAAAACGTATCCTTCTCTCAACCGGAATAGAAAAATATCATACAAGATCAAGTGTCGATTTATCCAAGTAATACTTCAACAATGGCCACGAGCTTTTCCAGTACCTCTGACCAATTTAACTCCAGCTGGAGATCAGGACCGTATCAGACGTCGAGTATCATACACGTGTTGTATACTCATATTCAGATTCATGCAGTATACATATTGACGCAATAATAAAGACGAACGAAGACTTCTTTCAAAAAAATATACCTCTCACTTTATTTGAAAATTTGTGTGTGGGAGGGAGTTGGAGACCGAACAGAACTGCAACATAGTGACCCCCACTCTTAGGTTAATTGGCGTCTCTTTCTCGCTCTCCAGGGCTGCTCAACCGGAGGCCTGGAGCCCACTCTGTTGGGTGCAGGCTTCCTCTACCGCATCTTGTCACCATCGGGTCTGGTCTCCAAAAACTAACTGACTTCCTGTCTTCACCGAGTTATATAATAGTTCAATCGCCCACTCAATATCTTTGGAATGGCATGTTTGATCGTCATCAAGCGGAAATAACTGTCATGCAGTTCACAGGTCACTCTCTTCCGGTGCATCAGTCTATGACTGTACCATGGGATTTTACCTTGTCCCATATTGTCAACCAAGCCCGCCCACGCGATTTCTTTCCATAACTGCCATCGGAATGTGTTACTTCCTTCCGGTGCATCACTTTGGAATGGCATGTTTGACGAGGTCGAAGGTCAATATACAACACACGGACGATCAGTCAAACTAAAAGCACAACCATTCCACGAACTCAACTTCAAACTCATCGACTTGTCACGGTTGATTAGGGCCATTATAACAGCCCTGGGAAAACATGGAGTGACAAACATCGGAATAATTACTATCAGAAAGGGTGAAGAGCAAACCCAGACCAATACTTATATATGTTCCCAAGGAAATGAAAATCTCGTATTGAACAATATATCCCAGCACCCCTAAGAAGCTTCAGATGTCAAAATATGGGTACCACAAGGAAGCTTGAAGAGGACAACAGACGTGTGCTAAGTGCAACGATAAAGACCTGGATCAACCGAAGGAATATTGCTCAAATAAAATTAAATGTCCAAACCGCCGACAAGACCATGGAGCTTTCTTAAAATCTTGGGACATTTATAAAAAAAAGAGAAGGAAATATTAGAGGTAAAGCACAAGAGAAATGTGACATTTTAGGAACCTAGCTTCCAAAAATTTCACATATGGGAAATAACACTTACGTATCTGTTGCACTGAGGGTTGATCAAATTAGACAGAAGATCAAATACAGATTTCTGTTGGAGAAGCTAATCCTGTTGAAACCAAATGTTTGGAAAATGTTTCAGGAGCACCTTAAAAACCTATTCGGCCGAATTTCAGCAAACACAATCACAAACTCAACGAAAGGAAGTCTCAATGTGACCCAACACCCACCATCTCTAATCTCTAGGAGGATTCCACTTGCAATCGGCTAACTATTCCGTTTGGCTGGTTATGCCATCTGATGGCATAGTCGATCTGCCTATCTGCCCACGTTGTGTTTTCGATCATGACAGCAGATCAATCACTAATCGGAGCCGCCTGTTGATGAGTGGACGGATAAGACAGTACAATCAAGAAAGTTAAAGAAAAAGACGTACACCTAAAGAGAACAGGACACGGATTTGTAACAAAAAATGATATCTAATTTTTAAAATATATTTGAAATATTGCATACATTCACCCGCCCTGATGATTTGTAGTCATGTAACACGGAGACCTAGCTTACGAATTAATTGTCAGTCGATTTCTTGAAATTCAGAGTCTGGCACAAAGCTTCTCAATTTATTGTACTAAGTTTAAGCTTTGCTCTCTCTCTCTCTCTCTCTCTCTCTCTATCTATCTATCTATCTATCTATCTATCTTGTTAGATGATTTCAAGTAACGTGCTACATCCGCTTTTTTTGGTTTCTCTGGGTTAGGGAGTCTGGATTAAAAGTCAAGACTTAGAGTAACATGAGGTCATTTAGCCGTCCCGCGCTCTCCAAAGTTAATTATATTATCTGATTTCGCGAGTCTGATACAGGGTCATCTTAAGGCATCACATCATCGTAGTTTTTCTTCGTTTCTCTACTTTCACGAATCTGGTACAGGGTCATCTCAAAGCATTGTATTATCAAAGGCTTTTTCTGCCTCTCATAAAGCATTGTATTATCAGGATTTTCTATTCACTTCTCTATTTTCACATGTTTGTATCTCTAGGTATCGCATCATCTTTTTTATTTCTACACGGGGCAGTCTAGCGGAAGGCCTGAGCCCAGAGCGATGTAAAGTCTAGTAGCTGCTTTCTGCCGGTTTTCGGCAATAAACGAAAACTTCAGCTAATATGCCTTTTCTCTCAACCGGGAGTTGTAGAGCAATTTATAATATCAATTTTCTCCTAATTTGGGTCCCAATAATTAATTTTATCCACTTCTCATTTCCTTCACCTTTACACAAAGGGGCAGTTCTTTCCTAATTTGCATTCTATTAATTAATTCTCTACCCTCCTCATTCTGTCTTCTAATTTCAGAGTTCGGTTTCCTCTCACCTTTACCCAAAAAGAGGCTGGCCTTTTTTATTCTTCAATGTTTTCATCTTAACCAATTCCTCACTGTAGGCCATTAGTCTGCACCTAAAATTATTACGTCAAGAATCGTTTAAATCATAACGGTAAAATGAAACTGTCTATGACTTCGAATTTAGAAAAATAATGATATTAAAAAAAAATTGCCGTTTCAAACCACAATTGTATTCAACCACCTGCTTGACATCACTGTCATGCCTTGACCCCTGTGTGAACCTGCGTGTCTGCTTGCCGACCAGGGAACGATCGAAATAATAATTCCCAAAACAATTCTAACCTTGACAATTTTTTTGTCAGAACAAGCTCACCAATTTGTCCTTCCTTTCCCTTCAACCAAAAAAAAAAAAAAAATGCTAAAAACAAAAAAATCCCACAACGTTTTCTTTTCTCACCAAAAATAACAATATACATTTTCGCCTAGTTCTTTGGTGATCTACTAAGTAATTCTTCCAAAATACATTTCTGTTAATCTTTACTTTTTGTAATGTATTAAATTTTTCTTGTGAAATCCATTTCGATTAAATCTCCCTTTTTTATTAATAAATTTATTCGGGCTAGGATATTCGCTCTATTATGCCACATAGAAAGTATGGATTGTGACACACAACCTCAATCAAGAATATACGATAAATAAATACAATACTAGAAACGAGTTAACTGTGTGCAAATAGATGAGCTCAATCTCTTTTCGAAAGTTACATCCTCTTAAAAGTATGAATAAACAAGATAGGGCACTTAATAACCACCACATATTAGATAAAATAAACTAGCAAATTATATATATATATATATATATATATCCAATATTTAGATATTCATATTTACCAACCCCTCCGCTGGGGCAGGATATGACACAAGGTCAATTTTTAAGAGGAGTTTAAGAGGTTTGAATTCAGAGTTTTCCTTCTCCAAGTCTAGTTGCCTTCACCAAGGCTGAAGAGCCCAGTCTACCCTACTATTTACCCATAGCTGGAGGGAGAATAATTGAATTATTACCTTTCCCAAGGGTATTAGTGCTATGCGAAATGTTATCAGTCTCGGCCAGGATTTGAACTCGTGTCGCTGTGTCCATTTCCTACGAAGATAACCATTACACTACGGGCACCTCCAATATCTATATATTCATATATATGATTTGGTATTAACTTACCTACAAAGGTTGATATGCCATGAATACCAACTATTTTAACTGTAAATAAAACAATTGGTTTTGGATATAAAGCTTGGAACCATTTAACTGTGTGCAAACAAATTGATCCCTAGCTTATTTAAAATGTTACCTACAAAATATACGCTACACAAATCATATACAATCAATATACATGTGTAGAAAGGATTTGACATTAAATAAACTACGAGGGTTGATATGCCATAAAACCAAATCAAACTAAACCAATTCGCTGTAGTTGCCAGCACCTTTGTGGATGGCTGTGGAGAATGGGAAGTTAAGTAAGGATAAAATTTCACATTCCCTTACATGAACGTGAAACTTTATCCCTTCAGAAGGCAAAACTGTGAAAGCCTCGCTTTATCTTTCACCGTGGAAGGTACTATTTACCAACCCCTCCGCTCGGGCAGGATATGACACAAGGTCAATTTTTAAGCGGAGTTTAACAGGTTTCAATTCAGAGTTTTCCTTCTCCTAGACTAGTTGCCTCACCAAGGCTGAAGAACCTAGTCCGTCCTACTATTTACCCATAGCTGGAGGGAGAATAAGGGGGTTCATACCTTTCCCAAGGGTATTTGCCCGAAAGTGAACGTAATAGCGCGACTGGAGTACGAACTCGCGTACTACGATTCCGCAGTTCATCGCTTTAACCATTACACCACGAGGACACCCATGACACCGTGGAAGGTGAGAAGAAATTCTGATCGTGGACGGGCGCCTTTTTCAGGGGCTTTCTTACTTTCGCAATTTAGAGAGAGAACCAATCTCACAAGAGAATTTCTATTGGCTTAGGAAAGCATTCCACATCACAGAATAATCGTAAAATACAAAATAAAGTTTGAGTTCAAAGGTATTCTTGTCTCTTTCCTTTAATCCTTAATTCTCTTACTGTTTCCATAGACAAAAAGCGGACTACAAATAATTGGGATAAGAAGAAAAACGAGATGTTTTTGCTCGAGGAATGATTTAATTTTTTTTCACTAGCTTGTTCAGACTGTAAAGGCGTTTGTGCGAACGTAACAAGTTCACAAGATAAGACATATTCTGGGTCTAAGGAATATTTGCTAGTTTGTTGTTGAAACTAATCTGAGCAACTTTTTATGTTTTTCTCAATTATTTAACTTGATTATATCATTTGTATTTTATGTATAGTTGTTATGAAAAAATAGTTTGATTTTTTTTTTCAGATGTATCACCAGAAACTTTACTGACAGGGAAGAAATTGCCCATATAACTACTAAAATTTAACCGATTATTTGGACCTGTTCCACTCAATATTTTTATAAGTTATATAATATGTGTTGGCCTACTAAACACGCTTTGTTTCATTTCTGTTGTAAACTTATTCTTGTTTAGTTGCATATTCTTCATAGGTTTTTCGGAAAACTTTTATGACTTTTGAGAACATTCATTGACAAGTGAAGAAATTATGTTGAAAAATAAATAAGTGTCATGCAGAATAAATGGGTTTCATTTTAAGGCAACATAATCACAGTTGTGTTTCACTTTGTCTATTTCTCTGTCTCTCTCTTTGTTCGCCAATGGTCCAGGAGACCTGGGTTCAATCCTAGATTGCGTCACACCAAAGACTTTAAAAATAGTACTTGATACCTCCTTGCTTAACACTCAGCAATATACGGTACGTATCAAGGGTAGAGTGAAACAAAGCAGGGAAAGGAGTTGCACCCTCCCCTACACCTTGGTGTAATTGCTATTGAAAAAGGAGCCTTCTGGTCACCCTTGACAACTTTACTTATATATATATATATATATATATATATATATATATATATATATATATATATATATATATATATATATACGAGACAATCAATGAATCCATTAGGTTTCTGTTGTATTTTCAATCCATAATCTAATAATTGATTCTAATTCACATTTCAAATTTAGTTCCGTTATATGATGAATTTTGATAATAAAAATATAATATTCAGTGCAAACAAAGACTCGATGATGTAATGATTTTGTTGTAAATTGAGCCAGAAGTTGTTTTATTCACTATGTTTTCGCAGTATAGCGTATCGTTGTAATAAAAATCACGATTTGATTTACTGTTTTTTGCTGGGTTACAATTATATATAAGCATATTGACGGCTTTAGGCATACATATATAAATCTTCCAATGCACATTCTGATATATATATATATATATATATATATATATATATATATATATATATATATATATATATATAGTTTTAAACTCTGTAGTAGAAATTAAGTATAAACTAGCAGCATTGTTTTAACGAATTTCAAGATTCAAGTGCCAGTTTATTTATTTATTTTTATTATTTCTTTATCTAATTATTTATAAAACTAATTCAAGCACTCAAAAAGCTTTTATCTTTTTTTATAAAATTGGTTAAAACAATGCTTCGTCCGAACCCAACAGGATGTTGAAATTTTTTTGTATTTTTATTTATTAATTTATATATATATATATATATATATATATATTAGAAGAACAAAATTTGATCATTACAATAAATAGATCCAAAGTTTCATTCGTCATGAGAATAAAATCATAAAAAGCAAAATAAATTCTTTAAAGGTGGTTATTTCATTTTTTTTTAAATAACTGCTTGCACAGCATTCAAAGGGAAACTCTTGTTGAAATGAGTCTTAGAAATAAAATCGATCTCAGCGTCAAGTTTAGATTTAGAGCAAATCATTAATGCTCAATTGGTGAAGAACTTAATTGGATTAATTTTTTGCCTTGTGGTACAAAAGAATCCCAACGGGTATAAAGACCTATATCGAAGTGGTAATAGAGGAAGGAGTCCTACAAAGCAAGACATCTTGAAAATCAAACAGGCATCAACTGCACCTGCTGGAAAAGAACAGCTTAAGAGACAGAACCCGTGCCCAGGAGAGTGGACTGAAGTGGCTCGAAAAAAGAAAGAAACCTCTTCCGAAGCCGGCCAGGCAGGATCAGTATCTCCCTACAAAACCCATAGCGCTCAACCTGAAGCTCTAACCTGCAGAGAGGAACCACAGGAACCAAAGAGCCAAGTAAAAAGAACTGGGAGCTGGAAGCTTCTCCAGTTAGAGATCGCCCCAGGAGATTCCAACTCCGGCTTCTCCTGTAAAGTAAAAAAAAGCCGGAAGCTTCTCCTGTTAGAGATAATTCAACTACGGCCTTTCCTCTTAAAATAAAAAGGAATAAAAAATGAACTGGAAGCCGGAAGCCTTAGAGACAGTTCTCCAGATGCCCCAGCTTTCCTACAAAAAACTTAGAAAGAAACTGTCATCTCAGAAGCAACCCCCTCTCTTAGAAGTAATTAAAATTCAAAAAACACAAAGAAGCTGACCAATCAGAACGAGAACCAAGGATTCCCTGCTCTCCCCAGAAAGACAAATGGACACGTAAGTGACCCTTAAAAGACAAAGGGACAGCGGAGACGGAGCAGCCAAAAATATCTGTAAAATCTCTAATCATAGCCCGTTTCCTAAAAGAAAAAAAGCACTGACACAACAGTTACCAAAACTACCCAATCCCTTCATTTATCTATCCAGCCCTTAACCTCCCACTCACCTTCCCTCTTCCGTATTTTCCCTCAAAACCAATCCTGCTCCCTATCGGAAAACAGGCACACAACTTCTAAAACTTCAAGCCCACGCCGAGCCAGGTCGATTTCACACGAAAAACACCAAATTCCACCAGCAAAACCTAGTTTGGAAAACAAAGTTGAAGCATCCAAGGACCTGTGTTCCTCTGAAGATGTAGATCAAAACACGACTTTGCGCTTCGGAAGACATTAAGGCCACAAGTCAATTTCGAAAAAATTAATTGGAAACATATAATAAATCCTAGAAACTTTAAGGGTGCACCACCTTCATCAGATCAGTCGGTAGCTGTACAAAAAGAGTGTGGCGTTAGCTGGAAAGGACCAGCAAGGCCGATATTGATGTAAGGTTGGCGGAATTGAAGCACCACCCCTGAAGAAAATGACAAACTACTGCGCTGGGAGGGTCCCCATTTATGTTTACCCCTCCCTCTACAGAGCTATAAAAATAAGGTATCCACTGGATGTCGTAGGACTGTCGGGAGACGACCGAGTCGCCACTTATCTCGGCACCGGATCCCTTGTCCATGCAGTCGACATCCTCACCCACGTAGATTTCAAGACCAACGTGGATACTGAGTAGGAGGTAAGTAAAGAATGACTTTAAATCTTGCCTGTCTAAGTGTGAGTGGACTAAGGGATCAAAGTAAGTGTGCACGCTTACTTGGTGTGAACTCTCGAACCTCTGAGTGGATGTCACCGCGTTACAAGAGACTCACTTCATTTGCGCAGCGGATGGCCGGGTGCTAGAAACGAATTTGTGGTTCTTTCAGCGTTTGGTAACCGCTGTAGCACTGGAGTCTCTCTGCTAGTTGGACACAGCCTTAATGTAGATGTCAATCCAGTCTTTTTAGATCACGGCAGCTGACTGGTTGTAGCTGATGTTGTCGTTAAAAGTTTCGCGTTTCGGGTGGTTGCGGTTTATTAACCCAATCCTGCTGGTTAGAGACGCTCTTTTCTTCGGCGGTTGGAGCCGTTCCTCGACGATCTGAAGCGGGTAGTTTTAGCGGGTGATTGTAATGCAATCCGTAATCCAAAGATAGATGGGTTGGGAGTAGTGCTAAAGGGTTGGACCGGTGTGAAAGCAACCTGGTCGATTTTATGGTCCGTTACGACTTGTTCAACAGGTTTCGTCCGAATTACCCGGAGAGGTAGATGTGGACATGGAGTGATAGTTCACCCTCTGTCGATGTTAGGTCTTACCTGTTCATAATGTTAGTTTGAATAGCCGACGCTGATTTCGTTTCTTTTCCCATGTTCCACTCGATTGGGCAAACTGGCTATTGACTGGCTAAGGTCAGTTTGCAACGGGAAAATTGGCTCAGTCTGGCTAGATACTAGAAGTTTAATACCGCCTTACATGAGGTACGGGACTTTCAGGATCGCCTGTAATTCTTTTATTCAGCGAGAACTAGTGGGGGCGGTAGTCGGGAATAGGTGGTGGCGTTCTTTAAAATATAGGATTAGGGACTTCGTCTTCTTGTACAACCGAAAGCTCAAACTAGATAGCGCCAAGAAGGCGAAGTATTTTGGTGATAAGTTTTCTCGGACGATGGAAGTGAGGATTCCCTAGCAGTAGACTTAGCTAAGAGGGACTTTAAGGGGGAAGCTAGCAAGCGCTACGAGGGTTTTGTAGTTAGAGCTATGCTAAAAAGAATTCCCAACGAAGCCGTGAAATGCATCTCATTCGTTTGTGAAGAGGAAACGCGAAGTTCTCCTCATCGGTACACTGAGTCCGTCAAATCTCTTGATGAGTTCGCGAAATGTGCGAGGCCTTTCGTAATCGTTTCACCTGCTAGCTGGTCTCCCGCTTCAGGAGTTTCGCAGCTATCTCACCGATTTCTCCCGCCTTCAAAATGCGTAAACGGCTGGCTACGAAGGTTTGGTTACAGAGTGCGAAGTCCGTGATGCGTTGAAGCAGGTCAACCTCAACAAGTCACTTGGACTAAATGGTTTGTCCTACAAAGTGTACTTGAGGATGTTGCAGATGTTTGTGCCAATTCTGAAGGATGTGTTCAAACATTTTTTTGCTCAGAGCGCTATCCTCTCACCAGCATTACCAAGGAAGTGATCACATTGCTGAAGAAGGGAGGAACTAAACAGAGTTACAAATTTTGGCCCGGATCTTGGCAAACTATTTGTTGTCAAGGACCTGATTGAACTGAGCAGAATTACGCAGTGAAGAGAAGATCAGTCTAGAACAATTTACAGTCGGTGACCCGAGATCACAGAGGGAATAAACGACTGCACTAATATCACGCACGATGATCAAATTGGATCAGTCCAGGTCCTTCCACAGGGTGGACCATCACTTCTTGGTGGCAGTTTTGAAGACCGCCGTATTTGAAGACACCTGGATTTGAATCGGAGTTCAGCAAATAGATCTGAATGCAGTACAACACTTAGGCAGTGGTGCAGGTGAACAGGAAGTGCTTGGTGTTTTTCGTGATCAAACAGTCAGTCCGGCAGGGTTGTTCTCCGTCCCTTTATCTATGTTCTCGCTTTGGAGCCCTTGCTCTATAGGCTTAGGGATGAGGGGGCAAATCCAGCCTTGCGCAGCGTTCCTTTCGTTGGCGAACGTCTCCGCGTATGCTGGTGATATCACAGTCTTCGTGTCCTACCTTTCAGTCAAAGAGGTAGTTAGGTGCCTGGAGAGGTGGCGCTCCCTAGCCTATATCTTTCCACTGACGAACCTATCTGCATCCTCAGGGTGTGGTTCGGACCCGGCCTCAATCTGGAGAGAAATTGGTCGGAAGTGCTGAACAAGGTAAAAGCGCAGATGGGTACCTGGTTTCAAATGTGGTTAACCTTAAAGTGCAAGGCGAAGGTGTTTGCCGTGTACATCTTCCCCTTGATCCTTTAGCGGTTGTTTGTACTTCTCCTGCCTGAGGGCTCCCGACGGGCGCTACAACAATCCCTCGCCACGCTGCTGTGGCGTGACCGAAAGCCGATGGTCCGCAGACGGGTCTGCTGTTAACGTTCCCACAAGAGGAGCGTAGGAATGCCTGATCTGGAGAGCTCTTGGCTCCCTGAAAGATTGGCTTTCACTGGTAGACGTTTGACGAGGGATGCTGCGTGGAAACGTTAGGTTGAAGTTGCTTTTCCCAAACTTACGTCTAATTCCGAGATTGAAGGTTGTCGTAGGCCAAAGAGTGAAGCACTGTTTCTTACCGAGTGCCGTAAGGCCCTTCGTAAACTTCCTCGGTCCAGTGATTTTTCTTGGTCTCGAAAGGAGCTGTATCGGTAGTTAGTAGTGAGTACCACTTTGGATCCGCCCGGCTGGTTGCTGGAGAAGGTTCGCTCTCAATGGAATCGAACGCCAGATTCGGATTTTTTTACCAACTTCTCGCTTACCTAGTAACTTGCTCGTAATACGTTACCACTTTTGCGGCTGGGTTTTCAAAGCGGACCGAACAGAGTGTGAAAGAAACGGTTGTGCACGCCTTCTACTAATGCGAGTTGGTTAGCCCGTTTTGGAATCACGTCTGGAAATGAACGGCTTGCATCGACCCCTAACAGCTTGTGCTGCTCGATGTTGGTTACGTCATAAACAATGTTGATCCTCCGTGGAGAGGTGAGAAACATAGGGTGTTTCTTGTGATCCTAACCGTGGCCAGAATGGTGATTTGGTCGACGTGAAAGAGGGGATTGTATGAGGTTGCAAACTTTTCTGATCGTTAGGCATCAGATTAGGGTCAAGATCAAATGCGATAGAAAAAGTTTAGACAGCATAACATTCGACAAAAGATGGGTGAATGCAGTGAGCCCGGTCGTACGAAAGGGTGCAATGTTGGATTCACCCTTCCCTCATCTTCCTGCACATGGCAGCAATGGTCTGGGTCTCTCGGAATCCCACTCCTGGTGAGTAGAATCTTCGTTAGCCTTTCTAGCAGAGCTTGTAGAGTGTTAAGTTTCCTTTCCCTGCCGTTTAGTTTCTAATATCCAAGAACCCGCCTCCTTTTCTTTTTTCCTACCCTTTCACATCTCCATTTTTTAGGACCTTGGACTCTCTTAATAATCCATGCCACCAATCCCCTATCGTAGCTCCTCACTTTGTATTTTTGTCCAATTAGTGTTGCTCTACTGCTTTTGTAGGTATCGTCCGGTTTGTTTCTGGTCATAAAATATCGGAAAACAGTCGGCCTTCCAAACTTAGATAGGAGGATGTGGAGGGAACCAAATAGGGTTTTCTTTTTGGCTCTCAAACTTTATTTTTTGCCGTTTTTTCTCCCATTACTTTATTCAAATTGTTCGTCATTATTTGCTAAAATATAAAGCATAAATCCCTTCATTGCAGGGTTTTAATTAAGTTTTCACAGAGATTTTGGTGAATCCGGCGTGTATAGCAAAGCATGGACGGATTATTACAATAAGTGAATGGATCGGCGAATGTGGCTAGCAAGGACCCCTTTGTCAGCTGAAGACCACTCCTCTTCTCACGTTTTTTCAGACATAGGGATTTCTAGTTCCGAATACTATCCTATATTATATATTAAAACTTTATTTAAATAAAGTTGACTTCTTCTCCATACTGAGTAAGTTATACTCTTCATTTACTCTGAAAGTACAGGAAACTATTCATATTTAATCAGGCAGAGTGTCTCTCTGTAAACAGAGGGAATGTCAGCTAAGACTATTTCGATATCGTCTCCAATACATTTTTTTCTTCACCTTACATATTTCCCGTGGTTTTTTTTTAAATTTTGTTTTATGCATTAACTTTGATTTAGCTCTGTTGAGGGAGGATCGAAATCGGTTAGCAAGCTTGTCATATTTATTGTGGGGGGGGGCTTTTTGCTTTTATTCTCATGATGATCAAAATTTGGCTTTATATATATATATATATATATATATATAAACCCAAATTTATATATATATATATATATATATAACCGGAAACATAATTATCATTTCTGGTTTTACATAAAGAAGTCCTTACTTAATGTGATCTTTATAAAACGATCGATTGTTTAAACGTGGATGGTTTGGTAAAATAAAAGATGGATTTTCTTTAACGTGGAAAGAATGTGTTATACTCCGAAACGATACAGTATTTCAAACATTCTTGCAAGCGTCTTAAGAAATAAAGCTAAATTTTCAGTGTTGGCTGTTTTTTATAACTGACTGCTGTCGTTCACACAGAAACAACTGTATATTCAAAACTATGATAGAGAAAAAAAATCAGCACAATAGCTGTTAATCCAAATAGCTCTTACTGTACAATTTTTTACGAAATACATAGTAAAGTGACTGAGCTAGTTTCTTCTATAACATTTACTAGAAATTTTTAAAAAAATAAACCTTCCCTATCTTCTATAACTGAAATATTACGAAGAGAAGGTACTTGTAAACTTTATAGGTCCAAAGAATATAGGTTTGGTTGGTTTGTTGGGTTTTATGGCATATCAATCTTTGTAGGTTATTTAACGCCAAATCCATTTTTACGTAAATTATCTGTTCTATTTAAAACAATTCAGTTTAGCATAAGTACACAGTTTATTTGTCAAAAACATTTCTATTTCAAACTATTCAAACAGTTATATGTAACAATTCAGTTAAGTGTAAATACAGTTTTAATGTCGAAAAACAGTTCTATTTCAAACAATTCAGTTAAGCATAAGCACGCAGTTTAAATGTAAGTACGGTTTAATTGTCAAAAACATTTCCATTTCAAGCTATTCAGTTTACTCAAACAATTCAGTTTAGCATAAATACACAGTTAGTTCTATTTAACCCATAGATAGGGCCCTATCAGGTACTACCACTCTGGGTCAGAGTGGACCTGGGAGCAATGGCAATGAAGGGGTACTCCGCATTCCCCAAAGCTCCAGCACTGCTGGAACCTCACCATCAGATTGTTTAGTGTCATATCCAGGACACTCGTTAGGGGGGTCTTACCCCTCTGCAGAGAAGCAGTCAGTGTATTCTACAGCCCCAGCCGACTGGGCAACCAAAGAATGTAGTCATAATTCATTGAGTGCAAATGTTCCCTCGTCAAAAATAGTCAACAATTTTTTTTCATCTTTTCTAGAGGTGGGTAGGGTTCTCAGACTTTTTTAATACAAAATAAAAATCGTGGCATTTATAATTTTGCCTCTTCTGAATTTTTCATACCAATTTTAATTGATGGTTTTTTCACTGGAGTCTGGATGATTACAAATCTCTGCAGGCTTCCAGCACTTTTCTAAGTATCCTGGTATTGCTGTAGTTGCTATGGTCTGGATGGTCTAAATTTTTTCTGATCTCCATTTCACCGACACATTTTTTCAAATTCATGGGGACTGAAACGATTATCACCACAATTTTCATATCCCACATCATTTTTTTTTTTTTCATTCTTTAACAAGATCCAGGTATCTATACCGTTTTTCGACCACTTTCATTTTCTCTGAGTTGTCTGCTAGAATGGCTGAGTCTTCTTAAGTACAACTATATTTGGTCTTCTGGTTTTAATTAGGGCCTCCGTTTGTATCTCAAAGTCCCAGACAATTTTATACATCTCTTTTTCTGGGAGAGGTTATTTTGTGCGTATACCATTTGGTTACAAGATCAAATATCATTTTTTTACACTAAATCACCTCTCCCATTCAATCACGCCTTTTTAAAAATTCTTTTTTATTCTAGTTTGTTGCATTTGCTTATTATGGGATTAATTGTTTTATCTTTATAACCACGTTGCCTACACTTACAATTCTGTAGAGTATTATGAACTTTTGATTTGATATAATTTGTGCTTATGGCATTATTTTGAGCTACTATTATTTATATTTACCAACCCCTCCGCTCGGGTATGATATGACACAAGGTCAATTTTTAAGCGAAGTTTAACAGATTTGAATTCAGTGTTTTCCTTCTCCTAGACTAGTTGCCTCACCAAGGTAGAAGAACCCAGTCTACCCTACTATTTACCCATAGCTGGAGGGAGAATAATTGGAATAATACCTTTCCCAAGGGTATTAGTGCTATATGAAATGCAATCAGTCTCGTCCAGGGTTTGAACTCGTGTTGTCGTGTCCATTTCCTACGACGATAACTATTATACCACGGGCACCTCCTATTTTGAGCTGCTATTATTAGAGATTAAGTTTCTCTCTTGAGGTTTCCTCTACTTAGCTATGTGGAAGTCATCTCATCAGAAAGTTCCTCAGTTTGTCGCTAGAAGTTTCCATATAATTGATTTTCTTTCCATTTTTGTTTCCTAGATTATATGATTGTAGTTACAAGTTGTTACCGCTTTACTTGCTATGGTGATCAACCCCTTTATGCACTAGTACATACTTTATTTGTGTCCTTGTATACCGACCACCCTCAATACTGGTGAGTCCTTTTCCTCCTTCTTTTCGTGCCACATAGAATCTGTCTGAGTCATTTGTTGCAGAATTTAATGATAATGTTTTCATGTTCTTCTGAGGTACTCCCTTTTTACTTTTTCTTTCATATCCGTTTGTGTGACGGATATGCTTTTAATATTCCCCGACAGTTGTTGTTTATTTTTCTCTCCAAGTGTTCTGATGCTTTCCTGATTATGTAGTTCTATTCCTTCAATTGTTTCTCATTTTCCTTTTTTCATTAAAAGCATCGTAAATTTTTCAGTGCCAAGTTATATTCCAATATCTTGGCTGAAAAATCTAATAGCTTCTATTGATAATTCTTCTTTTTCATTCTTGGTAAAAATCTTAATATCATCCTTGTACATGAGGTAGTTGTCTTGTCTTGCGATCTGTAGCCTCCTTAAACATTTTCTTAGTACATAATTCAATGGCAAATATGACAAATAGTAATGGCGACAGTGAGTGTTCCTAGAAGACGACTCTATGAATTTATGCTTCTACACAAGATGATTAAGCAACTGAGTCTTAAAACGTTGTTTTTAACAAGGGGGTTGTTTGTGATATTCACTTATAAGATAATTAGCAACAACAAAAATTCCTAGAAACCAATTATTTTTTTAAATCATTTAATTGAAAGTTGATATAGAATTTATCTTAGATCAAGTGCTTAGCTGTTTAAAATAAGAATCTTAGTAGGATGCAAAACATTTTATCATTTACCAGGTCTAAAAACTAGTATTCTAGGTCTTTTATCATTTACCCGGGCAAAAACTAGCATTCCAGGTATTTTAGATCAAAAGATTAATATTCCAAAAATATAAAAATGTCACTTTTTACGTAGCTGACTGTCACGGGAAAAGATTATCCTAGAGAGGAAGGAATATCTATTAAGAGTATGACTATTTTTCAAAGAATAGATCACTGTGACTTAAAGATCTCTGTCGTCACTGCAAATCAGTAGATTTTTTTCAGTTTAATGTTGTCAAATTAAAAGCTTGAAAAAATTGTTTGGCAAACATAGTTATGTTAGTTTCCAAACTGCATCTTTTCAATATGATTGGAATTATATTATCAAATATATTTTTCTGTAATTATAGTTTGTTTGAATATCTTAAGGCAACTAAAGAACTAGCAAGAAAGTTTTGTAATAAAAACTTCAACATATCTCATATTTCGTAATTAAAAGCAGTTAATATGCAGGAGAGATAACATAATAGATAAGATGACATCACATGGAATAAAACTTTCCAAAATAGAAGTTGTTTCTCTGAGTCTCAGTTTTCATTATCCTTGATCTTTTCCAAAGGTTTTTATGCGTCATCGATTGGATCATTTTTATCATATTTTTCTTTTTTTTTTTTTTCGCTTTTGTTTTTGAGCAGAAGTGATTTTCTACTTGATTTATATAGGTACATATTCTCTACTTTCATCTTGTGAAATACACACAATATGAATCATTACACTGTCAGTTTTTTTAAACCCTACTTTTGAAAGTTAATTTATTCATTTTGGGTGTTCACTCAAAGGTATGCATATATGTCATCTTAGGTCAAAACTAGACGACCCTATTAACAATTTGGGTTCCTTTTGTAACAGCAGTCCTCAATCATATCAATTTTCTATGTTGGAAGAATGAATGATTCTAATAAACATTCCATTGTTATCTGTTGAATTGAGGATTACGATGATGTTCAACGCAAAAATAGATTGTAATTAATGAGGCATGAGAATATCATTTGATAAACTTGTACGAAGGTCCCATTTTATATTATTCTTTAACCTTTAGGGAGTATGAAAGTAAGCTAAAAAGTCCTTCTATTATGGAAGGCTATATAAACTTGACAAAAGCATGTTGAACTGTAATGATTATACATAATAACACATACATTTAATTGTTGTATATTGGGGGAGAAAGTGACAACATCCCTTTTTTATTTGCGAAAGTCGAGACGAAAAATCTCAATGAGAGAGCGAGCGAGAGAGAGAGAGAGAGAGAGAGAGAGAGAGAGAGAAAGAGTCAGTCAGAAAGTGCTAGAGTTTACACTTCTGCCTAATATCTTCACAAAACTAAGCGGACGTTATTTTTTTTTTTTTTTTCCTTTTTCTTATTCCGACCAAAATATCGCAGTATTCGTTTCCTGCTCACTTCCAAAGTGAGATAAAATCTGGAAAATTTTCTCCCAACCAACAAAAGCCTTTCCCTTCTTCATTGAGCCTTTTTTCTCCTTTTTTCACCACCGTTCATTGATTTATTTTCTTTCTTTATTTTCTTTTTATGTTTAACGAGTGTATATTCTTTCTTAATCCTGATTCGAATCCTTGCCATGAACTTTCTGCATACGTATTATAATATAGGCTAAGTGTTACCCATTTACTTCCTAACTCCAACCGCTCTCTTTCTATTCATGGGCGCGAAAAATTCAGTTTTCGACTAAAGCAATAGTCTGGCTTTCTGCCAAAACCCCAAAATTTTGGTACTCAGTAAACTCTGCCCTCACTTCAGAGAGATAATACATAATTCCATCAAACACAACTTGTAACGTAATGGCCAAGGGATTTCGGTTCATGCCTTTGAGTTTAGTTAGGCTGAGAACATTTCGGCTCAGCACATGGGTTAGTTAGATGCAAACCTTGATGTAGGTGGAAAAGCGCGCGCGGGGCGGACGTGCCACTCAGAGATGTCACAATAGTCCGAGAAGACGGAACGGGGTGACAGGCTGTGGGTGACGTCACGCGCCGGAAGCGCGCGGAGGTTTGTGGGAGATTTGAAGAAAGTTAGAGAGTTGAGTACTAGACGCCAAACGAGGAGGATCGACTTCTGGAGCTCGCAGACTTGTGCCCTATGGGGGCCGCTCGAGATGGGGGCCAAATGAATAAGACGGCATAGCGAGATTGTGTTTCTCCTCCTTATGTTGAAACCATTAACTCAAAGTTAATGAAAAGGTTTCGTACCTGAACAAGAAGTCGTTACGCGTTTTCGAATTTCGAGATTCCTATGTTCTTTATATGTTCTATCGTTATGAACATTATATGTCTATTTCGCACATGGCGTTAATTGTGGCTATAGTACAAACTGTTCTCCTACACAGAGAAGATTCCATAATTTCATTAAACATAACTCACAGAAATAATTCTGCAAATACCCCTCCTTACATAACCTATTTTACATGGCTAATCTTGATAGATTTAAGATAATTTAAATCTATCTGGCGCGAGTCCATGAAACTTGAAAGAGATAGAGACGAAAAAAACTACGTGATATTTTGAATGAGCAAAGTACCTATTTTTAAATGGCGATTTCTTCGTTTATCGATTCTTATATTGTCAATTTCTTTTTATCTTGTCTTCTCAGTTCGTTTTATCTGAGGCTTTTTCTTCTTTTTCCCCTTGTTTTTCTTGTTGTGTTGAATTCTCTCTTTTTCCTCGTTTTTCTTGTTTTATTTTCGTTCTGGACTTTCTTTCCAACTTCTTACTTTGTCTTTTAGTGAGTCGAGTCCTTTTTTTTTCTGCAATTTTTGTTCTTCGATTTGGGGCTTTCTCTTTTCTTTTCTTTTCTTTCCTTTTTTTTCTTTTTCTTCTTTTTGGTCGGGTTTGTTTTTGTTTTTCATCTTGTTATTTCTTTTTTGTTCTTTGTCTCTCTATTCATTTCTGTCTCATCTTCGTTCGTCTTTCTATCTCTCGTTTTAAACAATGGTCGCCTGTACCAATTCATCCAACGAGTAGCCGTTTCTTCATCGTCTTGATCGTCTTGTAGATAACCGAGGTTCGAAATCACGTCATGTCGGCGTGAACTAGCCTTCGGCACCAAATAAATAAAAGCTGTATATCGAGGGAGAAAATTATAACACCACTTGTTTATAAAAATATGATCTCTCTTTTTATTTACAAAAGTGAGAGAGAGAGAGAGAGAGAGAGAGAGAGAGAGAGAGAGAGAGAGAGAGAGAGAGAGAGTCGGTCAGAAATTGCTAGGATTTACACCACGTTGAGATAGATATATGCTGAGACTTTTTTCTTCGTGCTTCTTTCACGGGAGACTGATACAAAGTAACCTTACAACCTGGCAGCCGCTGCCCACCTCGGTCTAGCGCCCAAAACGGCGTAACTTTCCTAACTGTTCTTCCCGATTGACCGCCAACTCTGACTGACCCCTTACAGTTGAAAACTTACATATTTTATATTTTTCAGCCGCCCCCACATTCTTCCTTCCAGCGCCCCATCTATGCAATTCACGTGGCATTTCCGCTGTCCCGTGTTTACCTTAAGACACAGCTGCACTTCCTGTTTTTGAAATCCGCACTAATCAGTCTGTCAGAGGTCAATATGTAACATAATGGCGCCAGACCATTCTTTTGTAAGTTGGGCTGAGAAATTTTCAGCACTCACTTGTGAAAGCATTACTAGAAGAAATTATGTGGCTCTTCAAGTAAAGGCACATAGAATGATACTCCAGTGGCCTCATATAAAAGGAAAATGTCCTTCAATCCAAAGAAGCTGTACATGACAATCTTTTCTTTTAATCCGTTTCTTTCATTAATTCAGTGCTAATTTCAAATTTCCCGCGTTACAGAACAAACCTGCTATGCACAGTTTTGATTGCAATAGGAACCCAGGCCAGTTTATCTGTAGCACAAGACCAGTGATTGTGAGGTGTAATTATGTGTTCAGTTTCCAGACCACTAACAGGTTGTCCGATTCTCTCTAGGAATCGCATAAGGGCCAAGACTTGGTTGTCTGTGTCACAAAACCAGAAGTATTGAGCCATCCAGTGAAAATCTTACTCACCGATGGTTTGCCAGCCTTGCTTGATAACTATTGCTCCATGCAAGGTGCCATTTTGACCATTCAATAAAGACTATTTTCATTCCTACGACATTACCATGACGAGAGAACAAAGAATAGTAGAAATTGGCTTCACGTTTTTCTCTTGAATATTTAAGAGAATTTAACATGAACACTCTCAACCAAAATTCAAACACAGTTACCCAATTCCAATATATTATTTTCTCCCTGATAAAAAAGAGGATGAGTGCATGGATAATATATAAACTGTTCTTGCATGAACCCCAAAATGGCTATTAATTTTACTGAAAACTTTTACACACACACACACACACACACACATACACACACACATATATCTAGATTGGAGGGATTTTCCAAAAGTAATACCTCCTGTTTACTTTCACGAAAACTACGACCGATATTTCAATAGCACAATGATAACGTCGTATAGAGTTAAGTTGCTGTTTCAAAACGCTATTTTTACACGTAGTCACCATCATTGGTCTGTATGTTCACAGGCGATGAACGGGATTCTGACTGCTTCGCTCAAAAACATCTGCTCTGACAAAAGCTACTCTTAACAACACCGATTACAGCGCCGTTGTTATAAAAATTTGGTCCCCATAGCCCATCTTACATGTGTCCTATTTCAACCGATTAGCTAATTAGTAGCCATTCAGTTCATTGGTTGACAGTTTTTTTTTTAATGTAATGTGATTTGTCCCTTACACTGCGATTATCAAGAAGTAAACGCATTATTCACCGAGTTGTTGTGCTCATGTACTCTATTCGTCTTGATGACTGTTTATGAATGTATCCCAAGTGGAAAAATAGTGCATTACAGTTAAAAACAACAACAAAAAATTTATTTAAAAAAATATATATATATATATATATATATATATATACCAGGATCATTAAATAAGTTTCCAGACTTTTTTCGTATGGGCATTTTTATTGATAGTACACACATGAAACTCAAGTACCCTTCGAAGTAATCTCCTCCAGCTGCACTGCACTTGTTGTACCGTTCCAACAACTTAGGGAATGGCCCATGGAAGTCCTCTTGTGTCAGCATGTCAATGACCTTCGTCACAGCCTCTTTCATCTCCTCAATTGTCAAATAACGATAACCTCTGAGCTTAGGTAATAACCAAAAGTCACAGCTTAGGGAATAACCAAAAGTCACAGAAAGGTCTGGACTATAGGGAGGGTGAGGAACTGTCTTGATGCTCAGATGTGAATTTAAATACATTCTTGAAGACAATAATGTAGGTTTTCACTCAGTAAAAATAAACCGAAAGGAATTTGAGTAAAAGTTGAATAAGTATAAACAATTACATACTCACTGATAGTTGAGTAAGCATAGACAATATAGAGAAAAAGTTGAGTTTGCATATATATATATATATATATATAGAGAGAGAGAGAGAGAGAGAGAGAAACCGACAGACAGATATAGACAGGCAAGAAAAGAAGAAGAGAGACTGACAGATTGATTTATCTCAATGTAGAAACTAAAATAATAATATACGAGGATAATTAAATAAGTTTCCAGACTTTTTTCGTATGGACACTTTTATTGATAGTACTCACATGAAACTCTAGTCCCCTTCGAAGTAATCTCCTCCGGCTGCAATGCACTTGTTGTACCTTTCCAACAACTTCTGGAAGGTCCCATGGATGTCATTTTGTGTAGGCGTGTCAATGACCCTCGTCATAGCCTCTTTCATCTCCTCAATTGTCTCATAACGACAACCTCTAAGATTTTCCTTGAGCCGAGGGAATAAGCAAAAGTAACAGGGAGCAAGGTCTGGACTATAGGGAGGCTGAGGAACTGTCTTGATGCCCATCTTAGTCAAATAGTCTGTGACGAGGATGGAGTTGTGGACTGGTGCATTGTCCTGCTGGAAATGCCACTGACCCGATTTGAAGAGTGCTGGCCTCTTCCGAGCGAATCTCTTCCTGAACTCCCTTAAAACCTCAACATAGTAACCCTAACCCGAAACCTTTGGCCAATCAACTCTGATCTATTGACTACCTTACTCCTCCCACACCTCTCATCATCCCTCACAGACTCCCTGCCTTCCTTTAATCTCTTATGCCACTCAAAAACTGGTGCTCGAGTCATGAAAGATGCTCCAAAAGCAGTCTGAAATATTTCATACGTTTCTCTGGCATTTTTTCCAAGTTTAAAAGAGAATTTTATTGCATATCGTTTTTCTAAATTGTCTGATTGCATTTTTGAAATTCACCAGCTGTGACAATCAGGCTTTGGTAGGGTGTATTCCAATTGCTGCTGTATCTGTTCATTTGAACCTGAAATCATAAAAATTGGTCAATCATCTCATAAGATGTGTACCAATAACATAGGGAATTTTCAAGAGTCTACGACAATTTTAAATGCCTGTACCAAAAAAACGTATTGAAGGCACCACGTATTTTACCATCAGAAGAACTCTACGTTTCACGGGATGAAAATAATATAATAAAGTACAGTTCGCTGAAAAAAAAACTTATTATTTGCTTTCAGTCTGAATGAGTCATGTCATTAATATTTTTCAAAAAGGTCCATTCTCTCACACCTGGCTATAGAAAGAAATTTTATTTGCTGTCTGAACGAATTAGATTTTTTTTTCATTTCGAGCTAAACTTTTCCAGAAACAGCATCACCAATGAAACTTCCGTATATGATATGGAAGTCACTCGTGATTACAACAAATGAGATAACTTTAAAAAATGTATTCATACTCAATAAAAGAAACCCAATAAAAGTCAACACAAAGAAATTTAAGAAAACCCAGAAAGAACTCCCCAACACATAGAAAAATGAGCATAATTGATACAATTTGAAAATCGAAGAAAATAGACCATCACGGTTAGCATGACAGAGAGTAAATTCAGTGAACGGAAAGAAAGAACACATTAAGAACAAAATTTAAATTTGCTTTCCAAGAAGAAAGACTTCTGAAACTGAAAGAACATTTCAAAACATTTCAAAAAGCTGCACGGAAATTTTCCTGAAATCACTGACAAACCCATCGAAAAGATCATTAATAACTAGACATTAAACTTTGACAGTTTATAGAAGAAGAACTTGACTCAATATTGAGAAAAACTAAAAGAGAAAAGCTGCAGGCCTCGACGAAGTACATCTTGATGTTTGGAAAACAAAAGGAAATTTTACGACATCCTTCTCCGATTATGCTAACCGGTCTATAGAAAAACACAATAAAGTAATTGCCGAAAGATTTCATTCTTCTGTTCAACATGAAAGCGACCAAGGAATCACTAAAAGGCATAACTCTTACTGCTATAGCAGCTAAGCTTTATATATCCCCTGCTTCTCAACTACATCCAACCAGAAATCGAGGAATTAGCTTTCGAAGAAATCGCCAACAGGTTTTGACGATCCGTCGAATAACCGAAGGAGTGCGAGCAAAAAATCTCAAGGCAACACAACTTTTCGAAGACTTTTCCAAAGCATTCGATTCCATACGCTGAGGAAAGAGAAAGCAAATATTACTTGCATATGGTCTCCTCAAAGAAACTTTTACAGCTATAATGATGCTTTACAAAAACAAGAAAGCAATGGTTCATTCATCCCATGGCGACACTGATTTCTACGACACATTCTCTGGAGTTTTGCGTGGTGATACATCAGCACCATCTTTGTTTATACCTTGCCTCGACTACGAACTTCAAACGTCAATAGATCTAATAGAAGAAAATGGTTTCACATTAAAAAAATAAAAAGGCAAGAAGCAGACGATATCTCGTAGAAACTATGATAGATGCTGACTATGCAGGTGACTTAGAGTTTCTTGCAAATACACCAGCTCAAATAGAATCCTACTGCATAGCCTTGAGCAAGCAGCAGGAAACATTGGGCTCTACGTGGGCGCAAATAAAACAGATTACATGTCTTTTGAATAAAAAGGAGTTGCAAGCCTCTAAAATTAGCGGACCAGTTGACATATCTCAACAGCAATAGCTTATCCACTGTCAACATATGCCTTTCACAGGCGTGGAATGCTATTGATAGTTAATCGATCACGGGGAACCTTGATATCTCCGAAAAAAAAAACGGGATTTCTTCCAAGCTTCAGCTGTATCCACACTACTATATGGATGCATTACATGTGTGCTAACAAAACGTATCGAGAAGAAACTCGATGAGAACTAAACAACAATGCCACTTCCTGTCCGGAACAAATCGCACAAAACAGCAACTGTACGGCCTCTTACCTCCCATCTTACAAACCCTTCAAGTGAAAAGAACAAGATATGCGACCCAATGCTGAAGAAACAATGACGAATTCATAAGCGACGTCCTCTAGTGAACTCCTAGACATGGATGTGCCAGTGTTAGCCGACCAGCAAAGACTTACGCACATCAACTCGATGCAGACACAAGACGCAGCCTAAAAGTCCGATCAGGAGATCACGGATACATTTAAAACGCTTTTTGAGCTCCAAATATTTCAAATCCGAGAGATCAAGATTTCTCTATGAGCCGAAGAATGTATTGGTAGAACGAGTCATTTAGGATTAACTTTTCTTGAAAATTTTTCACGTTCAGCCATGGTGAGAGAGTGGGTATATTTCTGTGAATACAAATTGTCTATCCTTTCGGGATGAATCAGATTTGCAGGTCAATTTTAAGTTATGTTCCAGGTACTTCTGTGAGTGAGAAGTTCCTAAAATGAGCTGCTTCCACTGTAGATACTTTTAAAACATTCACTGAGGTCAAGGGAGTTCACAGGCTATATTTAATCATAACTGTCTCATTAGCATAGGTAAAACTATACCAGAAAACGAAATGAATCCTATTGATCTAAATTTTATAACTAATATCATTATAAACATTATTTTTGGTCAAGTGATTACATATGCTAGGTCTAGTATGTGTGTACATGTGTGCCTATGCATGTGTATAATAGTAGCTGGTTTGTTGGTTTGTTGGTTGATTGGTTTGATGGCATGTCAAATTTTCGGTTATTTAATTGGTTTGGTTTGGTTTGGTTGATTGGCTGGCTGGTTGGTTTGGTTTTTAACGATGACAGGTTATTAAATTCTCTTTATTCATATAAGATATATATGATTTGTGGGAACCTTTTGTTGATAACATTTTTAAACGAGCCTGGACTAATTTTTCACACATTTAAAATGTTTCAAATATTGCTAATCGACTCAATTCTTTTCCTCATTACTCGTTCGTTTGCGCATAGATAAATTGTTCCAAGTTTTGTTATGTACCACAAACAAATTCAATTGAACATTTGTCACTTGTTTACGCAGAGTTAAATGGTCAAAGAGTTCTATTTCCGACAATACAATCTAGTATAAGTCATTTGTTTGAATAGAGTTTAAATATCAAACAGTTTTATTTGACCCATAGA
This sequence comes from Rhodospirillales bacterium, assembly GCA_963669385.2. Lineage (GTDB taxonomy): Bacteria > Pseudomonadota > Alphaproteobacteria > Kiloniellales > JACOMY01 > JACOMY01. Next base: position 507,590 of record CAXXGD010000016.1, read on the forward strand.
GAGGACTCAATCAGGTGCTTCCAATCTTGGTCACAGTGGACCTGGGAGCAATGGAAATAAAGGGGTACTTCATATTCCCCAAATCTCTAAGACTGGGGCCATCAGATGGTTCAATGTCATATACAGGGGACTCGTTGCGAGAGGTATTAATTCTCTTCGGTATATTCTAAAGACACAGTCGACTGGCTTGGCTTGGTTGGGTTGGGTTTCATGGCATATCAATTATTGTAGGTTATTTAAAGCCAATATCTGTTTATACATATGAATTAAATATATGATTTGTGAGTACATCTTATCGATAAAATTTTTAAACAAATCAAACTTCATCATTTGTTTGCACACAGTTAAATGGTTTCAAGTGTTTTTTATCTCATACGAATAATTCTATCAACTATTAATCATTTGTTTGCACACAGTTAAATGGTTTCAAGTATGTATGTGTAGCAGAGATGCAGTTGGTGTATTTTATAGCCACAATTGACTGGTCTGGTTTATTTAATGATGAAGTCAATTATTTTTTTACTTTCAAACAGATACATGTTTTCAAGTAACTAATGTTAATCATTTGTAAAAAATTATTTTCAAGTAAATACTCTTTAGACAAATAATTTGCATTTCAAGTAAACCAAACTGATACTAACAATTTGCCAGCAATAATAATTTCACATTTAAAAATAATAATAATAATAATAATAATAATAATAATAATAATAATAATAATAATCTCATATGGGACTTCGGCATACACACGGATCAACTAATCTCGGCCAGAAGACCAGAAAATAATAATCAACAAAAAAAAAAAGAGAACTTGCAAAATAGTCGACTTTGCTGTCCCTGCTGACCACAGAATAAAACCGAAAGAATGTGAAAAGAAGGATAAGTACCTCGACCTTGCTAGGGAATTGAAAAAACTATGGAACATGCAGGTGACAATTATACCAATTGTAATTGGTGCGTTTGGAACAGTAATTAAAAGATTACTAAAGGGACTAGAAGAGTTGGAAGTTGGCGGACGGGTGGAGACCATCCAAACGACAGCATTATTGAGAACAGCCAGAATACTGAGAAGAGTCCTGGAGACTTGAGGAGACTTGCTGTCACTCAGACTCCAGTGAAAAACCATCGGCTAACACTGATGTGAAAAGCTCCTATGAGTGAATAATAATAATAATGTGGATTTTTTCCCAACCCAGCACCTGTCCCAGAAAATAACATTCATAAACTCCTATGGGACTTTGACACACAAGCAGATCACCTAATCTCGGCCAGAAGACCTGATGATAATCAACAAAAAAGAGAAATTGCAAAATTGTCAGCTGACCCCAGAATAAAACTGAAAAAAATGTGAAAAGAGAGATCATCATGTCGTGCTGGTAGCACGGATATCCCTGACCCTCTCTCGCCACTCCTCCCTATCGTTCATCGCCCTAGGCAGGTCTTCAGGACAACATCCCGTATCCTCACATAGCTGCTGTATGTATGTTCGTGCTGGTCGTCCTACTTTTACACGGCCATGTGTGGGGGTACATAAGAGTACATCTCTTATGAGTTCGTCCCTGCTTCTCCAGCAGTATCCTGCATGTCTGGTTCGTCTAACTTGAATAGTTTTCGCAATAGGAGGCAGGTGGCCGTACAGTTGGTGTCTTGTTGGGTGTTGCCGCCAGGACTTGTTCAAGATTGCACGCAGCATTCTTGTGTAATTGCCGTCTAGCTTCTTCTCCAGCCGTTTTGCTAAAGTCCATGTAGTGCACCCATATAGCAGTATCGATGTGACCGCTGCCTGGAAGAAACTGCGTTTCATTTTATCGGTTAGGTCTGATTTCCATATAATCGATAGCCTATTGATAGCTATCCATGCTTTCGTTAAGCTCGTGTCGATGTCCTTTTCGGTTGATGCAACGCTGCTTCCTAGGTAAGTGAATTTGTCTATAGGGAATTGAAAAAACTATGGAACATAAAGGTGACAATTAGACCAATTGTGATTAGTGCTTTCGGGACAGTAACTAAATGGTTGGTTGGTTGGGTTTAATGTTATATCAACCTCTATAGGTTATTTAAGCCCAAAGCCTGTTTATACATATTATACGTATGATTTGTTAACACATAATTTAATGATTTGTTAACACATAATTTAATGGTTTGTAAACACATAATTTAATGATTTGTTAACACATAATTTAATGATTTGTTAACACATAATTTAATGGTTTGTAAACACATAATTTAATGATTTGTTAACACATAATTTAATGATTTGTTAACACATAATTTGATGATTTGTTAACACATAATTTAATGGTTTGTAAACACATAATTTAATGATTTGTTAACACATAATTTAATGATTTGTTAACACATAATTTGATGATTTGTTAACACATAATTTAATGGTTTGTAAACACATAATTTAATGATTTGTTAACACATAATTTAATGATTTGTTAACACATAATTTGATGATTTGCTAACACATAATTTAATGGTTTGTAAACACATAATTTAATGATTTGTTAACACATAATTTAATGGTTTGTAAACACATAATTTAATGATTTGTTAACACATAATTTAATGATTTGTTAACACATAATTTGATGATTTGTTAACACATAATTTAATGGTTTGTAAACACATAATTTAATGATTTGTTAACACATAATTTAATGATTTGTTAACACATAATTTAATGGTTTGTAAACACATAATTTAATGATTTGTTAACACATAATTTAATGATTTGTTAACACATAATTTGATGATTTGTTAACACATAATTTAATGGTTTGTAAACACATAATTTAATGATTTGTTAACACATAATTTAATGATTTGTTAACACATAATTTGATGATTTGTTAACACATAATTTAATGGTTTGTAAACACATAATTTAATGATTTGTTAACACATAATTTAATGATTTGTTAACACATAATTTGATGATTTGCTAACACATAATTTAATGGTTTGTAAACACATAATTTAATGATTTGTTAACACATAATTTAATGGTTTGTAAACACATAATTTAATGATTTGTTAACACATAATTTAATGATTTGTTAACACATAATTTGATGATTTGTTAACACATAATTTAATGGTTTGTAAACACATAATTTAATGATTTGTTAACACATAATTTAATGATTTGTTAACACATAATTTGATGATTTGTTAACACATAATTTAATGGTTTGTAAACACATAATTTAATGATTTGTTAACACATAATTTAATGATTTGTTAACACATAATTTGATGATTTGTTAACACATAATTTAATGGTTTGTAAACACATAATTTAATGATTTGTTAACACATAATTTAATGATTTGTTAACACATAATTTGATGATTTGTTAACACATAATTTAATGGTTTGTAAACACATAATTTAATGATTTGTTAACACATAATTTAATGATTTGTTAACACATAATTTGATGATACCAAACTAAAACCAAACAACTCATTTACTCGCATACGAGTAAATATTTTCAAGTATTTCTATATGACATTAGTTTATTTAGTGATGATAATTTTTTTATTATTATTTCTCCCTACTATTTCTACTAACACAAACATAATGGTATTTCTATTCAGCAATAATTTGCTTTCAGTTGATTAGTTTGTTATTAACGAAACTCTTTGCTTCGGTGTGGCACAAGGCCAAATGAATGAGGCACCCAATGAGTCTCGAACTCACTCTTGCAGGTTTGCTAGTCAAGCTTGCTAACCATTACACTACCCGAGGTGCCCTTCAGTTGATTAGTTTGTCGTGTTTTCGGGATTGTAACCAAGTCTATATTTTCTGGTACAACCCGGTCTCTTCCAAGAACGACAAAACATTATCCATGTGGACGTACTCAAATAAGTCCTTCATGGTATTTGCGTGGAGATATTGCTTTCTGGTGTCATTAAAAACTTTACACTCAAGGAGAACGTGTTTGATTGTGCAGGGCGTTTGGCATTTAGAGCACTGTGGTTGCCGTTCTTGCTTGAGTATAAAAGAGTGCGTAAGTCTGCTTTGATCAATACGCAATTGCGTTATTGTGACTTGTTTTTTTCGCGATTTTCGGAAAGCTGGTCGCCATTCTCCCAAAAATGGTTTTACCTGGAATGGTGTTGTATATCCACATACAAACAACTACACGTGTACATATACAAATATACACTTACATACGGAAACATCATTAACCGGTAATGACGACTTCAATAACGAACGAACACACTTCCTTATATAAATATAAATCTCTCAAACTTTATTTTCGAAAGGTGATGTTTGTTGTGTGTGAGAAATGAGTGGAGACAAGGACGAACTGTTATATTGACCCAAACATTTTCTCTCGACTATAGCAGCACTTCTTTCGCATCTTGGCTTGGGTTGCTCAACCGTGGGTCACTGAGGACCCAAAGCCCTCTGTCTGGAGCTGGTTCTCACTTCAGCATCCTGTCTCCAACTGACTCGAACCGCTCCGGCACCTGGTTATATTATTTTCTAATGTCCACCTGCTTCCACTGTTCTTCCGCTTATTTACACAGGTGCATCTCTTGATGGACGGCTCGGTCGAGGGTCAATATATAACAATAGTTTATTTTTGGTGATTCTATTCCAGTGTTGTTGCCATTTTTATGGAGGAAATTATTTATTTTGGGTTTCAGATCGGTGTATGGGATGTTGTAGTTGTCGGGGGTCAAGTCTAAAACCGATTTTGCTGCCGCGTCTGCTCTATGATTTCCTCTCACCCCAATGTGGCTTGGAATCCAACAAAATATGATTTCTTTGTCTGATGTTGATTGGTTTGGTTTGGTTTGTTTGGTTTTATGGCATATCAACCTTTGTAGGTTATTTAACGCCAAATCGATTTTTATGTAAATAATCTGTTCTATTGAAAATAGTTCAGTTTAGCATAAGTACACAGTTTAATTGTTAAAAACATTTCCATTTCAAACTATTCAAGCAGTTATATGTAACAATTCAGTTAAGTGTAAATACAGTTTTAATGTCGAAAAACAGTTCTATTTTAAATAATTCAGTCAAGCATGAGCACGCAGTTTAAGTGTAAGTACGGTTTAATTGTCAAAAACGTTTCTATTTCAAGCTATTCAGTTTACTCTATTCATTTTCGCATAAGTATGCTGTTATTTCTATTTAACCTATAGATAGGGCCCTATCAGGTGCTACCACTCCGGGCCAGAGTGGACCTGGGAGCGATGGGAATGAAGGGGTACTCCGCATTCCCCAAAGCTCCAGCATTGTTGGAACCTCACCATCAGATTGTTTAGTGTCATATCCAGGACACTCGGTAGGGGGGGTCTTACCCCTCTGCAGAGATTCAGTCATTGTATTCTACAGCCCCAGCTGACTGGGCAATGTTTGATGTTGAGTGTAGTCTGCAAAGTAGTTTGATAATAAGTGGGTGCCCTCGTTTTTTATGGTTTAATGATAATAGGATAGAGAGTGAGCCTGAGAATATTATGAATTTTTTGTGTTTTTCTTTCGAGACAATGTCGAGAGCCAAGTCTATTGCATAGGCCTCAGCTGTGAAAATAGAACTTTCCATTAGAAGAGCTTTTGTTTTTATTATTTTGTTTAAGACTGCTGCACATGCTGTTTTATTGCTGTCTTTAGATTCATCTGTATAGATACATAGGTAGTCAGGATGCTGGATATTTTGATGTGTTTTTCTGGTAGGTGAAGGGATGTGTCTTTGTTTTATAGAGTTGATTCTGTGGTTGGCTAACTTTTGGATTTTTAATGATCCAAGGTGGTATTTGTGGCAAGATGCTTTTATGGATATTATTTAGAGGTATGGTGGATTCTTTGAGAATAGGCTCCACACATAGGCCAAATGGTCTAATTGATTTTTCTTTTTGGTCGAAATTTTTTCTGTATTTTGGATCAAAAGTGCAGTCATATGCTGGGTGAGAGGGAAAAGATTTAAGTTTGGTGTAATACTGGAGGGCTAATTTTTCACTGTTGATCTGTAGAGGTGCTTCCTGAGATTCGGCGTATTGGCTGTCAATTGGAGAAGTTCTAAATGCTCCTAATACCATACTCCTAATTTTTGCTCTCTAAGGAAAATGCACAATGACCCTGCCCAAAAAATTGATGACTCCGAAATACCTGTCGTTAACGAATACAAATACCTCGGCGTAATATTCGATAAAAAAAAACATTCATTCATCCCACACATAAAATACCTAAAAAACAAATCAACCCGTGCCCAACAACTTTTGCGAGTCGTTGCCCACACAGAGGGGGAGCTGACCGTTAAACTCTAATTAAGTTATATAGAACTCTTCTCTGCTCTCAACTTGACTATGGCATTTTCGTATATAGATCTGCCAGAAATCTTATCTGAAACAACTTGACCTCATTCACCATGAAAGCTTAAGACTGGTATTAAAAGCATTTCGAACTTCTCCAATTGAACTTCTCCAGTAACTAAAGGATTACAAAAAGGACCGGAGGACTTGGAAGTTGGTGGCCGAGTGGAGATCATCCAAACTACTACATTATTGAGAACGGCCAGAATACCGAGAAGAGTCCTGGAGACTTGGGGAGAGTTGATGTCACTCGAACTCCAACGAAAGACCATCAGCTAATGCTGATGTCAAAAACTCTAATGAGTAAATAATAATAATTACAATAATAATAATAATAATGGAACTTAAGATGTTTTATTTTGTCACTTGTATTCTCGTTGTGTCTATATTTTTGCAATTTAGAAAATGGACGTTTAAGCTGTTAATGTGACATAGAATTTGTATACAAAGAAGAAAGTAATAGGGTAGGGAAAACGGTAGTAAGCTATATATTTAATATTGATAATTAATTTAATTTAATTTTAATATAAAAAATAGGGAAAAAGAGGAAAAATGTTCGTAGTCATGAGACTAATTTAGAGAATGAATAACAGTAACAAGGCATTTGCCGTCAGAAGTGACCAAAGCAACAGAAGAGATGTAAAAAGAAAAAAAAATCAAGCTACATCATGTCCTGGAAAACGACAAAATGTATGTATTGACTTGAAAATTTTTATTTTTGTATCGGACAAAGTTACTGGTAAATCCCGTATCGAATTACATAGTACATTTTTTTATTTCACTCTCAGCCCTTAATGCTGCAATCACCGTATCTTCTAACAGTTCGCCAAATCTTGGAATTTTGCGTGACCAAACTTATTAGAAGGTAAAAATTCCATTTTGAAATCGTAGTTCAAAAAGGATAATACCCAACATCTGCAATCAATTGGCAATGTTGGTTGGCAACCCTTTTTTTGATCCAAGAAATTGTTATTAACGGGCGGTGATCCAATTTACATATTTGTGGAATCTTTTAACGGCGGAAATTATTGCCAAACTCTCTTTTTCGATTTTACGATATTTTGTTTCAGCATGTAGTCGATATCAAAATGCATAGGCCATGGCTTTCGTGGTTGCATCTTTGTATTTGTGTAAAATTACCGATCTAACTCCAGAGTTGCTGGCATCACTATCTTCAGCTATTTCCGTGGTGTAATGGTTATCGTTGCAGGACATGGACACGGCGACACGAGTTCAAATCCTGGACCTGACTGATTGCATTTTCACATAGCACTAATACCCTTGGGAAAGGTATAAATCCAGTTATTCTCCCTCCAGCTAAGCATAAATAGTAGGACAGACTGGATTCTTCAGCCTTGGTGAGGCAACTAGTCTAGGAGAAGGAAAACTCTGAATTCAAACCTGTTAAACTCCGCTTAAAAATTGACCTTGTGTCATATCCTGCCCGAGCGGAGGGGTTGGGTAAATAGGATCTTCAGCTATTTCCTGATTAGGATTAAAATGCACTTGAAATAAATTAGATGTCAAAATTTCTTTTATCTTTTCGAAAGATTTCTGGCACTCGTCAAATTTTTTCTACCCTCAATCTTTTGAGTATCACGACAGAGATTTTCTGTTACATTCCTCCTCTACTTTCTGTTGTGGTAAATTAGTGTCACGCTCAGGACTTGTGAGAATTCATGCCCAAATTTTTGCTTGTTTATTTGCCGTAGGACACTCGACAAAAATTAGACATTTAAACATCAATGTTTAGTTCACCGAGTCTGAATTTCTCACATTGACGATTAACCATCGTAGCGTACGTTAAATAGTCTTCTTGCTCAATTTTTTACTAAATTAAAACAATTCCAACGGGTGTTGAAAAGTAAGCTTTTAACACTGTATATGTTTTCTAGTAGCAGAATTGTTTCTTCAAATGTAATATCCGCAACTTCTAAGTCAGTATATTATTTACTTATTTCTTATGTTCCATAGGACCTAATTTTTACAACAAGTGAATTTTTCTTTCGTCTGCCAAACCCAGACAGTCATATGGAAATACGTCCTCATAACGTCAAAAATCGGAAGAAAAAAGTTATTTCCTCGTCAAGGTTATAGTTAAATTCACAAATAGAATTTGCAACCGAATCTTCCGTAATTGGTTTTCCCTATGTATTCGACTTTTTTTAGACAGATTTCCAACATTTCCTTATGTTGTTGCTTCATGTATTGTTGCTTGTATTGTTATTTTAAACACATTTCCTGCATCTGTTTTATACTTTGTTGTTCCTGTTTTAATAGTTCCAGCATAACAGCTTTTAAATCCTCTATACTAACTGAAGAAAGGAAAAATCACTGTACTTTTATTCCGGCGTCCTTATGAGTCTTTGCTTTGTTGTCAAAATCAGGAATTATTCGTCAACAGAGTGCTGTGTTCTTGGCAAAAAATGTTCGGTTCTCGTCAACAAAATGTTGTATCTTCGTTGCCCAAATGATTTGTTCTTGTTGCCAAAATAATGTGACTGAAATTATCAATAACAACATGGAAAATTCGGAAAACTATCAATAAGTTTATTCTTTTCCTACAAGGAAATATACAATGAATCAAAACGCGCAGAAATGAATAAATAAAGCGAGAGTAGCACCAGGCGGGGGCGGGCTAAGCAGTCATCAATAAACTTCAAAAACTGTCACAGCCATCCACAATCTGTATCTATGTATCTAGTTTGATGAGTCCAACTTATTGTAAGGGAAAATATTCTCCCTTACAACATTGGTGCGCATTGAACGATCCCCAAAGGCTTTCTAAATAATCTGGAGGATTTAAAAATCGGAGGATGAGCATAGACCATCCAGTATTGTTGAGATCGGCCTGAATACTGAGAAGAGTCCAGGAGACATGAGGAAACTTGCTGTCACTTAGACTCCAGAGAAAGACCATCAGCTAATGCTGGGGTGAAAAGCTCGCAAATTGGTTTCTGGTTCAAGAAGTTCACCTCAATTCACGACAGACTAGTATTAGAAATGAACAAATGCCTACAAACAGCGCACGTATCCGAGTGGATTACTAAAGGAAGGACCACATTGATACAAAAGGACCCAAACAAAGGAACCGCCCCCAACAATTACAGATCCATAACTTGCCTACCAATGATGTGGAAAATATAAACAGCACAAATAAGGGAAGAGATTTACCACTCTCTAACAAGCCTCGGATTGTTCCCTGACGAACAGAAAGGATGCTGCAAAGGATCCAGAGGCACAGCAGAATTACTCTACATAGATAAACACATCCTAGATGAGAGCAAGACAAGACGGAAAAATCTAGCTATGGCCTGGATTGACTATAAGAAGGCATATGATATGGTTCCGCATAGCTGGATAATAAACAGCCTAAAAATGTACAAAATATCAGACGAAGTCATAAACATCATCGACAAACTATGAAAAACCTGGAGAGTCGAATTGACAGCAGGAGGAAGAAAATTAGCCGAAACAAAGATCAAGAGAGGGATCTTCCAAGGAGATGCTCTATTACCCTTACTATTCATAATTGCCATGATGCCACTTAACCACATACTCAGAAAATGCACAGCCGGATACAAACTCGGCAGATCACAGGAAAAAGTTAATCATTTAATGTACATGGACGACATCAAACTTTTTGCAAAAAATGAAAAAGAACTGGAAACCCTAATACACACAGTTAGAATATACAGCCGGGACATAGGAATGGAATCAGGCATAGAAAAATGTGCAATGCTTGTAATGAAAAGTTGCAAACGACATCTAACTGACGGGATAGAACTACCAAACAAAGATAAGATAAAATCACTCGCAGAAAACGAAACCTACAAATACTTGGGCATCTTGGAGGCTGACACCATCAAACAAGCAGAAATGAAAGAAAAAATCCAGAAAGAATACATCAGAAGAACCAGAAAACTACTCGAGACAAAATTCAATAGCAGAAACCTCATCAAAGGAATAAATACTTGGGCTGTACCTGTCGTTAGATATTCCGGACCCTTTCTCAAGTGGACCCGAGAGGAACTTAAACAAATGGACCAAAGGACAAGAAAACTAATGACAATGCATAAGGCATTGCATCCCAGAGACGACGTTGACAGACTATATGTATCTAGAAAAGAGGGAGGAAGAGGACTTGCCAGCATTGAAGACAGGGTTGACGCATCCATACATCGACTCGAAAACTATATACAAAAACACGAAGGAGGACTCATTACAGCCACCAGACACGAAACTGAGAACACGATGAACAACAGAATGACAGTAACTAGGAAACAAAAATGGGAAGGAAAACAACTTTATGGGCGCTTTAAACGACTAATAAACAATATCTCACAAGACAAAACTTGGACATGGCTAAGAAAAGGATACTTTAAGAGAGAAACAGAATCTCTCCTAATAGCAGCATAGGACAACGCCATAAGAACGAATCATATCAAAGCGAGAATAGATAAGACGCAACAAAATAGCAAATGCAGGCTATGTGGCGACAGAGATGAAACCATCAATCATATAATAAGTGAATGCAGCAAATTAGCACAGCGGGAATATAAGGCGAGACACGACTGGGTCGGTAAGGTGATTCACTGGGAAATGTGTAAGAAATTTAAATTCGACCATACTAACAAATGGTGTATGCACAACCCAGCACCTGTCGTAGAAAATGACTCACATAAACTCCTATGGGACTTTAATATACAAACGGATCATCTAATCCCGGCCAGGAGACCAGACTTAATAATAATCAACAAAAAAAGAGAACTTGCAAACTAGTCGATTTTGCTGTCCCGGCAGACCACAGGATAAAACAGAAAGAATGTGAAAAGAAGGATAAATGCCTCGACCTTGCTAGGGAACTGAAAAAACTGTGGAACATGCAGGGGACAATTATATCAATTGTAGTCGATGCGTTTGGAACAGTAACTAAGGGATTACTAAAGGGACTAGAGGACTAGGAAGTTGGCGGACGAGTGGAGACCATCCAAACAACAGCATTGTTGAGAACTGCCAGAATACTAAGAAGAGTCCTGGAGACTTGAGGAGACTTGCTGTCACTCAGACTTCAGTGAAAAACCATCGGCTTTCGCTGATGTGAAAAGCTCTAATGAGTGAATAATAATAATAATAATAATAATAATAATAATAATAATAATAATAATAATGTCCCGGCGGACCACAGAATAAATCTGAAGGAAAGTGAAAAGAAGGATAAGTACCTCGACCTTGCTAGAGAATTGAAAAAACTGTGGAACATGAAAGTAACGATTGTGCCAATTGTGATTGGTGCGTTAGGCACAGTAACTAAAGGATTATTAAAGGGCCTGGAGGACTTGGAAGTTTGCGGACGGGTAGAGACTATCCAAACGACAGCATTGCTGAGGACGGCCAGAATACTGAGACGAGTCCTGAAGACTTAAGGAGACTTGCTGTCACTCAAACTCCAGTGAAAAACCATCAGCTAATACGGATGTGAAAAACTCTAAAGGAGTAAATAATAATAATAATAATAATAATAATAATAATAATAATAATAATAAGAAGAAGAAGAAGAAGAAGAAGAAGAAGAAGAAGAAGAAGAAGAAGAATTTGTTTGCACACAGTCACATAGTTTGAAATATTTCTATCTAATACTAATAATTTTAAAACGAGTCTATTTGACTTATACACTAGACCCTAACAGGTATCATCATCGGGAGTAAAAGTGGAAATAATGGCAACAAAAGACCGACTTCTCACTCCTCAAAGGTCTGGAAATAGAACCACCCCACTAGATGCATTTCATTTTCATACCCATTTTAGTGGGAGGGACTCATTTCTCTGCAGGGGATGCAGTCGGCGTATACTAGGCCCTGCCGATATTGTTGTATAGCAGAGAAAGACAACAGCATTGATGTATATAAATATAATCTGCTTCTTTTCTTTCTCTTTAATTATCCAAAATGTACGGTCGAGTAAGAGTGAAAGACAGTCAGAGACGGCTGAGATGTACATACATAGGGGTGGACCGTACGGAAACCTTCAGGGCTTTTTTCCCTCCGGGTCGAAATCTCCGTGGTTAAATAATATTCTGGACGCCCACGCAAATTCTCGTAATTACACCTTCAGACTGCCACAAACACAATGCACGTGATCACGCTTCCTTCTAGCATGCCACCCACGCAACTTGCATGGCATTTCTGCTGAAACACCTGCGTTTTATTTATTTAGAAACCAGGTAAATTTCCTGTTTTTGCTCCTAGTGTCAAAATCCCTTCTAGCATTCCACCCACGCAACTGACAAGGCATGTCCAAGGGATCTTCAAATCTCCAACAGTATGACAGACATGGGGATAGATAGATTGATAGATAGATATGAACAGACTGTGAGAGGTCTACGTAGGACTGGATGCTATTATTGTCATCATCATCATCATCATCATCATGTGCCGCCAGCACGGTTATGCCTGACCCTCTCTCTGCACTTCTCCCTATCGTTCATCGCCTCTGGCAGGTCTTCAGAGCTACATCCCGTATCCTCACACTGCTGCTGTGTGTATGTTCGAGCTGGTCGTCCCGCTTTTACTCGGCCATATGTGGGGGTCTATAGGAGTATATCACTTATGAGCTCGTCCCTGCTTCTCCAGCAGTGTCCTGTATGTCTGATTCGTCTAACTAATAACTACTTCATCTCACGTTGGTTAGTGATGAGCAACACCTGTTAAAGGGAACAAATGAGTAGAATTCTCATTTTTACACAAGAATGTTACGAGCAATAGTGAACAAGTCCTGGCAGCAACACCCCACATAGCCCCAACTATACGGCCACCTGCCTCCCATCACGAAAACTATCCAAGTTAGACGAACCAGACACGCAGGACACTGCTGGAGAAGCAAGGACGAGCTCATAAGTGATGTACTCCTATGGACCCCCGCATATGGCCAAGCAAAAGCAGGACGACCAGCTCGAACATACATACAGCAGTTATGAGAGGATACAGGAGCATATAATGGGTCCACGAGATCGACCAAGATATAAATACGTGAAATAGACATATTCATACAGATACGGAAAACGTTCACAAATGTTCATATGCATATAGGAATCCGAAAACATGAAATTGGTTCAGGTACGAAACTTTTATTTACCTTTTAAGTTTAAGGTTTTTCGACATGAGAAGGGAGATACACAATTTCTTTCTATGCTTACTTTTCAATCTAACTCCATGTGCGGCACATTTCGTAGACCCCAACTGGTCTCACCTCGGCTAGCTCCGAAAATCGACTCTCCTGTTCGGAGTTTAAATCTCAACTTCACCAACGCGCGGGCATCCTGTAGACCCGTACTACCTTCCTCAAGACTCAAATCTCAATTAACTGTGTTTTTTTCAAATTCCAAAATCCTCAGCTCTTCCGGGCATGACGTCATTCACGTCCCCGGTCACATTTTCCCATCTGGGTTTTTTATTGTGATATCTCTGATTGTAACATCCGCCCCGCGCGCGTGTGAACACCTGCGCTCAATGTGGGCACCTAACTAACCCATGCACAAAGCGAAAGGTTCTCAGCCTAACTAAACCGAAAGGCCAGATATATAAAACGAAATCCCTCCGTAATTATATTACAAGCAGATTGTTTGAGCTATACTCAATGTTACAAAAAACATCAATATTTCAAATCGGGAAAAATATGTGTAGCAATCACAGATCTGTTTTCTCTCGTGAATCAATGCCCCTGACAAGCGATTCGGCCACTCACTAATCAATCAGGGGTATTGATTCCTTCTTCCTCTCTAGAACTATTTTTCTAGCCCTTTTTGGAAGTCATGACAAGTCAGAGAGCACCTTGTTAGCAGCCAAGACAGATCTCTATTGCGTCCTCCACTATAAACATTCCACATGGAAAAAACTTCATTGAAGAGCACGCTGCTACTAGCTTCTCACACAGAAGAACCAGCCTTGCGGCAGTCACGCGAGCTACTTGCTACAGTGACACACACTTCCTACAAACTCAAGGACCAACTGTTGCATAGTCACACCCATGATACATATACATGCGGAAGCAAAATCAGCAATAATGACGAACGAAAACACTTCTTTAGAAAAATATAACTCTCACACTTTATTCGAAATGGTTGCCAAAGGGTTACGAAAGGGTTATGTGTGAGAGGTGAGTTGGAAACTGAACAAACTGCAACATATTGACCCCCATTTCCTTTGTCTTTAGCAGCATTTCTTTCTCGTTCTGCTGGGCTCGTCAGTCGGAGGTCCTGAGGGCCCATAGCCCTCTGCTGGGTGCTGGTTCTCTCTATAGCACTTATCTCCAACTTACTGACTCCAACTCACTGAACTTCCTGTCGCGCCGGGTTATATCACTGTTTGATGCCTACCTGCTTCCTGCGAGCGTCACATTTGCACCGAATTCAACCCGTCCACAACCGGATGCACCTGTTTCTGGATTGACGGCTGGGCCGAAGGTCAGTATGTCACACAACATACTAACCGGCGACACCAAAAAGAACCTTTTCTCTAACTCATTTACTTCGTTGTTGTGTTTTCAAAGAAGTTTCGTTATTTATCTATATTGTCAATTAATTAATAGTGTTATGGAAACAAACCATTAAAACACTAAATATACACCAAAGATAATCAAAAAAGTTGTAAGAGGTAATAAAAGAAATGTATTGCCTTCTTCAATTTGTACGAGTGACATTATAAGTTCACAAACGCTGGTATAGCTGAAAATTTTCATAGTTAAATGAGCGATTTTTCCAATTAATAATCATGAATAAAGTGCGTTGACAAAAAAAAAGGTTTATGCTTAGAAAAAAGTATTTTATGTAAAATGAATGCCTTTTTCAACATACTTTTTATTCATCCATCCACAGGTTGGAGGTGACAAGGTAATTTTTAGCCGAGTACAACGGATTTACATTTAGTTTTCCTTCTCCTAGATTGGTCATCGTAACAAGGATAAAGAGCCTTGAATGAATGACTATTCTACCCAAACTGGAAGACATCTACACAAAGTGAAACGCAAACAGTCTCCGCTAGGATTTGAATTTTGCTCATCGAGTACATTTTCACAACGATATCTGCAACACTATCCACACCTCTGTCATTAATTTACATCTTCATTATGTACCTCCGTAGTCAACAACGCTTTCTTCAATATTAACTCTAGAACTGAAAAAAACATTTGAATGGCATTTTTATATTTCCATGAAACATTTTTATGATTCAAAAATTGGTGCCTGTGTTGCAAATAAAATCAATATTCTTGCCTGTCCAAGGAGGTTTGTTGAATCTTGCCTATTTTAATAAATTTAAATTTTAAATTACACTTTGATTGATAAGCCATCAATGACCCAGTTCACTTGTTAAAATGTCTTTGCTAAGAAACTAAATGTTGCATAGTGACCTCCTACCCGGCCAAGCTGTCAAAAGAAGAAATGCACCAGTGTAATTAACAGGTGCATCCGGTCGAAGATATCAGGAGATCAGGGGATAACTTTGACTGTCGAGGGGTTGACTTGAGTGCGAAATTGTGACGCTCGCAAGAAGTAGTTGGGCATCAAATTATTATATAACCCCGACGACAGGAAGTTCAGGTCAGTTGGAGAGAAGATGCAGGAATGAGAACCATGTCCCGGCGGAGGCTGGGCCCCCAGGCCCCCGGTTGAGCAACATAAGAGAACGGGAAAGAAATACTGTTATAGCCAGAAGAGTTGTGGGGTCAATATGTAGCAGTCTTTGTTAGATCTCCAACTCCCTCTCACACACAACCCTTTCAATAAAGTGAGAGGTATATTTTTTTAAAGAACTGTGTCCGCTCGTCTTTATTGCGTCGTTATGTTTCTGCATGCATCTGCATATGGGAATACAACACAAACATGATCTTTGTAACATTTTTTGTTGCTTAAATCAGAGGCTTGACAGTACAAATAAAGGCACAGCGAATCAATCACTGGCAAATTATAAAAAAACTTGATTTTTTTCTCTTGATTTTAAAATGAAATCTTTTCTCCTAATTCTGTCAGCTTTAACACATAAAAAGCATCAAAAGATGAAATCTAAAATTGCATCAAAATTATTATGACATTTTCAATTTATCAGTACAGATAGTTTATGATAGTTATGTAGAAATTCCAAAGATGATGGTGTTTCTGTCCTGAAAATTCCATTGATGATTCTGATTCTGTCTAGGAAATTACAAAGGTGATACTGTCTCGATCATGAAAATCCTGAAGGGGATGATGATTGTATTTTGGAAATCCCAAAGGTGATACTGAATCTGTCTGGAAAATTCCATAGGTGATGCTGATTCTATCTTGGAAATCCGAAAGGTAATGCTGATTCTGTATTGGAAATTCCATAGCTGATGCTGACGCTATATTGAAAATTCCAAAGGTGAAGCTATATTCAGGCCTGGGAAATTCTAAAAGTGACGCTGATTCTACTTTAGAAATCCTTATGGTGATACTGATTCAATCTTGGAAAATCCAAAGTTGATACAGATGCTGTTTTCGAAATTTCAAACGTGATGCTGATTCTACTTTGAAAATTCCAAAGGTAATTCTGAATTTATCTTGGTAATTCCAGAAGTGATGCTGATTATATCTTGGAAATCCCAAAGGTGATGCTGAACTGTCCGTAAAATTTGATCCTGTCTATCTTGGAAATTCCTAAGGTGATACAGATTCGGTCTTGGATAACCAGAGGTGATGCTTATTCTGTCGTGGAACTTCTAAAGATGTTGCCAATTCTATCTTGAAAATTCCAAAGTTAATGCTGATTCTAGAAATGCCAACGGCTGGGTCGACTGCGAATTGGAAATTCCAAATCTCTCGCTGATTTTATTTTGGATATAAGATGCTGATTTTGCCTTGAGAATTCTAAAAGTGATGCTGGAAAATTCCAAAGGTAATAATGATTGTATTTTGTATATACTAAAGGTGATGCTTGGACATTCCAAAGTTGACGCTGATTCTACTTTAGGAATTCCAAAGGTGATGACTCTAACTTGGAAATTTCAAAGAGGATTCTGATATTTTCTTGAAAATTCCAAAGGTTATGCTGATTGTTTTAGAAATTCCAAAGGTGATCCTTATTCTGTCTTGGAAATTATAAAAGGATGCTGATTCTGTCTGTGAAATTCCAAACATGATGCCCATTCTATTTTGGAAATTCCAAAGGTGATGCTGAATCTGACTGTAAAATCCAAGAGATGATCCTTATCTTTCTTGGAAATTCTTCATATGACGCTGATTCTGCACGGGAATTCAAAAATCAATGCTGATTCTCTTTTTTTAATGCCATTGGTGGTGTAGAGTCTATCTTAGAAATTTCATAGATGATGCTGAATCTGTCTACGAAGGAAACTTTACCTAAACCTAAAAGTTACATGAATGCTCCCTCTACTATGATACCATCACAATCAGCCACTGACATCGCTCTCTGAAGACAGAGGGAAAGAAAATGAAAAAGAAAAATCTCTAGCAGGTCCCTATCTACCTTCCCTCGCCGTGGAAAAAAGAAAACGGATAAAAATAAGAAAAACCTCTCCGGAAAAGAATCTTTGTTAAAGAGATCTCTTCTAAACAAGGTAAGATCTCTCCTACTAAATGAAACGAACATTAAAACGCCTCTTAAAACTATTTCTAGAGGGAGACTGTTACCCATCTCTCCATAAAGGACTCTTCTCACCGTTATTAGTATTGAGAGATTTCGCTGCCAAAGGCAGATCAATATCGGTGTTATCCAAACAGTACAAGACTTCTTACCTTTTCTATGTAACTCTATCTTTCTTGTGTGATATAATCTGTTATCTAATATCCGTGTTTGTATTTTCATTAGAGACCCTTTTCGGGGCCACAACATACTGGCGACGAGGAACTCAAACGAAAAAAGGGACACTCCAACAAGCAAAAGGGGTTAATCGCACAACATACTGGCGAAGATACATCGCAAGAACAAAAAGATACCCAACTACATGTTGTTCAAGAATCTACAACAAAGTTCCAGCATACAACGAACCGAACAAGATTTTTGTTAAACAACTACACGGTATCAAATTGTACAAACGACGGAGTGTGTCGGATAGCGGATATTTCTTTAAAAATCGGTAAGATTGTCACGTAATCAAAAAGTGGTTTTCGTATTTTTCTTTCTTCTCCCTAAAAAAAAAATGGAAGACCTTAAAGTAATGTTTGCACAAATGATGAAGTTCCAATTGGAGTCTCAACAAAACAACGAGGAAAAACTCCTTCAACCACAGAAAGAAAACGAAGAAAGAATCTTAAAAAAAACGAGGAAAAACAACAACTTCAGAAAGAATAGGAAGAAAGAATCTTGAAAAACGAGGAAAAACAACAACGGTTCTTCCTTGAATTACAAAAACAACTAGAAGCACTTTTTAAAAGTCTAAGTAATAATCAGCCTACAGATAGTGTTACTACTTTCACTCAAAATGCAGTGTTGAACGCACTCGAATAATTTTCCCACGCAACAGATGAGGATAAGACCTTTGACGCATATTACAGAAGATATGAAGATATCTATATTACCGACTGTATCGATTGGACTGATGCAAAAAACGTCCGGCTACTTCTACGAAAGCTATGAACTGTGGAACACAAGTTCGTAGATTATATCTTACCAAAAAAAAATTGCAAAGTTGGCTTTTTAGAAACAGTTAAATTACTGTCAGAATTATTCAGCTTCAAAACGTCTCTATCCCACAAAAGATGGAAATGACTAAACTTAATAAAAAGGGACAGTGATGATTATTCAGGGTTTGCCTCGGTCGTCAATAAAAACTGCGACGATTTTAAACTAGGCGAATTGTCAGCGGATAACTTCAAATGTCTGATATTCGCACAAGGCCTAGTGTCGGCAAAAGACGCGGAAATCAGACGCAGAGTTTTGTCGAAATTAGAGAACGAACCCGATCTCACTCTTCAAAAACTGGCTGAAGACTGTCAGAGGATAGTGAGTGTCAGAAAAGACTAAAAAATATCGAGGAGTCTGGTGTTTCTTACGTAAGGAAAGTCAAGCATAGATCCCAATCATACTCTTCGGTAAAAAGAGAAAAAATATGATTACCCAAAATTTCAATACAGGCAGACTAGTGACAACCAAAAAAAAGCACCCAGCGCTTGAAACCGTTGTGGAAAAGTACATTGGGCCAAGGACTGTCCCTATCATACAAAAAAAAATGTCAAAACTGCGATAAATTCGGACATAGAAACAGAAAAATTATTAAAAAAAGAGTCAGACATACAAAAAGCGAGGACAAGTCAGACAAGGTTGTTCGTAAATACATAACAGTCAAAGTACTAAATAAGTCGGTAAGATTTCAGTTAGACTCTGGCTCTGATCTATCTATAATAAACTTACAAACTTGGAGAAAATTAAATAGTCCAATAATAATGATGACAAGCAAGACAGCGCGAACGGTAACAGGAGACAAATTAAAATTTGAAGGCGAAATAATTATCCCAATATCACTAAATGGTATAACCCAAAAATTAAAAGTCTTCGTACTGAAGAACACGGAAAATTTGTTTGGGTCGAACTGGTTTCAGAAATTTAATCTCTGGGATCAACCAATTAATACGTTTTGCCAAAAAGTAGAATGCATTACGGCCGAAGCTGAAAAAATTAAGATGGAACTAAAAAGTAGTTTGCCCGAAGTATTTTCAGCTGGTCTTGGCAAATGTCCTAAAATTAAGGCAAAATTTGAACTGAAGCGAAACGTACCGTTCGCTGCGACCGAAGAAATAAATAAAGAGCTAGACCGATTAGTGAATATGGGCATATCATCGAAATTGGAATTCAGCGAATGGGCTGCTCCAACGGTATATATAAGAAAAAAATCTAAGGAAATCCGGGTATACGCAGATCTTTCTACAGTATTGAACGCTGCACGCAAGGGTTACCACTATCCACTCCCCAAAAGAGGTTTTTGATAAATTAAATGGAGGAAAAGTCTTTTCAAAAATTGACTTAAGCGAGGCCTACCTCCAGATTCCAGGAGAAGAAAATAGCTCTAAACTACTCTGTATTAACACACACAGAGGGATGTACAAATTTGACGGACTAGTTTTTGGAATAAAAGTCGCACCAGCCATCTTCCAACAGGTGATGGACACCATGCTGGGTGGC
The DNA here is from genome assembly GCA_963669385.2 of Rhodospirillales bacterium. Taxonomy (GTDB): domain Bacteria; phylum Pseudomonadota; class Alphaproteobacteria; order Kiloniellales; family JACOMY01; genus JACOMY01. Next base: position 528,075 of record CAXXGD010000016.1, read on the forward strand.
TTTGACTTCACTTTTGCTTATCTTGATGATATTGTAATTAGTAGTAAAACAAAGGAGCTCCATAGAGAACATCTAAACAAGGTTTTCGCACAAATACGGGAATTTGGGTTCAAGGTAAAGGAAGCAAAATGCGATTTCTGTATGAACAAAATCAAATATCCGGGACATATCATTGACCAAGACGGGAGACCTCCTGACCCCGAAAGGGCTACAGCTATCAAGGATATGTCCACCCCTGATAATGTTACGACATTACAGAGCTTCCTTGGACTTGCAAACTACTACCAAAGTTTCATTAAAAAAAATTGCACGATCTCCGCGCCCCGCTAAACGAACTACTAAAAAAAAGATAAAAAGTGGAGATGGACGCCCGAATGTCAAACAGCATTTGACCAAATTAAAAAGGCATTAACATCTGATCCTTTTCTCACGGACTATGACCCAAAACTGGAGATTATTGTCGCAAGCGAAGCCAGCTCATATGGGGTTGGTGCGTGTATCCTACATAAAATGCCCGATGGGACAAAAAAGCCAATAGCCCACACATCTAGAACCCTTCTTCCGGCCGAAAAGCATTATTCCCAGATTGACAAGGAGGCCTTGGGAATAATATTTGCAGTGACAAAATTTCACCGATACTTGCATGGTAGATTCTTTACTCTACAAACAGACCACAAGCCCCTAATAACCATTTTCGGATCAAAAAGGTGTCTACCAATTTATGCTGCCAATAGGCTACTAAGATGGGGAACGATTTTACTGAACTACAATTTTAAAATCGAATACCTCCCGTCAAAACAGATTAGCCACGCAGATGGACTATTAAGGTTGGTACCGAAGTATAGTGAACCCTTCGAGGACACAATAATAGCAGCCTTACAGACTGTGAAATTAAAAACATGATTGCCAACACCATCAAAGAACTGCCTGTGATGCTACTCGAACTAAAAAGCGAAGCAATAAACGACGACTTTATTACCAATATTAAACTGAAAATCACAGCAAAAAACAAAAAAGTACCAGAAGTATTTTCACTCTGTTAAAACGTCCTCCTATATAGTGAAAGGGTCGTAATACTTAAGAAATTGCAAAACAATTTTAAGAGATTTCCACACGGGACACCCGGGAATAAATAGAATGAAGAGTCTCATGAGAAGCTGTGTTTATTGGCCGAAGATAGATAACAACATTAGGTATATGATCGAAAAATGTAAAGGCTGTGCCTTAGCGGCAAAAGCACGCCCCTATTTTCAAACCTTGGTCAAAAACAGAACAACCTTGGTCGAGGATACATGTTGATTTTGCGGGTCCCCTGGAAGATTTCTACTACCTAATTGTTGTGGATATTTACTCTAAATGGCCTGATGTTCCCAGATGCAGAAGACCTACTACGGGGACAACTATATGAACTGTTTGCGCGGTTCGGTGTAGTAGATTGTGTGGTCAGCGACAACAGAAGCCAATTCACATCAGTCGAATTCAAGGAGTTCTGCGAAATCTTCCAAATAAAGCACATAACCACACCGCAATATCACCCAAGATCAAACGGCTAGGCTGAACGTTTTGTTGACACGTTAAAGCGAGCACTCAAAAAAGCATCAGGTACCCCGACGGACAAGGCATTACTGCAATTTCTGCAGGTATACAGAATCACACCCAATCCCAATACACCACTGGCAGTCTCACCAGCCGAGACGATGTTTGCCAGAAAGATAAGATCAGTCTTCGATAAGCTACTCCCGAAACAAAATAAGCTACGAAAGACCACATTAGCGCCTAAAAATGGTTCAACCCGGGAGAAAAAATTTACTTTAAAAAATATCAAAATAACACATCCTGTTGGGAACGTGGAATAATTAAAAAAAGAATCGGTGATTTGGTGTACATTGTAGAAGGACCCAAATACACACATAAGAGACACCAGAACCAGTTACAGAAACGCTATTTGAACGACTCCAACGACGTACCACACACGGAAGAAGAGCCAATAGACACCATTTTCGACATGTTCAATTTAGATCCTCCCCAACCAACACCTGAAATACGTCGGTCAGGGAGAAAAAGGAAATTCACCGACCCGTTGATGATCGACCCAAAAAGAAATAAATATTAATAGCACTTTTACGAAGTAAAAGGCTTGGGGGATGGGTGTTGTGGGAGCCTTACCCATCTTACCATAATAGACTCTTCTCACCTTTATTAGTACCAGGGATTTCGCTGCCAGAGAGGCAGATCAATATCGGTGTTATCCGAACAGTACGAGACTTCTTACCTTTTTTATGTAACTCTATCTTTCTTGTGTAATATAATCTGTTATCTAATATCCGTGTTTGTGTTTTCATTAATAATCCTTTCCGGGGCCACACCACTTATTGAAGTTTTTTTTTTTTCGGATCCTTCTGTCACTGTCCACAGCCATCATGTGAATGTGTTCGAGAAGTTGACATCGTTGTGATTTGTTCTGTTCAGTGAATTGTGTCATTTAGACCGTTTATAAAGACGAGTATAAGATTATTTTCACTTCCGCCGAGATGGTCACCCATTTAAGTATTGAATATTTTGATCACTGCTACTTTGTTGATTAGATTGGAATTGGTGTATTAATCGTGACTTGACTATAAGTCTTTCCTGATATCTCACCTCTTCTTCCAAATATTTTTTTTACTCAACTTAAAAATTATCGTCGTAGGAAGCATAATCGACAATCTGAGTTCAAATCCTAGGAAAGGTTCTTTGCATTTCAGTTCACGCCTTCAGAAAGGCATCAATCGGTTCGCTAATTCACTATGGATAAATACTACATCAGACTCGGTTCTTTCGCCTTGGTTCGGCAACAAGTCAAGGAGAAGGAAAACTCTGAATTCAGATCAGCTTTATTTCTCTTAAAAGTGACCTTGTGTTACATCCTGTCCATTGATGCAGTGTTTCCATACCCTTTATGCAGTGTTTATATATTCCAAAACCTGTTGGCAGAATTTTGCTCCCGAGTCTCACAAACTCTTTAGAAAAGCATTCTCAAAGAAAGGAAAGAAATCAGAAAATCTAACTCGATCATCAACGTCAAAAAAGTGAATGTATTTAACAAAAACTATTTTCTCAAATCTCTCTTCAGTAAAACGTACCCCAAAATTAATGACCATAGTTGTTGCCATAACAACTAATCAATATGTTTTGTTGCAGTGATATTATTTCAGTCAATGCTCTTGGGAGACCACTGGTTTGTTCCTTTCGTTAGTACATTTGAAATGACTTCCTATACGCTCCTCACCACACAGACATAAGACTCCAGCTGCAAGATGAACAATTGCCTATTTCATAACTGCTATATAACTCTACCATTTCAGATTACATGAGTTATCTGTAATGATCAACACCCATTCACTCCTTTGGTCTGTCTCATCTTTCGAGCATCTTCACAATGATCTTTTCTCTTTTATAAAAAGTTCTGTCGAGGATGCACTAAGCATCTTTATCCTGACATTTTTCATTTCTTTGGCTCCTGTTATCCGTGTTGTTTTCTTGAAAATTGTTTGAAGATGTTTTTTTTATAGTTGTTTACTTTTAGAATATTGCCTCTTTTTCCCGATTTTTCTAAGGATTTCTTCTTTAGTATTCTTGATGAGTGAGAATTGCAAAAGAAAACAGATAACGTTCAAAACAACGGAAAGTGTTCTTTTTTTGCTTTAGTAAAATCTATTAACAAGTATTATAGAGAATCACCTACAAATAAGTATATCTCAAACATTTTTTTTTTAAAGTTAATTTTCTTCTAAACCAAAGATATCCGGATTTTTATTATTTCTAGGGGAGCATTATACAATCAAAACATGTTATAAGGTATTATTTATTATCAAACTTTCATCATTATCATCATCATCATGTCGTGCCGCTATCACGGATATCCCTGACCCTCTCTCGCTACTTTTCCCTATCGTTCATCGCCTCTGGCTGGTCTTCAGGGCTACATCCCGTATCCTCACATAGCTGCTGTATGTATGTTCTAGCTATTCGTGCTGCTTTTGCTCGGCCATATGAGGGGGTCCATAGAAGTACATCACTTATGGGCTCGTCTCTGCTTCTCCAGCAGTGTCCTGCGTGTCTGGTTCGTATTGAATTAAAAATTGATACTCTCCTTATATATATTTTATACAATTTTATTTTTATAAGTAGTGGCTAAGGGCCCTGTTTGTCTTTTTATTTTTTTTTTTTTTTGGTATACGCCAAATAAATTACGATGTATTCAATAAAAGCTTTCTTCGTTGGCGATGGTCAAACCAAACTAAATTTAGCTTATTAATAACGAGACGGCTTCTTCGGTCACTCTAGATGATTAAGAAAATGCTGAATCGTTAAGTATTTAGTCGAATCTTTGTGTATTGTGGTTTCATGATATATGTGATTCTTTGTATATGTGTATCGTTCAACGAGAGTAAAAATTACTTAAACTGCAATGTGTTTTCTTTCTTTCAATGTCTCCTCATTTTTTATTATTCCTGAAGAGAAAAAAAACTAGGGAAAGAGCAAAAAAGTACACAAGAAACAAGTTTGATATAATAAACAACAATATACCTAATAACAAGGGACCCAATGAAAGATAATTGGTCTCAGCAATGGAATACTTAGGAAGAATTTAAACAAAGGACAATATCATGTAACAAATATTAAACATTGCGAATTCGACATGTTAGATGATATAACAATATCGATATAATAGCCATGAACAGAAAATAACGAGAAAGTCAGAATGAATGATTTTTCTTATAGTACAAGTGTATAAGAAGTGATCAAGAAGTGTCGAGAACAAATCTTTAAAAAAGATTTCTTTAGAATTTAAATGAAGACATTTGCGCAGCAAAGCGACTTTTAGTCTAAAGTGATGATGCCTGAAAGACTTATTAATGCTAATTTTTAAATGGTTATGAAGCCAGCTTCGATACTTTTAAATGAAAATATTTTTAGCAAAACACAGGATTGTACAACTGAAGCAGCAAACTAAGTTAAGAGCGACTTTTCTTGTCACTGAAACTTAAAATTCATCTTATATTTGAGCATATGAACGCCATTAAAAGAAATATAACGCTGCACCTTCACACCAGATGACAAGAGGAATTACTTCAACAAATGGAAACGCGTTGGAAAAAATGTGTGGAATAGCGAGTACACTATTTTTAAGAAAAGATTTCATTCATACTTCATTACTTTCTGATAATATACCACTTCAGTCTGAATACTTTTTGAATATACATCGTATTAAAGTATGTAGTAAGATTTTTCAAACTATACATTGGGAAATGAAAGTAAATAGCATATGTAAGTATGATCCCACTAGACCATTTGATATGTAAGAAAACTGTTCTAGTTGTTCACAAAAAAGCATTAATTTAAAAAAAATAGAAGTTTCATCGATCGAAAAATAGAATTAAAAACAAGTGTTCAGATACAATTATTTATTAAAGAATGCATAATCAACATGTTGAAAGACATGTCAAAATAATCAATGAACCTACGAGGTGAAAGTGTGCTTGTGAACAATAGCACGAAATGAGATTCAGCAAACTAAAACAGCTAATCACTACCGGTGGAAATGAACAACGCTACGAAAAGTCATTCAGTAAACTAAAAGTGTTTAGCTATGCTGGTAAATGTGAAAATTGCCACAAACAGACATTCGGTAAACTAGAAAGAATTATCTATGCGCGACTCAAAATGAAAATGCCACAAATAGAGATTCGGTGATTCATAGATTAAAAAGGCTTATCACTACTGGGTGAAAGTGAAAAATGCCACGAATAGAGATTTGGTGGACTTAAAGGGATTATTGCTGTGGGGATAAAATTGAAAAATGCCAGAAACAGAGATTGAGTAAAGTAGACATTTTTCTCAAAATGGGGATGAAAGTGAACCATGCCACGAACACAGATTCGGTAAACTGGATGGGCTCATCATTTAGACGGTAAAAGGGAACAATGGCACCAATAGAGATTCGACAAACTTCCATGACTTCTCACTGTGCCAGTGAAAGGGAACCATGCCATGAAAAGAGATTTGGTAGCACAGTCGGCTGGGACTGTAGAATACACCGACTGCTTCTCTGCCGAAGGGTAAGACCGCCCCCGCCCAACGAATGTCCCCTATATGACGCAAAACAATCTGGCTCAGATTGGTAGCACTTGATAGGGTCCTATCTAAGAGTCACATAGAACTGAATTGTGTACTTATGCTAAAGTGAATTGTTTGAAATATAAATGCTTTGACATTGAACTGAAATATTTTGACATTGAACTCTTTGTAAACAAAAACTATACTTATGCGAAACTGAATTTATTGAAATTTAATTCTGTGTTAAATGACCAATCAACCAACCTACAAACCAACCAATCAGAGATTTGGTAGACTAACATATCTTAACACTTTATGGAGGTGCCCGTGGTGTAGTCGTTATCGTCGTAGGAAATGGACACGGCGACACGAGTTCAAATCCTGGACTGATTGCATTTCACATATTTCACTAATACCCTTGGGAAAGGTATGAATCCAATTATTCTCCCTAAATAGTAGGACAGACTGGGTTCTTCAGCCTTGGTGAGGCAACTAGTCTAGGAGAAGGAAAACTCTGAATTCAAACCTGTTAAACTCTGCTTAAAAATTGACCTTGTGTCATATCCTGCCCGAGGAGCGGAGGGGTTGGTAAATAGGATAATCTTGGTGAGGCAACTAGTCTAGGAGAAGGAAAACTCTGAATTCAAACCTGTTAAACTCTGCTTAAAAATTGACCTTGTGTCATATCCTGCCCGAGGAGCCGAGGGGTTGGTAAATAGGATAATCTTGGTATGGCAACTAGTCTAGGAGAAGGAAAACTCTGAATTCAAACCTGTTAAACTCTGCTTAAAAATTGACCTTGTGTCATATCCTGCCCGAGGAGCCGAGGGGTTGGTAAATAGGATAATCTTGGTATGGCAACTAGTCTAGGAGAAGGAAAACTCTGAATTCAAACCTGTTAAACTCTGCTTAAAAATTGACCTTGTGTCATATCCTGCCCAAGCGGAAGGGTTGGTAAATAGTAACATATCTTAACACTGTGTCGGCGAAAGTGAAAAATGCTAAGAGGGGGGATTCGGTAAACTCGACGCGCCGGTGAAAATGAAAAATACCACGAAGAAAGATTCGGTGAATTCGAAGGGATTATCACTGTGGTAGTGAAAGTTTAGAATGTGACGAACTAGACGTGCTTATCACTATGTCGGTGAAAGGGAAAGTGCCACGAACAAAGATTCGGTAAACTAAAAGGGCTTCTCATTGTGGTGGTGAAAGTGAAAAATGCCACAAACAGAGATTCGATAAACTAGAAGCGCTTATCACTTTGCCAGTGAGAATGAGTATAGCAACGAAAAGAGATTCTGTAAATTAGAGGGCATTTCCCTCTGCTGGTGAAAGTGAAATATACAACGAACAGAGATTCGCTAAACTAGAAGGGATTTTCACTGTGCTTATTAAAGGGAAAAATGCCCGTGGTGAAATGCTTATCGTCAAAGGAAATGGACACGGCGACTCGAGTTCAAATCCTGGACGAGACTGATTGCATTTCACATAGGTATGAATCCAATTATTCTCCCTCCAGCTATGGGTAAATAGTAGGACAGACTGGGTTCTTCAGCCTTGATGAGGCAACTAGTCTAGGAGAAGGAAAACTCTGAATTCAAACCCGTTAAACTGCGCTTTAAAATTGACCTTGTGTCATATCCTGCCCGAGCGAAGGGGTTGGTAAATAGGATTAAACGGAAAAATGCAACGAAGGGGGATTACCTAAAATACAAAAGTTTACTTCTGTGATAATAAAAGAAAAAAATTTCCACTTACAGAGATTCTGTGGACGAGATGACTTTTTCACTGTACCGGTGAAAGTGAAAAATGACTGAGATTCGGTAAACTAGAGGGCATTATCACAATGAGGGTAAAAGTGAAAAATGCGATGAATAGAGATTTGGTAAATTAGAAGTGCTTGTCATACTGCCGGTGGCATGAAATATGCCACGAAGAGACATTGGTAAATATCAACAGCTTATCTACAAAAGTAAAATAGGCCACGAAGTGAGATTAGGTAGATTGCAAGTCCTTATCATTGTTGAAATGAAAGTGAAAAATGCCACGAAAATAGATTCGGAAAAGTGGAAGAGCATGTCATTGTGGCAGTGAAAGTGATAAGTTCCACACACAAAGATACGATAGACAAGAAGGGCTGATCTTTGTTCTGGTACTATTTACCAACCCCTCCGCTCGGGCAGGATATGACACAAGGTCAATTTTTAAGCGGAGTTTAACAGGTTTGAATTCAGAGTTTTCCTTCTCCTAGACTAGTTGCCTCACCAAGGCTGAAGAACCTAGTCCGTCCTACTATTTATCCATAGCTGGAGGGAGAATAAGGGGGTTCATACCTTTCCCAAGGGTATTTGCCCGAAAGTGAACGTAATAGCGCGACTGGAGTACGAACTCGCGTACTACGATTCCGCAGTTCATCGCTTTAACCATTACACCACGAGGACACCCCCTTTGATCTTTGTTCTGGTGAAAGTGAAACTGACATGAACTAAAAGGTCTTATTACTGTAGGAGTAAAACTAAAAAAATACCATGAACAAGGATTCGTTGAAAGAGAAAGTGATCACTGTGGCTGTAGAAGTGAAATATACCACGAAGGCAGATTCGGTAGACTACAAGGTCTTATCAATGTAGAGTGAAAGGGGAAAATGCCACGAACCGAGATTCGGTAAACTAAAAAGGCTTATCACTTTACCGGTGAATGTGAACACTGCCATGAATAGAGACTCGGTAAATTAGCATGGCTTATCAAGTGCAAGTGAAAGGGAAATATGCCACGAAACGAGATTCGGTAAACTAAAAAGGCTTATCACTTTACCGGTGAATGTGAACACTGCTATGAATAGAGACTAGGTAAATTAGCGTGGCTTATCAAGTGCAAGTGAAAGGGAAATATGCCACGATGAGAGATTTACTAGATTAGAAAGGTTTATCTCTGCGGTGTGAAAGGGCTTATCACTTTGCCAGTGAAAGTGAAAAAAAGTGAAAGTGAAGGGCATAACATTCGGGCGATGAAAGTAATGTATGCCACGGACAGGGATTCGGTAAATTAAAAAAGAGAAAAATGCCACGAACAAAGATTTGGTGAAGTGGAAATGCTTATCACTTTAGGGGTGTCCTCGTGGTGTAATGGTTAAAGCGATGAACTGCGGAATCGTAATACGCGAGTTCGTACTCCAGTCGCGCTATTACGTTCACTTTCGGGCAAATACCCTTGGGAAAGGTATGAACCCACTTATTCTCCCTCCAACTATGGGTAAATAGTAGGACAGACTAGGTTCTTCAGCCTTGGTGAGGCAACTAGTCTAGGAGAAGGAAAACTCTGAATTCAAACCTGTTAAACTCCGCTTAAAAATTGACCTTGTGTCATATCCTGCCCGAGCGGAGGGGTTGGTAAATAGTATCACTTTAGAGGTGAAAGCGAAAAATACCACAGAAATTCGGTAAACTAGAAGGGATTATATTTTAGGCGGTAAAAGTTTACAATGCAACAATGATTCGGTAAGCTAAAATAGCTTATCCCAGTGCCGGTGAAAGTAAAACATACTACGAACAGAGATTCTGTAGATTGGTATGGCTTATCACTGTGCCGGTAAAAGTGAACAACCCACGAACAAAGATTCAGTGAATTAGATGGGCCTATCATATACCGGTGAAACAAAAAAAATACTACGAACAGAGATTCTGTAGATTAGCATGGCTTATCACTGTGCCGGTAAAAGTGAACAACCCACGAACAAAGATTCAGTGAATTAGATGGGCCTATCATATACCGGTGAAACAAAAAAAATACTACGAACAGAGATTCGGTAAATTAGAAGCGCTTATGTTATATAACATATGACATAGATTTTCGGTTCGTTCCAAGTGACCCCGTGTGCTTTGGTAAGCTGTCACATTTCGATTAGGAAACAGGAAGATGACAGCGCATCAGTTCACTTAGGTCGAACAGGTGTGTAACCAGAAGGAGATCACGTGATGAGAACCACGCGGTCAGATTTGGACAGAGTGCAGAGAATCGCAGTCGAGCGAGACACGCAGCTGAGCAGAGGCGTCTCTGACGAGCTTGCAAGGAGGTGCAAGCGTTGGCACCCCATGGCTCCAGGAAGAAGATATGGGAAGAAATCCTCTCTCTTAGTATATGTCTCTCCATCCATCTCTCACACACCACAGTAACATCAACCCTTTCGAGAATAAAGTGTGAAGTTCGTAAATCAATGTAATGATTATGGCTATATAACATATATGAGTACTTGATGATGAAGGCCAGTTCATGCACACATGGCATGATTTCGAACCTGAGTTTAAACCTAGACGATCAAGGAAGCGGCCGATATCAACATTTCAAGAAAATTAGAAATGAAAAGCTGGAATGAATCTGATAGAAAAAAGAAAAAAACACAAGACCGAAACAAAACGGACGAGACACGAAAAATGGAGAGATGAAAAAAAAAAAGAAAACCAGAACAGACCAACAACGAAAATCAGGAAAGATGAAACAAAAGGAGAAACATCGACCTTATTTAAAAAAAAAAAAAAAGAAAATGCGAAACACTTCAAGACTGTAAGTAAATTGCTCATTCTAAGAATATTGTAATTTGTTTTCTCTGCCGTTCATATTAGGTGTTTTGTTGAGAGAATTTGAAATGAATATTAAAAAAAAATAATGACAAGTGGGAAGTAAAATGACTCTTGAAGGCTTATATATTAATGTTTATTTGGCCTTTCTAAAAGATAAAAGGGAAATAATTTTAGGAAAAAAAAAACGATTGAGCCCTACATATAAAGCATAGAAAAATGATGAAAACTACTATATGTAATTCTAAAAGGGAGTAAGAGAGAGAGAGAAAGAAAGGGAAGGAGAAAGATAGAACCGTGGACAGGTATATTGTCCCTATGTTAAATGATTGAAAGGTCATAATGTAAACTTCCACTTGGGTTTTGAATTTTAATTTTTATGAAGGAATTTGATAGTAAACAAAATTTTTGTGAATGAAATTTTTTAGTGACTTGTGAATACTGCCGTAACGCATATTAATTTGAAATTAGGAGTTTAATCCGAGCTCCAGGAAGGATTCGGAAATCGGCGATATCTGCCTTCAGAATGCTCATATACTTTTGGATCCATAGTTAGGACTGTA
>CAXXGD010000017.1:0-111968 GCA_963669385.2 Rhodospirillales bacterium
AACCTTCTCGAGGTCTGCGAGGGCCGAGAGGTGCTGATGGTACGCTACGAAGATCTGGTCGCCGATCGACTCAAGGGGTTAAAGGAGATCTTCACCTTCCTGGGCGTTCGATACGGTCAAGCGACGTTGAAGCCGATTGCCGAAGCGTCCAGCTTCGAGCGCATGCGCGACAGCTCCAAGGATCACACCTTCTTCCATCGCGGCACCCCGGGCTACGAGGTCTCCGAGGCCATCAATACCCGTGCGGAAGAGATTGCCGGCAAGGCCATGCGGCGGGTCGGGTATAGGGTTTAGTCTTAAACCTAAGCCTGCCCGCTGAGGCGGCGGTAGACGGCATCGCGCAGCGGCAAGGGCAAGAGCGCCAAGGTCCGCACCAAAGTGGTCATGCTGAAGGGGAAGTGCAGCTGGGCGCTGCCCCTTTCGGCTGCCCGGACGATCTTGTCCGCAGCCGCCTCGGCAGTGATCGAAAAGGGCCGCCAGCCCGCGCGGCCAGCCTGCATCGGCTGGTCGAGGAATCCCGGACAGACCAAGGTCAAGCTGACGCCTTGCCCGCGCAGTGCGGGGCGAAGCGACAGGGCCAAGACCCGAAGGGCTGCCTTGGTGGCGGCATAGACCGGCGCCTTGTCGTAGCCGATCAGGGCCGAGAGCGAGGAGACGATCACCAGCTGGCCATGCCCCTGCCGCAACAACAGGGGCAAGGCCGAATGCAGAACGTTCAGCACGCCCTTCAGGTTGACGTCGACCAGCTCCGCGGTGCGTTCCGGCGTCTCCATGACCTCACCGGCCGCCAGCTGACCGCCGAGGCCGGCATTCATGATCACCCAGTCGATGGGATGGGCGGCGTTGAGTGCGCCGACCCAAGCAGCGAGCGCATCTCCGTCGCGCACATCGAGTGCTGCCGTGGCGACGGGCGGCAGGTAGTCGCGCCGGAGCGTGACGCCCAGAGCATCCAGCTCCTCCTGATCCAGAGCGCAGAGTGACAGGCGGCGCGCCTGGGCCGCCAGCTTGCGCGAGAGAGCGGCGCCAAGCTGACCGGTCGCACCGGTGATCAGCACATGACCCGGTGCGTTCATGCTGGCAGGGCCTCTCTCTCCTTCGATCGGGCCAAGGCCTCGGGCAGCATCTCGGCGACGGCCTGGAAGGCGGCCAAGGCCTGCTCGAACTGCGCCGCCGTGAGCGTCGGCGGAAAGCCGACGCGCAAGAGGTCCTTGCCTTTGGGCACACCCGGATGCACGGCCGGGCTGACGTTGACTCCCTGCTCCAGCAGCAATTTTGTGACCTGAAAGGTGAGCACATCGTCACCCAGCAGGACCGGAACCATCTGGCTGCCATCGCCGCCGCAGCGCCACCCCATCGCGCGCAAGCGGTCGCGCGCATGGTCTGCCATGGCGAGGGCGCGCGCCGGCAGCTCCGGCTCGGCCTCCAGCACGTCGAGCGCGGCCAGGGCGGCGGCCGCTTGGGCCGGGGCAATGGCATTGGAGAAGAGGTAAGAGCGCGCATTGAAGCGCAGATGGTCGATCAGCTCCGCACTGCCGGCGACAAAGCCGCCGGTCGAGGCGAAGGACTTGCTGAAGACCCCCATGATGACAGGGATGCGATCGGCCTGGCCGACGGCGTGCGCGAGGCCGCGCCCGCCCGGCCCCAGCACGCCGCAGCCATGGGCGTCGTCCAGGAAGATCCAGGCGCCCTCTCGGTCGGTCAGCTCCACCATCGGGGCCAAGGGTGCGAGGTCGCCGTTCAGCGAATAGAGGCTGTCGACCACCACCAGCTTGCGGGCGGCCTCCGAGCCGCGCAGCTTCGATGCCAAGTCATCGAGGTCGTTGTGCCGAAAGCGATTGGCCTCGGCGCCGGACAACCGGACGCCATCGACCAGGCAGGCATGAACCTCGGTGTCAAAGAAAACGGCGTCGCGCGGCCCGACAAGCGCCGGGATGGCCCCGACGTTGGCGAGATATCCGGTGGGAAAGACCAGCGCGTCCTCCTTGTCCAGGAAGCGGGCCAGGCGCCCTTCCAAGTGGTGGTGCAAGGGCCGGGTCCCGGTCAGAAGGCGGCTGGAGGTGCAAGAGGTGCCGTAGCGCGCCAGGGCGGCCACGACGGCGTCGCGAATGCGCGGGTCATGGGCCAGACCCAGATAGTTGGAGGATCCCAACTGCAGCAGGCGCCTACCGTCGATCTCGACCTCATTGAGGCCGACCGGTGTCTGCTCGCGGTAGTAGGGATAGAGCCCCTGCGCGCGCGTGGCACGCACGCGGCGCATCATGGGATTGTCGGCAATGCGGGTCCGAAAGGCCCGGTCGGCCGCCGCTCTGCGGGTTGTTTCCAAGATTTGCTCGCCTATAGGTGCTCATTATTGATACCCCTTACTGTAATGAAGCCATACGCAAGGCACTATCTAATCAAAAGGTCAGGGCAGCCTGGCCGTTCGTCTAGGCACGCGCTCAAGGAGCACGAAAGGCGTGCAGTACTAGAGGAAGTATTGACGCCTAGTGCCGCGAACAACGCGGTGATGCGAAGCCAGAGTCTAGCAGGCTGCATCTTGCGAAGAGAGGCTCGTAACCGGCTGTGCGAGCGCGCAGCGAACCCGTTGGCCGATTCCGGCGAGGCGCGCCATGGGCTCCTTGCTGAAAACCAGCCGGACGAACCGGTCGCCGTTCTCCCGGCCCCAATCGCGCATGTAGGTCGCGGCTATCCTGCCATGCCGCAAGAGGCGCTCCGAGGCCTCGAGCGAGGTCAGGCCGTAGCCGCTGACGTCCAGCAGCATGGACCAGCCGCCGGCCGCGGGAATGACGCCCTCGGCGAGCTCTTGGGCGATTAGGTCCCTGCGTCGCTGCCATTCGGCAATGGCGGCACCGATGCCTGCGTCCTCGTCGCTGGCCATCAGCGCAGCTGCCACGGCCGATTGGGTTATCCCGACGGGGTCGGCGGTGTTGTAGACATGGACCGTCGCCACGGCCTCCATCACCTCGGGCGGGCCGGCCACCCAGCCGACCTTCCAACCGATCATGCGCAGTTCCTTGGAGGCCGATCCGACGGTGATGGTGCGATCGGCCAGGCCGTCGAAGCCAGCCGGATGGCGATAGGGGCGGCCGTCGTAGAGAATGCGCTCCATGGCGGCGTTGTAGATGAGCCATAGGTCGTGCCGCTGGCAGAGCTCGGCAAGCGCCCGCCACTCCTCGTCGTTCAAGACCGCGCCCGTCGGCATCGAGGGGTTCATGACGAAGACCGCGCGAGTCTTAGGCGTGGCGGCCTCTTTCAGGCGGTCCAAGTCCAGCCGCCAGCTACCGGCCACGACACGGAAGGGCACGAAGACCGGCTCGGCCCCGACCAGCCTCAGGCGATTGGTCATGCCGGCGTAGGTGGGGTCGGTGACGATGACCTCGCTGCCCGGGTCGAGGAGAGCCAACAAGACATCCAGCATGCCTTCCATGCCGCCGCAGGTGACGACGACCTGCGTGCCCGGATCGTAGACCTGGCCGCTCTGACCCACCAGCCGCCGTGCCACCGCTTCGCGCAGGGCCTCGCGGCCGGTCAGAGGCAGCCAGGAGTTACAGGTCTCGTCGAGCAGCGCCCGGCGGGTCTCCTCCAGCGCAACGGCAGGGACCGGAATGTCGGTATCGAGGTTCTCGAGGCGCAGCACCGCCGGATCTGAGCCCGCCGCTGCTGCGACACGGTCCAGTCCGATCCCCGTAACCTGTGCAAGGCGCTTGGCGACCATGACACCTTTCCCCTCTCGATGGTTAAGCGATCGGATCTTCGCCACGCGACCGCGAACGATTTAGGATCTTGGATCCAATACACGATCTAGCACCGACGCACAAGCTGCCTGTAGGATGCCGCCGGCGAGCACTGCAGCGAATCGAGGAGGCTGTTTCACCGTGTCAGAGGACCGACTTCGGGCGATCATCGAGGAAACCCGGCCCTTCTACCGCACCATGACCGAGATGGTGGCGGCCGCCCTGCGCAAGGCAATCCTCGAAGGCTTGCTGGAGAGCGGCAGCAGCATCCGCCAGGACAGCCTCGCCACCGCGTTCGGCATCAGCCGCATGCCGATCCGCGAGGCGCTTCGCCAGCTGGAAGCCGAAGGCCTGGTCGAGTTCTTTCCCCACCGCGGCTGCATCGTCGCCTCTTTCGAGCCGGCCGATTTCATCGAGATGTCGGAGATCCGCTTGCTGCTGGAGTGCCATGCGCTCTCCAAGCTGGTCGGCAAGATGAGCAAGGCCACCCTAAAGCAGGCCTCGGACATCTTGGACCTGCTCGACGAGGAGCCCGATATGGGCAAGATGGGCGAGCTCAACCGCCAATTCCATCTCACCCTCTACGAGGGCCTCAAGGGCTCGCGCCTCCATTCCATGATCGAGACGCAGTACCGGATGCTGGACCGCGTGGTGCGCCTGGTGCTCTCGCAACTGGAATACACCAAGGTCTCGCAGGAAGAGCATCGTGCTTTGCTGAAGCACTGTGCCGACAAGAACGCCGGGCTGGCCATCGAGACCCTGCGGCTGCACGTGAACAAAAGCACGACGCATCTGGCGGAGCTGCTGCCGGCTGAGGAGAGGGGAAGCAGCTAAGAAGGGTCCCGCAACTTCGCGGCGCCAACGGCCGATTGGCCTGAGGTTCACGTCCAAGTAGATCGGAGCAGAGTTTTCAAGCGAGCACGCCGGTGGGAGCTGCCTCTATGGCGGTTCCGGATATGATGTCATGAGGCAAAGCTTGCAAAGGCACTGACGATTGATGCCAAAGCCGAATGCTTCCCTGCTTGTCCGCTAGCCTTGCAGCTTACCGCTTTGTACCAGGAGCCGCAGATCCTCCTCCCCGCCGATGTGTTCGCCGTCGACGAAGATCTGCGGGATCGAGCGAACACGGGGCAAGCGCCGCCTGAATTCCGCCAGGACGCCGGACTCGCTCACGTCGCGTTCGGTGAAGACCAGGCCCTTCTGGCGCAGAAGCGCCTTGGCGGCCTCGCAGTAGCTGCAGCCCGGACCGGTGAAGATCTCGATCTCTTGCATGGCGACCTCGGTCGGCCGTCGCGGACCCTCCCGCCCGCGACGGCCGCGGCACTAGTGGTTGATGGTCAAGACCGGCTTCACGCCGTCGAACATGGGCTCCAACTCCACACCCAGCGCGTCGCCGAACTTGGAGACCGCGATGTAGATGCAGATGACGAAGGTCGCATCGACGATCTGCGGCTCGCTCCAGTGCGCGTGCAGACGGTCCCACAACTCCTTGGGCAGGCGGTTGGCGTCGATGCCGATCTGCACGGTAAGGTCCAGCAAGGCCTTTTCGCCTTCGGTGAAGTGCGGGCTCGTCTTGTATTTGTCGCCGTCGAGATCGGCGATTTTCTCCGCCGGCATGCCCAGGATGTCGCACAGCCGCTCGTGCTGGATGACGCAGTATTTGCAGTCGTTGCGCTGGGTCGCCTTCAGGATCAGGAGCTCTTTGGTCAGCCAATCGATCTCGCCGTCCTTCAGGATCGCCATGATCATGTCGGTGAAGACCGTGCCGTACTCCGACTGATGGCCAAAGACCTTGAAGATGTTCAACAAGGCCTGAAAGCGCTCCTCCGCCTTGTCATAGAAGGCCAAGGTCTCCGGCGAGGCCCCTTCGCGCTCGACATAGGATACGGACATTGCTGCTACCTCCCTTTATGTTGACCGATCGTTCCAGACTCCCCAAAAAAATTTACGCCAAGAGCGTCCTGGCTTGCGCCACGACGGCATCAAGCGTGGTGCGGTCCTGCTTCGAGCGCGCCAGCACGCGCAGGCCCAGCAAGAGGCCCAGCAAGGTTTTCGCCAAGGTCGCCGCGTCGCCCTTACCGGCGCCGTCTCCCTGCCCTCTGGCCGCTTCGATCATCTCGCAAAAGAAGCTCTCCACCTCTTCCAAGCTCGCCTTGACGAAGGCCGCCACGTCGGGGTCGTGCGGCGACAGCTCGAGCGCGGTGTTCACCAAGAGGCAGCCGCCCGGGCGCTTTTCATCGCCGCCCGCCAGGGCCGCGCTTTCGAACACGGCCAGGATCGCTTCCTTCGGCGCGTTGTTCTTGGCCGCCTGGGTCAGGAAATCGGCTCGGTAGCGGCGGTCATAGTGGCCAAGCGCGGCCAGGAAGAGGGCATGCTTGTCGGCATAGGCGTTATAGAGGCTGCCGCGATTGATCCCGGTGGCCGCGACCAAGTCGCTGATCGAGGTCGCGGCATAGCCCTGCGTCCAGAAGGTAAGCATGGCCCGCTCCAGCACCGCAGTCTCGTCGTACTGTTTCTCCCAGGGCATCGCCACCTCCGCCAGAGACCTTAGCCAACCGTAGAACGATCAGTCAACACAGCGCCAGCTAGTACTTTAGAAGGAGTAGGCTGCAGTGATCACGCAATTGCACCTCGCGGTCACTCCGGCGATGTGCCGCAATCCGCGTGAACCCAGCCGTTGAGCGTGAAGCGGCCGTCCTCTGCACGGCCGCTGCGGGCTTCGACCGGCATCACCTCGTGCAGCGCCTCGCTGCGGAAGAGCACCAGCCGATTGGGCAGCGGCATGACGGAGGTAAAGCGCTCGCGGCTATCACTGTGGTCCTGGCCCAGATGATCATAGAGGCGCAGCGCGCCGCCAGCGAAGTTCCCGCCCGGCAGCTGGAAATAGTAGACGAAGCTCACCCGCCGGCCGGCAACCGCATCCTCCTCGCCGAGCGTGATGTCGTGATGCGCCTTGTAGAAGTCGCCGTGATAGCTGACGGTCAATTGCAGCTCCACCTGGCCGACCGCAAAGGGCGCCAGGCCGAGGCGTGGCAGCGCCCAGGGCAAGTAGGCCACCAGCAGCGGCGAGAACCACTGCTCGATCGGATCGGGATCGTAGAGGACGCGGGCCGAGCGCGAGGCCTCGTCGCGCTCGCTCTCGCCCGACTGCACGACGCTGGCCTCCACCATGTCGGCCAAGTGATCCAGCAAATGCGCGTTCACCAGCGCCAATTGCACCGGCGAGAGGAAGTTGTCCTCGACCACGAAGGGAGCCGGGGCACGAACGGCGGGAGCCAGGGGGATGGCCTGGCCTGAGAGCAAGCTGGCCCCGTAGTGCGCCTCGCTCTCGTCGGGTGCCAGGTCGTGCCAGAGGCGATAGGCCTCCCCGGCGCCCACCAGGTCGCCCTCGGCGCGGGCGACCTCGGCGGTGAGGCGCAGCGCGTCAGGCGACATGGGATCCAATGCGCAGGCCCGCGCCGCCAGAGCGGCGGCGCGGTCCAGCAGGCCGCGGGTGAGGAGATCGTGCCCGGCCTGTGCCAGGGCACCGGCATCGAGATCGCGGCTCGCCCCTTCACTCATGCCGGCACCTCCTCCTCCCCCAAAGCCCTGCAGAGCTAGGCTGCGGCTTCCTCTTGAGCCTTGCCGATCACCAGGCCGAGGCTGCTGGCGGTCACCGGCACCCGCTCGCCGTCGTGGACCTCGCCGCCCAGGATGGCTTGGGCCAGCGGGTTCTGCAGCGAACGCTGGATCACCCGCTTCAGCGGCCTTGCGCCGTAGACCGGGTCATAGCCCTTGTCGGCCAGCCAGGCGACGGCCTTGTCGTCGAGATCCAGCGCGATCTTACGCTCCGCCAGCAAGGCGTCCAGCCGGCTCAGCTGGATTGCGACGATGCCGTCCATCTCGGCCCGGCTGAGGCGGTGGAACAGCAGGACTTCGTCCAGCCGGTTCAGGAACTCCGGCCGGAAGGCGGCGCGCACCACCTCCATCACCGGCTCGCGCACCGCTTCCACCGACTGCCCGTCCGGCTGGGCTGCCAGGATGTCGGAGCCCAGGTTGGAGGTCAGGATGATCATGGTGTTGCGGAAGTCCACGGTGCGGCCCTGACCGTCAGTCAAGCGTCCTTCGTCCAAGACCTGCAGCAGCACGTTGAAGACATCGGGATGCGCCTTCTCGACCTCATCGAAGAGGATGACCTGATAGGGGCGCCGCCGCACCGCCTCGGTCAGGGCGCCGCCCTCCTCGTAGCCGACATAGCCCGGCGGCGCGCCGATCATGCGGGAAACGGAGTGCTTCTCCATGTACTCCGACATGTCGAGGCGGACCATCGCCTGGTCGTCGTCGAAGAGGAAGCCGGCCAGCGCCCGGGTGAGCTCCGTCTTGCCGACGCCGGTGGGCCCCAGGAAGAGGAAGGAGCCGATCGGCCGGTTGGGGTCCTGCAAGCCGGCGCGCGCCCGGCGCACGGCATCCGACACGGCAGAGATCGCCTCGTGCTGGCCGATGACACGCAGGCCCAAGGCCTGCTCCATGCCCAGCAGCTTCTCGCGCTCGCCCTCCAGCATCTTGTCGACGGGAATGCCGGTCCAGCGGGAGACCACGCCGGCGATGTCGCTGTCGGTGACCTCCTCGTTCAGCATGCGGTGTTGCTCTGCCGCCTCGGCCTCGGCCAGCTTGCGCTCGAGATCGGGGATGACGCCATAGCGCAGTTCGCCGGCGCGCTCCAGGTTGCCCTCCCGCTGGGCGATCTCCAATTCGTTGCGGGCATGGTCCAGCTCTTCCTTCAGCTTCTGGGCCTTGGCGAGCTCTTCCTTTTCGGCCTGCCAGCGCGCGGTCAGCTCGGCCGCCTGCTCCTCGAGGTCGGCCAGCTCCGCCTCCAGCTTCTCCAGCCGGTCTTTGGAGGCCTTGTCGTCCTCCTTCTTCAAGGCCGACTGCTCGATCTTCAGCTGGATGATGCGGCGGTCGAGCTCGTCGATCGCCTCGGGCTTGCTGTCGACCACCATGCGCAGGCGCGATCCGGCCTCGTCGATCAGGTCGATCGCCTTGTCCGGCAGGAAGCGGTCGGTGATGTAGCGGTTGGAGAGGGTCGCCGCCGACACCAGCGCCGAATCGGTGATGCGCACGCCGTGGTGCAGCTCGTACTTCTCCTTCAGGCCGCGCAGGATGGAGATGGTGTCCTCCACCGTCGGTTCGGCCACGAAGACCGGCTGGAAGCGCCGCGCCAAGGCCGCGTCCTTCTCGATGTGCTTGCGGTACTCGTCCAAGGTGGTGGCACCGACGCAGTGCAGGTCACCGCGCGCCAAGGCCGGCTTCAGCATGTTGGACGCATCCATCGCGCCGTCCGCCTTGCCCGCGCCCACCAAGGTGTGCAGCTCGTCGATGAAGACGATGATCTCGCCGCCGGCCGATGCGATCTCCTGCAGGACGGCCTTCAGGCGCTCCTCGAACTCGCCGCGGAACTTGGCGCCGGCCACCATGGCGCCGAGGTCGAGCGACAGCAGGCGGCGGTCCTTCAGGCTCTCGGGCACGTCGCCCTTGACGATGCGCTGGGCCAGGCCCTCGACGATGGCGGTCTTGCCGACGCCGGGCTCGCCGATCAGCACGGGATTGTTCTTGGTGCGCCGCGACAGCACCTGGACGGTGCGCCGGATTTCCTCGTCGCGGCCGATGACGGGGTCGAGCTTGCCCTCGCGCGCTACCTCGGTGAGGTCGCGGGAATACTTTTTCAGCGCATCGTAGCCCTGCTCGGCCGAGGGGCTGTCTGCGGTGCGGCCTTGACGCAGCGCCTCGATGGCACTGTTCAGGCTCTGCGGGCTGATGCCGGCGTCGGCCAGCGCCTTGCCGGCCGCAGAATTGCGGTCCATGGCGATCGCCAGCAGCAGGCGCTCAACCGTGATGTAGCTGTCGCCGGCCTTCTCGGCCAGCTTCTCGGCCTGGGTGAAGACCCGCGCCATGGCGGAATCCAGGCTCAGCTGCCCGGCGCCGCTGCCGCTGACCTGCGGAATGCGGGCGAGCGCTTGCTCGACCTGCTGCTTGGCAAGCGCGGGATCGCCGCCGGCGGCCTTGATCAAGTTCGCCGCCAGTCCCTCGCGATCGTCGATGATGACCTTGAGCAGATGTTCGGGCGCCAGGCGCTGATGGCCCTCGCCCAAGGCGCGCGTCTGTGCTGCCTGCAGAAAGCCGCGTGCGCGCTCGCTGTAGTTCTCGAAATCCATAGCTCGCCCTCCTTCCGCGCGCCCGCTCCTCTGCAGCACACGCCGATGATGCATAATCCCACCCTGCCCGCCATGCGGCACAGGACGATACGCCGGCCCCTGCATTTTCAGCGTCGCAAGCCTAGGCGCAAGCAACCGGCAAACCCGATATGGTGCTGTGGCAAAAATAGCACAAGAGGGTAGGTTGCGGCTTCTTTGCCGCCGGCCTCTTCACGCGCTGCGCACGGGCTCGTCATTGGCAGCGACACGGCGCGATCTCCATCTTAAGTGGCATGATGACGCGACGCGACTTCCTGAGCTGCGGCAGCGCCTTAGGGCTTCTGGTCACCCTCGCCCCAGGTGCGGCGACAGCCGCCCCCGACGCCGAGCTTTGGCCGAGGTGGGAGGCTCACGATCCCGAGAGCACCACAACGGTCGACCACAGCATCTGGGCCATGTTCCTCGAGCACTATGTGGAACGCGGCAGAGACGGAATCACCCGGATCGACTACCAGGCGGCGATGGCGGCCAAAGCCGGCCTGGAAGCCTATCTCCGGGAGCTGAGCGCGGTGGAGGTGAGCCAGCTGAACCGGGCGGAGCAGTTCGCCTATTGGGCTAATCTCTACAATGCACTCACTGTGGCCACGGTGCTGAACCACTACCCGGTCGACACCATCCGCGACATCGATATCTCCAACGGCCTCTTCGCCAATGGCCCCTGGGGCGCCGATCTGGTCGAGATCGAGGGCGTGTCCTTGACCTTGGACGACATCGAGCACCGCATCCTGCGGCCGATCTGGACCGACAACCGCGTGCACTACGCCGTCAACTGTGCGGCCCTGGGCTGTCCTAGCCTCTTGCCGGAGCCTTTCGATGCCGCACGGCTGGAAGAGCAGCTGACCGCCGCCGCGCACGACTTCGTCAATCACCCGCGCGGCGCCAAGGTGGAAGACGGCCAACTCCATGTCTCTTCGCTCTACGACTGGTTCCAGAGCGACTTCGGCGGCAGCGAGATCGGGGTCATCCGCCACTTGCAGAAGTTCGCCAAGCCGCCGCTGGCCCAGCAGCTGGAGGGCATCGAAGAGATCGCCGGCGACGATTACGACTGGTCCTTGAACGACTTGCGGCCGGCCAACGGAACTTGACAGGGCCGCAGCGCCGGGCTCTCGTGCCGTCATCCTTAGATGACGGGCGGCGGAACGGCACATGCAGGCGAGGCTGGAGAGGATCACGCGCTATCCGGTCAAGGGCTTGGCCGGCGATGTCGTGGATCAGGCTTTGCTCGCCCAGGGCAAGGCCTTGCCGGAGGACCGCCGCTTTGCCCTGGTCTACGGGACCGGCGGGTCTGGGCAACCGCTAGAGGACTGGCTGGATCAAGCCCAGTTCGCGGGCCTGGTGGACGAAGAGCGCTTGGCTGCCCTTCAGCTCGCCTATGACAGTGAGACCTCGGTGGTGACGCTGTTGCGCGACGGCCGCCAGGTGGCCCGCGGCAAGGCCGACGAGCCGATCGGTCGGACCCTCTTGACGCAGTTCTTCACCGCCTACCTGAAGGGCAACCCGCGCGGCGCCCCTAAGTTCGTCGAGGCGCCGCAGGGCGCTTTCAGCGACTGGGACGAAGCCTTCCTGCATTTGATCAACTTGGCCACGGCACGCGATCTGGAGCGCGTGGCTCGCCAAGCCGTCGACCCCCGCCGCTTCCGTGCCAACCTATGGCTCGACGGCCTGGCCGCATGGGAGGAGATGTCCTGGGTCGGCCGCCGCGTCCGGGTCGGCGAAGCCTTGCTCGAGGTTTCGCACAAGACCGAGCGCTGTGCTGCGACCATGGTGAACCCCGATACGGCGGCACGTGATCTCAACATCCCGCGCACTCTGCGCGCCGGCTATGGCCACATGGATATGGGTATCTATCTCAGAGTGATCGAAGGCGGGGCGGTGAAAACCGGTGACGAGGCTACGCTGGTTTAGCGCCCGCACTTCCAGATGGGCTGGCGGGTACACGCCCCTGTTGGCCTGCAAACCCGGCGGCCGCGTGCCGGTTCCTCCATTCCGCGCCCAAAGGGGACCATCGCTGCGAACCCACACCGCGTCGTCCTCCGACTTGATCGGAGGACCTCTACCCGCCGCTCGTGTAAGTGGCAATAGATCCTCCGGTCAAGCCGTAGGATGACAATCCCAGGGTGGAAAAAACCGTCGTTCTTCTCTGAAAAGATGTGCAGAGGCCACTGTTCCGTGGTGCATCTACCAATAAGATACGGAACGAAATCTCAGACTCTCTCTCAAGCGTTCTCTTTCGGAATCCAGGGGACCCGCGAAAAGGCGACGCCCTCGTCGGCCAAGGCCTTGGCATCTTCGCTGGACGTCTCGCCATAGATGCCGCGTGCTTCCTTTTCTCCATAGTGGATCTTGCGGGCCTCTTCGGCGAACTGCGGGCCGACGTAGTCGAACTCGCGCTCCACCGTCTCGCGCAAATCCTTCAATTCCTTGCGGACCTCGGCCATGCGTTGGCGTGCGGCGTTGCCCTTGCTCGGCAGCCGCGGCGCCATCAGTGCCTTCTCCACGCCGAGGGAACCGCAAGAGGGGCAGGCGACCTCCCCGGCCTCTTTCTGCTCGTCAAAGCCGGCAGAGTCGCGGAACCAGGCCTCGAAGCGGTGGCCCTGATCACACTTGAGGTCATACTTGATCATAGAGAGTAAAGTGGCGTGAGAATTGGCCAAGGGCAAGGGAGAGTGCCAAATATGCAAGATGCGTTCAGGCCGCCACCCTCACCCTGGGTCATGCGCTTTTCCTGGATCATCCCCAGTGGCGGACGGGTGCTGGACCTGGCCTGCGGCAATGGGCGCCACACGCGCCTACTGCTGGAGCAGGGCTATCGCGTCACCGCGGTCGACCGCGACCTCAAGGGCATTGGCGATCTCGGCGCTTTCGACGGGCTGGAGCGACTCGAGGCCGATCTGGAGGACGGCAGTCCCTATCCCTTGGCCGGCCGCCAGTTCGAAGGCATTGTGGTGACCAATTACCTTAACAGGCCCCTTTTTCCTGCCTTGTTGGCAGGCTTGGCGCCGGCCGGCGGCTTGATCTACGAGACTTTTGCTTTGGGGAATGAGCGATTTGGCCGGCCGAGCAATCCCGACTATCTGCTACGGCCGGGTGAACTGATAGAGACGATCACGGGACACTTGCGCATTCTGGCCTATGAGGACTTGGTGGTGTCCGAACCACGCCCGGCGGCCGTGCAGCGCGTTGCCGCCAAACGCGAGGTCAAGGAGTAGACGGGCTATGGCAGCTGACGCCGGCCACAAGCACGATCTCGGTCATAGCCACGGGCATGGCCATCACCATGCCCATGTGCCGAGCGGCGCGGACGCGGAAAAGCGCATTCGGGTCGTCCTGGTGATCACCTTCACCTTCATGGTGCTGGAGGCGGCGGGCGGTTTCATCTCCGGCTCCTTGGCGCTGATCGCCGATGCCGGTCACATGTTCACCGACGTGGCGGCCTTGCTGCTGGCCTTGGCCGCGATTCGCCTGGGCCGGCGCCCGGGCGATGCGCGCCGCACCTTCGGCTATCGGCGTTTGGAGGTCTTAGCCGCCTTCACCAACGGCATTCTCCTGGTCATCTTGACCATCTGGATCGTCGTCGAGGCGGTCCTGCGATTCTTCCAGCCGGTCGCCATCTTGAGCGACACCATGCTGGCCGTGGCCCTGGCCGGCCTGCTGGCCAACGGAGTCAGCCTCTATCTCCTAAGCCGCGGCGAGAAGGGCAGCCTGAACCTGAAGGCCGCCTGGCTGCATGTGCTGGGCGACGCCTTGGGCTCGATCGGCGCCGTCGGAGCCGCGCTCATCATCCGCTTCACCGGCTGGCTACCGATCGACCCCATCCTCTCGCTGGTGATGAGCGTGGTGATCCTGCGAAGCGCCGTGGCTATCACGCGCCAGGCCGCTCATATCCTTCTGGAGGGCACGCCGGAACACCTGGACCGCGACGAGATTCTGGAGGCGGTCAAGGCCCTGCCCGAGATCGCCGACGCCCATCACCTGCACCTCTGGTCGGTCAGCAACGATGCCACCTTTGCGACCCTGCACATCGTCCCGGCCGAGGGCGTGGCGCCAGCCCAAGCGACCCGCCTGGTGCGCGGCCTCCTGGCGGACGACTACGCCGTCGGCCACACCACCGTCGAGGCCGACCTTGAGATACGCAGGGAACCTGGTAGCGGCTCTTAAGCGGCGCCTACTTCCGGCGTTTGCTTGCCGGAGAAGGGAGCCGCGATCGGCCGGTCGTGACTGAGGGCCGGAATACGCTGCCGCGCCTTCAAGACCTCCTCCGGGTCGAGGAGAGCCGTGACGATGCCGGGCATCTCGCCGGCCTCGGCGAGGACAGTGCCCCATGGATCGATGATCAAACTGTGGCCGTAGGTCTGGCGGCCGCCGGCATGGGTGCCGCACTGCGCGGGCGCCAGCACGAAGCAGCCGGTCTCGATGGCCCTTGCCCGCAGCAACACCTCCCAATGGGACGCGCCCGTCAGCTTGGTAAAGGCCGAGGGAACGGTCAGGAAGTCAGCACCGGACTGCGCCAACAAGCGATAGTGATGAGGGAAGCGCAGGTCATAGCAAATAGTGAGGCCCAGCCGCCCCCAGGGCAGATCCGCCACCACTGCCGTCGTGCCGGGTGCGGTGTAGGAGCTTTCGCGATAGCTCTGCCCATCGCCAACCGCCACGTCGAAGAGATGGATCTTGTCGTAGCGCGCGGCGACCGCGCCGTCAGGCGCCAGCAGATAGCTCCGGTTCCAGATGTGTTGCGGGGCGGCCCGGACGGTGAGCGAGCCGACCAGAAGCCAAAGATCCAGCTCATCGGCCAGCGATCGTAGTCGCGGCAGGGCCTCATGGCTCTCTTCCGGCTCGGCCTGCTTGATCGAGATATCCTTGTCGGGCTCGATCTGCGTGCAGTTCTCCGGCAGCGCCACGAAGTCTGCGCCGGCAGCCTTGGCCTCGCGAATCAAAGCCTCGAGCGTGACCAGGTTTTCTGGGATCTTGGGTCCAGCCGAGAGCTGAACCAGAGCTGCGGTGAAGGTCTCGCTCACGCCGCCGGCGGCAGCAGGGAATCGAGGCTGCCGCGCGCCTCCAACTCATAGAGCTCGTCGCAGCCGCCGACATGCTGATCGTCGATGAAGACCTGCGGCACCGAGGTGCGCCCTTGGCTGCGCTCCATCATCTCTCTGCGCCGGATCGGTTGGGCCATCAGGTCGTATTCGGTGAATTCGACGCCCTTTTTCTCAAGCAGGCGCTTTGCGCGGTAGCAGTAGCCGCACAGCAGGCTGGTATAGATCTCGACCTTAGGCATCGTCCTGGCTCTCCACTCCCTCTGCAGCCCCATATGGGGTCTCGCGCAGCACGCGGGCAAGGGTCAGGACATCGATCGATTTGGGTTTTGCGCGACGCAGGACCTTGGCCGCTGCGTCAAGGGTGGCGCCGCTGGTCATGACGTCGTCGACCAGGATGAGCCGGCGGCCTTCCAGCGCTTTCGCCGCCCCCGGCGCCAAGGCGAATGCACCGGCCACGTTGCGCCGCCGCGCCTCGCGAGAACGCCGGCCTTGCGTTGGCGTGGCGCGGGTCCTGCGCAAGAGGTCGACCGCCACCGGCAGACCGCATTCCCGGCTCAAGGCCTGAGCCAGCAGGCCGGCCTGGTTATAGCGGCGCTTGAAGAGGCGCCAGCGGTGCAGGGGCACAGGCAGGACAAGTTCGGCGCGCTTCAGGCTTTCCCAGCCTGCGAGCTGCAGCCAGCGGGCAAAGGGCCGCGCCGCCTCGGTCCGGTCGCCATGCTTGAAGGGAAGGATCAGGCGGCGGCTGGCCTCGTCGTAGAGCAAGGCGGCACGGGCGCGGTCGAAGGCCGGCCGCTCCTTTGCGCACTGGGGGCAGAGTGCCTTCGGCCCTTGATCGAAAGGAAAGGGGAGGCCGCAAATGCGGCAGCAGGGCTCGCCCAGGAAGTTGAGGTCGGACCAACAGGCGGCACACAGCGCCGCCTCTGCCGGCACGACCTCTCCGCAGGCGAAGCAGCGCGGCGGCAGGACGGCGTCGAGCAAGAGCTTTCCGGCGACCGCGATGGGTCTCAGGAAGCTGCCTCGCGGCTCAGTCGTACCGGGATCCATCGTCATCGAGCGCCCCCATGGACGAGCAGCGGCAAGCCTGCCATACCACGCCCCGGCTTTGCGAGGGGAAGAAGCATGTCCGACCAGGCCGCCGCGCCGCGCCTCTTCGACCGCAAGGCCGTCCGACGCAACCGCGACCGGGCGGCGGCCGCACTCTCGGCACACGATTTCCTGCTGCGCGAGGTGGGCGCTCGCCTCTTGGAGCGCTTGGCCGAGACCACGCGCGATTTTCCGCTGGCCTTGGACCTCGGCTGCCATGACGGCACTTTGACCCGCCTTCTCGAGAGCCAGCCTCTGGGAAGCACGGGGCGCATCGGCACCCTCATCCAATGCGACCTCTCTCAAGCCATGACGCAGCGCGCTTGTCTTGGCGGTCATCCGTCCTTCGTGGCCGACGAGGAATGGCTGCCGTGCGGTGCCGCCAGCCTCGATCTGGTGATCAGTCTCTTTTCGCTCCACTGGGTGAACGACCTGCCCGGCGTGCTGGCGCAGATCCGCTACGCGCTGAAGCCCGGCGGGCTGTTTCTCGCGGCCCTGCCAGGCGGCACCAGCCTGGCACAACTGCGGCAAAGCTTGCTCGAGGCCGAAAGCGAGACGGTCGGCGGCGTCTCTCCCAGAGTGTCTCCTTTCGTGGAGGTTCGCGACGCCGGCATGCTGCTCTTGCGGGCCGGCTTCCTGTCGCCGATGGCCGACGCCGACGTGATACCCATCGACTATCCGGACCCTTTGGCGCTGCTGCGCGACCTGCGCGGTATGGGCGAAGCCAACGCCCTGACCGAGCGGCCCCGGGGCCTCTTGCGCCGCGATACTCTGGCGGCGGCGCTGAACCGCTATCCCAAGCGCCAGGACGGTCGCATCTCGGCCGAGATCGAGGTGCTCTATCTGACCGGCTGGGCGCCGGACTGACTCCGCATCACGACGGCAAGGCCTCCAGAAGTGGGGCCAGATGCCTCTCGTAATGCCGCCAACGGCCGAGCGAGCGCGTGTGGATCGGCTCGCGCACCTGCCAGTCGCTGGGCGTGTCCACCGGGCGCAGGGTCTCGTGGAAGGACAGGCAGCGCTCGTCCCAAGGAAGCCCCAGGTAGCCCAAGAGGCGCCTGGTCTCGCCCTCTTGGTCTCGCACCAGCGTCTCGTGCGCAATCTCGAAGAAGCCTTCCGGGAACAGCTGGCGCCACTGCTCCATGAGCCGCTTGTAGCAGGCGTAGTAAGCGCCGATATCGGCCAGCCGCGTGGTGAAGCTGCGATGCTCGGCGAAGTTAGTGAAGAAGATCGAAAGGCAGGTGTCTCTCGGATCCCGCCGGCAATGCACGATTCTCGCCTTGGGAAAGACCAAGCGGATCAGGCCGAGACACAGGAAGTTGAAGGGGGCCTTGTCTACCGTACGCAAGGCCCGCTCGCCCCGCCGGTCGAGCCGTGCGAGATAGTCTTGAGCGAAGTCACCGAGCAGCGCCGCCCGGCTCCCCCCTTTGGCCGCCTCGAAGGCCTTTAGATAACCCTCGAAATGCGGAAGCTCTCCGGCGCCGCTGGCCGCGCCGTGACTGGCGATGATCTGCTCGACCAAGGTCGTGCCGGAGCGCGGCATGCCGACGACGAAGATCGGCCGCTCCGAGGGATTGCCGACATCGGCCAGGCGGTCCAGCAGGTCCCTGTCGAAGCGGGCAATAAGCCTGTCGAAGCGGGTAACGCTGTCCGCGATCTCGACTGGCTGCGCCTGTTCGGCATTGGCCGCGGCATAGGCGGCAAATGCCCGGTCGAATTGACCGGCGCCGTCCAGCAGCTTGCCCAGCGCATAGGAGCAGTTGATCCGATCCTTCGGGGTCAAATCGCCTCTCTTCAGGACGGCTTCGAGTCCGGTGATCTCGCGTTCCGCCTCTTCGAAGCGCCCGGCCGAGGCCAATGCCTGGTGTGCATCCGGCAGGCCCGGCGCCAGCTCGATGGCCTTGGCCGCCGCCTTTCTGGCCTCGCTCATGCGACCAAAGGCACGCTCGACGTTACTTAGGTTGACCCAAACGCCGGCGGCCTCGGGCGCCAACTCCAAGGCCTTGTTCAGGCAGCGAACGGCCTCATCCCAGGCGCGCAGACGGCTGTGCACCAAGCCCAGGTTGCTCCAGGCATCGGCGTGGCCGGGATTGAGCTTGATCGCTTGCTCCAGCTTTTCGCGCGCGGCCGTCAGCTGACCGGCTTCCGCCAGGGCCGTGCCCCAGTTGCTGTAGAGAAGCGGCTGCCCCGGCGCGAGCTGCACCGCCCGTTCGAAGGATCCGGCGGCCGCTTCCGGGTCGCCAAGCTTTCTTTGCACCAAGCCTAGGTTGTTGTGCGCGCCGGCGAAACCCGGCGCCAGGGCGGTGGCCTTCTCCAGTTCGTCCCGGGCTTCTTGCAATCTCCCGCAGCGGGCCAAGGCATTGCCGAGATTGCTGCGCATCTCCGCATCCTTCGGCGTCAACGCAAGCGCCCTCGAGATAAGCCGCACGCCTTGTGCGCTATCTCCGGTCTGGTGTGCGATCAAGCCCAGGTAGTGAAGGGCGCGCGGATAGTCCGGATGCGCCATGCCAACCCGCCCATAGAGCGCCTTGGCTTTTGCGAGATCGCCTCTCTGGTGGCACTGCCAGGCCAGCTGGAACTCGGTCAAGGATGCCCGCATCCCTCTTGTTCTCCTCGACACATCCCGAGCCGCACGCTCTTAGCGGCGCGACGCAACACTTGGTGGGAGCCGGGAAGCCTTCCAAGGCCTTGTCGTCGCTCTCAACCCTCGATCGACACCAAGCGGTCGAGCCTTCCCAAGCGCAGCGCCATCGCTTGCTTGCGGCCGCGGATCTCGCGCGCCGCTTGACGTTCCAAGCCGGCCAGCAGGTCATCCCGACCGGCGGCCTCCACCATGGCCGCAAGGTCCTCGGAAACAACCAGCGAGGCCTCCTCCTCCTTGGCCAGGTGCTCCAGGCGGCTGGCGACGTTGACGGTGTCGCCCGCCGCAGCCAGCTGGGCCTGCCGATCGCCGCCCAGGCGCGCGATGGCGACGGGTCCATGGTGCAGTCCGGCGCGCACCCTGATGTCCGGGCGCCAATCGAAGAGCACGGCGATCAACTCGCGCGCCGAGGCCAAGGCACGCACCGCATCGTCGTCGCGCGGCTCCGGCAGGCCGAAAATCACCATGGCGCCATCACCCTGAAACTGCTCGATGACGCCGCCATGGGCCAGAACCACGCGCTCCAAGCGCTGGTGGTAGTCGACCAGAAACTCCACCGTCTCACCCGGCGAACGGCCCTCGCTCTCGCTGGTAAAGCCGCCGAGGTCGATGAAGAGGATCGAAGCCTCCTGGTGCCGCCGATCGAAGTCCGGCCGCTCTTCGGCAGCGAGACGCTCGGCCATCAGCGGCGAGACATAGCGAGCCAGATTGCCGCGCTGACGCTCGGCCTCAGCGCGTTGGCGACGCTCACGTGCCGCCCGGCCTACCATCCCGATGGTGCCGCAAAGGACCACGACGGTCGTTTGCGCCATCACGGCGAGCCAGATCTGCAGCATGCTCAAGGCCAGATAGGCCGCGCCCCACCAGGCTAGCAGAAGCAGGCTGCAGGCCAACAGGGCGCCGCGCAGACCGAGAAAACGGCCAAGGCCCCAGGCCAGGAGTCCCAATAGAAGGATCGCCAAGCTATCGCCCAAGCGCGTCTCGGCTGTCCGGACAATGTAACTCTGATCGATCAAGTTTGCAGTCGCCGTCGCGAGGATCTCGACACCCGGAAGATTGCCATCAAACGCGGTATGGAAGCGCTCGCCCACGCCGACCGCCGTCGCGCCAATTACCACCGCCCGCCCACGCAGGGCTTCCGGCGGAAGTTTGCCGTCCAACAGATCGATCAGGCTATAGGTATCGATCCCACCCTCGCCACCGTAGGGATTGATCGGCAAGGAGAGAGTGATGTCCAAGGGTACGTTGCGGCCCCCGAGCAGCAAAGAGCCATCAAGCGCGACGCCCAAAGCGTCGTAAGGCACGTCGAGCCAGTGGGCTGCCATCACGGCCGGAAAGGAGGGCATGTAAAAGGGCGGCAGAGCCACGGCCGTCTGCTGGTTGACGGCCGCCCCGCCCTCCGACAGCAGCAGGTTGACGTGGCCAAGCGTGCTTTGCTGGCGAAAGGGCCTCAGAGGCATCAAGACGCCCTCCGCTTCCGGCGGGCGCAAGGCACCTGTAGGAGGCGACAGCACCAAGGCATAGGCCATTCGCGACAAGCTCGAGATGTCGGCAGGCTCGGGAGCGGCCGCCGCCTCGAACATCAAGGCCATGCCGAGGATCACGTCGCCGATCTCGCGCAGTGAGTCGTAGAGCTCGCGGTCGCCGCTGGACAGTGTCACGCCGTCCGACGGCGGCTCCGGGTCGACCAGCAGGATGTTGATGCCCACAGTCTTGGCACCTGCTTCCTTGGCTGCCATGAGGGTCCGCGCCAACATGCTGCGGCGCAGCGGCCAGCGCAGGATCTGCGGTGAATCCAGGGTCTCGTTGTCGATCGCCAGAATGGCGACCTCTTCAGGTGCCGGTCGCGCGCCGCGCAATTGAAGCCGCCACTCGAAGGTTCGCGCCTCCAGTTCCTGGTAGACGGCCGTGCCCCCACTGAAAAGATAGATCCCAGCCAAAGCCAAGGCGACCACCAGTGCCAGCAGGCCGCCGAATAACCAAGGCTTACGCTGTGTGGTAGGGCTCATGGTTAGGCTTTATCCGTCCTTTTGCCTAGGGGGACCAGAGCAGCGCCAGCACAGGGATGCCGCTGCCAGGCCCGCAAAGGGATCTTCTAGCAAGACGCCCGCACTCAGGCGAGGGGCTGCAAGACTAACCCTTGCCCGAGACGAAACTTCGGCTAGCCTAGCGCCTTAGGTTTCTCGACAGGAGGAGAGGTCATGACGAGCTTCTGGAAGACCGGGTTGCTGCTAGCCGCCGGCGCGCTGGTGGGCGCGTCTACGGCCTGGGCGGCAAAGGACAGCGTGACCATGGGCATGGTCCTCGAGCCGCCGCACCTGGACCCGACTGCCGGCGCGGCGGCCGCCATCGACGAGGTAGTCTATGCCAACGTCTTCGAAGGGCTCACCCGGATCAACCAGAACGGCGAGGTGCTGCCGGCCTTGGCGCGTGAGTGGGAGATCTCCGACGACGGGCTGACCTACACCTTCCATCTGGCCGATGGAGTCACCTTCCACAACGGCGAGGCACTGGATGCCGGGGATGTGGTCTTTTCCTTCAACCGGGCCATGGCCGAAGACAGCGTGAACGCGCAAAAGCAGCTGTTCAGCGCGATCGACAAGGTCGAGGCCAAGGACGACAAGACCGTGGTCGTCACCTTGAAACAACCCGCCGGTAACTTGCTGTTCAATCTGGGTTGGGGCGATGCGGTGATCGTCGAGCCCGCCTCGGCCGACAACAACAAGCAGAACCCGATCGGCACCGGCCCCTTCAAGTTCGACCGTTGGGTCAGCGGCGACCGTGTCGAACTGTCGAGGAACCCCGACTACTGGGGCGAACCGGTGGCGCTGGAAAAGATCACCTTCAAGTTCATCCCCGACCCGGCCGCCGCTGCGGCTGCGGTGCTGTCGGGTGACGTCGATGCCTTCGCCAACTTCCCTGCCGCCGAACTGGTGCCGCAGTTCGAGGCCGATCCGCGCTTTGCCGTGGTAATCGGCTCGACGGAAGGCGAGACGATCCTCTCGACCAACAACAAGGCGGAACCCTTCAACGATGTGCGGGTGCGCCAAGCCATCGCCCATGCATTGGACCGCGAGGCGATCATCGACGGCCTCTTCGGCTACGGAACGCCGATCGGCACCCACTTCGCCCCGCATCATCCGGCCTATGTCGATCTGGTCGGGCTCCATCCCTACGATCTGGAGAAGGCCAAGGCGCTGCTGGCCGAAGCCGGCTATCCCGAGGGCTTCAAGGCGACCTTGAAGCTGCCGCCGCCGACCTACGCGCGGCGCGGCGGCGAGATCATCGCCGCGCAGCTAGCCGATATCGGCATCGAAGTGGAGCTGATCCCGGTCGAGTGGGCGCAGTGGCTGGAGCAGGTCTTCCGCAACACCGACTACGACCTCACCATCGTCTCGCATACCGAGCCGATGGACATCGGCATCTATGGGCGTGACACCTACTACTTCAACTACGACAGCCCCGAGTTCAAAGCCCTCCTGGCGCAGCTGAACGAGACCACCGACCAGGACAAGCGCTATGCCCTGTTGCGGCAGATGCAAGAGCTGATCGCCAAGGATGCCGTCAACGGCTACCTCTATCAGCTGGCCAAGACGGGAATTTGGGACAAGAACCTGCAAGGCCTCTGGCACAATTCGCCGGTCCAGGCCAACGACATGACGGGCGTCAGCTGGAGCGAGTGACGCGCCCGCACCCTAACCCTCGGCCGGGAAGGCGCAAACCTTGAGCGTCTTCCTGGCCAAGCGGGGGCTGGCCCTGGTGGCGACCCTGCTGGTCGCCTCTCTGGTGGTCTTCCTGGTGATGGAGGTGCTGCCGGGCGACCCGGCATTGATCATCCTGGGCACCGGCGCGCAGGACGACACCATCGCCGCCCTGCGCCAGCAGATGGGCCTCGACCGGCCGATGCTGGAGCGCTATTTCGCCTGGCTCGGCGGTCTGCTGACCGGCGAGTTCGGCGAGAGCTACACCTACGGCAAACCGGTCCTGACCATGATCGGCGAGAGGGTCCTGGTCTCTTTGCCGCTCGCGGTCATGGCGATCATCCTGTCCACCGCCATCGCGCTGCCCTTGGGCGTGGCCGCGGCAGCGCGCCACGGCCGACCGGCCGACGTCGCCATCATGGGTTTCGTGCAGTTGGGCGTGGCCGTGCCGAACTTCTGGTTCGCCATGCTGCTGATCCTCTTCTTCGCGGTGAACCTTGGATGGGTGCCCGCCGGCGGCTTCGCCGGCTGGGAGGAAGGGCCGATCTCCGCCCTCCTCTCCCTGCTGTTGCCGGCGATCGCGCTGGCCCTGCCGCAGGCAGCGATCCTGGCCCGCGTCACCCGCTCTTCGGTCCTGGAGGTGATGCAGGAAGACTACGTCCGCACCGCCCGCGCCAAGGGCCTGACCCGCGGCCAGGCACTGTGGCGTCACGGGGTGCGCAACGCGCTGATCCCCGTGGTCACCATCATGGGCTTGCAGTTCTCCTTCCTGCTCGCCGGCACCATCATCATCGAGAACGTCTTCTATCTGCCTGGCCTGGGGCGTTTGATCTTTCAGGCCATCGCGCAGCGCGACCTGGTGGTGGTGAAGGACCTGGTGATCCTGCTGGCGGCCACGGTCATCCTGGTCAACTTCCTGGTCGACCTAAGCTATGCGCTGCTGGATCCGAGACTGAGGCTGGGCG
The DNA here is from genome assembly GCA_963669385.2 of Rhodospirillales bacterium. Classification (GTDB taxonomy): domain Bacteria; phylum Pseudomonadota; class Alphaproteobacteria; order Kiloniellales; family JACOMY01; genus JACOMY01. The sequence continues at coordinate 23,391 of CAXXGD010000017.1, forward strand.
GCGATGGCCACTAAGGTCGGACTGGCCGCAGCCCTGGCGGAAAGCAGCAAGAGCCGGGCCTTCGTGATCGGCGGGGCGATCTCCGCCTTCTTTCTCTTCGTCGCCTTGCTGGCCTTGGTCTGGACCCCGCATTCGGTCTTGCAGATGGCGATCCGAGAGAAGCTCCAGGGGCCCAGCTGGAGCCACCTGCTGGGCACCGACCAGTTCGGCCGCGATCTGCTGTCCATGCTGATGGTGGGGGCCAGCAACTCCATCGGCGTCGCCGTCGTGGCGGTCGCCGTCGGGCTCGCTTTCGGCGTGCCCCTGGGAGCCTTGGCCGCCGCCAAGCGCGGCTGGGTCGACGAGGTGGTGATGCGCTTCAACGACTTCGCCTTCGCCTTCCCCGCCCTGCTGTCGGCGGTGATGATCACCGCGGTCTTCGGTCCCGGCGGGGTCAACTCCATCATCGCCATCGGCATCTTCAACATTCCGGTCTTCGCACGAGTGACGCGCGGTGGAGCATTGTCCCTGTGGCAACGCGAGTATGTGTTGGCGGCCAGAGTGGCCGGCAAGGGCACGACGCGCATCACTGTCGAACACATTCTGCCCAACATCGCCTCGCTGCTGATCGTGCAGGGCACCATCCAGTTTGCCCTCGGCATTCTGGCCGAGGCCGGCCTCAGCTATCTGGGGCTGGGCACGCAGCCGCCTCTGCCCAGCTGGGGCAAGATGCTGGCCGAAGCCCAGACCATGCTGTTCCTGGCCCCGCAGCTGGCGATCCTGCCGGGCCTGGCCATCGTGCTTGCGGTCTTGGGCCTGAACCTGCTCGGCGACGGCCTGCGCGACCTGCTCGACCCGCGCCTCAGGCGGGCACGCTAGTCATGGCCTTGTTGGAAGTCGACGGCCTCACGGTCGAGATCGCCACGCCCGAGGGCCCCGTGGCCATTCTCGAGAACCTGGACCTCAGCTTGGAACGCGGCCGCAGCCTTGGCCTGGTCGGTGAATCCGGCTGCGGCAAGTCGATGACCGCCTTGGCGGTGATGGGCCTGCTGCCCAAGGCGGCGCGCGCCCTCGGCGCAATTCGCCTGGATGGGCAGAACCTCTTGGCACTTTCCGAAGAGGCGCTCTGCGGCCTGCGCGGACGGCGGGTCGCCATGATCTTCCAAGAGCCCATGACCGCGCTCAATCCGGTGAAGCCGATCGGCCAGCAGGTGGCGGAAAGCCTGCGCCAGCATCTGCAGCTGCCGCGCGCCGAGGCCGAAGCGCGCGCCGCCCGCCTGTTGGACCGGGTCGGACTGCCGCGGGCGCGCTTTCCCTTGGGCCTGTTCCCGCATCAGCTCTCCGGCGGTCAACGCCAGCGTGTGCTGATCGCTGCCGCAATGGCCTGCGGCCCCGACCTCTTGATTGCCGACGAGCCGACCACCGCCTTGGACGTCACCATTCAGGCGCAGGTCCTGGACCTCATTGCCGAACTGGTGGAGGCCGAGGGCTTGGCCTTACTCTTGATCACCCACGACCTGGGCGTGGTCGCCGAGATGGCGGACGAGGTGGCCGTCATGTACTCGGGCCGCATCGTCGAGGCCGCACCGGCCGAAACGCTGTTCAGAGAGATGGCGCATCCCTATGCCCGCGGCCTCTTCGCCGCCATGCCGCAAGCACCCGGCAGCACCGAAGACGGCAGTGCCAGGCTAACGACCATTCCAGGCCGCGTGCCCCATCCGGCCGAGCGGCCGGCAGGCTGCGCCTTCGCCCCGCGCTGCCCGCACCGCCTGACCGCCTGCGCCGAGGATCCGCCGATCGAGCAACTGGCCGGCGCCCACTGGGTCCGCTGTCTGGCGCCGCAACGCGGAGCGCCAAAGTCATGAGCCCCAGTCTGGTCGAGACCCGCCAGCTGTCGAAGGACTACCTGCTGCCGCGCGTCAGCCTGATGGCGCCGCCGCCGCGCCTCAAGGCCGTGATCGAGGTTTCACTTACCCTTGAAGCCGGCCGCAGCCTCGCCGTGGTCGGCGAGTCAGGCTGCGGCAAGTCCACCTTGGCCCGACTGGTCACGGCGCTCGACCGGCCGACCGCTGGCTCGATCCACTTCGACGGCCAGGACCTGACGATCTTGCCGAGTGCCAAGCTGCGTCGCTTGCGGCGGCGCTTTCAGATGGTCTTCCAAGATCCCTATGGCTCGTTGGACCCGCGCCATCGCGTCGGCCGCTCAATCGCCGAGCCGCTGCGCGCGCTGGAGACGGACTTGAACCGCGCAGAAGCCGACGAGCGGGTCGCCGAAGCCCTGGAGGACGTCGGTCTGCAGCCAGGCGATGTCGGGCGTTATCCGCACGAGTTCTCCGGCGGCCAGCGCCAGCGTATCGCCATTGCCAGAGCGATCATCACCCGGCCCAGCCTGGTCGTCGCCGACGAGGCGGTCTCTGCTTTGGACGTCTCGGTGCAGGCACAGGTCCTGAACCTCTTTCTCGACCTGCAGGACCGCCACGGCCTCACCTACCTGTTCATCAGCCATGATCTGGCGGTCGTGCGCCATATCGCCCAAGAGGTTGCCGTCATGTACCGCGGCCGCGTCGTGGAGTTCGGGCCGACCGCCCGGGTCTTCGCCCGTCCGGCGCATCCCTATACCCGCAGCTTGCTGGATGCCGTGCCGCTGCCCGATCCCGCTCGCCGGCGGCGTGGCGGCAAGGCCCAAGTGCAAGTGCCGGACAACGCCCTCAGCCCGCCGCCCGGCTGCGCCTTCGCGCCGCGCTGCACGCGTGCCGGCGCGCGTTGCCGCGAGTCCGTCCCGCCCTTGGAGGCGGCTGATGGCCGCCAGGTCGCCTGCTTCAATCCCCTCGACTAGACCCTTGTTCCGATGGGACTGCGCCGGCCCCGTAGCCTCGCCCAGCCGCCGACGTCAGGAGACGCCCCTGGCCGGACGGCAACGGCGCGGGATCGCCGCTCAAGGCAGGTAGAGGTCGAACGACAGGGCGAGGCCGACCGTCAGATCGGTGATGCGGGAATTGGCATCGGTGCCGAATTCACCGGTCTGGGTCAGGTTCACGCCCACACCCGCCTTGACGCCACCTCCCAAGGCGACAAAGGACCCGACACCGACACGAAGTGCCGGGACGACGGCGCTGCCTTCCGCCAGGTTTATTCCGTTGCTGGAGCCCTTGTAGTCGACCGCTGCCCCGCCGCCGCCGACATAGCCTTTGAGCGACAGGATGGACGTGATGTCGTAGTCCGCACCGACGATAAGCGCTCCGCCATAGTAGGTGACCCCACCGTCGATGGGCTTGTCTTCCTTGGGCGGATTTAAGTCTATGTGGTCGGCGCTCGTCGTCGCGGCAAAGAACTGCCCGCCGGCAAAGACCTCCCAGTCTTCCCCGGAGAAGACCGGAACTGCGGCGCCAACGTGCCCGCCGACGCCGGTCTTTCTCTGGACCCTCTTGGTCAAGCCGACTTTGGGCTCGTTGAGCGGGAAGGTCGCACCGATAGAGGCATCGAATATGATCTTGGGGCCCTTCTTTTCGGAACTCGCTCCGCCATCGGGTTCTGCGGTGGCGAGGATCACGGAGCCCGTCCGGCTCTCCCCGCGCGCGGCATCCGCCCCGGTGGAGAGATCGAGGTCCGCCAAGAGATCGATCCCAAGCCGATCTGCTGCGCCGGCCCGGGAGGGCGAAGGTGCGGACAGAGTTACGGAAGAGGATTGGCCCCCCGGCGCCATAGCGACCTGACCGCGGGCGGACGTCGATGACAGCGCCGTCATCCCCAAGACAACGAGCGACAGCGCTCTGAGAGTAATGTGATGCATAGCCCCCTCTCTCAGCCACTATTAGCTACATCAAAATCTGGCCCCAAAATCCTTTTCTCTTTTCAATATAGCAGCGTTTTTGGTGTAGCGCAACAAAATTGGCTTCTATTAGACTTCTCATTCATTTCGTTAAGAGCCAGGTTTATTGTATAAATGCAGGATAAAATTTTGAAATCGGGCAGACCTTAGCTTAATGTACAGTCATTTAGAATCATATATATTTCAGTATACTTTGTTCAGATGGGAAATGCGATAGACATGTCACCTCTTGAATGCCAAACTCCAAAAAAGATCATCATGTTTACACAAAGCTGCAAAACATCTTTCCCCTATGAGCAATTTTCTATCCTGGCTCACTTCAGGAGTTCGGAAGAGCGTCCGAAACCCTAAGGCCACAGTCCCAATGAAAGTGCCTTCGCTCGGTGCGCACTCCACACCTCCCACTGAGCCGTCGGGTCAGGTGCCGGCCAGACGAGCACTGCGACATCACCGCTTCGATGCTTGTCGAGGCGGTAGCTTCTGTAGGAGAATGCCCGTTCATCCCTCGAATTTAGCACCAGTTGAAACGGATGGGGCCGCATGAAAGACGTTGTCCGCCGCACATCGCGCCGTAAGGGCGCCGGCCGCGAAGGCAGGCTTGAGGCACGCAAATCCTCGAAGCCCTCCCAGGCTATCTGGCCGGGAATCCCCAGTGGGCGCTACCAGCCGCTCACACAAGCCGACGTGCAAAAAGTCCACCAGGCAGCGCTTTCGATCCTGGAGCGGACTGGCCTTGGCAATCCCTTGCAGGAACTCTTGGACATCGTCTTGCCGAAGGGCGCCTTCCAGAACGAGCACGGGCGGCTTTGCTTTCCCAAAGCGCTGATGGAGGACCTGATCGCCGGCGCCGCCAAGGAGTACGTGGTCCATGCCCGCGGCAGCCGTGCAGGCAAGGACGACATCCACTGCACCAAGAAGCAGGTCTACTTCTCGAACTCGGGCACGGCGGTAACGACGCTCGACGCTGCAACCAAGACCTATCGCCCCTCGACTCTGCTCGACATCTATGACTTCACCCGGCTGGTGGACAAGCTGGACAACATCCACATGGCCGGCGTGACGGTCTTGGCGACCGATATCGAAGGCGACTTCGAGCACGACATCAACATGGTCTACGCCATTCTGGCAGCCACGGAAAAGCCGGTCTGCCTGTCGTTTCGCGAGCGCGAGCACATCAAGCCGGCGATCGAGCTCTTCGACATGGCATCAGGCGGCGAGGGCTCCTTTCTGAAGAAGCCGTCGGTCATCTTCGGCGGTTGCCCGGTGGTCTCGCCGCTGCGCTTCGGCCGCGAGATGCTGGAGATCCTGATCGATGCCAGCCGCCTGGGCCTGACCAGCGACATCGCCGTGGCGCCGCAGTCGGGCGCCACGGCGCCGGCGCCCTTGGCCGGCATCGTCGCCCAGGTGACGGCGGAAACTCTGGCCTGCCTGGCGATCGTCAATCTCATCAATCCGGGCTGTGGGATGACCTTTGCCGCCTGGCCCTTCATCACCGATCTCAGGACCGGATCCTTCACCGGCGGGGGCGGCGAGCAGGCATTGGTCTCGGCCGCGGCGGTGCAGATGGGCAATTTCTACGAAGTGCCCAACTCCATCGGCTGCGGCATGACCGATGCGAAGATCCCCGATGCCCAGTACGGCATCGAAAAGGCGCTCTCCTACGCCTTGGCCGCGCACGCCGGTGCCAACCGCCTCTGCGAGGTCGGCGGCATGATGGGCAGCCTGATGGGCTGCAGCTTCGAATCGATGCTGATCGACAACGAGGCGATCGGCATGCTGGCACGCACCTTGCGCGGGATAGAGGTCAACGACGACACGCTTTCGCTGGACGTCATCAATGACTGCGCCATCGACCCGGGCCACTTCCTGGGCAACGAGCAGACCCTGACTTTCATGGAAAGCGAGTACGTCTATCCACACTTGATGGACCGCGCGCCGACCGGCCTCTGGCAGGAGGAGGGTTCGAAGGACCTCTTCGAGCGCAGCCACGACAAGGTCGTGGAGCTTCTGGGCAGCCACTATCCCAACTATTTCAGCAAGGAGCTGGATAGCAAAATCAGGGAGAAATTCCCGATCAAGGTCTCCGCCGACAACATGACGGCTGCAACCGGCCGCTGGTGAGCCGGACAAGCACAAGCGGCGGCCCGGCCTATCAGGCTTGGACCGGGCCGCTGCCTTATGCTCATCAAACCTGGTTCTTCAATTCAGCCCGAGATGCAGATCGCAGGTCGTTTCGACCAGGGGCCATCTTGGCCTAACCGCAGCACTTCCCTTCCGCGGCTGTGGCATCGGCCTTCGCCTCGGTGAAGTCGATAGGTGCGGAATCGGCGCCGAATGTGGTGATCTCCCCGTGGGTGTGGAAGGTTTCCCACTGCACACCCGAAGGGTCCTCGACCCAGGTCTTGTCCGACACGGCATAGCAGCAGTTGGCCGCCTTTTGCTGCAGTGCCGCTTCGCCAGCTGCATGCAGTCGCTCGGTGATCTCCGCCAGCTCCTGGCTCTGATCGGTTTGAATACCGAGATGGTTGACGCCGACCTCGCCGCATGCGCGCGCGGTGATGGAGAAGTTGACCCGAGGGTCCTCCAGCATCCACTTGGCATAGTCCTGCTTTCTGACCGTAGGCTCGGCATCGAAGAGCGTGGCGTAGAAGGCGATCGACTGCTCCAGGTCCTTGACGCTGAGGCTTACATGCAAACGCTTCATCGGGAAGTCTCCGTCTCTGGTTGGCAGCAGGCGGCCCTGGCGGTGATCTCAGCCAGAGGCGCCACGATTTCCGCACGGCCTTGGCAGCAGTCCTCCATCAAGAAGGCGATGAGGGAGCGCGCCTCGGCGAAGTCGACCTTGTAGATGACGGACCGGCCTCGCTTGCGGCTGGTGATCAGCCCTGCTTGAGAGAGCACGGCAAGCTGCGCCGAAGCGGTGGTGAAGTTGATGCCGGCCGCACGGGCGAGCGCACCTGCCGCCATTCCGTCCGGCCCCATCCTCACCAGCTGGCGAAACAAGGCCAATCGACCTTCGTGCGCCAGCGCGCTCAATCCTGCGAGGGCGTGGTTCAATTCCATATTCCATGGATATATGGATTATTGGAGAATTTCAAGCCCAGTCGAAAAAACTATGTGCCGCCCCGGCGATCGGAAGCACTGGCCTCGCCGACCAAACCTGCCTAACCGCTGCGCAGCCTGTAGCCGGCTCCTCGTACCGTCTGCAGCTGTTCGCCGTGACGGCCCAGCTTGCGCCGCAAGCGGCCGACATAGACGTCCACAATATTGGTGAGAGGATCCTCGCTGGCATTCCACACGCTGTTCAAGATGCGCTCACGTGAGAAGACCCGGCCCGGCTTGGAGAGGAAGAGCTTGAGAATCTCGCGCTCCCTGGCGGTCAGTTCCAACAGCTCGCCGCCCACTGTCGCGTCCAAGGTCTCCAGGTTCAGGGCAATGCCGCCGGCTTGCAGCACCGGGTCGGACTGAGTGTCGACGAAGCGGCTGGAGCGCCTGGCCAGCGCTTCGATGCGGGCGATCAGCTCGTCGAATTCGAAGGGCTTCACCATGTAGTCGTCGGCGCCGATCTTCAGCCCCTCGACCCGCTCGTCCAGTGCGTCCAGGGCCGACAGCATGAGGATGGGAGTGAGGTCGCGCCGCGCCCGCAGCTTGCGGCAAAAGTCCTGACCCGGCAGCCCCGGCAACATGAGGTCCAGGAGGATAACGTCGAATCCCTCCTGCATGGTCAGCTCAAGGCCGGTTTCCGCATCGGGTGCGTGGGTCACGGACCAGCCTTCGGCACGCAGTCCGCGAAGGATGAAGTCGGCCACGCGGGCCTCGTCTTCCACCAGAAGAAGATTTAGGGATCTCGGTCCGTTTCCGACGTTCTCGTGTGATGGGAATTGCATGCTGCGGTCCTTTCCGCTGCAAAGGTCAGTGTCACGAGGACAACGTGGACCAAAGTAGTCTATTCCCCCGATCTGGAAAAAAATGTGGCCGGCTCCACTCGTCATCACTCAAGAGGCTTGAGAGGTCACCGCCAGGCGCGGACGGCTCGGCAGCGTGAAGGTCGCGCGCACGCCTTCGCCGGGCTCACTGGAAAGCACGATCTGGCCGCCATGGGCCTCGACGATAGCCTTGGCGACCGGCAGGCCCAGGCCGCTGCCTCCGTCGTAGTGGACAGCGGCATTGGACCCGCGAAAGAAGCGGTCGAAGACGTGCGCCAGCTCTTCCTCGGTCAGACCCGGGCCGTCGTCCGCCACCGAGACCGCATAGCCGCCTGGAGCCTGATCGAGCCGCACCTGAACGTTGCGGCCACCATAGCGAATCGCGTTCTCCAACAAGACGGTGATCACCTGGTGGATGCGGCTGGGGTCGGCGCGCAGCATGGCCGGCGCAATCGTCGCTTCGAAGTCGACCTTCTTGTCGCCGTCGCCGAGTGAGCGGTTAGCGGAGACCGAGCGCTCCAACAACTCCGCCAGATCGAATTCCTGCGGACGGATGCGGACCTCGCCGGTCTCATGACGGGCGACGAAGAGCAGGTCGTCGACGATCCGCGCGGTGTGATCTGCCGCCTCGCGCGTCTTGATCAGGGTTTCGCGATACTCTTCGGAACTGCGCTCGCCGCCACGCAGGGCGATGTCGGCCTCACCGCGGATGATGGTCAGCGGCGTGCGCAGCTCGTGGCTTACGTCGGCGAGCAGTCGTTTGCGGTTGGCCTCCGCTTCGCGCAGGGTTTGCAACAGCTTTTCGAGCTGTGCCGTGCGCCGCGAGACCTCCTTCTCCAGGGCGTCCTTGGAAGCGCTCAAGTGATCTTGCCGTTCGGCGACCTTGGCTGCCATCTGATTGAAGGCTAGCGCGACGCCGTCCAGCTCGGTGTCTCCAGGGGTGTCGATGCGGTGGTCGAGCTCGCCCCGCCCAAGCGCCTCGGCGCCGTCCAAGAGCCGCTGCAAGGGCTTCGTCAGACCGGAGTGGAGCAGCAACAAGCCAAAGGCCGCGGTCAGGGCGGCGATCACACCGGCCGCGATTGCGGCTTGCTGGAACAGCCTGTCGGCGGCCTGCATCTCGGCCGCGGTCTCGATCAACTCTTCCCGCTCGCCCGCAAGGGCTTCCTCGATCAAGGCCTGAAACTCGGAGTCGATCTTGTCCTCTAGGATCGTCCTCAGGCGCCGCTCGAACACCGGCGAGCCGGCCTCGCCACTCGCGAGGAGCCGCGAGAACTCACGCAGCAGCGACTCGATCTGGCGCTCGATACGCGCCAGGAGCTCGAGCTCTTCTACCTCCTCTTCGCCGACGACCTGGACTTCCTCGGCGATCTCCAGGCGCAGCAGGCGAATATCATTGCGGATGGCGTCCATTAGGCGGGCCTCGCCGCTGCCCTGGTCCAGATCGCCGATCAGCAGGGCATCGCCGAACTGCTTGAAGAGCTGATAGGTATGGTTGGAGAGCGAGAGGTATTGCTCGTGCACGGAATGGGCCAGCCGCGAGCGCTCGAGATGGTACTCCGCCGTCCGGGCGCTCCAGAAAGCGAGGCCGGCGCTGATCAGGGCGATGACCAGAAGGCCGCTGAACAGCAAGGTGAGCTTGGTGAGATAGCGCAATGTCCTGCTCCGGCGCCCGCTTATGCCGCAAAGCGGGGCGCAAAGAACCGTTCTGTCGGGCCGGCCCCGCTGAGCAGCGCCGCCGGCGGGCCGGCCTCCAGCAGGCGGCCCTGCTCAAGATACCACAGCTGATCCATGCGCCGCGCAATCGCTAAGTTGTGGGTGATGATCAAGGCGGTCGCCTCGCGTTTGCCCAAGAGTCTGGCGACCAAGTCCGGCCCCTCTACGTCGAGCGCATCGTCGGGCTCGTCCAGCAGCAGCAGCCGAGCGCGAGAGAGTGCGGCGCGCACCAGCAAGACCCGCCTTGTCTCCCCGGCGGAAAGATTGCGGCCCGCCTCCGCCAGCCTGCCGTCCAGCCCGCCCAGGCGCTCGACGACGGAACTCAATCCGAAGGCGTCTGCTTCCGCAAGGATTTCGGCGTCACCTGGAATCGGCGCCGAACCCATGGTCAGCGCCCGGCGCAGGCTGCCGGCCAGGATCGGCGAGCGCTTGCCCGACAAGGCGATCGCCCTGCGCCGCTCGGCGGCGGCTAGCCCGCTGGGGTCACGGTTGGCGAGCAGGACCCGACCCGTCAGCGGCTGCTCGAGGCCGGCGGCCAGGGCCAGCAACGTCGACTTCCCGGCGCCATTGCCGCCGACGATGGCAATGTGCTGGCCGGCCTTGGCGCCAATGTCGACCTCTTTCAGGGCACCCGCGGAGACTGCGGAGAAGCGCAGGGCCGGCGCCTGATCCGGCAGGCGATGGTCGGCCGGCAAGGCCGGGCGATCGAGGGTCGGCAAGGAGAGGAGGCCGAGGCACTTGTCACGGGCTGCGACCCAAGCCCGGTGCCGGTCCCACACGCCCGCGAGGTCACGCATCGGCTGGACCATCAAGGCGACGGCCGCCAAGACTCCCGCGGCCTCGGGCGGCCGACCCGCCACTGCGGAAGGCCACCAGCAGAACCGCGGCGGCCGCCAGGCCGGAGACCACATCAGGCACCGCGCGCAGGAGTGCTGCGTGGCGGGCCCGTTCAAGCGCCGCCGACACCATCGCACGCGTGCGCCGCAAGAGGTTCCGCTCTTCCGTCCCTATGCGCCCCAGAAGGCGCAGCTCGGGCGCGGAGGGGATGCGTTCGGTCATGTCGGCGGCCAGCCGGGCGCGGCGAGATCTCAGCCGTCGATGCGCCGGGCCTAGACGGGGACCGGCGAGCAGCATGACCAAGAGGCCGATGGCCAACGGCACTGCCGCGGCCGTGCCCAGCGCCGGATCCAGCAAGAAGACAAGACCGCAGGCGACCGGCAGGACGATGGCCGCGGAGATGCCGCGCGCGAGGCCCAGGCTGACCCAGCCGCGCACCGCCGCCAGATCTCCGACGAAGCGCATGGCGAGGCCGCCGCTCCGCTTTCCGGCGACATCACGTGCCGACATCTCGGTGAGGTGCTTGAAGAGTGTCAGCCGCAAGGAGGCGGCGTAGCCCTGGCCCACGCGCTCGGCAATGACCCGCTCGGCCACACGCAATGCGGCGATCGCCATGCCGGATAGTACCAATGAGATCATCGGCCACAGCGGCAAGCTCTCGACGCCGTCGCGCAAGGCCGCAAAGACGTCTCGCGTGGCGAAGGCGGCTACCCCTGCAGCAGCCGCCTGGCCGAGGGCGAAGAAGGCCAAGCAGGCAATGCTGCGCCGGCGCCCCTCGCCCAAGATGGATGGCATGCCACTCATGCCGCTACGCCCACTGCCGCGTTGATCGCGTCGCCGCTGCTCGAGGCCTGCCGGCCGCGCATTCGCTCCAAGAGCGCCGCGGCCCGCTTCGGGTCGCAGAGCTCGTCCCGGCAGACGACACGCACGCCGGTCGCCAGCTCGGCCTCGGCAGCGCCCAAGGGCGAACAGCTGACCATGCCGGTGACCACGGCCGGCTCTATCTGCTGGACGCGCAGGGCGGCGCAACCGCCAGCAGCCGAGAGCGCGTCGGGAGCGGCGAAGACCACGGCATCGAAGCCCTCGCGCACGCGATCGGTGCCGAGCAATGCGGCCGTCTCTTGTTGGAACACGCCATCGGCCAATTCCACGACGGCGATCTCGCAGCCCTTGCCGTCTGCATGCGCCAAGAGCGCCTCCAGACCCTCCGCGATCCGCTCCAGCGGCTGGCGGTAGGTCGAGGCCATGCCGACATCGACGAAATCGCCGACATAGCTGGCGCCTGCGTCGAGAAAGGCGTTGTAGTCGCCGAAGGCCCCGGTCCCGGTCGCCTTGATGGCCGCCACCTGATGCCCGGCACGGCTGAGCCCGTGCGCCAAGGCCGCGACCGCCGTCGTCTTGCCCGCATTCATCGAGGTGCCGACGACGCCGATGACGGTAAGGCCCTCCGGCCGGGATGCCTTGTCGAGGCAATAGCTTGCGAGGTTGATGGCCTCTCCCCTCTCGCCCAGCAGCAAGCCAAGCGGCGTGATGCGGGTCGGTGCCGCCATACGGTCATGGCGGTGACGCATGCGTCCAGCACCCCGCCGGCCGCCAGCATGTCGGCCCCGTCCGGATCGACTTCGGCAATGCCTTCGAACTGGTCCGGCGCATAGCGGTCGCCGCAGGCAAGCACCACCAGATCGCCACGGTAGAGCTCGGACGGCCTGCCTTCCGCCAGCTGGATGCGTTTGTGAGAGCCGATTTGCTCGATACGGCCCAGAACAAGGTCGCCGGATCTGGCCTGCGAGAGGTCCTCACTCAAGGAAAAAACCTCATCTCGGATCACACGGCGGGTAGAGAATGCCCACTTGGCCCTTGCCAACCAGCCTTGCGTCATTGGGGTAACGGAGTTCATTGTCTTCTCCTATCCGATTGTGATGCCACCGCAGTGTCGCGTTTTGTTGACCTAATAATGGTGAGTTGAGCTAACTGCGGTTTGTTTACATGATGAAAAGCGCCGCTGTTCTTGATGAAAGCGAGATGAACAGCGGACGAGCCCTATAGGCGACCCAGCGTGTCGTCGCCCAATGGAAGGACCCAGCGGTCAAGGCCGCCGAACTCGACGCAACGACTGAAGTGATGGCCACAGTCCGGCAGCACCGCCAGGTCTATCCGCGGCGTGATGTGCCGATCGGCAGCCGCCTGTCGCAGAGCCGTGACCCAGCGAACGGCGCGCTCCAACCGATTGCTGCCCTGCTGCCGATCGATATTCGGCCCGCTGCGTGTGTTGGCGTCGCGGATGCAGTCCCTCTCGCCCACGCACACCAGGATCGGCAGTCCCAGAAAACGCCCCAAGCCACTGGCGAGGCGCGGACCCCAATCGTTGCGCCGGCCAGGGCGGGCCGCCAGACCGTATGGGAATGCCGATTGATCGGGAAAGGTGTACCAGCCGGACGACGCCACTGTCAGACGCGACACGAGATGCGGATGGAGCATCGCAAAGCGATGCGCGAACTGGGCGCCTCCGGAGTATCCGGCAAGTTCGAAGCGACCGCCGGCCCAGTATTCGGAGAGCCGCAGATCCTCCATCAGGGCAATGAGCGCACTGTCGGCCCGACCGCGCCGCACCAGCTGCTGATAGCGCGGCCAGCCGCCCTCGTTGAACAGGGGGGCGATGACGCTGCGTCCGCTGCACGCCGCGCGCCGGCCGAAGAGCAATGCCTGCTCTCTGGCGCCGCGCCTGATGCCATGCACGGCCACCAGCGGCGGCGCGTCGACCGCTGGCTCGTTCGGCAGCGCCAACCAGCAGGGCAGCACCGACCGGCCGCTGGCCGGTCGGTAGCAAAGGCTGAAGGCATGATCTTGCTGCCCTTGGCTGAGCGCGGCGGCAGAAGCTGACATAGCGGTGATTTCCCCCTTCAGGCAGCCTGTCCGAAGACTTGCGCTGCCCGATGGCGCGGCAAGAGATCGAAGATCAGGTGAATGCGATCTTGATCACCGTCGTTGAAGGCCTCGTGCATCTGCTTGTTGTCGAACCACCAGAGCTCTCCCTCTCGCATGCGGATCTCTTCGTCGCCGGCCCGGAGCCACGATCCCTTCGCCGAGCGCAGAACCAGGTGATAGCGGTCGCGCCAACGGTAGTACTTGCCGCGATCGATGTGCGGATAGACGCGCCGCCCGGCCGGCAAGCACACCAGCCGCGCGCGGCCGAGCAGAGCATGGCGGTCATCCGCCATCTCGCTCAGGAATCGGCGCGCCGAAGGAAAGCGCAAGGACCCGCTGGTCCAGCGGCTCTCCTGGACGTCGCAGGGCTTGGCAGTGCCCATGCAGGACTTGCGCAGGCCGCGCAGCGGTATGGCCAAGGCCTCTCTTTGCACCTGAATCTTGTCCTGCCGCCCCGTCGACATCGACCAGGCCTCCTGAATGGAGGCGATCTCCGCGAGGAAGGGCGTGGGGTCGATGGACGCCTTTAGTCGCTGAAAGTATTTCATGCTTCGCTCCCTTGCATGTCGCGGCCCCTAAGGACCAAGTGCAGCGCTGAGCCAGAGAATGGCCCGCGCTCCTGCCCCAAGCGTTACGCATGCAAATCAAGCACGACAAGAAAATCTTCAGCTTTAATTTATGATTCTTGATTCGTTTATCTTACACTTAGGATATTTTCACTTGAAATTCAGACTCTATTCACATTACGGTGACGCAAGCTTGGAGTTTTTATTGAAAAGCGCGATCTTGTCATAGCACACGAGAATCCACCGGCCGCGCGAACGAGCCGGCCGCAAATCAACATCGTCTGAATAGAGAGCGTGTGGCGACCTAACGCGACCGCTCGGGGACAGCCTGGCGAGCCTCCTTAAGAGGCTGCGGCCTCTGTCACCCTTGCTGGCTGGAAGAGCTTGTCCAGGAAGGCGTGGAACCAGGCCTCCTGCTTGGCATCGTGCAGTGCGGCCAAGCGGTCCTGTTCTTCGCGGCTCTGCGCGCCGGGCTTGCCGAAGGCCGCCCACTCGGCGTCCTGCCAGCGCCGAAAGCCCTCGATGGTGATCTCGGGGTGGAACTGGAAGGCGTAGGTGCTGGCGCCGTAACGGAAGGCCTGGTTGCGGTAAGCAGGGCTGGAGGCCAGGAGCGTCGCGCCGGCCGGAATGGCGAAGGTGTGGTAGTGCGCTTGTGCAACCACCAGCGGCCCCGGCAGGAAATCACGGCCATCCGCAGTCGGCGCAATCTCGTAGTAGCCGAACTCGTGATAGGCTTCGGGTGTCGGCCCTACCTCGGCGCCCAATTTGTGGGCAATGATCTGGCCGCCCAAGCAGAGGCCCAGGATCGGCACCCCGGCATCGATGCAGGCCCCTGCATAGGCCAATTCGTCATTGAGGAAGGGATGCTTTTCGATCTCGTCCAGCCCTTGCCCGCCGCCATAGATGACGACACCGTCCGGCCGCAAGCGGTCCAAGGGCTCAAGCCGGTCGCCTTCGAAGGGGCGCTTCCACACAAGCTCGGCGCCGCGTGCGGCGAGATGGCGAGCGGCCCGGTCATCTCCCGCCGAGCGGCTGTGTTCGATCAGCACGAAACGTTGCAAGGATGCCTCCTCTTCGGCGCAGCTAATCTAAGCGCCCGATCCAATAATGTCAGAATCTCACCATAGTTCCGTCAAGATCCCTGCCTCGCGGCTCCACAGTGGCTCGCCACCTTGCTTGATACAGCAAGGGAGCACAGACGATGCGACACGAGACGCACCACAATCAAGCCGGTTCCAGCGCCAAGCACGGATCGAAGGGGGTCTACAACGACGTCGATCAATGCCGCGCCTGGGATATGGCCCGCCAGCAGCGCGCTCACTACTTCTCTTCCTTGGTAGAGCGCCTGCGCCGGCATAAGAAGGTTAGGGTGGCAAGGCAGCCTTCGGCCGTCCACTACGTGCACGGCTCGGCTCGCCCACACGCCTCTTAGAGCAGGATCAAGAGGTGCGGCCCGGCGCGGACGACGCGGCGCCGGGCCGCGGCTGAACGACTCAATCAGCCTTGGCGGCAACCGTAAGCGTTCTGGGCAGGAAGAGGTAGTAGCGCCCCTTCTGCTTCATGCCGCCGGCAATCTCCAGCGCCGCGGCCCCGGTGCCCCAGAAGAGATCGCCCCGGACGGGGCCCTTGATGGCACCGCCGGTATCCTGCGCGATCATCAGGCGGCGCAAGGGCTCGCCGGTCGAGTAGCTGCTTTCCAGGAAGAGCGGCAAACCATAGGCGAGATAGCTGGGATCGACAGCCATACTGCGGCCGGGCGTCAAGGGCACACCTTGAGCCCCGATCGGCCCGCCCGGATCGCCTTCGATCCAGCGAAAGAAGATGTAGCGCGGATTCTCGCGCATCAATTCCTTGGCCGCTTCCGGATTCGCCTTCAGCCAGGCCCGCACCCCTTGCGCAGAGGCCTCGCTCGGGCCGATGAGGCCGCGCTTCAACATCAAGCGACCGATACCGACGAAGGACCGCGCGTTGTGGGCGGCAAAGCCGATACGCCGCCGGCTGCCGTCGGGAAGGGTGACCACGCCCGAACCCTGGATATGCAGGTCGAAGGCATCGACCGGATCGTCCAGCCAGACCAGTTCCAGTCCGCGGCCCACCAGGGCGCCGTCCTCTATGTCCGCACGCTCGTGGTAGGCATCCTTCCCCAGATCCGCGGGCCGGCTATAGAGCGGCCAGCGATGGTCGCTGTCGGGTTGCAGTGCCCCCCGCACTTCGGTTTCGTAATAGCCGGTAAAGAAGCCTTCGCTCTTGCCCTCGGCGCTGACCAGATAGGGCTGGAACCAGGTCTCGAAAAAGGTCCGCGCCGCCAGGGAATCATAGGCCTCGGGCTCGCCCAGAGCGGCGCACGCCGGCCACCAGTCGATCACTCTGCCGTAGCGTCCTTCGGGGCCGAGCGTGGCGCCGCGCGAGCGCTTGGCCATGCGCGCGCAGGAGAGATGAAAAGCCTTGACCGCGCCCGCCGGATCGTCTTCGGACCAGCCCGGCAGTTGGGCGAAATCCAAATGGGTCAACGCCAAGGGCCCCTCGCCCGGCACCACCGGAGGCGGCGGCAGCGGCAGCACGGCATAGCCCTTGCTCGCGGCCTCCTGCTGGCGCGCCTCGTTTGTCCCCTTGCCCTCGCAGCCGGCGAGCGCAAGGGTCAACAGCAGGGTTGCCGCGAGAGTGCGAGTCATGGCCGGCAGACTGCCCGCTTGAACAGCGTCGCTGCAAGAAGTCTTGCTCGCCGGCCGCAATGGCCCGGGATCGGCCCTATGCAGCCTCGGCGAAGGCCTTGAAGTCGGCTGCCAGCGCCGGCACCGCGGCCTCGAACAGCTCCTTGCCGACCTCGACGCTGGCGAGTGCCGGATTGGACCCCATGCGGCCGTCGGGGTAGCGGCGGCGGAAGTCGGCGGCATCGTAGATCGGCCCGGTGGGCGCGATCTCCGGCGTCATGGAGGCGTTCTTCTGGTGCTGCGGATAGCCGTAGTAGGTCAACGACACCTCCGAGCAGGTGGCATGCCCTCCTTCGGCCGCGCCGAAGCGTTGCTTGGAGATGCGCTGGACCGCTTCGTTCTCCCACCAGCTCTTGAGCTTGCAGCGCAAGGAGGGGCGCTCGGGATCGGCCCGGCCAAGGCTGGCCTCGGCATAGATTTCGGAGAAGGCGGCCGACACGGTTGCGATGTTGCCGCCATGGCCGTTCAGGAAGTAGAAGCGTTCGACCCCGTGACGGACAAGGCTGGTCACCACATCGACCACCACGGCGATCAAGGTCGTCGGCCGCAGCGTGATGGAGCCGCAGAACCCGAGGTGATGCTGCGCCATGCCGATCGAGAGCGTCGGCGCCACCAGGCAGCCGGTTTCCGCCTCGACGCCGCGCGCCAGAATCTCGGGGCAAAGCGCATCGGTGCCGATGAAACCATTGGGCCCATGCTGCTCGGTCGAGCCGATTGGGATAAGAACGGCCTTGGACTGTTCCAGATGGGCCTCTACCTCTTGCCAGGTGGAGAGTTGCAGGTACATAGCGGCTCCCGTTGGATTGCTGCAGAAGGGCGCGGGCGCGAGCAAGCGCCAGGGCCTACACACGGGGGCCTACACTAATGAGCGAGAGGACGAAAAGCGATGGCGTACTGGCTGGTAAAATCGGAGCCTTTCAAGTATTCCTGGGACCAGCTGGTGGCCGACGGCCGCACCGAATGGGACGGTGTGCGCAATCACCAGGCCGCCATCAACCTCAAGACCATGAAGGTCGGCGACCGCGCCTTCTACTACCACTCCAACGAGGGCAAGGACATCGTCGGCATCTGCGAGATCGTGAAGGAAGCCTATCCCGATCCGAGCGATGCCTCCGGCCGCTTCGTCATGGTCGACGTGACGCCGGTAGCCCCCATGCCCCAGCCGGTCACCTTGAAGGAGATCAAGGCCACGCCCGAGCTCGGCGACATGGCGCTGGTGCGCCAATCGCGCCTCTCGGTCTCGCCGGTGCGTGACGAGGAGTGGGCGCTGATCTGCAATATGGGCGGGCTCCAGGCATGAGCAGCTTTCCGCTGCCGCTCTGCCGCCGGGAGGAGATCCCCGACGGCGGCGCCAAGGGCGTCGACCTGGGCGCGGCCTACGAACCGCGGGAGATCTTTCTGCTGCGCGAGGGAGACGCCGTCTATGGCTACGTCAACTCCTGCCCGCACATGGGAACGCCGCTGGAGATGGTCGACGACCAGTTCGTGAACGAGGACGGCTTCATCGTCTGCTCAACCCACGGCGCCCTCTTCGAGATCGACGATGGGGCCTGTATCGCCGGTCCCTGCATGGGCGACTTTCTGACGCCGGTGCAGCTGGACGTGAACCACGAGGGCAAAGTCATGCTGATCAGCCTGCCGCTGCCCATGCCCTGGTGACACCGCCAGCGGCAACTTGACTCAAATCAGTGTACGAAAAGGCCGCTTCCTGGCAGTCTTGGCCGGCCACAGCGTGGCAGGGGCCGAACCGGTTGAGTACAGCGTGAAGCGCGACTAAGGGAGCAAGACAAGAATGACTGAGGGCTCAATCTATCCGGTGCCGAGCGCGGTGGCGGACGGCGCCTGGGCGAACGACGGCGAGTACCAACGCCTCTATGAACAGTCGGTCAAGGATCCGGAAGGTTTCTGGCGCGAGCAAGGCAAGCGCATCCACTGGTTCAAGCCCTATAGCCAGGTGATGGATGTCTCCTACGCGCCGGACGACCTGCACATCCGCTGGTTCTACGACGGCACCACCAACGTCTCCTACAACTGCATCGATCGCCATCTGCCGACCAAGGCGGACGATATCGCGATCATTTGGGAAGGCGACGACCCGAAGGACGATCTCCACGTCAGCTACGCCGAGCTGCACGACCAGGTCTGCCGGCTGTCCAACGTGATGAAGGCAAACGGCGTCAAGAAGGGCGACCGGGTCACCATCTACATGCCGATGATCCCCGAGGCGGCCTATGCCATGCTGGCCTGCACCCGCATCGGCGCCGTCCACTCGATCGTCTTCGGCGGATTCTCGCCCGACGCGCTGGCCGGGCGGATCACCGACTGCAAGAGCGACTTCGTCATCACTGCCGACGAGGGTCTGCGCGGCGGGCGGATCATCCCGCTCAAGAAGAACGTCGACGCCTCGCTCGAGAAAGCCTCCGGCGTACGCCACGTCCTGGTGGTCAAGCGCACCGGCAACGAGGTTCCCTGGGTGGGCGGCCGCGACCTCTGGTATCATGAAGAGATGGCCAAGGCCGATGCCGACTGTCCGGCCGAAGAGATGGCCGCCGAAGATCCGCTCTTCATCCTCTATACCTCCGGCTCGACCGGTAAGCCCAAGGGGGTGATGCACACCACCGGCGGCTATCTGGTCTATGCCTCCATGACCCACCAGTACGTCTTCGACTACCACGACGGAGAGATCTACTGGTGCACGGCCGACGTCGGCTGGGTCACCGGCCACAGCTACATCGTCTATGGTCCGCTGGCCAACGGCGCCACCACCTTGATGTTCGAGGGCGTCCCCAACTACCCCGACACCTCGCGCTTCTGGCAGGTAGTGGACAAGCACAAGGTCGCCATCTTCTACACCGCCCCCACCGCCATCCGCGCGCTGATGCGCGACGGCGACGCGCCGGTGGAGCGCACCAGCCGCAAGAGCTTGCGCATCCTGGGATCGGTGGGCGAGCCGATCAATCCGGAAGCCTGGATCTGGTACCACAAGGTGGTAGGCGACGAGCGCTGCCCGATCGTCGACACCTGGTGGCAGACGGAGACCGGTGGAATCCTGATCAGCCCGCTGCCGGGCGCCATCGCGCTGAAACCCGGCTCGGCGACGCGTCCCTTCTTCGGCGTCCAGCCGGAGATCGTCGATGCCGAGGGCAAGCCAATGGAGGGCGCCTGCGAAGGCAACCTCTGCATCAAGCAATCCTGGCCGGGCCAAATGCGCACCGTCTATGGCGATCACGAGCGCTTCGTGCAGACTTATTTCTCGACCTACCAGAACCGCTACTTCACCGGTGACGGCTGCCGTCGGGACGAGGACGGCTACTACTGGATCACCGGCCGGGTGGACGACGTCATCAACGTCTCCGGCCACCGTATGGGCACCGCCGAGGTCGAGAGCGCCCTAGTGGCGCATGACAAGGTGGCCGAGGCCGCCGTCGTGGGCTTTCCGCACGATATCAAAGGTCAGGGCATCTATGCCTATGTCACTTTGAACGCGGGCGAGGAGCCGACGGAAGAGTTGCGCAAGGAGCTGGTGGGCTGGGTGCGCCGCGAAATCGGTCCGATCGCATCACCGGACCTGATCCAGTGGGCCCCCGGCCTGCCCAAGACCCGCTCGGGCAAGATCATGCGCCGCATCCTGCGCAAGATCGCCGAGAACGAGTACGGCAATCTGGGCGACACCTCGACCCTGGCCGAACCGGCCGTAGTCGACGACCTGATCGCCAATCGGATGAACCGCGCTTAAGGCTATCAGTGAAGCGGTGGGGGGCGGCGGCCCTCACCGCTCCTTCTTGTAAAGCGCCTTGGGCCAGCGGCGGTGCAGCCAGAACCACTGGCCCGGATCGTCGCGCACGAAGTCTTCTATCCGCTTCGTCATGGCTGCCGTGAGAGCAAGCACGTCGGCGTCGCGCTCGCCCGTCTCCTGCCAATAGAGCGGCTCGTCGACGGTGATGCGAAAGCGGGCGCCCTTGAGGCGCTGGATTCGGCAGACGATGATCGGCACCTTCAGGTGCAGTGCGGTGCGCGCCATGGCCGGGTTGGTCATGGCCGGCTCTCCGAAAAAGGGCACCGCGACCCCGCCGTCGTAACGCTGGTCGATCAGCTGGGCGACGTACTGGCCTTCGCGCAGGGCATGGACGGCCTGCATGCCGCTCGCGTAGCCGCGATCGAACATCCTTGCGGCCCCCCGCCAGCGCTTCAGGGCGTGGTCGAGGATCGCGTTGTTAGGCCCGCGAGCGAAGATGTTCAGGCGATGACCATGCCAGGCCAAGAGCCGCGGCACGATCTCGAAGTTGCCGAGATGGCCGCCGATGATGATGGCCGGCTGGCCATCGGCATAGATGTCGCGCAGGATCTGCTCGCCGACGACCTCGATACGGCCTTCCTTCGGGTCGGTGATGCGCTGCAGGTGGGGATACTCGAACAGCAGCCGGCCGAAGTTGTCCCACATCGCGGTCATTGCCGCGTCTTTCTCCGCCACGGCCATGTCCGGGAATGCGATGGCCAGTCCCCGCTCGGCGCGATGGCGGAGCCCGCCGAATCGCGGACCCAGTTTGCGAGCAAGCCAGCCGCCGAAACCCGAGGCTCGATCGACCGGCAACAAGCGGGCAATGCCAAGCAAGAGGAAGACCGGCAGGGCCTCCAAGGGATCCTGTAGGATGCGGCGCAGCGGCGTGCGGCGGCCACTAGCCATCGTCGAACGACTCCAAGGTTTGACGGAGGAGACGGCCCAAGGTGTCGGGCTCCTCCCAGTGAACACGGACCGGCAGCACCTCGATGCCGCCACGCTGGTCGGGCGACAGGCGCACCAGGTCCTTCTCTGTCGTGATCAGCTGCGCATTCTCGGCCTCGGCGCGGCGGCGCAGCTGGCCAAGCTCGGCGGCTGCGTAGCGGTGATGGTCGGGAAAGGCAAGACCGTCTAGCAGCTGGGCACCCAGGCCGCGCAGACTGGCAAAGAACTTCTCCGGCCGGCCGATCCCGGCGAAGGCCAGCAGGCGACGCCCGGCGAGATCGCTCCGGCTGCTTTGCAGGCGCGCGGCCAACGTGGGGATCGAGCGCTCTACCGAGAGGGGGACGGCAGCTTCATCACCTTGGAGCAGCACCAAGGCATCGGCGCGCGCCAGGCCGGCCGCCAAGGCTTCGCGCAGGGGTCCTGCCGGCAGCACGCGCCCGTTGCCGAAGCCATAGGCCGCATCGACCACCAGCAAGGAAAGGTCCTTGGCCAAGCTGGGGTTCTGGAAGCCGTCATCCATGATCACCACGTCGGCACCGGCCTCCAGTGCCGCCTGCCCGCCCGCGCGCCGATCGCGCGCCACCACGGTGGTCGCCGCACTGGCGAGCAAGAGCGGTTCGTCCCCCACCTCCTCGGCTTTGTGCCGAGCTGGATCGACCACAAGGGGTCCTGCTTGCGAGCCGCCGTAGCCGCGGGTCAGAAAGACGGGTGTTCGCCCGCTTTCGCCGACAAGGCCTGCCAAGGAAAGCGCCACCGGCGTCTTGCCCGCGCCTCCCGCGACGAGGTTGCCGACGCAAATCACCGGCACCGGCAAGCGCAGGGGCCGCGCGTATTGCTGCCTCACCTGGCCGGCCAAGGCATAGGCTGCGGCAGCCGGCGCCAAGAGAGCCGGCAAGAGGCCGCCCTTACGCCAAAAGGCTGGTGCCTTCACCTAGCTGGCCTCCTGCGGCGGGCTCGGCTGCCGCTTGCGGCTCTTCGGGCGCTTGCCGCTGTCGTCGCCGGGCGGCAGCACGGCACGCCCGCAACGGCGATCAGCCTCTTGCGTCAGCTCGATCAAGGCCTCCTCGAGCGCGCGACGGGCCTCCTCCATAGCCCCCAGCCGACGTTCCCGCGGGACCCAGACGGGCTCGCCGAACAGCAGTACGCCGCGCGAGAAGGGCCAGGGCACGACGAAGCGATCCCACGTCTTGAGGTAACTGGCGCGGCGCTGGGCCAAGGCGAAGGGCACCAGGGGAATGGCCGCTGCCTGAGCCACGCGCACGCAGCCGCCCTTGACCCTGAGGAAGGGGCCGCGCGGGCCGTCGGGCGTGATGCCGATCACCTCGCCCCTGGCGGCAGCTTCGCTCAAAGCCTGCAGCGCTTCCGCGCCGCCCTGCGCTGGCGAGGTGCCCGAACCACTGATCACCTTGGCGCCGAGACGCTGCACCGCCTTGGCCAGCAGCAAGCCATCGCGGTGGCTGGAGGTCAGCACCGTCAGCCGTTCGATCCCGACCGGCCAGGCCGGAAAAGTGAGCGCGATACGGCTGTGCGAAAAGCAGCCGACGAAAGCCCGGCCCTCGAGCAAGAGGCGCTTCGTCTCCTCCGGTGCCTCCCAGCGCCAGCGCGTGGTCAGCCTCAAGAAACGGAGGTAGGCTGCAATGACAAAGGAGAGCAGGCCCTGCACCCAGGGGCGCTGCAAGAGCTTCCTGCGTTCGGCCATGGAAACACTGACCTAAGCGCCGGCGGCGGCCAGTGACGCCTGGGCCTCCGGCTTGGGGTCAGGTATGAGCTGCTCGCTGCTGAGGCGGGAATAAGCGCCGCCCTTGGCCTGCAGCTGGCTGTGCGTCCCCGACTCGACGACCTTTCCGTCCTCCATCACATAGATGATGTCGGCATCGACGACGGTCGAGAGCCGATGCGCGATCACCAAGGTGGTGCGGCCCACCATCAAGGCCTTCAGCGCCTGCTGCACGTGGCGCTCGGACTGGGTGTCGAGCGCCGAGGTGGCCTCGTCCAGCAGCAGGATCGGAGCGTTCTTGATCATCGCGCGGGCGATTGAGATGCGCTGACGCTGACCACCGGAAAGCTTGACGCCGCGGGGGCCCACTTGGGTGTCGTAACCCTCGGACAGCTGGCTGATGAAGTCGTGGGCGCCAGCGTGACGCGCGGCCTGCTCGATCTCCTCCTGGCTGGCGTCGGGCCGGCCATAGGCGATGTTGGTGCGCACCGTCTCGTCGAAGAGGACGGTTTCCTGCGAAACCAAGGCCATGGAGGCGCGCAGCGAGTCGATCGTCACCTCGCGCACGTCCTGGCCATCGATCGTGACCCGGCCGCTGTCGATGTCGAAGAAGCGCGGCAGCAGATTCAAGACCGAAGTCTTGCCGGCCCCCGACGGCCCGACTAGTGCGATGGTCTTACCCGCCGGCGCCACCAAGTCCAGGCCGTTCAGGGCCGGCGCCTTGGCGTGATAGGCAAACTGCACCTGGCCGAAGACGACTTCGCCGCCGGAAATCTGCAAGGGCTTGGCGTCGGGGGCGTCGAAGATCTCCGGCTCGCTGTCCAAGAGCTCGAAGATGCGCTCGGCCGCGGCCAGGCCCTCCTGCAGGTTGGTGTTGAGCTTGGCCAGGCGCTTCAGCGGCTCGTAGGCCAGCATGACCGCGGCGATGAAGGCGAAGAAAGAGCCCGGGTCGCGGTCCGACAGCAGCACCTGATCGGCACCCCAAAGCAGCACGCCGACGATGGCGAATCCGCCCGCCACTTCGGTCACCGGATTGACGATGGCGCGGATGACCGCCGCCTTCTGGGTCAGGCGAAAGACCTCGTTGATGACGCCGTCGGCGCGCTTGGTCTCGTAGCGCTCCATGCCATAGGCCTTGACGTGGCGCACGCCCTGGAAGGACTCGTCCAGAAGCGTGTTGAAGCGCCCCATCTCGATCTGGTTGCGGGTGGAGACCCGGCGCATGCGCCGGCCGATCATGATGATCGGGGCAGCCACGATCGGGATCACCACCGTGGCCAGGATCGCCAGCACCCAGTCCTGATAGAACATGACGCCGATCAGCGCCATGGCGGTAAAGAGATCGCGGCCGAAGCCGACCAGGGTCTCGGAAATGGACCCGCGCAGACGATGCACGTCGTTGGTGAAGCGCGAGATCATCGAGCCTGGCGAGGTGTTGTTGTAGTAGGCCAGGTCCATGTCCATCAGCTTGCGGAAGAGATTCTGCTGGATCTCGGCCACCACGCGATTGCCGATGTGGCTCATCAGGACGCCCTGGCCGAAGGCGGCGAAACCCTTGGCGGTGAAGATGATGATGATGGCCAGCGCCAACATGTAGAGCGCCGCTTCATCGCGGTCTTCGAAGATCTGATTGACCAGCGGCTCGGTCACCTGCGCCATGGCCGCGGTGGTGGCAGCCACGATCAGCATGCAGACGACGGCGATCGCCAATCGCCGCACATGCTGGCGGATGTAGTCCTTCACCACCCGGCGCACCAGCGGATAGGTGGCGGCCGTCAGCTTCAGTTTGCGCTTGTCTTCTTTGCTCACGCTCTATCGGTCGCTTTCGCTCGTTCGGGCCAGCTTTAGCACGGACCAAGTGGGTCTGTCAGGCGAAGGGGGCAAGATGGCCCAGGAACTGCTCGGCGCAGGCCCGCCATGAGAATTGCTCGGCATAGGCCCGCGCGACCGCCGGATCGATTTCCAAGGCGGCCAGGGCTGCCTTGGCGAGGTCTTGGTCCAGAACGCCGGCGCCGCTGTCACCGACCACGTCCAGGGGGCCGGTCACCGGATAGGCGGCAACCGGCAGGCCTGAGGCCATGGCCTCCAGCAAGACCAGGCCGAAGGTGTCGGTGCGGCTGGGAAAGATGAAGACGTCGCCCAGCGCGTAGTGCCGAGCCAAGTCGTCACCTTCCTTAGGGCCGACGAAGGTGACGTCGGTATAGGCCTTGCGCAAGGCCTCCAGCTGCGGGCCGCCGCCAACCACCAGCTTGCTCCCCGGCAGCTCCAGCTGCAGGAAAGCTTCGATGTTCTTCTCTACCGCGACGCGGCCGACGTAGAGAAAGACGGGCCGGGGCAGCTCCAAGACCGGCGGCTCGCCCGGCCGCGGGCGAAAGAACGCCAGATCGACGCCTCTGCTCCACTGCCGCAGCTGATCGAATCCCCGCTCGCCAAGCTCGCGCCGCAAGGAGGGGGTGGCCACCATCACCCCGGCAGAGGGCCGATGAAACCAGCGCATGAAGCGATAGCCCCAAGCAATCGGGATCGGTCCGCGTGCGGCGACGTACTCGGGAAAGCGCGTGTGATAGCTGGTGGTGAAGGGCAGGCCCCGCCTCAGGCAGTACTTTCTGGCGGCCAGGCCCAGCGGCCCCTCGGTCGGCAGGTGGATCGCCTCTGGCCGGGCGGACTCGAGCAAGCGCCGCAGGCCCCGTCCCGGGCTCACCGCCAGACGGATTTCCGGATAGGTGGGGCAGGGAAATGTTCTGAAGTCGGCGGGAGAGACCACCGACATCTGATGGCCCAGGCCCTCGACCTCTTGGCGCACCCGGTCCAGCGTACGCACCACGCCGTTGACCTGCGGGTACCAGGCGTCGGTGACCATGGCGATGCGCATGGTGGCTCCCAATCGGCCGGCTGGCGCGCTCAAGCAGCCGCGCCGAGCGTCGGTCGAACGCGCTCCGGCGGCAGCGTGGCGGCCTGGCGCTCTTCGGCCCAGCGCAGAATCTCCAGCCTGCCGTCATGATGCTCCACCAAGGCCGTGCAGCTTTCGACCCAGTCGCCGTCGTTGCAATAGAGGACAGCGTCGATCTCGCGGATCTCGGCATGGTGGATATGGCCGCAGACGACCGCGTCGACGCCGCGCTTTCGGGCTTCTTCGGCTACCGCGGTTTCGAAGTTATCGATGAACTGCACGGCGTTCTTGACCTTCAGTTTCAGATAGGCGGAGAGCGACCAATAGCTGAAACCCAGGCGCCGGCGGATAGCATTTACCCAGGTATTCAAGGTCAGGCAGGCGTTGTAGGCGCGATCACCCAAATGAGCCAGCCACTTGTGATACTTGACGATGCCGTCGAAGGCATCGCCGTGGATCACCAGATAGCGCCGGCCCTCGGGCGTCTCGTAGACGTGATCGCGAAGGATCTCCACGCCGCCGAAATGCACCCCGCAGTAATCGCGGAAGGCCTCGTCGTGGTTGCCCGGAACGTAGTAGATCTTGGTGCCCTTGCGGGCCTTGCGCAGCAGCTTTTGCACCACGTCGTTGTGCGCCTGCGGCCAGTACCAGGCCTTGCGCAGGCGCCAGCCGTCGACGATGTCACCGACCAGGAAGAGGGTCTCGCACTCCGTATGCTTCAGGAAATCCAGCAGCAATTCGGCCTGGCAGCCCCTGGTGCCCAGGTGGACGTCGGAGATGAAGATGGTGCGAAAGCGCCTTACCGGCCGCGGGTCCGGCCGCACACCCCCGTCAGGCTGTTGCTGGTTCATGCCAAGCGTTCCGTTGTTTGATCGGCTATCCTGCGCTGCTCACGAAGAGGTGGCCCCGACTCGCCCGCAGAGCTGTCTTAGTAAGAAAAGCCTTGGCACAAATCAGGAGAGTCGGCGAGTAGAGGGCGGACTTGTCGCGAAAGCTTCACAAAAGCGCAGGGAAAGGGCAACTTTGATCTTCCGTCTACCAAGTTATGGCTGCAATGGTCGAGCATAAGCCCGGACGGGTCTTGGTGATTTTCAATCCGGTAGCCGGCGTGCGCCGTCGGCGGCGGGTTCGCCGCTTCATCGCGGCCTGTGCTGCAGGCGGCGCCAAGGTGGACTTGCACGAGACCAGCGGCCCGGACGACGCACGCAAGCTTGCCGGCAGGGCAGCACACGAGCTCTACGACGCCATGGTGGTTGCCGGCGGCGACGGCACCATCAACGAAGCGATCAACGGCATCATGCAGAGTGAGGCCGATGCGCCTCCACCGCTCGGCATCTTGCCTTTGGGCACCGCCAATGTGCTGGCCCACGAATTGGCGTTGCCGAGCCGGCCGGAGCGCGCCGCCCAGGTGGTGCTGGCAGGCTGCCGGCGCCGCATGATGCTGGGGCTGGCCAATGGCCATCACTTCGCCCTGATGGCCGGTGTCGGCTTCGATGCCGCCGTGGTGGCGGCCGTCGCCCCGAGATTGAAGCGGCTCTTTCGGCAGGGCGCCTTTGTGCTGAGCTCCCTGCAGCTGCTTTTCCTTTTCAGCTTCCCCAGGTATCGGGTCACGGTGAAAGGCGAGACCTTCGAAGCGCGCTCGCTGATCGCCTGCAACGCGCGTCACTACGGCGGTCCCTTCGTTCTGGCCCCGACCGCCGATCTATCGCACCCGACCTTCCACCTCTGCCTCTTCGAGCGCGGCGGCACGATGACGGCGATGCGCTATGGGATCGCCTTCCTGCGCGGTCGTTTGCATCGAACGAGAGGCGTCCAGTTCTTGGAGACGGCTGAAGCGACGATCGAGGGCCCGGAGGGGGAGCCCGTGCAGGGCGATGGCGAGCTGGTCGCAGAGCTGCCGCTTTCCTTGGCCGTCGCTAAGAGGGGCCTGGAGGTGCTGGTGCCGATGCCGGAGGCCAGATAACAGCGGACTGCGTGCCAGGCCTATGAAGCTGCCCGCCGCTGAAGGGACACCCTTCCTTTTCTATGCACCAAAAGGGGACCCTTTTTCGTGCACATGAGATCGGCCGTAGTCGACCCGAAGCGGCCAATGACGCTAGCCGGGATGAAAGTCAGCTATAGAGGGTAGGGCTGACACGGCGGCTCCGCCCGTCGGACGATAGACCCTGGCTACCGGAGTAAACCGGTCTCGCGGTAGTCTGCTTCGGTGTCTCCCGAGGGATGCGAGGTTAGTGAGCAGGGTCTGCCCTGAGTTGAGAATTGGGGTGTCCAAACCTCACTCAAGACAGGATCAGACCCAGCCCGTTACTACACCGCCACAGCCAATCGTCGGTTCAAACTACCGCGAAGCGGTTTTGTTGCCTGGCCGGACTCGGCCTCTTAGGCGATCTCATAGATTGGCTTGACTCTTCATGCCGCTGCTTGGAAGAGGCCTTGCTGATATCGATGATTGCGGGCCCGGAAAAGCAATCGTTTCCACACCTTAGGCATTGTCCGCCAGGGCGTATTTCTGGTGCTTGAAGCCGAATTGGAGCAACCGGGATCCAAAACCAGGGTGCTCGAATGCGGACGCTGGCGTCCATGGTCCACCGTCGTCATGCCGAGGACGGACAGTCGCCATACATCGCTGCTTCCCAATAGGGCGGATCACGGAAGGCCGCGCACAGGTGATCGACAAGGGCCCGAACCTTGGTGGAGAGGTGCAGGTTCGGCGGATAGAGCACGTGCACAGTATCCTCGATCGGCTCGGCTTCGAGCCGTGCCACGACCAGACGCCCCTCCGCGACCGCCTGGCTGGCGATAAATGTCGGCAGCATGGCAATCCCAAGCCCGGCCGCAACGGCCTCGCGCTGGACGACGCCATTGTTCACTTGAAGGGCATTCCTCACTCGGACTCCGGTCGTGCGCCCGTCACGCACAAACAGCCACTCGTCGTAGACCCGCAAGTTCGTATAGGTGATCGCCTTATGGCCTTCTAGGTCGGCCAGGGTTCGCGGCATGCCGTGTTCCGCCGCATAGGCGGGGCTCATCACCACGGCGCGCCGGCTGCGGCACAGCTTGCGCGCGATCAGGCTTGAGTCAACTAGCTGTCCAATACGCACGGCCATGTCGAAACCTTCGCCCACGATATCGGTCATTCGATCATTCAGATCGAGCAATAGGTCAATGCGGGGATGGCGCTTGAGAAAGGGGTAGAGCGCAGGCCCGATATGCATCATCCCGAAGGTCATCGGCGCGGCGACCCGAACGCGACCGACCAGATCGCCCGTACGTTCGGCGATGGCTGCGACTGCGTCGGCAAGATCGTAGGAGATCCGAGCGGCCGTTTCATAGAACGCCGCGCCTTCCTCGGTGAGTGTGAGCTTGCGGGTCGAACGGTGCAGCAGGCGCGCACCCAGCCGAGACTCGAGTTCCGCCAGCCGGCCACTGACCACGGACTTCGAGAGCGACAAGCGGCGCGCCGCTTCGCTGATGGAGCCCGCCTGGACGATCACGACGAAGGTTTCCATACCTTCCAGTTTCAGCATCGTTCGATATTCCAGAACAATACGTCCGACTTTTGACGCCTACTTTCGGTGAATAAGAACGCATATCTTTACCATCGTCAAACCGATAAGGCCCCGAGCAGTCCGCTCTCCTCATGGCAATGGGAGACACGCGCACGGCGTGGCGTCCAGATCCTCGCCCCCGCAAAAAGGGAAACAGATAAATTGCCGTTCAAGATCCTTCCTTGTTTTGCCGCCTTTTCCTTAACAGCATGGCTTGTGACAGACTCGGTCTTCGGCCACGGCATCGTTAGCGAGGTCGATCCAGGCAAGACCGCAGCTTTTGATATTACCTCCGGAGCAGCGACCACAGACGGACGGCTGACGACCTTCATCATGGAAGTGGCCGGTGTTGCGGGCAGCCAAAAGCCTGTGCGCACCGGTCAGATGGCCGGATCCAGGGTTGAGGCCTATGTGTGGCCCACCAACCTC
Source organism: Rhodospirillales bacterium (assembly GCA_963669385.2). GTDB lineage: Bacteria > Pseudomonadota > Alphaproteobacteria > Kiloniellales > JACOMY01 > JACOMY01. Next base: position 53,184 of record CAXXGD010000017.1, read on the forward strand.
GACCCGTCCGTCGTGGGATTCGATCGCGAGTCCGGTACGCTCGCTCTCGCCATCACCGCACACCCCGACTTCGACGACACGCCGCTCTACGATGAGAATCGCGATGGCGATCCCGCCAACGACGGCGCCGACTGGCATTCTCATTGGGTCGTCTTGGTCGATGAGACCGCGTGTGGTGCAGGTTTGAAGGTACGCGATGTCTCGCCCGGTGTGGATCTGCTTCCGGCGACGGCCCCCTATTTCCCGATTGCACTGGACAGCCCGGGCATGAGTCCAATTCTCGACGGCCGAGTCGCGAGGATTACGGTGCCGGTCGGCGACACGACCAGCACGTCGTTCGATGCCGTCACAGCGGAATTGCAGGTCAATGCTAACGAGGACGTCCCGCTGCTTTGCGTAACCGGTGTTCACGATGTCGCCTCGGGTGACCTGTCGCTTCCCGGTCGTGTGAGGATGGAGAAATGACGGCTCCAATGAATTCGAGTGTTGGGGCTCTGCTTCTCAGTTTCTTCGTTTGCACAAGCCTGGCGTGGGGAGGCGATACAGTCGCCTCCACCGCGGCCGCACAAGCGGTAGCAGCCGCCGAGCAAGTCAAGGTCCAGCCGATGCAGGAAGCAGCAGCCGACTTTCCGGCCAGTCTACTCACAGAGACTCCACAGGAAGGATTCGCCCTCGCGATCAAGCTTTCGCGGTTGGGGGTGAAAGCAACGCAACCGGATATCGAGGTGTTGAAGGAACTTCGACCTATCTACTCCACCAACGCCGACAGTCTGATCGCCGCCAGTGGGGTCGTTGCGCTGCACTTTCAGACGATTGCCGCAGCGAACGATCATTGGCGACCACGGGAAGGCGAACAGTGAAGCTGCAGCAAGTGCCGGAACTCCGTACCGAAAGTTACGATCTATCGGGCTGCAGCATTGGCAAACATGGTTGAAACAGGAGAAACCAAATGAGCGCATTTTTCTTTTTTGACAATGTCGAGGTCCACGAGCCTGACAAGCTTGCGGAGTATGCTGAGAAAGTTGCCCCGATCGTCGCTCGCTACGGCGGCAGATACCGGATCGTTGGCGGTGCGACGAAGGTATTCGAAGGGCGGTGGAAGCCAGCGTATCCGGTGCTGATCGAGTTCGACACCATCGAGCAAGCCGAGGCCTGGTATCGCTCCGACGACTACGAACCATTGAAGCGACTCCGCCGGTCCGCGGTGGACAACAACGGAGTCCTCATCGACGGACTGGTCGACGGATAGCGCCTCCAAGCAACGGCAATGTCAATGAATTCGCACGAGGTTTCTCAACCCAGGATGGGAGTCTCGAGTCTTTCTAGATCAACTCAATTTTAGGAGAATTAGCATGTCTAACAAAACTATCACCCGTCGTGGTGCTTTCCGCGCGCAACAGCTTCTCGACAAAGAGGACGTTGTCGCGCTCTTTATTGATCATCAAGCAATGTTTGCGGTCGGCCTTGGCTCTCACGACCGCACGCGGATCACGAACAATTGGAACGCGCTCGCTAAGACAGCAAGGCTTTTCGATCTGCCGGTCGTCATGACGACAAACGGGTCTGCCATCACCGGCGATGTAATCAAGGAGATCCGCTCCATCCTTCCTGACGTTGAGGTCATTGATCGAACTGTCCTTAACGCCTGGGAAGACGAGCGCATCGTCAAGGCAGTCGAAGAGACGGGTAGAGAAAAACTTTTGGTTGCAGGTCTTTGGACAGAGATTTGCGTTGCCTTTCCTGTCCTCTCTGCTCTCGAGGCCGGGTACGAGGTGTACATCGTCGCGGACGGTTCCGGCGGCGGAACTCCGGAGACACACGAAGTCGCTCTCCAGCGGCTGATACAAGCTGGCGCGATTCCAGTCACCTGGCAACAAGCAGCGAGCGAACTCTTCGGAGACTTCTCAGATAGAACCCACTATGACGAATTCGTCGAGTTGATGCGTCAGCATGATGGCGCTTTCGGGCATGTGCTCGACTACGCGTTCTCGCATGTCGTTCCGCACCTCGAGCAGACGGGCGAGAGCCAATGAATGAAGCAAGTTTTGGAAGCCGGCCACGTCGGGTTTCTGCGTTCGGGACCGGATTACAGCTCGGGATTTGTGCGAGAAGCGCATTGCTCAGTTCATAGCCGGCCCGATCGAACCGGAGCCAGTCGCAACGATCGATATGGATCTCTCGTTCGGGAAGGCGGACCCAAGCGTGCATCAGTTACGCGGTGAAGCTCCAACTTCTGCCACCAGGAGGTAACTATGGAATCTAAAGACCAAACTGTGGAGAATTCGAGCGTCGTGTTGGCCAGCAGTTACACGCTCTATCTCAAGACACAGAACTACCATTGGAACGTGACTGGTCCCATGTTCACGACCTTGCACACCTTGTTCGAAACGCAGTACACGGAACTTGCTCAGGCAGTGGACGAGATCGCGGAGCGCATTCGTGCGCTGGGCGCGCGAGCGCCGGCCAGCTACACAGAGTACGCAAAGCTGTCGCGCGTTGAAGAGGACAACGCAAGCCCATCGGCCACCTCGATGATCGAAGCACTTGCGGCCGATCAAGCAACGGTCGCAGCCGCTGCACGCGAGGTCATTCATGCGGCATCGGAGATCGATGACGATGCCACCGCGGATCTCGGGACGCGCCGAATCGAGGTTCATGAGAAGAACGCCTGGATGCTGCGAAGCCATCTGGAGTAGTCACGCTGCGGCAGCGCTGGGGCGCATCGCCGCAACATCGTGAAACACGACATCCACACCGGTTGCGAGTAGCCCGGACCGAACGTTGGTAGGAGCTTACATGCGCAGTCAGACGAGTAACCACGGGGCGCTAGCGCTATGTCCATGGTCCGAGCTTTCGGCCGAACAGAAGGCTGCGGTACGCGCGCTTTCCATAACGCAGGAGCAGGTCGAATATGCGGGCACCGTCGACGCGGCAATCGCGCTTTGCGAGGCGAACGACGAGAATGAGCTGGCAGGGCTGGCGATCCTGGTGGAGGCTGATGCGGCTGGCTTCCTGCTGCTGAAACGCGCCGGATCCGCACCGGAATGGGTGCCCGACGACGCCGCGGTCATCACCGCGCTGCGTGTTGACATCGGACATCAAGGGCGCGGCCTCGGCACGGCCACGCTGAGACTGGTTCCCGATTGGGTGCGGGAGAACTGGAGTGGCGCAACCCGCGTGGTGCTTTCGGTGGACGAGAAAAACGCCTCGGCCACAAGATCCTATCTGAAGGCGGGCTGGAGCGATGACGGCGTGCGCATCCGCGGGCGCATCGGCTGGGAGCGCCGCATGACATTGGAACTCGACAACAAAGAATAAGCAAAGCCTGAAGCTTCAGTTCTAGCTGCGTTTTTGTTCGCGGTCATCACGATACAGCTCCTACCCGGACCGGACATGATGCTCGTGATAGCCAGAGGCGTGGGTCAGGGGCGACGGACGGCGCTGATTTGCGTCGCCGGCATCTCCACGGCGGGGCTGAAATAGATTCCAGCCCTGGCGCTGGGCGTGGCGTCACTATTTGAACAATCGCCGGTAGCTTATGACGTTTTGAGATGCGCTGGCGCGGTCTATCTCATCTATCTAGGGCTGCACTTCATCCTGTCCTCATCCAGTTCTGCGATTCGGTCGACGCCACGGTCTACTCCGCGCGAGCAGCCTTTTTTTCAGAGCCTGTGGAGCAAGCTTTCCAATCCCAAGTCGCTAGTGTTCCTGCTCGCGTTTTTGCCGCAGTTCGTGGACCCTGCGGGCGGCAGCGTAGCGGTACAGCTCATCGTTCTGGGCCTGCTGCACAAATCCATCGGTGCGCTCGTCGATGGCGGAGTCGCTCTCCTGTCGGGTGCCGGCTCAGCTGTCCACCGCCGAAATCGATGGTATAGCGGAAGAACCCGGGCTGATCGGGTCGAACGGCCGGTGTCGGATCCAATAGGGACCAATCGGGCTGCGAATTTGATCGACCGTTCTTGGCCGAAATAGGCCATTGACGAGCGCACCGAAAGTGCCCCCTTTCGGTGCAAGACCAATGATTCACCTAAGGTGTGGAATTCTCCCGATTATATTTGCTCCCAAGGGGCTGTGAGAAGTGACGGCTAGATAGCAGCGTCTTTCTTGCCAGGTGAATGAAGTTGCCCGCCGCTGAGCGGTGCCGGCACTCCTGTGGTCCCCGGATAAGTCAGCGGCAGTCCGCGGCGCGCTCTAGCGGCCAAGAAGGCAAAGGCCTCCGCCTCCAGCACGTCGCCGTTCCAGCCCACCGCCTCCACCGGATCGACCGGTTGAGCCAACTGCGCGGCCAAGGCTGCCATGACGGCCGGATTGTGCCTGCCGCCGCCGGTCACCAGCCAGCGCTTAGGCGGCGCCGGCAGCAGAGGCACGACGGCCGCAACCGCAGCTGCGGTGAAAGCCGTAAGCGTGGCGGCGCCGTCCGCAGGATCCAGGCCCCTCAGCCCCTCGACCTTGAAGGCGTCGCGGTCCAGAGACTTCGGCAGAGCGCGCGAAAAGTAGCTGTGCTGCAAGGCCCTCTTCACCAAGTCCAGGTGCGCGCGGCCGGACAGGGCGAGACGGCCATCCTCGTCGTAAGGCACACCCGAGCGCTCCAGCATCCAGTCGTCGATCAGCGCATTGCCGGGACCGCAGTCGCAGGCGCCCAGGTCTTCAGCACCAAGGCCGATCCAGGTGACGTTGGAGACGCCGCCGATGTTCAGCACGGCCAATGGCTTAGCGAGATCGCGCGCCAGAGCCTGATGATAGATCGGGACCAAGGGCGCCCCTTCTCCGCCAGCGGCAACGTCGGCGCTGCGGAAGTCATTGGCGACAGGTATGCCCAAAAGGCGCGCCAGGAGAGCACCGTCGCCGATCTGCCAGGTCCGCCGCTCTTCGGGCTCGTGCAGGATGGTCTGGCCGTGGAAGCCGACCAGCTCGACCGCCGATCGCTCGAGGCCGGCTTCGTCCAGCAAGGCCTCGACGGCCGCCGCATGGCGTTCCGTCAAGGCCCGCTCGACCTCCGCCACCGGCCCCTGCCCGCCCAAGAGACCCCGCAAGGCCTGGCGGAATTCCGCGTCATAGGCTTGCGTCAGGGCCGGGCCATGCTCGAACACCCGCTCTCCGTCGGTTCTGATGAGCGCGGCATCGATGCCGTCGAGCGAGGTTCCGCTCATCAGACCGACGATCCACCCTTGGCTCATGGCTGTCCCCTCACCGACACGGCTTTGATGCGACGCCCGCTCGTGCTATCAGCGGCGGCCTTGTAACGGCAATCCCAAACGAGATACCAGATCATGACCCGGCACCGTTCCGATTTCCTGGCCACGCTGGACGCGCGCGGCTTTCTGCACCAGGTGACCGACCTGGAAGCGCTGGACGCCTTGGCTGCCAAGGAGCGGATCACGGCCTATATCGGCTTCGACGCCACGGCCGACAGCCTGCACGCCGGAAGCCTGGTGCCGATCATGGTCTTGCGCTGGCTGCAGAAGACCGGCCATCGCCCCCTCGTCCTGATGGGCGGCGGCACCACCAAGATCGGCGATCCTTCTGGCAAGGACGAGGGCCGCCAGCTGCTGAGCGCAGAGGCCATTGCCGCAAACATCGCCGGCATCAAGCGCAACTTCGAGCCCTTCCTGACCTTCGGCGAGGGGCCGAGCGATGCCATGATGGTGGACAATTCCGCCTGGCTCGACGACTTGGCCTACATCCCCTTCCTGCGCGAGGTCGGGCGGCACTTCACCATCAACCGCATGCTGACCTTCGATTCCGTGCGCCTGCGCCTGGAGCGCGAGCAGCCGATGACCTTCCTGGAGTTCAACTACATGATCCTCCAGGCCTACGACTTCATGGAGCTGGGCCGGCGCTACGATTGCCGGCTGCAGATGGGCGGCTCCGACCAGTGGGGCAACATCGTCAACGGCGTCGAGCTGGGGCGCCGCGTCGAGGGGCGGGAGCTCTTCGGCCTGACCACGCCGCTGCTTACCACCTCCTCCGGCCAGAAGATGGGCAAGACCCACGCCGGTGCCGTCTGGCTCTCGCCGGACCGCCTGTCCGACTACGACTACTGGCAGTACTGGCGGAACTGCGACGACGGCGACGTGGGCCGCTTCCTCAGGCTCTTCACCGAAATGCCGCTGGACGAGATCGCCAGACTGGAGGCCCTGGAAGGCGCGGAGCTGAACGAGGCCAAGAAGACCCTGGCCAATGCCGCAACCGCGCTTTGCCGCGGCGAGGAGGCTGCCGTTCAGGCCGCCGAGACCGCGCGGCGCACCTTCGAGGGCGACGGGCTGGGCGAGGACCTACCCAGCGTCTCCGTCGAGCGCGCACGCCTGGCGGAGGGCATCGCCCTCTTCCAACTGTTGCGCGAGGCCGGACTGGTTGCCTCGTCCAGCGAAGGCCGACGCTTGATCAAGGGCGGCGGCGCGCGAGTGAACGACGCGCCGGCCGGCGACGAGCAGGCCGCCGTCACCCTGGCCGACCTCACCGAGGAGGGCGTGGTGAAGCTCTCGGCCGGAAAGAAGCGCCACGCCCTGGTGCGCCTGGCAGACTGATAGCCTCAGCGCTCGACCGCAAAGACCTGTCCTTGTGACAGGTCCTTGACCTGATCCACCGCCTTGCCGTTCCAGTGATAGGCGAGGTGGCGGCCTTGGCGAGGGATCGGGACGACGTCGGGCCAGAAGGCGGCCAGGCAATCGCCGCGCCGATAGCGGACGCTGGGATAGACCAGGCCGTCGGCGCCCGCAGAGCGCAGGGCGCGTGCCAGCGCTTGACCGGCTCGGTAGTCGTCGGGGTCCAGGCAGTCGGCGAAGCGCTCGTCGTCCCTGATGTCGTGCAAGCGGGCGTCCAAGCTGCCGACCAGCTCGCGGAACTCGGAGGTCCAGCCGGGCGCCTCCGCGGTTGCAGCCATGAAGCCTTCGTGGTGATAGATCGTCTCGAAGACGGCGACCTCGAAGCGGTCGCCTGCGTAGTAGGCACCGAAGGTCCCGTCGGCGAAGCGGCTGGCGCGGTCGCGTGACACATGCACGAAGGGCGCCATGACCCAGGACGCGCCGTTGCCGCCGACCCGGCGCTCGGGCGGCACCAGGTCCAGCTTGCCGATGGTCTCTGCCAGGCGCGGATTGGTCTTGGACTCGGCCGCCAACAGCAAAGGCCAGTCGGTCGGCGTGGCGATGTCCTCGAAGAGGTCGATCGGCGGAAAGCGGGAACGGATGATACGGTGCGTCGCCGGCCAGCGGACTTGCCGCTGCCGCGGCTCGCGCAGGCTCACCAAACACTCCGCGAGGCGTCGATATAGTGGCGCACCCGCATCAAGTCCGTGAGATCGCCGTCCAGCATGACGTCCAAGGCCGAGCGCCCGCCAAAGGCGCTGTTGGGTCGCTTGATCCAGCCGTAAGCCCGTTCCTTCTCGGTGAAGATGATCCGGAGTGCCTTGTGGATGCCCATAAGGTTCGACAGCCGTGCCTTGCAGTCCCGGCCGAGCCGCCCGACCTCGCCCGCCTTCCAGCGCGCATAGCTGCGCGGCGAAAGCCCGCCCAAGAGCGTCGCGGCCTGTTTGTCGGTCAAGCGCCAGCGCGCGAAGAGCTGAACCGCCGCCCGCGCCATCGCTGCCGCCTCCGCGTCGGTGATGGCCGCCGTTTCCGGCTCGCTTTCGGCGATGTCGATCAATCGCAGCTCGGGCAAAGCTCAACTCCTCTTGTCATATGGCAAATATAGGGATATTTCTGCCAATTGACAAGGCGTCTTAGGCAATCTTTGAAAGGCGCCTTGATGGGCAGTTAGGTGTCATCCTCCAGGATGTGACGGCTCTCCAGCAGGAATGAGCGGGCCTCGGCGGATTCCAAAGAGGAGATCCGCCCCAAGACGACCTCGCCGGCCAACTGCTCGGACCTTCTAAGTGCATGCAAGGTGCCGAGCTGATCGTGCTTCAAGGCGAACCAATCGCGAAAGCTGCTGATTTCCTCGGAATGGACTGCCGGGACGCTTTTGAGGTTCTCTATCGGCGTGGTCACGATCACTTGAATGGCAAAGCGGATCTCATCGGTCTGCAGGAGCCAGGTGGCGTAGCGCAAGGCCACGCTCAATCCCAGACTTTGCCGCGGTACATCATGGATACCCTTCTTGCGGCCAAAGCGCCTCTTTCGGATCTGCGCAAGAAACTGCCGTTCCAGCGCATCGCGCTCTAACTTCCAAGCCTGCTGTTCGGATGTCCGGCTACTGGCGCCGGCCAAGGGCATCTGCGTTTTCTTCATCGCACTCGGGTGCTTCTATCCAGATTTATCCGCGTTCGGGCAGCTTGGCCCCGAAATCACCAATCGTTCGAGCCAGAGGCAACTATGACCGGCCGCCCCCAGATACAGTATCTCGGGAGAAAGCGCGACGGGTGAAGTTGGGCCATCTCCGGCGAAATCGGCCGAGGCGCGCCCTAGGAAAGACCGCCGCAGCGCACTAGACTTCGCGCGGGAGGGATCGCCCGTGCGTGAGGTCACGGATTGGCTGGAAGGCTTGGGCCTGGAGAAGCTGGCCGAGGTGTTCGCGGCCAACGACATCGATATGGACGTGCTGCCGGAGATCACCGAGGCCGATCTCAAGGACCTCGGGCTCTCGCTCGGCGACCGCAAGCGGGTGCTGGCGGCCATCCGCAGGCTGGGGACACCGGACGAGCAGCCGGCAGCGGCCCCGGCCGGCGCCAGGCGGCAGGTGACGATCCTCTTCGCCGACCTCTCCGGCTTTACCCGGCTCTCCGAACAGCTGGACGCCGAGGAGGTGCACGGCCTGCTGCAGCGCTTCTTCGCCGAGGCCGACGACGCGGTGCGGGCCTTCGGCGGCACCATCGACAAGCACATCGGCGACGCCGTCATGGCGGTCTTCGGGGCACCGGTGGCACACAGCGACGATCCCGAAAGGGCGGTGCGCTGCGCCCTGGAGATTCACGGGCGGCTTGCCGCCTTCGACCCGCCGCGCCAAAGCCACATCGGCATCGCCAGCGGCCAGGTCGTCGCCGGCGAGACCGGCAGCAGCAGCTTTGCGGAGTACACCGTGACCGGCCCCTCGGTGAACCTGGCAGCCCGGCTCCAGGATATGGCCAAGGGCGGCGAGACCCTGGTCAGCGATCAGGTCAAGCGTGCCGCCGAGCGCATCGTTGCTTCCGAGGCCGTCGGCGAGGTTGCAGTGAAGGGCATCGACCGGCCGATTGCCGTCTGGCGCGTGCTCGCGCTGGCGGACGCAGGCCCAGCGGCCGCCAGCCGAGCCTTCGTCGGCAGAAATCGCGAGCTTGTCCAGTTGCAGGGCCTGATCGAGGCCTGCCTCACGCAGAGAAGCGGCCAGCTGGCGCTACTGCGCGGTGAACCCGGGATCGGCAAGACCCGCCTCACCGACCGTTTTCAGGCGATGGCCGAAGAGGCGGGCTTCGCCGCGCACAGCGCCCTGGTCCTGGATTTCGGTGCCGGCAAGGGGCGGGAAGCCATGCCCTGGCTCGTGCGCAGCCTGCTCTCCATACCGCCCGGCAGCAGCAAGGACGTGCGGCGGGCAGCCCTGTCGGAGGCCTGCCGATCGGGCTTGGTTCGCGAGGCGGACCGGCTGCATTTCAATGCCTTGCTGGATCTCCCGCAGCCGAGCGAGCTGCGCCGGCTGGACGAGGCCATGGACAGCCGCACCCGGTCGCTGGGACGGTCGGCGGCCCTGGTGCGGCTGACGATCGGCACCGCCGAGCTGGGGCCGCTCTTCCTGCGCATCGAGGACGTGCATTGGGCAGACCGAGAGCTGCTGGAGCAACTTGCCGCACTGGCCAATGCCGCCGCTGCCGTCCCCTTGCTCATCGCATTGACTAGCCGGATCGAGGGCGACCCGATCGATTCGGCTTGGCGCAGCCTGATCGGCTCGTGCCCGATCACCACGCTCGATCTGGCTCCCCTGTCGGCGGAGGACGCGTTCAGCCTGGCGCGCTCCTACATCCAGGCCGATAGCGAGTTCATGCGCGGCTGCATCGAGCGCGCGGCAGGCAATCCCCTCTTTCTCGACCAGCTGCTGCAGATGGCCGACGAGAGCGCCAAGGAAAAGATTCCCGGCTCTGTCCAGAGCATCGTTCAGAGCCGGATGGATCGCCTTGACCCCGAGGCCAGGACGGCGCTGGAGGCGGCCGCCGTTTTGGGCCAGCGTTTTGCCGGCGATGCCTTAGCGGCAATGCTGGAGCAAACCTCCTACGACTGCGCCGCCTTGATCGAGCACCGCCTGGTCCGGCCCGAGGGCGACGGCTTTCTCTTTGCCCACGCGCTGGTACGAGAGGGGGTCTACGCCACCTTGCTGCGCGACCGCCGGCAAGACTTGCATGGCCGGGCGGCTGCTTGGTTCCAGCGCCGCGACACGGGCCTCTTCGCCCAGCACCTGGAGGGCGCCGCAGATCCGAGGGCGCAAGCGGCCTATCTCGCCGCCGCCCAGGCGGAAGCGGAGCGGCACCGGCTGGACGCCGCGCTCAGGCTCATCGAAGCCGGCCTGACCTTGCCCGGAACGGAACAAGCACCCTTCGAGCTGACCTGCCTAAAGGGAGAGGTCTTGCGCCTTCTGGCCGATAGTGAAGGGTCGATCGATTGCTATCAGGCTGCCAAAGCCTTGGCTGAAAGCCCCGAGCAGGAGGCGACGGCCTGCATCGGCCTGGCTGCCGGAATGCGCATCCTCGACCGCTTCGACCAGGCCTTCGCGCAACTCGATAGGGCCGCCACTCTTGCCGAGCAGGCAGGCCGGCAAGCCATGCTCGCCGAGATCTGGTCGATGCGCGGCAATCTCTACTTCCCGCTGGGCCGCACGGACGACTGCCTGTCCGCTCACACCAAGGCCTTGGGCTTGGCCAGAGAAGCAGGGGCCACGGCCGCCGAGGTTCAAGCCCAGGGCGGGCTGGGCGATGCCAACTACGCCAAGGGCCGCCTGCCGCTGGCTAGGCAGCACTTTGCCAACTGCGTGGCGATAGCACGCCAAGAGGGGCTGGGGCGCATCGACGTTGCCAACGCGCCGATGCTCGCTTGGACCACGCTCCTGACCGGCGACTACGCTGCGGGCGAAAGCCTGGCGGAAGCGGCCCGAGACCAGGCGATCGCCGCGGGTGGCGACCGGGCGGCGATCATCGCCTACAACGCGCTCGCCACCTTGGAGCTCGATCGCGGCAAGGTGGAACAGGGAATCGGGTATTCCGACGAAATCGTGCGCCTTAGCGAGCGCCTCGGGTCGGGCCGCTTCGCCTCCTACGGGCTCAACCTCTTGTCGCAGGCAAAGCTGATGCTGGCGCAACACGAAGAGGCCGTGGGCTACGTCGAGCGGGCCTGGGCCGAAGCCGAACGCTCTGCCGTTGGCTTCTGCGGGCCCTGGATCCTGGCGGTCCAGGCCCGACTGGCGAGAGATCGAAAGGAGGCCGGCGCTGCCCTAAAGCGTGGCGAAGACATCCTCGTCGCCGGGGCCATAGCCCATAATCACTTCTTCTATCGCCGCGAGGCCATGGAGGTCGCCGTCGAGTGGCGCGACTGGCAGGAGCTTGAACGCCAAGCACTGGCCTTCGAGGCATACCTGGGCAGCCACCGCACCTCCTGGACCGATTACTTCATCGGCCGCGCGCGGCTAATAGCGCAGCGCGCGCAGGGCGGGCTCGATGCGGCCGCCCGGCTGCGCCAACAGCACCTCCTGGCCTATGCCCGCACACAAGGGTTGGCGCCGTCCGCCCAAGCGATCAGCGAAGAGCCCCCTCCGGCTCCCGAATAGGCGTACCGCTCGAACCTTGACCCTCCTTGCCGTCGGTAATCAGCTCGACGAAGGAACGCAGCAAGGGCGGCGTGATGGCAGAAAGCGGATTGACCGTGACCTTCGGATCCCGCAGCGCGCCGCTGACCGCATAGCTGACGGCAAAGAGCCCCTGGTCCTCTCCCCCGGTGATCACCCAGCCCAGTACCGGAATTGAATCGATAAAGCGGTTGATGGCGTAGGCCGGCACCACCTTGCCGGACACGTCGATAGTATCCTGGTCGATGTCCAGCCAGCCGGAGGCCAGAATGCCTAGAGCCGAGCCCACGGCGCGCAGTTGCTTGCTGGAAAAGCGGTCGTCCTGAACCGAGAGATCGCCGGTCAGGGTGTCGAAGGAGACGCCGGGGCCCTTCAACGCGTCTTCGATGCCGGTGAGGCCGGCGACCATGATCACGCGCAGGCCGCGTGGGATTTCAGTCAGCCGGAAGTTCTTCAGCAGGACCTGGCCGGACAGCGGACCATCGGGGGTGCGCGATGGGGTCGCGGCCCGCCAGGTGAGGCGCCCCCCTTTGAGATCATCGAAGAAGTCCAGGGCGCGCAGCAAGGCCCCTAAGTCGGCAACGTCCACTTTGGCCTGCTCGCCACCGCTGGGCGAGGGGCCGTAGCTGAGGTCGACCCCGCCCTTGGCGCCGCCGCCTTCATAGAGCGTGCCGGCGAGGTCAAAGGCGAAGCGCTCGCCGAAGTCGGAGAACTTGGCACGGACGCCGCGCAGCGCGCCGGCCGGCAGCAGCAGCTGCTGCAGCGCGCCGACGCTGACTTCCACTCTGGTCGGGGCCTTGGCTTGCTCCAGGCGTTCGCCCGGCTCTTCGAAGGGCGGCTTCCCGCTCTCGATCCAGGGGCGGGCGTCGATCTCTCCCCCGCCGACGGAGATTTGCAGGAGCCCCGGCTCTTGCCTGACCCTGAGCTTGCTGAGGTCGAACTTGGGGAAGCGGAGATAGGCAAGGTCGGCGCCGGTGAAGAGGCTATTGCCGGTGAACTCGACGCGGCCGGCCAGGTGCGCATCGGGCGCATCGAACTTCAGGCGGTCGAGCGCGCGCAGATGGCCCCCTTCAAGCACCAGATCACCGCTGATGGAGGCCTTGGCACCGGCCGGCTTACGCCAATCGATCTGCGGAACATCCAGCGACGCCCGGGTGGCGTCGGCGTCGATGTCGATGGTCAGCTTGCGGGCCGGATTGCCGTCGATCTGGAAGCTGCTGGCCAACTCTCCGCCCAAGCGTCCCTCGAGCGGCGGCACCAGCGCCGCCAGTGTCTCGGCCTTGATGGCGTCGCCCTTGCCGGAAAGGCGCATCTGGCCGTCGTAGTCCTGACGATAGTCGGCATAGAAGCTGCTGCCGGCTAGCTCTGCCACGCCCTTGATGATCACGCGGTCCATGCTGGCGTCGATGGTGATGTCATTGGCGCTCACCGCCTGACCCAGCACCACGTCGTTCAGAAGAACGTCGCTCAATGTGCCCTTGGCCGAGAGCGACATCTGATCGCTGTCGAGATCGTTCAGCAGGGGAAAGCCCATGGTGACATCCAGCCGGCCCACCCCCTTGGCGCCCTTGCGGTCGATGCCGGCCCGCTGCATGAGCTTGAGCCGCGGATGATCGAGGATGGCCAGCATGTCGGCGACAGCACCCAAGACCGGCATTTCGATCAGGATCTTGGGCAGATCCGTCGCCAAGTCGTAGATCGTGACCTGGCCCGGCCCCAAGGACAGCTCTTCGGAATGGCCGTCGAACACATTGAAGATCAAGCGATCCTGCTCGATCTTGGCGATACCGCCCAAACCACGCATCGGCGGCATCGGCCGCAAATAGTGCAAGGTCAGGTCCTCGAAGCCGAATTCGCCGGCGATACTCTCGCCCTCGGCGCCCTTCGCGCTCAAATCAAAGCTGAGCTGGGCCCTAAGCTCGCGGACCTTGCCGTCGGTGATGTTCTCCATCACCCAGGCATGGGCGTTGGTGCCGAACACCGAGGGCCAAAGCCAGGACAGTTCCGAGACCGGAAAGGCGCTGGCGGCGGCGGAGACCTGAAGCTGCCAATTGCGAACTCCGTCGGCGTCGACGTTCGGCGTCAGGCTGGCCGCGGAGGTGAGCTCGGGCCCTGGCTTTTCTTTCGTACCGGTCTGAAAGCGGACGTCATAGAGCGAGAGAGAGGTGGACGCCAGGTCGATGCGGCCATTGACGACGCCACCGGTGATCGGCACGAGTTCGGCAGCATCGGGCGCGGGCCGTAAGCGGCCGGGGCCCGCCACCAGCTCGAAATCGACGAAAAAGATTCGCCCGTCCTCGCCCAAGGTCGCCGAGATGTCACCGTTCAGCACGCTCTCGACCACCGTGAGGCCCTGCACCTGAGGCAGCAGGGTCGAAAGGCGTGCGACGTCCAAGCCGCTGAGCTGGCCTGCGATATCGAGCGTGCCTTGGGTCTTGTTGTAGAAGAAGGCGAGGTTCGTGCTGGCATTGAAGGTGCCCAAGGGCAGTCCCACGTCCAGTTCGCCGCTGAGCCCGTCGGGCGTGCGCTGCAGCAAGATGCGCTTGGCCGGCAAGGTCCAGGTAAAGCCCAGCACTTGATCGTCGACGACGACCTGGGAATGCAGCAGCAGCACCTCTTCCAGCCGGTCGATGGGCCGGTGCTCCGATTCGCTCAAGAGGTCGCTCATCACGGTCAGCGCCGTCTCGCCCTCGGCGATGCCTTCGGCCCCCACTTCGGCCGGCTGCTGTCCACGCGTGCGGAGCGTCCCGCCAGCGTCTTCGTCGCTCTTGGGCGTCTGCTGAAACAGCAGTACCTCGAAGCCCTGGTCGGCGTTGCGTCGCACCGTGAGGCCGGCGCCGACCAGCTCGATGCTGGTCAATTCGACCTTGCCTTCCAAGAGCTGCCCAAAGGAGAAGTCGATATTGGCGAGGGGCAGCGTGAAGGAGCGCTCGCCTTGAGAATCGTCGATGGTGAGGCCGGTCACCTGCAATTCCAGACTTTGGCGCTTTTCATCCCACAAGAGCCTGGTGCCGGTGATCTTGGCCTGGCCATCGATCATCTCTTCGGCGTCGAAGGCCTCGACCAGAAGAGGGGTCAGGAAGTCGATCGAGATCGGGCCTTCGACCAGGCGCCAGAAGAGGAAGCCGCAAAGCACCAGCAGAAGGGCGATCAGCCCGATGATGCTCTCGATGGCGATGGCACAGGCACGGCCGATCCGGCTGCGCGGGCGGTGCGCCCGAAAGCGCAGGCGTCGGCGCCTGCCGCCGTCTTGACCCTCGTCAAATGGCGGATCAGGGTGGCTGTCTACTTCTGAGGCAGTCGATGTCGCTTGTTCCAGACCCACTACCGCCCTCGTTTCCGCGACCCTACCAGGAAAACGATGCCGCGCTCGGTTTCCAGCGGTGGAAAGAGCGCTTGGCGACGCTCGAGGAAGGGCCTCTCGTCGGCTATCTAGAAGAGATTACGGCAGCAGAAGGGCCGCGTTGTCTACTAAGCGTGATTTTTTCTCATAGTCCCTTCCTTACCGATTGCGTTCTTAAAGAGCCGGAGACCCTCGCCAAGCTCCTCCAAAAGGGCCCTGACAGCGCCATGAAAGGCGTGCTGGCCTTGCTGCAAGAGCCACCTGATGGTGCGGACAAGGCTATGATGATGCGCCGCATTCGGCAGATCCGCCGCAAAGCGGCGTTGATCATTGCGCTGGCGGACCTGACCGACGCCTGGTCGCTGGAGCAAGTCACCGGAAGCCTGACCGACTTGGCGATCGGCCTGATGGAGTTGGCGCTGGCCCATATCCTTCTCGCTTGCGCCTCGCGCGGTCAGGTGACGCTCGCCAATCCGGACCAGCCGCTCAAGGATTGCGGCTACGTCGCCCTCGGCATGGGCAAGCTTGGCGCACGCGAGCTGAACTTCTCCTCCGACATCGATCTCATCGTGATTTTCGACCCCGAGAAGCTCGGAAACGAGTCACGCTACGGCCCGATGGAGCTGGCGCAGCGCATGACCCGGGATTTCGTGGCGCTGTTGAGCGAGCGAACGGCGGACGGCTACGCCTTCCGCGTCGACCTGCGGCTCCGGCCCGATCCCGCCGCCACGCCGCTTGCCGTCTCCTTGCACGCCGCACTCGGCTATTACGAGAGCATGGGCCAGAACTGGGAGCGCGCGGCCATGATCAAGGCGCGCCCCGTGGTGGGTGACCTGGCGATGGGTCGGGACTTCCTGAAGGAGATTCGCCCCTTCATGTGGCGGCGAAGCCTGGATTTCCAGGCGATCCAGGACATTCACGCGATCAAGGGCCAGATCCACGCCACCAAGGGCGGCAGCCAAGTGGCGATCGAAGGCCACAACGTAAAGCTGGGCCGGGGCGGCATCCGCGAGATCGAGTTCTACGCGCAGACGCAACAGCTCATCTGGGGCGGCCGCGCACCGGCGCTACGCAGCAACCGCACCAAGGAGGCCTTGATGGCGCTGGCCGCCGAAGGTTTGGTCAAACGGGCGACGGCAGGCGAGCTTTGCGACAGCTACGACTACCTCAGGCGCGTCGAGCACCGCTTGCAGATGGTCGCCGACCAGCAAACCCACAGCCTTCCGGGCGACGCCACCGGGATCGAGCGGCTGGCGGCCTTTCTCGGCCTAAAGGACGGATCGGCGCTACGCGAAGAGCTGCTGCTTAACCTCCACCGGGTAGAGGATCACTACGCGGAGCTCTTCGAAGATGCGCCCGCGCCTAGCGACCCAGGGAGCTTGGTGTTCACCGGCATGAGTGCGGAGCCGGATACCATTGCGACCTTGACCAAGCTTGGCTTCGAGGATCCCGAGCGTGTCTTCGACTTGGTGAGTTCGTGGCATCACGGGCGCTACCGCGCGACCCGCAGCAGGACCGCCCGGGAAGCCCTGACCTTGTTGATGCCAAACCTCCTGAAAGCCTTCGGCCGCAGCGCAGACCCCGACGCCGCCTTGAGCGCCTTCCACAAATTCCTGGCCGGCCTGCCGACCGGCGTCCAGCTCTTCACCATGCTGCAAGCCAATCCGCAGCTCTTGGACCTCTTGGCCAGCGTGATGGGCAGCGCGCCGGCCCTGGCGCAGCATCTGGCGCGACGGCCAGCCCTGATCGATTCCATGCTCTCGCCGGACTTCTTCGAACCCATGCCAAAGCGGGAGGAGCTGCGCGCCGAGATGGAGGACCAGCTGGCCTCGGCACGCGCCTATGAGGAGGAGCTGGATATCCTGCGCCGCGTCGTCCACGACAGGCGCTTCCAGGCCGGCGTCCAGCTCTTGCGGGGACTGGCCGGCGAGGCCACCGTGGCCCGGCGGCTGAGCGACATCGCCGATGCGGCTCTCGGCTGCCTGGTGGACCGCGTGATGACCGAGTTCGCCAGGCGGCACGGCCGGATCGAGGGCGCCAAGTTCGCGATTATCGAATTGGGCAAGCTCGGCAGCCGCGAGATGACCGCCACGTCGGATCTCGATCTGGTGTTCGTCTACGAGCTGCCGGAAGGGACGATCGGATCCGACGGCGCGAAAGCCTTGGATCCGGTGACATACTTCACCCGCTTCGCTCAGCGGCTGATCAACGGCATCACCGCGCCGACGGCGGAAGGCACCCTCTATTCGATCGATATGCGCCTTCGCCCTGCCGGCGATGCCGGCCCCGTCGTCACCACCTTGGCCGGCTTCGAGCGCTATCACCGCAAGGAGGCTTGGACCTGGGAGCACATGGCCCTCACGCGTGCGCGCGTGCTCTCCAACCACGAGGCTTTTCGCCAGCATGTCGCCGACCACCTGCGCTCGATTCTCCTGTCGGAGCACGAGCCCCGCAAGCTCTTGGTCGACATCCTGGAAATGCGCGAGCGCCTCACGCGCGACAAGCCCCCGACCGGCCCTTGGGACATCAAGATGCGCAAAGGCGGCCTGATCGATTGCGAGTTTCTGGCTCAGTACTGGCAGCTGGCCCACGCCCATACCCACCCGGAGATCCTGGAGGGCGATACCGAGCTGGTGTTCGCTGCCGTGGTCCAAGCCGGACTGATCGGTGAGGACGAGATCGAGGAGTTGACCGGCGCCCTTCGCTTCCTCAGGCGGCTGCAGGGCTACTTGCGCCTGACCTTGGGCGAGGCCGCCAGCGACGCCGACATGGCCGGCGCTCCGCCAGCCATCCGCGAGGGCTTGACGAGAACCTGCGGCGCACTTGACTTCGCCTGGCTGCAGGACACTTTGGAAGTTGTCGCGGATCGGGTGAGCGAGAGCTTCGATCAGCACATCGCCGGCCCCGCGCGCGAGATCATCGCGGAACAGGAAAGCATAGAGGAGACCCAAGGATGACGACAGAGATCGGCAAGCCCGCCCCCGACTTCACCATGGCCACGGACGGTGGCGGCTCGGTCAGCCTTGGCGATCACAGAGGCAAGAACGTCATCCTCTACTTCTACCCCAAGGACGACACGCCCGGCTGCACCAAGGAGGCCTGCGGCTTTCGCGACAATCTGGCCGACTTCACCGGCGCCGACGCCGTGGTGATCGGCGTCTCCAAGGACTCGGTCGCCAAGCACGACAAGTTCAAGGCCAAGTACGACCTGCCCTTCACCCTCGCCAGCGACCAGGACGGCGCGGTCTGCGAGGCCTATGGCACCTGGGTGGAGAAATCCATGTACGGCAGGAAGTACATGGGCATCGACCGCGCCACCTTCCTCATAGACGGCAAAGGCCTGCTGCGCGGCGCGTGGCGCAAGGTGAAGGTCCCGGGCCACGTCGAAGAGGTGCTGGAGGCGGTGAAGGGGCTGTAAAGCAGTCGTCGCGCTGACGCGGAACAGGCTCTGGCGCGGCCCTCCGAAGCCATCCTTCCCAAGCCTGTCATCCCTGTCCTCGGTCTATCCTGTTACCTGTCTGACCGGTCTGGACCGCGCGGCGAGATGGACTGCCACTGCCTTCGCCGATAATCCATCACTGCGCCTTTATCCACGCCGTAAAAGCCTGCACGGCCGGCTTTTCCGCAGCGGCGGGCGGATAAGCCAGCCAGTAGCCATAGTCCTCCAAGGCATGAGGGCTCAGCCGGAAGAGATGGCCGCGGTCCAGCTCCGAGGCGACCAGGGCATCGGTCAAGGCGATCCCCTGCCCTGCGTGGACGGCCTCTATGCGCACATTGGGGTCGGGGATGATCAGGCTGTCGGAAACGGGACGCTCGGCCAGGCCGGCGCGGCGATACCACCGGGCCCAGGCCGGACTGCCCTCGCGTTCGCGTAGCAGGGTGAAGGCAGCGAAGGCCGGGGCCTCGCCCTCGCGCTGGACCCGCTCGAAGGCGGCACGGTTGCCGCTTGGGAAAGCCGGGCAGGGAAACAGGGGCTCGACCAGGCAGTCGACCCAAGCACCGTCGCCCCAGCGGATCGCCAGATCGACACCCTCGCCGAGGAAATTCGTGATGTCGATCATCGACTGGATCCGCAGCCGTACATCGGGATGGCGGCTCATAAAACCCTTCAGACGCGGGGAGAGCCAGCGCGAGGCGAAGTATGTCGGGGTGCCGATGGTGAGGCTCGGCGCGACCTGCCCGCTCAGGGCCGCGGTCTTCTCTTCGATCTGGCCGAAGGCGGCAGTCGTCGTCGCCAAGAGTTCGCGCCCCTTGGCGGTCAAGCGCATGCCGCGCGCGTGCCGCTCAAAGAGGGCGAAGCCCAGAGAGGCCTCCAGACCACGGATCTGATGGCTCAGCGCCCCCTTGGTGAGGTTCAGCGCCTCGGCCGCCACTGCCAAGCTTCGGTATTGCGCCACCTGGGTGAAGGTCTTCAGGGCATCGTGGTGTCGAAAGGGCATGGCCTCAAATCATCGGTCCTTGTTTGGGACCGACGCTGCTCGCCAGCACCGGCCCGCTCACCACAGCCTCGGCTAGCATATAGGATCTTTAGACGCTCAGGCCAAAATCTTTCGCTTCTCCCGCGTCCCTCCAGGACTATGATTCAACTCAAGCGGCTCTGCTTGGGGTTTTGGATTTGGGCTGCGGGTCCTCTGCGGCACCAGCGCTGCAGTATCCCGAAGTGATCTCCATTTTCCGGAAGAGAGCGACTGCAGGACGGACGCAGGCGATGGCGATCATTCCAGAGACACCGGAACCGGACACGCTTACCGGCAGCAATGCAATCGACACGATCCTGGGCTACGACGACGGCGACACGCTCTATGGCCTGAGCGGTGTCGCCAGCCTTTTCGGAGGCACCGGCGACGATAAGCTCTTCGGCGACAGCGGCACGGACTCCTTTTTGTCTGTAGGATACGGCACGACCGCCTCTATGGGGATGGCGGGGACGACTTCTTCTTCCTGGGCGACAAGGGCGATGACCAGCTTTTCGGAGGAAGCGGGAACGAGACTTACTTCTACGGCGACACTGGCGTGGACAGTCTGGATGGCGGTAGTAGCAGTGGTACGCCCTCTGGCGGTAACGGTGATGACGTCTTCATCGTGGCCAGCCAGGGCGATTTCACTGGCTACTTCTATGACGGCGGCGGCGGAACCGATACAGTGATCCTGGGCGACGGCGTGACCTTGCCCGGTGCCGGCGCGAGCCTATGGGCGCTGCAAGCCAGCACAGCCAGACGCGGCGCTGCTGCGCCCCGTCTTGTCCTATTGGATGCCATCAACTACTAGAGAAAGGTTTGACACGTACCAGCCAGAACGATAGACAATCATGCAGTAGAAAAACAACTAATAGATGAATTACAAAGACCGTCGTTCTATATTCAAGCTGCGAACGAACCGCGGCGTCAGCGCTGGAGGATATCACAATCGGCTCTCGTGGAAGAGCGGGAGCGATCAGGAGGAAGGGCGCGGGAGATGGCAGTTTACCTTGGGACCCCAGGTCCGGACACGCTCAGCGGCAGCGATGCCATCGATACGATCCTGGGCTATGGCGACAACGATACGCTTTATGGCGTGAGCGCCGCCGATAGCCTATTCGGAGGATCCGGCGACGACACCCTCTTCGCTGGCAGCGGTAAAGACAACCTGTTGGACGGCGGCCTCGGGGATGACTCTCTCTTCGGTGGCGTGGGCGACGACAGCAGCTTCTTCGGCGCGCAGCAAGACGATCTCTTGTTTGGGGACCTCGGGGACGATGCCAGCTTCTTCGGCGGCGGTGGCAGCGATCGCATCGCGGGCGGTTCAGGTGGCGATTCTCTCTTCTACGGGCAGAATGCGAACGATTCTCTCTACGGGGGGAGCGGCAACGACAGCAGCCTCTTCGGCGGCAACGGCGACGACAGCCTCTTCGGCGACGAGGGTATTGACGACCGCTTCTATGGTGGAGACGGCGACGACAGCCTCTTCGGCGGCGAAGGCGGCGACGATGACTTCTATGGTGGAGACGGCGACGACAAGCTCTACGGCGACGACGGAAACGACGACGATCTTTCCGGGGGTAGCGGCGCGGACACGCTCGTCGGTGGCAGTGGTGACGATGGATACTTCTACGGTGGCAGCGGCGCCGACAGTCTTTTTGGCGGCTCTGGTGAAGGCTATTACTTCTATGGCGGCGAGGGAAATGACACCCTCGTTGGCGGTGGGGATACAGACTACTATTTCCGGGGCGAGAACGGAGATGACAGTCTCGTTGGTGCCTCGGGCGACGACTCCTACTTCTACGGCGGCAATGGAGATGACAGCCTCTTTGGCGACGACGGGGACGACGTAGGCCTCTACGGCGAAAGTGGCGCCGATGGGATTCTTGCCGGCAGCGGCGCAGACTCCTTCTTCTTCGGTGGCACCGGCGATGACCTGCTCTCCGCCGGATCGGGCGACGACAGATTCTTCCGCGGCAACGAGGGTGACGACAGCCTCTTCGGAGGGGACGGCCACGACGTCACCTTCCAAGGGCGCAGCGGAAGCGATCTTCTCTACGGCGGCCTAGGCAATGACAGTTACTTCTATGGTGATACAGGCAATGACAGTCTCTACGGAGACTCCGGCGCCGACCGGCTCATCGGCGGTCTCGATCAGGATCTGGTCGACGGAGGGTCCGGGGACGACGTCCTGGTGGTCAGGACACAGACCGAACTCGTCGCCGGTGACAGCTTCGTCGGCGGTGAGGGCACAGACACGCTGCTCATACAACAAGGGGCAACGCTGCCTGCGGGAGTCCTGCTTACCTCCGTGGAAGTCACGTCTTACATCGACTTCACCAGCACGATCAACGGCACCAGCGGAGACGACACGCTCGTCGGCGATGCCTACACCAATATCATCAATGGTCTCACCGGGGCCGATCGACTTGACGGCTTCGGAGACTCGGACAGGCTTTACGGCGGCGCGGGCGACGACACCCGCTTGTATGGTAGAAGCGGCGATGACTTGATCTTCGGTGGTGATGGCACCGAGACCTTTTTGCGCGGCGGAAGCGGCGCCGACCAGATCTATGGTGGTTCAGGCGACGACCGCGCCTTTTTTGGCAGTGACGGCGATGACCGGATCTCTGGTGGAAGTGGTAACGACCAAGCGCTCATCGGAGGTACGGGGTCCGACAGCCTCTATGGCGCTGAGGGTGATGACTATAGTCTCTTTGGCGGGGAGGGTGCTGACAGTCTATCCGGTGACGCTGGGTCTGATACACGTTTCTTCGGCGGCACCGGTGACGACGAGCTGGCGGGCGGCTCTGGCAGCGACAGCGGCTTCTTCGGTGACGACGGTGCCGACAGTCTCTTCGGCGGTTCCGGCGGCGATGGTTACTTCTATGGCGGCAACGGTGCCGACAGACTCTACGGAGATGCGGGAGACGACTACGAATTCGCAGGCGGCAGAGGTGGCGACAGGCTCTACGGCGGCAGCGGTGGCGACGAGATCTTCCGTGGAGGCAACGGCGCCGACAGCCTAGTTGGTGGGTCGGGCGAAGACGAACAGTTCTACGGCGGAGAGGGGGACGACCATCTCTTTGGTGGCGCGGACCAGGACGTAGAGTTCTACGGAGATAGCGGCGCCGACAGCCTCTATGGCGGCGAGGGTGACGACCGCAGTTTCGACGGTCGCAGTGGCGCAGATAGCCTTGCTGCCGGTAGCGGCCAAGACCGCCGTTTCTACGGCGGAGTCGGAGATGACGTGCTTTCTGCCGGATCGGGGGACGATTCCTCCTTCCGAGGAAACGATGGCGACGACAGCCTCTTTGGAGGTGACGGCAATGACGCTACTTTCCAGGGAGACGATGGGAACGACCGGCTTTTCGGCGGTGATGGGAACGACAGCTACTTCTTCGGCGCTAGCGGCGACGACAGCCTCTACGGAGGGTCCGGCACGGACCGGCTGACCAGTGGCTCCGGCCAGAACCTTCTGGCCGGCGGGTCCGGGGACGACGTCCTGGTGATCAGGGCACAGACGGACCTGACGGCGGGAGATAGCTTCGATGGCGGTCAGGGCACTGACACGCTGCTCTTGCAACAGGGTGTAACCTTGCCGGCAGGCGTGGTGCTGAGCTCTATCGAGGCAACCTCGTATATCAACTTGATCAGCACGATCTATGGCACCAGCGGGAACGACACACTCACCGGTGACGACTACATCAACGTTATTGAGGGTCTCAGCGGGACGGATCTTCTCGATGGCTTGGGCGCGGCCGACAGCCTCTTCGGAGGATCCGGCAACGAACAAGCTCTCCTCGGGCGTAGCGGCGATGACCAGCTCTACGGCGACGATGGCAACGATTTCAACCTTATCGGAGGGAGCGGCGCTGACAGGATCTTTGGTGGCTCAGGCGACGACTTGAACCTCTTTGGTGACGATGGTGACGACAGCGCCGCCGGGGGAAGTGGAGATGATCGATACTTCTATGGACAAACTGGCTCCGACAGTCTATCCGGCGGTGACGGCGGCGACCAGTACTTCTATGGTGGAGAAGGCGCCGACAGCCTCTCCGGTGACGCAGGGCCCGACGCAAGGTTCTTCGGCAACACAGGAAACGATGTGCTCTTCGGAGGAGAGGGCGACGATTCCTCCTTTCTCGGTGGCAATGGGAACGACACACTCTTTGGCGGCAGCGGTTCCGACGCTCAGTTCCTGGGTGAGGCAGGCAACGACAGTCTCTTTGGCGGCCTGAATGACGACAGCTTCTTCTTCGGCGGCGGAGGCAGCGACCGCATCGAGGGTGGCTCTGGTAGCGACTTCGGCCTTTATGGGCAGGCGTTGAACGATTCTCTCTACGGAGGGTCGGGCAACGATGAGAACCTCAACGGCGGCAACGGCGATGACAACCTGTTCGGCGATGCAGGTAGCGACGTATTCTTCTATGGAGGAAGCGGCAGCGACAGCCTAGTCGGCGGGGAGGACGCCGACTATGCCTTCTATGGTGGAAACGGCAGTGACAGCCTTGTCGGCGGTGAGGGCAACGACGCCGGCTTTTTCGGTGGAAGCGGCAGTGACAGCCTCTCCGGCGATACCGGCGAAGACGAAGACTTCTTCGGAGGAAGCGGCAGTGACAGCCTCTCCGGCGGTGAAGACGGCGACCGTGCGTTCTTCGGTGAGAACGGAGCAGACATTCTTGTCGGCGACAGTGGCGATGATTCTGCGTTTTTTGGCGGGAACGGTGCCGATTCCCTCTATGGAGGTGACGGAAGCGACTCCGAGTTCTCTGGCGGCAGTGGCTCCGACAGCCTCTTCGGAGAAGCCGGCAAAGACATTTCTTTCGACGGCAACAGCGGGAACGACCTGCTTTACGGCGGAGACGGGGACGACAGCTATCTCTTCGGTGGAGCCGGCAACGACGGCCTCTATGGGGGGTCCGGCGCTGATCGGCTCATCGGTGGCCTAGGTCAGGACCTGGCTAGCGGCGGATCCGGAGACGACGTCCTGGTGGTCAGAGCACAGTCCGAACTGACCGCAGGCGACAGCTTTGATGGCGGTGAGGGAACCGACACCTTGCTGTTGCAGCAAGGGGTCACCTTGCCGGCCGGCGTGCTGCTCACCTCTATCGATGTCACGTCCTACGTCGACTTCGCCAGCACAATCTACGGTACCAACGGGAACGACGTACTCACCGGCGACGATTACATCAACACCATCGAGGGTCTCAGCGGGTCTGACCGCCTCTACGGATTGAGGGCGGCAGACAAGATGTACGGCGGATCCGGTGATGACACCTTCATCTTTGGCGGCAATGGCGGGGACCTGCTTTACGGCGATGTTGGCGACGACGATCTTCTCGTTGGAGGTAGCGGGAACGACCAACTCTTTGGCGAGTCCGGCGATGACCTGCGCTTCTATGGAGGAGAGGACGACGACCGCCTCGCTGGTGGCAGCGGGAACGACGCAAGATTCAATGGAGACGGCGGAGCCGATAGTCTTTTCGGCGGCGATGGAAACGACTCTTCGTTCATCGGGGGTAGCGGAAACGATACCCTCTTCGGCGGGAACGGTGACGATGCGCTGTTCCAAGGTGGCGCCGGACCGGACAGGCTTTTCGGTGGCAACGGGCGAGATGTCAGTTTTTATGGCGGTAGTGGCAATGACTCTGTCTTTGGTGGCTCCGGTGACGATCGGCTTAATGGTAGTCAGGGCCAAGACCTGATCGACGGTGGCTCCGGAAACGACTTGCTGGTCGTCTTGACCCAGACCGATCTCACCGCCGGAGATACTCTTGACGGCGGTGAGGGAACCGACACCTTGCTCCTGGGACAGGGCGTTACCCTTCCGGCGGGGGTGACGACTCTCTCCATCGAAGCGATCAGCGAGATCATCAACGGTACGAATGGCAACGACACGCTGACAGGCGACGACCAGATCAACTTCATCAATGGTTTCGGCGGCTCTGATCGCCTGTACGGCCTGGGCGCGGCGGATAGGATCTATGGCGATGCCGGCGATGACAGCTTGCTGCTTGGCGGTAGCGGTGATGACCTCCTCTACGGTGGCGCTGACGACGATGGTAGCTTCTACGGCGGAAGTGGGCTGGACAGCCTCTTTGGCGATGACGGCGAAGATTCCGTCTTCTTCGGCGGCGATGGCGATGACCGGCTATTCGGTGGCAACGGGGGTGACGAGAACTTCTTCGGGGACAGTGGCGCCGATCGTCTCTTCGGGGGCGCGAACGACGATGTTTTCCTGTTCGGCGGCAGCGGAGCAGACAGCATCTACGGTGGCGATGCTCTCGACCAGGACCTCTTCGGCGGTAGCGGCGATGACCGTCTTTTGGGTGATAGTGGTAGCGACAGTGTGTTCTATGGTGGCCAAGGCGCCGACCTCCTCTTCGGCGGCAGCGGCGAAGACCGCGACCTGCGCGGTGGCTCGGGAGACGACGCCATCTACGGCGGTGATGCCTACGACGTTGGCCTGTACGGCGACACCGGTGACGATGGCCTCTTCGCCGACAGCGGCGACGACCTGGACGCCTTCGGTGGCAGCGGCGCCGACAGCCTCTTTGGTGGCGACGGAAAGGATACCTTCTTCCTGGGCGACAGCGGCGCCGACAGCCTCTTCGGAGGCAGCGGCGAAGACGATCTCTTCTTCGGCGGCCTGGGTGACGACGAGATTTTTGGTGGCGAGGGAGACGATACCTCCTTCCGCGGCTACAGCGGTGACGACAGCCTATTCGGCGACGGCGGCGACGACGTTTCCTTCCAGGGGGGAACCGGCAACGACCTTCTTTATGGCGGTGACGGTAACGATTCCCGTTTCTTCGGCGGCAACGATGCAGACAGCCTCTACGGCGGTAATGGCGACGACGTGCTCTATGGCGACCCCGATGTGGACCAGCTTGCCGGAGGGAGCGGACAGGATCGCCTCTACGGCGGCGGCGACGGTGACACCTCCCTCTACGGCGACAGCGGTGACGATAGGCTTTTCGGGGGTGCCGGGGACGATAGCGGGCTCTTCGGAGGCGAGGGCGACGACAGCCTGTTCGGAGGCTTGGGCGCCGATGAGCTCTACGGTGGAGACGGCCAGGATCTCCTGTTCGGCGGTTCCGGTGACGACCGCTTCGGCCCCGTGCAAAGCCAGGCGGAGCTCGTCGCAGGCGAGACCTTCGATGGAGGCTCGGGTACCGATACCTTATTCCTTGGGCAGGGCATCACCTTGCCGGCCGGTGTCGTGCTCAACTCCGTCGAGGTGCTGGTGCGCTATGGCACCGATGCCGACGATACGCTGACGGGTGACGACCGCATCGACATCCTGAGCGGTGTCAGCGGTGCCGATCGGCTCTTCGGTCTGGGTCTCGACGACACGCTCTTCGGCGGCAGCGGCGCGGATCTGTCTCTCAACGGCGGCACAGGGCGCGACCTGATCGAGGGTAACGAGGGCGACGACAGCATACTCTCCGGACGCTCGCGTGCCGACAGCATTTACGGCGGCGATGGAGCGGACGCAACACTGAACGGTGGTGCGGCCGACGATAGCCTTTCCGGCGGCAGCGGGGCCGACAGTTTCCTCTACGGCAGCGCCGGTCTGGACCGCTTGGCCGGTGATACCGGTAACGACAGCCATCTCGACGGCGGCGCCAATGCCGACCAGATCTTCGGCGGTGACGGCGCCGATGTCTCCTTGATCGGCGAGCGGGCCAACGACCGCATCTTCGGCGATGACGGCGACGACCGCACCCTGGACGGCGGCCGCGGCGGCGACCTGATCTACGGCGGCAGCGGGATCGACGCCTTCCTCTTCGGCGAGCGCAGCCCGGACCGGATCGATGGGGGCGAGGGCGACGACTACACGCTCTATGGAGGTGCGGGCAACGACTCGATCTTCGCCGGCAGCGGTGCCGACTCCTTCCTGCACGGCAATGGCAGGCGCGATACGATCTATGCCGGCAGCGGGAACGATGCGACGATCTACGGCGGCGGCGGGATCGACCACATCTACGGCGACGACGGCGACGATCAAGCCGTCTTCGGCCGCAATGCCTCTGATAAGCTCTACGGTGGGTCCGGCATCGACAGACTGATCTATGGCGGCAACGACAACGATACGATCAGGGGTGGCAGCGGCAACGACCATTCTATCTTTGGCGGAACGGGCATCGATAGCCTCTTCGGAGGTCTCGGCGATGACTCCTATTTCTATGGCGGTGATGGTAATGATCGCTTCTATGGCGGAGACGGCGGCGATTACGTGATCTCCGCCGGTAGCGGAGACGATCGTCTGTACGGAGGTGACGGTGAGGACAATGGCCTCGACGGAGCTTCCGGTGCCGACAGCCTCTTTGGCGGTAGTGGCCAGGACTCTGCATTCTTCGGCGGTAACGGGGACGATAGCCTTTTCGGCGGCGATGGCGAAGATCTGCTCTTGTATGGCGGCAGCGGCAGCGACAGTCTTTCTGGAGGCAATGGCAACGACTCTTACTTCTTTGCTTACAGCGGCGACGACAACCTCTCCGGAGGCAGCGGCAACGACAAGGGCTTTTACGGTGGCGATGGTGCCGATGGCCTGATTGGAGGCAGCGGCAGCGACTCTAGCTTCTACGGCGGCGACGGCAATGACAGCCTCTATGGAGGCAGCGGCATCGACAACTCCTTCTTTGGTGACGACGGCGACGACAGACTTTCAGGCGGCAGTGGCGACGATTCCAGTTTCCTCGGGCACAGCGGCGACGACAGCCTTTCTGGAGGCAGTGGCTATGATTACTTCTTCTTCGGTGGCAACGGGGTCGACAGCCTTTTCGGCGGCGATGGCTATGATCACTACTTCTACGGCGGCAGTGGCAGCGACAGCCTCTTTGGCGGTAGCGGAGACGATAGGAGTTTCGCCGGTGGCAGCGGCACCGACAGCCTTTTTGGCGGCGAAGGCGGCGACCTGTTCTTCTATGGTGGCGATGGTGACGACAGCCTTTCTGGAGGCAATGGCTACGACTCCCTCTTCTATGGTGGCAACGGCGACGACAGCCTTTTCGGTGGCAGCGGCGCGGATACATCGCTGAGCGGCGGCTCCGGGGCCGACAGCATTCATGGCGATAGCGGAGTCGATGTTGCATTGGCCGGTGGCAGTGGCGCGGACAGGCTGGCGGGTGGAGACGGAAACGACACCAACTTCTTTGGCGAAGGCGGCGACGATTCTATCTACGGAGGTAGTGGCGACGACCTCTCTCTGATAGGGGGGACGGGTGCCGACAGCATACACGGCGGCAGCGGCGCGGACCAAAGGATCTATGGTGGCGATGGCGACGACAGGGTCTATGGAGGCGACGGAAACGACTATGCCGTCTTTGTCGGCAGTGGCGCCGACAGCGTGTTCGGCGGCCTGGATGATGACGCCTTCGTTCGCGGTGGATCGGGCGTGGACAGCCTTTTCGGAGGTTCCGGGGCAGATGATCGGCTCTACGGCCAAGACGGTAACGACCTGATCGCAGGGGGCAGCGGCGGAGACGACTATCTGATTGGCGGTACGGGCGACGACCGCATCTACGGCGACGGCGGAACAGACGCCAATCTTTGGGGTGATATCGGAGTGGACTCCATCTTCGGAGGCAGCGGGAACGACCAAAACTTCTTGGGCGGTTCAAACGCTGATTTCCTTTACGGCGGCAGTGGCGATGACAGCTTCTTCTTTGGAGGGAGCAGTGGTGATGGGCTGTACGGAGGCAGCGGCAGCGATCAGCTCTACGGCGGCGACGCGGCAGACATCCTCATCGGCGGCGCCGGTATGGATACCGCCTACGGCGGCAGCGGAGACGACACCTTTGTGGTGGCAAGCCAGGGTGACTTCACCGGCTACTTCTATGACGGTGGCGCCGGATCCGATACGCTGATCCTGGGCGCCGGCGTGACCCTGCCCGGCGCCGGCGCAGGTCTGACATCCATAGAGGTCACGCTCTGAGACTGGCGGCGTCATTCGTCGCCAATGGTGCGAAAGAGGATTGGTCTCGTGGTTTGTTTGGAGAAGCGACCTGATGACCCCTGACGGCAGCCAGCTGAATGCGAAACACGAAAAACGAGCAACTGAGATGTCGGCGACCATCTAAGACGGCTGTCGGTTCCTCCTGCAGCCCCGGGTTTATGAACGAGACAAATCAAGAACAGAAGGGACGCAAGCGATGGCCTTCATTCCAGGGACCCCAGGTCCGGACACGCTTTCCGGCAGCGATGCCGTCGATACCATCCTGGGCTACGGCGACAACGACACGCTTTATGGCCTAAGCGCCGCCGACAGCCTTTATGGAGGCATTGGCGACGACAGGCTCTACGGTGGCAGCGGCGGGGATCTCACGATCAGGGGCGACAGCGGGCGCGACCTGATCGAAGGCAATGAGGGCGACGACAGTAACCTCTTGGGCCGCTCGCGTGCCGACAGCATTTTTGGCGGCGATGGCGCCGATGCGACGCTGGATGGTGGCGTGGGAGACGACAGCCTTTTCGGCGGCAGTGGTAACGACAGCTTCCTCTACGGCAGTGCCGGCCTGGACCGGCTGCAGGGCGATACGGGGGCCGACAGCCATCTCGACGGCGGCGCCAATGCCGACCAAATCTTCGGTGGGAGTGGCGCCGACGTCTCCTTGATCGGCGAGCGAGCAAACGACAGCATATTCGGCGACGCGGGCGATGACCGGACCTTGGACGGTGGTCGCGGCGGCGATCTGATCTACGGCGGCAGTGGGATCGATGCCTTCCTCCTCGGCGACCGCAGCCCGGACCGCGTCGATGGTGGCGAGGGCGACGACTACAGCCTCTATGGTGGGGCCGGAAACGATTCCGTCTTCGCCGGAAGCGGGGCCGACTCCTTCCTGCACGGAAACGGCAGGCGCGATACGATTTATGCTGGCAGCGGAAACGACGCCACGATCTACGGCGGCGGCGGAATCGACCGTATCTACGGCGATGAGGGCGATGATCAAACCGTTTTCGGCCGCAACGGCTCTGATAAGCTCTACGGTAGGTCCGGTACCGACAGCTACTTCTATGGTGGCAACGACAACGACACGATCAGAGGCGGCAGTGGCATCGACCGTTTTCTCTTTGGTGGCAGCGGCATAGACAGTCTCTACGGAGGTCACGGAGACGATCGCGGAGGCTATGGTGATGATGGCAACGACCGCCTCTTTGGTGGGGATGGGAATGACACTTTCTTCTCCGGGAACAGCGGCGATGACAGCCTTTTTGGAGGCGGAGGAAACGACTCCTTTTTGGAGGGCCGTAGCGGTGTCGATAGCGTTTCAGGAGGCAGTGGCGACGACGCCTTCTTCAGCGGAGGCAATGGCGCCGACCGCCTTTCAGGAGGCAGCGGCGACGATTACTTCTTCTTCGGTGACGACGGCGCCGACAGCCTTTACGGAGGTTCGGGAGCCGATGATCGCCTGTATGGTGAAGCCGGTGACGACCAAGTCCTGGGTGGCAGCGGCGGCGACGACTATCTGATTGGAAGGGATGGCAATGACCGCATCTTCGGCGACGATGGAGCCGACAGTCAACTCTTTGGCGGCGGTGGAGGCGACCGCCTCTTCGGTGGTTCCGGCGACGACAGCTTACTCTACAGCGGCGGTGGCGACGATGTCATCTATGGCGGGAATGGTGACGACTACGGCCTGTTTGGTGGCAGTGGCGCCGACAGTGTGTTTGGGGGCCTGGGCGACGATGCTATCTTTTTGGCGGGATCGGGCGCTGACAGCCTTTACGGAGGTTCGGGAGCCGATGATCGCCTGTATGGCCAAGCCGGCAATGACCTGATCGTCGGAGGTAGCGGCGGAGACGACTATCTGATTGGCGGTGTGGGCTACGACTTCATCTATGGTGACGGCGGAGCGGACGCCTATCTTTGGGGCGACAACGGAGTAGACTCTATCTTCGGAGGCAGCGGAGACGATGCCGACTTGAGAGGTGGGTCGGGCCTCGACTACCTTTTTGGCGGCAGCGGAGATGACAGCTCCCTATACGGAGGCAGCAATCGCGATGGACTGTACGGAGGCAGCGGCAATGATCAGCTCTTCGGCGGCGACGCGACCGACCTCTTCATCGGTGGGGCCGGTATGGACACCGCCTTCGGCGGCAGTGGGGACGATTTCTTCTTCGTAGCGAGCCAAGGCGACTTCACCGGCTACTTCTATGACGGCGGCGCCGGGACCGATACGCTGATCCTGGGCGCCGGCGTGACCCTGCCCGGAGCGGGAGCTGGCCTTACGTCCATCGAGGTCACGCTCTAAGGTGCGCGCGAGAACCGGCTAGGCCGACTCGGACGCCTCGTCGGCAAGGATCGCCGTCGGTCTGCCGTCCAGGCTCTTGGCATTGCGCTTGGCCCAATAGGCCTTGACGCCATCCTCGCCTTTATCTTCGGCCCAGCGGACAAGAGTGTCTCGCTGGCCGATGAAGTCGTAGCGCGGAACGGCGAAGCCGCAAGACGTCAGAGCCATTTCCACGGAGAGGTCGAAAATCTGACGTGCGCCCGGGACTGCCGGGAAGAGCGGCGACAGCTCTGCCCAGTCCGGATCGCGCGGGTGCACCGCCCGCGCCTCACCGTAGATCCTGAGGATCATCGGCTTGGCCGTAAACGAGCACCACATCAGGGTCATGCGCGGGGCTTCGAGAAGGTGCGCGGCCGTCTCGTTCTCCGAGCCGGTCAGGTTCAGCCAAACGATCCTTTGAGGGCCGAGCACCCGCAGGGAATCGATGCCCTTGGGCGAGAGATTGACGCGGCCGTCGGGCGCAGCGGTCGCCACGAAGAACATCTGCTGCTCGCCGATGAAGTCGCGCAGTTTCTCGTTGATCTCGGTAAACTTTCCCACTCACACAATCCTTTCACCTGTCGCCGAAGCAGGTCACCGCGACCCCGGCCTTGTCCAGCCGCGTGCGGATCCGCTCGGCCATGCTGAGCGCCTCGGGCCCGTCGCCGTGCACGCAGACGGTGTCGCCGGCGGTCGCGATCTTGCCGCCCTCGATCGTGGTGATGGCCTGCTCCTCGACCATGCGCAGGACGCGGTCGGCCGCCTCTTCAGGGTCGTGGATCATGGCGCCGGGGGTGCCGCGCTGGACCAAGGTTCCGTCGGGGTTGTAGGCGCGGTCGGCATAGAGTTCGCGGGCCAGCTTCATGCCCGAGCGCTCGACCGCCTTCTCCAATTCGGTGGTGGCCATGGCGACCACGATCAGATCTTCGTCGGCTGCCTGGGCCGCGGCGACATAGGTCTCTGCGATGCCGGCCTCTTCGCTGGCCATGTTGGAAAGGGCGCCGTGCAGCTTCACGTGACGCACGCCAAGACCTTCGGCGCGTGCGATCGCCTGCAAGGCGCCGATCTGATAGAGCAGCATGGCCTTGGTCTCGGCCGGCTTCATGCCGAGTATGCGTCGCCGGCCAAAGCCGCGAATGTCGTCGAAGCCGGGGTGGGCGCCGATCCCCACGCCCTTATCGCGACAGAGCCGGACGGTGTCGGTCATCACCATGGGATCGCCGGCGTGAAAGCCGCAGGCGATGTTGGCGCTGGTGACGATGTCCAGGAGTGCTGCGTCGTTGCCCATGGTCCAGGCGCCGAAGGACTCGCCGAGGTCGGCGTTGAGATCGATGCTGTGGCTCATGGTCTTTCCTCCCGCCCGGAGATCACTCCGTCTATCAGGTTGTAGGATAGCAGATCCCGCATGGTGCGGGGATCGCGGAGCAGCGGATGGACCTTGCCGGGCAGCTCCCTGATGGCGTTGCGCCAGGCCTTGAGCGTCGCCAAGGCCTCGGCCTCCTCGACCAGGCGGAAGCGGAAGGCCGCGCCGCTGGGCAGCTGCGCAAAGGCGGCGAGGTCGGCGGTGATCACCGTCGCGATACGCGGATAGCCGCCGGTGGGCTGGCGATCGGCCAGCAGCACCAGAGGCGCACCGTCGCCGGGCACCTGCACGTCACCCAGCGAGACCGCATCGGAGAGGCCGGTCAACTGCCCTTCCGCGTGCAGCTTGAGGCCCTCCAGCCGCGCGCCCATCCGATCGCGCTTGCCGGAAACCTTGTAGGCAGTCTCCAGGAAAAGCGTCCTTTCCTCCTCGCCGAAGAGCTCCGCCTGCGGTCCCCAGAGGACGCGGATCTCGCGCTGGCCCAGATAGGCGGGTGCGGGGAGGGTCAAGCCGATCTCGCCGCCAGGGTCCCGCCCCACCGAAAGGCGTGCGCCGGCGCCAAGGCGTCCGCCGCCGATGCCGGCGCGCAGGTGCACGGCGCGCGAGCCCAATTCCGGCTCGCTATCGATACCGCCGGCTAGATGCAGATAGCCGACCATCCCCCCCTTGGCCGCGCCGATGTCGAGGATCTCGCCAGGCTTGAGGAGGCCGCTGCTGCGCCAGGGGAAGGGCTCGCGATGCCCGTCCGGGGCCAGCTTGGCCGCCGTCATCTCGGCCCCGCTGAGCGCAAAGCGCAAGGGCTCTTCGCCTGCCCTGAAGCGGCCGCCAAAGGCGAAGAGCTCCAGGGCGGCCATTTCGGCAGAGTTGCCCAGCAGGGCGGCCCCTTCCGCCAGTGCATAGGGATCCAGCGCACCGCCTTCCGCCACGCCGTAGCGCTGCAGGCCGGGGCGGCCTTGGTCCTGCACGGTGACGCAGGGCCCTGCCGAGAGGACCTCCAGCCAGTGCCTGCTCATGTGAGCGCCTCCCGGCTCGCGACCACCGCACCGCCTTCCGCCTGTGCCGCCAGGCGGCGGTAGTCGGCCTCTTCGATTGGCTCGAACTGCACCTCGTCGCCGGCCTCCATCGGAAAGACCGGGTCACGCTTGAGGTCGAAGTTGAGAAAGGGGGTGCGCGCGATGGTGCGCCAGCCGGTCGGTATGACCGTGGCGCAGAGCGACGTTTGCCCCACCGCGACGGAGATCGAGCCGGGCGGCACCGCCGGCTTCACATGCGGCAGACGCGGGATGTTCCATCGGGCCGGCAAGCCGCCCAGGTAGGCGAAGCCGGGCGCGAAGCCCAGCATCAGCACCCGCTGGCGGGCCGCGCCGTGCTCTTCGGCCAGGTCATGCTCCGAGGCTTCGAGCAACCGGGCCGTCTCTTCCATATCGGGGCCGGCCTCGCCGCCGTAGAGCGCAGGGATGCGCCAGAGGCTGCGGCCTTCGGGCGGTCCGACGGAGAGCCAGTCCTGCTCTGCCAGGAGCTCCGAGAGGCGTCCGCGCAAGCGATCCGGCGGCATCTCGAGCGGATCGTAGCGGACCAGCACCGAGCGAATGGTCGACGCGGTCTCGCTCACACCCGCAATCGCTTCGCTGCGCAGTCTGGAATCGAAGGCCAAGACGGCGTTGCTGATCTCTTCGCTCAGGTGGTTGCCGAACTCGACGATGAGGCCGCTGTCACCAGCGGGGCGAAAGAGCGGCCACTGTGTTTGGTCTGATTCTTGGCTGACGGCCATGACCAGACTATAGCGATAGGCCCTCTGCCTAGGCGAGCCCTTCTGCCCCTCTGAGCCTTGACAAGGCCGCACGGTAGGCCTGCGGCGTATCGATATCATGGCGATAGGCCGGCGAGGACATCTCGACTGCCGCCACCTTGTCGGGATAGCGCTTGATCAGGCGACGGCATCCTGCGTTCAGCGCACCCTTGCCGACCTCGGCGACCAAGGCTGCGGGCAGGATGATCGGATTGCCGCGCTGGCCCTCGACCAGAGGTACGAGGATCCGCTCGCCCCCTTCGGCCGCAAAGGCCTCGCCCAGCGACTGGTAGTCCCGCGCGCGCAAGCCGGGCATATCGCCCAGCGCGATCATCACACCGCTGCCGACGCCGTCCAGCGCACGACAGCCCGCACGCACACTGGTCATCTGGCCCGCTTCGTGCAGCGGGTTCTCCAGCATGCGCATCGGCAAGCCGGCAAGAGCTCTCCTCACCGTCTCGGCGTCATGTCCCAACACCACCAGCAACTGTCGGGGTCCGGCTGCCATGAGGGTCTCGGCGACATGTCGTATCAGCGGACGGCCGCCATAGGGCAGCAGCAGCTTGTTGTCCTTGCCCATGCGTTCGGAGCGACCCGCGGCAAGCAAGATCGCGTCGATCTCTGAGAGGGAGTCCGTCATCCTGGCTTGCCGGCAGCCTCGCTAGTGGACAAATTCCAACGTTTGACACCGATCACGCAGGCTCGCGAACGACGAATTCTCGGTCCGAGTTTGACCTCTTCCGGACATTCGACCTATCCTGCCATCACTGCAAATCAAGTAGCAGATCATCGGCTCTTTGCAGGTCCGCCATCCCTACTCCTTCTGTGAATTGAGCGCGTAACGGCGCAAGCCATTCGCGTGCTTTAGTTCGCTCCCCTGCATCAGCCCACAGCACCGCCAGATCACACATCGCACGCAGCTCGAGTGACAGAGCCTGCTGGTCACGGGCAATATCCAGTGCCCGCAGAAGATCACGCTGAGCTTCGCCAGCCAAATCCGATCGGTTTCGCAGACGGGCCAACGCACGCAGACGATGAAGGTCAGCCGCAAAGGGCATGTCGCCGCTTTCAGCAAGGACTGAAAATGCCCTGGAAAACAGCTGATCCGCATCGTTGTGGTGGCCCGATTTCGACTGGATATCGGCGGCCAGACCCAAATGAAATGCTTCAAGCCGCCCCGCCCCGATCCGTCGCGCATGTTCCAGGCCAGTCATGATTTGGTCGATGCCGCCGCTTGGGTCGTGCTGATAAAGTGCCCAGCCAAAGTAGATTCGACCCCAGGCATTCCAAAGAGCAAGAGATTTTTCTTCGGCAAGCTTAAGAGCTTCCTGTGAGGCCTTCTCGACGCGCTCCACATTGCCCAACCAAATGTTTGTCAAACAAATGCCGTAACACAACGAAAGGCCGATTGTATTGGGATGATCGATTTCTCGTGCCCAGCTCAGCGAGCTTTCTGCCGCAGACTGAGCCTGTTCAAGAAATCCCAGATGCCATAGGTTCCAAGCCTTGTAGTTCGTCGCTGCCACTCTGGGATCATGACCATATCGCAGAGCGAGATTGCGATGGTGTCTGTCGTCGTAAATCCTCAGCGCCTTCTTAACCAAGTCAAGGGATTGATGAAAATCCGCCATATGGAAGCGTTCGAGCGCGAGCATTCGTGCGGACACGCACTTGGCGCCATCGTCATGTCCGGAGGCGACAATGTCGGCAAAGCGATCAACCAGACTTGCAGTCGGCTGATTGCCAATATAGCGACTCGCCCACAGGCCAAACAAGGAAGGTACCAGCAATTTAGCCTCGCCAATGGTTTCGGCAAGCTTCAGGGCGCGCTCGAATGTATTCAACGTCGCCGGTGCCTGGTATCCAAGATTTGCGATAAAGGCTTGGCCCAGTTCGACCTGAAATTCAAGTTCACGGCGCTTCCAATCGAGATCGTCGCCGAAACTCTGAATCAGGTTGATCGCCGAATTGTAACCCGCGATCGCTTCCTTGTAGGCGGGACGGTTCATAGCCTGGGCGCCTGCGGTTGCCCAGTGATCGATGGCTTTCCCCAACATGCCGGCGGCCTCTGCGTGTCGGGCGAGGACTTCCGGCGTGACACCTTCTTGCCGCTCCAAAACGCCAACCAGCTTGCTGTGGAGTTCTTGTCGGCGACGCTTCAACAGACTTTCATAGGCAGCATCGCGCACCAATGCATGCTTGAAGATGAACCCGCCGGTGGTCGTTGATCCGCGTCGGAAGACAAGCTCGGCTGCGATGAGCCGATCCAAGGCAGATGTCAATTCCGCTTCCGGACCCTCGACGATTTGGGCGAGTAAAGAAAAGTCAAACTCCCGACCGATGCAAGCGGCGGCCTGCGCCACTTCCTTAACATCAGGGAACCTATCCAGCCGTGACATGAGTGAATCATGCAAGGACGCAGGAATATTTGTTTCGCCAGTCTCAAGAACCGCCTTTGTCAGTTCCTCGACAAAAAGAGGAACGCCATCGGTGCGGGCAATTATCGTGTTGATCGTGTCCTGGGGAAGCTTTTTACCGCCCAGCTGAGAGATGATTTCCTGCAACCCGAGGCGTCCAAGACGATTGAGCGTGAGCCGCGTGACATGTGGATGTGCTGCCAGTTCGGGCTGATTATCAGGTCGGCTGGTCAACAACAGCATTACGGAAGCATCCATGACCACATCGAGGCTCCGTTCGATCATCTCCAAAGTCGTTGGGTCTATCCAATGCGCATCTTCGAGAACCACCAATACTGGTTGGCGTGCGGCCAGCCCAGTGAGTTGCTTAATGAGCATCTCCAAAGTCTTGGCCCGCCGCACCGGGGGCGCTAGATCGAGACGGCTGTATTGGGGCGTCTCATCCAGTCCAACCAACTCGGCCAAGAGTGCAACATCTTGCCCGGAAGCGTCCGAAACTAACAAGAGCTGCTCCAGTTTTTGCAGTTGTGTGGTTGGATCATCCGAGGATGTAAGGCCCGCTGCATGGCGCAACTGCTGGATGACAGGCCAAAAGGCGCTGCCCGCATGAAACGGTGAACATTGATATTGAATGCGCGTATGTAATTGACCTGCCAGGCCATCGATCAAGCCACGAACTATGCGGGATTTGCCGATGCCAGCCTCACCCACAAGAAGCACGCCTTGACCTTCACCGCCCTGCACTTGAGCCCAGCGCTCCTGAAGCAGTGCCAACTCCTGGTCTCGCCCAACCATGGGCAAGAAGTCGGCGCTTCTTGCCTCGAAACGGCTTTCCACTGACCGCTGGCCAATGACACGGAACACAGCAACGGGTTGGGCGATGCCTTTGAGCGTTTTTATTCCCAAAGGAGCATAGTCAAAAAGCCCTCCCCCCAATTTCCGGGAAGACTTCGAGATGATGACTGAATTTGGCTCTGCCAATTCCTGAAGCCGCGCAGCTAGGTTTGGTGTCTCACCCGTCACGGCAGCCTCCTGCGCGGAACCCTCGCCGACGATATCGCCGACCACTACAGGACCCGTGGCGACACCGATACGAACTTTCAGTGGTTCTGTCTCGTCGTCTGGAAGTTTGATGTCGGGCACTGCATCGGCCAATCCAAGCCCGGCACTAAGCGCTCGTTCAGCATCATTCTCATGACTGCGCGGCCAGCCAAAGTAGGCCAGGACCCCATCACCCATGAACTTGGCAACATAGCCATCATAGCGGGCAATAACGCCTGCGCAGACATCCTGATATGCCCGGATCGTTTCGCGATAGTCTTCCGGATCGAGACGGCTTGAGAGCGCCGTGGAGCCCGCAAGGTCACAGAACATCACTGTAAGTTGGCGCCTTTCAGCGGTCGGATGATGTTCCGCGGATTGGTCAGCACTATCACCCAGTGCGGTTGCTTCATCTTCGTCAGTTTTCTCGGACCGGAGCGCCTTCAGTATCCGGCGCCGCGGTCCTAGGGGCAACCCGATGTCCTTTAGGTCTTCGTCGCTCAGCTCTGGCAGGTCGGACAGTTCGACTTCGTTGTCGGAGAAATTCGAAGCGAATTTGCCCAATCCCAGTTTATCCAGCCATCCAACTAAATCTGCCATAACCGTGCTCCGCAGTCAGGCAGTCTATCCACATGCATCGCGCGCTGGAAGTTCAAACAAACAGGTCTGTTCCTGGCACATAGCCGTCTCTCGTGCTGGCGCAAATTGGTGGGCCGCGACCAGTACCAAGTGTTAGATTTCACCCACTGGTCACCAGGCTCTCCCCTTGTCCGCTGCGCTGATCGGCGCGCCGCCAGCGCACGATTTCCGCCACGATGGAGAGGGCGATCTCTTCCGGCTCTATCGCTTCGATATCGAGGCCGGCCGGACCATGCAGTGCGGCAAGCCTCTCCGCGCTCACCTCGCTCTGCAACTGAGAGAGCAGGGTCGCCACCTTGCGGCGGCTGCCGACCATGCCGACGTAGCCGGCTTCCGACAGCAGCGCGCTCTTCAGCGCCTCGCGATCGCGCTTGCCTTGGGTGGCCACGACCACCGCATCACGCGGCCGCAGCATGAGTGCCGACAGGTCGAAACCCTCGATGCCTGCGCCGCTCTCTTGCGGATGGCGGTGATCGCCGGCAAGGGCCGCCTGAATGACGCGATAACCCATGGCCCGCGCCAGGTCGATCAGGCGCGCCGCGACCGGCGAGGCTCCACAGACCACGAGGCGAGGCGATTGCTGCAGCGGCTCCAGGAAGAGCTCGACCGTGCCGCCGCTGGGACAGCTGGAGCGATGCAGCTCCACCCCATCCAGATCGACGGGCTCGACCACCTCCTCGCGCGGGCGCACGCGGATGAGGCGCGGGCTGCCGCCGTCCAGCACCTCGCCGGCAACGCGCTTGACCGCGCCGGTCACGCAGCCACCGCCGATAAAGCCGACCACCTCGCCCGTCGCCGTCACCACCGCCTTGGCGCCTGCCTTCGCCGAAGTGGCATTGGCGGTGCGGACCACGGTGACGATGCAGCAATCCTCGCCCCGCTGGCGCAGGCGCTCGATGGTGGCAAAGACCTCGTCGGTCGCGCGGGTCATCGTTCGGCCTTTCAAAGACGGGCCAGCTGCGGCTCCAAGGCCGCCAGGCTTTCCAGGCTGTGCGCCGTGGCAAAGTGGTCAAGCAAGGGCAGTGCCGCCGCCATCGCCTTCGTCACCGGCTCGTACTGTTCCCAGCCCAGCAGCGGATTGAGCCACACCAATCGTCCCGCCCGCTTCTTCAGCCGCCCAAGCTCTTGGGCCAAGTGTTCGGGCGTTCCGGTATCGTAGCCATCGCTCAGGATCAGGACAACGGAACGGCCGTTCAGCACCCGCTTGGCGTAGTGGCGATTGAAGGTGGCGAGGCTCTCGCCGATCTTGGTGCCGCCGCCGAAACCCGAGGCCAGCAGCGACAGGCGCCCCATGGCCTTCAGGGGATCGCGCTCGCGCATAGCATCGGTGATGCGCAGCAGGCGGGTGTGAAAGAGGTAGGCGTCAGCCTTGATCCAGGTCGTCACCAAGCCCTTCACGAACTGCAGGAAGAAGCGGCTGTAGAGCTCCATCGAGCCGGAGACGTCCAGCAGCACGA
Organism: Rhodospirillales bacterium; assembly: GCA_963669385.2. Classification (GTDB taxonomy): domain Bacteria; phylum Pseudomonadota; class Alphaproteobacteria; order Kiloniellales; family JACOMY01; genus JACOMY01. Next base: position 93,704 of record CAXXGD010000017.1, read on the forward strand.
CGATGCGCACCGGCTCCTCCGGCCGGGCGCGCCAAGCCAGGTCGATCGGCTCTCCGCCCTTCGAGAGGCTGCGGCGAAGCGTGCGGCGAAGGTCGATCCGCTTGGCCACCTCGCGGATGCGGTAACGCCTGGAGAGGCGATAGCGCAGGGCCAGGCCCAGCCGCAGGGCGGCCTGCTCGGCCTCGGCGATCTCGCGCCGGTCGGCCAGGTGGCGCAGGTCCTTGGTCAGCAGGCTGTTTTGGCTGGAGGCCACGAGGCGCCCCTCTCCGGCCATTGCCTCGCCATCGCCACCGCTGCTATCCATGCGCCCCGTCAGCTCGGCGGCCTCGCCGTCGCCCTCGAGGTGGCGGGTCCAGAGAACCGGGCGCACCGACTTCTTGGCCTTGGCGGCCCGGTTGGACTCATAGCGCTGCCGTAGGCGGCCTCGCCCGAACCAGAAGGCTTCGAAAAGGTCGTCGAAGTTGGCCCACTCCTCCTTGTGCTTGGCCAGAAGGCAGCGCAGGCGCAGGCGGGCCTCCTCGGCATCAGCGATCTCCTGCCGTGAGATCAGCTCGACCGCGGCCTCGGCCTCCGGCAGGCCGACGACGAAGCCGTTGAGGCGCAGGTGGTTCACGAAGCGCAGTAGCTGGCGGGCCGCGTCTTCCGCGGTGCCGGCCGGCAGCAGCTCGCTCATGCTGCTTGGCTGGCCAGCCGGCTGACGACCTCCGTCGTCACCGCCTTCTGGTCGGCCTCCGTCTTCAAGAGGCAGACGAGAGAGGCCTGCAGCACGGCCGGGTCGCCGCTGCCGAGGTCGCTCACCTTGAGGCCGACCAGTGCTGCCGCCCAGTCCAGGGTCTCTGCGATGCCGGGAACCTTTTCCAGCTCCTCTTTTCTGAGAGTCTGGATGAAGCGCACCACTTGGCCGGCGAGCGCCGCCTCCAGCTCCGGCAAGCGACGGCGCAGGATGGAGAGCTCGCGCTCCTCGTCGGGAAAGTCGACATAGGCGTAGAGGCAGCGCCGCCTGAGGGCATCGGAGAGCTCGCGCGTAGCGTTGGAGGTCAGCACCGTGATCGGCCGCGAGGTGGCGACGATCGTGCCGAGCTCGGGCACGGTCACCTGATAGTCCGACAGGACTTCCAGCAGATAGGCCTCGAAGGCTTCGTCTGCGCGGTCGATCTCGTCGATCAGCAGCACCGGCGGCTCAGCTTGCGTGATGGCCTCCAGCAGGGGGCGCTTCAGGAGATAGCGTTCCGAGAAGATCTGCGCCTCGATCTCCTCAGCTGCGGCGCTGTCGTGCTCGTGCGCCTTGATCGCCAGCAATTGGCGCTGATAGTTCCACTCGTAGAGGGCCGCATTGGCGTCCAGCCCTTCGTAGCACTGCAGGCGGATGAGGCGGGTGGCCTGCATTGCCGCCAAAGCCTTGGCCACCTCGGTCTTGCCGACGCCGGCCTCGCCTTCCAGCAGCAGCGGGCGGCCCAGCTCTTGCGCCAGCTGCACGGCAGCCGCCAGCGGCGGATCGGCGACATAGCCGACCGCCGCCAGGCGCACGATGAGGCATTTGATCGGTTTCATCGCATCTCCCCCTTGGGGCGACACCCGCGCCTCGCTAGTCATGCAGGCCGAACTGCTCGGCCAGCGTCCAGACCCGCCAGTGGTCGTGCGGCATCTGGCTGTGCGTCAGCCCCAGATGCGCGAAGGCGTCGATTACCGCGTTGGAAAAGGCCGAGACGCCGCCGACGTTGGGGCTTTCGCCCACGCCCTTGGCACCGATCGGATGATGCGGCGAGGGAGTGACCGTGTGATCGGTCTCCCAGTTGGGCGTCTCCACCGCGGTCGGCAGGAAGAAGTCCATCAGGCTGGCGCCCTTCACGTTGCCGATCTCGTCGTAGGCGATCTCCTGGCCCATGGCGATGGCCAAGGCCTCGGTGAGCCCGCCGTGCACCTGGCCCTCGATCACCATGGGATTGATCCGCGTGCCGCAGTCGTCCAGGGCGTAGAAGCGGCGCACCTCGGTGACCCCGGTGTCCACATCGACGTCGAGGACGCAGATGTAGGCGCCGAAGGGATAGGTCATGTTCGGTGGGTCGTAGTAGCTCACCGCCTCAAGCCCAGGCTCTAGGCCTGGGATCGCCTGGTTGTAGGCGGCAAAGGCGATCTCGGCCATGGTCTTGAACTTCTCCGGATTGCCCTTGACCTGGAAGCGGTCGACCTCCCACTCCAGGTCGTCGTCGTGCACCTCCAGCAGGTAGGCGGCGATCATCTGCGCCTTGGCGCGGATCTTGCGGCCGGCCATGGCGGTGGCAGCTCCGGCGACCGGCGTCGAGCGCGAGCCATAGGTGCCAAGGCCATAGGGCGCTGTGTCGGTGTCGCCCTCCTCTACCGTGATCTTGTCGGCCGGCAAGCCGATCTCGCTGGCTAGGATCTGGGCGAAGGTCGTCGCATGGCCCTGGCCCTGGCTGATGGTGCCCAGCCTGGCGATGGCGGAACCGGTCGGATGCACCCGGATCTCGCAGGAATCGAACATGCCGAGCCCCAGGATATCGCAGTTCTTGACCGGCCCGGCGCCGACGATCTCGGTGAAGAAAGCCACGCCGATGCCCATCAAGTTCCGCGTTTCGCGGGCCGCGAAGGCGGCACGGTTCTTCTCTTGCTCCTGGCGCAGCGCCTTGTAGTCGACGCTGTCCATCGCCTGCTGCATGGCGGTGTGGTAGTTGCCGGAATCGTACTCCCAGCCCAAGGCCGAGGTGTAGGGGAACTGCTCCTTCCTGATGAAGTTCTTCATCCTCAGCTCGGCCGGATCCATCTCCAGCTTGTGCGCCAGCACGTCGATCATGCGCTCGATGAAGTAGGAGCCCTCGGTCACCCGGAAGGAGCAGCGGTAGGCCACGCCGCCCGGCGCCTTGTTGGTGTAGACCCCGTCGACCCCGACGTAGGCGACCGGGATGTCGTAGGACCCGGTACAGATGTGGAAGAAGCCGGCCGGGAACTTGGTCGGATCGGCGCAGGCGTCGAAGGCGCCGTGGTCGGCCAAGACATGACACCAAAGCCCGGTGATGCGGCCATCGCTGGTGGCGGCGATCTTGCCGGTCATGTGGTAGTCGCGTGCAAAGGCCGTCGCCGAGAGGTTCTCGATCCGGTCCTCGATCCACTTCACCGGCTGGCCGGTGACGATGGAGGCGACGATGGCGCAGATGTAGCCCGGATAGACGCCCACCTTGTTGCCGAAGCCACCGCCGATGTCCGGCGAGACGATGCGGATGTTGTGCTCCGGGATGTTGGAGATCAGCGAGGCCACGGTCCTGACCGCATGCGGCGCCTGGAAGGTGCCCCAGACCGTCAGCTTGCCATTGACCTTGTCCATCGAGGCGACGCAGCCGCAGGTCTCCAGGGGGCAAGGGTGGACGCGCTGATAGGTGATGAACTCTTCGGCCACCACTTCGGCCGAGCCAGGGCGGCTTCGGCCCCTTCCTTGTCGCCGGCATCCAATAGAAGATGTGGTTGTGGTGCTTGCGCGGCCCGTGTGCGCCTTCGGTCTTGTCCTTGATGTCCTCGCGCAGCAGGGGCGCGTCGGGTTCCATCGCCTTGGATGGATCGACCAGGGCCGGCAGGTCATCGTAGTCGACCTCGACCAGCTCGACGCCGTCGGCCGCCGCATAGCGGTCCGTGGCGACGACGAAGGCAACCTCCTGGTTCTGGAACAGCACCTTCTCGTGTGCCAACACGGCCTGCACGTCGCCGGCCAGGGTCGGCATGTAGTGCAGGTTCAGTGGGATCAGGTCCTCGGCGGTGATGACCGCGAGCACGCCGGGGACGGCCAGGGCCGCCTCCTTGTCGATGCCCTTGATGCGGGCATGGCCGTAAGGCGAGCGCACGAAGTCGCCGAACAGCATGCCGGGCAGCTTGATGTCGTCGACGTAGTTGCCCTTGCCTTGGGTAAAGCGGGCGTCTTCCACGCGCTTGCGGGCGCAGCCGAGGCCTTCGAGCTTCTCGGCGCGTTCGCTGGCCAGCGGGGCTTGCTCGTTCATTCTGCGGCCTCCGAACGGACTTGAGGATTGAGCTGCAGCCTGGATCGCCTTGACGATGTTCTGATAGCCGGTGCAGCGGCAGAGGTTGCCGGAGATGCCGTAGCGGATCTCGGACTCGCTGGGATCGGGGTTCTCCTGTAGGAGGCGATGGGCCCGCGTGATCATTCCCGGCGTGCAGTATCCGCACTGCAGGCCGTGATGCTGGCGAAAGGCCTCTTGCAGGGCATGGAGCGTGCCGTCCGGCTGGGCGATGCCTTCGATGTGGTGACCTCAGCGCCCTCGGCCTGGATGGCGAAGACATGCAGGACTTCACCGACTGGCCGTCCAGATCGACGGTGCAGGCACCGCAATGCCCGGTGTCGCAGCCGATGTGCGGGCCGGTCAGAGCCAGCTGCTCGCGCAGGAAGTGGATCAGCAAGGTGCGCGGCTCGGCCAGTGCCTCGACCCGGGGCCCCGTTCACCGTCATGGAGATGGCTTGCTTGCTCATGGCGTCGTCTCCTTCTCCAGATCAGGCCGCACGATCACGGGCGCTGACGATGGCCCGCCGGACCATCACGCCGGCGACCTATGGTGCGGAAAGCGCTGGGGCCGCGGCCGTCGGACACCGGCTCGGTGATCGCCTCTGCAGGCGGCCACCGCGGCGTCGATCGCGCTCTCGTCGACGGCGCTGCCGACCAGGGCATCGCCTGCCGCGCGGCGCGCGAGCAGCGGCGTGTCCGCCAGGTTGGTGAGACCGATGGCGGCATGGCCGGCACCTGCCGTCCGCCATCTCCAGCACGACCGCGGCCGCGGCGGTGGCATAGTCGCCGATCTTGCGCTTCTGCTTTTTCGTAGGCATAGCCGTGGCCTGCCGCCGGAGCGGTGAAGTGGATCGAGATCAGGATCTCGTCCTCCGCCAGGGCGGTGAAGAAGGCCGCCTCGTAGAAATCCCGTGCGACGATCTCGCGGGTTCCGTCTGGCCCGGTCACCCGGAAGCGCGCATCCAGAGTCTGCATCAGAGCCGGCATAGTCGTTGCCGGGATCACCATTGGCGACATTGCCGCCCAGGGTGCCGAGGTTCCTGATCTGCGGATCGGCGATTTGAAGCGAGGCCTCGCGCAAGATGGGACAGGCTTGCGCCAAGGCATCCGAGCCGATGACCTCCGCCTGCGTGGTCATCGCACCGATCGAGACCATTTGGCCCTCGACCCCAATGCCTTTCAGCTCGGCAATGTCGCGCAGGTCGACGAGGTGCTCCGGTACCGCCATACGCAGCTTCATCATGGGGATGAGGCTATGGCCGCCGGCCACCACGCGAGCCTCTTCGCCGTGCTCGCTCAAGAGCTGCACGGCTGCGGCAACGCTGTCCGGCCGGTGATAGTCAAAGGACGCGGGAATCATGAAGTGGGCTCTCCCCCGGGTTGCTTTGATCCGTAATTGAAGTGCGCCTCGTTGCAAGGGCGCGCTTGTCCGCCATAGTGACGGCGGCGGCCGTGTCGGCTAGCGACTGAGTCGCGGAGACTGCATTATCCTGCACGAAGTGCGGAATGGCTGCATGAAGTGCGACGAGCGCCTAGGCGAGCCCTAAGGCCTTCTGCACCGCCGCCAGCTTCGAGCGGCTCACCGGCACTTCGGTCTCTTGCTTGTCGGCAAGCAGGCAGATGCCCTTGTCGCCTTGGCGGCGGAAGCCGGCGACCATGGAGAGGTTCACCAGATAGCTGCGGTGGGTACGCAGGAAGGCCTCGCCCTCGACCGCCTTCTCCACGCGAGAGATGGACCAGGGGCAGAAGAGCTCTCCCTCGCCGTTCAAGAGCCAGGTGTAATGGCCGTCTGCGCGCACGGCCGCGATTTGCTCGGCCGGCAGGAAGCGGATGGCGCTGTCGCGCTCGAAGGGAATTCGGCCGTCGGCCGGCGGCGGAACAGGACGCGGCTGGGAGAGCGCTTGCGAATAGACGGCCGGGCTTGCGGGTGGCCGAAGCTCTGTCGTAGCGGTGGCCTCCGGCGACGGCTGTTCCGCTGCCGTCTCGTCGCTCGCTGCTGTCGCCTGGTCAGCCTGCTCGCGCCGCGCATCGCCGGGAATGGCCATCAAGAGAAAGATGCCGCAGATCAGGAAGGAGGCGACCGCAACGAAGAGCGCCAGCACATCGCTGGAGAGCAAGGGGGCGGGATAGACCTCGATCTTGTCGCTCAACTCGAAGACGGTGAAGGCCATGGCGGTATAGTGCATAGCCGCGACCGCGAGCCCCAGCACCACCCCGCCGACCAGGGTCTGGGTCAAGCCGCGCTGGCGGTAGGCCAATTCCAGCGCCAGGATGCTTGCGGCAATCCCGATCAGGCTGGCCAGCAGCACGCCGGCCGGCTCGTAGATCAGCACGCAGTTGCCGCGAATGGCCGACATGCCAAGATAGTGCATGCCGACGATCCCCAGCCCGGTCAGCACGCCTGCACCGACGATGCGCGTGTGGGTCCGCTTGCCGAAATGCAGCAGGATAAGGCCCATGCCGGTCACCAGAATGGCCAGCAGGGCCGAGAGCAGGGTCGGCAGCGAGGCATAGGAGATGCCGATCGGCAGGCGCACCGCCAGCATGCCGATGAAGTGCATCGACCAAATGCCGGCCCCCAGCGCGACCGCGGCCTTGGCGATCACCGGCTTGCGCCGTGCCGGCGGCAAGGCGCTCAAGCCCGTGGTCAGGCGTAGGGCGGTAAAGGCCGCCATGATCGCTACCAGGATGGAAGCGGTCACCAGCAGCGGGTTGTATTCGACAGTGAGCATGCCCTCGTCGGACGGCCTATCGTTGGTCTTTGCCGTTCCCCCGGCAAGACTATGCCACGCTGGCCCGCAGAAACCTATCCGGCCAATTCCGGCTGACTGCCCGCAAAGACCGTGACCATCTTGGCTCGCCTGTGCCAGGCTACCGCCCGAGTCACCGGCTAAGGACGGAAACGAGACATGAAACAGCTCTTTGTATTTGTAATGGCTGGCCTTTTGCTCGTCACTGCGGCACCGGCCGCACAAGCGGAAGGCACGCTGGAGCGCATCTCGGCGCGTGGCGGCGTCAACCTTGGCTACCGCGAGGACCGTCCGCCAATCTCGTTCCGTAACGACCAGGGCGAGGTCGTAGGCTATGCCATCGACCTCTGTTTGAGAGTGGTCGCCGCGATCAAGGAGAAGCTGGAGCGGCCGGACCTTGCCGTGACCTACGTGCCGGTGACGGCCGAGGACCGCTTTCAGAAGATCCAGGACGGTGCCATCGACGTTCTCTGCGGCCCGACGACCAAGACCTTGGCACGTCAGGAGCTGGTCGACTTCACCAATCTTACCTTCGTCACCGGGGGCACCCTCATGAGCCTGGCCGACAGTCCGGTTCCGGGAATCGCCGGCCTGCAGGGCAAGAAGGTCGCCGTGGTGGAAGGCACCACGACCATCGAAACCCTGAGCGCGAGGCTGAAGGAAGCCCTGTCCGATGCCGAGGTCGTGCCCGTCGCGACGGCACAGGAGGGCCTCGACGCCCTGGCCTCCGGCAAGGTGAAGGCCTTCGCCTCAGACCAGGTCGTGCTGATCGGACTGATCCTCACCTCGAAGTCGGACCAGCGCTTTGCCATTTCGAAAGAGCTCTTCTCCTTCGAGCCCTTTGCCTTGGCGGTGCCGCGCAACGATGCGGATTTCCGTTTGGTCGCAAATGCTGCACTGGCGCAGCTCTATCGCAGCGGCGAGATCACGCCCATATATCAGCGCTGGTTCACCCGCTTCGGCAAAGAGGTCCCCAACCTCTTGAAGGCACTTTATAGATTGAACGCGACACCCGAATGAGCGAACGGCAAGCAAGCGGCTTTCACGCCCACGTCTACTTCAGCGAAGAGACCTTCGAGCAGGCCCATGGGCTGTGCGAAGCGGCACGAGACCGCTTCGGCGTCACCATGGGCCGCATGCACAAGAAGCCGGTGGGCCCGCACCCCTGCTGGAGCTGCCAATTGGCCTTCGCCCCCGAGCTCTTCGGCGAGGTCATCCCTTGGCTGGCCCTGAACCGAGACGGCCTGGTCGTCTTCGTCCACCCGGAGACCGGCGACGATCTGGCCGACCACACCAGCCACGCCCTCTGGATGGGCCAGATGCTGCCGCTCAATCTGGAGATCTTTCAGAAGGGTGGTTAGTACGGCCGTGAGTTGACTCCGGGATGAGGTGGCCGCCGAAGCAGGTCAATGTCTCCTGACTCGACTCTCGGACTGCTGTTCCTGCATGCCCTGCCGCTGGACGGTTCCATGTGGGCCGCACAGGAGGATCTGCTTCCGGGCTCGTCCCATGCACCCACTCTCTACGGCTTGGGCGACACCGTCGAAAGCTGGGCAAGGGAGGCTCTTAAGGGCGCGAAAGGCGACCGCTTGATCGTCGTCGGCTGTTCGGTCGGCGGGTCCTGCGCACTTGATGTGGCAGTAGCTGCCCCTGACCGCGTGGCGGCCTTGGTCCTCATCGGCACCAAGGCCAAGCATAGCCCGGACCCTGCCCTGCACGCCGCGGCGCTCGAAATCATCGAGAGCGAGGGACTGAGCCGGGCCTGGGCAGCCTACTGGGCACCCTTGTTCTCAAGATCCACCGACGAGAGGGTCCTTGAGGCCGCGCGAAGCGCAGCACTGTCTCAGCAGCCCGCGGACATAGCGCGCGGCGTTACGGCATTCCATCGCCGCAAAAGCCGCGACCGCTTCGTCTCAGACTGCCGTATCCCGATCATTGTCGTAACCGGCGAAGACGACGTAGCACCCGGCTTGAAGCACAGCGCCGAACTGGCAGCCTCCGCCGCGCTAGGCCGTCTCTACGTGATCCCTTCCTGCGGCCACTATGTGCCGCTTGAACAGCCGAACGCCCTGAGAGCGATCCTGGATGACGTCATCACGTCGCAAGCGTGACCGACGCACCGCCGGGCAGCTCTCCGCCGGTCAGATGTTCACCGCGTTGGCGAAGAACTGAGCGCGAATGAGCTCGAGATCGACTGCCGCCATCTCCTCCGACAGCTTGAAGGCGGCCGCGTCGGCGGCGACCTTCTCGTGGTCGAAATCGTTGGCGCCGGCGATCAGGCTGTTGTCGATCACCTTGTTCTGGTCGATGTCGACCGTGGTCTGACCCAAGGCCTTGGTGGTCTCGAAGAAGGCCGACCAGCGTTTGGGGTCGTGCCAGCCCCAGCCTTCGCGCGCGTCCCAGTCGCCGCGGAAGACGTTGGCCAGCTGCATCATCGATTCGGTGCCGAAGCGCGGCCCCAGGCTGCTCTTCACGATGGGAAACTGGTTGAACACGATCTCGGTTGCGGCGGCCGGATTGTCATGGCCGAACTCGAGCCCCATCGCCCAGCCCCGTAGGTAGTCCTTGATGAGCTCACGGTTCTCGGCGTTCTCCATGTCGGAGCGGCGCACGACGAAGGAGTTGGCCGGGAAAGGCGAGTCCCTGAGGCCAAGCCAGTAGTCGAACTGCAGGCCCTTGCCTTGCCAGTCGGCGCGCAGGCCCTCCCAGGAGAGCGCGGCGTCGCCCTCGCCGCGGGCCAGCAAGGTGCCCCAAGCCGGCCAACCGGCCTCCACATGCTTGACCTTGCTGACGTCGACGCCGACCGCAGCAAGGATCGGATCCGAGATCGCCTGCCAGGCGGCACTGCCGAGCAACACCGTCTTGCCCTCGAGCCCCCGCAGGTCCGCCATGCCCTCGCCGGGCCGGAAGGCGTAGTCGAAGACGTCGACTGCGCCCATGTTGAAGACCGAGACCAGGTCCATCCCGTTCTCGATCGCAAAGGAGAACACGCCGGGCGAGGGATAGCCCATGTCGGCCTGCCCCTGGGCCACGAACTTCACCGTCGCCGTGCCGTCCGAGGGGCCGGGCTCGAGCGCCGTCTCGACGTCGCCGAAATAGCCCATCTCGCGCGCCACCCAATAGGGGTAGTCGTCCAACACCTCGACCGTGCCGCGCGGCGAAATCCAGACGAGAGGGCCGCGCTCCGCCGCCGCCGGTCTCGACAGACCGGTGAGCGCCGTCATGCTGACGGCGCCGGCCGCCGTCACCTGCAGAAAGTTACGCCGACTGATCGGGGGCTTGCGTGTCATCATCGTTCTCCTCCCTTCGCTTCATACTTCTGTCTGCCCGCCGGATTGGACCGCAGGCGGGCAGAGCAGGTCTCACGCCTGCCAGCTCGCGAACTTCTTCCCGAGCAGAAAGAAGGTCACGTAGATCAGGATGCCGATCACCGCGAGGATCAGGATCACGGCGAAGAACTGCGGCATTTGGATGTTGGCGGCAAAGACCTGCAGGCGGTTGCCGAGCCCGAAGCCGCCGCCCACCATCTCGGCGCCGACGGCGGTCAAGAGTCCGAAGATGGCACCGATCATCAGGCCGGTGATGATCATCGGCAGGGCCATCGGTATTCTGATCTTGAGGAAGATCTGCAAGGTCGAGGCGCCGAAGGAGCGCGCCAACGCGATCTTCGCGAGATCCACCCGCCTGAACCCGGTGGCGGCATTGATCATCACCATCGGTCCGGATGCCAACGCCACGACGGTGATCCGCGGTCCGTAGCCGAAGCCCATATTGTACATCAGCAGCGGCACCAGGGCGAGCATGGGCGTGGTGATCAACAGCAGGATGTAAGGCGCGATGATCTTCTCCGCGAAGGGGAACTGCGTGATCACCGCAGCCAGAATGATGCCGATCGAAGCGCCAATGGCATAGCCCGAGAAGAGCTCGAAGAGGGTGTCGAGCAGGTGCGGCCAGATGAGGCCGAAGTCGGTGACCAGGGCGGTGGCGATCTCGCTCGGCTTGGGCAGGACGTACTGCTCGACGCCGAAGAGCGTGATCAGGAGCTCGGCGCCGCCGATGATGATGACCGCCACCAGGAAGATGGCCATGACCTCAATGGCCGTCCGCTTGCCGCCGACGCTGGTGAGCGCGGAGAGATTGGTGACGCCGACGCCCTGCTCGCCGGCTTCGGCGGGCTTGTCGAATTCGGGGATCTCGTCCTTGAGGTGCGCGTCAGCCATCGGCCGGGGTGTCCTGCTGCCGCGGGGCCGCTGCCAGGCTCTCGGCGCCGGCGGAGCCATGCTGGATATGCGATTTGATCTCGTTGACCATGTCGAAGAAGCGTCGCTCTCCCATGATGTCGAGTGGACGCGGCCGGGCGTAGTCGACCTCGAATGTCCGGGCGAGCCGGCCCGGCCTGGCGGACATCACGAAGATCCGGTCCGACAGGAACACGGCCTCGGCGATGTTGTGGGTGATGAAGACGATGGTCTTGCGGGTCTCCAGCCAGATCTGCTCGACCATCAGGTTCATCTCGTCTCTGGTGAAGGCGTCGAGCGCGCCGAAGGGCTCGTCCATCAGCAGGACCGAGGGATCGAACGACAAGGCACGCACGATCGAGGCCCGCTGCTGCATGCCGCCGGATAGCTCGCGCGGCACCTTGCGCTCGAAGCCGGCGAGGCCGACCCGCTCCAGCAGGTGGGCAATGCGGGCCCGGTCGGGGCGCACCCCCTTGATCTCGAAGGGCAGGTGGATGTTGCGGATCAGGTTGCGCCACGGCAGCAGGTTCGCGTCCTGGAACACCATGCCGATTTGCGGGTGCGGGCCGGCCACGCGCTCGCCGTCGAGCAGCACCCGGCCGTCGGTGAGAGAGTGCAGACCGGCCATGGCCCACAACAGCGTGGTCTTGCCGCAGCCGCTGGGGCCGACCACGCAGACGAACTCGCCGTCGCCCACATCAAGCGAGAAGCGGTCGAGCGCATGCAGCGGACCCGATTGGGTATCGTAGAACTTGGTCGCGTCCTCCACCACCAGCTTGGACCGCGACTGGCCATTGTCCCGCATGCGAGGCCTCCCGCTCGGGGCGTCTTCCGTCTCGCGCCATCAAACGGCGCACTCTCGACCTTGCATCCGGTCCGGTCCAACCCGGGTGTCCCCAGACGAACCCCGAACGCCGGGTGGATGATAACGACATTCCCGACGTCCGGGTAGATCCATATTGGTCATGTGCTCAAGGGCGCGCAACAGGGATCCTGATTGCTACGCGGAGACCAGCTGTATCCGCTTTCCACGGCATTTGCGTAGAGATCTCTCGCTGGTGGCGTAAAGCAGAGACTGATCTGATCAGGGCCCTAAGGCTGCCTAGAGATAAGGCGACAGCAGTCTCGCCATGCCGTCGCGCAGCTTGGTGGAAAAGCGCCGGGCATTCAGCCGCTCCAGGGTGATCTCCCGCGCGCCCTCCGCCTTGCGGTCGATGATCTTGTGCAGGGCAGAGGCCAAGGTGCTGTCGTAGCATTCCACGTTGAACTCGAAGTTCAGGCGGAGACTGCGCGGGTCCCAGTTGGTCGAGCCGATCAAGGCCCAGGCACTGTCGACCAGCATCACCTTGGTATGGTCGAAGGGCGGTCTGGTGACGAAGACGCGGCAGCCATGCTGCACGATCAGGCCCAGCTGTGCTGCGGCCGCCCAGTTGACGATCGGCATGTTGTTGTCCGAGGGGATGTAGACCTCGACGTCGATCCCGCGCAGGGCGGCCACGGCCAAGCCTTCGTTCAGCCGCTGATCGGGCAGGAAATAGGGCGTGACGATCCTCACCCTGTCTCTGGCGACGGAGAGGCCCGCGAAGATCACCTTGGAGAGCGTCTCGAAGTCTTCGTCCGGGCCGTGGGCGATCCCGCGCGCCCAGACCGAGCCGCTGCGCTCAGGGTCGGGAAACCAGGCTTCGCCGGATAGCCCTTCCCCGGTGGTAAAGGCCCAGTCCGTGACGAAGACCTCTTGCAGGTGGGCGACGACCGGCCCTTGCAGGCGAAAGTGCAGGCATTGGGTCGGCTTCGCCGGGTCCAGTGCCAGCCAATGGGCCTCGCGGATGTTGGTGCCGCCGGTGAAGCCGAGGTGCCCGTCCACCACCAAGATCTTTCGATGGTTGCGCAGATTGGCGAAGACCGGCAGGCGCAGCAGGCGCGTGGGCAGAAAGCTGGCGGCCTCGATGCCCTCCTGCTTCAGGCGCTTCACCATGCTGGCCTTGCTGTATCTGGCCCCGACGTGATCGACCAGCACGCGCACCTCGACGCCGCGGCGGTGCGCACGCACCAGGGCCTGCAGGATGGCATCGCCGGCCCGGTCGCTGTCGAAGATGTAGCTGAGGAGCCCGACACTGCGCTTGGCACCGTCGATCGCCTCGATCATCGCCGGATAGGTCTGATCGCCGTCGGAGAGGCAGTCGACCCCGTTGCCCGGCGTCAAGGCCTTGCCGCTCAGCTCCGCGCCCAGCTCCGCCAGCCCTGCCAGGTTGGGAAAGGCCCTGATCGAGCGTTCCGCCTCCTGCAAGTCGTGCTGGGTCGGCTGAAACCTAGATCGCTTCTGCAAGGCATCGCTGAGGCCGAGCTTGGTCGCCTTGCGCTCGATGCGGTTGATGCCGAGCACGCAGTAGGCGAAGGAGCCCACGAAGGGGGCAAGCCAGGCCAGACCGGTCCAGGCGATCGCGGCCCGCGTGTCGCGTTTGCGCATGACCGCATGCACCGTGACCCAGCTGGCCAGGCCAAGGTCCAGCGCCGTCAGCAACCATGGCCACAGCGTCGCGATCGACATCGAGTCCCTGGGCTCCTCTCGCCAAGCTGTCAGTCGACGAGAAGGTGCCCTAGAAGCTGCGGAGTGGGAAGCGTTGGGCCCGGCTTCCCTGGTGATTCCATAGGCTTGGCCGGGCAGGCGCTCACGAGGTGCTGCTGTCGGCCGTCTCTTTCAGGCTGAAGCCGCACTGGGTGAGCAGAAGCTGCTCCAGGTCCCTGCCCTTGTCCTCCGGCATGCTCATGAGGGGTGGCCGCAGGGTGGCCCAGCGCTGCTCGCCGCTGGCCAAAGCCAGCAGGCGCTTTTGCGCCGGGATGGGCGCATAGCCTTGAACCAGCTTGCGGAAGGCAGTGATGCGCTCTTGGGCCGCTTCCGCCGCCTCACGCTGGCCGGCGTCATAGAGGCGGACCACCTCGGCGATGGAGCCCACGTTGATGTTGGCCGTCGCGGTAATGCAGCCGTTGGAGCCTTGCTTGAGGCCGTCCAGCAGGAAGATTTCCGAGCCCGGATAGACCACCAGGTCGTCGATCTCCAAGAGCTGCTGGGTGTTCTGCCAGTCGCCGGAGCTGTCCTTGATGCCGGCGATCGCATCGGGAAAGTCCGCTGCAAGTCTACGGACCAGAGTCGGCGGCAGACCGACCACCGCGACCGGCGGGATGTGATAGAGGAAGATGCGGGGGCCATCGGGGCGGACCGCCTCGATGAGCCGGGCAAAGTAGGCATAGAGCCCCTCCTCCGGCACGCCCTTGTAGTAGAAGGGCGGCAGGACCAGGACAGCGGCGCATCCCATCTCCAGAAAGGTCCTGGTCAGCCTCGCCGTATCGGTCAGATTGCTGAGCCCGGTCCCCGGGATGAGCGCCGCCGGGTCGATGCCGCCGGACACCAGCGCTTGCACCGCCGCGATTCGCTCCTCGATCCCGACGGACAGCGCCTCGCCCGTGGTGCCGAAGGGCGCCAAACCGACGCAGCCCTCGTCGAGGAGCCTGTGCGCGTGCCGGACAAAGAGATCCTCGGCGATCGAGAGGTCATCGTTGAAGGGCGTTAGGGTTGGGGCGATGACGCCCCGGAGTGCTTGGGCCTGCATGACGCTCCTGCCGGACTGATGGGCTGGGTTCAGTCGGCAATATCAGAAGCGCAAGCCGGCACGCAAGGCAGCGTCTCCGGCCGACAGGAGCGATTTCGAAAAGCGCCTCGATCTGACGGCGGCCTGCCCATCGCCATTCCACTGGCGCGCAATGGCCACTAGATTGCGCCGCGCCATGACCGCGAGAAAGAAGAGCGCCACGCCAAAAACCACCCGTCCGCCGAGGGCCTGGCAACGCATGCTGTCGGGGCGGCGACTGGACCTGCTGGACCCCTCGCCTTTGGATATCGAGATAGACGACATCGCCCAGGGCCTCTCCCGCGTGGCCCGCTGGAACGGCCAGACCAAGGGCGACTGGGCCTTCACCGTGGCCCAGCACTCGCTTCTCGTGGAGCGCATCGTCGCCGAGATCAGGCCGGGCTACCCTGAGCGCTGGCTGCTGGCGGCCTTGCTGCACGACGCGGCCGAATACGTGCTGGGCGACCTCATCACGCCGTTCAAGTCGGCCGTGGGCACGAGCTACAAGCAACTGGAGCATCGCCTGAGCGAGGCGGTGCACATCCGCTTCGGCCTGCCGGCCCGCCTGCCTCAGCACGTGAGCGAGGCGATCAAGCGCGCGGACAAGGTGGCCGCCTTCTTCGAGGCGACCCAGCTTGCCGGTTTCGGCGAGAAGGAAGCACGCACCTTTTTCGGCAGCCCGCGCGGCATCCGGATCCCCACCCTCGTGCCCTTGCCGCCGGACGATGCCAAGGCCGGCTTCGTTGCCCGCCACAGCGCGTTGAGCGGTGTCTCAGTTTGAAACCGAACACCCTTGACATAGGTGGCGATGCGCTCCCGCCGATGCCACGTTATTCCCCATGATCAAGAAGCCGAAACGCCCCCGCGACTTGAACGTCCGGGCCAAGCTGATCGTAGATCTCGCCACGGGCGACGCTGAGGAGCCCGAGGAGCCGACACCCGAGGAGCAGGGAAAGAACCCCCATGCCGTGGCGCTCGGGAAGATGGGCGGCGCCAAGGGAGGCCGTGCGAGAGCATCGAAGCTCACGCCAGAGCAGCGTCGTGAGATCGCACGCAAGGCAGCGGAGTCCCGTTGGGAATCAAAAAAGTAGCGCGCGCAGAAATCCACGCTTGATTTCCTTTTCAGGCTTCTGATAGAGTGGAATCCAGAGAACAAAAGGGGGCCGAGATGCCCATGTCCTTCGACGCAGATTGGCGCCATGCCGCAGAGCGAGAATACCTTGAGAAGCGCAACAAGATGCTTGCGCAGCTGGAGGAATCTGCCGTCAAAATGAAGCGACTCCATGCTGAGATTAACGACATCGCCAAGTCAATCGCAGAGTTGGACCAAGCGGCCCGGACATTCGGTCTTCGCGCGGCGGAAGAGGCGCAACAGCCAGAAAAGCCCAAGGTCGTTACGCCTCCGCCGACTCCTTCAAAGCCGGCGCCACAGTTCAAGGACGTTGCTCTCGACATCCTTCGGGAGGCGTATCCCCGAACCTGTAAGGCTGCGGACATCCAAGAGCAGGCTGAGGAGAGGGTTGGCCGGGAGTTTCACCCCAAGACGGCGGGGATGACGCTCTATCGTCTCTCCCTGGAAGGCCTGGTGGAACGGGTTGGCCGGGCTGAGTGGCAATATGTTCCTCAAGAGGACGAGGGCTCGGAGGCAGAAGCTCCCGAGCCCTCGATGTTCCCTTAGGTGACGTGGCTGAGTGGTCTAAGGCAGCGGATTGAAAATCCGCAGGGGTCCATGCTTCCTACGGCGTCCGACCCCCGAGGGTTCGAATCCCTCCGTCACCTTCCTTCCTTTCAACACCCACAAGGCGCGATGAGCGCCGGGAGGTGGTACATGAAAAAATGACACCATGAAGGGTGCCGGCCCGAGAGCAGACCCTCTCGGGCCGGCACCCTTCATAGCCTAGAATATACTAAATTACTGAATCGACTGCAAGATTTTTAATTCCCGAGTCGATTCAATGGCTTAGGCTCTGTCCGAAAATAAACTGAATCTTATGCTTGAGCGATCATGGAATCCAGACTACATTAGATGCCATGAATAGATTGCCCACAGCGAAGCGCGCTCAGATCCTTGGGATGCTCACCGAGGGAATGAGCATGCGTGCAACATCCCGCATCGCCGATGTTTCCATTAACACGGTGACCAAGCTTCTCATTGAGGCTGGCGAAGCCTGTGAAGCCTATCACAACGAGGTAGTCCGGGGTGTGGTGGCGCGCCGCATCCAGTGCGATGAGATTTGGTCCTTCTGCTACAGCAAGCAGAAGAATGTCGCGACCGCCAAGCGCAAGGATCTGGCATACGGTGATGTGTGGACCTGGACAGCCCTGGACGCGGACAACAAGATGATTGTCTCCTATCTCGTCGGAGGGCGGGACAGTGACTATGCCATGGGTCTGATCGATGATCTCCGCCAGCGTCTGGGCAATCGGGTGCGGCTCACCACAGACGGCTACAAGGCTTATTTGGAAGCCGTAGAGGGTGCCTTCGGCGCCGATGTGGACTATGCGATGCTGATCAAGCTAATCGGGGCAGCGCCGGAGGCCGCAAGAGGCCGGTACAGTCCCGCAGAATACGTCGGCGCTCGTAAGGTGCCTATCGAGAGCAACCCTGACCCGAAGCACATCTCTACCTCTTACGTCGAACGCCAGAACCTGACCATGCGCATGCATATGCGTCGGTTCACCAGGCTGACGAACGGGTTCTCGAAGAAGATTGAGAACCACGCTCATGCCGTAGCTCTGCACGTGACGTTCTACAACTTCTGCCGCCAACACAAGAGCCTTGGCGGGATCTCGCCCGCGATGGCGACTGGTGTCAGCAATACGCTGCGGGATGTGGCGTGGATTGTGAGCATGATCGATGAGCGGGCGGAAGCGCCAAAGCGGCCGAAGACCTATCGGAAGCGGAGAAAGATCTCAAAGTGAGACACTACCGCGCCTTGAGCGCGCTTGGCCGATGACTTGGCTCAGCCTCGTTGGCCTGTTGCCGCTTCTGGCCTGGCTCTATCTTCTCGCCTTTCACGGCGGCTTCTGGCGCGCCCGCCCGCGCCTGGACGACCCGGTCCAAGACCCTGGGGAGAGGCTCCCCTCCATCGTCGCCGTCGTCCCGGCGCGCAACGAGGCCGACGTCATCGCCGAGGCGGTCGAGGGGTTGCTGGGCCAAGACTACGCGGGCGAGCTTCGCATCATCCTGGTGGACGACCACAGCGAGGACGGCACGAGGGCGGTGGCGGAAAGGGCCGCCGAAGCGCATCCTCGGGCCCGGCGGCTGACGCTTCTGCAAGCAGCGGCACGCCCGGCCGGCTGGGTCGGCAAGCTCTGGGCGCTCGAGTACGGTTGCCGGGCCGCACCCGGCCAGCCGGACTATTGGTGGTTTACCGACGCCGATATCGGCCATGCACCCGATACCTTGATGCGCCTGGTCGCCGAGGCCGAAGCCAAGCGGCGCAGCCTGGTGTCACTCATGGTGCGGCTCTCCTGCCGGAGCGGGTGGGAGAAGCTGTTGATCCCCGCCTTCGTCTTCTTCTTTCAGAAGCTCTATCCCTTTCCCTGGGTCGCAGCCGACAAGCGCGGAACCTCCGCCGCGGCCGGCGGCTGCATGCTGGTGCGGGCCGACGACTTCGCCGCGG
>CAXXGD010000018.1:0-119833 GCA_963669385.2 Rhodospirillales bacterium
CATGATCGTCGAGGGCGCCATTCACTATTTCGCCGAGCACGGCTTCGACGGCGAGACGCGCGCCTTGGCGAACTCTGTCGGCGTCAGCCAGGCCCTGGTGTTCCACTACTTTCCCACCAAAAAAGCCTTGATCGACCGGGTCTACGAGGACGTCTTCCTCAGCCGCTGGAAGGACCAGTGGGTCGAGATCATCGGCGATCGCACCCGCTCTCTGCGCAACCGGCTGAAAGAGTTCTACCGCGACTACTACGCCACCGGCGACCGCCCGGAGTGGATCAGGATCACCCTCTATTCGGCCTTGCGCGATATCGACATCAATTCGCGCTACCACGCGCGCGTTCGCGAAAGCATCATCCTGCGCATCGCCCACGAGCTGCGCGAGGAGCTGGGGCTTGGCCAGTCGCCGGGTCCGATCAGCGAGTACGAGGAGCACTTGGTCTACTGCCTGCACTCCTCCGTCATCTATCAGCTGATCCGCAAGCACATCTACCGCATGAAGAGCCCCGAGGATCTCAGTCCGGTGATCGAGGCCAATGTGGATATCTTCATGAACTCGATACCCTTGGTGCTGCAGCGTTTCATCGGTGGCCAGGAGGCACGCTGAGGCGCGCGGCCGCATATCAGCTTAGGAGAAAAATCAGGTGGCGATCAGCAAAGACCGCATTCTCACCACGCATGTCGGCAGCCTGCCGCGCAGCGCCGAACTCTCGGCGCTGATCTTCGCCAAGGACGGCGGTGAGCCCTACGACCGGGCAGCCTTCGAGGACTGCGTGCGTGCGGAGGTCTTTGCCGTAGTACGACGGCAGAAGTCGAGCGGTATCGACCTGGTGAGCGACGGCGAGATGAGCAAGATCTCCTACGCTACCTACATCGCCGAACGCCTGAGCGGTTTCGACGGCAATGCGCCGCGCTCGGTTCCGCAGGACCTGGAGGACTTTCCCGCCTATCGCGACAAGATCGCCGCCAGCGGCGACACGCCCAAGCTGACGCGACCCTGCTGCGTGGGCCCCGTCAAGGTGCGCGACCTGGCTCCTTTGCAGCGCGATCTGGACAATTTGACCGCAGCCGCCAAGGCGGCGGGGGTGACCGGCGCCTTCATGAACAGTGCGACACCGGGAGTCATCTCGGTCTTCCAGCCCGACCAGCACTATGGCGATCGCGACGCCTACCTCGAGGCCTTGGCCGATGCCATGAAGCAAGAGTACGACGCCATCTATCGGGCGGGTGTCATCTTGCAGCTGGACAGCCCTGACCTGGCCTTCGGGCGCCACGTCATTTTCAAGGATCTCTCAGACGACGACTTCGTCGGTAGGGCGGAACGACAGGTCGAGGTCCTGAACCACGCCCTGCGCGACATTCCGGCCGACGCGCTGCGCCTACATATTTGCTGGGGCAACTACGAGGGGCCGCACACGCACGACCTGCCCATGGAGAAGATCTACGACACGCTGATGCGGGTGAAGCCGCGTGCGATCCTCTTCGAGGCCTCCAATCCGCGCCATGCCCACGAGTGGCGCATCTTCAAAGAACGCGGCGTGCCCGAGAACAAGGTGCTGGTACCGGGTGTTATCGACAGCACCACCAACTTCGTCGAGCATCCGGACCTTGTGGCCGAACGGATCCTGCGCTTCACCGACCTGGTCGGGCGCGAGCGGGTGCTGGCCGGCAGCGACTGCGGCTTTTCCACCTTCGCCGGCTTCGGTAAGATCGATACCGACATCTGCTATGCCAAGCTGCAGGCGCTCTCGGAAGGCGCGGCGAAAGCCAGCGAGCAGCTCTGGGGCTGGTAGGCCCCAGCAGCCGGCAAGAGGAGGCTTCGATGGCATGGATCTATCTTGCGCTTGCAGCTCTGTTCGAGATCGTCTTCGCCATGAGCATGAAGTATGCGGAAGGCTTCACCAAACTGTTGCCAAGCGCGATCACCGTCGTTTCCGTGGTGGCGACACTGACCTTTCTGACACTGGCCTTGCGCACCCTGCCGGTCAGTGTCGCTTACCCGATATGGACGGCGGCCGGCATCCTGGGGACCGTCACGTTGGGTTACTTCCTGCTGGGCGAGTCCTTGTCGTGGCTAAAGGTTGTGTCGGCTGTGGCGATCGTTGCCGGCGTTGCCGGGCTTAAGGTATCTGCAGCTTGATTTACAATTGTACTTGGTACCTCTGTGCTACCTCTCTTTCGATTGGTCGTTTTTGGTCCAACTTTGGTTGGGGTGCCAAAGATCTTTCGATTGCTTTGCATTCTCGATAGACAATCGCCTCATTATGATTGTTAGCATTCAAATGACTATTAAGGATTTAGCTTGACTCTCACGATGTGGCTGCTGAGAATTTGATGCACGTAAGGGGTGATAGGAGCTACTCTGCGGCACAACGCTTGTTGGCGTGGGTAGATAGGTACGAACTGTAAGGAGAGTAGAACGGGGCCGGTGTCGTCCGGCCGGGAGCAGGAGCGATGTCTGGGACGTTTCATGCGAAGGAGGCCCTCACGGTGCTTAGGGGCAATTTGGCGCCGAAGGGTTGCGTGATGAACAGTGCATCTTGCGATCCAAAGTTCAGGGTCTATGCCGGGCACGTCTTGGTGTTCGATGGTTGGGACGATTTGGAGGCGCGTATCGACCGGCCCGATCTTGGGGTCACGCCCGATACGATCTTGGTGTTGCGCTCCGAGTGGGCCGATGCAAGTGATGGCGGTCGCAAGGGCCTGTCCATGCCGATTCCGAGAAAGCTCTTGGCGCAGGGTGTCCGCGACATGCTGCGCATAACCGATGGTGACTGCGACGACGGCGGGTTCGGCGCCATCGTGCACCGGATTGCGCCGAGCGCGTGCCAGAGGGGGCCATTGTCGCTGGTTCGCGACGGGGACGTTATCGCCGTCGATACCTTCGTGCGCTCCATCCGCCTTGAGGTCAGTCCTGCGGAACTGGACCGGCGCCGCAACGAGGCTGCCTAGGCAGCGCTTCCGGAAGGCCGCTTGCGCTAGGCCCGCGAATGGGTGAAGAGTGGCCGCCAAGAAAGCCGAATCAGAAGGATAAATCTGGTGGACGCGGCGGATCTCAAGGTCTTTGAGGCGGTTGCGCGGCTTGGCGGAATGAGCCGGGCCGCATCCGAGCTCAATACCGTGCAATCGAACGTAACGGCCCGGGTGCGCCAACTGGAGCAGGATCTGGGCACCACGCTCTTCGAGCGTCACGCGCGCGGCGTCAGCCTGACGCCGGCCGGCCAGCGGTTGCTGCCCTATGCCGGGCGGATCCGCCAGCTCTTGGGCGAAGCGCGCCGGGCGGCGCTCGATGACGGCACGCCCAGGGGGCCGCTGGTCGTAGGCTGTCTGGAAACCACGGTCGCGCTTCGCCTGGCACCCGCCCTGGTCGGCTTCGCCGCCGACTATCCTGAGGTCGACCTCTCGCTGCAGACAGGCACGTCGCAGGAACTGGTGGCAGCCGTTCTGGCCAGAAACATCGAGGGCGCCTTCGTCTGCGGGCCCGTCAGCGAGCCGGAGCTGGTGCAGGAGCTGGCCTTTGCCGAGGAACTTGTGTTGATCGCACCGCCCGGCCGTGGCGGAGATCTGGATGGCGCTCTCGATCTGGCGTGCAAGATCGCTGTCTTGCGCAGCGGCTGCTCCTATCGCCAGCGCCTGGAGGAGTTCTTGGCGCACAACGGCCTGACGCAGCTGCGCTGCCTCGAGTTCGGGACCCTGGAGGCGATCTATGCCGCCGTCGAAGCCGGCCTGGCATTGTCCTTGCTGCCGCGCGCCTTGGTGACGCCGCTGGAACGGCAGGGCCGCCTTTCCCTGCATGCGCTCCATGAGCGGTCCGGGTGGGTCGAGACCCTGTTCATCCGCCGCCGCGATCACCAGCCTTCCAGCGCGCTCAAGGCCTTCAAGGCCAGGGTTGCGGCAAGTGAAAGCGACGCTGCTGCTGCCTAGCCAAGCGTCTTTTGTCGGTGCGCGGTCAGATGAGCGCCAGCGAGCCCGGCGACGGCGGCCGCGGCGATCGCGATCGCCGAGATCTGCACCAGGCGATAGCCACCGGCCTCCCAGATCAGGGAGCCGACGAAGGGCGCGGCGGCGAAGGCGGAGAGGAAGAGGACCGCCATCAAGCCCGAGATCAAGCCGAAGCCTCGCCGGCCCAATAGCTCTGCCGTGACCACCGGCTTCATGATCGAACTGATGCCCATACCGCTGCCCTGCAGCGCTACGAAGACCAGCAAGAGCAGGAAGGAGGCGCCCGAGACGGAGAGGACCACGGCCGCCCCCAGCATCGCCAGGAGGCAGGCGTAGGTGACGGGCAGCGTCCTGCCTCTGCGGCCGGCCAGGAGGAGCGCGAAGCGACCGGCGACCTGCATCGGCCCGATGAGGGAGGCCAGCAGCACCGCGCTCGCCGCGCTGAGGCCGCGGCCGTCCAGCAAAGACAGAAGGTGATTGAGCAGCATGGCGTGATCCAGGCCCACCAATGCGAAAGCCAGGCCGAGGAACCAGAAGGCCGGCTGCCGCAAGATCTCGACCACCGCGGGGTCTTTCCCGCTCGGCTGTACCTCCGCGAATGGGAGATCGCGATGGTGAAGCTGCTCCAATCGGCCACCCGACCACCAAATGAGAGGCGTCGCCACGACCACCGCGACCGATCCGAAGACGACGGCGGCCAAGCGCCAATCAATCGCCGCCAGCAGGTTGGCGGACGGGAAGGTTACAGTGCCTGCGAAGCCGGCTATCAGGGTAATCAGGGTGATTGCACCGCGGGCCTCGAGGCCGCAGACCTTGGTCACGTAGGCAAAGCAAGGCTCGTAGAGCGAGCCGCCCATGGCCACGCCGATCAGCAGCCAAAGGGCATAGAAGACCGGCAAGCTGTCGACCAGGGCAAGGGCAGACACCGTGAGCCCGCCGCCTAGCGCCGAGAGCGACAGCAGCGCCCGGCCATGGCCCCGGTCGATCAGCCGGCCGAAGAAAGGGGCTGACAAGGCCGACGCCAGCACGGCGAGACTGAAGGCCCCGGTGAGCGCGGCCTTCGACCATCCGAGGTCGCGCTCCCAGCGCAGCAGCAGGGCGGGAAAGAAGTAGTAGAACGCCGACCAGACCAGAATCTGACCGACAGCCAAGCCCACCACGGGCGCGCGGTCGGCATCGGCGAAGCGCCTTAGTTCGCCAAGGCCGCGAAGAATCATGTTGCTGCAAGGACCTCTTGCCGCCCGGGCACGCCCTTGAGATCGAAAGTGCCGAGCGAGCGAGCCTCTTGCGACAGCCGACTCGCCACCGCTGCGGACATCAAGATCGGCTCGCCCAGTGCCGCGGCCAGATTCTGCAGACGGGCGGCCATGTTGACGGGCGGTCCTACGACGGTGAAGTCCAAGCGTTCCGAGACGCCGATGTTGCCGTAGAGCACTTCGCCGATCGCGAGCGCCACGCCGGCCGACAGCGGCTCATCGAGGCCGAAGGATCGATGGTCCGCCGCCGCCAGCGCCGCCAGGCCTTCGCGCGCCGCATCCAGGGCTGCGTTTGCCTGCGCACAGTCGACGACGTGACCTGCTTCGCAGGGAAATACGGCCAGCATGCCGTCGCCGATAAACTTCAGGATCTCGCCGTCCCGCGCGACGACCGGCCCGCCCATGGCATCGAAGAAGGTATTCAGCAGCCGGGTGGTCTCATTTAGGTCGAGCGCTGCGGCCAAGGACGTGAAGCCGCGCAAGTCGCAGCTATAGACCACCGCGAAGATCGCCTCGCCTTCGCCGCGGCGAATGCTGCCGTCCCATACCTCACCACCGGCGCGACTGCCGACGTAGGTGGCGAGAAGGGTGCGCGCCATTTCTTGCAGAAGGCGCGTCTCCAGGACCGAAGCCAAGGCTGGAATCGAGGCATCGATCATGGCGCGATCACTCGGGCTGAGCCCGGTGGGTGCGCGCGTGGCGACGGTAAGCACTTGCACGTGGTCGCTGAAGGGCAGCGGTACCGCCAGGTAGCCGGTGTAGCCTGCTGCCTTCAAGTCGCGCGTGAGGGGAAATCGCAGCTGCGCAGCGGGCTGGCGCAGATCTTCGGCAATCGCAGTGCCACCCATGAGGATCGGCGGCAAGGGACTCGCCAGGAAGTCCTCCCTATCGATGGTAGCGAAATCCTGGTCCTCTGCTTGGACCGCATCCTCTTTCGAGGTCCAATAGAAGCTGTGGGCCAGGATTTGCGGATGAAGAGTGCGCAGGTGGATCGAGACACGGTCCACGGCCACGTTGCGATCAAGGAGCTGCCGGCAAAAGACGGTTAGGAGTTCGCCGTAGCCAGCCTCGGTCCGCCTGGCGTCCAGCAGCGCACGAATCACTGGGGCGCAGTCTGTGTCGTGGGAGGACATGGCTTGCGGACCTATCGCGCTTCTCGCCCGGGTCAGCCGCCGATCAAGCCCGCCGCCGCTCGTAGGGACCCAGCAGGTAGGGCGCCAGGAACTGGCCGGTGTAGCTGCGCTCGACTGCGGCGATAGCCTCTGGCGGGCCGGAGGCGACGATTTCGCCGCCGCCGTCGCCGCCTTCGGGGCCCAGGTCGATGATCCAGTCGGCGGTCTTGATGACCTCCAGATTGTGCTCGATCACCAGCACGGTGTTGCCCTGCTCGACCAGGGTGTGCAGCACCTCCAGCAGCTTGCGCACGTCTTCGAAATGCAGGCCGGTGGTGGGTTCGTCGAGGATATAGATGGTGCGGCCGGTCGCGCGCTTGGACAGCTCCTTGGCCAGCTTGACGCGCTGCGCCTCACCGCCGGACAGCGTGGTCGCCGGCTGGCCGACCTTGATGTAGCCCAGGCCGACCCGTTCCAGGGTCACGAGCTTGGCGCGGATCGAGGGCACGGCGTGGAACAGCTTCACGCCTTCCTCTACCGTCATGTCCAGAACATCGGCGATGGAATGACCGCGGAACAGCACCTCCAGGGTTTCGCGGTTGTAGCGCTTGCCCTTGCAAACGTCGCACTCGACGTAAACGTCGGGCAGGAAGTGCATCTCGATCTTGATGACGCCGTCGCCCTGGCAGGCCTCGCAGCGCCCGCCTTTCACGTTGAAGGAGAAGCGGCCAGGCTTGTAGCCGCGCTCCTTGGCCTCTGGCAGACCGGCAAACCAGTCGCGGATCGGGGTGAAGGCGCCGGTGTAGGTTGCCGGGTTGGAGCGCGGAGTGCGCCCGATCGGCGACTGATCGATGTCGATCACCTTGTCGAGGAACTCCACGCCCTGGATCTCGTCATGCGCGGCGGCCTGCGCGCGCGCGCCGTTCAGCTGCTTGGCCAGCGCGCGGTAGAGCGTCTCGATGATCAAGGTGGACTTGCCGGATCCCGAGACGCCGGTGATGCAGGTGAAGGTGCCGAGCGGAATCTCGGTGGTGATGGACTTCAGGTTGTGGGCGCTGGCGCCGATCACTGCAACGGATTGGCCCGGGTGGCCTTCGCGGCGCTGGGTGGGCACCGGAATCTGCTTCATGCCGGTGAGATACTGGCCGGTCAGGCTGGCTGGATTGGCCATCACAGCCTCGGGCTTGCCGATCGCGACCACCTCGCCGCCGTGCACGCCGGCACCGGGACCCATGTCGATCAGATAATCGGCGGCGCGGATGGCGTCTTCGTCGTGCTCCACTACGATCACGGTGTTGTCCAGATCGCGCAGCCGCTTCAGGGTCTCCAGCAGGCGCTCGTTGTCGCACTGATGCAGGCCGATGGAGGGCTCGTCCAGCACGTAGAGCACGCCGGTGAGCCCGGAGCCGATCTGCGAGGCCAGGCGGATGCGCTGGCTCTCGCCGCCGGATAGCGTGGCCGAGGCCCGCGACAGGGTCAGATAGTCGAGCCCGACGTCGTCGAGGAAGCGCAGCCGCTCGTTAATCTCCTTTAGGATGCGGTGGGCGATCTCCTGCTCCTTGGCCGTCAGGCTTCCATCGAGGCCTTCGAACCATTCCAGCGCGGCGCCGACGGAAAGCCTAGCCGTGTCACTGATCGAGCGCTCGCCCACCTTGACCGCCAGGGCTTCGGGGCGCAGCCGGTCGCCACCGCAGGCTTCGCAGGCCCGTTCGCCCTGGTACTTGGCCAACTCCTCGCGCACCCAGTCACTGTCGGTCTCGCGGTAGCGGCGCTGCATATTGGGGATCACCCCCTCGAAGGCCTTCTTGGTCTCGTAGGACCTGAGGCCGTCGTCGTAGCGCATGGGAATGACCTTGTCGTGCGAGCCGTAGAGGACCAGGTCGCGTGCGGCCTGCGACAGCTTGATCCAGGGCTTGTCCAGCGAGAACTTCTGGTGCTTGGCCAGATTCTGCAGGGTTTGCTGGTAATAGGGTGAGGAGGAGTTGGCCCAAGGCGCGATCGCGCCGGATCGCAGGCTCAGGCTCTTGTCCGGGACCACCATGTCCTCGTCGAAATAGCTGGTGAGCCCAAGCCCGTCGCAAGTGGTGCAGGCGCCATGCGGCGAGTTGAAGGAGAAGAGCCGCGGCTCGATTTCCTCGATGGTGAAGCCGGAGACCGGGCAGGCGAACTTGGCCGAGAAGGTGAGGCGCTCGCCCGAGTCGGCATCCTCGCTAAAGGCCAGCCCGTCCGCCAATTCGAGCGCCGTTTCGAAAGAGTCGGCCAGGCGCTGTTCCAGCCCCTTGCGCAACACCAAACGGTCGACGACGACCTCTATGTCGTGCTTACGCTTCTTGTCGAGTGCCGGTGCTTCAGCAATTTCATGTACTTCGCCATCGATCTTAACGCGCTGGAAGCCGCGCTTCATCAGCTCGGCCAGCTCCTTACGGTACTCTCCCTTGCGGCCGCGCACGATCGGCGCCAGCAGATAAAAGCGCGTGCCCTTCGGCAAGGTCATCACCTTGTCGACCATCTGGCTCACCGTCTGGCTGCGAATCGGCAGGCCGGTGGCGGGCGAGTAGGGCACGCCGACGCGCGCCCACAAGAGGCGCATATAGTCGTAGATCTCGGTCACCGTGGCGACGGTCGAGCGGGGATTCTTCGAGGTGGTCTTCTGCTCGATGGAGATCGCCGGCGACAGCCCCTCGATCGAATCGACGTCCGGCTTCTGCATGAGCTCCAGGAACTGGCGCGCATAGGCGGAGAGGCTCTCGACATAGCGGCGCTGCCCCTCGGCATAGATCGTATCGAAGGCGAGCGACGACTTGCCGGACCCCGAGAGCCCGGTGATCACCACCAGCTGGTGGCGCGGCAGCTCCAGCGAAACGTTCCTCAGATTGTGCTCGCGGGCGCCGCGAATGGTGATGCTGCCGCTCATGGCGGGGACTGCTCCTGAGAGAGGAAGGGACAAGGGAGGGATGCTCCCTTCGTTCATGATATAG
The DNA here is from genome assembly GCA_963669385.2 of Rhodospirillales bacterium. Classification (GTDB taxonomy): domain Bacteria; phylum Pseudomonadota; class Alphaproteobacteria; order Kiloniellales; family JACOMY01; genus JACOMY01. The sequence goes on from CAXXGD010000018.1 coordinate 9,286, forward strand.
TCTCACCTGAGACCCCGACAATCCAGACCGAGGATGCCGGTCACAGCAGATTTTCCACAGTCATCCACAGGGCGGCTTGCTGGGCGCCGAAGTCGGGGGGACCGCCCTGCCTCTAGGCGACAGCCTTGACTCGACGGGATAATTTCCTTGGCCTGGCGCGCCGTGATTGGGCAGACTGGCGCTGTTCCCGGACGGTGGAAGGCAGCCGTCGAAGCAAGCAAGATCGTGGCCGCCGGCAGAGCCGAGGTCAAACGCGAGGACAGCGAGAGGGATCTAACGATATGAAGCGGATAGCAACCCTATTGGCCGCAGTAGCTTTTCTGGCGGCGCCGGCCACCGCGCAAGAGGTGACGACGGACGACTTCGAGGTAGCAACGGCCGGATCTTTGGCGCGGCTCTGCTCTGCGCCAGAAGGCCACGCCATGAACCAATACGCCGTCGGCTTCTGCTACGGCTGGATCGCCGGCATCGAGCAATTCTACGACGAGCTGGTGGCCGATCCTCGGTTCGACATCAAGCCGACGATCTGTCCGGACGGGGAAATCTCCCGAGAGGAAGCGCGCAATGACTTCCTGGAATGGATGAAATCCAATCCCGGCATGTCCGAGCGCAAGGCGCTGGAGGGGATGATCTTGGCGTTGCGCGCGAAGTATCCCTGCTCTCCCTAAGCCGACGACTTGAATAGACACGCGAGAAGGAGTGATACCATGGTTAGAAAGGGTGCGATTGTCCTAGTCGCTGCCGGTGGCTTGCTGTTGGCCGGCTGCCAGAACCTCGACACCAAGACCGCCGAGCGCACCGGCATTGGCGCGGGCGTCGGTGCTGCCACCGGCGCCGTCATCGGTGCCTTTGCCGGCAGCCCGGGCGCCGGAGCGGCGATCGGTGCTGCCGTGGGCGGCTCCAGCGGCTTCCTCTACGATCAGATCAAGAAAGACAACGAATAGGCCCGATTCGAACGATCCCTGCGGTCCAGGGGCGCCGATCGGGCTAGCCCTTGGACTGCCGGGCCGGCCGCAAGCAGGTCATCGCCCGATCAACGGTTGATGGGCGCAGCGGGAAGAGCTTGCGACCATACAAACCTCCCGTTAGGGCAGGCGATTGACCTCAATCCCTCTCGATAGGAGAGCGTCTGCGATGGGGGCGAATGGTGCCTCGGCCGCTACGATGGCTCGGTGCTCGTCCAACACTTGAGTTATTGCGGGCCATATTCGCCTTGGCGATGGCCTTTGCCACCTCGATAGCCTTCCGATTGGCTATAGATCGGGGCGGGACACAGGCGTCGAGCGAACCACAGACGCATTCGCGCAAGGGCGCCCATTCCGCTCCAATTGGATGTCTTGGGACATGGTCCGGCTCCTCGGTCTTGCTCGGGGCCTGGCAGCCAGCCTGCTACAGGGTGAGGTGCGACTCGACCGCCGAGACAGGCGTTATCCCCAGTGTCGGCTGAACTTTCGGCCAACAAAGCGCTTTGCCGTGCCGACTTTCGGGTTCTAGAGTGCTGCCTTCCTTGGACGACAGTCCTTGCGAGCACCGCTGGGAGAAGAACAATGGCCGGTAGTGTCAACAAGGTGATCTTGGTCGGCAACTTGGGGCGCGACCCGGAGATCCGCAGCATGCAAAACGGTGGGCGGGTCGCCAATCTCTCGCTTGCCACCTCGGAGAGCTGGAAAGACCGCAACAGTGGCGAGCGCCGCGAAAAGACCGAATGGCACCGGGTCGTGGTGTTCAATGAGAATTTGGTCAGAGTCTGCGAGAACTATCTGAAAAAAGGCTCAAAAATCTACCTGGAAGGCCAGATCGAAACACGCAAGTGGCAAGACCAAAGCGGGCAGGAACGCTATACGACCGAAATCGTTCTGCGGCCTTACCGCGGCGAGCTGACGATGCTGGATGGCCGCGGAGAGGGTGGCGGTCAGCAGGCCGGCAGCTTCGGCTCCAGTGACGGACCGCCACCGGCAGGCGCGGAGCCACTAGACGACGACATCCCGTTCTGATCTTATCGGGCTCGCGGCCACGTGATCAAAGGGCCGCAAGGCTGCAAAAACCTTAGCCCAAACCCATGACTGTGCTTGACCACCACTTCTCGAATCTCGCAATTAGAGTAGACTTTAGCGAGGGCACCGGAGGGAGACCCATATGTCCAAGACCATGACCAAGTCCGATATCATCGCGCACGTTGCCGAGCAGGCGGACATCTCTAAGGCATCTGCTCAAGCCGCGATCGACGCGGTAATCGACGCGATCGAGAGCGGGCTTCAGGACGGCGGCGTTCGTATCGCCGGCCTCGGCACCTTCTCCGTGCGCGAGCGCGCAGCCAGGACCGGCCGCAATCCGCAGACCGGCGAGGAGATTCAGATCGCCGCCAGCAAGAGCGTTGGGTTCAAGCCGGCCAAGACCTTGAAGGACTCCCTGGGTTAGTCTGAGCTTGTCTCGTTCGGCCGTCCGGGCTCTGCCGGGCGGTCCTTGGGGGTCGGCGCCGGTGACGCTCTCTGCGCCCATCGGCCATCCTTGAACCGGCCTCCCACACGACAATCTATTGTCATGGGTGGTTGGCGCCGCACGGAAGCGGCTGCCGATCCGCATCTTTATGTGTAAAATCCCATCCATGAAACTGGCCCAACAGCGAGCCTTGCGGCGTGTCTGATGTCCTGACTCCGCCCGGTGGAACGCCGCGCGATCCCGGTATCCAGCCCGTTACCATCGAAGAGGAGATGAAGCGCTCCTACCTCGATTACGCCATGAGTGTGATCGTGTCGCGGGCGCTGCCGGATGTGCGCGACGGCCTGAAGCCGGTGCATCGGCGGATTCTCTACACGATGAAGGAGCAGGGCTACGACTGGAATCGGGCCTATCGCAAGTCGGCCCGCATCATTGGCGACGTCATGGGTCAGTATCATCCGCATGGCGACGCGCCGATCTACGATGCCATGGTGCGCATGGCACAGCCTTGGTCCATGCGGGTCAAGCTGATAGACGGACAAGGCAATTTTGGCTCGATCGACGGCGATCCGCCGGCGGCCATGCGCTACACCGAAGCGCGGCTCGCCCGAGTCGCCAGCGAAGCCTTGCTGGCCGACATCGACGAGGACACCGTCGAGTTTCAGCCGAACTATGACGAGACCACCAGCGAGCCGACGGTGCTGCCGGCGAGGCTGCCGAACCTCTTGGTGAACGGAGCCAACGGCATTGCCGTCGGCATGGCCACCAGCATACCGCCGCACAATCCGGGCGAGGTGATCGACGCTTGCTGCGCGCTGCTCGACGATCCCGATGCCTCGGTCGAAGACTTGATGCAGCACGTGCCGGGCCCCGACCTGCCGACCGGCGGGATCATTGTCGGGCGTGCCGGCATCCTCTCTGCCTACCGCCATGGACGCGGAACCATCGTGGTGCGCGGCCGCGCCAGCATCGAAGAGCATTCCCGCGATCGTGAAGCCATCGTGATCACCGAGATTCCCTTTCAGCTGACCAAGACCCGACTGTTGGAGCGTATCGCGGAGGTGGTCCGCGATAAGGTGGTCGAAGGCGTATCGGACCTGCGCGACGAGAGCGATCGCCAGGGCCTGAGGATCGTCGTCGAGTTGAAGCGCGAGGCGCAGTCCGACGTGGTGCTGAACCAGCTCTACCAGCACACGCCGCTGCAGTCCTCCTTCGGCATCAGCCTGCTCGCGATCGACGGCCGCCAACCGCTGGTGCTGTCCCTGCGCGAGGTGCTGGCGGCCTTCCTGCAGTTCCGCGAAGAGGTGGTGACCCGACGTACGGCCTTCCGGCTGGGTAAGGCGCGCGACCGTGCGCATGTCCTGGTCGGCCTGGCGATTGCGGTGGCCAATATCGACGATGTTGTCGCCTTGATCCGCGGCGCCCCCAATCCGGAATCTGCTCGCCATGGCCTGATGGCGCGGCACTGGCCGGCCGGCGATATCGCTCCCTTGGTCTCGCTGATCGACGAGCCGGGCCACAAGGTGGAAGAGGACGGCACCTATGTCCTGTCCGAGATCCAGGCGCGCGCGATTCTCGATTTGCGCCTGCAGCGCCTGACTGGCCTGGAGCGGGACAAGATCGCCCAGGAACTGCAGTCCCTGGCAACCGAGATCAAGGACTATTTGGAGATCCTGGCCTCGCGCGCGCGCCTCTTGGCCATCGTGCGCGATGAGCTCTTGGCGCTGAAGGAGCGCTACAACGATCCGCGGCGCACCTCGCTGGAGGAGGGCGAAGCCGACACCGACATCGAGGACCTGATCCAGCGCGAGGATATGGTGGTGACCTTGTCGGCAGCGGGCTACATCAAACGCGTGCCGCTGTCGGCCTACCGTGCGCAGCGCCGCGGCGGCAAGGGCCGCTCTGGTATGTCGACGCGGGCCGAGGATCTGGTCAGCAGCATCTTCACCTGCTCGACCCACACGCCGGTACTGTTCTTCTCCTCCCGCGGCCGCGCCTACAAGCTGAAGGTCTACCGCCTGCCGATCGGCAGCCCGCAGGCGCGCGGCAAGGCGCTGGTCAACCTCTTGCCGCTGGAGAGCGGAGAGACCATCACCGCCACGCTTCCTCTGCCAGAGGACGAGAGCGAATGGGCGAACCTGCAGGTGGTTTTCGCCACCTCCGCCGGCACGGTGCGCCGCAACCGCCTCTCCGACTTCGCCAACGTGCGGGCCAATGGCTTGATCGCCATGCGTCTGGAAAACGCCGATACGCGTTTGATCAGCGTTAGGCTCGCAAGCGAGGACCAGGATGTCATGTTGGTCAGCGCCAAGGGTAAGGCGATTCGTTTCCGCGCCACCGATATCCGGCTTTTCGCCGGGCGCGGCTCGACCGGTGTGCGCGGCATTCGCCTGGAGCAGGACGACCAAGTGATTGACATGGCGATCCTCGATCATGTCCAGGCCAGCGCTGAAGAACGTGAAGGCTATCTGCGCCTAGCCACCGTCAGGCGACGCAGCGAAGGCGAAGGTTCGGAGGCGGAGGGAGCCGGCGAGTGGGGCGTGACGGCGGAGCGCGCCGACGACCTGGCAAGCCAAGAACAGATGCTGCTGTCGGTCTCCAGCGACGGTCTCGGCCGGCGGGCCTCGGCCTACGACTACCGCCTGACCGGCAGGGGCGGGCAAGGCATCACCAATCTGGACCTCTCGAGAGCCGGTGCGAGCCAGGCGCGCGTGGTGGCCACCTTCCCGATCGAGGCCGGTGATCAGATCCTGCTGGTAACCGACGGCGGACAGCTCATCCGCTGTCCCGTCGAGGACATTAGGATCGCTGGCCGCGCGACCCGCGGTGTGCGTATCTTCTCCGTCGCAGCTGGAGAGCAAGTGGTCTCGGTCAGCCGCCTGGAAGAAGAGGAAGAAGAAGAGGACGAGGGCGAAGACGCGCCCGAGGAGTAATCAGTCACACCAGCCTGAACGGCCGAGAGAGGGACAGTCGATGGCAAAGCCTTTGATCGGTGTCTATCCGGGAACCTTCGATCCCATCACCAATGGGCATATCGACATTATCCGACGGGCCACCAGGGTCGTCGATCGCCTAATCGTGGCGGTGGCCCGCAACGATGGAAAGGGGCCGCTGTTCGGCACGGCAGACCGGCTGGAAATGGTGCGCGCCGAGATCGATGAGATCGAGAGCCACGGTGCGGTTGTGGAGGCGCGCGCCTTCTCCAACCTCCTGATCAACTTCGCTGCCAGCGTCCATGCCGGCGTCATCGTGCGCGGACTAAGAGCCGTCTCCGACTTCGAGTACGAATTCCAAATGGCAGGTATGAACGCCCGCATGGCGCCAAAAATCGAGACCGTCTTTTTGATGGCCTCGGAACGCCACCAATTCGTCTCCTCCCGATTCGTGAAGGAGATCGGCCGATTCGGCGGAGACATCTCGACTTTCGTGACGCCGCGGGTAGAGAAGCTGCTGGCGGATCGCTTCGCGCTGCAAGAGGGGGCTGTCTAAGCAGTTTGAGGCACAGGCTCTGACCAACAATAGAGCTTTGAGCGCTGCGAGATCAGCGTTGTGGGCCAGGTACAGGCCGGTTTGTTCATCGAAGGGCCAGCGTTGCGCCACAAAAGGACAGTGCCTATCTTCACAGCGCTGCTAGACTAAGTCTCGCGCCCGGCGACGCTGGTTCGTCGTGGGGAAGGAAGCGGAGGCCGATTGGAGGCAGAGGGCCCCATGAGCGCCATTAGGGAAACTGCGGTCAGCCAACGGCTGTCGCTGAAGATGCTAGGCCGCTTCGAGGTTCTGGCGCCGGAAGGCTTGACCTTGCCGACCCGTAAGGCGGAGGCCTTGCTGGCCTACCTGGCGTTGCCGGCCGGGCGCCAGCGCAGCCGTGGCGAGCTGACGGCGCTTCTGTGGGGCAGTCGTGACGAGCGGCACGGCAGGCACAGCCTGAACCAAGCACTCTCCAGCTTGCGTAAGCTCTTGGCGCCTGCTTTTCCCGATCTTTTCCAGGTCGAAGGGGCAGGGGTTACGCTCGCGCCCGAACTGGTCACCAGCGATGTCGCCCGCTTGGAGGCCTTGCTGGACATCGGCTCCACCGAAGCCCTGGCGGAAGCTGCCGATCTCTTTAGCGGTGATTTGCTGTCCGGCGTCGACCTGCGCGAAGAGGTCTTCGAGAGCTGGATGACCGAAGAGCGGCGGCGGCTGCGCGACAGCATGATGTCCGGCTTTCACCGGCTTCTCAATCGGCAGAGCGAAGAGGGCATGCTGTCCGACGCGGTCCAGACTGCCAGGACCATCCTGCGGCTCGACCCGCTGGACGAGTCGGCGCACCGTCGCTTGATGAAGCTCTATGCGATCAATGGGCAAAGAAATGCCGCTTTGCGCCAGTATCGGGAGTGCAATGAAATGCTGCGCCGCGAGCTTGGCGTGGCGCCCGATTCGGAGACCAAGAGCTTTTACGAGAAGCTGCTGCGCGGCGAGGCTGTCACCACGCCGGAACCGGCAGCGCCGCTGCCGACGCATCCGCCTGCCCTGGCTATGCCAGGGGGCCAGGCGTCGGGGGTCGTCGAGCTGAGGCCGCCAGAGCGGCGCGGCCCGCCTGCTGTCGCCCTGCGCCGTTTCACCGTCATCGGCGCCGACAGCCTGGATCAGGCGGTTGCCGACGCCTTCGGCGAAGATCTCTTGATCGCCTTGAACCGCGACCGCGGCTTGGCAGTCGCCGGACACCACAACCTCGAGGTGTCGAAATCCGACGAGATCTACGTAGTGGAGGGCAGCCTCCGCCGGTTCCAAGAGCAGATCTGCGTCAGCGCCCATCTGCTGGACGTCGGTCATGGAAGCTACCTTTGGTCGGAACGCTGGGCCGAACCGATGGCCAACCTCATGAACGGCGATGACGGTTGGATCAACCGCCTGGCGGCGGTCTTGAAGCGGGAGATCGAGGCATCGGAGGCGCGTAAGGCCAGCGAAGCCCCGCCGGACGGGCTGGGCCCCTGGGCCTACTACCACTTGGCCCTGCGCGAGATGTACCGCTTCACCATGCCGGGGCTTACCGCGGCGCGCGGCCACTTTCAGCAGGCGCTGGCGATGGACGGGAATTTGGCGCCTGCCTATGCGCGCCTGGCCTACGTCTATCTGCAGATGTATTGGTACGGGCCGCATGCAGAGCGAGACCAGTTCCTGCTGCAGGGGATCGAGGCGGCAGAGCAGGCCGTGGGCAGGGATCCCAAAGATGCGCACGGCCATTTCGCCTTGGGGCGTCTGCTCGCCATCGAACGCGCCTTCGACCAGGCGATACCGGAGTTCGAGACGGCACTCGCCCTCGATCCCAGCATGGCGCAGGCCTGCTTCGGCTTGGGCCAAGCGCTCTCGGCGGCGGGACAACCGAAGGACGCGGTTCCCCTGCTGGACCAGGCGATCGCGCTAGACCCGCAGGATCCGCATCTCTGGACCTTCTATCATGATCGCGCGGAGGCGCGCTTTGCCCAAGGGCGCTTGGTCGAGGCGGAGCGGGATTCCAAGACGGCCGTGCGCCTGCCCAATGCCTCCCACTTTGCCTGGGCTACCCTGGTGGCGGTCCTGGGTGCCGCCAAGAGGGGCGATGACGCCAAGCACGCTCTCCGCCGCTTGAAGCTGATCAAGCCGGAGTACTCCGTGGCTTTCGCCCGCGACGAGCTCACCCATCACGCCAATCGAACCTTCGTCAGCGACTACCTGGACGGTCTGGCCAAGGCTGGCCTGGAGGAAGAGGCGGAAGAGGTCGGCGAGCAGAATCTGCGGGTCATCGGTTCCTCCTAACCACTTTGATCCGATCTTGAGCCCATTTTTGATCCTTTTTTGATCCTCCTCCGCCATGTCTTGGCCACGAAGCCGCTCGCCTCGACGACCCGGCTTCTCCCATGAGCACAGGGGGACGAGAGCGACATGTTGGGACACAAGGCACTTTTCGACTACGCAATGCAGGTGAGCATGAGCCTACCGAGGAATCGTGAGGGCTCGACCGCTTTGCGCCTTGCTGCCACGGTGGTCAACCACAGCCCGCGCGACCGCAGGGGCTGGAGGCGCGATCGGCCAGCTCGCAGGGATCCGACCTAGTTGCTTGAAGAATCAGGCACGTGAGATGGGGTCCCATGGCTCTCTTCCTCGAGAGTTGGCCTCAGCTTGGGAGTGGGGCCAGGGTCGCGGTCGCTCGCTAGGCGACGGCCGACTCCCCTCCTGCAGGCGCCTTCAGGATGTCGATCATGGCGTCGACCTTTGCCGAGCGGGCACCTCTGCGCCATGCGAAGGCCGTCGTCAGGCTGTTCTGTCCGGGAGGCAGGCTGTGCAGGCTAAGCCTCTTGGCCTCTGGAAAGGTGCTGAGCACGCTGCGTGGCAAGAGGGCGACGCCCATGCCCACCAGCACGCAGCCCAGCATGGCATGATAGGAGTTCATCTCGATCACGTGCTGTGGCCTGGCCCCGATGCTCGCGTACCAGGCTTCCAGCAGGGCTCGGTGAGGGCAGCCGACCTCGAAAGTCACGATGGTCTCGGGCGGGGCATTGCGGCCTTCGATGGCGGGATGATCGCCGGCGGCCACGATGACCAAGTCCTCGACGAAGGCCGTCACACTTTCGAAGGTGTCTTCCGGCAGCGGTTCGGGGATGAAGGCCACATCGACCTCGCCGGCCAGGAGCGCGCAGGTCAAGATCTCCTTGTGACCGGTCTTGAGCTCCAGCGTGACGTCGGGGAAGAGGCGGTGGTACTCGCTCAAGGGGGCCGGCAAGCGCACGGCTGCCGTGCTCTCCATGGCGCCGACGCGCAAGGTGCCGCGCAAGGCAAGATCCTGCACCGCGTTCCGGGCTTCCGCCGCCAGGTCGAGAAGGCGGTCGGCATAGTCGATCAGCACCTGGCCGGCCGGCGAGAGATGCATGCGCTTGCCCTCGCGGATGAAGAGCTGGACGCCGAGCTCTTCCTCCAGCTGGCGGACCCGCGTGGTCACGTTCGACTGGACGCGATTGAGATGCTCGGCTGCGCGCGTCACCCCGCCCTCGCGGACCACTGCGCGAAAGATCCTCAAAGCGGTGAGATCCATCATCTCCTCCCGAGAACGAAAGCATCCTAATTATTCATTTTTAATTTCAACGGTCAAGGATTAGCTAAGACTGACTCGGGCAAGATCAAGGGCGCCGAGCGGTCTGGAAAATAGGAGTTGAGTGATGAAAGAGGTCAATCAGTACTACAAGAACTTCAGAGATCTTGGTGGTATGTCTGATGAGGAGTGGCTATGTCACAGAACGATCCAAGTTCACCGTGCGATGAAGCGTGCAAAGGAAGAACGAGGACTTGCCATGCGCAGCGCTCTATCGAACATGTTGGGCAGACGCGGTCGCTAGAGGCCGCCAATTTCGGAGCCAAAACGAGATGACACCGCAAGCAAAGCAACAGATTGAAGAAAGCTGGGCCGAGGTTGCACCCTTGGGCCCTGCCGCCGCGGAGCTCTTCTATCAGCGGCTCTTCGAGATCGCGCCAAGGCTAAAGGGCCTCTTTGCCGGCACGGATATGCGTCGCCAGCACATGGCCCTGATGGACGCCCTGACTTTTGCGGTTTCCAGCCTCGAACAGCCGGAGCGGCTGATGCCGGTACTGGAGGATCTCGGGCGGCGACACCGGGGTTACGGCGTGTGCCGGCAAGACTATCAGGACGTGGGCGCTGCCCTTCTTTGGACCTTGGAGAAGGGCTTGGGGCCGGCTTGGACCCCCTCTGTGCGGCAGGCTTGGGTGGAGGTCTACGGCCTGGTCTCTCGGACTATGTGCCGAGCTGCCGACGAAGCCGACGGATCCGACACCGCCGCCAGCACTGCGTAGGGCTCGCCCAACTACTCTTGGCGCTTGAGGATCTCGCATGCCGCCAGTTGGCTGAAAGCGCTGATGCGCACATAGCAGCCCTCGAAGGTATCGGGATCCGTCAAGTGGCCTTCGACGAAACCGCCAGGCTCCGACCACCAGATCTTGCCGTCGAAGGCGATCACGCCGACGATCGGCCTGGTGGTTTCGTCCACCGTCATGAGCCCGGAAAAGCGCCGATCTTCTTGCTGATTGATCTTGAGGACAATTTCCGAGGTGGAGAAGCGCGCATCGGTGGGCGGCCCTGGCGAGACGACATAGACGGCCTTGGCCTCGCCAACCCATGTGCCGCGAAGATCCGGGTCGCGCTCTTCGGCGCTGGCGGTGCCAAGTCCGACGGCCAGCAGCATCGTGGCTGCTATGAGAATGAAACGCATGTCGCTGCTCCCCGGGATTTATCGCGCGTTGCGTGGAGCTTAGCAGAGTTCCGCTATGAGCCTATTCCCGGCGTCCTGTAGCGGCGAAGCGGAAGGCGGGACTAGAGCCGACTGACCTGGTGGTCGGCGGCTGCGAGCCAGTCCGGAGAGATCTCCACGCCCCAACCGGGGGCGTCGGTCACCTGCGCCTGACCGTCGGTGATGGTGTAAGGCCACTCGCTGTAGAGGCCCTCCTGCCAGGGGTAGTAGTCGGCGCCCTCGATGGAGAACTCCAGGTACTTTCCGGCGTTGGGTATGGCGCGTAGCAAGTGCATGGTGAAGAGGGTGACCAACGAGAGGTTGGCGCAATGGGGGGTGCAGGGCAGGCCGGCCGCTGCCGCCATCGCGGCCACCTTCAAGGTTCGGGCAAGACCACCCAGGTAGCAGACATCGGGCTGCACCACGTCGACCGCGCGCATCTCGATCATATGACGCCAGGTGGAAAGATCGCAGTCCTGCTCGCCGCCGGTCACGTCGATCTCCAGCGCATCGGCGACCTGCTTGGTCTGCTCCAGCTCCCAATAGGGGCAGGGCTCTTCGAAGTGGCTTGCGCCATGGTCCTGCAGCATGCGGCCGACCTCGATTGCGCGGGCCGGGCTGAAGCAGCTGTTGGCGTCGGCGAGCAGCGCCACCTCGTCGCCCAGGGCGCGGCGAACGGCGGGGATGATGGCCTCGGTGCGGCCGGGCCACTCGTCTTGATCCTCGCCGCACTCGGCACCGACACGAAACTTGAAGGCGTCGAAGCCGTAGCGGTCACGGAGGTCCTTGAAACGCTCGCCCTCGGCCTCCGGAGTGATGTCGCGCTTCATGGAAGAGGCGTAGGCGCGCAAGGGGCCTGGCGTGCCGCCGATCAGCTCGCAGACGCTCTTGCCGACAAGCTTGCCTTTTAGATCCCACAATGCGGTGTCGAGCCCTCCCATGGCCCGCCTGAGATAGGAGCCCGGGAACTTGTGCTCGCGCAGCGGAATGATGTGCATGAGGGCGTCGATGTCGAGCGCGTCCGCGCCCAAGGCCCAAGGGGCCACCTGGCGATGCAGAACCATCGCCGAGATGTCCGCATTGTAGGTCGAGACCTGCCCCCAACCCTCCGCGCCGTTCTCGGCCGTGACCCGCACGAAGCCGACATACTGCGTGGTAAAGCTTTCAATTGATTGGATCTTCATGCCGGTTCTCTCCCTCGACGCGCCAAGCCGGCGCGAAGATTCCACGAAGTCCCCGGCTTGTGGAAGCCCCTCTGCCAATAGAGCGCAGGCCGGCCGGAAAATTGCACTGGCGCCAGGTAGGTGCCGCGGCTATGGAGGGCCGACAGCACCCTCGCTCGGGCCGCCTGAATGAGCACTGCCATGGACTTCGACTATGTCATCGTCGGCGCCGGATCGGCCGGCTGCGTGCTGGCCAATCGCCTGAGTGCGAGCGGCAAGCACAAGGTCTTGCTGTTGGAGGCGGGCGGCAGCGATCGCCGCTTCTGGATTCAGGTACCGATCGGCTACGGCAAGACCTTCTTTGACGCCCGCGTCAACTGGATGTACCAGGCAGAGCCGGACCGCGGGCTCGCCGGCCGGGCCGAGTACTGGCCGCGCGGCAAGGTCTTGGGCGGCTCCAGTTCGATCAACGCCTTGGTCTATATCCGCGGCCAGGCGGCCGACTACGACGCCTGGGAGGCGGCCGGCAATCCCGGCTGGGGATGGCGGGACGTCCTGCCCTACTTCAAGCGGTCCGAGAGCCATGCCTGGGGCGGCGACGCTTTGCATGGAGCAGAGGGCCCCTTGACGGTCGCCGACGTGTCGGCGGACCTGCATCCTATCTGCCAGGCCTATCTCGAGGCCGGACGGCAGGTCGGCCTGCCGGTGCTGCGCGACCTCAACGGCGATAGCCAGGACGGGGTCGGCCTCTACCAGATCACCGCCCACCGCGGCCGGCGCATGTCGGCGGCCCGTGCCTTCCTGCGGCCGGCGATGCGGCGGCCCAACCTTGCGGTGATCACCAAGGCCTTGGCCACGCGCATTCTCTTCGAGGGCCGGCGGGCCGTGGGGGTCGAGTATCTGCGCGGCGGCAGGCGCCAGCAGGTACGCGCCGGCCGCGAGGTCGTCCTGGCCGCCGGCGCCATCAACTCACCGCAGCTCTTGCAGCTCTCGGGCATCGGCCCGGCCGAGCAGCTGCAGGGTCTCGGGATTGAGGTTCGGCTGGACGCCCCGCAGGTGGGTCGGAACCTGCAGGATCATCTGGGGCTCGACTATGTCTATCGCTGCACCCGGCCGACCTTGAACGACGCGTTGCACAGCTGGCCCGGCAAGCTGTGGGCCGGTGCCAACTACCTGCTCCTGCGGCGCGGTCCCTTGCGGCTCAGCCTGAACCAGGGTGGCGGTTTCTGCCGCAGCCGACCCGAGGTGGCGCGCCCGAACCTGCAGCTCTACTTCTCGCCGGTCAGCTACACCACGGCGCCGTCGGGGACGCGGCCGCTGATGAACCCCGACGGTTTTCCGGCCTTTCGGCTGGGCATTTCCAATTGCCGGCCGACCAGCCGCGGCCACCTGGCGTTGCAGTCGACCGATCCGCGAGAGCCCTTGGCCATTCATCCCAACGGGCTGTCCACCAATCACGACCTGCAGGAACTGCTGGAAGGCGTGCACCTCATACGGCGCATGGCGGCGACACCGGCGCTTTCGGCCCTCATCGACGAAGAGATGACGCCTGGCCAGTCTGTCGAGGGCGACGAAGCCCTGATCGACGATATCCGCCAGCGCTCCACGACCATATTCCATCCCTCCGGCACCTGTCGCATGGGGCCCGATGCCGAGGCGGCGGTGGTCGATCCGCGGCTGAGCGTGCATGGCCTCTCCGGCTTGCGCGTCATCGATACCTCCGTTTTTCCGACCATTCCCTCGGGCAACACCAACGCCCCTGCGATTATGCTGGGCGAGAAGGGGGCGGACCTTCTGTTGGAGGACGCCGTCTAACCGCGCTTCCGGCCGCTGCTGAGAACGGCGGCGAGGTCAAGGTGATGGGTAGCGTCTTCTTCCTGCACCGCCTTGAATCCTTTCTTCAGGTAGAAGGCTGCTGCGGCCGGGTTGCCGGTTCGCAGACGGACAAGGTCGAAGTGTCGAGGCGCTTCTGACAGCAGCGCATCGACCAGCAAGGAGGCAAGGCCCGACCGGCGCGCGCTCTCGCTGACATAAAGGTGCCTCAGGCGCCCTGTCTTCGGCCGGGCAGCATAGGGATCACGGTTTAGCCCGCCGATGGCGAGCAATTGAGTGCCTTGAAAGAGGCCGAGCAGGCGCTCGCCCGGCCGATCGAAGCGGTTCACCTCGGCTGCCCACTCCTGTCGCATTCTGTCGAGAAAGCTGTGGTCGTCCCGGCGCGCTTCGGCCGCCAGGCGGTCGAAGTCTTCCGTCAGCCAAGAGATCTCGCGCAGCGACACGCCTTGCTTTGCGGCGCTTGGCATCCTTGCCTAAAGGCGCTTGGACCTGCCGAAAGAGGCGGCCAGCCGTCGGAACAGGCGCACGGCCAGCAGTAGCAGTCCCATCTGGCCGCCGCCGCCGCCCATCCGCATGCCGCGCATACCGGCCCTCCTGCCAAGCCTGGCGCCGCGCATCATCTCTCGTCGTTGATTGGGGCGCATGGTCCGCCTCCTCGTCCTTCCTAAGGGCCGTCCTTGGCCGTTATGCGGATCGGCAGGTGCAGTGGGCAGCGCATGTTGAAGTTCTCCCGGTGCAGAACCGCGCCCGGCTCCAATTCGATTTCATCGAGCCGATCCAGCAGGCGGCTGAAGGCGACCCTTCCTTCCAGGCGCGCCAACTGCAGGCCGACGCAGATATGGATGCCGTGGCCGAAGGCAAGATGATGGTTATGCTGACGGGTGATGTCCAGTCGGTCGGGGTCCCGGTAATGCTCGGGGTCGCGGTCGGCGGCGGCGATCACGGCGATCATGACATCGCCCTTGGCGATCGTGGCGCCATGCAGCTCCAGCTCCTCGGTTGCGATTCTGCCGAGGAACTGGACCGGCGGGTCATAGCGCAGAAACTCCTCGACGGCGCCGGCGACCAAGGCGCGATCGCTGCGCAACTGTGCCATCTGCTCGGGATGGCGCAGCAAGGCCAGCAGGCCGTTGCACAGGAGCGAGGTGGTGGTCTCGTTGCCGGCATTGAGCAGCAGCAGGCTGTTCATCAAGAGCTCGTCGAGGCTCAGGCGATCGCCGGCCTCCTCGGTGGTGACCAGATGCGACAGCAGGTTGTCTTCCGGCGCTCGCCTCAAGCGATCCACCTGGGTCTGCAGATAGGCGCGGAAGGCCAAGGTGCTGTTCAGGCCTTGGAGCAGGCGCTCTTTCGTGATGCTGGCGAAGAGGTTGTTCACTACGAAGCTGTAGTCGTCGCACCAGCCCTTGAGCTTGGCCCGATCGGCCTCGGGAATGCCGACGATGTCGGCGATCACCATGACCGGCAGAGGGATGGCGAACTCGGTGACAAAGTCCATGCCGCCACGGGCCAGCCCGGCATCGATAAGCGCGTCGACGCGCCTTGTTATGTCGGCCTCATAGCCCTCGACGGCGGTCCGCTGAAAGGCGTGTGTCACCAGTTTTCTGATGCGGTGGTGGCCAGGCTCGTCGCGGTTGGCGATGTTCAGCGAGATCAGATCGAAGAGCGGCTGTAGTTCGGGATCCGGAAAGTGCGCCCGGGCGACGCTTGGCTTGTCGGCGGAAAAGCGCGGGTCCTTCAGGACCTTGGTCACGTCCTCATGGCCCAGCACGATCCAGGCCTGCAGGCTCTCGTCCCAATGGAGAGGACGCATCTGGCGCAGAGCTTGATAGTGGGGATAGGGGTCCTCCAGCATATGCGGACCGAAGAGCTGGCTTTTGCGCAGCTGTTGTCCCAACCCGGTCTTCATCATCCTCGTCCCATCAAGACTGTTTCTTCAGGGGGGCATCCTACCCCGGTGGCGGCCCAGCGGCGAGCGGGTTGGGGAGGCTCGCTGACCAGCTGGGCCGCCTGCCTGGCCCCCCAGGCAAGCATGTGACTCGTTCTAGGCTGCCATCTTCACCGGCAAGTGCCGCGGACAGCGCATGTTGAAGTTCTCTCGGTGCCGCAGCGATCCCCTTTCGAGCGACAGGTTCGGCAAGCGCTCGAGGACACGGGCGAAGGCTATTTGTCCTTCCAGTTTCGCCAGCTGCAGGCCGATGCAGATGTGCCGGCCGTTGCCGAAGCCGAGGTGACGATTGCGCTCGCGGGTGATGTCCAGGCGCTCGGGCGCGCGGAAGACCATGGGGTCGCGGCTGGCTGCCGCCAGCACCAGCAAAACCAGATCACCGGCGGCGATGGTTTGCCCGTGAAGCACCACCTCCTGCTTGGCGACGCGGCCCACGAACTGTACCGGCGGGTCGTAGCGCAGGAACTCCTCCACCGCCTGCGGCACCAGGCTCGGGTCCTGTCGCAGGATCGCCAGCTGGTCGGGATTGTTCACCAGCGCGAGCAGTCCGTTGGCCAGCATGCCGGTGGTGGTCTCGTTGCCGGCGTTCAACAGCAGCAGCACGTTGGCAAGCAGCTCGTCGAGGCTGAGCCGGTCCCCTGCGTCCTCCACCTCGATCAGGTGGTTCAAAAGACAATCCTCCGGCCTCTGCCGCAGCTCCTCAATCCGGCCCGCCAGGTAGGCTTTGAAGGCCTGAACGGCTTCCAGGCCGCGCTCGAGGCGCTCTTCGTTGATGTTGGCGTAGAAGTTGAGGGCAACGTAGGAGAAGTCGTCGCACCAGGCCTTGACCCGATCGCGGTCGCTCTCCGGGATGCCCACGATCTCGGAGATCACCAAGATCGGCAGCGGCACCGCGAAATCCCATACGAAATCCAGCTTGCCCTTCGCCTCGGCCTGGTCCAGCAAGCGATCGACCAGAGCTTCGATATGCGGGGCATAGCGCTCGACGGCGGTGCGCTGGAAGGCGTGGTTCACCAGATTGCGCAGCCGCGCATGATCGGGGTCGTCGCGCTGCAGCATCAGGAGCGAGAGGGTGTCGAACAGCGGCGCCAGCTTTGGATCGGCGAAGCGGCCGCGGGCCTTGTCCACCCGATTGCTCGAAAAGCGGCTGTCCTTCAGTATCCGAGTGACGTCGCCGTGTCCTGTGGCAACCCAGGCCTGGAGGTTCCTGTCCCAATACAACGGATCCATCGTGCGCAGGACGCCGTAGACCGGGTAGGGGTTTTCGTGCATGCTTTGCCCGAACAGTTTCGGGCGCCCGTATTGTACTGGAGTATTGTCGAACATCGTGTCAGGTCCCCATTTGACACAGGCTTTTTCTTGTCTCTTAGCGGATGTCTTACTGAATAGGGCGAACCTGGGGCGGTAAGATAGCGTCTTGAGGGTTTTTTGGCGGTATACTTTAGAGCTGTCGGAATCCCAATTCTGATAGGAGCGACACCAGCATCTCGCCCGCCAATTGGCGGTGCCGGCGGTGAATGGCATGGGCGAGCGCGGCCTCGCCCAGCTTGATCGCTTCGACCAGGGCGCGGTGGTCCTCGTTCGACCGCGTCGGCAAGGGACGCAGCTTGAGCGTCTGCATGCGCGCGCGGTGCGCCTGGTCCCTGTAGGTATCGACCACGCTCTTCAGGCGGCGATTGCCGCAGTGCTCCACCAGGGCACTGTGGAAGTCTTCGTCGGCCTTGGCCCAGGCCGGGAGGTCTTTCTCCGCCAATGCCCTGTCCATCTCTGCGACCGCCGCCTCCAGCCGGGCCAGGGCGTCGGGACCGAGCCCGTGAAGCGCCACCAGCCGGGCGGCGGTGGCCTCCAGGTCGGTCAGGATCTGGTAGATCTCACGCATGTCCTCCGGCGAGAGCGGCAGCACACGGATGCCGTGGCGCGGCTTGATCTCGATGAACCCCTCGTTCGCCAGGCGCACCAGCGCCTCGCGGAGCGGCGTGCGGCTCATTTGCAGCCGTTCGGCCAGCTCCGCTTCCAGGTACTGCGCTCCGGCGGGCATGCGGTTTTCGAGAATGTCCTGCTTGATGGCGCCATAGGCGCGCTCGCCGCTGCTTTGCGCCGGCTGTGGTCTTGCGAGTTGCACCAGCGGCCGCCTAGCTCGGGACCGCCCATCCGCCCAAGTCGGCGGAGCGGTAGGCGGCCTCTTCGATGCGCAGATTGACCAGGTAGTCGCGGGCCCGGTTCTCCAGCGGCGTTCCTTCCGTCAGGTGGCCGATGACATGCGCCTGCAAGGCCGCCACGCAGTCGCCGCCGTAGCCGCGATCCTGCCAGTCAAAGGGAACTGAGATTTCTTCCGCAGAGCCATGCGCGCGCTGGAACAAGCGGCCGAAGCCATCCAGCCGCAGGCTCGCGTCACTGCCCTCGATCAAGAGCTCTCCCATGGTGAGCCTGCGGTTCTCCGCTGCGTGGTCGGCCAGGCGGTTGCCGTCGAAGAGCGCTCTCGGGCCGTCCGCCAATCGCAGCAGCAGGAAACCGGCGTCCTCGCCGGTGATGACCGGATTGAGGCGGCGCAGGTCGGCGAAGACGGAGGTCACCTCGCCCGCCAGGAAACGAAAGGTATCGATCAGGTGAATGCCGGTCTCGTGCAAGAGAAAGCGCGGCATCTCTCGAAAGTAGGGCTGCCGGTCGAGATAGGCGCTGGGCCCTTGGCCATCGCCAGGGCGCAGCCGGAACGTCAGCTGATAGAGTGTTCCCAGCCCGCCAGCCTCCAGGATCCTCTTGGCTGTGCGGTACCAAGGCTGAAAACGGAAGTTCTCGTGAACGACGAGCGCCGCTCCGCCCGCTTCGGCTAAGCCGACGGCCGTTTCCGCCTCGGCAAGTGAATTGCAGAAGGCCTTCTGACAGATCATCGGGAGGCCGCGATCGGCCACGATCTCGATTAGGGCCAGATGGCTGGACGGCGGTGTGGCGATGTCGACCAAGTCGGGCCGGACCTGGTCCAGCATGGCTTCGGCATCGGTGAAGACCGCGGGGTGGCCGGCCTTGGCCGCCAAAGCCTCGGCGCGCGTCGGATCGAGATCGCAGAGTGCGACCAGCTCCGCGCCCGCAAGTCTGGACCAGGCCTCGGCGTGGAACTGCGCAAAGAACCCGGCGCCGATCTGGGCGACCCGGATCTTGTCGCTCACCGGCCTTCCTCCTCCAAAGCGGCGAGCACGGCGTCGGTGATGCGGCCGGTGCCGTCTTCCCCGCCGAGCTCGAAGGGACAGAGGTTGCCGGAAAAGAAGGCACCGTCGACGGCATCGCGAATGCGCCGTCCGGCTTCGGCACAGGCCGGTGCCTCGTGCCTGTCGGCCAGCCACTCCAGCATCATCGCCGCCGAGAGGAACATGGCGGTCGGGTTGGCCTTGCCTTGCCCGGTGATGTCGGGGGCGGTGCCGTGACAGGGCTGGAAGACCGCGTGGCGCGCGCCGATGTCGGCCGAGGGCGCCATGCCCATGCCGCCGATCAGGCCGGCGCCGAGGTCCGAGAGGATGTCTCCGAACATGTTCTCCGTCACCAAGACGTCGTAGTCCCAGGGGCGACGGACCAGCTTCATCGCCACGGCATCCACGTAGTCATGATCGATGACGAGCTCGGGATAGGCTTGGGCTTGCTCGTCGAAAATCTGGCGGAAGAAGGCGAAGGCTTGAAAGACGTTGGCCTTGTCCACACAGGTCGCGCGGCCCTTGCCGCCAGCCTTCTTACGCTGGCGCGCGAGTCTCAGCGTGAAGTCGAAGAGCTGCTCGCAGGTCTCGCGCGTGATCACCAGTGTCTCGCGCGCGACCCGGTCTCCCTCGATCTCGCCCTTGTCCTTGGAGGCGAAGAGCCCTTCGGTCGATTCCCGGACCAGCACGAAGTCGATCTCGGCCGCGCGCGGATCGGCAAGGGCGGGGGCGACGCCCGGCAGCGGCCGCACCGGGCGCACGCCGGCATAGAGGCCCAACTCGAAGCGCAGGTCGATCTGCGGCGCAATTTCGGTGCCGTTGGGATAGCGCACTGCGGGCAAGCCCATGGCGGCCAGCAAGATGGCGTCGGCCTCTCGCGCGGCCTCCAGCGACGAGGTCGGCAGTGCCACGCCTTCGTCGCGATAGAGCCCGGCGCCGGCCGGCAAGCTCTCGAACGAGAGCGCGAAGCCGCCGACCTGCCGCTCGACCTGGCGCAGCAGTGCCAGGCAGGGAGCCATCACCTCCGGGCCGATGCCGTCGCCGGCAAAGACGGCGATGTTCAAGGTGGGCTGATTGGTCATGGTCCGTCCTCGTTCGATTGCTTGGCCAAGGCCGCTAGCAGGGGAGCCAGATCCGAGCGCCAATGTGCCGGCGGCTGGCCCTCGACGCCGGCATGAAAGCTCAAGAGCGACTGGCCCAACAGGCAGCCCAGATAGGCCTCTTTGAGCTGCGGCCCTCCGAATGCCAGGCTCGATAGATTGCGCAGGATCCGACCGGGATTGCGGTCCAGATGCGGGCGTCCCATGCGGCCGGCTTGGTAGGCGGCTTCGACCTCGGCGAGGAAGCCGGGCTCGTTCTCCTCCAGAATCACCTCCTGCTCCCCTGTCGGAGAGAGCCTGATCACACGGTTGCTGACGATCGAGGTGACCCAGAGCCCGCCCTCGCGGTCCAGCGCCAAGCCGTCGGGGAAGGTGCCGGGCCCATAGCTGGCCTGGCAGCGCCGCTTGGTCAGCTTGCCTTCGGCGCCAATGTCGAAGGCACTGGTGCGGCGAGCGAAGGTCTCGTTCACATAGAGCCGCTCGCCCCCGGGGCTCACCGCGCACTCATTGGTGTAACCCAGCCCCTCTGCCGCTATGCGCGCGCCCTTGGCATCCACCACGACGATGAAGCCGTCGGCGACATCGCCCCGATAGGCGCCTGCGCGCGGCATGAGAGAGGTGCTGACGGTGAGCCAGAGGCGGCCGCAGTCTTCCCGCAGGACAAAGTTACAGGGCGGTAACGGGCGACCCTGGACCTCAGTCAAGACCGCCTCGCTGCGCCCGTCGGGATAGAGGCGATAGATGCCGCCGTCGGTCTCGCCAAGATGAGCCAGCAAGAAGCTGCCGCCCTCTTCCAAGGCAATGCCGTTGGGGCGCAGCGGAGTTTCCCTGTCTCCCGCCAGCAGCCGGTCCATCGACCCGTCGGGGTGCAGCACCGCGATGCCGCCGCTACCACTCCAGTCCGATACGAAGAGCCGCCCGCATTCGTGCGCCAGCACGCATTCAGGGCGTTGCAAGCCCCTGCCGTGCCGCACCAATTCCATCAAGCCTGCTGCTGCCTTGGACAAGTGGGACGTCCCCTCTCGGCGCGATCCGGCGCCTTGATCCAACTCTCGGCCGGTTATCGCACACGATAATAAACTTGACAACGTATACATTGACGAAGCCATAAAAAGGAAGCGGCAGTGTTGCGCCACAGGGGCTAAAGACGTGACGGTGGATAGGGCCGGGACAAGATCAGAGGCTTGCGGCACTCTCGCATGCAGTGGCTGGGACCCCGCCCGCTGCGTAGCGCCGTTGGGATAGATGGAGAGAGAAGATGCTGCTCGGCGCTATTGCCGACGATGTCACCGGGGCCAGCGATCTGGCCCTCATGCTGGCGGACGGCGGCCTCAGGACCGTGCAGACGATCGGCTTGCCGAAGAGCGGCCGCCTGCCCGATGACGCGGATGCGGTGGTGATCGCGCTGAAGAGCCGAAACCTGCCACCGGACGAGGCCGTCGAGCTATCCCTCAGGGCGGCCGATTTGCTTTTGGCGGCGGGTACCGAGCGGCTCTTCTTCAAGTACTGCTCTACCTTCGACAGCCGCGATGACGGAAACATCGGTCCGGTGGCGGATGCCTTGCTGGAGCGGCTGCAGGCAGCCATCACCGTCGTCTGCCCTGCCTTTCCGGCCAATCAGAGGAGCGTCTATCAGGGCCACCTCTTCGTCGGCCAGTCGCTGCTGTCGGATTCGCCGATGCGTGACCATCCCCTAACGCCGATGCGCGACAGCAGCTTGCTGCGGATCCTCGGGCGACAGACGGCGCACCCGGTGGGCCTGGTGCCTTGGGTCATCGTACGCCAGGGCGCCGGGGCGATCGGCAGTGCCTTGACGCGGTTGGCGGGGCAGGGCGTACGCCACGCCGTGGTCGACGCCTTGGACGAGAGCGATCTGCGGGCGATCGCCATGGCCTCGAAAGACTTGCGCCTGATTACCGGCGGCTCGGGCATCGCTCTCGGGCTGCCGGCCAGCCTGACGGGCCGGAGCGACCTGGCCTCTGCCGTCGTCCAGCCGCGGGCGGGCGGCGGCAGGACTGCCATCCTGGCCGGCAGTTGCTCTGAAGCCACCAGAGGGCAGGTGGAGCGGGCGGCCCAATCCTGGCCTGTCTACCGATTGGATCCTCTGTCGGCCGACGAGGCGGCAAGCTTGGCGGGCGAGGCGATCGCCTGGGCGGCGTCGCAAGACGAGCGACAGCCGCTTGTGATCGCCTCGTCCGCGCCGCCCGAGCGGATCGCCGAGGTGCAGGCGCGCCTGGGCCGCGATGCCGCCGGCCGGCGAGTCGAAGAGGCCATGGCAGGAATCGCTGTCGAGCTGGCAGCGCGCGGCCTCTCGCGGCTGATCGTGGCCGGCGGCGAGACCTCCGGTGCCGTGGTCGCGGCGCTCGGCATCGAAGCCTTGGATATCGGCCCCGCCATCGATCCGGGCGTGCCTTGGACGGTCAGCCGCGGCGATCCTCCTCTGGCATTGGCCTTGAAGTCCGGCAACTTCGGCACGCCGGACTTCTTCGAGAAGGCCTTGGCGAGGCTGTCATGAGCGAGGCCCGCCAACGCGAGGCCATCGTGGTCTTCGCCAAGTCGCTTTACGACCGCGGGCTCACCTTCGGCAGCAGCGGCAATATCTCGGTCCGGTTGGAGGACGGCTGGCTGATGACCCCCACCGGCAGCGCCATGGGCATGTTGGATCCGGCCCGCCTTTCGCGCCTGGACCGGAGCGGCCGTCACATCGATGGCGACCCGCCGACCAAAGAGGCCTTCCTGCACCGCTGCGTCTATGGCAAGCGCCCGTCGAGCGGGGCGGTGGTGCACCTGCATTCGACCTATTCCGTCGCCGTCAGCTGCCTGCCGGATCTCGACCCCGAGAACGTGCTGCCGCCGATCACCGCCTATGCGGTGATGCGGGTCGGCCGCCTCGCCCTGGTGCCCTACTATCCCCCCGGGGACGAGGCGCTGGCCGAGGCAGTGGCGGGGCTGGCCGGCAAACACCATGCGATCCTGCTGGCCAACCATGGGCCGGTGGTCGCCGGCAAGGCGCTGGCCGATGCCGTCTATGCCATCGAGGAGCTGGAGGAGACGGCCAAGCTGCACCTGCTGCTGCGCGGCTGCAATCCGAGGATACTGACGCCAGCACAAGTAGCCGAGCTGGAAGAGCGCTTTCCTTGTTAGTGGAATCATCATTAGAATAATTTCCGTACTATTCCAGAAAAAGGTCAGTAATTCCTTCAATCTAATTCATAAAAACTATCAATCTTCTCGTTTTTATTTTAGTTAACGCTCTTTGTGATTTCGTTATACAAATTGCGACCTATAGATAAAGAGAGAGCGCCCAGAAAAATGTAAATTAATACTATTATTGACACTACAATACTTCCAATAACTTCGAGAAATAGACTTGACGAAGTCAGATTTTGAATGTTTGTATCGCCAGGTCCAGATGGTTCAGGGCTGCTCGGTCCAATAACTCTATCCAGTACCTCATAAGACGCAATGCAAGCCAGTATCACGGCAGCGAGATAGTATAAGAGAAAGGCGAGAGCTGTAGAAAAAAATAGAAATAATTCAGGTGTTCTATTAGTTTGTGCTCGAAAAAAGGAAAGTGGTCTGAAGAAATTCAGATTATCACGGGCATTTTCCTTGTTTTGTGCTTGGAGCCATTGCTCCCAGAACATGAAAACAGAACCACTTTCCTTTGGTTCATCAGGGTTAAATCGAGATTCAACTTCTTCTCTAATGTATTTGCCAACTCTCATAGCTACACTCTGCTCGTATACCAAAAAAAAGAGAAATGCTAGAGGTACTATTGGAGAGACCAAAAGCGCCAAGGATGCAAATATGCTTCCATCTTTTTCTCTAAAAAGTTCTGCGGCAGCCAAAAAAAATGGTATCCCGACAACTCCCAAATACATAAACCTACTCAAATTTTGCTTTGCAACGATAATTTCTTCTCGCAAGCATTCGTACTGTTTAACTACTAATTCGCTTTTTATCTGATGATCTTGATGGCGGCAATCACACGATTTCTCTTCCTTTGCCATCTCCAGACGTGCCCAATTCTGCTTGTCCCAGTTCCAAAAAGACACATAGGATACAGAGGTAGTTTGTTCATGCAAGCGGAAACGGATGAGAATCGCCCATTTCACTAACTCGGCGCTCCCTATCAGGAATGGCGTATCGGTGTCGATTAGCCGTTTTTGCGATGCGCTTGAAGCGATTGGTCATCAGACCAAAGTTTTTGCGAATCCCATTGACCTAAATAAAGTGGACGTAACAGACAGAATAACTGACCTTGAGCAAAGTTCTAAAGCGAAAATCTATCGAAAAAGGCACTTATTTTCTGATATTGTGAAAGATTTTTCTCCAGACATAATTCATGTTCACTATCCTTTTTCGATAGGAAGAGACGCGCTGAAGTTTTCGAATATGTTGAATGTTCCTCTAATTTTCACGTTCCATACAGACTATGAGATTTATAGCTCGTACCACGTATGTGGTAACTCCATCGCACGGTTCGTAGCAGAAATGTACGTGAGGCAATATTGCCGATTTTTCTGTAAAGAGGTTGATGTTGTTATTTCTCCCTCAGTGTCATTTGCGGAAAAGATGAGAGAGAGGTATCGGATCTACACTTCAGATGTGCTTTCTACACCTGTACCATTAGAAAGAGTGCCGACGGGAAACCGCCTTGAATCTAGACAAGAGTTAGAATTTGCAAACTCAGATTTCGTTCTGGGTTATGTTGGTCGGCTGGGCAAAGAAAAAAGTATTGACCGAACAATTGTCGTAATATCGAGGTTATTACATGAAGTCGCAAATCTCAAAGTAATTTTTGTTGGTACAGGAGATCAACGAGCTGCAGTTGAGATCGCACTGAGCCAGTTTATTGATGCGAACAGGGTTCGGTTTTTTCAGGCCGAGTCATTCGATGAGTTAGCAGTATTCTACTGTGCTATGGATGTGATACTTATTCTTTCGGAGACAGAGACGCAAGGATTGGTCGTGGCGGAAGCTCTATCTTGCGGTTGCCCTGTGATTGCCGTGGCTGCGACAGGATTGGTGGACGTCATTAGAGATGGGGAAAACGGCATCCTTTTACAAACTCGCGACTACGCTGAAGTGAAAAGTATCATAATGAAGCTGATTTGTAATCAAGAACTTTGGAGTTCCCTGTCGATGCAAGCTCGAAATTCTGCAAGCGGATTTGGTTTGTATGACGCTGCGCGGTCCGCCGAGCAGATTTATGAGAGGGCCATTATTAATGGAAAAGGTCGATCTTCACGTTTTTCTCAGAAACTGATAGTTTGTTTGGGATTTCTGGAAAAAATTGCTGATAAGGTATGACAATGCATGGTTTATTACGAAGTGATAACAAACAGAACTATGCAATTTTTCAACAAGGGGGTGGCAGCCCCAGCGTGTCAGTGAAGATGGGGGAGTAGTGGGGGGTGGTATGTACGTTGTTACTGTGAATTTCGAGACCTTAGCCGAAGAGGCGGAAGCCTTTCATGTGGCCGTGCTTGCGCAGGCCGCTAATTCTCTGTCTCTGGAGCCCGATTGTCTGGTGTTCGATGTGGCCTTGGACCCGGCGGATCCGGCGCGGGTCTTCCTCTATGAGGTCTATCGCGATGCGGCCGCCTTTCAGGCGCACTTGGAGAGTTCGCACTTCAAGGACTTCGATGCCAAGGTGCGCCCCTGGGTGCGGGCTAAGGAGGTCTCGCAGTGGTCTTTGCTGTCGCGTGAAGAAGCAAAGGTTTGAACCGACCTGCCGCTTGCTGATATGCCCGGTGATCGAGTGAAGCAAAGGGAGAGGCAGGCATGACGGTGGGCGCTTGGGAGGACTACTTTCCCTTTGCGGGGACGAGGATTTCTTGCTCGAAGCGAAGATCCTCTTGTTCACGATCAGGGGCAACGGGCACGTGGTGACGCGCAGCGAAGACCAGCTTTCGGTGGACATCCAAATTCCCTCACAGTCGATCATGGGCCAGGAGGTGCCGAGCATCGATCTCTCGCTGGCCTTCTCCTATCGCCAAGAGGGAGCCGGCAATCCAGGCGTCGTCGAGTACAACGGCAAGCGCAAGGAGGACAGCTCGGTCACCATCACGTCGGACTTGGGAGACAAGCGTCGGCACATCGACCCCTCCATCGCCATCGGCGGCAAGGCCATCGCCTTCGCGCTCTGTCGCACTGGGGATCGCAAAGCCGAGGTTCGCGATGTCACTGGCCTCGATTTGCCTTTCAAACTGAAGATCTCACTGAAGGCTGTCTGACCTCGCTCAAAGCCTCGTGATTGCGCGGGATCGAGCCAAGGCTGTCATCGGGCCAAATTTGCGCTAGATTTGACGGCACGATGAGAGCGATAGCCGTCATTTTGATGCTGGTGGTGTGGCTTGGTTCGGCCAGGGCCGACCAGGACGATCCCCGCTTGTTGCCGCTGTTCGACGTCTTGGCCGAGGCGCCTGACCTGCATCAGGCGCAGAAGGTGGAGAGCGTGATTTGGGCGCTTTGGCTCAATCACGATGACGCGCGGGTGATGCAGTTGATGAGCATCGCCGCCACGGCCATGGGCGAGGGCCTGATGGAGGCGGCGCTGGAGCAGGTGGACCAAGTGGTGGACCGCGCACCGGACTTCGCCGAGGGCTGGAACCGGCGTGCCACCATCTACTACATGTTGTCACGCTACGAGGACTCGCTGGCCGACATCGAGCGCGTGCTGGCCCTGGAGCCGCGGCATTTCGGGGCGCTCTCCGGACGCGGCCTCTGCATGATGGCGCTGGGCCGACTTGAGGAGGCGGAAGTCGCTTTCATAGAGGCCTTGGCCATCCACCCGCAGATGCCGGGGGCTCGTCGGAACCTGGAGTACATCGAGGATCAGCTCGGCGATCCGATTTAAGGGTCCTTTTTGGACAGGGGCTCGGCCTGGGAAGGACGTGCCGTCCTCTCTATTTCGCCTCCGAGCAACACAGTCTTGCATGGAAAGCGGGGACTGTGGTCGCCTTGCCCGTGATAGTCCTGTCGCTCAGCATGACAAGCTCTCGACCCCATGTCGCCTAGCGAACGCCCATCGGGCGTGCGGCGCGCCTTCTTCCTGCTGCTGGCAGGAGCCTTGATCCTGGCGCTTTCCATGGGTGTGCGGCAGGCCTTCGGCCTCTTCGTGGCACCCATGAGCGACGACATGGGGATCGGACGCGGCGACTTCTCTCTGGCGATCGCCGTGCAGAACGTGCTTTGGGGCGCGGCCGCTCCCTTCTTCGGCATCCTCGCCGATCGCTACGGCACCGGCCGTATCGTCGCCTTCGGCGGGCTTTGCTATGGCCTCGGCATCATACTGATGGCGACCGGCGACTCCCTCTTCAGCTTGCATTTGGGCGGCGGCCTCTTGGTCGGACTTGGCGTCGGCGCGGCCGGGTTTCCGCTCGTGCTGGCTGCCGTGGCGCGTGCCGCGCCGCCGGAGAAGCAGGCCCTTTGGCTGGGCCTGGCGGCGACCGGAGGCTCGGTCGGCATGTTCCTGCTGCTGCCGGGGAGCCAGGTGCTGATCGAGGAGATCGGCTGGGTCGATGCGCTCTGGGTGCTGGCCTTTCTCTCTATGGCGATGATCCCGCTGGCGCTGGCGGTGCGCGGCAAGCCGGCGAGCTCCTCCATGGCCGGGCAGAGCCTCAGCGGCGCCTTGTCGGAGGCTGGGCGGCACAGCGGCTACCGCCTGCTCAATCTGGGTTTCTTCGTCTGCGGCTTTCACGTCGCCTTCATCGGCACCCACCTGCCGGGCTACATCGTCTCCTGCAACCTAGGCGCCGACGTCGGTGCGGCGGCTTTGGGGATCATCGGCTTCTTCAACATCTTGGGCGGCCTGGGGGCTGGCTGGCTCGGCGGGCGTTTCCCCAGGAAGTACCTCCTATCGGCGATCTACCTGGGCCGCTCGGTGGTGATCGCCGCCTTCTTGCTGGGGCCCAAGACCGAGTGGGCGGTCTGGCTCTTCTCGGCCAGCTTCGGCTTGCTGTGGCTCTCCACCGTGCCGCTCACCACCGGCTTGGTCAGCCAGATCTTCGGGATGCGCTACATGGCGACCCTGGCGGCGATCGTGATGTTCAGCCATCAGATCGGCGCCTTCTTCGGGGCCTGGCTGGGCGGCATCAGCTATGACTTGAACCAGTCCTACGACATGGTTTGGTGGATCTCCATCGCGCTTGGCCTGCTGGCGGCCGTCGTCCACTTCCCGATCGCCGACAAGCCCTTGCGTGGGACGGCCGGGGAAGCAGCCTAAGAAGAAAGCCACACCGGTTGCTGGCCGATGCGGCGTCTCAAATACGAGCTAAGGCTTTCAGGCGCGCTGGGCAGCTGCCCGCGCGCTGAGATGCGCGGCACCGCTGGCAACCAAGGGCTCTTGGAGCGTGACCCAGCGCCAGGCCTCCGGGCTGGCGAAGAGGCTCTTCAAGAGGCGCAAGGTCAGTGCATGCCCGGCCTTCTCGCCGACGAAGCGGCCGATGATCGGACCGCCGGCCAAGGCCAGATCGCCGATCGCGTCCAGGACCTTGTGGCGCACGAACTCGTCGGCGTAGCGCAGGCCGCCCGGGTTCAGGATCTTGCCGGAATCCACCACCACCGCGTTCTCCAGCGAGCCGCCCCGGCCCAAGCCGTGACGCCGCATGGCTTCGACCTCGGCCAGCATGCCGAAGGTCCGTGCCCGCGCGATCTCATCGCGGTAGAGGTCCTCGCTGACCGCGCCCTGCCAGCGCTGGCGGCCGATGGCCGGATCGGGGAAGTCGATGTCGAAGGCAAGCTCGAAGCGTGCCGCGGGCTCCAGGCTGGCGCTGCGGCCGGGCTCGGAGACCGTCACCTCTTCCAGGATCTCGATGGCGCGGCGCGGGGCGGCCTGTTCTTCCAAGCCCACCTCGTCGATCAGCGCGACATAGCGCTCGGAGCTGCCGTCGAGCGCCGGAACCTCCGGCCCGTCCAATTCGACCAGCAGATTGTCCACGCCCAAAGCAGAGAGCGCCGAGAGCAGATGCTCGATCGTCGCAATCTTCTCGCCCGAGCCATCGACCAGCGTGGTGCAAAGCGGGCTCTCTACCGCTTGGCGCCAGTGGGCTGCCATCCGGGTTCCGAGGTCCTTGCGCAGGAACACCAGGCCATGATTGGCCGGAGCCGGACAGAGGGTAGCTGTGACCGGCAAGCCACTGTGCAATCCGATGCCGGAAACGCTGGCGCTCGCTGCTAGAGTCTTCTGCTGCGCCTCGCGTAAGGGGAGCATCTTGCTCATTGAAGAATCGCCTTCCGTCAACTCTACCTCACCACACTCACCGGCCGACGGCTGTTCTCTCTTGCCAAAAGGCTAGACGCCGTTTTCTCGTTAAGGCCAAGGTGGCCGGCAACACATCCCCCGTTTCTCTCAGGCGAAGGTATGAAGTTGTCGGTCGAGCCGCCAATCACTCTTTGTTACAGCATGTTACGGAAGGCTTCTCTGTAAAGAAAAGGGCCGCTCCCGCGGCGTGCAGAAGCGGCCCGATGCTTGCCCTCGTGGCAGCACTAGCGAAGGGGCTTTACCCCCCGGCAAAACTCCCCGCTAGTTGGTCTGCCGACGCAGAAAGGCCGGGATATCAAGCATTTGGTCTTCGTCGACCGCTGCTTCCTTGGGTCCCTTCTCGAGGTCCAGCCGCGGCTGCGCCTTGGGTGCGGCCGGACGTTGGCGCGGGGCCTCCGCACGCTTGGGCTCCCGCTCGACCGGAGCCTGCGGCCTGGCCGCCTGCTGAACCGGGCGGCGCTGTGGCTGTGGACGACTGGGGCGTGCGGTCGGAGCCGGGCGCCGCTGTGGCTCCTCTGCAACAGTCTCGGTGGCGTGGCCGCTGTTGAACAGCCGGGCGACACCGGTCATGCGGGCAATGAGACCAGGGGCGCGGCGCGGCTCCGGCGCCGCCGGGGCCTGGCTGCGCGGTGCATCCGGGTCCTGCGGCTCCTTGCGACGACCGGCATTGGTCATCTCGGCCTCGCGGAAGGCATCCGGCCGGCCGCCGCGCGCGCTCGGACGAGCCGGCTGCTCGGCCACCAGCGGCTTGGGCGCAATGAAGCCCTCCTGGCGTGCCTCGACCTCGGCAACGAAGGCCTCGGCCTCATCGGCCGCCCCTCCGTCACCATCGGCCTCGTCATGCGCGTGCTCGACGGCATCGACCTCGATCGTCCGCCCGGCCTGAGGGGCCGGCTCGACGTAGGCCGCCATGGGGTCTTCCGCCATCTCGGGCTCGACCTCTGCTGCTAGGGCAGCCGAGCCCACCGCATGCCGAGCGCTGATCGGGTTGGGGGAGACCCGCTGTTGAGCGCCCAGGTTGACGCCAACGTCTGAGCGTGCGCTCGTCACCGCCGCCTCGCCGCCGCCCGAAGGCGCGCCGGCGGTCAAGGGAGACGCACCTGCCGTTCCGGCTGCGGGGCCGGCCGGCACGCTGCGCGGCGTGGGGTTGGAGATGAGGCTGAGCGAGGGGCCGCTGCGGCCTTCTCGGTCGACCTCGGAATCGATGCCGGTGGCGACGATCGAGACCCGCATCTTGCCTTCCAGCTTCTCGTCGAAGGTGGAGCCGAAGATGATGTTGGCCTCCGGGTCGACCTGCTCGCGGATCTTGTTGGCCGCCTCGTCGACCTCGAAGAGGGTGAGGTCAAGGCCGCCGGTGATGTTGATCAAGACACCGCGTGCCCCGCGCATGGAGACGTCGTCCAGCAAGGGATTTGCGATCGCTGCTTCAGCCGCTTCGGTGGCGCGGCCTTCGCCGTCGGCTTCGCCGGTGCCCATCATGGCCTTGCCCATCTCGGTCATGACCGTGCGGATATCGTTGAAGTCGAGGTTGATCAGGCCGGGCAGCACCATCAGGTCGGTGACGCCGCGCACGCCCGCCTCCAGGACGTCGTCCGCCATCTTGAAGGCATCCGCGAAGGTGGTCTTCTCGTTGGCGATGCGGAAGAGGTTCTGATTGGGGATGATGATCAGCGTGTCGACCGTCTGGGTCAGCTCGTTCATGCCGGCTTCGGCAAGCCGCATGCGGTGCACGCCCTCGAAATGGAAGGGCTTGGTCACCACGCCCACCGTCAGGATGCCTTGCTCGCGCGCGGCACGCGCGATCACCGGTGCTGCACCGGTGCCGGTACCGCCGCCCATGCCGGCGGTGATGAAGACCATGTTGCAGCCGTCGAGCGCCCCCATGATCTCGTCCATCGCCTCTTCGGCGGCAGCCCGGCCGATGTCCGGGCGCGCGCCCGCACCCAGCCCGCGGGTCAAGTTGCGGCCAAGCTGCAGCTTGTTCGGGCAGGTAGACTGGCTGAGCGCCTGTGCATCGGTGTTGCAGACCAGGAACTCGACGCCAGAGAGGTTGCTGGCGATCATGTTGGTGACGGCATTGCCGCCGGCACCGCCGGTGCCGATCACGGTGATCCGTGGCTTCAGGTGATCCTCATCGAGAGGAACGGTCAAATTAATACTCATGCTGCCTCCACTGGGGCTCGAGGGCGCCCCTTTCGCGTTTTGGCCGACCTCCGTCGGGGGGGAGGGGTGTCGGCCTAGTGTCCCCGATAACGGCCGGGGTCTCCGTTTTGGGCAATTCCGATCGCATGGGTCAGAAGTGCTCCTTGATCCAATGTCCGAGGCGGCCGATGAGGCCGTCGCTGCGGTCTTCGCGGATGGCGCGCTGGCGGCTGAGGTCGGCGGCCAGCGCATAGGTCAAGAGTCCGGCGCAGGTGGCGTAGCAAGGCCCCGAGGTGGCCTCGGCCAGCCCGCGCACCCTGATTGGCCGGCCGATCCGAACCCGCTTGTCCAAGACCAAGGCCGCCAGCTCGCCCAAGCCGGGGAGCTGGGCGGCACCGCCGGTCAGCACCACCCGCCGCCCGGCGACCTTGCCGAGGCCGGAGGCGTCCAGGCGGTTGCGCACCAACTCCAGGGTTTCCTCCAGCCGCGGCTGGATGATGTTGACCAGGACTGCGCGCGCCACCTGCTGCTGGCCCGAGCTCTCCTCTTCGCCGACCTGCGGGATGTCGACCATCTCCTGCTCGTCGGCGATGGTCGCCATGGCATGGCCATAGAGCGTCTTCAGCCGCTCGGCATGGACCCGCGGGGTGGAAAGGCCGCGGGCGATGTCGTTGGTGACGTGGTCGCCGCCAACCGGCAGGACGTCGGCATAGACGATGTTGCCTTCGAAGAAGACGGCCATCGAAGTGGTGCCGCCGCCCAGGTCGATCACCGTCGTGCCCAGCTCCATCTCGTCCTCGACCAGAGAGGCGAGGCCGGAGGCATAGGGGCTGACCACCAAGCCGGCGACCGAGAGGTGGGCGCGCTCGATGCAGGTGGTCAGATTGCGCAGTGCCGAGGCGGCCGCGGAGATGCTGTGCAGCTCCACCCGCAGGCGGTCGCCGAACATGCCGCGAGGGTCGCGGATGCCGCGGCTGCCGTCGATGGCATAGCCGACGGGGATGGAGTGAATGAGCTGGCGTCCGTTGTGGTCGCTCTCGGCGGCGTCGCGGACGTGGCATTCGTCGATGGCGCGGTTGAGCTCGGCCTGGGTGATCGCCTGGCCGCTGACGGCGACGTCTAGGCCGAGCGTCCGCGAGGCCGGATTGCCGCCGGAGAGGTTGACGAAGACCTCGTCGACCTGCTGGCCGGCCATCTGCTCGGCGGAGTGGACCGCCTTGCCGATCGCCTGGGTGGTGGCGTCCATATCGACCACCGTGCCGAGGCGCAGGCCGCGGCTGGCCTGCTGGCCGATGCCGACGACGCGGGGGCGCAGATCCTCTCCGACCTCGGACAGGAAGCAGCAGGTCTTGGTCGAGCCCACATCGAGTGCGGCCACCAGACTGCTTCTTGTACGTCCCAAGGCTCTCTTCATCCGCTCCACCAAGTCTCAAGTCTCCTGCCCGGGTTCTTCGGGCGGGCGAATCTCCGCGTCGGGCGCCAGGCGCAACAGCAGGCGATCGTCGCGACGCAGGTCGATGACCGAGACGTCTCTCGACAAAAGATCCGCTACGGAGTCGAGCCGTGCCAAGCGTTCCCATGCAGTGATCGGATCATTTTCTGGCAGACGGACGTCGATTCCCGAATGCAAACGTAAGTTCCACCTTCTGTTACCCACCCGAATCGCGGCATGTATTTCACTGGCTAAGTCCGGCTGGCGTTTCGCCAAGTCCAGGATCTCGCCGACATGGGCCTCGGCACCCTCACCGACCACCTTCGGCAGCTCGGCAAAGGCAGCGGGGCTGGCAGCTTCGATGACGCTGCCGCCCTCGTCGATCACTGCCCACTTGCCGTCCGATTGCCAGAGCGCGGCAGGACGCTGCTCTTCGACCTGTACGACGATAAGTCCTGGCAAGCGCCGCTCTACGATCGCTTTCTCAATCCAAGGGAGTGCCTCAATCCTAGCCTGAGCCGCCACGGGGTCGAAGCGCAGAATCGGCGCGCCATGTCCGGTTTCCAGGGCCTCTATGATGCCGATCTCGTCGCTCTGGATGCGGCCGACGATCTCGATTTTGGTCACCTCGAAGCCAGCATCGATGCTGAAGGCATAGGCCTTTTCCACAGCCTCGTCGTAGGCCTCCTCGACCTGGCCACTTGTCCACAGCCAATGGCCGCCGCCGAGCACGACGGAGACCAAGAGGAGGACCGAGAGGCTGCGCCATGGCAGGCGGCGGCGCAGGCGGCGCAGGCGATAGCTGGGCGCGCGGGTCTTGGTCGGCCGGCGCGTGGCGGTCTTGGGCGCCTTCTTGCGCGTCTTGCTGTCTCGCACCGCCGGGGTCGGCTTACGCTTGGTGCTCGCTGTCTTGGGCGTACGGCTGCTGCGCGTCTTGCTGGCTTTGCTTTGCGGTTTGCGGCTCATCGGGTCATCGCCTCCTCGACGATCCATTGGCAGAGCGCTTGGAAATCCATGCCGAGGTGGCGCGCCTGCTCCGGCACCAGCGACAAGGGGGTCATGCCCGGCTGGGTGTTGATCTCCAGCAGATAGAGTTCTCCCGGCTCGCCCTTGGTGTCGTCGTAACGGAAGTCGGCACGGGTCACGCTGCGGCAGCCGAGCACCCGGTGGGCCGTTACCGCGGCCTCCATCGCCTGCTGGAAGATGTTGGCGTGGATCCCGGCAGGGATCAGGTGCTCCGTCTTGCCGTCGGTGTACTTGGCTTCGTAGTTGTAGAAGCCGACCTTGGGCCGAAGCTCGGTCACCGTCAGCGCCCGATCTCCCAGCACGCTCACCGTCAGCTCGCGGCCATCGATGTAGCGCTCCAGCATGGCATTGGCGCCGAAGCTCCAGGTCTCTGCCGTGATCGGCGGCTGGTTGTCCCGCTCGCGCACGATGGTGACGCCGACGCTGGAGCCTTCGTGCGAAGGCTTCACCACATAGGGCCGCGGCATTGGATCGCCGTCGCGGAAGTCTTCCTTGGTGACGATACGGCCTTCCGGGGTGGCGATGCCGGCCGCTGCGAAGAGGTGCTTGGCCAGCGGCTTGTCCATCGCCATCGCCGAGGACTGCAGGTCGGAATGGGTGTAGCGAACCTCCAGCAGCTCCAGGACGCCCTGTATGCAGCCGTCTTCTCCATAGCGGCCGTGCAGCGCGTTGAAGACCACGTCGGGTTTGGGCGTCAGGGCATCGCAGAGCGCGCCCAGGTCGCGGGTCAGATCGTACTCGCGGACAGTGTGGCCGGCCGTGCGCAGCGCCTGGGCGCAGGCGGCACCCGTGACCAGAGAGACCTCGCGCTCGGCCGAGGGGCCGCCCTTCAGAAGCACGATGTCGAGCGGGGTCACGCTCATCGCCCCGGCCCTTCCCCGGCAGAGAGGCCGACGCGCTTGATCTCCCACTCCAGCCGAACGCCGCTGGTCGCCTTCACCCGGCGGCGCACTTCCTCGCCCAAGGCCTCGAGCTCGGTGGCGGTGGCCGCGCCGCGGTTGATCAGGAAGTTGCAGTGCTTCTCGGAGACCTCGGCGTCGCCGATCGCGAGCCCACGGCAGCCGGCGGCGTCGATCAGCTGCCAAGCCTTGTGGCCTTCCGGGTTCTTGAAGGTCGAGCCGCCGGTGCGGCTGCGGACCGGCTGGCTCTCGCTGCGCTGTTCCTGAATCTTGCCCATGCGCTGGGCAATGGCTTTGGCGTCGCCTGGTTCTGCATTGAGGCAGGCGCGCAGTACGATCCAGTCCGGCGGAAGGGCGCTGCGGCGATAGGCGAAGCCCAGATCCTGGTTGCTCAAACGATGGAGGCGGCCTTGCCGATCGGCTGCTTCGGCCCAGACCAGCACGTCCTTGGTTTCCCGCCCGTAGGCGCCGGCATTCATGCGCACGGCACCGCCGATGGTGCCGGGCACGCCGACCAGGAACTCCAGTCCGGTCAGTCCGGCGCCGGCCGCCACCTTGGCGACATTGACGTCGAGCGCGCCGGCACCGGCGGTCACTAGATCACCCTTCACCTCGATGTCGGCGAAGCCGCGGGTGAGGCGCAGCACCACGCCCTCGACGCCGCCGTCGCGCACCAAGAGGTTGGAGCCGACGCCAATCACGGTGACCGGGGTCGCCTCGGGCAGGCCGGCAAGGAAGTCGAGCAGGTCGTCCTGGTCGGCGGGGCGGAACAGCACCTCGGCCGGGCCGCCGACCTGGAACCAGGTGACCTTGGAGAGCGCGGCGCCCGCCGTCACGCGGCCGCGCACGGCCGGAAGCTGGTCGATCAAGGGGGCCATCATGTCGCCGCCTCGCCGTAAAGCTTTTCCAGCTCGCCCGGCAGCGCGTTGGCCCACTGGGTGATGGTGCCGGCGCCCAGGCACACCACCAGGTCGCCCGGCCGTGCGACGTAGTGGATGACGGCCGCCAGCATGGAGGGATCGGGCAGATAGTCGGCCGCCGGATGGCCATGGCTGCGCAAGGCCGCGACCAGGGCCTCGCCGCTGATGTCCTCGATCGGCTCCTCACCGGCCGCGTAGACATCGGTGATCAACACGCGGTCGGCCTCGTTGAAGCAGGAGCAGAACTCCTCGAAGAGCTGCGCCAGGCGGGTGTAGCGATGCGGCTGCATCACCGCGATCACCCGGCCGCTCTCCGCCTTGCCCATCATGTGCTGGCGGGCGGCCGAGAGGACCGCTGCGATCTCCACCGGGTGGTGGCCATAGTCGTCGATGACCGTGACGCCAGCCACGTTGCCTGTCCGCGTGAAGCGCCGCTTGACGCCTTGGAAGCGCTTCAGGGCGTCGCGTGCGATGTCCTCGCCCATCCCCAGCTCGTGGGCGATGGCGATGACCGAGAGCGCATTTTGCACGTTGTGCTGCCCCAGCATCGGCAAGGTCAGATCGCGCCAAACCTCGGTCTCCTCGCTGTGGCGCGTGGTGAACTCCACCGCGAAGCGGAAGCCGTCCGGCAGGGGCTCCAAGTCGAAGCCGCGCACTTCGGCTGCCGCCGAGAGGCCGTAGGTGACGATGCGCCGGTCTTCGATGCTGCCGATCAGGCTCTGCACCACCGGATGGTCGATGCACAGCACCGCGAAACCGTAGAAGGGGATGTTCTGGACGAAGCTCTTGTAGGCCTCCTGCATCGCCTCGGGCGTGCCGTAGAAATCCAGATGCTCGGGGTCCATGTTGGTGACGACGGAGACGATCGACGGCAGCTTGACGAAGGTGCCGTCGCTCTCGTCGGCCTCCACCACCATCCACTCGCCGGTGCCGAGCCGCGTGTTGGTGCCGTAGGCATTGATGATGCCGCCGTTGATCACCGTTGGGTCCAGCTTGGCGGTCTCAAGCAAGGTGCCGACCATGGAGGTCGTGGTGGTCTTGCCGTGTGTGCCGCCGATGGCGATCGACCACTTCAGCCGCATCAACTCGCCCAGCATCTCGGCCCGGCGCACCACCGGCAGGAAACGGTTGCGCGCCTCCTCCAGTTCCGGATTGCCGCTCTTGATCGCCGAGGAGATGACCACGACCTCGGCTTCGCCCAGGTTCTCCGCCTTCTGGCCGATCGCCACCGGGATGCCCAGGCCCTGCAGGCGCTTCACGTTGGCATTGGACGAGAGGTCGGAGCCCTGAACCTTGTAGCCCAGGTTGTGCAGCACCTCGGCGATGCCGCTCATGCCGATGCCGCCGATGCCGACGAAGTGAATAATGCCGAGGTCGACGGGCATCGCTCTCATGCCGGTGCCCTCTCGATGCGGCGGCCTTCGGCGACGTCCAAGGCCAGCTTCGCCAGGCGGTCGGCGGCGTCCGGCGCGGCGAAGGCCCTGGCCATGTCGGCCGCTCTCTGCAGTTGCTCTGGCGCTTGGAAAAGCATCTCGAGTTGCTCCGCCAAGAGTGACGGCATGAGGCCGGCCTCCGCCAGGACCCAGCCGCCGCCGGCGGCGGCGAAGGCCTCGGCATTGACCCTTTGATGGTCGTCGGCTGCGTGCGGGTAGGGGATCAAGAGGCCGGGACGGCCGGCCATGGCCAGCTCGAAGATGGTCGAAGCGCCGGCCCGTCCGATCAAGAGATGGGCGGCGGCCAGGTGCTGCGGCAGGTCTTTGAAGAAGGGCGCCAAGGTGGCGGTGATGCCGAGATCCCGGTAGCGGTCCGCCAAGGCGTCGCGATCGGCCTCGCGCACCTGCTGCACCAAAGAGAGGCGTTGCCGCAGGGCCTCCGGCAAGAGCGCCAGCGCGTCCGGCACCAGCACGTCGAATGCCTTGGCCCCTTGCGAGCCGCCGGTCACCAGGAGGGACAGGCGGCCGCTGGGATCGATCGCCGGGTAGCCGGTCTCCCGCAGCGCTGCGACGGCGTCGCGCACCGGGTTGCCGACCTGGCGTATGCGTGTGCGGTCGCGCGCCTTGACTGCGCGGATCTCGGGGAAGGCGGTCGCGAGCACGGCGGCGCTGCCGGCCAAGAGGCGGTTGGCCCGGCCCAGGACGGCATTCTGCTCGTGCAAGAGGATCGGCAGGCCCAAACTGCGGGCCGCCCAGACCGGCGGCACAGAGGCGAAGCCGCCGAAGCCGACCACGGCCCGTGCGCCGCTGCGCCTGAGAGGCCCGCGCGCCTGCTGGGCACCGCGTAGGAGTCCGCCAAGGGCAAAGATCTTCTGCACCGCCGAGCGCCCCAGGACGGCGCTGCCGGACAGCCGCACCAGCTCGACCTCGGGCAGGGCCGAAAAGCCCTGGCCGCGCTGGTCGGTCATGAGGGTGACCTTGCAGCCCTTGCCGATGAGCGCGCGCGCCAAGGCCTCGGCCGGGAAGATGTGCCCCCCGGTGCCGCCGGCAGCGAGCGCGATCGCGGGCGGCGTCATCGCACCACCTCCGCGCTGGGCCGGCGGCGGGTCAGCGCCAGCAGCATGCCCATCGCCAGTGCCAGCGCCAGATAGCTGGAGCCGCCGTAGCTGATGAAGGGCAGGGTCATTCCCTTGGTCGGGATCAGGCTCAGCGACGAGGCCATGTTGATCAGCGACTGCAGGCCCATTTGGGTCGCCAGGCCGGCCGCGGCCAGCAGGACGAAGAGGCTTTGGTCGCCCATCGCCTTGACCAGACCGCGCAGGACGACGAAGGCGAAGAGCGCGACGACGGCCAGGCAGACGACAATCCCGAACTCCTCGCCGGCGACAGCGAAGATGAAGTCCGAGTGCACGTCCGGCAGCTTGTCCTTGACGTGGCCTTCGCCGGGGCCGCGGCCCCAAAAGCCGCCATTCCGAAAGGCTTCCAGCGAGCGGTCGATCTGATAGCTGTCGCCGGTGCCGCCGTGACCGAGGAAGGAATCGATGCGCTCGCTCACATGCGGGAAGAGGAAGTAGGCGGCGATCATGAAGCCGACGGCGGCGACGATCCCGACCATGACCAAGATCATCGGCAAACCGGCGAGGAAGAGCTGCACGCCGAAAATGCCGGTCACCAGCAGGGCTTGGCCGACATCGGGCTGCAGCAGCAGCAATCCCGCCAGGCTAGCCCAGAGCACAAGCGCGATGCCAGCGGCAGGCAGGCCCACTTGCGTGCGCCAGGAGGCCAAGAGCCAGCCCGCCATGACCGCGAAACAGGGCTTGGCGAACTCCGAAGGCTGCAGCGACAGGCCCGGCAGTTGCAGCCAGCGATTGGCGCCCTTGATCTCGGTGCCGAAGCCCAGGATGGTCGCGAGAATCAGCAGTAGGCTCGCCAGCAGCCCCAGGGCTGCGATGCGCCGCACCTGACGCGGCGTGCAAAGCGACAGCGCCATCATGATCAGCGCGGCCAAGGGCACGTACATCAGTTGCCGGCGCGCCAGCAGGAAGGGGTCCTCGATGCCGATGCGCCCGGCAGCGGAGGGCGAGGCGGCCAGCATCAGGATGAGGCCGAAGCCCATCAGCGCGACCAGGGCCGTCAGTTGCCAGCGGTCGACGGTCCACCACCAGCGGGCCAGCAGGCTTTGATCGCTGCGTGCGACACTCATCGGCCAAGCTCCTCCGCCAGCGCCGTCACCGCCGTGCGAAAGGCCTCGCCGCGTGCCTCGAAATCAGGGAACTGATCGAAGGAGGCACAGGCCGGCGACAACAGCACCACGGCGCCCGGCAGGGCCTCGCGGCGGGCAAGCTTCGCTGCGGCGCGCAGCGCGCAGGCAAGCGTACCGCAGCACTCGGCCGTGACCTTTCCGGCCAGGACGCTGGCGAAGTCCTGCTGCGCCTCACCGATCAAGAAGGCACGCTTGATCCGCGGATAGAGGGGCTCCAGGCCGGCGAGGCCGCCCTCCTTGGCGCGCCCCCCGGCAATCCAATAGATCCTATCGTAGCTGGACAGCGCCTTGGCGGCGGCGTCGGCATTGGTAGCCTTGGAATCGTTGACGAATCGAACGCCGTTCAGCTCTGCCACCAGTTCTTGGCGGTGCGCCAAGCCGGGGAAGCTCGCCAGCCCGGCCAGGACGGCCTCGCGCGGCAGGCCCAAGGCACGGCAGGCGGCATAGGCCGCGGCGATGTTCTGGGCGTTGTGCAGTCCCGGCAATCGTGGCAGCCCCTGCAGCTCGACCAAGCGCTCCGCCTTGCCCTCGCTGTCGTCGATCAGCCAGCCGGCGTCGAGGTAGAGGCCGCCTGGTACACGGCGGTGCACCGAGATGGTGATCAGACGGCTCTTGCCCTCTGTCGCCAGTGCCTCGGCGATGGCTGCACCGGGCGCCTCGTCGACACCGACGATGGCCGTCTGCGGCGCGGCCTGCCCGTGGAAGATCCGCTTCTTGGCGGCGACGTAGCCCTCGAAGCCGCCGTGGCGGTCGAGATGGTCCGGCGTGATGTTCAGGAGGATGGCGGCATCGCACACCAAGTGCTGCACCAGCTCCAATTGGTAGCTGGAGAGCTCCAGCACATAGACACCCTCGCCACCCAGAGCCGGCAGGCTCAGGACCGGGGTGCCGAGGTTGCCGCCGACGGCCGTGGAGATGCCGGCGTGACGCAACAGGTGGCCGGCCAGCGCCGTTGTCGTCGACTTGCCGTTGGTTCCGGTGATGCCGAGAAAGCGGGCCCGGGGGCAGGCCAGCGCCAAGAGCTCCACGTCGCCGATCAGCGGTGTCTCGGCGGCCTTTGCAGCCGCGGTAGCCGGATGGGGGATCGGGAAGCTGTGCGGAATGCCGGGTGAGAGCACCAGCCCGTCCATTTCCTTCCAGGCAAGGCCGTCCAAGGTCTGCGTGGCGATGCCCTGCGTCTCGGCCCGTGCACGCGCTGCCGGGGAGTCGTCCCAGGCGGCGACCCTGGCGCCTGCCGCCGCCAGAGCTTCGGCCGCGGCGAGGCCCGAGCGGGCGAGGCCGAGCACGGCGTAGCGTCTGTCCTTGGCGAAGGTGAGGGGGATCATCGCGCGGCTTACCTCAGCTTCAGCGTGGAAAGGCCAATCAGCGCCAGCACCACGGCGACGATCCAGAAACGGATGACGACGGTGCTCTCCGGCCAGCCCTTCTTTTCGAAGTGGTGGTGGATCGGCGCCATGCGGAAGACCCGCTTGCCGGTCATCTTGAAGGAGGCGACCTGGACGATGACCGACACGGTCTCGACCACGAAGAGGCCGCCGATGATGACCAGAACCAGTTCGTGCTTGGCGGCAACGGCGATCGCCCCCAATGCGCCGCCGCAAGCGAGCGAGCCGGTGTCGCCCATGAAGACCATGGCCGGCGGGGCATTGAACCAGAGAAAGCCCAGCGAGGCGCCGATCAGCGCGCCGCAAAAGACGGCCAGCTCGCCGGTGCCGGGCACATGCAATATCTTGAGGTACTCGGCGAAGAAGGCGTTGCCGACGAGATAGGCGATCAGCGCGAAGCAGGCGGCGACGATGGCGACGGGAACGATGGCCAGGCCGTCCAAGCCGTCGGTCAGGTTGACCGCATTGGAGGCGCCCACCATCACCACCATGCCGAAGGGAATGAAGGCCCAGCTGAGGTTGATCAGGGCGTCCTTGAAGAAGGGAACGGCCAGTCCGTTGTCCAGATGCTCTGGCGAGAGGTACTGCACCCAAAGCACGGCGAGGAGCGCGATGGAGAACTGCGTGATCAGCTTGAGGCGCCCCGGCAGGCCCTTGTGGTTGCGTCGGGTGAGCTTCAGGTAGTCGTCGCCGAAGCCGACCAGCCCGAAGCCCAGGGTCACCATCAGGACCATCCAGATGAAGCCGTTGGAGAGGTCGGCCCACAGCAAGGTGGAGAGCGTGAGCGCGATCAGGATCAAGAGGCCGCCCATGGTCGGCGTGCCTTTCTTGGTCAAGAGATGGCTCTCCGGTCCGTCCTCGCGGATCGGCTGGCCCTCGGCCTGCTTGCTCTTCAGCCAGGCTATGATACGGGGCCCCAGGATGAAGGCGATGACGAGTGCGGTCATGACCGCCCCGCCGGTGCGGAAGGTCAGGTAGCGGAAGACATTGAAGAGCGTGAAGTCGTCCGCCAGCGGGACCAGAAAATAATAGAGCACCTCTCGTCCCCTCCTTAGCCTGTGGCCTGGCTCGGAACCGTCCGAGGCAGAGCTAAGAGGGCGTCCACGATTCTGGCCATACGGCTACCCAGCGACCCCTTGACCAGGACCACGTCGTTGGGCTCGAGAGCGTCCAGCAGGGCAGGGGCCAGCTCCTCCGAGGTGGCGCGATGCGGCCCGCGCAGAGCCGACGGCAGGGCGGCCTGCAGAGCCGCCATTTCCGGGCCGCAGGTAAAGACCAGGTCGGCGCCGCTGGCCGCCAGGTCTTCGGCCAGGCCGGCATGCATCTCGTTCGAGTAGGCGCCCAGCTCCAGCATATCGCCGAGCACGGCGACGCGTCGGCCACCTGGCTTGGGACGGCAGTCCTTCAGCAGTGCAATTGCGGCGCGGACCGAGACGGGGTTGGCGTTGTAGCCCTCGTCGATCAGCACGATGCTGCCACCCTCGGGCAGCGCGATCTCTTGCCGCGCGCCGCGTCCCTTGAGAGCCGATAGCTCGGCAAGGCCCTTGGCAGCCGTTTCGACCGGCACGTCGACAGCACTGGCCGTCGCTAGGACGCCCAAAGCGTTCAGAGCCATATGCTTGCCCGGCAGGCCCAGCTTGAAGCGGAAGGGACCTTGCGGAGTGGTGGCGGAGACGA
This sequence comes from Rhodospirillales bacterium, assembly GCA_963669385.2. Lineage (GTDB taxonomy): Bacteria > Pseudomonadota > Alphaproteobacteria > Kiloniellales > JACOMY01 > JACOMY01. The sequence continues at coordinate 51,651 of CAXXGD010000018.1, forward strand.
GACTGCCGTCCTGCAACGGCTCGAAGCCGGTCAAGCGGAAGTCGCAGTTCTCGGCCGTGCCGAAAGTGAGGATGCGCCCGGCGGTTGCCCGAGCCCTTTCCGCCAGGAATTCGGCGCGTGGCGCGTCCTTGTTGATGACCGCGGTGCCGCCGGACTCCAGGCCTTCGAAGATCTCCGCCTTGGCGCTCACGATGCCGTCCATGCCATCCGGGAAGAAGGCGATGTGCGCCGGCGCGATCTGCGTGATCAGCGCCACCTTCGGGCGCACGATGGAGACCAGATCGCGAATCTCGCCGGCGTGGTTCATGCCCATCTCGAAGACGCCGAAGCGTGCGTCGAGCGGCATGCGGGCCAAGCTGAGGGGCACGCCCCAGTGATTGTTGTGACTGGCAGACGACGCATAGGTCTTGCCGGCGCCGGCGAGGGCTGCGCGCAGCATCTCCTTGCTGCTGGTCTTGCCGACGCTGCCGGTGATGCCCAAGCAGTCCGCCGTCGTGCGCTTGCGCCCGGCCTCGCCCAGCGCGCGCAGGCCCTTCAAGCTGTCGGGTACCGTGAGAAGCGGCGCCTCGGGCGCTAGCCCGTCCGGGGTCCGGTGCACCAGGGCTGCCGCCGCGCCGCGCTCGAAGGCGGCGCCGACAAAGTCGTGCCCGTCGAAGCTGGGGCCCTCTAGTGCGACGAAGAGGGCGCCGGGCTCCAGGTTGCGGCTGTCGATCGACACCGCCGTCGCCGACCAAGGACGGCTGTTCCGGCCGCCGGTTGCCGCTGCCGCTGCCGTGCTGTCCCAGAGCGGGGCGGAGGTGGTCATGCCGCCGTGCCCCGCTCGCTCGCTGCAATGGCTTCGCGCGAGACCTCGCGGTCGTCGAAGGGCAGGACCTTGTCGCCGACGGTCTGGCCGCTTTCATGCCCCTTGCCGGCGACGACCAGAATGTCGCCCTTTTCCAGCGCGTGCACGGCCGTCTCGATGGCCTGGCGGCGGTCGCCGATTTCGGCCAGGTCCGGATGGCCCGCCAGCATTGCCGCCCGGATGGCTGCCGGATCCTCGCCTCTGGGGTTGTCGTCGGTGATGATTCCGTGATCGGCCAGCTCGGCCGCCATGCGGCCCATGATCGGACGTTTCTCGCGGTCACGGTCGCCGCCGCAACCGACCACGACCCACAGCTTGCCGCGGACGTAGGGGCGCAAGGTGGTCAGCACCGCCTCCAGCGCCGCTGGCTTGTGTGCATAGTCGACGAAGACCTTGCCGCCGCTGGCCGTCTGGCCGACTGCCTCCAGCCGGCCGGGAACCGGCTTCAGCTGCTCCAGCGCGGCCACGGCCGCCGTGGGGTCGCTGCCGCTACCGATCACCAGACCCAGCGCTGCCACGGCGTTGCAGGCCTGGAAATCGCCGAGCAGCGGCAGTGCCACCCGCTGTTCCTTGCCATCCACCGCCAGGGTGAGCGCCTGGCCTTCCGCGCTGGGCTTCTGCTCCATGATCCGGAGGTTCGCAGCACCGCTCACGCCATAGGATAGGATCCGCTGGCCGCGTCCGCGGGCAATTCCGGTCAGCGCTTCGTAATAGGGCGTGTCCGCATTCAACACGGCGACGCCATCGGGCCGCAGCAATGCCTCGAAAAGCCGCGCCTTGGCGGCGAAATAGGCCTGCATGTTCGGATGGTAGTCGAGATGCTCATGGCTCAGGTTGGTGAAGGCGGCAGCCGCCACCTCCAAGCCGTCCAGGCGGAATTGATCGAGCCCGTGGCTGGAGGCTTCCAGGACCGCATGCTCGAAGCCGGCCAGCTGCAATTCCTGCAGGCAGCGGTGCAGCGCCACGGGATCGGGTGTCGTGAGGGCAGGCGGGGCCGGAACCGCGCTCGGCACCACGCCCAGCGTTCCCAGCGAGGCGGCATTGTGGCCCAGAGCCTGCCAGAGGCTGCGAGTGAAGTGCGCGACCGAGGTCTTGCCGCTGGTGCCGGTGACGCAGGCGATCAGCCGCGGTTGCGGCGCGTGGAAGGTGCTGGCCAGCAGCGCCAGCCAGCGTCTCGGGTTATCGCAGGCAATCAAGGCAGCTTTGCCGTTGGCCGGCAGCACGCTGCCCTTGGCGGCGAGCACGGCGACTGCGCCTTTGGCCAAGGCATCGGGAATGAAGTCGCGGCCGTCGGCCTGGCTGCCGGGCAAGGCGGCAAAGAGGCTGCCTGGTTTGGCCTGGCGGCTGTCGCAGGTCAGGGACTCGATCTGGAGGTCCGCTTGGTGCTTCGCTAGCGGTCCGGCCAAGGGCAGGGAAACAGCGGCCAGGAGGTCAGCGAGACGCAAGAAATTCTCCTCCGGCAGACGCGGGAATGAGGTGGCGATCGGCGACCTGTCCGGCCTCTTCGGCAGCCGGCTCGACACCCAGCAAGGGCGCCAAGCGTGATACCAGACGGCCGGCGACGGGGGCGGCGACCCAGCCGGCCGTGGCATAGCCATGGGTGTCCTTGGTCGGCTTCGGTTCGTCCAGCATGACCATCACCAGGAAGCGGGGACGGTCCATGGGGAAGGCCGCAACGAAGTTCGCCATGCGCTTGTTCTTGGCGTAGCGGCCTTTAACCAGCTTCTCCGGCGTGCCGGTCTTGCCGCCCACCAGGTAGCCCTTCACCTCGGCGCGGCGCCCGGAGCCCTTCTGCACGTTGAGGCGCATCAGCCAGCGCATCGCCGCCGAGGTATCGGGCGAGAAGAGCTTGCGGCCCTCCGGCTGGCTATCGGGCATGGTGAAGCGCGGCGTGAAGTAGGTGCCCCCGTTCACAGTTGCGGAGGCGGCAGCGGCCATGTGCAGCGGGGTGACCGCGATGCCGTGGCCGAAGGAGATGGTGGCGACGTTGACCGGCTTCAGGCGCAAGGGAAGCATCGGCCAGGCGGTCAAGACAGGTGTCCCCTGGACCGGCCGGGTCATGCCCATGGCCTCGAGGAAGGCGCGCTGGCGCTCGGCGCCGATGCGCTGGCCGATCTTGGCGGTGCCGATGTTGCTGGAGTAGATGAAGACTTCCGGCACGCTCAAGACCTTCCGCTTGGCGTGGAAGTCGTTGATGGTGAAGCCGCCCACCCTCAGCGGCCGGCGTGCATCGAAGGCGTCGGTGAGGCGGATGACTCCGTCCTCCAGGCCCATCGCCAGGGTCAGAAGCTTGAAGATCGAGCCCAATTCGTAGACGCCCAGCGTGTTGCGGTCGATCTGGTCCTCGGTCTTGTCTTCGGGCTTATAGGGGTCGAAGCCCGGCAGCGAGACGCTGGCCAGCACCTCGCCGCTGTTGACGTCCATCACCAGGCCGGCCGACGCGATCGCCTGGAAGTTCTCTTGGGCGGCTGCCAGCTCTTGGGCCAGCAGATGCTGAAGGCTGAGGTCGATCGAAAGCCTCAAGGGCTCTGAGCTCTCGCGCAGGCGCTTGTCGAAAGCCTGCTCGATGCCGGCGAGCCCGCGGTTGTCCACGTTGGTGTGGCCGACCAGGTGGGCGGTCAGGCTGCCCATGGGATAGACCCGCATCATCTCGCGCTGGAAGTGCAGGCCGGGGATGCCCAGACGATTAACCTCGAACTGCTTCTTCGGCGAAATCTGGCGCTTCACCCAGATGAAGCTCTTGCCGCTGGAAAAATCGCCGACCAGCTTGGCCTCGTCCAGTTCCGGCAGCACCAGGCGCAGGCGCTTGGCCGCGCGGGCGGGGGCCAGGATCTGGCGCGTGTCGGCATAGAGCGAGGCCACCGGCAGGGTGGTGGCAAGCACGATGCCGTTGCGGTCGGTGATCTCCGCCCGGCCGGTGCCGAGCAGGCCGCCGACCCGGGTCGCGGCCAGCGAAGGCTCGCGCGCCGGCGGGGCGACGCCCAATTCCACCAGACGAGAGCCGATAAGGAAAAAGGCCAGCGCGAAGCCCAAGCCGGCGACGATAAGGCGGCTGCGCCCCGTGTCGAGCGCACGCTTGGCGCGGCCCTCCACGTGATGCACCGCCCGACCGCCGGATCGGAGGTCCAAGCCCCCGGGTCGGGAGGATCGGGTTTGCTTGGCGGGGTCAAGGATCATTCCCTGGCCTCCGCGCTGGCCGGAGTAAGGCCATCGTCAAGCGACCGGTCGGGATCGGGACGAGAGAATCCGGTCGTTGCGTCGATGGCCCGGAACGGTAGGTCTTCAAGGCGCACCAGCTGCTCCGGTGACAGCGGTGCCAGTCCCAGATGAGTCTCGGCCAGCGAGGCCAAGCGTTCTGGCTGATTGAGATAGCTCCATTCCGCCTTCAGCACGTGCAATTCCTCTTGCGCGTGCACGATGCTGCGATGTGCGGAGCGCAGCGCCTCCTCGCGCTGCTGGACCTGGTGCTTCAAGACGTAGGTGCCGACGGCGCAGAGGCTCGCCAGAATCAGGAAGACGGCGGCGGCGATGCGGCTCATTGCGGTTCCTCCTGCCATGCTTCTGCCTCAGTGCGTTCGGCTGCGCGCAGCCTTGCGGAGGCGGCGCGCGGGTTGAGCTGTATTTCTTCAGCCGATGGTGTCACCGCTTTGCGGAACAAGAGGCGGAAGCTGGGCGCGTGGCCCGGCGCTGCCGCCGGTAGATGGCGCGATCCGGCCTGCCCCCGGCCGGAGCGTGCGGTCAGGAACTGCTTCACTGCCCGATCCTCCAAGGAATGGAAGGCGACGACTGCCAGCCGCCCGCCCGGCGCCAAGAGGCGCTCTGCGGCCGCGAGGCCGCGCTCGATCTCCCCCAACTCGTCGTTCACCGCGATCCGCAAGGCCTGGAAGGTCCTGGTCGCCGGATCGATGCCGTCGGCGCTGCGCCGCACCGACTTGCGCACCAAGGCTGCCAGCTGCAGCGTGCGGATAATCGGTGTGTCACGGCGGGCGGCCACGATGGCGCGGGCGACGCGGCGCGATTGCCGCTCTTCGCCATAGCGGTAGATGATGTCGGCGAGCGCCTTCTCGTCCAGGCGGTTGACCAGATCGGCGGCGCTGGCACTGCCTTCGCTGGCGGCGCCCATGCGCATGTCCAAGGGCCCGTCGAAGCGGAAGGAAAAGCCGCGCTCGGCTTCGTCCAGCTGCGGCGAGGAAAGGCCCAGATCCAGCGCTACGCCTGCCAGCCGCCCGTGCCGCTCGGCGGGAACCAAGGCTCCCATCTCGCCGAAACGGCCGGCCAACATGGTGAAGCGGCCGGGCGCGTCCGCTTCCAGGCGCTGGCCTTCTGCCACCGCCGCGGGATCGCGGTCGATAGCCAGGACCTCGCAGTCGGCCGCCGCCAGAATGGCGCGGCTGTAGCCGCCGCGGCCGAAGGTGCCGTCCAGGTAGGCTGCCCCGTCGCGCGGGGCCAGGGCGGCCAGAACCTCGGCAAGAAGTACGGGGATGTGCGGCTGTGCGGCCATCGCGCTCATCCCTCTTTCTTCTTGCGGGGGGCCAGGCGTAGCCGCACGGTCTTGCCCTTGCTCTTGGCGTTGGAGCGGATCTTGGCCTTGTGCTCGGCGTAGGCGGCGGGATTCCACAGGCGGAAGGTCGTGCCGCGGCCGACATAGGTGACCTGGTCGGTGATCTCGGCATGCGCGCGCACGTCTTCCGGCAGGACGACGCGGCCGTCGCCGTCGAAGGGCAGGCGGCGTGCCTCGGAGAAGAGCTGCTGCACCTCTTCCAGCTCCTCTTCGTCATAGACCTCGGGGTCGTCGAGCGAGGCCGCCAGCTCTTCCAGCCGGTCGTGGCCGAAGCCTTCGAAGGCCGGTTCTTCCCAAACCGGAATCAGCACGATGCCGGCGAAGGTCTGCTGCGAGAGAACCGTTCGGAATTCCGCCGGAACGGAGACCCGTCCCTTGCGGTCCACCTTGAACGGATACTCTGACGTGAACAAAGCCACGTCGCTCGCCCTCCCTCGCTTACATCACCCGGTCGCGTCCTCTTGCTCCCACGTGCATGTCAGACGGCGCATTCGCCGTGCCGACGGGATATCATGGGATATCATGGTACTAGGCGGACGTCAATGGAGTAAAGCTGGGAGGGGAATCTTGACAGAGGGCCATTTTGTCAAAGATTCATTCTTTGTTCGTCCCTTTTGCAGCCTTGGAACCGGATCGGATCAGAGTAACGGCCCAAGGAGTGGGCTTTTGTTCTTGCTCTGTCCCACAGACTTCCATGCTGCGGATGCCAGACGGCCTGTAAGCCGGGTTCTGTCCGGCGCTTCTCCGCCCATAGGGCGAGAGGGCGCCGGGACGGCCATTCATCTGGGACGTCCGTTGCCGAACGCCTCGCGCGACCGACCCGGGCGGCGACGCGGAAACCCGCCCGGCCCGAGAGCATTGCCCTCCGGCCTGCCGCCCCTACTTGGTCTTGCTCCCGGTGGGGTTTACCCTGCCAGTCCCGTCACCGGGACCGCGGTGCGCTCTTACCGCACCCTTTCACCCTTGCCGGCCGGCCCTTGCGGGCGGACAGGCGGTTTGCTTTCTGTGGCACTTTCCCTGGGGTCGCCCCCGCCGGCCGTTAGCCGGCACCGTGTTTCCGTGGAGCCCGGACTTTCCTCTCCCGCCCCGAGAGGCGAGAGCGGCCGTCCGGCCATCTGGCACCGCAAGACTAGGAGGTGCGACGGCCATGCGCCTCTGTCAAGTCACGACCTGCGCTAGCCATTGCGCGATCGCCGCCGTTTCGCCGTCCAGGCGCCCATCGATCAGCCTTGGCCGGAAGCGGCGCTGCAGCGCTTTCAGGACCGCGACGCGGTCCTCCTCCAGATAGCCGTAGCCGAAGGCGGCGAGCCAGCCCGCCACCTCTTGCCAGCTCACCCGGTCGAGCGCCAGAGGAGGCAAGGCTGGTGGATCTATGGCCAATCCCTTGCCGCCAAAGAGGCCCAGGGAAAGAGCTCGCCCGGATCCAGCTTGCGCAGGGGCGCGACATCGGAATGCCCCACGACCCGCGAGGCCGGGATGGCATAGCGCCTCGAGAGGTGCTGCAGCAGGCTGGCGACCCTCTCGATCTGCTGCGGCGGAAAGGGCCGATAGCCGTTGTCATGGCCGGGGTTCACGATTTCTATGCCGATCGAACGCGCGTTGACGTCCCGCTCGCCGGCCCAGTAGGCGCGGCCGGCGTGCCAGGCGCGACGCTTGTCCGGAACCAGGCGCCAGAGCCGGCCGTCTTCCTCGACCAGATAGTGGGCGCTGACCTGGGCGGCAGGGTCGCTGAGGCGCGCCAGCGCTTCGGCGGCGCTCCGCATGCCGGTGTAGTGCAGGACGATCAGATCGATCGGTCGGCCGCGCCTGTCGTTGTGGTTCGGCGAAGGGCGCTCAGCTGCGAGCATGGCGCCAGGCATGCCACGAAATGACGGCGGCGGTGAAGAACAGCAGCATGGCGTTGGCTTCCTGCAGGGCCGGCAGGAGAAAGCCTGCTCCCGTCGCGGCGGCGGCCAGCCACAGCAGGGCCCGCACCAGTCGGCCGCCGAGATCGCTGCCAGGATAGATCGGCGCGAAGGCCAGCACCGTGAGGCCTCCGGCCAGCCGCTTGAGTGTGGTCAGCAACACCACGGTCTCGGCCGAGACAGAGTCCGCGACGCCAGTCTGCCAGGCGGCCCAAGCCGAGAGGCCGAAGGTAAGGTTCTCCGCCAGATCGAAGCCTGCCTTGCCGAGCGCAGCGGCCAAGCCGCACAGTATGAGCCAACGCGGCCCGCACGCCAGACGCGCCAAGACCAGAAAGAGCAGAAGAGCGATCAGCACATAGAGCGAATCGCCCAGGTAGAAGGCGAGCGCCCAATGCGGTCCTTCGGTGATGACGGTCTCGGCTCCCGGAGTCTGCAGAGAGCGTGCGGTCATCCCCGAGGGCGCCAGCGCAATGACCAGTCCGAGGCCAAGCAAGCAGACAACGACACCGAGAGCCGACCAGCGCAGTCGGCTCCAATCGGATGTCTGTGATCGCCCACCCCCTTCCGCCGGCGCCGCAGCTGGAATGCTTCGCGCGCCGCGCCAGTCTGATGCCTGTCTTCTGCCGTCGGTCTCCGTCACCGGCTATTCCCCCTAAGCCGTGAACACTAGCTTGCGGTGCCGACGCACGGCAAGGTGACCGCGTCAGTTGCCTGTTGGCCCTCCACAGCAGTTTTAGACTCTGGGATCCAGGGCGTCGGGTAGGTTAAGCTGGCGTCATGGATGATCCAGAACTGAAAGTCGTTTTCGGTCTGGTGATCGTGCTGGTGGCGATCGCCGGCGGTTTGCCCCTGCTTCGGCGTAAGCAAGAGCTGGAAGAGACAAGGCTCTTGGTGCTGGGCGAAGCCTTTGCCGCAGGAATCTTTCTGGGCGCCGGCTTGATCCACATGCTGAGCAAGGCCGCAGCCGATTTCGCAGCCGCCGGCGTCGACTACCCCTGGTCGATGGTCATCTGCGGCGTGATGCTGCTGTTCTTGCTCTACCTGGACCATCTGGGCGACCGGCTGAAGGCGGCGCAGGGGCCAAGCTCCAACGCCATGCCCCTGCTGGCCACCGTTATGCTCTCGATCCACAGCTTCCTGGTCGGCGGCGCTTTGGGCGCCAGCAGCCAGGTGGCGATGACCATCGTCATTTTCGTGGCGGTCCTGGCGCACAAGGGGGCCGCCGCCTTCGCGCTCAGCGTTACTCTGGCCAAGAGCAGTCTGACCCAACGGCAACGCCTGGCTTGTCTTGCGACCTTCATCACCCTGTTCCCCATTGGGCTTGCCCTCGGCGGCCTCCTGTCATCCGCGGGCAGTGCGGACCTCCTGATGGAGGCCACCTTCTCGGCCTTCGCTGCGGCGACCTTCCTCTACCTGGGAACCCTGCACGGCCTAACGGCCAGCGTCTTGATCGCCCGCTGCGGCGACCGCTTGGACTTCTTCTTCGTCACCCTGGGCTTCGGGCTCATGGCGCTGGTGGCGATCTGGACGTGACACCTCACGGACCAGCGCAGACGTCCGGCCAAGGTTTTCGCCCTGCCGGAGATATCGAAGAGTGGTCGTGTTCGACCAGGAGTGGTAGGCTCCGTCAGGAGTCTGGCCCTGCCTGAGCCAGCGGCGATGACCGCTTCCGACTGCGGCGGGCATGCCATGCTCTGTTACGGGCACCGACGGGAGGGCCATCATGTCCACACTCATCGGCACGAGCGCAGGCGAAGCGCTGGACGGGACCTCGGTCAACGACGCGATCTTCGGTCTCTCGGGCGACGATGCGCTCTACGGCGAAGACGGCGACGACCTTCTCGACGGCGGGCCTGGCGAGGACACGCTGGTCGGTGCTTCCGGCGATGACACCTTTCGCGTCGATGCCGGCGACCTGGTCCGCGAGCTTGCGGGCGAGGGCAGCGATACCGTCATCGCCAGCCAAAGCTTCAGGCTGCCCGGCACCGGCAATCTCGGCTTCGTCGAGGAGCTGAGGCTGCTCAAAGGGGCCGGCGACATCGACGGCCGGGCCAACGCCCTGGACAACCTGCTGCGTGGCAACACGGGCGCCAACAAGCTGCAGGGCCTGGGCGGCGACGATCGTGTCATAGGCCTGGGCGGCGACGATACTGCTTACGGCGGCGGCGGGCCCGATCGACTGGAAGGCAATCTGGGCGATGACCGTCTGGCCGGAGAGACCGCCAATGACCGCCTGATCGGAGGCAGCGGCCAAGACCGACTCTTTGGCGGCGAGGGTGACGACGACCTCTTCGGCGGATCGGGGGCCGACAGCCTTTATGGGGGTGTGGAGAAGGATCTGCTCGACGGCAAGGGGGGCGTAGATCGGGCGCAGGGCGGTGCCGGGGATGATACCTTCCTGGTCGACCGCAGCGGCGACAAGGTCCAGGAGCTGGACGGTGAGGGACGCGACACGGTCATTGCTGCGGCGGACTTCAGCCTGCCCGGCATCGGCAACCTGGGCTTCGTCGAAGAGTTGCGCCTGGAAACGGGTGCCGGCGACATCGATGGACGTGGCAACGCATTGGACAATCTGCTGCGCGGCAACAGCGGATCCAACAAGCTGGAAGGCCAGGGCGGTAGCGACCGCCTCTTTGGCCTGTTCGGCGATGACAGCGCATATGGCGGCAGTGGGGGCGATCGGATCAAGGGATTCGACGGCGACGATTGGCTCTATGGCCAGAGCGCGGACGACAAGCTTTGGGGCGCCAGCGGAGAGGATAGCCTGACGGGCGGTGATGGCGACGATTCTCTCTACGGTGGCAGGGGAAACGACCGGCTCTTTGCTGGCAGTGGGGACGACCTGCTGCAAGGCGGTGGCGGCGGTGGCCGGCTTACCGGCGGCAGCGGCGCCGACAGCTTCCACTTCCAGGCCGCCGTCGTGGGATCGCAAGGTCGGATCATGGACTTCGCCGGCAGCAAGGCCGGCAGCGGCGACAAGCTGGTTTTCGAGGTCTATGGGAGCGATGCGACCTGGATCGGTGAGGAGAGCTTCCAGCACACCAACAGGCCGCAGGTGCGCTTCGAGGACCTTGGCAACGGTGACGGCCAGCTCGTCACCGATGTCGATGGCGACGGCAAATTCGACAGCAAGGCGCGTCTTGCCGGCGTCAGCGACGCCGATCAGTTGACGGCGACGGACTTCATCTTCCTGTCGTTGGACGACGGCTTGAGCGAAAAGCTGAGCGGCAGCGACGGAGACGACAGCTTGAGTGGCGGTGGCGGAAGCGACCGGCTCTACGGGGTGAAGGGTGATGACCGGCTCTTCGGCGGCTTCGGGCGCGACAGTCTTGACGGCGGCCAGGGCGTTGACCGCCTCTACGGCGGGCCAGGCGAGGACAGCTTCTTCGTCGACGATCCGGGCGACATGGTTTTCGAGCGCGGCGAAGGCAGGCAGGAGAGCGACACTGTCTTTGCCTCCTCCGACTTCACGCTACCCGGCTACTTCGGCGGTGAGGGCTCCGTCGAAGGCTTGAGGCTGGCCGGCCGTTCGGGGACGGGCGCGGCAGGGATCACCGGCATCGGCAATGCACTGGACAATCGGCTGATCGGCAACAGCGGTGCCAACCTCTTGGCGGGTCACGGGGGAAACGACTATGTCTTTGCGAACGCCGGCAACGACACGGTCTATGGCGGCGCCGAAGACGACACTCTGCTGGCCGCAGCCGGAGACGACCTGCTGCGCGGCGGGAGCGGCAGCGACAGCCTTTACGGGTCCAGGGGCGAGGACGAGCTCTTCGGCGGTGAAGGCGGCGACTTCCTCTATGATGCCAGCGGAGACGCCAACCTCAATGGTGGCAATGGGGCCGATAGACTGACGGCCGGCTCGGGCGACGACCGTCTGCGGGGTGCTGCCGGCGGCGACGTGCTTGACGGTGGCGAAGGCAGCAATCGGTTGGAGGGCGGCAAGGGCGCGGACAGCTTCGTCTTCGAGGGCGAAAGCGGTGGGGCGCGGGGTGCAATCGGCGATTTCACCGGCGCCGCTGAAGGCGGAACCGATAAGCTGGTTCTCACTGTCGGCGCACCCACCGATGGATGGATCGGCGATGCTGCCTTCGACGGTCTCGGCTATTCGCAGCTGCGCCTCCAGGACCGCGGCGATCGCGCCGGCGTCCTGCAGGTCGACATGGACGGCGACGGCATCATCGACCTCAGCGTCAGCTTGATCGGAATCACCGCCGCCGATCAGGTCACGGCCGCGGACTTCGTCCTGACGGAGATCACTGAGGCCGATGACACCAGGAGCGGCGGCTTTCGTGACGACCTTTTCAGGGGATTTGCCGGGGCCGATAGGCTCTATGGCAGCATTGGGAACGACTCGCTCTTCGGCGGCAATGGCCAAGACAGTCTCTTCGGCGGTGATGACGACGACCTCTTGGGCGGTGGCGGCGATGGCGATGCGCTGATCGGAGGCGCGGGCACGGATACCCTATGGGGCGGTGGCGGCGACGACGTTCTGGATGGTGGGCCGGGAAGCGGCCGCCTGGAGGGTGGTGCAGGTGCGGACACCTTCGTCTTCGGCGAAGTGAATCGTGGTAATGCAGGTGAGATCCTTGACTTCACCGGCGCGCTCGGCGGCGGCCACGACAAGATCAGGATCGACATTGCCAGCGGGAACGGCGGGGTCGATGAAGTTTGGATCGGCGAAGCGGGTTTCGACGGCGACGGCACCCCGCAGGTACGCTTCCAAGCCGACGGCGCCGGCGGCGGCATGCTGGAAGCTGACGTCAATGGCGATGGCGCGGAGGACCTTGTCGTTGCGCTAAGCGGTGTCGCTGCGGCAGATCAGCTGACCGGGACGGACTTCATCTTCGAAGAGCTGAGACCGGGGAACGACACCGTCATCGGTTCGGATTTCACTAGGGATGTCATCTTCGGCTATGGCGGGAATGATCGTCTCTTTGGGCTTTCGCAAGAGGACACGCTCTACGGCGGCATTGGAAACGATCGGCTTTTTGGCGGAGCAAGCGTCGACACGATCTTCGGAGGGTCCGGCAGGGACGTTCTGGACGATGGAAATCTTAGTACCGTCTTCGGGGGATCCGGTGACGACGTCTTCTTGGTTGGCCCTCCATTCTCCTCCAGCGGGACGGACATCCGCGAGGCCGCCGACGGTGGCAACGACACGATCGTCTTTCCGCGTAGCTTTGACGGGTCCCTGCGAAGCAGCTTTACCCTTCCCGGCAACGAGGAAGGCAAGACCTATGTCGAGGATCTCCTGCTGCGCGACGGCACCTTGGGGGTCTATTGCTACTTCTATTGCTCAACCTTTGTCAGATCCGGCCCTCGGTCGGGATTCGGCAACGAACTGGACAACAGGATTTGGGGGAACGAGGAGGACAACTCTCTCTACGGCGAAGCGGGAGACGACACGCTCTATGGCTACGACGGCGACGACTCGCTGTTCGGAGAGGCCGGCGCCGATTTCGCCTACGGTGGCAGCGGCAGCGACCGCTTGAGTGGCGGTGCCGGCGGTGGCGGTCTGTTCGGTGGTTCCGGGTAGGATACCTTTGCCTTCGAGGAATTCGTTGCAGGTCAGGAACTGGCTGCGGCCCAGGACTTCTCCGCCGGGACCGACAAGATCGAGCTCGGTGTCTTCGACGCTGCCGGCGCGTGGATTGGGGGCGCCGCCTTCGACGCGAGCGGGCCGCAGGTGCGCTTTCAAGCTATGGGCAATGACGCCGGCGAGATCGTAGTCGATGTCGACGGCAACGAAACGGCCGATTTTGCAGTGGAGGTCGCTGGCGTCACTGTCGCTGAGCAGTTGACCAGCACCGACTTCATCTTCGTGCCGATCGTCAAGAATGCGGACGACACCGAATTCGGTGGCTCCTCCAGCGATGACATGCGTGGCCTCTTGGGCGCCGACACGCTGTCGGGTAGAGGCGGCGCCGACACGCTTGACGGTGGCCTCGGTGACGACGAACTGGCCGGCGGTGGTGGAGACGACAGCATCATTGGAGGGAACGGTAAAGACGCCATCAACGGCGGTGCGGGTAGCGACACTATGTGGGGTGGCAGGGGCGACGACGTCTTCCGGGTCGATGATCCCGGCGATCTGGTGGTCGAGCGCTTCCGCCAAGGTCTCGACACCGTCTTTGCTGCCGTCGACTTCACGCTGCCGACCCGGGACGATGACGCATTTATCGAGCATCTGCGCCTGGCCGGAGGCGCTGGCGACATCAATGGCGTCGGCAATCAGCTGGATAACCTGATCCGCGGCAACAGCGCGAACAACGCCCTGTTCGGCGACGACGGCCGCGACACCCTCTTGGGCTTCCTTGGTGACGACGGCCTCTACGGCGGCAGTGGCCGCGACGAGGTCAAGGGCTCCGACGGCGATGACCGGCTCTTCGGCGGCAACGAAGAGGACCTCCTGAACGGTGGTAGCGGCGAAGATACGCTCTACGGCGGTGGCGGGTCGGACACCTTTGCGTTCAACGCCGGCCTCTCCGGCAGCCAGGGCGAAATCGGCGACTTCTCGGGTCCCGGCGCAGGCAGGAACGACAAGATTCGCTTGGAAAGCAAGGGCACGCAGGCAGAATGGATCGGCTCTGCCGCCTTCGATGGCGCCGGCCCTCAAGCGCGCTTCGAGGCCCTAGGCGAAGACGGCCTGCTTCAGGTGGACGTGGATGGCGACGGCACGGGCGACTTCCATGTGACGATCAAGGGGATATCGGCTGCCGACCAGCTGACCGAGAACTACTTCCTCTTTGAACGCATGCGTGAAGCCTACGATAGCGCCTACGACGGCAATGGCGACGATAACAGCTGGGACGGGGCAGGCTACAATGCTTTGGCCTACGGCCGCGGCGGGAGTGATACGCTCCTGGGTGACAATGGCGATGATACACTGTTCGGTGGCAAAGGTGAGGACGTTCTTGAGGGTGGGTCTGGATACGACATGCTGTATGGCGACCGGGACGTCGATCTTCTGTGGGGCGACAGTGGTCGCGACACCCTCTTCGGCGGCGAAGGTTACGACACCCTCATGGGCGGCGTGGGCACCGATTATCTTCGTGGTGACGCCAACGGCGACAGCCTTGTCGGAGGGCGCGGCAATGACCGGCTCTATGGTGGCGATGGAAGCGACCGGCTGTTTGGAGGGCTGGGAAGCGACACGCTCACTGATATGTACGGTGGAGGCCGCCTGTCCGGCGGGTCCGGGAGGGATCTCTTGGCTGCCGATCCGGGCAGCGGCTCCCGCTCTTTCCAGAGCCTCTTTGGCGGCAGTGGCAAAGATGTCTTCTTCTTCCAAGAGAACCTCGGCTCCAAGACCTTCCAGATTAACGTCGAGGACTTCGATGCAGCCGAAGGCGACAAGATGGTGATAGATGTCCCGGACGCCATCGGAGCCTTCATCGGCACGGATAGCTTCAGCGGTGGCTCCGACGGCGCCGAGGTTCGCATAACCCGAGCCGAATACCGTTTCGGGACTGACTTGGAGGTAGATGCGGACGGCGATGGCGAGGGAGACTTCGGCTTTCGGGTGACGAACCTCTGGTTCACCGGATCAATCAGCGGCACTGACTTCATTTTCAGCTAGCCGTCCCGGCCGCGGCGGAGAAAGTCCTGCGATCTCACGGCACGGCGGCGGGGGCGCTTCGCATTCGGCTCGTGAGCGATCGCTCTTCAAGTGACAGACCTCTCGCACGGGTGGGCAATGGCCCCAGCCCGCATCGGGCGGTACAAAGCTGGCTTGGATCGACCGGAAGTGGTAGGGTGCCGAAAAGGCTGGGCTGGAGCTGTCCAGCCGGCAGGGGGGAGGACCAGGCTGCGGCTCGGTAACATGTGGCCGGCATCCGAGCTCCCCTTCACGAGCAGGGGGTGATCATGGCCACGCTCTACGGGACCAGTGCCAACGAGATCCTGGACGGGACCTCTCTCGACGACAGCCTCTTGGGCCTGACTGGCGACGATCTTCTCTATGGGGAGGAAGGCGACGACTTCCTGGACGGCGGACCGGGTGCGGACACCATGGTGGGGGCCTCCGGCGACGACAGTTTCCGTGTCGACCACGCGGGCGATGTGGTTCGCGAGCTGGCCGACCAGGGCAGCGACACGGTCTTTGCTAGAGTAAGCGTCAAGCTGCCCGGCACCGGCAATCTCGGCTTTGTCGAGGCGCTGAAGCTGGTAAACGGCGCCGGCGACATCGACGGCCGGGCCAACAGCCTGGACAATCTGCTGCGCGGCAATACCGGTTCCAACAAACTCGAAGGGCTCGCGGGCGATGATGCCATCTGGGGCCAGGGTGGCGACGACTCCGCCTTTGGCGGCGGCGGTTCCGATTCACTTGTGGGTGGGCTGGGCGACGATCACTTGGCCGGCGAGACCGCCAATGACCAGCTTATCGGGGCGAGTGGGCAAGACAGCCTTTACGGTGGTGAAGGAGATGATCTCCTCTACGGCGGCTCGGGCGTCGATATGCTCTTCGGCGGTGACGAGGAGGACCTCCTTGACGGCAAGGCAGGTGATGACCGCGCGCGCGGTGGCGCCGGCGACGACACCTTCCTGGTCGAGCGGGAGGGCGACATCGTCGAGGAACTGGACGGCGGGGGGCGCGACACCGTCATCGCAGCGGCGGATTTTCGACTGCCCGCACGCGCGAATTCGGGCTTTATCGAAGAGCTCCGCCTAGCAGCCGGTGCCGGCGACATCGATGGCAGCGGCAATGCGTTGGCTAATCTCTTGCACGGCAACAGCGGGTCCAACCGGCTGGAGGGTCTCGGTGCAAGCGACACCTTGCTTGGGTTCCAAGGCAACGACAGTGCCTATGGCGGGGCCGGCAGAGACACCGTCAAGGGTGCCGACGGCGACGACCGCCTGGCCGGCGATAGTGGTAACGATGTGCTCTGGGGTGCCAGCGGAGTAGATCTGCTACAGGGCGGTATCGGCCGCGACAGCCTCTACGGCAACGCCGATGACGACGAGCTCTATGGTGGTAGCGGCGACGACCTCTTGCAGGGAGGCGACGGCAGCGACCGGCTGTTCGGCGGCAGCGGTTCCGATAGCTTTGTCTTTCTGGGCGAAGCGGCGGGCGGCCAGGGCCGCGTCTTTGACTTCACCGGCGCGGCAGAAGGTGGTAGCGACAAGCTCCTGATCGAGATCTACGGCGGCGGCGGCGCCTGGATCGGCGAGGCGGACTTCAGCAAAAAGACCGGGCCGGAGGTGCGCTTCAAGGACCTCGGCAACGGCAATGGCCAGATCATCATCGACGCCGACGGAAACGGCAGAGGCAACAGTGATGTCAAGCTGGTCGGCATCTCCAACGTCGAGCAGCTGACCGCCACCGACTTCATCTTCAAGTCATTGGACGACGGCCGTTCCAACCGGGAGGACGGCACCAACGGCGCCGACAGCTTAAGCGGGCTGGGTGGCAACGACCGCCTCTTCGGGCTTCAGGGGAATGACAGCCTGTTCGGCGGTGTTGGCAATGATGTGCTCTACGGCGGCAGCGGCAGCGATAGTATGTTCGGTGGTGCGGGCGAGGACCGCTTCTTCGTCGACGACAGCGACGACCTCGTTGTCGAGTTTGGCGCAGGCAAGGCGGAGAACGATTCCGTCATCGCCAGCGCCGATTTCACCTTACCGGCTTCCACCGGTGGCGAGGGGTCGGTCGAGGTGCTGGTGCTGACGGGGGGCATTAGCAGAACCGAAGTCGCATTGGACGGGTTCGGCAATGCGCTGGACAACCGGCTCTACGGCAACAGTGCTGCCAACCTGCTGGTCGGCCAGATGGGTAGCGACAGCATCTTCGGGAATCCGGGTGATGACGATGTCTATGGCGGTGCCGGCGACGACTACCTATCGCTCGGCGCCGGCAGCGACAGGGCCGCCGGGAGCAGCGGAAGTGATTCCGCCTTCGGCGGTGCGGGCGAAGACGCCATCCTGGGCGAGGAGGGGAACGACTATCTCTCCGGCGGCAGCGGTAGCGACAGCCTGAACGGCGGCAATGCCGCGGACACGCTGCTGGGAGGGAGCGGTGACGACGAGCTCAGAGGCGGTGCCGGCGACGATTTCCTGGAGGCCGGAGCCGGCACCAATCGCCTGTCGGGCGGAAGGGGTGCGGACAGCTTCGCCTTCGACGGCGACAACGGCGGCGCGCCGTCCGAGGTGCTTGACTTCGCCGGCGAGGCCGGCGGCGGTATGGACAAGCTGCTCATCCGGGTCGCTGTGCCTATCGGCGGATGGATCGGCACTGCGGCTTTCGATGCTGCGGGTGAGTCTCAGCTGCGCTTTGAGCGGCAGGACGACGGCGCCGGCGTCTTGGAAATCGATGCCCTTGGCGATGGCCTGGTCGATTCCCGTGTTGTCCTGAAGTCGATCACCGCTGCCGAACAGTTGACCGGAACAGATTTCATCCTGAGCGAGCTGAAGCCAGGGCGCGACACGGCGTTCGGCAGCGGCTTCGACGATGTCTTCAGAGGTTTCGGCGGCGATGACAGGTTGGCCGGGAACACGGGCAACGATACGCTCTTCGGCGGGTCCGGTGATGACCGCCTCTTCGGTGGCGCGCAGGACGATGCTCTCTATGGGGGCTCCGGTGATGACTACCTGAGAGACGTCGCCCCGGGTACGCTGTTCGGAGGCCCCGGCGACGATAGCTTCCGCGTGATAGACCCTGGCGTGGAGTTCAGAGAGGCCGCCGACGGAGGCAACGACACCGTCATCTCTTCGACAAGGTTCAGCCTTCCAAGAAACGATGCGGGCATGACGTTCGTCGAAAACCTGCTGCTGTTCGAAGCTGGTACAGGAGCGGCCGCTTTTGGCAATGAGTTGGACAACAAGATCTGGGGGGATGAGGGAGCAAACGCGCTTCTAGGTGCCGAGGGCAGCGACACACTCTATGGCGAAGCCGGCAACGACTTTTTGGATGGAGGAGACGGAGACGACACGCTCGTTGGGGGGGATAGATTCGATGTCTTCGCGTTCGACAGGAGTTTCAAGGTGGTCGAGCAGGGCACGATCTTGGACTTTACCAAGGACGTAAATGGCTTTGGGGCTGGCGACAAGATCCGCTTTGGCGTCTTTGGCGGTGTCGGTGAATGGCTCGGTTCCGCTGCTTTCGATGCCAGCGGCACCGCACAGGCGCGCATCTTCTTTCCGGACGGCGGTGACGGTGTCGTGGAGGTCGACGTCGATGGCAACGGCAGTGCCGACCTCTCCGTGAAGGTCGTCGGGATCCTTGCCGCCGATCAGCTGAGCAGCGGCGACTTCACCTTCGTTGAGATGGTCAAGGATGGCGACGACACCGAGTACGGCGGCCCCGGCGACAACCTGCTGAAGGGGTTGAACGGCGACGATAGCCTGTTCGGTGACAGCGGCGCCGACGCCTTGTATGGGGACCGAGGCGACGATGTCTTGGATGGTGGGTCCGGGAAGGACACCTTGTTCGGCGGATCCGAGAGCGACACCCTTGATGGCGGCGGGGGCAATGACCTCTTGCGCGGGCTCGAGGGCGACGATTCGATCGACGGGGGTGAAGGCAAGGATCAGGCGCGCGGCGGGCTGGGCGATGACACCGTTCGGGTCGACAATGCCTCGGACCGGGTCATCGAACGTATTCGCGAGGGTGAGGATACCGTCATTGCCTCCCTCGACTTCACCCTTCCTGCCTTCGAGGACAATGGCTTCGTAGAGCAGTTGCGCCTGGCGCTCGGCGCCGGAAGCATCAACGGGGCCGGTAACCGGCTGGACAACCTGATCCGCGGCAACAGCGCCGACAACAGCTTGCTCGGAGATGACGGCGAGGACACCTTGCTTGGGTTCCTTGGAGATGATTTGGCTTACGGCGGCCAGGGGCGCGACGAGTTGAAGGGGGCCGACGGCGACGACCGGCTCTATGGAGGGTCGGGCGAGGACTTTTTGAACGGCGGCAGTGGCGAGGACAGGCTCTATGGCGGTAGCGGAGACGATACCTTCGTCTTCAACGCCGATCTCTTCGGCGCGCAAGGAGAGATTGGCGATTTCGCCGGCGCTCTCGACGGCGAAGCGGACAAGATCCGGCTTCTGACCCCCGAATCGGGCGGCGCCTGGATCGCTGCCGGACCCTTCGGCGGCGACGGTAGGCTGCAGGTGGGATTCTTCGACCGTGGCGAGGATGCCGGGGACCTTCAAGTGGACTCCGACGGCGACGGGACGCTGGACTTCAGCGTCAGGCTGGCCGGTGTCTCCGCCGTGGAGCAGTTGACCGAGACGGATTTCATCTTTCTGCGCCAAGCGGGCGAGGCGGAGAATACTTTCTTTGGTGGCAACGGCAGCAGTAGAGAAGAGTTCGGTAACATACATGATTTGGCGTATGGTGCCGGGGGCAACGATTCCCTGGATGGGGGCGGAGGAGACGATACGCTCTTCGGCGGTGAAGACGACGACAGGCTGTTCGGCGGCCCTGGTTACGATGATCTCTATGGCGATGACGGAGATGACAATCTCTCGGGCGGCCTCGATGGTGACAGCCTCTTCGGCGGGAATGGGAGCGATCAGCTTTTCGGCGGGGGAGGCGAGGACTGGCTCTATGGCGGCGAGTGGCGCGACACCATCATGGGTGGCAAAGGCGATGATGTTCTCGTCGGGGGAGGTTCTAGAGACACGCTTCAAGGCGGTTCCGGTGATGACGTGCTGGACGGTGGCTTCTGGGACGATCAACTGTTCGGTGGCTCGGGTGCCGATATCTTCGTCTTCGACTACAAGACCACCCGCTCCAGCGGCACCAACGGATTCGTGCGAGATTTTGACAGCTCCCAAGGGGATAAGCTGCTCGTCGAGGTGCCGGGCGGCGTCGCCACCTTCATCGGCGGCGAGACCTTTAGCGGCAACTCGGATGGAGCGGAGGTACGTGTCACGCCGAATGGGGCAACGTCGCTCACGGTTCGTGTCGATGCCACTGGAAATGGCAATCAGGACTTCCGCTTCGAGCTGATTGGACTGAGTGCGGCCGACGCCCCGACGGCCGGCGACTTCATCTTCAGTTGATGCCATGCGAACCGCAATTAGCTCTCAAAGCATGACCAGAGGGTGATCATGACGACGCTCTACGGGACCACTGCGAACGATACTCTGGAGGGGACCTCGCTCGACGACGCCATCTTGGGCTTGTCGGGGGACGATCTGCTCGAGGGGCAGGAAGGTGGCGATCTCCTGGACGGCGGCCCGGGTACGGATACCCTGGTGGGAGCGTCCGGTGACGACCGCTTTTATGTCGACAACACGGCCGATTTGGTGAGGGAACAGCCCTACGAGGGCAGCGACACGGTCTTTGCAAGCGTCAGCTTCAAGCTGCCCGGTACCGGCAATCTCGGCTTTGTTGAAGGCTTGGTGCTGGTGGAGGGCGCCGGCGACATCGACGGCCGGGCCAACAGCCTGGACAACCTGCTGCGCGGCAACGGCGGCGCCAACAAGCTGGAGGGGCTTGCCGGCGACGATGTCATTTCGGGTCTGGGCGGCGACGATTCCGCCCTTGGCGGGGGCGGGTCCGATTCGCTGGACGGTGGCCTCGGCGACGACCTGCTGGCTGGTGAGACGGCCAATGATCACCTCTCGGGGGCCAGTGGCGAAGACAGCCTCTATGGCGATGTGGGTTACGACCTGCTCTACGGTGGCTCGGGCGGCGATGCGCTGTTCGGCGGCGAGGGGGAGGATTTGCTTGACGGCCAAGGGGGCGGTGATCGCGCGCACGGCGGACCCGGTGATGACACCTTCCTGGTCGATCGGAAAAGCGACATCGTGGAAGAGCTTGATGGCGAGGGGCGTGATACCGTCTTCGCATCGGCTGATTTCCGGCTGCCCAATGACGCCACGTCGGGCTTTGTCGAAGAGCTACGCTTGGCGCCCGGAACGGAAGACATCGACGGCAAAGGCAATGCGCTGGGCAATCTGCTGCGCGGCAACGCCGGCTCCAACAAGCTGGACGGTCTTGGGGGCAGCGATACTCTGCTAGGCTTCCTGGGTGACGACAGCGCCTATGGCGGTCCTGGTGGAGACACCATCAAGGGTGCCGACGGTGACGACCACCTGGCAGGCCTGGCCGGTCATGACGGCCTCTGGGGGGCCAGTGGAGCAGACCTGCTCGAGGGCGGTGTTGGCGCCGACAGCCTCTACGGCAACAGGGATGACGACAAGCTCTATGGTGGCAGCGGCGGCGACCTGCTGCAGGGCGGTGACGGCAATGACCGGCTCTCCGGCGGCAGCGGCGCCGACAGCTTCGCCTTCCTGGGCGAGGCCGTGGGTCATCAAGGCCGGGTCTTGGACTTCACCGGCACCCTCGAGGGCGGTGGCGACAAGCTGCTGATCGAGATCTACGGCGGCGATGGCGCCTGGATCGGCGAAGGGGACTTCGAGGGCAGTTCCGGGCCCGAGGTTCGCTTCAAGGACCTCGGCAACGGCAATGGCCAGATCGTCATCGATGCCGATGGTGACGGCAGGGGCGACAGCAGCGCCAAGCTCGTCGGCATCTCCAAGGCCGATCTCTTGACCGCGAGCGACTTCATCTTCCTGTCCTTGGACGACGGCCGCGCCGACAGGAAGGTCGGTACCGACGGTGCCGACAGCTTGCGCGGGCAGGGCGGTGCCGATCGCCTCTACGGCCTATTAGGCGACGATAGCCTGTTCGGCGGGATCGGTGATGATTCGCTGGACGGTGGCCTGGGCGCCGACAGCATGGTCGGCGGCGCCGGCGAGGACACGTTCCGGGTCCACGACAGCGACGACGTCGTCATCGAGCGCAGCAGCTCCAGGGCAGAGAGCGACACCGTCATCGCCAGCGTGGATTTTACCTTGCCGGCGCATAGCGGCGGCGAGGGTTCTGTGGAAGCGCTGTTGCTGGCCACGAGCAGTGCCAGGGATGCGCCGAACTGGGTAGGGGTAGGCAATGGGCTGGACAACCTGCTGTTCGGCAACAGCGGTGCCAATCTGCTGTTCGGCGAGAAGGGCGATGACACCCTTATTGGCTATCTCGGCGATGACAAGGCCTACGGCGGCGCCGACGAAGACGTGCTGGACCTAGGCGCCGGCGACGATCGGGCCGACGGTGGCAGCGGCACCGACTCGGTCTTCGGCGGCGCCGGAGACGACGAACTGCTAGGTGGAGAAGAGGCGGACCACCTCTATGGTGGCAGTGGCAATGATCGCCTGAACGGCGGCAACTCCCCCGACCGTCTGAATGGGGGAACGGGCGAGGACTACTTGCGGGGAGGCGCCGGTGACGATTTCTTGGAAGGAGGCGACGGTGCGGACCGGATGCTGGGCGGCAAGGGTGCCGATACCTTCGCCCTGGACGGTGACAGCGGCGGGCCCCCGTCCGAGGTGCTGGACTTTGTCGGCGCGGCCGAAGGCGCTGGCGACAAGCTGCTGATCCGTATCGGCGCGCCCCTGGATGGTTGGATCGGCACCGCGGCCTTCGACGCCGCAGGCACCGCGCAAGTGCGCTTTCAGCAGCTGGGGGAAGGCGGCGGCATCTTGGAAGTCGATGCGCTGGGCGACGGTGCGGTCGATGTCAGCGTCGCCTTGCCCGGCATAGCGTCGGCGGAGCAGCTGACGGCCGCGGACTTCATTTTTCGCTCGCTGAGGCCCGGGGATGACACGGAGTACGGCACCAGCGACGCCGATCTCTTGAGAGGGCTCGATGGTGACGATTCCCTGTTCGGCGGCAGCGGGGGCGATAGGCTCTATGGAGGATCCGGTGACGACCTGCTGGTCGGCGGCGACGACCGGCTGACCGGCGCAGGCGGCGCCCTGGACAGTCTAAGCGGCGGCACCGGGTCGGATACCTTCTGGTTTGGTGTCCATGAGCAGGGCCTGGCGGCTCGCTTGCTGGACTTCAGTGGCACGGCGGACGGCGGGACCGACAAGATCCGGCTGGAGGTCGGCAGTTGGTATGGCGATGCCACCGGGATCTGGGTCGGCGATGCGGCCTTTTCCGGTGACGGCGTGCCGGAGGTGCGCTTTTCGGCCGTCGACGACGCCAAGGGCAAGCTGGAGATCGACAGGGACGGCGGCGGCGTCGCCGACTTTACCGTCGAGCTTGTCGGCGTCTCCGCCGTCGATCAGATCACCGGCACGGACTTCATCTTCACCGAGTTGGGTCCCGAGACGGATGTCTTCTATAAGGACAACACCGGCGACGACCGGTTTTTCGGCTTCGGCGGCGACGACGGAGCGCTGGCCGGCGGTGGATCGGACAGGCTTTATGGCGGTATTGGCGATGACTATCTCGACGGTGGCCGTGACGACGACACCATGGCGGGCGGTCCGGGGCTGGATACGCTAATCGGTAGAATTGGCGATGACCTCCAGAAGGGCGGAGACGGTGATGATCTCCTAACGGGGGGCTTTGGTGATGACACGCTCTTCGGCGGCGAGGGCAAGGATGTTTTGGAGGACGATTCCCTCGGTGCACTCTTCGGCGGGTCGGGTGACGACACTTTCCTGGTGATCAGCGGTGTCGAGATCGGCGAGGCCGAAGACGGCGGCAGCGACACGGTGTTCGCATCGCGGGGACCGCGAGAGCCTTACTATTCGGACTTCGCGCTTCCTACCAATGAGGACGGAAAGACCTTTGTAGAAAATCTTGTATTAGTGAATGGTCCGTTGATAGAATATTGTGGATATGATCCCGATTACTGCGATACGATTCTGCGGCCGGGACCATATTATGGCAGAGGAAACACGCTTGATAATATTATCTGGGGAAGTTCCGACTACAATGTGCTTTGGGGTGGGGACGGATTCGATAGCATGTTCGGACGAGGCGGCAGAGATACCTTCGCGTTCGACAGAAACTACGGGCTGCTGGAACAAGGTGTGGTCATGGACTTCACCACGGGGGTCGACAAGATACGCTTGGGGGTCTTCGACGGCACCGGAGAGTGGATCGGACCTTCCCCCTTCGACGCCAGCGGCACGCCACAGGCGCGCCTTCGCGAGCCGGTCGACGACTATGGCTACGTCGAGGTGGATGTCGACGGCAACGGTTCGAACGACCTGGTCATAGCGATCAAGGGCGTTTCCCAAGTGGATGAATTGACCGGCACGGACTTCATTTTCGACGAGATCCGCAAGGATGGCGACGATGTCGAGTTCGGAGGGGACGAAAGCGATGACCTTAGAGGCGTGGGCGGTGACGATCGGCTCTATGGACGGAGCGGCAACGACTATCTCAACGGAGGGTGTGGACAGGATATCTTGCAGGGCGGCAGTGCGGCGGACGAAATGGTCGGCGCCAGCGGTGACGATACCTTCCATGTCGACGACAGCGGCGACCGCGTGGTCGAGGCCGGATTTCGCCAAGGCGACGACACGGTCTTCGCCGCGGTCGATTTCGCTCTGCCCGCTCTTGCAGACGAGGGCTTCGTCGAGCAGCTGCGCCTGCTCGCACGCGGCGGCGACATCGCCGGCGTCGGCAACGACTTGGATAATCTCCTGCGCGGCAATGCCGGCGACAATGCTCTCTTCGGCGCCAGGGGCGAGGATACCGTGCTGGGGGCACTTGGCGATGACAGCCTCTTCGGGGGCAGTGGCCGGGACACGCTGAAGGGTGCGGACGGCCAGGATCGTCTCTACGGGGGCAAGGGTGCGGACCAGGTGAACGGCGGCAGCGGCATTGACTTCCTCTACGGCGGGGCAGGTGGCGACAGCTTCCTCTTCAACGCGGATCTTGTCGGCAGCCAGGGCGTGATCGGCGACTTTTCCGGGGCAGCTTTCGGTGGAGCCGACAAGATCCGCATCGACGTTGAGGGATCCTCGGCCGAGTGGATCGCGCAGGGCGATTTCGAAGGGGCCGGAAGGGCGCAAGCAAGGTTTGAGCCACTCGGCGAGATCGCGGCCATCGAGGTCGATCGGGACGGCGATGGCCAGCAAGATTTCGAGGTGACCCTATTGGGTATCTCCGACGTCGACCAAGTCACCGGCCAGGACTTTCTCTTCTCGCGGCCGTCCGGCATCGCCGAGGAGACCCTCACCGCCAATCACGCCGCCCAGACCTGGAGCGGGAGCTCTCTGAACGAACTCTACTACGCCGGAGGCGGCAATGACTCCTTAAGGGGCAAGGCGGGTGACGACACGCTCTTCGGCGGGTCGGCGAACGACCGCCTTGAGGGCATGTCCGGCTACGATCTTCTCTACGGCGGCAATCAGGACGACCGGCTGTCGGGTGGGCCAGGCCGTGACGCGCTCTTCGGAGACGACGGCGCAGACAAGCTTTACGGCGGCAGAGGTTCGGACAACCTGGTCGGTGGCCTGGTCCCAGACGACCTTTTCGGTGGCAAGGGTGACGACGTCGTCTTCGGCGGGAGTGGTAGAGACACCCTCTACGGCGGTGAGAGGAACGACACGCTCCTTGGTGAATCCCGGCAAGACGATTTGCACGGCGGGTCGGGCCGGGATGTTCTCTATGGTGGTCAGGGCGGCAGCGCCAGGGAAGCCGACAGGCTGTTCGGCGGGTCGGGGGGCGATACCTTCGGCTTTGACGGCCGGGTCTATGGCGGTGTTTTGGGAACGGTCTGGGACTTTGACCCCGACGAAGGCGATAAGATCCTCATCATCGTGCCAGGCAACGATGCCGAGATTATCGGTACGGCCAGCTTTACAGAGGGAATTCTGGGCGCCGAGGTTCGGGTCACCGACGCCGGCGGCTCTTCCCTCTTAGTTCACGTCAATATGGACGGTAATAGGTGGGAGGATTTCAGGTTCAGCGTATTAAAGTCAGATTCCTTTACTGAGTTGACCGCGACGGACTTCATATTCTCATAGTTTGACGAAGTGGAAGCCTGCAGGCTTGCTCAGTGCAGTGCCGAGAAGGGACGCCGTCGTGGCCGCGCCCGCTATCCCTGCCCGCGCAGGCGCCTGATCTCGTCGTAGGCCGAGTTGATGCGCGCCAGCTGTTCGTTGGCGACCTGCACCATCTCTTCCGGCAGGCCCTGGGCGATCAGGCGAGTGGTGCTCGCGCACCAGGCTGCGAGGCGCGACTTGATCTCCTCGTCGACGCTTTCGGGTCATGCCCAAGCTACGGCAAGGCTCCACATAGGCACTCTCGGTTCAACTGGCATCGAAGGCCTGCGATCACCGCCGCTGGCGCAGAGCTGGCGGCCCTCGGCGTCGAAATCTGTTTACAGATCAGCCAATCTGTCGCACAGTCTTTGCCGGGAAGAGAGGCTGTGGAGCGCTGGTCGAGACCGGACTGCGCCACGCGGGGCGATTGAAAGCCTTTCAACTCCTTCGATCGCCTCCAGAGAATCTAAACGACGCCAGGGGAGGCGCGGGCGATGGCATTCATTCCAGGGACCCCGGGACCGGACACACTCTATGGCACCTCTGCCGTCGACACCATTCTGGGCTACGGCGACAACGACACGCTCTATGGATTGAGCGCGGCCGACAGCCTCTATGGGGGGCGAGGCGACGACACGCTGGTAGGCGGCAGCGGCGACGATGTCGCGCTCGAAGGGGGTACCGGGCAGGACTCCCTCTTCGGGGGCGAGGGCGACGACAGCAACCTCGACGGCGGCTCCAGGGCGGATTCGATCGGCGGCGGCGATGGCGCCGACGCCCTCCTCTTCGGCGGGGTGGCGGACGACACCATCTCCGGTGGCAGCGGCGACGACAGCCTGCTCTACGGCAGCGCCGGCCTGGATACGCTCTCGGGCGGTAGCGGCGCCGATACGCACCTGGACGGCGGCGCCAATGCCGACCGGATCTACGGCGGTGACGGGGCTGACACCTCCTTGCTGGGCGAGCGGGCCAACGACCTGGTCTTCGGCGGCGATGGTGACGACCGCACGCTCGACGGCGAGCGCGGCAGCGACAGGCTTTACGGCGGCAGCGGGATCGATGCCTTCTTCTACGGCGGCGTCAGCCCGGACCGGGTGGACGGTGGCGAGGGCGACGACTATTCGCTCTACGGGGGTGCGGGCAACGATTCCATGTTCGGCGGCAGCGGGTCCGATTCAGACTTCTTCGGCGAAGGCAAGCGGGACACGATCTACGGCGGCAGCGGGGCCGACGTCGGCTTCTACGGCGGCGGCGGGATCGACAGCATGTACGGCGACGCCGGCGCCGATGCGCAGTTCTTCGGTCGCGCGGCCGCCGACAAGCTCTACGGCGGTGACGGCGACGACAGCTCCTTCTTCGGCGGCAACGACAACGACACGATTTCGGGTGGAAGCGGGAGCGACGGCCTGTTCTACGGGGGCAGCGGCAGCGACCGGCTCTTCGGCGGCAGTGGTGAGGACAGCCTGTTCTACGGTGGCAGCGGCGCCGACCGCTTCTACGGTGGCCTCGGGATCGATGCGAGCCTCTCCGGCGGCAGCGGGCTGGACCGGATCTTTGGCGGCGAGGGGCCCGATCGCTCCCTCTCGGGTGACGAGGGCGACGACCGGATCTACGGTGGCAGCGGGGCCGACAGCTTTCTCCTCGGCGGCGATGGCGCCGACAGTCTCTTCGGCGGCAGCGGAGATGAATTTTTTCTCTCCGGTGACAGCGGCGCCGACAGCCTCTCCGGCGGCAGTGGAAGCGACTTCTTCTTCCTCGGTCGCAGCGGCGCCGACAGCCTCTCCGGCGACAGTGGCGTTGACGCTGGCTTCTACGGTGACGACGGCGCCGACAGCCTCTCCGGCGGCGACGGGAATGACACCGCCTTCTACGGAGCCAGCGGCGACGACCGCCTCTTCGGCGGCACTGGGCTTGACACCTTCTTTTCCGGTGGCAGCGGTGCCGACAGCCTCTTCGGCGACGATGGGAACGACTCCCGCTTCTACGGTGACAGCGGCGCCGACAGCCTCTCCGGCGGCGAGGGAGATGACTATACCTTCCTCGGCCGCAGCGGCGACGACAGCCTCTCCGGCGATAGTGGGAATGATCGCTCCTTCTTCGGCGGCGACGGCGCCGACAGCCTGGACGGCGGCGCTGGCGATGACAGCAGCTTCAGAGGCGATGACGGTGACGACAGCCTCTTCGCCGGAAGCGGCGGCGATTTCCGGTTCTCCGGCGGCACGGGGGCCGACCAGCTCTCCGGCGGCAGCGGCAGCGATACCTCTTTCTCCGGCGGAGAGGGTGCCGACAGCCTCGATGGTGGCGACGGGGAGGACTCTCTTTTCAGGGGCGAGGACGGAGACGACAGCCTCTCTGCCGGCAGCGGCAGCGACGAGCGTTTCTTCGGCGGCGCCGGTGCCGACAGCCTCGCCGGCGGCGACGGGGATGATTCCCTCTTCAGAGGCGAGGATGGCGACGACAGCCTCTCCGCCGGCGACGGCGAGGACCGCGATTTCTTCGGCGGCGCGGGGGCCGACAGCATCGACGCCGGCAACGACAATGACAGCTTTTTCTACGGCGGATCGGGTGCCGACATAATCGTCGGCGGCAACGGGGACGACCACCGCCTCAGAGGCGATAGCGGCGGCGACACGCTGACCGGTGACGGCGGCAACGACGCTCTCTATGGCGGTGACGGCGCCGACCGGCAGGCCGGCGGGTCCGGCTTGGACAGCCTCTATGGCGGCAACGGGTCAGACAGCTATTTCTACGGTGGATCAGGGGCCGACAGGGTTTCTGCCGGCAGCGGCAATGACCGCTATTTTTACGGCGGATCGGCAGGTGACCAGGTCTTCGCCGGCAGCGGCGTCGACTCCTTCTTCTACGGTGGATTGGGGGACGACAGCATCGACGCCGGCGACGGCGACGACATCATCTTCAGAGGCGAGGGTGGCAACGACTTGCTATCAGCCGGCAGCGGCGGGGATCGCGATTTCCGGGGCGGGTCGGGGGCCGACAGGCTCTACGGCGGCAGCGGGGCGGACAGCTATTTCGACGGCGGAGAGGGAGCCGATAGGCTCTTCGGAGGCGACGGGGATGACCACTTGGTCTTCGGCGACGGCGACGACGACAGCCTCTCCGGCGGCGATGGAAATGACACCGGCTTCTTCGGTGGTAGCGGCGACGACAGCCTCTCCGGTGGCGATGGGACTGATCGCTACTTTTCCGGTGGCGGCGGCGCCGACAGCCTCTCCGGCGGCAGTGGCGGTGACTTCCGCTTCTACGGTGGCAGCGGCGCCGACAGCCTCTCCGGTGACGATGGGAATGAGCGCTTCTTCTTCGGTGGCAGCGGCGCGGACAGCCTCTCCGCCGGCAGTGGAAATGACTACTACTTCTACGGTGGCAGCGGCGCTGACAGCCTCTCCGCCGGCAGCGGAGTTGACCTCCGCTTCTACGGTGGCGGCGGCGCCGACAGCCTCTTCGGCGACGGCGGGATTGACCGCAGCTTCTACGGTGGCGGCGGCGCCGACAGCCTCTCCGGTGGCGATGGGAATGACGTCAGCTTCTTCGGTGGCAGCGGCAGCGACAGCCTCTCCGGAGGTGATGGAGATGACGTCTCGCTCAACGGTGGCAGCGGAGATGACAGCCTCTACGGCGGCGATGGGGTAGACCGCAGCGTGTCAGGCGATTTCGGCGACGACAGCCTCTTCGGCGGCAGTGAACGTGATGTCACCTTCTACGGTGGCGACGGCGCCGACAGCCTCTTCGGCGGCGCTGGAAATGACAGCTTCTTCTTCGGTGGCAGCGGCACCGACAGCCTCTTCGGCGGCGATGGGTTTGACATCTTCTTCTCCGGTGGCAGCGGCGCCGACAGCCTCTCCGGCGACGAGGGGAATGACGGCTTCCTCTTCGGTGGCGATGGTGCCGACAGTCTCTCCGGCGGCACTGGGAATGACTTCAGCTTCTCCGGTGGCAGCGGCGCCGACAGCGTCTCCGGCGGCAGCGGGGGTGATGCGGGCTTCTACGGTGGCAGCGGCGCCGACAGCCTCTTCGGCGGCGACGGCGCTGACTTCAGCTTCCGCGGTGGCGGTGGCGCCGACAGCCTCTCCGGCGGCGGTGGAGGTGACGTTCGCTTCTACGGTGACGACGGTGACGACAGCCTCTCCGGCGGCGGTGCAGGTGATTTCAGCTTCTTCGGTGGCGATGGCGCTGACAGCCTCTCTGGTGGCGATGGAAATGACGGAGGCTTCTTCGGTGGCGATGGCGCCGACAGCCTCGCCGGTGGCGATGGATTCGAAATCGGCTTCTACGGTGGCGACGGCGACGACAGCCTCTCCGGCGGTGATGAAGATGACGCCTTGTTCAATGGTGGCAGCGGCACCGACAGCCTCTTCGGCGGTGATGGAGATGACGACTTGTTCAATGGTGGCAGCGGCACCGACAGCCTCTTCGGCGACAGTGGAGATGACTCCCGCTTCTCCGGCGGCAGCGGCGCTGACAGCCTCTCCGGCGGCAGTGGGAGTGATACCAGCTTCTCCGGTGACAGCGGCGCCGACTACCTCTTCGGCGGCGATGGGAACGACTCCCGCTTCTACGGTGGCGGCGGCGCCGACAGCCTCTTCGGCGGCAGTGGAGGTGACGCTCACTTCTACGGTGACAGCGGCGCCGACAGCCTCTTCGGCGGCAGTGGAGTTGACTACTTCTTCCATGGTGGCAGCGGCGCCGACAGCCTCTCCGGCGGCGTTGGGAATGACAGGGTCTTCAACGGTGACGACGGTGCCGACAGCCTCTACGGCGGCGATGGGGATGACGCCTACTTCTACGGTCGCAGCGGTGCCGACAGCCTCTTCGGCGGCAGTGGGAATGACACCAGCTTCTCCGGTGACAGTGGCGCCGACAGCCTTTCCGGCGGCAGTGGGAATGACCTTAGCTTCTCGGGTGACGACGGCGACGACAGCCTCTTCGGCGGCGATGGGAATGACTACCAATTTTACGGTGGCAGCGGCGCCGACAGCCTCTTCGGCGGCGGTGGACGTGACATTGGCTTCTCGGGCGACGACGGCGCCGACAGCCTCTTCGGCGGCGATGGGAATGACACCGGCTTCCGCGGTCACGGTGGCGCCGACAGCCTCTCCGGCGGCAGTGGAGATGAGTTCCTCTTCATCGGCGGCGACGGCGATGACAGCCTCTTCGGCGGCGATGGGAATGACTCCTTCTTCTACGGTGACAGCGGCATCGACAGCCTCTCCGGCGGCAGTGGAGATGACTACTTCTTCGGTGGCGGCAGCGGCGCCGACAGCCTCTTCGGCGGCGACGGGAATGACTCCCACTTCTTCGGCGACGACGGTGCCGACAGCCTCTCCGGCGGCGAAGGGGATGACACCAGCTTCTTCGGTGGCAGCGGCGCCGACAGCCTCTCCGGCGGCGATGGGAATGACAGCTTCTTCTCCGGTGGCAGCGGCGCCGACAGCCTCTCCGGCGGCGATGGAGATGACGATTTCTTCTACGGTGACAGCGGCGCGGACAGCCTCTCCGGCGGCAGTGGAGTTGACTTCCTCTTCTTCGGTCGCAGCGGCGCCGACAGCCTCTTCGGCGGCAGTGGTGTTGACGCCTACTTCTTCGGCGGCGACGGCGCCGACTCTCTCTCCGGCGGAGACGGGAATGACACTGCCCTCTATGGCGGTTCAGGGGACGATGTCGTATCCGGTGATGGTGGAGACGACCAGCTCTATGGCTACGAGGGTGCCGACACGCTGACCGGCGGCGCCGGCTTCGACAGCGTGCTCGGCGGCAGCGGCGACGACATCTTCATCGTGGCGAACCAGGCGGACTTCGCCAGCTACCTCTATGACGGTGGCTCCGGAACCGATACCCTGGTGCTAGGCGCCGGCGTCACCATCCCGGGCGGTGGCACCGGCCTCGTCTCCATCGAGGTCACCATGGTGTAGGGCCAGCAGCCCGAGGCGCGCGGCTCTGCGAGGGCGCTCCGGGTGCGTCGGCTGCGCCCCACCCAAGGCGAGCGGGAGCGCCCTCCTTGCCTCCACCCTGGGGCACTCCTTCATGGCGCGGCTGCGCGAAGAGCGGCTCTGGACGGAGCGGGAGAAGCAGTCGATCTGCCCTTGAGCTTTCCCCGCTCGGCATTTCGTCAAGGCCGCCGATCGGGGCTTCGTCGCACGGAACCCGCTCGATCATGCCCTTGGCCAGCGGATTGCCTGGTGGAGGGTTTCGGGTGATGCCCAACTGCTGCGAGGCTCGACCTGCGCACTCTCGAATCTACTGGCGTCGAAGGCCCGCGATCGCCGCCGCTCGCGCGGCGCTGGCGGCTTTGGGTGTCGAAATCCATTTACAGATTAGCCAATCTGTCGCACAGTCTTTGCTGGAAAGAGAGGCGGTAGAGCGCTGGTCGAGACCGGAGCGCGCCACGCGGGTCGGTTGTTGGCCGTTGGACTCCTTCGATCGCCTCCAAAGAGTATGAAACGACGCCGAGGGAGGCGCGGGCGATGGCATTCATTCCAGGGACCCCGGGACCGGACACAATCTATGGCACCCTTGTCGTCGACACCATTCTGGGCTATGGCGACAATGACACGCTCTATGGGCTGAGCGCGGCCGACAGCCTCTATGGGGGGCGAGGCGACGACACGCTGGTCGGCGGCAGCGGCGGCGATGTTGCGCTGGAAGGGGGTACCGGGCGCGACAGCCTCTTTGGGGGCGAGGGCGACGACAGCAACCTCGACGGCGGCTCTCGGGCCGATTCGATCGGCGGCGGCGATGGCGCCGACGCCCTCCTCTTCGGCGGGGTAGGAGACGATACCATCTCCGGAGGCAGCGGCGACGACAGCCTGTTCTACGGCAGCGCCGGCCTGGATACGCTTTCAGGCGATAGCGGTGCCGACTTGGCACTGGACGGCGGCGCCAACGCCGACCGGATCTACGGCGGTGACGGGGCGGATACCTCCCTGCTGGGCGAGCGGGCCAACGACCTGGTCTTCGGCGGCGATGGTGACGACCGCACGCTCGACGGCGAGCGCGGCAGCGACAGGCTTTACGGCGGCAGCGGGATCGATGCCTTCTTCTACGGCGGCGTCAGCCCGGACCGGGTCGACGGAGGCGAGGGCGACGACTATTCGCTCTACGGGGGTGCGGGCAACGATTCCATGTTCGGCGGCAGCGGTTCCGATTCCTATTTCTTCGGCCAAGGCAAGCGGGACAGCATGTACGGCGGCAGCGGGGCCGATCTCAGCTTCTATGGTGGCGGCGGCATCGACCGCATCTACGGCGACGCGGGTAACGATATGCGTTTCGCCGGGCGCGCGGCGGCCGACAAGCTCTACGGCGGCGATGGGGACGACTTTTACTTCTTCGGCGGCAACGCCAACGACACGGTTTCGGGTGGAAGCGGGAACGACGGCCTGTTCTATGGGGGCAGCGGCAGCGACCGGCTCTTCGGCGGCAGTGGTGAGGACAGCCTGTTCTTTGGCGGCAGCGGTAGCGACCGCTTGTACGGCGGCCTGGGGATCGATGCGAGCCTCTCCGGCGACAGCGGGCTGGATCGGATCTTCGGCGGCGAGGGGTCCGACCTCTCCCTCTCGGGTGACGACGGCAACGACCGGATCTACGGCGGCAGCGGGGCAGACAGCTTCTTCTACGGAGGCAGCGGCACCGACAGCCTCTCCGGCGGCGATGGGAATGACGACCGCTTGTTCGGAGGCAGCGGCGCCGACAGCCTCTCCGGCGGTGATGGAGATGACTTCTTCGTCATTGGTGGCAGCGGTCCCGACAGCCTCTCCGGCGGCGGTGGCGATGACACCTTCTTCTTCGGTGGCAGCGGCGCCGACAGCCTCTCCGGCGGCAGTGGAGTTGACGTTAGCTTCTTCGGTGGCGACGGCGACGACAGCCTCTCCGGCGGCGATGGGAATGACCGCCTCCTATTCGGTGACAGCGGCGCCGACAGCCTCTCCGGCGGCGATGGGAATGACTCCCGCTTCTACGGTGACAACGGTGACGACAGCCTCTCCGGCGGCGATGGGGATGACGCCAGCTTCTTCGGTGGCAGCGGAGACGACCGCCTCTCCGGCAGCAGTGGAGGTGACCGCTCCTTCTTCGGCGGCGAGGGCGCAGATAGCCTCTCCGGCGGCAGTGCGAATGACTCCTACTTCTACGGTGGCAGCGGCGCCGACAGCCTCTTCGGCGGCGATGGGACTGACTCCCGCTTCTACGGTGGCAGCGGTGCCGACAGCCTCTTCGGCGACGATGGGAATGACGCCAACTTCTTCGGCGGCA
Organism: Rhodospirillales bacterium; assembly: GCA_963669385.2. GTDB lineage: Bacteria > Pseudomonadota > Alphaproteobacteria > Kiloniellales > JACOMY01 > JACOMY01. The sequence continues at coordinate 86,023 of CAXXGD010000018.1, forward strand.
GCGGAGACGACCGCCTCTCCGGCGGCGATGGAGTTGACTATTTCTTCTACGGTGGCAGCGGCGCCGACAGCCTCTCCGGCGGCAGTGGAGATGACGCTCTCTTCCTAGGTTACGGCGGCGCCGACAGCCTCTCCGGCGGCAGTGGAGTTGACCTCAGCTTCTTCGGTGGCGACGGCGCCGACAGCCTCTCCGGCGGCGATGGGGATGACTCCCGCTTCTACGGTGACGGCGGCGCCGACAGCCTCTTCGGCGGCGATGGGAATGACTTCCGCTTCTTCGGTGGCAGCGGTGCCGACAGCCTCTCCGGCGGTGATGAAGATGACGCCTTGTTCAATGGTGGCGGAGGCAGCGACAACCTCTTCGGCGGTGATGGAAATGACGACTTGTTCAATGGTCGCAGCGGCACCGACAGCCTCTTCGGCGACGGTGGAGATGACTCCCGCTTCTACGGTGGCAGCGGCGCTGACAGTCTCTTCGGCGGCAGTGGAGATGACTACCGCTTCTACGGAGGCAGCGGCGCCGACAGCCTCTCCGGTGGCGATGGGTACGACTCCCAATTCTACGGTGACAGCGGCGCCGACCGCCTCTACGGCGGTGATGGAGGTGATCGTTCCCTCTCCGGTGGCGGCGGCAGCGACAGCCTCTTCGGCGGCGACGGCGCCGACGACTTGTTCTCTGGTGGCAGCGGCGACGACAGCCTCTTCGGCGGCGATGGGAGTGACTTCGGCTTCTCCGGTGACAGTGGCACCGACAGCCTCTCCGGCGGCAGTGGAGGTGACGCCTTCTTCTACGGTGGCAGCGGCGCCGACAGCCTCTCCGGTGGCAGTGGAGGTGACGGCTACTTCTTCGGTGACAGTGGCACCGACAGCCTCTCCGGCGGCAGTGGAAGTGACGCCTTCTTCTACGGTGGCAGCGGCGACGATAGCCTCTCCGGCGGAGCAGGGAATGACGGCTACTTCTACGGTGACAGCGGCGCCGACAGCCTCTCCGGCGGCAGTGGAGTTGACTTCGGCTTCAACGGTGGCAGCGGCGCCGACAGCCTCTCCGGTGGCAGCGGAGCTGACGGCTCCTTCTCCGGTGGCAGCGGCGCCGACAGCCTCTCCGGCGGCGTTGGGAATGAGGGGTTCTTCTTCGGTGTCGACGGCACCGACAGCCTCTCAGGCGGTGACGGAGATGACTCCTTCTTCTTCGGTGGCGACGGCGCCGACAGCCTCTTCGGCGGCAGTGGAGGTGACGCTGGCTTCTACGGTGACAGCGGCGCCGACAGCCTCTCCGGCGGCAATGGGAATGACTTCTTCTTCTACGGAGGTACCGGCGCCGACAGTTTGTCCGGTGGCAGCGGCGGTGATACCTCTTTCTTGGGTGACGACGGCGCCGACAGCCTCTTCGGCGGCAGTGGAAGTGACGCGGGTTTCTTCGGCGATGACGGCGCCGACAGCCTCTCCGGCGGCGATGGAAATGACTCTGTCTTCTACGGTGGCAGCGGCGCCGACAGCCTCTTCGGCGGCGATGGAGGTGACTATTTCTTCTACGGTGGCAGCGGCGCCGACAGCCTCTCCGGCGGCAGTGGAGATGACGCTGGCTTCTTCGGCGGCGACGGCGCCGACAGCCTGTCCGGAGACAGCGGGAACGATTACAGCTTCTCCGGTGACAGCGGCGCAGACAGCCTCTCCGGCGGCAGTGGAGCTGACGCCTCCTTCTACGGTGACAGCGGCACCGACAGCCTCTACGGCGGCGAGGGGAATGACTCCTTCTTCTACGGTGGCAGCGGCATCGACAGCCTCTTCGGCGGCGACGGGAGTGACACCAGCTTCTTCGGTGGCAGCGGCGCCGACAGCCTCTACGGCGGCGATGGGAATGACTCCCGCTTCTACGGTGGCAGCGGCGCCGACAGCCTCTTTGGCGGCGATGGAGATGACGATTTCTTCTACGGTGGCGACGGTGCCGACAGCCTCTCCGGCGGCAGTGGTCAAGACGTCGTCTTCAACGGGGGCGACGGCGCCGACATCCTCTCTGGCGGCGTTGGGAATGACGGCATCTTCTTCGGTGGCGGCGGCGCCGACAGCCTCTTCGGCGGCAGTGGAGAAGACCAATACTTCTTCGGCAGCGACGGCGCAGACTCTCTCTCCGGCGGAGACGGGAATGACAATGCCCTCTATGGCGGTTCAGGGGACGATGTCGTATCCGGTGATGGTGGAGACGACCTGCTCTATGGCTACGAGGGTGCCGACACGCTGACCGGCGGCGCCGGCTACGACAGCGTGCTCGGCGGCAGCGGCGACGACATCTTCATGGTGGCGAGCCAGGCGGACTTCGCCAGCTACCTCTATGACGGAGGTTCCGGGACCGACACCCTGGTGCTGGGCGCCGGCGTCACCATCCCGGGCAGCGGCACCGGCCTCGTCTCCATCGAGGTCACCATCTGAGGCCAGCAGCCCGAGGCGCGCGACTGCGAGGGCGCTCCGGGTGCGTCCGCTGCGGCCTACCCGAAGCGAGCGGGAGCGCCCTCCCAGCCTCCACCCTTGATCGTGGCCACCCTACGGCACTCCTTCATGGCGCGGCTGCGCGAGGAGCGGCTCTGGATGGAGCTGGCGAAGCGCTCGATCTGCCTTCGAGCCTCCCCCGCTCCGCGTACCGCCAAGGCCCCGATCGGGCTTTTGCCGCATGGCATTCGCTCGATGATGCCCTGCAACTGTCCGGTGGATTGCCTCGTCGACCGTTTCGGGCCATGCCCAAGCTGCGGCAGGGCTCCACATAGGCGCGCTCGGTTCGACTGGCATCTAAGGCCTTCGATCGGCGCCGCTCGCGCATAGCTGGCGGCTCTCGGCGCAGGAATTTGTTTACAGATCAGCCAATCTGTCGCACAGTCTTCGCCGGGAAGAGAGGCTGTGGAGCGCTGGTCGAGACCGGAGCGCGCCACGCGAGGCGATTGTCACCCTTTCAACTCCTTCGATCGCCTCCAAAGAACAGGAAACGACGCCAGGGAGGCGCGGGCGATGGCATTCATTCCAGGGACCCCGGGACCGGACACACTCTATGGCACCTCTGCCGTCGACACCATTCTGGGCTACGGCGACAACGACACGCTCTATGGATTGAGCGCGGCCGACAGCCTCTATGGGGGGCGAGGCGACGACACGCTGGTAGGCGGCAGCGGCGACGATGTCGCGCTCGAAGGGGGTACCGGGCAGGACTCCCTCTTCGGGGGCGAGGGCGACGACAGCAACCTCGACGGCGGCTCCAGGGCGGATTCGATCGGCGGCGGCGATGGCGCCGACGCCCTCCTCTTCGGCGGGGTGGCGGACGACACCATCTCCGGTGGCAGCGGCGACGACAGCCTGCTCTACGGCAGCGCCGGCCTGGATACGCTCTCGGGCGGTAGCGGCGCCGATACGCACCTGGACGGCGGCGCCAATGCCGACCGGATCTACGGCGGTGACGGGGCTGACACCTCCTTGCTGGGCGAGCGGGCCAACGACCTGGTCTTCGGCGGCGATGGTGACGACCGCACGCTCGACGGCGAGCGCGGCAGCGACAGGCTTTACGGCGGCAGCGGGATCGATGCCTTCTTCTACGGCGGCGTCAGCCCGGACCGGGTGGACGGTGGCGAGGGCGACGACTATTCGCTCTACGGGGGTGCGGGCAACGATTCCATGTTCGGCGGCAGCGGGTCCGATTCAGACTTCTTCGGCGAAGGCAAGCGGGACACGATCTACGGCGGCAGCGGGGCCGACGTCGGCTTCTACGGCGGCGGCGGGATCGACAGCATGTACGGCGACGCCGGCGCCGATGCGCAGTTCTTCGGTCGCGCGGCCGCCGACAAGCTCTACGGCGGTGACGGCGACGACAGCTCCTTCTTCGGCGGCAACGACAACGACACGATTTCGGGTGGAAGCGGGAGCGACGGCCTGTTCTACGGGGGCAGCGGCAGCGACCGGCTCTTCGGCGGCAGTGGTGAGGACAGCCTGTTCTACGGTGGCAGCGGCGCCGACCGCTTCTACGGTGGCCTCGGGATCGATGCGAGCCTCTCCGGCGGCAGCGGGCTGGACCGGATCTTTGGCGGCGAGGGGCCCGATCGCTCCCTCTCGGGTGACGAGGGCGACGACCGGATCTACGGTGGCAGCGGGGCCGACAGCTTTCTCCTCGGCGGCGATGGCGCCGACAGTCTCTTCGGCGGCAGCGGAGATGAATTTTTTCTCTCCGGTGACAGCGGCGCCGACAGCCTCTCCGGCGGCAGTGGAAGCGACTTCTTCTTCCTCGGTCGCAGCGGCGCCGACAGCCTCTCCGGCGACAGTGGCGTTGACGCTGGCTTCTACGGTGACGACGGCGCCGACAGCCTCTCCGGCGGCGACGGGAATGACACCGCCTTCTACGGAGCCAGCGGCGACGACCGCCTCTTCGGCGGCACTGGGCTTGACACCTTCTTTTCCGGTGGCAGCGGTGCCGACAGCCTCTTCGGCGACGATGGGAACGACTCCCGCTTCTACGGTGACAGCGGCGCCGACAGCCTCTCCGGCGGCGAGGGAGATGACTATACCTTCCTCGGCCGCAGCGGCGACGACAGCCTCTCCGGCGATAGTGGGAATGATCGCTCCTTCTTCGGCGGCGACGGCGCCGACAGCCTGGACGGCGGCGCTGGCGATGACAGCAGCTTCAGAGGCGATGACGGTGACGACAGCCTCTTCGCCGGAAGCGGCGGCGATTTCCGGTTCTCCGGCGGCACGGGGGCCGACCAGCTCTCCGGCGGCAGCGGCAGCGATACCTCTTTCTCCGGCGGAGAGGGTGCCGACAGCCTCGATGGTGGCGACGGGGAGGACTCTCTTTTCAGGGGCGAGGACGGAGACGACAGCCTCTCTGCCGGCAGCGGCAGCGACGAGCGTTTCTTCGGCGGCGCCGGTGCCGACAGCCTCGCCGGCGGCGACGGGGATGATTCCCTCTTCAGAGGCGAGGATGGCGACGACAGCCTCTCCGCCGGCGACGGCGAGGACCGCGATTTCTTCGGCGGCGCGGGGGCCGACAGCATCGACGCCGGCAACGACAATGACAGCTTTTTCTACGGCGGATCGGGTGCCGACATAATCGTCGGCGGCAACGGGGACGACCACCGCCTCAGAGGCGATAGCGGCGGCGACACGCTGACCGGTGACGGCGGCAACGACGCTCTCTATGGCGGTGACGGCGCCGACCGGCAGGCCGGCGGGTCCGGCTTGGACAGCCTCTATGGCGGCAACGGGTCAGACAGCTATTTCTACGGTGGATCAGGGGCCGACAGGGTTTCTGCCGGCAGCGGCAATGACCGCTATTTTTACGGCGGATCGGCAGGTGACCAGGTCTTCGCCGGCAGCGGCGTCGACTCCTTCTTCTACGGTGGATTGGGGGACGACAGCATCGACGCCGGCGACGGCGACGACATCATCTTCAGAGGCGAGGGTGGCAACGACCTGCTATCAGCCGGCAGCGGCGGGGATCGTGACTTCCGGGGCGGGTCGGGGGCCGACAGGCTCTACGGCGGCAGCGGGGCGGACAGCTTTTTCTACGGTGGAGAGGAAGCCGATACGCTCGTCGGCGGCGACGGCGACGACCTTTTGGTCTTCGGCGACGGCGACGACGACCGCCTCTTCGGCGGCGATGGGAATGACACCAGCTTCTTCGGTGGCAGCGGCGCCGACAGCCTCTCCGGCGGCAGTGGCAATGACCGCAGCTTCTTCGGTGGCGACGGCGCCGACAGCCTCTCCGGTGGCGATGGGAATGACGTCAGATTCTTCGGTGGCAGTGGCAGCGACAGCCTCTCCGGCGGTGATGGAGATGACGTCTCGCTCAACGGTGGCAGCGGAGATGACAGCCTCTACGGCGGCGATGGGGTAGACCGCAGCGTGTCAGGCGATTTCGGCGACGACAGCCTCTTCGGCGGCGATGGAAATGACAGCTCCTTCTTCGGAGGCAGCGGCACCGACAGCCTTTTCGGCGACGAGGGGAATGACTTCTTCTTCTCCGGTGGCAGCGGCGTCGACAGCCTCTCCGGCGACGAGGGGAATGACGTCGGCTTCTTCGGTGGCGATGGCGCCGACAGTCTCTCCGGCGGCAGTGGGAATGACGGCAGCTTCCGCGGTGAGGACGGCGCCGACAGCCTCTCCGGCGGCAGCGGGAGTGATGCGGTCTTCTACGGTGGCAACGACGCCGACAGCCTCTCCGGTGGCGACGGAGATGACCTCCGCTTTTACGGTGGCGGTGGCGCCGACAGCCTTTCCGGCGGCAGTGGAGGTGACTTTCTCTTCTATGGTGATGACGGTGACGACAGCCTCTCCGGCGGCAGTGGAGTTGACACCCGCTTCTTCGGTGGCAGCGGCGCCGACAGCCTCTCCGGCGGTGATGGAGATGACGTCGTGCTCAACGGTGGCAGCGGAGATGACAGCCTCTACGGCGGCGATGGGGTAGACCGCAGCCTGTCAGGCGATTTCGGCGACGACAGCCTCTTCGGCGGCAGTGAACGTGATGTCACCTTCTCCGGTGGCGACGGCGCCGACAGCCTCTTTGGCGGCGATGGAAATGACAGCTTCTTCTACGGTGACAGCGGCACCGACAGCCTCTCCGGCGACAGTGGGTTTGACATCTTCTTCTCCGGTGGCAGCGGCGCCGACAGCCTCTCCGGCGGCGATGGAAATGACGGCTTCCTCTTCGGTGACGAAGGTGACGACAGCCTCTCCGGCGGCAGTGGGAATGACTTCACCTTTGCCGGTGGCAGCGGCGCCGACAGCCTCGTCGGCGGCAGCGGGGGTGATGCGGCCTTCAACGGTGGCGACGGCGCTGACAACGTCTCCGGCGGCGATGGGAATGACATCAGCCTCCGCGGTGGCGACGGCGCCGACAGCCTCTCCGGCGGCAGTGGAGGTGACGTTCGCTTCTACGGTGACGAGGGTGACGACAGCCTCTCCGGCGGCAGTGGAGGTGACTTCAGCTTCTTCGGTGGTGAAGGCGTCGACAGCCTCTCCGGTGGCGATGGGAATGACGGAGGCTTCTTCGGTGGCGATGGCGCCGACAGCCTCGCCGGTGGCGATGGATTCGAAATCGGCTTCTACGGTGGCGACGGCGACGACAGCCTCTTCGGCGGTGATCAAGATGACGCCTTGTTCAATGGTGGCAGCGGCGCCGACAGCCTCTTCGGCGGCGATGGAGATGACGACCTGTTCAATGGTGGCAGTGGCACCGACAGCCTCTTCGGCGACAGGGGAGATGACTCCCGCTTCTCCGGTGGCAGCGGCGCTGACAGCCTCTCCGGCGGCAGTGGAGATGACTACCGCTTCAACGGCGGCAGCGGCGTCGACAGCCTCTCCGGCGGGAGTGGAGATGACACCAGCTTCTTCGGTGACGAAGGTGACGACAGCCTCTTCGGCGGCGATGGAGATGACGACTTGTTCTATGGTGGCAGTGGCACCGACAGCCTCTTCGGCGACAGTGGCGCCGACTCCCGCTTCTACGGCGGCAGCGGCGCTGACAGCCTCTTCGGCAGCAGTGGAGATGACGTCCAGTTCGTCGGTGGCAGCGGCGCCGACAGCCTCTTCGGCGGCGGTGGACGTGACGCTGGCTTCTTCGGTGGCAGCGGCGCCGACAGCCTCTCCGGCGGCAGTGGTGAGGACTCTTACTTCTACGGCCACGACGGCGCCGACAGCCTCTCCGGCGGCAGTGGAGTTGACTATCGCTTCATTGGTGGCAGCGGCGCCGACAGCCTCTTCGGCGGCAATGGGAATGACTCCTTATTCTACGGTGACGACGGCGCCGACAGCCTCTTCGGCGGCGATGGGAATGACGACGGCTTCTTAGGTGACGGTGGCGCCGACAGCCTTTCCGGCGGCAGTGGGAATGACATCTTCTTCCGCGGAGGCAGCGGCGCCGACAGCCTCTCTGGCGGCGATGGGGATGACGATTTCTTCTACGGTGACAGCGGCGCCGACAGCCTCTCCGGCGGCAGTGGAGATGACTTCCTCTTCTTCGGTGGCAGCGGCGCCGACAGCCTCTTCGGCGGCGGTGGAGGTGACATTGGCTTCTCGGGCGACGACGGTGACGACAGCCTCTTCGGCGGCGAAGGGGATGACACCGGCTTCCGCGGTGACAGTGGCGCCGACAGCCTCTCCGGCGGCAGTGGGAATGACACCAGCTTCTCCGGTGACAGCGGCGCCGACAGCCTCTTTGGCGGCGTTGGAGAAGACTACCGTTTCTTCGGTGGCAGCGGCGCCGACAGCCTCTCCGGCGGCGATGGGGATGACACTAACTTCTCCGGTGGCAGCGGCGCCGACAGCCTCTCCGGCGGCAGTGGAGGTGACTTCGGCTTCTACGGTGACGGCGGCGCCGACAGCCTCTCCGGTGGCGATGGGGATGACTCTGTCTTCTCCGGTGACAGCGGCGCCGACAGCCTCTCCGGCGGCAGTGGAGTTGACTTCCTCTTCTTCGGTGGCAGCGGCGCCGACAGCCTCTCCGGCGGAGACGGGAATGACACCGCCCTCTATGGTGGTTCAGGGGACGATGTCGTATCCGGTGATGGTGGAGACGACCTGCTCTATGGCGACGAGGGTGCCGACACGCTGACCGGCGGTGCCGGCTACGACAGCGTGCTCGGCGGCAGCGGCGACGACATCTTCATGGTGGCGAGCCAGGCGGACTTCGCCGGCTATCTCTATGACGGCGGTTCCGGAACCGACACCCTGGTGCTGGGCGCCGGCGTCACCATCCCGGGCGGTGGCACCGGCCTCGTCTCCATCGAGGTCACCATCTGAGGCCAGCAGCCCGAGGCGCGCGGCTGCGAGGGCGATCCGGGTGCGTCCGCTGCGCCCCACCCAAGGCGAGCGAGATGGCCTACCCGGTGACCGCCCTCGATGGTAGGCACCTTGGGGCACTCTTTCAGGGCGCGGGTTCACGACGAGCGGCTCTGGACGGAGCTGAAGAAGCGGTCGATCTGCCCTTTAGCTTTCCCGCTCGGCGTTCTACAAAAGCCGCCGATCGGGCCTTCGCCGCAAGGGGTCCGCTCGATGATGCGCTTGGCCAGCGGATTGCCTCGCCGACGGTATCGGGTCATGCCCGACCTGCGGCAAGGCTCCAAGGGGGCATGTCGGTTCAACCGACATCGAACGCCTTGGATCCTACCGCTCGCGCATAGCTGGCGGCTCTCGGCGCAGGAATCTATTTACAGATTAGCCAATCTGTCGCACAGTCTTTGCCGGGAAGAGAGGCTGTGGAGCGCTGGTCGAGACCGGAGTGCGCCACGCGGGGCGATTGTCAGCCTTTCAACTCCTTCGATCGCCTCCAAGGAATAGAAACGACGCCAAGGGAGGCGCGGGCGATGGCATTCATACCAGGCACAGCGGGACCGGACACACTGCAGGATCAGCCGCTGTGGCGATGAACTCGCCCGCACCGCACTCTACGAGGCGGCCAATAGTCTGCTCACACGCAGCCGCAAATGGTCGAGCCTGCGTGCCTGTGGCCTGAGTGTCGCAAAACGCCGCGGCATGGGGCGTGCCCGTGTGGCGGTCGCCCGCAAACTCGCGGTCATCCTGCACCGCATGTGGCGCGATGGCACTGACTTCCGCTTCGGCAGAGAACTCGACAAAGGCACGCACAGTGCCGCCGCTTGAAACACCAGAGGAGGAGCACACACCAGGAGTTCGCCCGCAAGGGTGAAGCGGAGCGTTCCCCTGGGGACGAAGGGCCAGGCGATCCCGCTGAGAGTCTAGAGCCGGACGGCGCAAGCCCAAAGGTCGCGAAACAGATTGAGACGCCTTGCTCTCCTGACCCCATCATGCGGCAGTCCGGCGCTGACCGCGAAGAGAAGCGAGTGACCGACGGGAACATCCGATAAAACCAGGAGCAACGCTCTGAAGCTGCTTGACCTTACCTACCCCAATCAGAGAAGGCTCTAAGTTGCGCCAATAAACGTGCATACTGGCGAATGTTAGATGCCGTTCTATGCTTATGGTTAGGCCAAACCTGGCCCAATGGTCAGGTCTAACCTAACCTCTTGGCCAGGTCGTTTCGATGAATAACTCGTGCTATTGTTTTTTTGGTTTGGAAGAGTGCAAATCTTCCGGTTTTCCGCTGCTGCTCGCCAGTCGGCAAGGGAAAGGCCGCGCACCGAACGTCCGCGTTTCTTTGCAGCGGTCCGGGGACATTGAATAGGGCTGCAATCAATGGCCATTATCGTAGGAACCTCCGGCCCCGAAAGCCTGTTCGGCACCGATGATGCCGACACGATCTTCGGCTACAGCGCCAATGACACGCTCTATGGAGCCAGTGGAGCCGATCGGCAATACGGTGCGCAGGGTGACGACACGCTGTATGGTGGCAGCGGCGACGATGTCTCGCTCGAAGGGGGCACCGGGCAGGACTCTCTCTTCGGGGGAGCGGGCGACGACAGCAACCTCGACGGCGGCTCGCGGGCCGATTCGATCGGCGGCGGCGATGGCGCCGACGCCCTCCTCTTCGGTGGGGTTGGGGACGATACCATCTCCGGGGGCAGCGGCGACGACAGCCAGCTCTACGGCAGCGCCGGCCTGGATACGCTTTCAGGCGGTAGCGGCGCGGACACGCACCTGGACGGCGGCGCCAATGCCGACCGGATCTACGGCGGTGACGGGGCGGACACCTCCTTGCTGGGAGAGCGGGCCAACGACCTGGTCTTCGGCGGCGATGGTGACGACCGCACGCTCGACGGCGAGCGCGGCAGCGACAAGCTCTACGGCGGCAGCGGGATCGATGCCTTCTTCTTCGGCGACGTCAGCCCGGACCGGGTGGACGGTGGCGAGGGCGACGACTATGCGCTCTTCGGGGGTGCCGGCAACGATTCCCTGTTCGGCGGCAGTGGCGACGACTCCTACGTCTACGGCCAAGGCAAGCGGGACATGATGTACGGCGGCTCTGGGACCGACGTCGCCTTCTACGGCGGTGGCGGTATCGACCGCCTGTACGGCGACGCCGGCGCCGATGCGCAGTTCTTCGGCCGCGCGGCCGCCGACAAGCTCTACGGCGGTGACGGCGACGACAGCGCCTTCTTCGGTGGCAACGACAACGACACGGGCTCGGGTGGAAGCGGCAGCGACCGCCTGTTCTATGGGGGCAGCGGCAGCGACCGGCTCTTCGGCGGCAGTGGTGAGGACAGCCTGTTCTACGGCGGCAGCGGTGCCGACCGCTTCTACGGTGGCCTCGGGATCGACGCGAGCCTGTCGGGCGGCAGCGGTCTGGACCGGATCTTTGGCGGCGCGGGGGCCGATCGCTCTCTCTCGGGTGACGAGGGCGACGACCGGATCTACGGCGACAGCGGGGCCGACAGCTTTCTCTTAGGCGGCGCGGGGGCCGACAGCCTCTCCGCCGGCAGCGGCAGCGATGGCTATTTCTACGGCGGAACGGGGTCCGACAGCCTCGCGGCCGGAAGCGGGGGCGACAGCTTCTTCTTCGGCAGATCCGGGGCCGACTCGATCGACGCCGGCGAAGGCGACGACGCATTTTTCAGAGGCGATGGCGGCGCCGACAACCTAGCCGCCGGCAGCGGCAAGGATCATGATTTCTTCGGCGGAGAGGGGGCCGACACACTCTATGGCGGTAGCGGGGACGACTTCCGGCTCAGAGGCGACAGCGGAGACGACGCTCTCTTCGGTGACGAGGGCGACGACCGGCTCTATGGCGATGACGGCAGCGACCGGTTGTCCGGCGGGTCCGGCGACGATCACCTCCATGGCGGCAGAGGGGAGGACAGCTCCTTCTTTGGCGGCTCGGGGGAGGAGATCCTGCTGGGCGGCGAGGGAGACGACTACCTCTTCAGAGGCGATGACGGTAGCGACAGCCTTGCTGCCGGCAGCGGCCAGGATCGCGATTTCTTCGGTGGCTCGGGGTCCGACAGCCTCGCCGGCGAGAGCGGCGCCGACACCTTCTTCTTCGGCGGGACGGGGTCCGACAGCCTCGCCGGCGGCGATGGCGACGACAACATCTTCAGAGGCAACGACGGCGACGACAGGCTGTCTGCCGGCAGCGGCAACGATTGGAACTTCTTCGGCGGAGAGGGGAACGACAGCCTCTTCGGTGGCAGCGAGGCAGACATCTTATTCTATGGCGGGACGGGGTCCGACCACCTCTTCGGCGGTGACGGGAACGACTCCAGTTTCTTCGGTGGCAGCGGTGCCGACAGCCTCTCCGGCGGCAGTGGTTTTGACGTTGGCTTCTACGGTGACAGCGGCGCCGACTACCTCTCCGGTGGAGATGGGAACGACTCCCGCTTCTATGGTGACAGCGGCGCCGACAGCCTCTCCGGCGGCAGTGGGAATGACACCAGCTTCTACGGTGACGACGGCGCCGACAGCCTCTCCGGCGGCAGTGGGAATGACACCAGCTTCTACGGTGACGACGGCGCCGACAGCCTCTCCGGCGGCGATGGGAATGACTACCGTTTCTTCGGTGACAGCGGCGCCGACAACCTCTCCGGTGGCGATGGGAGTAACGTTGCCTTCTACGGAGGCAGCGGCGCCGACAGCCTCTCCGGCGGGGATGGGAGTGACGGGTTCTTCCACGGCGGCGACGGCGCCGACATCCTCTCCGGCGGCGATGGGAGAGACTTGGGCTTCTACGGTGGCGACGGCGACGACAGCCTCTCCGGCGGCAGTAGACAGGATGAGATCTTCTTCGGTGGCAACGGCGCGGACAGCCTCTCCGGCGGAAGTGGAGATGAAAGCTTCTTCTTCGGTGGCAGCGGCGCCGACATCCTCTCCGGCGGTGGCGGGGGTGACTTCCGCTTCCAAGGCGACAGCGGCGCCGACAGCCTCTCCGGCGGCGGTGGGGATGACTACAGCTTCCGCGGTGACGACGGCGACGACAGCCTCTCTGGCGGCAGTGGGGATGACACCAGGTTCATCGGTGGCGACGGCGCCGACATCCTCTCTGGCGGCAGTGGAGATGACGGCGCTTTCTTTGGCGACGGCGGCGCCGACAGCCTCTCCGGCGACGATGGGAATGACTCCCGCTTCATCGGTGGCGGCGGCGTCGACCGCCTCTCCGGCGGCGATGGGGATGACTCCTTCTTCTACGGTGGCAGCGACACCGACAGCCTCTTCGGCGGAGATGGAAATGACTCCTCGTTCGCCGGTGACGACGGCGCTGACAGCCTCTCCGGCGGCAGTGGAGTTGACGTCCGCTTCTTCGGTGCCGACGGCGCCGACAGCCTCTCCGGCGGCAGTGGAGAGGACGAGATCTTCTACGGTGGCAACGGCGACGACAGCATCTCCGGCGGCAATGGGGATGACTACCGCTTCAACGGTGGCAGCGGTGCCGACATCCTCTCCGGCGGCAGTGGAGTTGACGTCCGCTTCTTCGGTAGCTACGGCGCCGACAGCCTCTCCGGCGGCAGTGGAGAGGATGAGATCTTCTACGGTGGCAACGGCGCGGACAGCCTCTCCGGCGGCAATGGGAATGACTACCGCTTCAACGGTGGCAGCGGTGCCGACAGCCTCTCCGGCGGCGATGGAAATGACACCCGCTTCATCGGTGGCAGCGGCGCCGACAGCCTGTCCGGCGGTGAGGGGAATGACATCAGCTTCCTCGGTAACGCCGGTGACGACAGCCTCTCTGGCGGCAGTGGAGTTGACGTCAGCTTCTTCGGTGACGACGGCACCGACAGCCTCTTCGGCGGCAGCGGGGATGATGGGGTCTTCAACGGTGGTAGATGCGGTCTTCAACGGTGGTAGCGGCGTTGACAGCCTCTCCGGCGGCGATGGGAATGACCTCAGCTTCTTCGGTGGCGACGGCGTCGACAGCCTCTCCGGCGGGAGTGGAGATGACACCAGCTTCTTCGGTGACGAAGGTGACGACAGCCTCTTCGGCGGTGATGGAGATGACGACTTGTTCTATGGTGGCAGTGGCACCGACAGCCTCTTCGGCAGCAGTGGAGATGACGCCCAGTTCGTCGGTGGCAGCGGCGCCGACATCCTCTTCGGCGGCGATGGGAATGACGCTGGCTTCTACGGTGGCAGCGGCGCCGACAGCCTCTCCGGCGGCAGTGGAGATGACGCCCAGTTCGTCGGTGGCAGCGGCGACGACAGCCTCTTCGGCGGCGATGGGAAAGACGCTGGCTTCTTCGGTGGCAGCGGCGTCGACAGCCTCTCCGGCGGCAGTGGAGATGACTCTTACTTCTACGGCCACGACGGCGCCGACAGCCTCTCCGGCGGCGGTGAAGGTGACTACCACTTCTACGGTGGCGGCGGCGCCGATAGCCTCTCCGGCGATAGTGGGAATGACTACGGCTTCTTCGGTGACGACGGCGACGACAGCCTCTTCGGCGGCGACGGGAGTGACACCAGCTTCTCCGGAGGCAGCGGCGCCGACAGCCTCTCCGGCGACAGTGGGGGTGACGCCCGCTTCCGCGGTGGCAGCGGCGGCGACAGCCTCTTCGGCGGCAGTGGCGCCGACTCCAGCTTCTCCGGTGACAGCGGCGCCGACAGCCTCTCCGGCGGAGACGGGAATGACGCTGCCCTCTATGGTGGTTCAGGGGACGATGTCGTGTCCGGTGATGGTGGAGACGACCTGCTCTATGGCGACGAGGGTGCCGACACGCTGACCGGCGGTGCCGGCTACGACAGCGTGCTCGGCGGCAGCGGCGACGACATCTTCGTGGTGGCGAACCAGGCGGACTTCGCCGGCTATCTCTATGACGGCGGCTCCGGGAGCGACACCCTGGTGCTGGGCGCCGGCGTCACCATCCCGGGCGGTGGCACCGGCCTCGTCTCCATCGAGGTCACCATCTGAGGCCAGCAGCCCGAGGCGCGCGGCTGCGAGGGCGATCCGGGTGCGTCCGCTGCGCCCTACTCAAGGCGAGCGGGAGCGCCTCCCTGGAGCGGCTTGGCGAGCAGCGGCTCCGGACGGAAGTGGAGAAGCGGTCGATCTGCCCTTAAGCTTCCCCCGCTCCGGGTTCCGCCGGCACCGCCGATCGGGCCTTCATCGCATGGAGGCCGCTCGATGATGCCCCTGACCAGCGCCTTCGCTCGCGGGCGGTTTCGGGTCATGCCCAAGCTGGGGCAAGGCTCCACATGGGCAAGTCGCTTCGACCGGAATCGAACCCCTTCTGCCGCCGCCGCGCGCGCAGAGCTGTCGGCCCTCGGCGTCAAAGCAGGTTTACAGATCAGACAATCTGTCGCACAGTGTTCGCCGGTAAAGGAGGATGCGGGGCGCTGGTCGGGACCGGACCGCGCCACGCGAGGCGGTTGGCAGGTTTTCAACTCCTTCGATCGTCTCGAAAGAACAGCAAACGACGCCAAGGGGGGCGCGGGCGATGGCTTTCATTCCAGGTACACCGGGACCGGACACGCTCACCGGCACCTCCGCCGTCGATACAGTTCTGGGCTATGGCAACAATGACACGCTCTTTGGGCTGAGCGCCGCCGACAGCCTCTACGGGGGCCGGGGCGACGACATGCTCTTCGGCGGCAGCGGTGACGATGTCGCGCTCGACGGGGGCACTGGGCGCGACAGCCTCTTCGGGGGCGAGGGCGACGACGGCAGCCTTTACGGCGGCTCGCGGGCGGACGTGGTCGGCGGCGGCGCCGGCGCGGACGCCCTCATCTTCGGCGGGGTGGCCGACGACACGCTCTCGGGCGACAGCGGAAACGACAGGTCCCTCTACGGCAGCGCCGGCCTCGACACGCTGTTCGGAGGTAGCGGGAACGACCGGGATCTCGACGGTGGTGCTAACGCCGATGTGATCTACGGTGGCGATGGTATCGACGTTTTCCTCTATGGAGAGCGGGCCAGCGACAGCCTTTTCGGGGGTGACGGCAACGACGTCTTTCTCTTCGGCGAGCGTGGGTCAGACAAACTCTACGGCGGGCTCGGGATCGATCAATTCTTCTACGGAGATGTCGGCAGTGACAGCTTGGCCGGAGGCGCAGGGGACGACATCTACCTTTTTGGAGGCGCAGGAAACGACATTCTCTCCGGCGACAGCGGGCGCGACCGCTACTTCTACGGCGGGGGCAAGAGGGACACGCTCTTCGGCGGCAGCGGGGAGGATGCCACCTTCTACGGCGGCGGCGGGATCGACACGCTTTCCGGGGATTCCGGCGATGATCGGCAGCTGCTCGGCCAGGCGGCCTCGGACAAGCTCTACGGCGGTGCCGGCGACGACAGCCTGATCTTCGGCGGCAACGACAACGACACGGTTTTCGGTGGCAGCGGCAGCGACGCGACCCTCTATGGTGACAGCGGTGCGGATCGCCTCTACGGCGGCAGTGGAGAAGACAGCATCTTCTACGGTGGCAAGGCCAACGACAGCCTCGCCGGTGGCGATGGAAACGACCGCCGTTTCTTCGGAGGCAGCGGCGCCGACAGTCTCTTCGGTGGCGACGGGGATGACAGCAGCTTCTTCGGTGGCAGCGGCGCCGACAGCCTCTCCGGCGGCAGTGGATCTGACTCCGACTTTTTCGGTGGCAGCGGTCCGGACAGCCTCTCCGGCGGTCGTGGTGCGGACTCCTTCTTCCATGGTGACAAGGGCGACGACATCATCTCCGGTGGCGATGGGAACGACCGCAGCTTCTTCGGTGACGACGGCGCCGACAGCCTCTCCGGAGACAGCGGAATTGACTTCTCCCTCTTCGGTGGCAGCGGCGCCGACAGTCTCTCCGGCGGCAGTGGAGTGGACTTCAGCTTCTTCGGTGGCAGTGGCGCCGACAGCCTCTCCGGCGGCGAGGGGGTTGATAGCCTCTTCTTCGGTGGCAGCGGCGTCGACGGCCTCTTCGGCGGCCTTGGGGATGACCGCAGCTTCTTCGGTGGCGACGGCGATGACAGCCTCTCCGGCGGCGGTGGAAATGACGGAGCGATCTACATATTCGGCCTTGGCTTTGCCGGTAGCTTCAACGGTGGCGCCGGCGCTGACATCATCGACGGCGGCGATGGGTCTGACGTCTTCTTCCGCGGAGGCAGCGGCGCCGACAACCTCTTCGGCGGCGATGGGAATGACACCGGCTTCTACGGTGGCGACGGTGCCGACAGCCTCTCCGGCGGCAGCGGGGATGATCTTGGCATCTACGGTGACAGCGGCGACGACAGCCTCTCCGGCGACGGTGGAAATGATGTCCGCTTCTTCGGTGACGGCTTTTTCGGTAGTGACGACGGCGCCGACACCCTCTCTGGCGGCGATGGGAATGACAGCAGATTCTACGGTGACGATGGCGCCGACAGCCTCTTCGGCGACGCCGGCATCGACGCGAGTTTTTTTGGCGCCAGCGGCGCCGACCGGCTCTACGGGGGCAGCGGCGACGATGCCGTCTTCCTTGGCGGCGGCAACGCCGATTTCCTATCGGCGGGAAGCGGAAACGACAGCTCGTTCTATGGCGGCGATGGGGACGACACTCTGACCGGAGACAGCGGTGACGACGTCCTCCACGGCGACGGCGGTTTTGGAAACCAGGGTGACGACACGCTGACCGGCGGTGCCGGCTTCGACAGCGCGTTCGGCGGCAGCGGCGACGACATCTTCCTGGTGGCGAACCAGGCGGACTTCGCCGGCTATCTCTATGACGGCGGCTCTGGAACCGACACCCTGGTGCTGGGCGGCGGCGTCACCATCCCGGGCAGCGGCACCGGCCTCGTCTCCATCGAGGTCACCATTTAGGGCTATCAGCCCGACGCGAGCGACTGCGAGGGCGATCCGGATGCGTCCGCTGCGCCCTTCCCAAGGCGAGCGGGAGGGCCCTCCTGGCATCCGCCCTTGATAGTGGACACCCCGGGGCATTCTCTTATGGCGCGGCTTGGCGAGGAGCGGCGCTGGACGGCGTTGGAGGAGCGCTCGATCCGCCCTCGAGCCTCCCCCGCTTTTCGTTCCGCCGGCGACGCCGCATCAGGACGCCGCTACGCTACTTTCCCTCCGGGGCTGGCGTACTCAGCGCTGTGCCCCTTGTCCGGCCAGCCGAGCACCCGCTACCCCTGCCCCCTCAGCCGCCTGATCTCGTCGTAGGCCGAGTTGATCCGTGCCAGCTGCTCGTTGGCGACCTGCACCATCTCTTCCGGCAGGCCCTGGGCGATCAGGCGGTCGGGGTGGTGCTCGCGCACCAGGGAGCGGTGGCGCGACTTGATCTCCTCGTCGCTGGCGTCGGGCTCGATGCCCAGGATCTTGTAGGGGTTGTCGGCCTCGTCGACGTTGGCCGCCTTGATCCGCTCCCAGGTGTTCTGGTCCAGGCCGAAGAGGTAGGCGACCTGCTCCAGGTAGTCGAGTTCGGGATCGGTCACCTCGCCGTCGGCACGGGCGATGTGGAAGAGGGCGTCCAGCAAGCGTTCCAGGATCGCCGGCTCGTGCGCGAAGAGGCGGCCCAGCTGGCGCGCATAGGGCTCGAAACCGCGGGCATCGCGCCGGGCCAGGTTGAAGAGCCGGCCGACGTTCTTCTCCTCCTCGGGCGGTACGTGGAAGACCTGCTTGAAGGCGCGCACCTCGTCCGGCGTCACCTGGCCGTCGACCTTGGCGATCTTGGCGCCCAGCACGATCACGCCGACGGTGAAGGCCACCTGCTTGGTGCCTTCGCCGCCCGGCATGCGGCCATGCTGCTGGCCGCCCAATTGCGCGCCTTCCTCGCCAGGCTTCAGGCGCTTCAGGTCCGAGCGCATGGAATCGACGGCATGGCCGGCGATGCCGCCCAGCAATGCGCCGATCGGACCGCCGACGGCGAAGCCGGCCGCTCCGCCCAGAACTTTGCCCCAAATGCTCATGGGGTCAGTCTATAGACCTTCTAAAGCCCGGCGAGAAGGCTTGGGCGCTCAAGATCCCAGGCGGACGTGGTGCGGGAAATCGGCGCGGGCGCGCTCCGGGTCCAGCGGCAGCTGCAGATAGCCGCCCTCCAGCCACAGCGGCACCTGGTCGGCGTAGTTGGCGCTGCCGAGCCAGCCGTCCTGGCCGCCCAGCAGGACGAACCAGTTGGCATCGGGGTCGGCCAGATCGGAGATATGCCGCGACTGGGCGCCGTAGCGGGCATCGTGCGGCCCGTCGATCAGGCCGTGCGCCGTCTTCCACAGGGTTTCGCGCGAGCCGCCGATCGGCACCCGATCGAGCACGAAGCGCGAACCGATCAAGGGCGCTTGGCTCAAGATATGGGCGATCTTCAGCTGATGCAGGTCGCCCCAGGTGGCGAAGTCCCGAACCTCGTCGGCGGCCTTGGTGACCGCCTTGCGCATCAGCTGGTCGCGCTTGGCGGCCGGCAGGGCCTCCAGGTCCGACAGAAGGAAGGTGAGCAGATAGCTCCACTGCTCCTTCAAGCCAGGCACTTGGCCATCCTGGTTGCCGTAGAGGTCCCGCACCACGGCGGTGACTAGCAGTTCGAAGGCCGGCGCCCCCGGCGAGGCGACATCATAGGACCCGTCCCAGGCAGCCAGGCGATCCAGGAAGGCTGTCGGCCCGGCATCGGCGGTGCGGGCGAAGGCCAGCAAGCCTTGCGCCAGCGCCAGCGAGGGCGGCGAGGTTACGTCCTGCTGGATCTGCTTCAGGTCCTCGACCGTCAGGCGTGGGGTGGCCTCGATCATCTCGGCCATACGGGCGACGCGGTCGTCGGGGGTGAAGAAGTAGCCCAGCAGGCGGTCGGTTTGCCGCGGCCTGTTGTTGCCGGACACCAGAAAACCGGTCTCCGGGTTCAGCACGAAGGGGAGATCCAGTGAATTGTCGAAAGCTCCCCATGCCGCGTCCGGATCGTCCGACAACAGCACCAGATCCGCCGGCGGCCCCGGTTGGCGCATGGGGGCCTGCAGGGCCAGCACCTTCCCGATGTCGCCGTTGCGACCGGCAAACAGCATGTTCTGGGCCGAGACGCCGTAGTTGCGATAGGCGGTGCGGAAGGCCTCGGGCGTGCCGGCGCGGTTCGCCTCCAGGAAGGCGGAGATCTCGTCGGTCGGATCGTGACCGACCCAGCGCAGCGCCAGGACCTCGCCCGGCCGGCCGTTGATCATCTTCGCGTCGGAGATCACCGGGCCCAGCTCGCTGCGCCTGACGGTGCGGGTATCGTCGAACCAGAAGCGGGTGCCGATCGTGACCTCCTGTTCCACGATCGTCTCCGCCGGCGCGCCGGAGACGTCGTAGAGGTTGCTGGAGGC
The DNA here is from genome assembly GCA_963669385.2 of Rhodospirillales bacterium. Lineage (GTDB taxonomy): Bacteria > Pseudomonadota > Alphaproteobacteria > Kiloniellales > JACOMY01 > JACOMY01. Next base: position 106,117 of record CAXXGD010000018.1, read on the forward strand.
CGCGCGCAGGTTGGTGCCGCCCCAGGCCAGCGCTTCGTTGCGGCCAAGCGCGACGAATGGCAGGCCCGGAACCATCAGGCCGACGGCATGGTAGGACGGCGACTTCACGCCGGCCAGGAGCCAGAGGTTCGGCAGGTTGAGGCCCAGATGCGGATCGTTGGCAATCAAGGCCGCACCGCTGGCCGAGCGATCCGGTGCCACCACGAGCGAGTTGCTGCCGCTCTTGGAGAGGCCGGTGAGGAAGGACACCATGCGCTCCGTCGCCTCCTCCACGGAGAGGTTCTCCGAGAGTGCGCCCGGCGGCACACCGCCCGACTCCAGCGCGCGGCGCCAGTTCTCCTCCCAGTTCGGCTGATTGCGCAGCGGCAAGAGCGACACGTAGGAGAGCCAAGTGACATCGGTCCCGGCCAAACGGCCGATGGTCACCAGATCCTCCATGGTCCAGGGCTCGGGGTCGATGCCGAGCAGACCGTATTCCGGCGGCTGCTTGCGGGCCTTGTCCTGGTAGTGGTTCATGCCGGCGACGAAGGCGCTCATCCAGGTTCGGGTCTCTTCCGGCCAGGCAGCGACCACCTCGGGCGCAGCATGGCCATAGTCCAGAATCCGCAGCGCATGGTCGATGTCGCGGGTGAAGGGCCCGGCCATCTCCGATATGCGCCCTTGCGAGATGCGCTTCAGCACCGCCAATTGGCCGCCCCGCAGGTGCTGGTGCACCAGTCCCAGAGCGTAGGCCAAGTCGCGGTCGCTGTCGGCGACGATGAAGGGGACCTGCTGCTCGCTCCAGTAGACCTCGACCGGACCTTGCAGCTCGGCGCCCTCGGATGCCTTTTCAAAGGCCTTCAATCGATCAGCGGTCGAGACTTGCGTCGGCGACAGTGCCGCGCACCCGAAGAGCAGCCCTAGAAGACCGACCATCAGCACCATCCTCGTCTTCGAAAGCATCGAACCACCATCTGTCTCTGTGAACTGCCCGGCAGGGGCAAGGGCTTCACGCGCATCTGGGAAGGAATTACGGCATAACCCAGGCCGCAGATGTGTGACCTCACGTTGCTGTGACCAAGGCGCAGGCCTTGCGCGCCAAGCGAAAGCCGATAGTCTCGCCGCCGACAGACACTGGAGGAGCGTGGTGAAGCGATGAACGAGGCACTCGGGGGCGGCGCTTGGCAATTCTGGATCGACCGAGGCGGCACCTTCACCGACGTGGTGGCGAGGCGGCCGGACGGCGGGCTCTTGACCCACAAGCTGCTGTCGGAGAACCCGGAGCGCTATCCCGATGCCGCGATTCAAGGCATGCGCGACCTCTTGGGCCTGGAGGGCGATGCACCGCTGCCCGCGGCGGCGATCCAGCACGTCAAGATGGGAACCACGGTTGCGACCAACGCCCTGCTCGAGCGCAAGGGCGAGCGCACCTTGCTGGTGGTGACCAGGGGCTTCGCCGATTCGCTGCGGATCGGCTATCAGGCGCGGCCCAAGCTCTTCGAGCGCAAGATCAGCTTGCCGGAGGTGCTCTACAGCGACGTGCTGGAGGTGGACGAGCGCTTGATGGCGGACGGCAGCCTGGACCGGCCGCTCGACGAGGCTGCTGCGCGGGAGGGCTTGCAGGCCTTCTACGACCAAGGCTACCGCGCCGTCGCCATCGTCTTCATGCATGGCTACCGCTATTCCCAGCATGAGCGGCGGGTGGCGGAGAGCGCGCGCGAGATCGGTTTTCCCCAGGTCTCGGTCAGCCATGAGGTCTCGCCGCTGATGAAGTTGGTGAGCCGCGGCGACACCACCACGGTCGATGCCTATCTCTCTCCGATCCTGCGTCGCTATGTGGCCGACGTGGCCGGGCAGCTGGGCGACACGCGATTGCTGTTCATGCAATCCAACGGCGGCCTGGCCGATGCTCGTATCTTTCAGGGCAAGGATTCCATCCTCTCCGGCCCGGCCGGCGGTATCGTCGGTGCCGTGCGCGCCAGCGAGATGAACGGCTTCAAGCAGATCATCGGCTTCGACATGGGCGGGACCTCGACCGACGTCTCGCACTATGCCGGCACCTATGAGCGCTCATTTGAAAGCCTGGTGGCCGGCGTGCGCATGCGCACGCCGATGCTGAGGATCCACACGGTGGCCGCCGGCGGCGGCTCGATCCTGCACTTCGACGGCGCGCGCTATCGCGTCGGGCCGGATAGCGCCGGCGCCAATCCGGGTCCCGCCTGCTACCGCCGTGGCGGGCCGCTGACGGTGACCGACTGCAACGTCATGCTGGGCAAGCTGAACCCGGCGGTCTTTCCGAAGGTCTTCGGGCCCGAGGGCGATCAGCCGCTGGACGCCGAGATCGTGGCGGAGAAGTTCGCGGGCCTGGCACAGGAGATCGAGGCGGCGACAGGCGAGCTGCAAGAGGCCGAGCGCGTGGCCGAAGGCTTCCTCACCATTGCCGTGGCCAACATGGCCAACGCGATCAAGGAGATCTCGGTGCAGCGCGGCTACGACGTTACCGAATACACGCTCTGCTGCTTCGGAGGCGCGGGTGGCCAGCACGCCTGCCTGGTGGCCGATGCGCTGGGGATGACGCAGGTCTTCCTGCACCCCTATGCCGGCGTGCTCTCGGCCTACGGCATGGGTCTGGCCGATTTGCGCGCCCTGCGCGAGCAGGCCGTGGAAGCCCTGCTCGACGAGGCCCTCGGCGGTCTGGAGACGAGCTACGCGCCCTTGGTGGAGGCCGCCCGGCAAGAGGTGGCGCAGCAGGGCATCGACAGCGGTCAGGTGGAGATCCTTCGTCGCCTGCATCTCCGCTACGAGGGCACCGATTCCGCGCTGATCGTCGACCATGGCTCTCGCGCGGACATTCAGGCCCGCTTCGAGACGGCGCATCGCGCCCGCTACGGCTTCATCGTGGCGGACAAGAACCTGGTCGTCGAAGCCGTCTCGGTCGAAGCGGTCGGGCGGACCGGTATTGCGGCGGAACGCTCATTCCTCAGCGAAGGCGCAACGCGCGATCCACAGCCACTGATGACGACCCGCCTCTTCTCCGGCGGACAGTGGCTGGACGCACCGCTTTTCGAGCGTGGCCATCTCGGTGCCGGGACCCTGGTCGAGGGTCCGGCCGTTATCATCGAGCCGACCTCGACCAACGTCATCGAGCCCGGCTGGCAGGCGGAGATGACCGAGCAGGGCCAACTGGTCTTGCGCCGCGTGGTGCCGCTGGAGCGCCAGGCGGCGATCGGCACGGCGGTCGATCCCATCATGCTGGAGATCTTCAACAACCTCTTCATGTCGATCGCCGAGCAAATGGGCTCCACTCTTGAGAACACCTCCTATTCGGTGAACATCAAGGAGCGCCTGGACTTCTCCTGCGCCATCTTCGACCAAGAGGGCAATCTGGTCGCCAACGCGCCGCACATGCCGGTCCATCTGGGCTCCATGAGCGAGAGCGTGCGCGCCATCATCCGCGCGCGCGCCGGCACCATGAAGCCCGGCGACGTCTACGTCCTGAACGCCCCCTACAACGGCGGTACGCACCTGCCCGACGTCACCGTCATCACACCGGTCTTCGACAAGGCCGGCCAGGAGATCCTCTTCTATGTCGGCAGCCGTGGCCATCACGCCGACATCGGCGGGCTGACGCCGGGCTCCATGCCGCCCAATTCGGTGGTGGTGGAAGAGGAGGGGGTGCTGATCGACAACGTGGTGCTGGTCGATCAAGGCCGCTTCCTGGAGGAGGAGATTACGGCGCTTTTGAAGAGCGGCGACTATCCCGCGCGCAATCCCTATCAGAACGTGGCCGATTTGAAAGCGCAGATCGCCGCCAACGAAAAGGGGGTGGCCGAGCTCAGGCGCATGGTCGCGCACTTCACCTTGCCGGTGGTGCAGGCCTACATGGGCCACGTCCAGGACAATGCCGAAGAACAGGTGCGCCGTGTTCTGGGCCGGCTGAAGAGCGGCTCCTTCACCTATGAACTCGACAATGGCGGCCAGATCTCGGTCGCCGTCTCGATTGATCACGAGGGACGTTCGGCCAAGATCGACTTCACCGGCTCCAGCATGCAGCAGGAGACCAACTTCAACGCTCCCTCCGCGGTTTGCCGCGCGGCCGTGCTCTATGTCTTCCGCACCTTGGTCGACGAGGAGATCCCGATGAACGAGGGTTGCCTGCAGCCCTTGGAGATCGTCATCCCGGAAGGCTCCATGCTTAACCCGCGCTATCCGGCGGCCGTGGTCGCCGGCAACGTGGAGACCAGCCAGTGCATCACCGACGCCCTCTTCGGTGCGCTTGGCGTCCTGGCCGCCTCGCAGGGCACCATGAACAACCTCACCTTCGGCGACGAGCGCCATCAGTACTACGAAACGATCTGCGGCGGTTCCGGCGCCGGGCCGGGCTTCGACGGCACGTCTGCCGTGCACACCCACATGACCAACGCGCGGCTGACCGACCCGGAGGTCTTGGAGTGGCGCTTTCCCGTGTTGCTGGAATCCTTCGCCATCAACCGCGGCAGCGGCGGACAGGGCAAGTACCGCGGCGGCGACGGCACGATCCGCCGCATCCGCTTCCTGGAGCCCGTGACGGTGGCCATTCTCGCCAACCATCGTCGCATTCCGCCCTTCGGGCTGGCCGGCGGTGAGCCCGGCCGGCTGGGCCGCAACTGGGTCGAGCACGAAGACGGCAGCCGCGACATGCTCTCCGGCACGGACCAGAGAGATGTGATCGCGGGCGACGTCGTGGTGATCGAGACGCCGACCGGCGGCGGTTACGGTCCGCCGTCGGAGCGCGCCTTGGAGGTGGTAGCTGAATAGAATATTTAGACGTCAGGCCGTCCATAAACGAGAAGGTTGCAAATTGGCTTGACTCAAAGGTTGAATATCTGAGAAAGTGCGTACAACCTACCGTCATGCATAACAGGTGCCCTTGAAGAATGAGCCTAGCGGACTCGCTTGTCGCAACGGACCCATAATAACAAGAAATAGACACTGCAAGAGGAAGACCATGACAAGTCACAATACTGCTCGAGCAAACCTTTTTAGGCCGTCAAAAAAATTCAACGTTAGCGTTGACAATCCTTTTTTCGGTGCGCTAGAAGATTCTATTAACACAGCTTTTGTTGATGACTCGCTGAAAATAGAAAGAAATATAGAGGACTATTATATATGTAATAGAAAATCCGGCTGTGATCAGGCTACAATCGATTCAATCTCGTCCAGGCTGCCCGACGATGTTATCGCTTTCCTAAAAAATTGCACTAACAAGTCTGAGATACTGCCGGCCTATTTTGAGATTGATCTGGTGGACTTTCTGCTAAATGTGAGATCAAATAAAGTTCTCTCTATAGTAGGATCAATTGGGGTGGGTAAATCCACATATCTTGGATTTGTACTTAAGAGAATGGTTAGGGAATGCCCTTCACTAAATTGCTTTTTTCCCATAATAATTGATGGACTATTCATCGGCGATAATCAACCGCTACATACTGAGTTGGCTCTAAGAATACATGAAGACTGCAAGGCCGCAACTCATCGACATTTAAGTCCAAATGAGGCCGTGCAGATCAATGAATCACTAGATGGTTATCTTGCGAAGCAATTAAGAATGTGCGACAGTAGAGCAAATTCGACGACCATATCTCTCTACCTAAGCTATTTGAAAAAGTCTATGCCGGGTAAAACGGTTATAGTTATATTCGATAACCTGGATCAATTGGATTCAAATTCGGTTGCCAAGATATCGCATTTGGCGAGGGCTATCTATTTGCAAGACGGAGATCCTGTCATACTAAGTATGCGCCCCCCTACATTTGCAAAGCACGTAGAAACAGATGCTAATTGCGGGGCATTCTATACATTTCGAATTGCATTGGCACCACCGAACATAAAGGAGATCGTAAACAGGAGAGTGGAAAGGATCTTTCCATCAAATACGCCTATCACAGTTTCGGATCATAGGTCCGGGTTTCGGATTTCCCTACCTAGCAAGAGGGAAGCAGTAACGAAAGTGAGCGATAACATACTTAATCCTAACAATCAAAACTTAATGTTGCTTGGATTGTCAAACAATAATATTCGTAGATCATTGTTGTGCTTTCAGAATTTCTTAAGATTTTCCGAGTTGGATTTTCGATCACTCTTTGGTGTGCAGATAGAGACACGGAGTAAGCAAGAATACGATGAGAGACGTCACTCTTGGGATGAACATTTCTTGAAAGGAATTATGTTGTCTGGCCGAAAGTACTTCCTTTCTTCAAGGAGCTCGGTTGTTAGTAACATATTTTATTTAGACTCAAATGATTTTGGATTGAGCTATACCATTCTTTATCGACTTTTGTCGGCATGTTATTGGGCTCGCGGCCTAATCTCCAAGTACTCTTTGGTGAAGTGGATGACAGAATATCAATACAATGAAGGTCATGTTGACATAGCTCTCAAAGCGCTTCTTAATTCACAGTTGCTTTCTTCTCCTGATCATGAATTCAAAGTGCAGAATGTTAGTCATGTTTCAATATCTGAGTCTGGTAGATATTATATGGAAGAACTTCTTAGCGATCAAACCTATCTCTATGAAGCTGTGTGCGATATTCCGCTTGAGCATCATGGCTGGCGCCACAATTCTCATGAAGACTTTCATCAGCGCTCAAAATCGATCGTGGAGTACCTAGGCGCTGTGATCGCTACAGAGCGCGAAGAATGCTTAGCAATACACAAATCAAGTCAAAGGGCAAAGCTTCTGGGAATCGTCCTGCACTCCGGATTGCTAAGCAGGAGAATACATACCTGTGCGAAATCTGTTGCGGAGATAGGCCGTCGTGCCAGAAGTACCAAGGTGATACGAGTAGCTGAGGAGCTCGATCGGGAGTTAATAAAAGTCAACCAACTCATTAGTGAGATGGAGGTAAAACTTAGGAGCAACACACGGGCCCATAACGATCGAAATATTACAAATACTCCCCAAAACCCGAAGCACTCGTCTTGGAGGCTTGGCGATGTTGGAGAATTTGTTTTTGAGTATCCGGTAGAATTATCACCGGATTCAAACAATCTACTTCGAGCGCAGCTTTCTCTGAAATTTGATAATGAACCGGATGTATTAATGGTACATCTTGTCCCGGAAAGAAAAGATAATGGGGCGAATATTGGAACACTTGAAGCTATGTGGCCTCTAAAGAAGCAACGTCTGCCTGGAAAGTATACTGGTGAAACAACGCTCTTTGATATTGATGGTGTAGGAGCGCTATTTCCAGCAACAATTACGGTCTTCGCTGATAGTAGGGCGATGTTCACGAGGGATATCAAATGAGAAAAGATAAGATAGTGACTTACTGTCGGGCTTTCTATGATGAAGAGCGCGAACGGCTGAAAGTCGAGATTAACGGTGGAATAGACACCGCTGCTCACTATATGATTACCGATCACATACTGCCGGCGAATAAGCTTTTAGAGGTGCGTGAGCGTGTCGCAAAGTACTGGAAGTATGTGGACAAAAATGTAAAGGAGGGAGTCGTTGATCTGGGTTCAAATCGTGCCCGAACAATAATGTTTGATCGACTGAAAACACAAGGAGGAAGAATCGCGCAGCTGTTGCTTCCTAGAGACGCTATGATGGAACTTTGGAAGCATGCGGCAATGTCGGATATCCTGTGCCTTTCGACCAACCTCCAATGGGTACCATGGGAAGCTCTCTATAATCCCGAAGCGGAGTTAGGAAATTTTTTCTCTTGGGACTGTGTGATTGCACGCGTTCCTACGAAAACGAGCTTTGATAGTTTTGGCCAGCAAGCCGAAAGTGTTGGTCGGATTGTTTGCCTGGATCCCTTGCTGGATAAACATTATGAGAAAGAAGAAAGCACAACCGTTTCTGCGATTTTTCGGAATATAGGAGAAGATGTTTATATAACCGACGTAATTGAAAATTTTACAGAAACAGTTTCTACTAAAAAAGTTATTAGCTGGATATGCGAGCACGATGAGAATAAGGGATTACGGCTTTGTGAAGATGTTCATTTTAGTTATGATGATTGCTATGTGCACCGTTTTCCTTCTGGATCAGTGGTTTTCATCATGTCGTGTGGTGGTGGTCGAACGGTTTTTGGCGAAGAAAGCTATGCATCAAAGATAGTAGCAAACAGCGATTGTACAGTCATTGCGCCCTCTTCGATGATTGCGGCTCGGGCAGGCGTGGACTTTGCGACCCGTTTGGCGGATCTGATAAAGCGTGAAGCGTGTTCGGCCGTGTTTGAACTTTGGGCGCTCCTGAAGCGTCCGTTTGGTGGTGAGCTTGAAGATGATGGCGATGTAACTCCTGAGAAATGCTACGCCTTGTGGTTTTGTATATTTGGCAACTGTGAAGCAGATCTTAGGACTGAATTATGAGTAGCGTATCCTTGTCGATCGAAGAAAGTGATGTCAAAGATATGATGCCATGTAGTGAGTACAACGTGCTCGTGCTTGGAGATGGTTCGGATGTGGATTCTTCAAAAAAAAAATCTAAGATTATAGAGGAGATTCTTCCGGGCGTAATTGCGAGGAAAATAGAAAAAATTGTACCAACGGATTATTCTGTTTCGAAAATAGAGATGAATGTTTCGATACAAGGAAACCTCTTCGGTCAAAAACTCTCGGGCCAAGTGAAGGTTACGTTTGAACCGGAAAAATAAGCTTAAAGGTCGATGCCTGTAGCTTCGTTGTTCGCGACGGCTATGAATTTCGGAGGGATGCATGGAGGGACCTACGGGACTCTCTGCGTGGATGAGATGAACTGTAGACCATCTTCATTCATGCGTACGCCAAGTCCGGGCGTGTTGGGTAGGCTGGCCGCACCCTCGACGATCTGCCAGGAGGTATCGGCCATGGCCGCGCTGGCGGCCTCGAAGTCGGGATAGTGCTCGCCCCAGACCAGGTTGGGGATGACGGCGGAGGCATGCAGCATGACCGCGGTCGCTACGGTCAACGAGTTGTAGCTGTGCGGCGAGACGCCGACCGAGAAGGCCTCGGCCATGGCAGCGATCTCCAGGAACTCCAAGAGGCCGCCGCAGCCGGCGACGTCGGGGTTCAGCACATCGGCGGCGCCGCGTTGCAGCACCTCTCGGAAGCGGGCCTTGCCGCTCAATTGCTCGCCGGTGACGATGCGCAGGCCGCTTCTTTGCCGAATGTCACGGAGGGCGTCGAGGTTGCGCGCGCTGATTGGCTCTTCGAACCAGAAGGGGGCGTAGGGCGCGAAGCGGCGGGCGGCCTGCAGGGCCAAGTAGGGGTCGTCCAGGACGTAGAGGTCGATCATGATGTCGACTTCGCGGCCCACAGCTGCGCGGACCTTGGCGAGGCGGTCTTCGGCGATGTCCAGCCCCTTCTCGGGCTCGGGATAGATTTTCACCGCGCGAAAACCCGCGGCGACCATGGCCCGGGCGCGCTCGGCCATGGCCTCTGCGTCGGGCGCTCGGTCGCTGTAGATGTTGGCATAGAGCGGGATGCGCTCGCGAAGCGCGCCGCCCAGCAGTTGGTGCAGCGGCGCGTTACAGCGCTTGCCGGTGATGTCCCAGAGCGCCAGCTCGATGGCACTGACGGCGGCGTAATAGTCGATGCCGCCGTTCTTGCTGCCGAGCTCGGTGATAGCATGGGCGCGAAAGGCACGCGGCGAAGCCACCATGCCGAGAATCGCCTCGCCCAGCGAGCGGATCATCTCGGCGACGGCCCGCTCGCGGCCGGTGAGCACATAGGCCTCGCCCCAGCCCGCCAGGCCGTCGGCGGCGACCACCTTGACCAGAAGGAAGCGCTTGACGCTGGACCAGCCGTCGGGGCTTAGGCCGCCGCCGGCCCCGAAGACCTCGACCTTGCGAACCGTCATGGACGAATGTGTTAGAAGATTAGGCCCAGCTGGCGCAAGGCAGCCTCGATCTCCAGGTCTTGCGGCCAGAGCTCGCGCGCCTTCAGGAAGTCGGCGCGGGCCAGCACCTCCTGCTTCTGCGCCTGATAGACCATGCCGCGATGCAGATAGGCCGGTGCGTAGGTGGGATCGGCCTGGATCGCGGTGTTGAGCTCCATCAGGGCCGTCACATAGTCACGCCGCATCAGCGCGGAATAGCCAAGGATGTCGGCGGCCTCGGCCTTACTGTCCTCGGCCGCCTCCTGCGCGGCCTTGTAGCAAATCTGCTGGGCCGGCTCCATCTTGCGCATCTGCAAGAGCGAAAAGCAGCTGCCGCGCAGGGCCTGCTCGGAATCGGGATCGTGCGCCAGGGCCCGGCTGAAGTCCTCTTGAGCGAGGGGAAAGCGTCTCTTGCGGAACTTGATGTTGCCGCGCTGGACGAAGGCGACTGCCCTCAGATCGTCGGAGAGCTCATCGGCGGCGATCAGCTGGTCCAAGAGCAGCAAGGCCTCTTGGTCATGTCCTCGGTTCGCCAGGGCCTGCGCATCAAGCAGGAGGATACGCGCATTGTGCGCGCTTGCCCCCGGGGCGAAGGCGACCGCGAAAAGGACAGCGGCAAAGAGGCAGGTGAAGAGAGGTCTCATGGCAGGGAACTCCTGTCGTAGCCGACGCGCAAAGGAAGGACTTCGCTTCGGTCCGGGCTAGGAGCACAAAATGGCGATATCGCGACCGAGTCGCTGACGGCTTTTCCTGCCTTTGGGGTGAGACCTCTCGGCCACAGTGGTGTTGCGTAGCAGGAGGACGTCAGGCGATCCACTCCGAGACCGGAGCGGCCGCTTCGTGCAACGGCTGGGAGATGACGTCCACCAGGCTGGGCCCGTCGTGATCGATGGCGGACTTGAGCACCTTGTGCAGCTCGGCCGGATCCTCGACGCGCCAGGACTTGACGCCAAACGCGCTGGCCACCGCGGCGTGGTCGGTGCGGTCGAAGTCGACGTTGTAGAAGCGCTTGTCGAAGCCGGCGTTCTGGCCCGCCTTGATCCAGCCGAAGGTGGAATTGGAGAAGACGATGGCGGTGACCGGCACGCGGTGACGGACCAGGGTTTCGAATTCGCCGCAGCAGAAGCCGAAGGAGCCGTCGCCAATCACCGCCACGGTCTTGGCAGACGGCCGCCCGACATGGGCGCCCATTGCGGCGGCCAAAGCATAACCCAGCGCACCATGCGCACGGTTGGTGATGAAATGACGCCCCGGCTTGGGCCAGCGGTAGTGCGCCGAAAAATAGGGGCAGGGCGTGCCCGGGTCGGCGACGATGGTGGCCTCGTCGTCGAGCAGATCCATCAGCCTTTGGACGACCGCCTCGGGCCGGATCGGGGTCTGGCCGCTCTCCGCCAAGGGCCGGAAGGCGGCACCTTTTGTGTCCCATGCCTGCTTCGCGCGGGCGCGTCCCGCTTGACCGGCGAGGCCTCCTCGGCTTTCCAGCTCGTCGGCCAGAGCTTCGAGCGCAAGGCGCGCATCGGCCGTAATCGCGACGGCGGTCTGATAGTTGGCGCCGATCACCATGGGATCGCTGTCGATGTGGATGATGGTCTTGCCGGGGGAGGGCGAGCGCCAGCGCTCGGTGGTGACCGAGCCGGCACGACAGCCGATGAAGAGCACCAAATCGGCCTCGTCGACCACCGCACGGGTCGATGGAACGCCGCCGTTCGAGCCGACGACACCCACCGCGAGAGGATCGGTCTCGGCGAGCGAGCCCTGGCCGGAGACCGTTGTCGCGACCGGCAGCTCAAGCAGGCGGGCAAGCCTCGCCAGGGGGGCTGCGGCGTCGGCGATGACCGGGCCGCCGCCGCAGATCGCAACCGCGGCGCGGGCGCGAGCCAGCAGGTCCGCAGCCTCTCGGATCGCGTCCTGATCGGGGGCGGTTCGCTCGGCGGGGAAAGCGCGTGTGGCGCGGGTCGGCCCAGATCTCCGCCTCGTCGACCGCCCCCTTTTGCGTGTCGAAAGGCAAGGCCAAGTGCACCGCACCCGGCCGACCGGTGGTCATCGCTCGGAAGGCCGTGCGCAAGGCCGCCGGCAGGCGCGCCGCCTCGTCCAGCGAGGCATTCCACTTGGTCAGCGGCCGGAACAGCGAGACCTGGTCCAACTCGGTGAGCGGATAGCGGCCGCGCGAGGTGGTGGCGACGTCCGTGGTGATCGCCATGATCGGAACCGAGCTCTCGCTCGCCTCCACCACGCCGGGCAGGATGTAGGTGGCGCCCCCGCCCGACGGTCCCTCGCAAACCCCCGGCTTTCCGGTCACCCGCGCGTAGCCGTCCGCCATGTAGGCGGCGTGGCGCTCGTCGCGGGTCAGAATGTGCTCGATGCCGTGGTCGAGCCGCGCCATGGCGTCATAGAAGGGCAGGGTGGTATCACCGCAGAGGCCGAACAGGTGCTTGACCTCATAGGCCTCTAGCATGCGCACCATGGCCTCCGCCCCGCTCATGCGGTTGCTTCCTTCGAGCGTCATTGCCGGCCGTACCTTCCTTTTTTGCATTCAGAATTGTATACAGATCTGTATGTTGCTATTCTCGGCACGCTGTGTCAAGCAGGCTTCGTAAGGAAAGTTCGGAAGGGACGCATGAACGAGGGACGGGTGGAGGCGCTTTACGGGCGCCTCAAGGAGATGACGGTCAATTTCCAGATCAGGCCGGGCGAGCGCTTGAACGAGGTGGCTCTGGCGCGCGCGCTCGATGCCAGCCGTACGCCTTTGCGCGAGGCGCTCAACCGCCTCGTTGCCGAGCGGCTGATCGAGTTCCGGCCGGGCAAGGGCTTCTTCTGCCGGGACCTCGACCCGACGAGCGTGTTCCAGCTCTATGAGCTGCGCGAGATCATCGAGACGGCCGCCGTCGCGAAGGCCTGCGAGCGGGCCAGCGATGAGGGCATTCGGGCCCTGAGGGAAGAACTCTATCGCCAGGGCCTTGCCTACGAGGGCAAGACGGTGCGCGAGGTGACCCAGTTCGACGAGGCCTTCCATGTCGGCATTGCGCGGCTCAGCGGCAACGACGAGCTGGTGCGTCAGCTCAGCCTGATCAACGAGCGCATCCGCTTCATCCGCTGGGTCGACATGGCGGCGCGCGTCCAGCACACCAAGGGCGAGCACCGCCTCTTGATGGAAGCGATCGAACTGCGCGACGGCGAGCGCGCGACGGAAATCCTGCGCGCGCATATCGTCAAGCGCATGGACCAGATCGTGGCCTCGGTGAAGGAAGGCTACTCCAGCATCTATGTGGCCGGCCCGGAAGACCTCTTCGAACGGCCCATCGAAGCAGCAGAGGTCCCGCAATGAAAGCCATGGGCGGCCATGCCATCTATGGCGCGTCGGTCGGCATCCTGATGCTCGACGCCCGCTTTCCGCGCATTCCGGGCGATATGGGCAATGCGCTGACCTGGCGCTTTCCCGTGCACTACCGCGTGGTGCGGGAGGCCTCGCCCGATCGAGTGGTGCGGCGTCGAGCGGAAGGACTGCTCGAGAGTTTTGTGGCTGCAGCCAAAGAGCTGGTGGAGGACGGCGTCGACGGCATCACCACGAACTGCGGCTTCCTCTCGCTCTTTCAGGAAGAGCTGGCCGAGGCGGTGGGCGTGCCGGTTGTCAGCTCCTCCTTGATGCAGGTCGCCATGGTGAACCGTGTGTTGCCCAAGAGAAAGCGCGCCGGCATCCTCACCATCTCGGCCTCGACCCTGACGGCGGAGCATCTCGAAAAAGCGGCGGTGCCCGAGGGCACGCCGATCGGCAGCACCGAGGGCGGGCGCGAGTTCACCCGCGTGATCCTCGACAATGAGCCGACGCTCGACGTCGAGGCCGCCCGCGCCGACAACGTCGAGGCAGCGCTGGCGCTCAAGAGCGCGCATGCC
>CAXXGD010000019.1:0-163615 GCA_963669385.2 Rhodospirillales bacterium
TTCACGCGGTAGCCGCAGGCATTCACCACCATCTCGCAGCAGATCTCGCCCTTGCTCGTCTCGACGATCCACTCGCCGTTGGGCTTCTGCTTGAGGCCGGTGACCGGCGTGTGGCGGTAGATCTCGGCGCCGGCCTTGCGGGCGCGCCGGGCGAGCGCTTGGCAGAGCTGCGCCGGGTCGATGTCGCCGTCGAGCGGGTCCCAGAGCCCGCCCAAGAGCTCGTGACCCTCGATCAGGGGATGGCGCCGCTTGCACTCCTCGGCATCGATGATCTCGAAGTCGACCCCCATGGCCTTGGCCAGCGAGACGAAGTGGTGATAGCCGTCGATGTGGTCGGGGTGCGAGGCCAGCCGGATGCCGCCGTCGGCGTGGTGATAGTTGATCGGATAGTCCGGGTCCTCGGCCAGCTCTTGGTAGAGCCGGATAGAGTGGCTCTTGAGGCCGACCATCGTCTGCACCGCACCGAAGTTGGTGACCTGGGCTGCCGAGTGCCAGGTGGTGCCGCTGGTGAGCTCGTCGCGCTCGACCAGGACCACGTCCCTCCAGCCTTCCTGGGTTAGGTGATAGAGCGTGCTGCAGCCGGCGATTGCCGCCGCCAATCACCACGACACGAGCTTGCGTCTTCATACTTCGCGCCTCCGCCTTCGGCATGACCGCCGTCGAGGCAAGCGCCGCTTGCGGCCCAGGGTCAAGCGTCGGCTGTGCGCTGCAGAATTTGCGAAGTCCTTTTTCGGGAAAGCGGAAGGCGGAGGTATGCTCGCGACCGGGTCTTCGTAGAAATCTCCACAATGTCGCGCCAATATCTGGCGGAGTCACACGCCAAGCGCATGCGACGGGAGCCAAGTGATGGACTGGACCTTCGAAGCGGTCGCCCCCTTGCGGTTCGGCTATGGCCGGCGGCAGGGCGAGGCAATCGTGAACGATCGCGAAAGCCTGCTGGCTCAGGTCCCGCAAGGAGCAGCCCAGCCTGCCGGCTTCGTTTCCGGCAAGTCGCGTGCGCGTATCAAGCGGCTGGTCGCGCTCAACAACCGGATCAAGGCCGCGCGCAAGCAGAAGGACGCCAAGGAACAAGAGGCGGCCAAGCGCGAGCGCGGTCAGGTGTGGCAAGGCTCCTATGGCGCCGACGCCCACGGCCGTGTGCTATGGAGCGTCAGGCAGCCCTTGGGCTTCTACGAGCGCCTGGCCTTCTTCTGGGCCGATCACTTCACCGTCTCGGCACAGAAGCGCACGCTGCGGCACTTGGTGGGCCCCTACGAGGTCGAGGCGATCCGGCCTCACATTGCCGGCGACTTCGCCACGCTCTTGCGGCAGGCGGCGCTGCATCCCGCGATGCTGTTCTACCTGGACCAGCACCGCTCGATCGGACCCAACTCCAAGCTTGGCCGCGAGCGCGAGCGCGGCCTGAACGAAAACCTCGCGCGCGAGATCATCGAGCTGCACAGCCTGTCGGTCCAAGGCCCCTATGGCCAGGGCGATGTCCGGCAGTTCGCGGAGCTCTTGACCGGCGTCATGGTCGATCAGAAGACGGGCAAGCAGACTTTCAACCGGCAGGCCTCGGAGCCTGGCACGAAGGCGCTCCTGGGACGGGTCTACGGCGCTTCGCCGGCGGGGCTCGATGCCGTGCTGGAGGCATTGGACGACCTGGCGCGCCACCCGGCGACGGCGCGGCATGTCGCGCGCAAGCTGGCGATCCACTTCCTGTCGGACGATCCGCCGGAGGAGGTGGTCAGACACCTTGAGGCCGCCTACCGCGACAACGACACCGCCTTGATGCCGGTCTATCGCGCCCTGCTGGAGCATCCAGCGAGCTGGCAGACCTTTGGGCAAAAGGTGCGCCAGCCCTTCGACTTTCTGGTGACGACGCTCCGCGTGGCGCTGCCGCCGGCCAAGCTCGCCGAGGTGACTGCCCGCAAGACGGTGGAAGGCGAAGGCATGGAGGCGGGGCGCGGTCGTCCGCGCGAATGGCCCTGGACCTTGATGCCCCTCTCGCGCATGGGCCAGCTGCCCTGGACCTCGGCCGGACCCGACGGTTGGGCGGAAGAGGCCGAAGCCTGGCTTTCTCCGCAAGGCTTGGCCGAGCGCCTGGCGCTGGTCGCCGAGCTGGTGCGCGGGCCTTGGGTCAAGAGCAAGCCTAAGGACTTGCTCGCCACCGCATTCGGCGACGGGCCGGTCGACCGCTTGGCCCTGCTGGCGCTGGAGGCGGGCAACGCCAGAGAGGCCCGAGCGCTCATTCTCGCCAGCCCCGAGTTTCAAAGGAGGTAGGTGATGTCAGCTTCACCCGCATTCACCCGCCGCGGATTCCTGGCTGCAGGGCAGGGCCTCTTGCTGTCCACGGCGCTGGCTCCGCCTTCCCTGGTTTGGGCGGCGGCGCCGGGCGACACGCGCCTGGTGGTGATCATCCTGAGGGGCGGCCTGGACGGCCTCGACATGCTGCGCCCCTACGAAGACCGAGACTGGCGCCGGGTGCGGCCGAGCCTGGCGAAGGGTGCCGGCAAGAAGCCGCTGGAGCTTGCGCCGGGCTTCGCCTTGCACCCGGCGATGAAGCCGCTCTATCGCCTGTGGCGCGATGGCGAATTGGCTTTTGCGCCGGCGGTCGCCACCCCCTATCGCGATCAGCGCAGCCATTTCGAGGGCCAGGACATCCTGGAGAAGGGTACCTCCAGCGCCGACCTGCGCAGCGACGGCTGGATGAACCGGGTGCTGGCGGCCCTGCCGGGTGAGCGTGCGAAGGGCTATGCCGTTGCTGTCGGCAAGGGTCAGATGCTGGTGCTGCGCGGCCCCGAGGAGGCCTTGTTCTGGTCGCCCAGCAGCGATCTCGATCGCGGCAAGCGGGATTCGCTCCTGGACCAGCTCTATGGTGAGGACCCACTCTTCGCGCGCGCTTTGGCGGCTGCCCGCGAAGCCGACGTCATGGGCGATGAGGTGCGCGCCAGCCTGGCCAGCAAGCGCGCGACGGCCGAAACCAGCGCCCAGCTGGCCGCCAAGATGCTGCAAGACGAAGCCCGCATCGCAGTCTTGTCGCTCGGCGGGTGGGACACCCATGCCAAGCAGGCGGCACTCTTGCCGCGCAAGCTGAAGGAATTGACCGAGAGCCTGATTGCGCTGAAGACGGCGCTTGGCGGCAAGGTCTGGAAACGGACCTTGGTGGTGACGCTGACCGAGTTCGGCCGCACCGTGGCCGAGAACGGCACGCGCGGCACCGACCATGGCACGGCCAGCGTCACGCTTCTGGCCGGCGGCGCGCTGCGCGGCGAGCGTCTCTACGGCAGCTGGCCGGGCTTGAGCGAGGCTGCGCTCTACGACGGCCGCGACCTCATGCCGACGCAGGATATCCGCCTCTATCCGGCTTGGGCGCTGGCTGCCGGCTACGGCCTCAGCCCTGCCACGCTCGAGCGCGACATCTTTCCCGGCTTGGAGCTCGGCCGGGATCCGGGGTTCTTGTAGGCCCTCACCCGCCGGGCCGCCCTGCAGCAGTCTTCGTTTCGGGCCCTGGATCGCCGCGCTTTGCCCGCGGTGACCAAGGTTGTGGTGCCTGAGAAAGAGCCGTCACTGCGAGGAGCCCTAGCCGCCGCGGCAGTCTAGAAACCTATCGGCTGTCTTCTGAAAAACGGGCCTGTTCGCACCATCGGGAGCGCACGGCATCCCCTTGCTCTTGATTTCCCGCAGCAACACGGGAAGGCTGCCCATTCGGGCACCTTTTTCAGCTAGACCAAAAGGCATGCGGCAAACGCTCTTCGGATTCATCTGGGCCTATAGCGCGCGCCAGCAGATCACCATTCTGGCGATCACTTGCCTCTCGTTTCCGCTGGTCTATGCCATCCTCGAGGTGCCCAAGCAGATCATCAACAGCGCCATAGAAGGCCATCGCTTCCCAGAGCCCTTCCTCGGCTTCGAGCTGGAGCAGATCCCCTATCTTCTTGCGTTGTCGGGGCTGTTCATGACCCTGATCGTCGCCAATAACGCGGTTAAGTTCGTCCTCAACCTCTATAAGGGCATCGTCGGCGAGCGTATGCTGCGGCGCCTGCGCTATCAGCTCTACGAGGCCGTGCTGCGCTTTCGCCCGCGCGCCTTTCGTAAGGTCAGCGGCGACACCTTGATCCCGATGATCACCTCGGAAGTGGAGGATCTGGGGCACTTCGTGTCGGAAGCCGTCGCGACCCCCGCCTTTCAAGGCGGATCGCTGGTGGTCTACATCGCCTTTATCTTCGTGCAGAACGTCTGGCTGGGCCTGGTCGCCATCGCGCTCTATCCCCTGCAGGCCTGGCTCATTCCACACCTGCAGCGCCAGGTCTCTTTGCTGGCGCGAGACCGGGTGCGCAATCTCAGGGTGATCGCCGATCGGGTCGGCAGCGCCGTCGCCGGCGCCGAGAGCCTGCACAGCGACGGAACCCGCGCCTATCACCTGGCCGACTTTTCCGATCGCTTGCACGAGAACTACAGAATTCGGCTCGATATCTATAAGAAAAAATACCTGATCAAGTTCCTAAACAATTTCATGAATCAAATGCCGCCGTTCGTTTTCTATGCTGTCGGCGGATATTTTGTCATCATCGGTGACCTCTCGATCGGCGCGCTGGTGGCCTCGATCGCGGCCTACCAGGACATCGCCGGACCCTGGAAGGACCTCTTGGGCTACTACCAGCGCTACGCCATGTCGGCCATCAAGTACACGACCATCATCGAGAATTTCGAGCCGGAAGACCGCTTTTCCGACGAGCGTCTCGCCGAGGCTGCGGTCCCCGTTGGACAGGATCGAGACGGCGAGGGCCTGCGCTTGCAGCAGGTGGCGCTCGCAGGCGGGTCCGGCGCCGATCTGAGCGAGGTGAGCTTCGAGCTCTCGGCGGGAGGCAGCCTTGCGATTGCCGGCAGCGAGGAGAGCGGTCGCGGCAGCCTGCTGCAGGCGATCGCCGGCCTGGTGCCCTTGACCTCGGGGCGCATTCTCTTGGGAGGGCGAAGCCTGGCGGCCATGACCGAGGCGGAGCTTGCCCAGCTGGTCGCCTATGTCGGCCCCGAGCCCTATCTCTTCGACGGCAGCCTGCGCAGCAATCTGGCCTATCCGCTCAAGCGCCACCAATTGGGCGAGGCCTCCCTGCCGGCGGACGAGGCGCGCTTTCGCCGAAGGGAAGCGCTGCTGTCGGGCAACGCGGCGGCGGAGTTCCTCGCACCCTGGACCGACTTTGCACATGCCGGCGTTGCCGATTCCAAGGCTTTGGACAAGCGGATGGTGGCGCTGCTGTCGGCGCTCGGGATGGGAGAGGACCTGGTGCACTTCGGCCTGGCGCGCGTTGCCGATCCCGGCAAGGCAACCGACTTCGTCGGGCGCGCGCTACAGGCGCGGGCCGCCATCGCCACGGAGATTGCCGGCGACAGCGAATTGGCCTCGCTGGTGGACCTTTGGGAGCCCGATCGTTTCAACGAGAGCGGCAGCTTGCTCAGCAACATCCTCTTCGGCTTTCCCAAACAGCCGGATCTCGACATGAGCGAGATCGCGCGCGATCCGGACCTCATGGCCGTGCTGGAGGAGGCCGATCTCCACGATCCCCTGATCGCTCTTGGCGCCGAGGCGTCGAGCAGCATGATCCGCCTCTATCTCGATGCCGGCGACGACGGCCAGCTTTTGTGCGACAAGAGCCCGGTCGGCTTGGATCAGCTGGAAGAGATGCGGCCGGCGGTGGAGTGTTTCGAGAGCGTCGGGCAAGCAGCCCTCGACAAGGCGCAAGGCCGCGGCTTCCTGGCCCTGGCACTGCAGCTCGAACCTGGCCGGCACCCTCTGCCGTATCTGACGGGCGCGCTCCGCCAACGCATCCTGGCTGCCCGGCAGGCGATACAGGGCGAGCGTCCGCGCTTCGAAGCGCGCTACGCTTTCTTCGAGCCCGAGGGCTACATCGCCTCTCTCGACATCGAACACAATCTCCTGCAGGGCCGCATGCGTGAAGACCGCAGCGCCGCCCGCCAGAAAATCGGGGCGCTGGTGCGGCGCATTGTCGAGCGAGAAGGTCTCACCGAGCGTATTCAGCGCTATGGGCTGGATCATCCGGTGGGTGTCGGCGGCAGCGCCCTCTCCGGGCACCAGCGCCGCCGCGTCGCCTTGGCCCGTGCGCTGATCAAGCGCCCCGCGCTCTTGCTTGCCGATCTCGGTCAAGCGGTGGATGGGGATGGCATCGCAGCTCTGGCCTCCATGCAGGACGGCATGCTGCTGATCGGTGTCGCCCTGCCGGAGCAGGCGAGCGCCTGCGACTCTCTCCTTTCGCTGGTCGATGGCCGCTTGGTGGGGGAGGGGCGGGCGGAAGATCCTCAATAGGCAGACAAGAAAAGGGCCGGGCAGGAAGCCTGCCCGGCCAAGCTTGGCGACTATTGCCGCCTTACCACATGGCGACAGGGTTGATGATCATCTGCACGGTGCCTTTGACCCGTGCCTGACCCAGCACGAACATGAACTCCTTCACCTCTTCAGCGGCTAGGCGCCCGGTGTTCATGGTCTCCAGAATATAGATGCCGTTGTCCTTCAGGAAGGTGATGTGGCCATAGAAGACCTTATCGCCTTCGATAGGCGGCACCACGTCGACGCCCCAGGTGTCGGCACCGACGGCCATGGGATTGAAGGAGGCGACGTAGACGGCGCCGTCGTTGGTGATGCCCGGCTCACCCGAGACCCAGGCTTGGGGGTCGCTTTCCAGCATGGCATCGGTCCAGCCGGTGTGGAACAGGACCACGTCGCCTTCCTTGATCTCGACGCCCTGGGCTTCCATGGCGGCCTTGATATCGTCGGCGTTGAAGCCTTGGCCGGCGGCCATCGTTTCGACGCCGAAGTGCTTGGCCATGTCGATCAACACGCCGCGACCGACCATCGGCGGGATCTTGTCGACGCCCAGCTTGGTGAGGCCGGTGATCTGGGCGAAGTCCACGCCCTTGTTGCAGTTGTAGTAGACATCCTCCTCGCCCAGGTGACCCAGGCCGTCGATCTGCGGACCGGTGCCCCACCAGAGCTGGGCGACGTCGTCGTTGTAGACGACCGGCCAGCCGAATTCGGTGCGGAAACGCCCGCTTTGCTGCATCGGCTGGACGATCTGCAGCATCATGCCCCGCGGGGGGAAGGAGGGCATTTGGGGATCGACGACGATGCCCAGCGGATGGCTCTCGCCCTTCTTGACCAGCTGGGCGGCGGCCACGACACGCTCCGGCGTCACGTAGTTGGCGGCACCGATCTCGTCGTCCGCACCCCACTTCGATGGCGTGCATTCCGCGGCCAGGGCCGTCCCCGCCACGCTCAATGCAATGCCTGACGCCAGTACACTGCCCAAGCCTTTCAGAAGTCGCATAGTCATTCCTCCCAGTTCCCCGGACCGCAGACCATCGGGTCCGGCGGTGGCAAGGATGCCGGCCAACGCCCCCGCGATCAATCGCTTTGCAGGACGCAGAGGTTGGACCTTGGTGCAGAGATGCGCGTGCGGAGCCGGGGCCGGCATGCCTTCCCGGGCTACAGCAGCCTCGTCGCCTCCAGCGGCTCCAACAGTGAGGCATCGTCGTTGGTGGCCTTGTTGAGCCTGGTGGAGACCGCATAGAACGAGAGATCGCCATAGCTTCCGTCGTGGTCCGGATAGGGCCGCAGCAGGGCCAAGAGCTCTTCGCTTTGGGTCTCGGGCGCCAGCCAGCTCTCGAAGACGTCGGGGCCCAGTATCACCGGCATGCGGTGGTGCAGGGAACGCAGGGTCTCGTTGGCATCGGTGGTGACGATGGTGACGCTCTCGATGCGCGTGCCCTCGCTCCGGCTGCCCCAGCTTTCCCACAAGCCGGCGAAGGCGAAGGGCTGGCGGCCTTCGAACTCGATGCGGAAGGGCTGCTTCGGCCCCTTCGCGGCCTTGCCCGGACGCCACTCGTAGAAGCCGTCGGCCGGGATCAGGCAGCGGCGCTTGGCGAAGGCCTGCCGAAAGGAAGGCTTCTCCGCCACGGTCTCGGCCCGTGCGTTGATCATCTTCGCGCCGATCGACAAGTCCTTGGCCCAGAAGGGCACCAGGCCCCAGCGCAACTGCGAGAGCTGCCGGCTGCCGTCGTCCTGCCGCCGCACGACCGGCACGCTCTGTGTCGGTGCGACATTGAAGCGGGGCGCCAGATTCGGCTGACCCTCGAAGGCGAAGAGCGCGCGCAGCGCCTCCGGCGCGGTGGTGATGGAATAGCGACCGCACATGAGGTCTGAGGATAGGCCGTCGGCCGGTCCGCCGAAAGCCCGTTTTCTTGTCTGGGACGGGAAGCCGTAGGGTGAGCCCACCTGAGACTAAAAACATCACGGTGTTCAGACCTGGAAGCCGACACCTAGGCGGATGCCTCCGCCAGGTTGCTCTCCACTTGGATCGTAACATCGCAGTTGCCTAGGACTTCAAGCAGGCTGGCCTTGAGGCTGCTTCGCCAATGGTCGATCTCTGCCAAAGTCTTGGTCGCCGGAGACAGGATCTCAAGCTGGACGAAGATCCGCCCGGAGGAGCGACGTGTGCGAAGCTGCCGAATCTTGGTCTCACCGGTCAGATGATGCTCCAGCACGCGATGGATAGAGTCCTTGGCGGCTTGATCCAGACCTCGATCCAAGAGATCCGGCAGTCCGCCGCGCAGCATCGAGACGGCTGTCCGCAGCATGATCAAAGCGACAAAGACGGCACCGCTGACGTCCAGCCAGTGCGCCACCAGACTGTCGACCGTCAAGGCAGCGATCGTGATCACGACCAAGAGAACGCAAGAGGCCATGAGACGGGTGTGGTAGAGGCGGCATTGGGCTTCCGCGACTGCGTTGGCTTCGATCGCCAATGCACTTCGCGCGACCAAATAGACGTAGAGGCTGCCAATGACGCTGGCCGCTTGATAGACGGCAGCGATCGCCATGCCAAGAGGAGGAATGGGATTGGGATCCCCCGTCATCGAGTAGACCGCTTTCGTCAGAATGGCGAGAGCGCCAAGCGCGAAGCTGATAGCCAGGCCGAAGTTCGCGAGTTGTTCGATCTTGCCGTGTCCGAACTCGAAGTCGTCGAAGCGTCCCCGATGGATCATCCGCATGGCGGTGAAGACCAAGGCCTCGACGCCAAACATCAACAACATGCGTACAAGTTCGGCTTCCATCGTCTGCGAGCCGGAGATCGCGGACACTGCGATCAGTGTCACGATGAAACACAAGAAACTGATAAGAGACGTGACCCAGGCAGCTTCCCGCTTTCGCTGGGCGTGCGTGAGAACGACCTGCTTCGTCATAGCTAGAATCGCAAACGTGCGCGCAGGATGTCGAGGAACCCGACGTCGGGAAAGTCGACGTAAGCCGCACGGCCGACCGGGCAGCTCTGACGATCGCCTTCTTTGGCCTCGAGGCTCAAGAGTGCTTGCGCGACGCCCTCCTTGCGCCCCTTGGCGATGGCTGCCAGGTCGTCGCGCTCTATCGTAGCGGCACTGCCGCGGGTCAGAAGTACGCGCGCCTGGCGCGACCGCGTCTCGCCCTCCAGGATCACGGTCGCGGCACTGCCCACTTTCAACAGCGCCACCTCCGCATCGGCCAGAGGCGCATCGACCAGCAACAAACTGCAGTCGATCCAAGCGGCAACCGGCGTGCCGATATCGACGACGGCCCCTTCGCCTACGATCATGCTCCACAGCATGGCGTCCGGAGGTGCTCTGACATCGCCCCGGCGAAGGGTTTCGTAGGTATCCTCCTCGCCGGCGACCTCTGCCCAGGCATTGGTCAGCCGTGCCTCGGCCTCTTGGTACTGAAAACGTGCCTCGGCCAGCGCCGCTTCCAAATCCAAAAGGCCGACGGGTCCCCAGATCGGCCCGTCGCCGAACTCGGTCAGAACCGTTCCCTCCTGCAGCGCTTCGCGGCTGGCTGCGATCGAGCCTGCCTTTGCCTCGAGATCGGCAACCAGGCGCTGGCTCTGCAAGAGGCGCGAGCGCGCTTCGTCCAGATCGGTCAGGGCAGCCGAGCCACGGTCGGCCAGACGTTGCTTTCGCTCGGTCAGGCGCTGCACCACTTCCAGATCGTCCTTGGCACGCGCCAGGCGCTTGGTGACGCCTTCGAGCTCGGCGTTGAGCCGCGTCAGATAGACGGCGCGATGCGCCTCGTAAAGGCGTCGACGTTCTGCAACGGTGCGTTCCAGCTCTTCCAAATAGGCCTCTGCCGCCTCGTCGACGGCCTCCGCTTCGTTGGCCGCAGCGTGCGCGCGATCCAAGTTGCTGCGATCGGACTTGGGGTTGAAGACCGTGGCAATCACCCCCGCTTCGCCGACCCGATCACCGGGTTTCGGCAAAGCCTCGGCGACCTCCCCGTAGATCGGTGACGTGGCAATATGGATCCACGTCGTGACCGCCGCGTCTCGCACCAGGGTAGAGCGCAGATAGGGTCCCAACATAATGGCTGCATAGATGGCGAATAAGCCTAAGGCTAACCAAAGAACCTTTCTGATAGAGTTTGGCTTTCGTTGAGCCCCTGGGTTCGATTGATCGGCTTTGCCTCCCATGTCCTCACCCCAATCGCACTCGAAGTTCCGACTAACCCCTTGTCCAGGACATGATCATCCAGCCAGCTTGCGCGACGTCCATCCAGGAAGCTGCGAGAGCGTAGCACAAAGAGGCCACTTTGGACGCGCAGTTGTCCGGCCCCTTCGTCTCGCGCCATTTAGGGTTAGCATTGCGGCCCAGTTTCCAGAATCAGCGTTCAGTCCCGGGGGATGGGCATCTAGAATGCTTCCGCACTCTGGCGCGCAGAAATCGTCTCCAGCGTTGGCGGACCCTCGATCAAGCGCTTAGCACAGGTCTCGACGGCTAACTCGATGCCGCGCTCGGTCGAAAAGCTCCCCAGCACCTGGGTCATCTCCGCCATCAGCTGGCGATAGCGCAGGAAGAGCTCGTGATCGGGTTCCGTGTCGGCTTTCCAGAAGCTGTCCAGGCTGCCTTGGTAGGTGAGGCCTGGCATGTCGTAGACTGCGTCGCCCAGGGTCTTGGCCTTGGCGGTGAAGTTGAGCGCGGCAAGCCCGGCGGTGGAGTTCACCGTCACCACGCCGACCGACCGGCGCACCAAGTTCGCAAGGTGACCGCCGTCGAGGAAGTGCACCCGCTTGGCAACGCCAAAGCGCTTGGCGGCGCGTTTGATGCCGCCGGCGTGATGGCTGAAGCCCTGGTCCAAGGGGTGGCTCTTCACCACCAGATGGTGGTCGTCGGGCGCATGCTCGGCAAAGCTCTCGATCACCCGCCGATAGAAGTCGCGCACCCGGGGAAAATCTGAGTAACGCACGATCTGGCTGTCGCCCGGACGCTGGGTGAGCGCCAGATAGTAGGGCTGCGGCATGGCCAGGATCGCGTCTTCCTGGTGCTGAACCTTCGGCGCCAGCAGCTTGGCGTAGTAGTAGCGCCACAGGTGGGCCAGGCCGGTCACGACACCGGGCATGTAGACAGGTGAGCGGTAGAAGGGGAAGAAGGGGGCCAGGAAATAGAAGATGAAGCTGAAGATCACGATGTTTCTGGTGTTGTTCAGCGTCACCGTGCCCAGCACCTCGTGCGCGCCCGGCAGCTCCTCCAGGGGTTGGCCCAGCCGGCGATAGACCTCCGGGTCCTTGGGCAGGCTGGACTTGCCGTTGACGCCGTTGCGTTCCAAGGTGATCCAGTTGGGCCTGAGGTAGCCCTGCTCGAGGCAAGAGACGGCGATGCCGGTGGCGCGGGCCTCCTTCGCGGCCTCCTCGGTATAATAGTGGCCATCGCCGTAGGTGATGAGATCGGTCACCCCTTCGCGCGCCATGGTCCGCCCGATCCACCGGCGAAAGCGGCCGGTTGGCGCCTGGAAGAAGAAGGCGTTGGCAAAGCCCCAGTTGAAGAGGTCGCCGCCGTTGAAGATGACCCGGCTGACGCGGTGGCCGTCGGCCCGCAGGCGCTCCGCAAGGCGGCGCGAAAAGCGTCCGAAGGGGGCCTGCACGATTAGGAAGTGCCGCTCAGCCATATCCTACCTTGATTCGACCGCCGGACGGATCAAGCGGCGGGACGGGAGTTGTCGGATTAATAGGCGCCACTTACCACTCTAGGCCGCGCCGCCGCTAGGGCAAACACGACGCAGAGCCCACCACTAGGCGCCTCACTCTTGGAAGGCTAGTCTCGCCGCGGCAGCAAGAGGAGGGTTTCCATGTCCATCGAGCCGGAGGAAGAGAGCCTGGGCCGCTTCGACTATGTCATCGTCGGCGCCGGCTCGGCCGGCTGTGTCTTGGCCAACCGCCTGAGCGCGGACGGTAGGCGGCGGGTTGCCGTTCTGGAAGCCGGCGGCAAGGACGACTGGATTTGGTTCCATATACCGGTCGGCTACCTCTATGCCATGGGCGACCCGCGTGCCGACTGGTGCTTCAAAACCG
Organism: Rhodospirillales bacterium; assembly: GCA_963669385.2. GTDB lineage: Bacteria > Pseudomonadota > Alphaproteobacteria > Kiloniellales > JACOMY01 > JACOMY01. The sequence continues at coordinate 12,363 of CAXXGD010000019.1, forward strand.
AGGCCGAGGCCGGCTTGAACGGCCGCCAGCTGAACTACCCGCGCGGCAAGGTGATCGGCGGCTGCTCCGCCATCAACGGCATGATCTATATGCGCGGCCAAGCCGCCGACTACGAGCAGTGGCGCCAGCTGGGCAATGCCGGCTGGGGTTGGGACGACGTGCTGCCCTACTTCCTGAAGTCGGAAGATCAGGCGCGCGGCGCCGACGAGGCGCACGGCAGCGGAGGCGAATGGCGGGTCGAGGACCTGCGCCTCAGCTGGGAGGTGCTGGACCGCTTCCGCGACGCTGCCTCCGAGCACGGCATCCCCAAGGTCGAGGATTTCAACCGCGGAAGCAACGAGGGCTGCGCCTATTTCCAGGTCAATCAGCGGCGCGGCCGGCGGCTCTCCACCGCCGGCGCTTTCCTGAAGCCGGCGCTCTCGCGGCATAACCTGGCGCTCTTCACCGGGGCTCAGGCCTTGGCGCTCACCTTCGACGGGCGCCGTGCCACCGGCTTGCGACTGCGCCATGGCGGCCGGGTGAAGCGGATCGAGGCGACGGCCGGCGTGCTCTTGGCGGCCGGCGCCATCAACTCGCCGCAGCTCCTGATGCTCTCGGGCATTGGTCCGGGCGCTCACCTGCAAGCCCATGGCATTGCCGTCCGCCACGAGATGGCGGCGCTCGGCGGCAACCTGCAAGACCATCTACAGCTCCGCCTGATCTTCAAGGTCAAGGGCCTCAAGACCCTGAACACGCAGATGCAGAGCCTCATGGGCAAAGCCGGCATCGGGCTGAAGTACGCGCTCCTGCGGCGCGGGCCCATGACCATGGCACCCTCGCAACTGGGCGCCTTCACGCGCTCCAGCGCCGCGTTCGAAATGCCAAACCTGGAGTACCACGTGCAGCCCTTGAGCTTGGACCGCTTCGGCGAGCCCCTGCACAGTTTCAATGCTTTCACGGCGTCGGTCTGCAACCTGCGGCCGGTGAGCCGCGGCGAGGTGCGCCTGAAGAGCCCCGATCCGCTGGCAGCGCCCGCTATCCGGCCGAACTACCTGAACGATCCGGCGGACCAGGCCGTCGCCGCCGATGCGCTCCGCCTGACGCGCCGGATCGTGCTGGAGAGCCAAGCCTTCAGGCCTCATGAGCCGGAGGAATTCCTGCCGGGCCCCGCCTATCAGAGCCAGGAGGATCTGGTGCGCGCGGCCGGCGACATCGGCACCACCATTTTCCATCCGGTCGGCACCTGCCGCATGGGCAGCGATGCCGGGTCGGTGGTGGACCCCAGCTTGCGACTGCGCGGCATTGACGCGCTCAGAGTCATCGACGCCTCGATCATGCCGACCATCACCTCCGGCAACACCAACGCGCCCACCATCATGATCGCCGAGAAGGGGGCCGACATGATCATGTCCCAGGAGGCGGGTCAGCAAGCGGCTTGATTCGACTCCCCGCAGGACGGCATGAGATCCGGTCAAGCAGGAGGGGGAACTTAGCCTGCCTGCCCGGGGGAGTTGGTGTCGTGTCCAGAGCAATCAGATGCGTTGCCGTATTTTTCGTTCTGGTCGGCCTTGCGGCCTGCGGCACCAACCCGCCTCCGCAAACCATCGAGGCGCCTCCCAGCGGTCGCGAGGTGATTCAGGTGCAGAGCGCGCTCTTGGCGCTGGGCTTCGCGCCGGGCCCGGTCGACGGCGTGCTGGGGCCGCGCACCAAGACCGCCATCGCCACCTTTCAAGAGACCTATGATCTTCCCGTGACCGGTACGATCGATGACACGCTCAAGGAGTCGCTCTTTGGGCGCAGCGGCGCGCTTAGCTTCGTCGCCAATGCCGGCCTGCCGGAGGTGCGCTACCTTGAGCCACCCTTTCCGGCTGAGCTGCGCAGCTTCCTGGAGCGTCGCTACGGCGCGGACACGGTCAGACGCCGCCCCTTCGAAGAGGGATCTTGGCTTGACGTCAGCCAAGCCTCTCTGGGCCGGGCGGCTGGCGACGAGCAGGCCCTGATCGTCAATCTCTGGTCCAAGGAGAACCGACAGACCAGCCAGCTCAGCATCTTTCAGCTGGTCGGCGGCGGCTATCGCGAGATCCTGGGCCCGCTGCCCAACCAGGGCTATGAATTCGTAGACGGCTTCTCGAACGGCTTACGCGACGTGGCGGTGACGCAAGGCTCTGGCTATCGGCTCTTGCGCTTCGACGGGGCCGGCTATCGCTGATCGTGCGGCGGTTCGCCGTACCGCCAGCGCCTTGCCTGGGTCCAGACCACCTGCATTTCCGGCCGCTGCTTCAAGACGATCGCGCGCGCGATCTGACGGCCGGCCGCACTGCCCAGCAGCAGGCCGGCCAAGATGGTGAAGAGCGCGGCGAAGACCGAGCCGAACAGGCCGAGCAGCAAGCCGATCGCCGACCCCAGCACCATGATCACGAAGTAGACGACGGCGTTCTTGATCCGGGTGAAGAAGCCGGGCTCCGGGTTGGCCGCGGTCGGCTGGTCGATGATCGGCGGCTCTCTGTAAGGCTCTGACATCACTGCTGGCTCCTTCGAGGGCATCGTCCGGACCCTCACCGGGTTTTCCTACCACGCCCCGGCCTGGCGATACAGCCCGGGTCTTGTTATGGGATCGGCATGGCAAGGGACGGAAACACCGAGGCGGGCGGGCGACGCGACAGCCTCATCTACGAGATGGTGCTGGCCAATATGCGCGACGGGGTGGTCACCTTCGACCTCCAGGGGCGCATCGTCACCTTCAACCTGGCCGCCGGACGCATCTTGGGGCTGGACCCGCAAGAGGCCTTGGGCCTCACCTTTGCCGAGGTCTTTCTAGGTGAGGCGGATCTCGACGATTTCAATGAGGTCGTGCTGAAAGCGATCTACGAGGATGAGGTCATCCACAGCCGCGAAGTGATCGTGCGGCGCGGCGACCAGCGCCAGGACCTGCATGTTTCCTCCAGCTTCCTGATGATGAGCGAAGAAGGCCGGCAGGAGCGCTTCGGCGTGATCGTGGTCTTCAGCGACATGACCGAAGAGCGCAAGCGGCGCAAGCTGAAGCAGCTCTTCGGCGAGTATGTGGACCCGCGCATCGTCGAGCGCATTCTCGCCCGCGACGAACTGCTGGAAGGCGGGCAAGAAGCCAAGATGACGGTGCTCTTCACCGACATGCGCGACTTCACCGGCTGGTCCGAGCGCCTGTCGCCGCCGCGGCTGATCGAGCTCTTGAACCGCTTTCTGGCCAGCATGACGGAGCCGATCGGCGCGCGCTCCGGCATCACCGACAAGTTCATCGGCGACGCCATCATGGCCTTCTGGGGGCCGCCCTTCACCGATCCGGGGGAACAGGCGGCCGCCTGCTGTGCCGCCGCTTTGGAGCAACGAAAACGTCTGCCCGAGTTGCGCGCCGCCTTGGCCGCCGACGGCTTCGAGGCGGTCGATGGGCTGGATGCGGCCACGGGGGTCGCCACCGGCAAGGTCATTGCCGGCGAGGTCGGCACCGAACAGTCCCGCGGCTTCACCGTGATCGGCGACCGGGTCAATGTCGCCGCCCGCCTGCAGGCGGCCGCCAAGCTCTATGGCGAGCCCATCATCGTCTGCGAGGAGACCCGCCGGACCGCCGGCGAGGCCTTCTGCTTCCTCGAGCTCGACTTCGCCGCCCTCAAGGGCCGGCAGAAGCCGGAGCGCGTCTTCGCCCTGCTCGCAAGAGCCGAAGAGGCCAGCGACGAGCAACGCGCGCGCATCGGCGCCTATGGTGCGGCATTGGCACGCTATCGCGCGCAGGACTTCTCCACGGCCGCGGAGCACATGGGGCAGTGGCTTGCCGCCAACCCGGGCGATGTGGCCGCAAGCTTGCTGCTGGAACGGTCAGAGCGGCTGCGTTGCAATCCGCCGCCCGAGGATTGGGACGGGGTCTTTCGCGCGCAGGGCTAGTCATGCGACGGTTTGGGTCTGGGGCCAAACGCTGGCCTCGGCGAGGCCATTCGTGCTTTCTCTCGTCTCCTGACCAGCGAAGAGGAGGCCACGGATGATCCTTGCAGATGCATTGCTGCAAGCCTTGAAGGCGCAAGGAGCCAAGGAGATCTTCGGCATTCCGGGCGACTTTGCGCTGCCTTTCTTCAAGGTCGTCGAGGAGAGCGGGGTGCTGCCGCTCTACACCATGAGCCATGAGCCTGCGGTGGGCTTCGCTGCAGATGCGGCAGGGCGCTACGGCAGCCGCATCTCGGTGGCCGCCATCACCTATGGTGCCGGCGCCTTCAACCTGGTGAACGCGATCGCCGGCGCCTATGCCGAGCGGGCGCCGGTCGTGGTGATCTCCGGCGCGCCTTCGCTGCAAGAGCGCAGCCGCGGCCTCTTGGTGCATCACCAGGCCAAGAGCCTGGAGTCGCAAGAGCGTGTCTACTACGAGATCACCTGCGACCAGGCGGTCCTCAGCGATGCCGCCACCGCACCGGCCGAGATCGCGCGGGTCTTGCGCAGCTGCATTGAGATGTCGGCGCCGGTCTATCTAGAACTGCCGCGCGACATGGTGCGGGCCGAAGTTGAGCCGGTGCCCAATCTGGCACCACGCCATGCCGAGCCGGCAGCTGCTGCGGAGTGTGCGGAAGAGGTTCTCGACAAGCTCTCGAAGGCCAAGCGGCCGTGCCTGGTGGCCGGCGTGGAGATCCGCCGCTATGGACTGGAAGGGCGCGTGGCCGAGTTGGCACGGCGGCTGCAGATACCTGTCGTCACCAGTTTCATGGGCCGCGGTCTGATGGTGGGCATGCCCGTCGACCTGCGCGGCACCTATATAGGCGTCGCCGGTGATCCCGAGGTGACCAACCTGGTGGAGGAGTCCGACGGCCTGCTGCTCTTGGGCGTGCTGCTCTCGGACACCAACTTCGGTGTCTCCGCCAAGCAGGTCGATCTGCGCCAAGCGGTCCATGCCTGCGAACGCTCGGTCGATATCGGCTTTCACCAGTATCCTGACATGCCGCTCGGCGACCTGGTCGCGGCTATGATCGATCGCTTGCCCGACGCCGAGGGAGCGGTATCGCCGGAAGCGCCCTTCCTGCAAGGCCTGCCAGCCGACGAGGCTGAGATCGAGCCGACCGATATCGCCGTTGCCGTCAACGACCTGATGGCTGAGGTCGGCACCATCCACATGGCCAGCGATGTGGGCGACTGCCTCTTCACCGCCATGGACATGCGACATACACCGATGTCGGCTCCCGGCTACTATGCCGGCATGGGCTATGGTGTGCCGGCCGGTATGGGCATGCAATTGGCCGGTGCCGGCCGTACCATGATCCTGGTCGGCGACGGCGCCTTTCAGATGACCGGATGGGAGCTGGGCAACTGCCGCCGGCTGGGCATCGACCCTCTGGTCCTGGTATTCAACAACGAGAGCTGGGAAATGCTGCGCGCCTTCCAGCCAGAAAGCCGATTCAACGACCTCGACGACTGGCGCTTTGCCGAGCTGGCCGACATCCTGGGAGGCCAAGGCCAGCGGGTTCGCACCCGCGCCGAGTTGAAATCCGCGCTGGAGCATGCCTGGTCGACGCGTGGCCGCTTTCAGCTGATCGAGATCATGCTGAGGCGCGGTGTCATGTCCCGCACGCTCACCCGCTTTGCCAGCGGCTTCAAAACGAAACGCGACGCGGCTGAAGCGAAGGATTAGCAGGCTTAGTTGCCATCCAGTGGCGTCGGCGGACCCAGCCACCGCAGCGCCAGCATGGTGGTGTCGTCCGACTGCGGCGCGCCGGCGGCGAAGTCCTCGACCGATTTCACCACGGCAGCGATTACCGTGCCGCTGTCGGCATCCTTGTCGAGATTTGTCAGGGTCGCTTCCAGCCGCGCTTCGCCATAGGCCTGCTCGGCGGCATCGAAAGCCTCGGTCACGCCGTCGGTGTAGAGCAGCAGGACGTCGCCGGGCGCCAACTGCTCGCTATGGACGGCGAAAGTAAAGCCCTCCATGACCGCCAGAGGCACATCGCCAAGCGTGCCGACCATCCTGACCTCGCCGTCGGCATGGCGCAGGTAAGGCTGATTGTGGCCGGCATTGACGAAGGTCAGCCTGCCGGTCGCCAAGTCCAGAACCCCGTAAAACAGTGTGACGAACATCATTTCGTCGTTCTCGTCGGCCATGACCGCGTTGACGCGGTCGATGCTCTTGCCGGGATCCTTGAGCGACTGGGCCGTGGCTTTCAGCAGCGAGCGCGACACGGCCATGAAGAGGGCGGCCGGCACGCCCTTGCCGGATACGTCGGCGATCACCAGTCCGAGGCGCCCGGGCTCGACGAAGAAGAAATCGTAGAAGTCGCCGCCAACCTCCTTGGCCGGCTCCATATAGCCGGTCACCTCGACACCGTCGGTCGGCGGCAGCCCTTTCGGCAGGATCGAATGCTGCAGGCGCCTCGCGATCTCCAATTCCTGCTGCAAGCCGGCCAGCTTCGTCTTGGTGACGATGGCCTCCTGCAGCTCGGCGACCATTTGCGTCAGGCGCCGATGCTGATCGGTGATCTGCGCCGACATGCCCTTCAGGACCTGTGCCAGCAATCCCAACTGCTCGTCTTCGTCAAGCGGCGTGACCGCCTGGCTGTCCTCGGCGGGTTTCTTGCTCCGGTCCAGCAGGTCTTGCATGTCTTTCAAGGCCTCGTCCTTCTCGCCACCCTCCAAGGTCGAGGCCAGGATGGTCAGCTGCTGCCTGATCAGGCGCTCTTGGCGGCGCCTTTGCCGCTCTGACTGGCGCCGTTGATCGGCGAGGGTGATGGTGTTGTCTCGGAACACCGAAACGGCGTCGGCGATGCGTCCGATCTCGCCGGCTCCTTCGGCTTCCAAGGTCACCTCGGTGTTGCCGCTGGACAGGGCCCGCAAGACCGAAATGGCACTTTCAAGCGGCCGGAAGGTGCGCCGCAAATAGAAGTAGAGAACGGTCAACACCAAGACCACGAAGACCATCACCAGGCCCAGGCTCAGCCAGCCAAGTGTCCTGATCTCCTCCAAGGCGGACGTGGAGTCTCGCAGAGAGACCAGTGTCCCGGCGACCCTGCCGGCGCTGTCATAGACGGGGACGCCGGTCACGGTGAAGCGGCGGGAGTCCGTGCTGGTGGTGCTGAAACTGGGATCGCGCGGTGGCACCCTGGGTTCGACCAGGCGCCACAGCATCGGCGAGGTCCCTTCCACCATGCGGCCGCGCAGACTCACGAGAAATGCCGTGGCTTCAATATCGTTGGCAAAGCGGTGGAGATCGACAGAGGCGTCGCGTGCCAAGGTGGCCACGCCCAGAGTCCGGCCCTGCCTTTCCAAGGGCACGGCCACAAGGACCATGAAGTTCGTGGCCGAGGTCTGCTGCAGGCCTTTGACCGTCCGGCCGTCGGCGATGATCTGATCCAGCGAGGCAGCGTCCAGCATGGGGTTGTCGGCAAAGGTCCCCTGCGAGCTGAACAGCAGCCTGCCGTTCTTGTCGGTGACTTGCAGGACGGTTGTGTCGTCGAGCAGCCGCTGGCCGGCCCGGTCGAACCAGTGACGCAGCTGTTCCCGGTTCTCCGCCGGCGGCCGGCGTTCGAGCTGGCCGATCATTCTGGCGGCAATCGAGCCTAGTTCCGCCGTGGTCTGCGTGACGATGCCGGTCCAAACCGACTCCTGCCCGATGATCGCCAAGGATCCCAAGCGCCCTTCCAGCAGGCTCTCGCGCCTCAGTCCGACGAGCACCAGACCCACCACCACAAGCAGGAATGCCAGGGACAGATAGACGGTCAGTCGGGTTCTCAGCAGCATCAGACCGCCCTATCGACCTTGGTCCGGCTAGGCCGTTTTGTCGTCAGGGGCAACTGGCAGAAGAAGGCCAGACCCAAAAGCAGGCTCATCCAATACTGCGGCGGCATCCCGATTATGATCGCGCCGGTGGCGAGCGCCGGGCCGAGGCCAACGCCGATCAGAGCGGCGGCAAGCCCCGTTGCCCTTGCCGGCCGGCGCCATCCGCGCGATAGGATGGAGCCCAGTGAGAAGCCCAGCAGCAACATGGCTCCGGCGCTTTCGATCGGTATCTCGAGAGAAACCCAGTTGGCGGCGATGGCACCGGCCATCCCCAAGGCGGCAAGCATGGGTTTGCGTAGAATGATGCCGGCGCCTAAGCCGCAGCCGAGCAGAGCCACCAAGGTCGACATCAGGACGTAGTCGTGTCTTTCGAGGCTTGAGGCGATGTAGAAGCAGATCACCGCGGCGGCCGCCGCTAGGGCCGAGGCCAAGGCTGCAGCGTGGCGCCAGGCGATTGGCTTGTGGCGGGCGGCTCGTTCCGGAAGCGTCCGGACGAAGCAGACCGGCGGTCCGGTGAGCAGTAAGAGTACGCCAACAACCTCGAAGGCCGTGCGGCGTCCAAATCCATCTGCCAAGAGGCCGCCGAAGAGGGGTCCTAGAAGCATCCCGAACAACATCAGCAGGGTGCAAGACCAGGGGCCCCGAAGGCTGCGGCCCGGCACCCTGAGCGTTTGGTCAACGACGAACCACAGGCAGAAGGCGGTGGCGACCCGCAGGCCCAGAAAAGGTATCAGGTCGCGTTGCTCGGCGACGGCGATGGTGGCAGCGCCCGCGGCGACGACGGCCAGCAAAAGCAAGAGGCGTCGCGCCGGACCCATCCGCAGGTAGCGAGCCGTCAAGAGACCCAACAGCCCGCCCAGCGCTTCGGCAAGGAAGGCCATGGCCGCCGCCGCGTAGGAAAGCGTACCGAAGCCCACGCGGTCGGCTGCGAAGCCGCCAATCAAGGGAACCGCCATGGTTGTACAGAGCACCCACGTCAGGGTCGCCCAACCGCCCCAGCCGCGGTCCTCCGCAAGCCGCGCCGGCCGTTCGAAGCGATAGCGCTCGAAGAGGTCGCCCACAAGTGCGCGTACTTTCGCGGTCAGGCTGCCGTCGATGTCGATGGCTGTCAGCTCTTCCGACAGGGCGGCGACCTCTTTCGCCTTGTCTCTCACCGGGGCTCGGGCTTGAACCGCCAGGCGGCCTATTCGCGCGAGCGGGCTGGCCCGTCTTATCCGCGAAAAGTCGGCAAAGACACCGCGAGCCGTGGCGCCCATACTGGCCATGAGATGCGCTCGCGGCAGGTCCCACTGCTCCGCCAGCTGGATCCTTACCAGTCCGGCGGCGCCCAGTCCGGCGGCCAGGGCGCAAACTAAAACCAGCAGGAACTGTTGCCGCTCGACCTCCGCAGCAAACTGACCGGCTACCTCTAGGTTGATCTCGGCGACGCGCTGATCGTCGTTCTTGACCCATTCCTCGATTACGACGCCGGTTGCGGCACCATAGGTGGCTTTTCGCTCGGGTCGCGTGAGGCCGTAGGCTAGGACGCCCCACTTGTCATAAAGCTCGATCCCGGCAACCTCGGGGTTGGCATCCAGCACCTGCTCCAAGTAGTCGGGCACGCCGTGCAGGCGTTCGAAGGGGATACCGTATCCCAGCGCCAGCTGGACGGTCTCCGCGACCGCCCTTGCCACCGAGCGCCCGAGCTGTTCGGTGCTCTTGCGCAGCTCGGCCGCCTGCTCGTCCTGAACCCGTTCGACGATCCAGCTGCCGGCGACGGCAACGAGAGCCGCGATCAGTAGGCCAATGGCGGCGCACTGAAGATCGGAACGGCGACTGGCCAGATGTCCCCGGTCAGTCCGCATGATCGAGCTCGATTAGGCCGCGCCGCACCCGCTCCAGCCTGCGGTTGGCCGCCTCGGTCGTACGCCTGGCGCGCAAGGAGGCACCATAGAGCGACGGCAGCTTCTCGTTGTCCGCCCCCTCGGCCCGGGCGTCGTCCCAAGCCCCGCGCCAAACCGCGGCCGAGCGATCCAAAGGAATCTTTCGCAGGGCCACGATCGCCACGCCCAAGCCAAAAGCAAGCGGTGCGCCGGCAAGCATGGCCAACCAGCCGAGGCTGGCAAGCCCGATGGAAAGGCCTAGCGGCTGATGCACCTGGTCGTGAGAGACCACCAGCACGACATGACCGATGGCTTGGCCAAAATCCGTCTCCACCACTTCGCCGATGGCGAATTCGCCGCGGTCTTCGGCCAGCCAGATGCTGCTGTGGCGCTCTTCTATGGCCTCTTGCCAGGCGCGCGGAATCTCTTCGCCTATGGCGCCGCGATCGGTACTGTAGAGCGTCACATCCAGCGGCCCGACGATTTCGATCGCGCGGATATCCGTCTCGATAGTGCGATCACGCTCGATGACGGCTTGCAGCCTATCGAGATCCTCGATCGGCAGGCCCAGGCCGAGATTGGCCTCTACCGTGCTACGCAGCGAGGTTACCAGGAACCGCAGACGGCCGACCTCGAGTTCTTCCAGGCCGCTGTCTGCGGCGCGCCCAGCCAAAAGCGACAGGGCGGCCAGCGCCAAAATGGCGGCCAAGCTCGTCAAGAGACCGACACGAACGATTAACACCATGAGCCGGCACTACCCCAACCAAAAGCGCTTTCGCGACAGGCCCGTGGTCTTGGCCTGCGCGGCGATGCTACAAGGCTATGGCGCGGCTCGCCAGTGAGGTGCGAGCAAAGGGCCTGGTCTGCCGGCCTGAGGGGCAAAGAGAGCTATGCTGCAGCGGCTTAGTCTGGTGCTGATTTTCGCGATCGCTGCCGTCGTGGCGGCGGCTTTGGCGCTGGGGGCCTATTTGAACTATGGCTCGGTCAGGGCCGCCTACTTAGGCCAGGTGGAGTCGCGCCTGCTGGCGATCGGCAAGGGCATTGTCGACGACATAGAGACCAGCATCTCCTTCGGCATTCCCATTGCCGGGCAAGAGACCTTGGATCCCCTCTTGGCGCGCGAAAGGGCGGCCGACCCGGTGCTCTTCGCCATCGACGTGATGGATAGGGAAGGGGAGATTCTGCACAGCAGCGACCCTGCCAGGGTGGGTCAGGTCCTGCCCTTGCTCGATGCCGGCGAACTGCAGGTGGACCTGGCGATCATCAACAGCTTCGGCAGCGAGGCAGGCAGCGTGCGCTTCATTGCCGACACCAGCATCCTGGAACATAACCTTGATTCGACGGCCTCCACGGTGCGCGCGGCCGCGATCTATGCGCTGATCGGCGCGATGGCACTTGCCTTGCTGGCGGTCCTGATCATGCTGTCCAGTGCGAAGCGGCGCGCGGCGGAGGCCGGGCAGATGGCCGCCGGCGAAGGCGAGGATGGGCACGGTTGGGCCTTCTCTCAGGTCTCGGAAGAACACGACAGAGTCGCCGGACGACTGAACGAGCTGGAGGCGAAGGGAGAGAAATGAGCCTCTGGCCCCGCTTGGGACTCGCACGTTGCGATCGGACCACTAGGGTGGCAAAGACATGCGACGCCTAGATCTGGCCCTCCTGGCCGTGCTGGCCCTCTTGCTGGTCGGGGCTTTGGTCTTCGTCTCCTGGCGCGCACTGGACAGTGCGGAGCGGCTGCTACTGCCGGAACTTAACCGCAAGGCGGAGGTGGTCGGCGAATCGATCTCCGGCCTCTTCGAGGAAGCCATCGACTACGGCATTCCGCTGAAGGATGTCGTCGGCGCAGACGAGGTGCTGCGAGAGGCGCTTGCCGAGAGTTCCGAGTTTGCGTCGATTGCCGTGCGTATGGAGGGCGGCAGCGAGCTGGCCTCGGTCGAGCGCGCTGGTGCGGGCAGCCTGCGCAGTCCGATCATCGTTAAGACGGCCATCAAGCAAGGCGAAGAGGTGGTCGCCGAAGTGGTAATCGCCATCCCGCCGGCGGTGGTGGCCCGCACCATTCGCAACATTTGGCTGGACGTGGCGATCGTGCTGCTGGCGTCGATCCTGGTCACCTTCGAGATGCTGGCGCTGGTCTTCAGCTCCGACGTAGGCCGCGCCTTGCGCGGCCTGGGCCAGCGGCTGGTGGCGATCAATCGCGGCGATCTGCGCGCCCATACACCGGTGGAGTCCAAGGGAATCTTCGGACAGGCCTCGGACGACTTGGATCACCGCTTAAGCTCTCTTGCCAAGAGACAGAGAGAACTGGAAGGGAGGGCGACGGCCGCGCGCGATACGGAGGCCGGCGTGGCCCTGCAGCAGTTGGAGGCCAAGCATCACCTGCTTGGAAAGCGCGACCAGCCGCCGCCCAAGCTGGCCGCCATACGCGCTCCGCTGTTCCTGTTCTTCTTCGCCGAAGAGCTGACCAGGCCCTTCCTGCCGAGCTACATCGCCAGTCTGGCCTCGCCGCTTCCCTGGCTGTCGCGGGAATTGGTGATCTCCCTACCGATCGTCCTCTTCATGGCGATCGTCGCCATTCTGCTGCTCTTCCTAAACGACCTGACCGAACGTGTGGGCCGTGGGCGCTCGCTGCGGGCGGGCGCGGTCATTGCGGTGATCGGCTTTGCCGGTTCGGCCTACGTCACCGATCTGCTGCAGCTCATGTTCTTTCGCGGCCTGACGGCAGTGGGCTATGCCTTGGTCTTCGTCTCGGCGCAGGGGGCCATCATCGACGGCACCGAGCGCCGGAACCGGGCGCGCGGGCTGTCGATCCTGGTGGGCGCCATCTTCGTGGCCGCGCTTTGTGGACCGCCGGTCGGCGGGATCCTGGCTGACAGGCTGGGCGAGCGAGAGACCTTTCTGGTCTCTGCCGTCCTCGCCTTGCTGGCGATCGTCACCGCACGCTTTGCCATGCCACACCAAGCCCGCCCTCGGGGCATCACCGGCGGCGCGCGGCCGAACCTGGCGACCTTCTTGCGCGTGATCTCCAAACCCCCCTTGGCGCTATTGCTGTTCGGCTGCGCCTTGCCGGCCAAGCTGATCCTGGCGGCCCTGATCTTCTACCTGGTGCCGCTCTCGATGGCCGACAGCGGCTTCGACCAGGCTTCGATCGGACGGGTGCTGACGCTCTACGCCCTGGCCATGCTGCCCTTGGTGCCGCTGGTCTCCCGCTTTAGCGACCGTTCGGGCTACCGGCCCGGCTTCGTGCTTGTGGGGGCCGCCCTTTCGGCAAGCGCGATCATTCATCCCTTGATTTGGGCGGAGCCCTGGGGCGAAGCGGCGATGGTCTTGCAGCTGGGGGTGGCGCAGGCACTGTCCATCACCCCGCAGTCAGCACTTGTGGGAGAGCTGGGGCGTCGCTACTTGCCAGATGTGCCCGAAGGGATGGTTTACGGCGTGTTCCGTTTCGTTGAGCGGAGCGGCAATGCGATCGGCCCGTTGATCGCGGCCTGGCTGCTGGGTGCCTATGGCCTGGATGTGGCCTTGATCGCTGTAGGAGCGATTTCCTTGATCGGCGCGCTGCTGTATCTGGCAGCCTGGACGGTTGGACGAGAAGGCCGCAGCCTGCCGGGCAGTGAAGGGGCGAGGTGAGCGAGATGCCGGAGAAGAAGGGAATAGCAAGACGCCGGGCCTTGGCACTGATGGCGGCCGGCGCGGTGGTTCTGCCGTCGCTGACCGGCCGGGCGCAGGACGAGGGCAAAAAGGGACCCTTCAAGATCTATCAGATCACCTATCGCGGCGAGACCGACGTCGAGCGTGGCTTTCGCGACTACCTGGATCAGCACGGTATCGAAGCCGAGATCATCATGCGCAATGCCGAGCGCAATCCTGCCAACGTCCCGGGCTTCCTGAAGGAAATCGAGGAGATCAAGCCGGACCTGGTCTACACCTGGGGCACGCCGGTAACCCTGGCGACCGTGGGCCCCTATGACGATCCCTCTGCCTTCTCCTTGAACGGAGAGATTCCCGTGGTCTTCACCATGGTGTCGGCGCCGGTGCGTGCCAAGGTGGTCCCGGACCTCCAATCATCCGGCAGAAACCTGACCGGTACCTTCCACGTGGTGCCGCCGGAAGCACAGCTGCGCGCGATTCAGTCCTATCGACCGATCGAGACCCTGGGCCTCCTCTATACGCCGACCGAGCGAAACTCGGCGGTCATCGTCGAGAGGTTCAAGCAGTTGGGCCAGGAGCAGGGCTTTCCGGTGGTGGCGAAAGCCTTCGACGTCAATGACCAAGGCAGGCCGGTGAGCGATGGCTTTGAGACACTGCTGCAGGAGATCAAGGACGCCGGCGCCAATTGGCTGGTTTATCCGCCGGACACCTTCCTCGGCTCGCAGATGGATCTTGTCCGCCCGGCCGCGGCACGGCTGAAGCTGCCGACCTTCGGCACGACAGAGCTCTTGGTGGACAAGGGGCAGTGTCTCTTGAGCCTGATCTGCCGCTACTACTCGGTCGGTCAATTGACCGCTTCCAAGGCCGAGCAGATCCTGGTGGAGGGCCGTGACCCGGCCACCATCCCGATCGAGACGCTGAAGCGCTTCTCCTTGATTATCAACATTCCCGTTGCCAAGGCACTGCAACTCTATCCGCCACTGTCGATGCTGAATTACGCCGAAGTGATCGGGGCTTAGCGCCTTGCTCGACCAGGCCGGCATGCAGGCCGACCCTTGGGTCAGCCTGTCGATGTCAGACATCGAGGAGATCGAGGCGCTCCAGGCGCGGGTCTATGGATCGTTGGACAAGCGGGAGCTCTTCAAACCGGCGCCGCCCGGATTTTTTCACTCGGTCCTAAGCGGTCGCGGATCCGTGCTGGGCTATCGCCCGGAGGGTCCGCTCTCCGCTTTCGGGACCCTTCTGACCGGACTGCATCACAAGGACCGAACCCGCGAGATGCTGGGATTGGCCGAGGCGACGCCACTGGCGATGATGCAGGGCGTGGTCGTGGATCCCGACTATCGCGGACGCAAGCTGCACCGCAGGCTGCTGCGGCGCCGGCTCGCCCTCTTGCGGCCGCCGGGCATGTGGCATGTCTATGCGACGGCAGCGCCCGGGAACATCGCCAGCTGTCGCAACATGCTGGCGGAAGGGTACATGGTTGCCGGTCTCGGCACCATGTACGACGGGCTGCTGCGCTACACCTTCTATCGTCCGCCGCGGCCTCAGCCTCCGCCAGGCTCGAGCCGAGACCTGCTGTGGCGCGATCTGTCCGACGTCGATGGTCAGCTCAATCTCATCAAGCAAGGCAAGCGGGGCGTCCTCCTTCGCCAGGAGAAGGGTCGCCCGCAGATGGGCTATGCGGCGAAAACCTAGGCTGTGAGTGCTTTCATGGCCGCATCGCGCTCCTCGTAGACCTGGAGGATCCGTAAGAGGCCGCTGATCTCGAAGACCTGGCGGATGTCGCTGTTGAGAGAGGAGAGCCCGAAGCGGCCATCGGAAGACCGCAAGCGCTTGGCGGCCAAGAGCACGACACGCAAGCCGGCGCTGCTGATGTAGTCCAAGGCCTTCATGTCCAGCAAAATCGCCTGGGTACCCTCCTCCAATCTCTGCTTGAGGCTGTCTTCCAGGGTCTTGGCGGTGTTGCTGTCGAGGCGCCCGCCCAAAGCGAACACCAAGACACCGTCCTCGCGTTCTTCGGTCATCTGTAGGTCGGTCATGGCGATCTCCTAAGGGCTGCTCCGCTTATGGCCCTAGCTTTCTTCCTTGGCGTGGCGGGGCAGAGCGATATGCACGCGGTTCTTGCCCTTGCTGTGGCGATACTCGAAGCGCCGGGCCAACTCCCGCACCAGGTGCACCCCCAATCCGCCGATCGGGCGATCATCCAGCAGGGCGTCCAGGTCGGGCTCCGGCGTCTCGGTCGGATCATAGGGGGGCCCGTCGTCGTCGATGTGGACCAGCACCTCGTCGCCGCTGATGCCGATCGAGACGGCGATCGAGGTCTTGTCATCCTTCTCTCTCTGGCCGTAGAGCACGATGTTGGTCAAGAGCTCTTCCAGGCAAAGCGACAGGGCATAGCTGCTCTTGCCAGAGAGGGCCTCCTTCTGGGCAAACTCTTCGACCATCGCCTGCACATGGCGCAGGTTCTCGAGCTCGGCCTCGATAGCAAGTGCGATTGGCCGCTTCATTGCACCGGAACCCTGCCCTCCACCGATTGCCGGGCTTCCCCAAACTCACCTATCGGGCAGCATAGCCAGCGACGGGCGCGTGCGGCTAGACCCGTTCCAGCATGACGGCAATTCCCTGGCCGACCCCGATGCACATGGTGCAAAGCGCATAGCGCGCGCCCTGCTCGATCAGCTCTTGCGTCGCCGTCAGCGCCAGGCGGGTGCCGGACATGCCGAGCGGGTGGCCAAGCGCGATGGCGCCGCCGTTGCGATTGACCTGCGCGGCGTCGTCCGCCAGGCCCAGCTGGCGCAGGCAGGCCAGGGCTTGCGCGGCGAAGGCCTCGTTCAGCTCGATGACCTCGATTTCGCCGACCGGGATGCCCAGCCGCTCGGCGAGCTTCTTGCTGGCGGGGTAGGGGCCCATTCCCATGACCCTGGGGGCCACGCCGGCACAAGCCATGCCGATCACTCTTGCCTTGGGCGTAAGCCCATAGCGTGCGGCCGCGGCCTCGCTGGCCAGCAGGATCGCCGCCGCGCCGTCGTTCAAGCCCGATGCATTGCCGGCAGTCACCGTGCCGCCCTCGCGGAAGGGGGTCGGCAGCTTTGCCAGGCCGTCCAAGGAGACGCCGGCGCGCGGATGCTCGTCCTCGCTCACCACCTTGGGCTCGCCCTTGCGCTGCGGGATTGAGACCGGCGTGATCTCCCTGGCCAGCCGGCCGGAGGCCTGGGCCGCAGCGGTGCGCTGCTGCGAGCGCAAGGCGAAAGCGTCCTGGTCGGCCCGAGAGACCTGATAGTCCGCTGCCACGTTCTCCGCCGTCTCGGGCATGGAGTCGATCCCGTACTGGCGCTTCATCAGCGGGTTGACGAAGCGCCAGCCGAGGGTGGTGTCGTAGAGCTCGGCAGAGCGGGAGAAGGCGGTCTGCGCCTTGCCCATGACGAAAGGCGCGCGGCTCATGCTCTCGACGCCGCCGGCGATCATCAGTTCGGCCTCGCCGCTGCGAATGGCACGCGCCGCGGAGCCGAGCGCATCGAGGCCCGACCCGCAGAGCCGATTGATGGTGCTGCCGGGCACGCTCTCCGGCAGTCCCGCCAGCAGGCTCGCCATGCGGGCAACGTTTCGGTTGTCCTCGCCGGCCTGATTGGCGCAGCCGTAGATGATGTCGTCGACTGCCTCCCAGTCGACCTTGGGGTTGCGCCGCATGACCTCCTTCAAGGGATGGGCCGCCAGGTCGTCACTGCGCACGGAAGACAGTGCGCCGCCGTAGCGTCCGATCGGGGTGCGGGTCATGTCGCAGATCAGGGCATCCATCCCGTCTTCTCCTTGGCTCAGCTAGGGCTCGCAGTCTCGCAAGCCCGATGGTTGGCAGGGAATGTGGCTTGTGATCTCCACGCATTCCAGGCATTTGGCGTCACAGCAGTGGGGAAGGCAGTGGAAGGCTATGGCTCTGCAAGCGCTGGTCTCGCGGTGCGACCGGCTGGGCGACTTGGTCTTGAGCCTGCCGGCGGCCAACCTGGTCAAGCGCGCGGGCTTCCTGGTGACGCTGCATTGCAGCGGCTATGCCCGGGACATCGGTCTTTGGGGTTTGGCAAACGGCCTCTACGATCGGCTGTGGGTCGATGGCGAGGCCCCGCCGCAAGGATTGGACCGCGAGACCTGGGGACTGGCGCTCTATGACAATGCCACGACTCTAAGGGCTTTCCGCCAGTTGCGCTTGAAACGGCGATTTGGCCCCTACTCACGCCTGACCACCTACTTCGGCTATCACAGGGGTTTGCGCCAGCACCGCAGCCGTGTGGCCAAGAGCGAGATGGCCTACAACCTCGACCTGGCCCGCGCGCTGATCGCCTGGGCCGGATTGCCTGTGCCGGCGTTCGAGCCCTTGCCGGCCTTGCGAGTGCCGGCGGACTGGCGGGCGCCCCGGCCGTCGCCGGACTGGGTGGCCGTGCTCTCCAGCGCCGGTTCGGCCGGCAACTGGCCGGTAGAGCGCTATTTGGCTTGGCTTGCCCAGCACCGAGCGCCCGACAGCAGCCTCGATTTCCTGGTGCAAGGCGTCGACGCGGCCGAACGCCGGGAGAGGCTGGAGGAGAGCGGAATCTTGAGCGAGCCCGGCGTCGGCATGGTCGACGGCTTTCAAACCGTCCGGGACCTCATCGCCTATCTTGCAGGTGCCGGACAGGTGCTGAGCTCCAGCACCGGCCCTCTGCACATCGCGCATGCCGCGGGCGTCGCGGTCTGGGGTCTCTACCCCAGCGCTCCCCTGGTCGAGACCTTTGCCCGCTGGAAGCCGGATGGCTACGGGCATGGCGCGCCGGTGACGCTTGTGTCGATTGATGACTAGCACTTCAGAGCGTTGATTTGCCCTAGGGGAGCAGGCCCTGGAGGTCGCGGGCACCATGCAGGATCCTCTCGATACGCACTTCCTCGGCCAGGTCCCGAAACAGAATGAGGTAGCGTCCATGCACCGCCATTCGGAGCCCCGGCCAAATGTCGTCGCGCGCCGGATAGCTTCTCGGCATTGAGGCCAGCCGATGACAGTGGGCCTTGAGTTGGTCGACAGAGAGTTCGGCGCGTCTCGGGTCTTCCAGGGCGATGTAGTCGCCAATCTCTTCCAGATCGGCCACGGCGCGTGGTGAGATGTAAAGCGGCTTCAATCACTTCTTGTGCGTCAGTGCCGCGTACTTGGCGCGCAAGCGGGCAAAAACGAGATCTGCGTCGATGCCGGGACCGCTTTCGATCCCTTCTTGCGCAAGGCGCCGCAAGGTTTCGGCATCCAGCTCCGCAATCTTGCGCTTTTGCTTCCAATCGCGAATCGCATCGCGAATCACCTCGCTCGCGCTCGCATACTCGCCGCTTGCGACGGCGCTGCGCAGCTCCTCAACCATCTCAGGCGGCAAGGCTACGCTGATTTTCTCAACCTTTGACAAGCAGTGAGTCCTCCTCTTGGAAGATGGTAGGAACAATTCTTACCGAACTCAAGTCTGGCAGGGAGTGAGCATGACAGGAGCAATCAAGGGATGATTCGCTGCGCCTTGAGAGTATCGAACTGGGCGAGGAACATGGCCTCGCTATCCAGGCATTCGTGGAAACCGGCCAGGCGCGCCCTGGTGGTGGCCGAGGCGATGTCCCAGTCGGACGCGAAGACGTAGTCGGCGAAAC
This sequence comes from Rhodospirillales bacterium, assembly GCA_963669385.2. Taxonomy (GTDB): domain Bacteria; phylum Pseudomonadota; class Alphaproteobacteria; order Kiloniellales; family JACOMY01; genus JACOMY01. The sequence continues at coordinate 31,274 of CAXXGD010000019.1, forward strand.
CCCAGGAGACCAGCTGGTCGAAGGGGATGGCGTGTAGCCGGTAACGCTGCACCAGGCTCTCCCATAGGGTGGCCTTGCCTGCCATCATTTGAGTCAGGCTCACGCGCTGCGGCGGCGCCCAGTCCATGTCGAAGTGGCCGGCGAAAACGGGCCAGAGGTTCTCCCAGCGGAAGAGATCGCCGTTGGTGATGTTGAAGGCCTGATTGGCTGCGCCCGGTGCCGTGGCCATCCAGACCAATGCGCGCGCCAGAAGGCCAGCGTCCGTCACCTGATAGAGTGCCTGGCTGTTGGCGAGCGCTCCTGGATGGCGCAAGGGAATGCCCAGCTCCTTGCAGATGCTGGCATAGACGGCAATCGCGACCACCAGGTTCATCGGATTGCCGAGTGCGAAGCCGCAGACGGCATGCGGCCTGGCCGCCGACCAAGTCCAGGCCTTGCCGGCCTGGTGGCCCGCCAGCAGGTCTTGCTGGTCGTAGTAGAAGTTGGGTGGCAGGTGGCGCGGGTCATCCTCCTTGGCCGGGGTCTTGAAGGGCCCCAGATGGCTGCCGTACCACTTGGTGCCCTCTATCAGGTTCACGTGTGCCAAGTCGGGACGGGCGGCTCCAAGGCATCCAAGAGGTTGCGCAGGAGAGCCAGGTTGGGGGCCACCAAGGCCGGCCAGCCACCCGGGACGTCGACATAGGCGGCATAGAAGGCGTGGGTCACCTCTTTCGCTTGCGCAAGCTTGGTGCGGCAGTCCTCCGAGTCCGAGAGGTCGACGGCGATGTAGCGATAGTCGCCGGGGAGATCCGGCTTGCGCCTGGAGAGCGCGATGGCCTGCCAGTCGGGCAAGGTGAGGATGTGCGCCAGAAGATTGCGGCCCACTACGCCGGTGGCGCCGGCGATCAGTGCCGTTTTCATGGCGAGCGATCCAAGAGGCGGCGCATGGCCTCGAGCCCCAGGACATAGGAGTCTACTCCGAGGCCGGTGACCATGCCGTCGGCCTGCTCCGCCATTACCGAGTGGAGGCCGCGTCGCTCGAGATTGGTCATGTGGACCTCGATGTAGGGCAGGCTCACCCCCTTTAGGCAGTCGCGCAAGGCATAGCCCGCGTAGTGAAAGCCGGCCGGGTTCATGATCAGTCCCTCGAAACCGTCACGCTCTGCCTGGTAGATCCAGGTGATGGCCTCGCCCTCGATGTTGGTTGTGCGGATGTCCAGCTCCAGGTCGCGGGCTGCGGCCTCACGGTGGAGAATGGCCTCGAGCTCCTCGGCCGTGGTCGTGCCGTAGAACGCCGGCTCTCGCTTGCCGAGGTACTCCATGTTGGCGCCTTGGATCAGCAGGATGGTCATTGGCGAGCTTCCTCCGCCGTCATCACGGAAATCATGCGATAGGCGCCTACGTGGCCCAAGCTCACGACGCGCGCGCCCCAGGCTTCGGCGTCATCGGCGCGGCCGATCTGCAGCAGGAGTGCCGCCTCGATCAGGCGGTCGCCGCCGCCGCGCAGCGCCATCTCCGAGCTGCTGCTGCCCGGCTCGGGCACGGCTTGCCACAGCGACCAGCCCAAGCAGCCCTGCTGCCCAAGGGCGCCCAGGCTCGCATCCCATAGCGGGTCGATTTCGCCTGCCGTCACGGTCACGACGTGCCCGGTGACGCCGACCCCCGAGTGGGCCAAGCGGCGGCAGACCGTTCGGCTCATGTTGGTGAAAGCCGGCATGACCCGCTGGGTCCAAGGCGTGGGCTCGGCCAAGATTCTGCGGTAAGCGGGCGAGAGAAGGACTTCCGACGAGGCCACTTCGTAGCGGGTGAAGAAACAGGGGCTGGTGTCTGGTCGCAGCGCTTCGTAGCGGACGCCAAAGCGGTAGCCGGGGATTCCGATCCTCTCAGGAAAATGCTCTTCCTGATACCAGCGCTCGTAGTCGTCAAGCGCTTCCGGCTTGCAGTCGTTCCAGATCAAGAGGCCGCCGCGGCTCATGGCTTAGCTGTTCCCTGTCATGAGGAGGATTTTGCCTTCGGCGCCGCCATCGCGCAGCAGCGCCAGCGCTTCGCCCGCCCGGGCCAAGGGCAGGGTCTTGCTGATGTGCGGGGCCAGACGCCCGGCAGAGGCGTAGGCGAAGATTTCGGACTGGGCATGCGCCATCCAGGCGGGATCGCGGTCTCTGTAGTCGGACCACTGCAGGCCTGAAACGGCGATGTTCTTCACCAGCAGATAGTTGGCGCGGATGGTTGGGATTTCACCGGCGGCAAAGCCGATCACCACCAGCCGGCCGCGCCAGGCGAGCGCCCGCAATGCCGCTTGGGTAACTGCGCCGCCTATCGGGTCGATCACCAGATCGACGCCATCGCCGGTCGCGGCGCGGACCTCGTCGCGCAAGCGATCCTTCAAGTCGTCGCCGTCGAGGTCGATGACGGCATCGGCACCGAAGGACTTCGCCAATGCCAGCTTGGCCTCGCCGCGCGCGCCGGCCAGCACTTGGCCGGATCCCATGGCCTTGGCCAGCTGGACTGCGGCCATGCCGACGGCGCCGCTGGCACCCAGCACCAAGACGCGTTCGCCTGGCTGGAAGCCGCCGCGGTCGGTGAGCGCGAACCAGGCGGTCTGGTAGACCAGGCCCAGGGCGGCGGCTTGCTCGAGGCCGATGTCGTCCGGAATGGGCAGGGTGAGCACCACCGGTACCACAAGCTTCTCGGCGAAGGCGCCGTACTCGACCTGGACCAGCACGCGATCGCCGACGGCGCGATCGGTCACGCCGCTGCCCAGCGCCGAGACGATGCCGGCGGCGGCCTTGCCGGGAATGAAGGGCAGAGGCGGCTTTACCTGATAGCGCCCTTCCATCACCAGGATGTCGGGGTAGTTGACGTCGCAGCAAGCCACCGTGACCTGCACCTCGCCGGCGGCTGGCTCCGGTGCAGGCAGCTCGACCAGGCCGTGGCTCTCCAGCGGCCCGAAGGCCTTGACCTGAAGCGCTTTCACGGCAGCAGGTCCTCGTTGTCGGCGCCGAGCGCGGGTGCCGACTTCGGCTCCTCGTCGCCGCGGAAGACCGGCGCCAAGGGCAGGGGCAAGGCCGGCAGCTGGTCGCCCTGCTCGTTCATCAGCCGGCCGGCGAAGAGGCCTCGCTCTGCGAAGTGCGGGTCGGACAAGGCCTCTTGCGTGGTCTTGACGATAGAGCAGCAGCAATCCGCCTCAGCCAGCAGACGCGCCCAGTGGTCAGACGGCTTAGCCGCGATGATGTTGGCGACCGCTGCAATGCTGCCCGCCGGATCGCGGCTGTCCTCTCGCCAATCGTCAGGCAGATCGATGGCCCGGCAAAAGGCGGCCCAGAACTTGTCCTCCAAGGGTGCGGCCGCCAGGAGCTTGCCGTCGCTGGTGGGATAGAGGCGGTAGCGTGGCGTGCCGCCGGTGACCAGTCCTTGGCCGGAAGTCGGCCACTTGCCGCCGGCAAGCCCATTGCCGATCGCCCAGTACTGAAAGCTGAACAGGCCGTCGGTCATGGCGATGTCGAGGAAGCAGCCTTCGCCGCTGCGCTGGCGCTGCAGCAGGGCCAGAAGCACATTCATCACCGCTGGATAGGTGCCGCCGGCGATGTCGGCGATGAGAGCGGGCGGCAGCACCGGTTCCTGCGGACTGCCGTGGCTTAGAGACAGCAGGCCGGTGTCGCCGATGTAGTTGAGATCGTGGCCGGCCACCAGGCGCTTCGGCCCGCTGGCGCCATAGCCTGAGATCGAGCAGTAGATGATCCGGGGGTTTTCTCGCTTCAGCGCTTCGTAGCCGAGGCCGAGCCTATCCATCACGCCCGGGCGGAACTGCTCCAGGAGGACGTCGGCCGCGCGGATCAAGGGCATCAGCCTCTCGCGTTCGGTCGGCTCCTTGAGGTTGAGCGCGAGGCCCTTCTTGCCGCGGTTGAGAAGCGCGAAGTTCACTGCTTCCTCGCCCCAGCGGGGCTTGTAGCGGCGCATGTCCTCGCCGTCGGGGCGTTCGATCTTGATCACCTCGGCACCGGCCTCGGCCAGGTAGAGCCCGGCCATGGGACCGGGCAGCAAGGTGGTGAAATCGAGGACCTTGATGCCGGCCAAGGGTTTCGTCACGTGGCCTTGCTCCTTTGCTTGGCAACCAGCGCGCGGCGCGCCGGCGCGTAGGCGGGCGTGCCGTAGACCTGGAAGAGCGCTTCGGTGATTTCGCAATGCCTCGCGAGGCCGCCGCGCACCACCCGCTCGATCGGACCCTCGGCATAGCCCAGACCCAGCCGGCAGGTAAGGTCCATGTCCTTGGCGCTGGCCAGCCCCTCGTCGAGAAAACTGAGGGCGGCATTGTACTTCGGCCGGACCAGCCGGTCGACGATGCGCCCGGCCCGGTCGCTGCAGAGCGCCACCTCCAGGCCCGCCTCCTCGAAAAGCGCTTTGGCTGCGTCGATGGCGCCCGCCGGGGTCGCCGGTTGGCGCACCAGTTCGACCAACTGCGTGGGCTTGTCGTTGCCGTTGCGATAGCGGGCGAAGCCGAGGCGGTTGGAGCCTTCCAGGCCCGCCTCCTCGCCGGTGTGGACGCCGAGGCACTCTTGGCCGAGTTCGACGAGGATGGCGGTGCGGTCGGGATCGGCCGCCATCTCAATCCCGCGGCAATCGCCCAAGTGCAGCAGGACCTCGCCTTTGTGGTGCGGCGCCGGCCAGGAAGGGATCACCGTCGGGAAAGGAGGGCGAGGGGCCGTGCCGAATGATCTGATAGCTCATGGGCTCAGGCTCCGAACATGGCGTTGCCGTCGTAGGTGAAGAAGCCGCGGCCGGCCTTGCGCCCCAAATGGCCGGCGGCGACCATGCGGCGCAGCAGAGGCGGGGCGGCCGCCCTGGGATCGAGCGTGATGGGGTAGAAGGCCTCGCAGAGCCTGACCTGGGTGTCGAGGCCGACCAGGTCGGTCAGCTCCAAGGGGCCCATCTTGTAGCCGAAGGCCACCTTGACCGCTTTGTCGATGTCCGCCGGCGAGGCCACACCGGCCTCGACCGCGCGGATGCAGTCGTTGTTGAAGGGCACCAAGAGGGCATTGAGGATGAAGCCCGGCTTGTCCTGCGTCCTCCACCGGCGTCTGGCCGGCCGCCTCGGTCCAGGGCCCAAGCGGCCCCGAAGGCCTCGGCCGAGGTGTTGATTCCCGGGCGACATCTCGATCAGCTTCATCAGCTGGGCGGGCAGGCAGAAGTGCATGCCCACCACCTTGTCCTCGCGCCCGCAGCCCGACGCGATCTCGGTGACCGACAGCGTCGAGGTGTTGGAGGCGAAGAGGGTCTCGGCCTTGCAGATGCCGTTCAGCTTGGTGAAGAGGGCGCGCTTGGTCCTCCAGGTCCTCGAAGACCGCTTCGATCACCAAGTCGGCGTCGGCCAAGTCCTCCAGCCGGGTGGTGGCCTCCAGGCGCGCCAGGGCCGCCTCCCTGTCTTCGGCGCTCATCTTGCCGCGTTTGACCGACTTCTCGAAGAAGGCGCCGCTTTGCTGCTTGGCGCGCGCCAAACCTGCTTCACTGCAGGTCGTAACAGAGGGTGCGATAGCCGGCCCGTGCGGCAACGATGGCGATGCCGGCGCCCATCGTGCCGCCGGCCCCGCAGACGGCAACGGTCTCGATCTTGCTCATGTCTCCTTGAAGCTCCGTCCTATCAGCTGTCGGTGCACCTGGTTGGTACCCTCCCAGATCTGGGTAATCTTGGCATCGCGCATCAGCCGCTCCACACGGTAGTCTGCGCAATAGCCGTAGCCGCCGTGCATCTGAACCGCCGCCTCACTCATCCGCATGGCGAGATCTGAGGCGCGCAATTTCAGCAAAGAGGCCTCCATGCCGAACTCCGCCCCGCCGCCGTCGATCAGGTCCGCCACGTAGTCCAGCCAGCACTCGCTCAAGGCCAACTCGCCGGCCAGGTCCGCCAGCAGGAACTGATTGCCCTGGAAATCGATTATCCTTGCGGCCGGACTGCTGGCGTTCGTTCATATAGGATACCATGTCGGCGAAGGCGGCTCTAGCAATACCGAGGGCATGAGCGGCAACGCTTGGCCGCGAGCGGTTGAGCGAGGCCAGCAGAATCTGCAGGCCCTCGCCCGGCGCGCCCAGGAGGTTCGCCCGCGGAACCCGGCAAGCGTTGAAGGCTGAGCGCGGCGGTAGAGGAGGCCCGATGGCCCATCTTGGTCTCGGTTCGCACTACTTCGAAGCCTGATGTTCCTTTCTCGAAGATGAGCGCCGAGATCGCGGCCCTAGGGTCTTCGATCTCGCTCCACTTGCCGAACAGCAGCAGGCGGTCGGCGACATCGCCGTTGGTGATGAAGACCTTGCTCCCCTCGATCAGGATGTCTTCGCCTTCGGGCGTGAAGCGGGTCTTCATGCCGGTGGCGTCGGAGCCCGCGCCGCTTTCGGTGATGGCGAGCGAGGCGAGGCCGCCTTCGGCGATCTTCGGCAGCAAGCGCGCCTTCTGCGCTTCCGTCCCGAATTCGATCAGGGGCTTCATGCCGTGAAAGTTTCGTGGCGTAGATGATGCCGCTCGACGCACAGGCCGCGGAGATGAGGGCGACGCACTCCAGGTAGAGACGATAGGAGACCGGTGCGCCGCCATAGGCTTCCGGCACGAAAAGGGCGTTGAGGCCCAGCTCGTTCATCGCCGCGACGTTGTCCCAGGGGAAGGCACCCATTGCGTCATAGGTGGCAGCACGTGGCTCGATCACTTCGCGGGCCAAACGCTCGACCTGATCCAAGATCAGGCGCTCCTCCTCGCTCCAAGGGCGGCGGGCGGCCTGCTGCTCGATAATGCTGGCCATCAGCCTTCCCCGCCGCATTGCGCGTTCCCGAGCACGTCAAGCATCCTTGAACTCCGGCTTGCGCTTCTCTTCGAAGGCCGCCATGCCTTCCTCTGCGTCCGCGGTCCGGAACGCCAAGGTGGAGAGATCGGCCTCAACCTTGAAGCCCTCGTTCAGCGGCAGGTCCAAAGCGCGCTTCACGGCGGCACGGGCAAAGCCTTTGCACCGGTTGGCTGAAGCGGGAGAGGGACTCCGCCAAAGCGAAGGCGTCGTCCAAGCCTTCGACGATGCGGTTGACCAGGCCCCAGCGTTCGGCCTCTTCGGCGCCGATGGTCATGCCGCTCAAGATCATCTCGAGCGCGCGCGCCTCGCCGACCAAGCGCGGCAGGCGCTGGGTGCCACCATAGCCGGGAATGAGGCCCAGCTTGATTTCCGGCAGGCCCATCTTTGCGTTCGCCAGCGCCAGGCGCAGGGTGCAGGCCATGGCCAGCTCCAGCCCTCCCCCGAAGGCGAAGCCGTTGATCAGCGCGATCGAGGTCTGCGGCAGGCGATCGAGCTTGGCGAAGACGGATTGGCCCAACTCCGCGCCGCGCTTCTGGGCCATGAGCTCGCGACCCCCGCAGCTCCTTGATGTCGGCGCCGGCGCAGAAGGCCTTGTCGCCGCTGCCGGTGATCACCAAAGTGCGGGACGCGCTCTCTGCTACCCGATCGAACAGGCGCCCCAGCTCCTCCAGAATGGCGAAGGAGGAGCGCGTTCAAGGCCTCCGGCCGATCGAGCGTGATGAGCGCGGTCGTGCCCCGCTCTTCCAGGCGCGGCATCATGGGTTGCTCTCCTTTGCTCGATAGCGGATCGGCTGCGGTGCGATCCGCCCGGCCCTGGCGTCTTCCGCCAGTCTCCGCTTCAAAATCTTGCCGGACGCCGTCAAGGGGAAGGCCGTCACCGAAAGAAAGTACTCGGGCATGTCGTACTTCGACAGGCCTTGGTCTGCCAGGAAGTGCAACAGGAGGTTCGGCTCTGCGGCACCGATGATTGCCAGGCAGACCTTTTCGCCCAGGGCGTTCGTCGGGGAACGGCAAAAGCAGCGGCTTTCTCGACGCGAGGGTGGCGCAGTGCCAGGGCTTTCGATGTGGCTTGGATGGATGTTGTGCCCGCCGCGGATGATGAGGTCCTTCAGGCGGCCGTGAATGGTCAGGTTGCCGGCCTCGTCCAAGGCGCCCAGATCTCCGGAGCGAAACCAACCGTCGCGGGTGAAGCTCTGGTCGACGGCGGCTTGGTTGTCGAAGTAGCCCAGCATCAGGGCGGCCCCGCGGCCGACGACTTCGCCGATCTCGCCGGGCCCCAGCAGGCGGTCCGGATCCTCGCGATCGGCGATCGCGACCTGATAGCCGGGCCCGCCCCGCCCGCAAGTGGCCATGATGGTCTCCTTGCCGTCGCCGGGGTGGGTGTACTGATGCGATGAGTTCTCCGTCATGCCGTAGATGTTCTGCGGGGGTGATGCCTTGCGCGACGAAGGCTTCGGCCAGCGATGGCGGGATCGCAGCACCGGCCATGTAGAAGGTGCGGACCGCACCCAGGCGCTCCAGGGTCCGCGCTCTCTGTTGGGCGAGGATGTCCATGGCATGGGTCGGCACGCCCATGACATAGGTGGCGCCGCTCTCCAGGACCCAGTCGAGCCGGTCGCAGCCGGCCGGCGGGTCGTCGGTCACCAGCCGGCAGCCGCTGGCGAGCCACTGTCCGACCGCGACCCAGGCGATGTGATGCGACAGGGGGCTGAGGCTCAAGAGCACGTCGTCTTTCGCCAGCGACCAGTCGCGTGCCAGGTCGCGGGCATTGGCCAGCAGAGTGTTGGAGGAATGCATCACGCACTTGGGCGCTGCGGTGGTGCCGGAGGTGAAGGCCAGATAGGTCACGCTGTCGGGGTTTGTCTGCGGCGCTTGCTTTGGCTGGGCTCCGGGTCCGGGCAGCTCTTCGGCACCCCCAGAGCGCGGTGAGACAGTCGATCTGCGCGAGCCGTTCCTCTGCCTTGCGGTCCGCCCGGTCGGCGCCCCAGCCGGCCTCGGTGATCAGCAGCTTGGCGCCAAGGCGCTTCAGCAAGCTCGCGATCTCGGCGCAGGTGTAGGTGCGGTGAAGCGAGGGGTTGCAGGCGATCCCCTGACGCGAGGCCGCGAGAAAGGCGATCACCGCCTCCATGCGGTTGGAGAGCCAGAGCGAGATGCGGTCGCCGGCGGCCAACCCCAGATCCTCGAAGGCGGCGGCCAAGCCGTCAACCTCGGCCGCGAGTTCCTGCCACGCGAGCTGCCTCCGCCCGTCCACCAAAGCGATGGCGTCCGGCCGCTCCTCCGCCTGCAGGACCATCAGGCGGTGCAGCGTTTCCGATCGCCAGAGCCCGTCGGCGTAGTAGGCCCGGGCGAGGGCCGGATCGTGCAGGGTGAGGAAGGGGCGCATGGGCTAGTGGCCGAAGGCCTCCGGATCGGGTTTCCGCTTCTCGCCGAAGGCGCGGCCCAGTTCTTTCGATTCCTCGCTGTCGAGATAGCCGCGCAGCAGCAGGTCGTGCGCGACCCGCGCCAGGCCGGAAACGCCGCCGTGACGGGCATTGAAGGCGGCCTTGACGCTGGCCAGCGCGAAGCTCCCGCGATCGGCGACCTCCAGCGCGAAGGCTTCGGTTTCGGCATCCAACTGCTCGTCGGGCACGACCTTGTTGATCAAGCCCATGGCCAAGGCCTCGGCGGCCGGGATCTTGGGGTTGCGGTACCACATCTCCTTGGCCTTCTTCTTGCCGACCAGGTCCTCCAGGTACCAGGTGCCGTAGCCGGCGTCGAAGGAGCCCATCATCGGGCCGACCTGCCGGAAGATGGCGCTTTCCTTCGCCACCGTCAGGTCGCAGACCATCTGCAGGACGTTGCCGCCGCCCACCGCATAGCCGTTGACCTTGGCGATGACGGGCTTTTGCAGGCGGTCGATGGCCTCGTACATCTCCAAGGTCGGCAGCACGCCAGCGTAAAGGCGCGTGTTCTCCATCTCCTCCTTGCGGCCGCCGAGGCAGAAGAAGCGATCGCCCGCCCCGGTGATGATGAGGACGCGCGTCCGCGTCTCGCGACCGACAGCTGAAATGCAGTCGCGAATCTCCACGCACATGGTCGGCGTAAACATGTTGCCGTCTTGCGGTCGGTTCAGGGTCAGCAGGCCAAGCGGTCCGCGCTCTTCGTAAAGGATGGTCTCGTAGGTCATGCCGGCCTCCTCTCTTAGCTCTTCTCAGATGACGCCGGCAGCGGCCAGGGCGTCGGTGCGTTCTTGGTCATAGCCCAGAAACTCCTTCAGCAGCACCGCCTTGTGCTCGCCCAAGCGCGGCGGCGGCAGGCGAGGCGCGGTGGGACGGCCATCGAAGCCTATCCCCAGACCGACCTGGGGCAGCGTGCGATCGCCTGCCTCCAGACGATAGAGCAGGCCGCGATCCAGCAGGGCTTTGTCCTCGGCCACCTCGTCGACACGGTTGATCGGGCCGGCTGGCACACGTGCTTCTGCGAAGGCCTCCAGCCAGGCCTGGCGCGGCCGCGCGCGGAGCACGGCCTGGATCTCCTCGACCAGTTGGCTGCGCTTTGCCCGCCGCTGCGCATTGCTTGCCTCGGAAGGGTCCAGCCCGCGCTCGGGCTTGCCGACGGCGGCCCAGAAGCGCTGCCAGATGGCATCGGACCCCAGTCCCAAGGTCAATGGCTCGTCTGCAGTCTCGAAGGTCTGGTAGACCGCGATCACGCTGTCCGTACCGCCGGAGCGTTGCGGGCACTCGCCGGAGCCTAAGTAGGGCAGGATGCGGCAGGCCATGAAACGGGTCATTGACTCGACCAGCGAGACATCGACCAGGCGGCCCTTGCCGTCGCGCTGCCGGGCGAAGAGGGCCGCCAGCGTGGCAAGCGCCGCATCCTGCCCGGCCAAGAGATCAGCAGCAGGGGCGCCCACCTTCTGCGGCGGCCGGTCCGGCGTGCCGGTGAGGTCCATCACGCCGGAATAGCCCTCGGCGATGAGGTCGTAGCAGGCCCGCTCAGCGCGACCTCCGGTGAGACCGAAGCCGGTCAAGGCCGTGTATACGAGATCCGGCTTAATCCCTTTCACGCTGTCGTAGTCGGTCCCGAGCTTACGCTGGACGGCCAGCGGCTGGTTGGTGACCAGTGCGTCGGCCCTGGTCAGCAGCGCCTCGAAGATCGCTCGGCCCTCAGGCTGGGTCTGGTCGAGCGTGAGGCATTCCTTGTTTCGATTGACCGCCAGGAACCAGAGGCGACTCGCCTTCTAGAAAGGGCGGCCCCCAGGCGCGCGCGTCGTCGCCACGGCCGGGTCGCTCCAGCTTGATCACCCGGGCCACCCAAGTCGCCCAGCAGCATGGTGGCGTAAGGCCCGGCGATGGAGGAGGTGAGATCCAGCAGGGTTACGCCAGCCAAGAGATCCAGACCTGCCCCGCAGGCAAGGGCTGGCAGGCGGTCCATCGGCAGATCTGCGGCGCGGCTGGCCGGCAAGCTCGTCTCCTTCGGTTTGTTGCGCAAGGGACCAAGCAAGAGGCGTGCCATGCTGGTGGTCTGAAGATTCACGCCTGGGGATCGAAATGATTTCTAGAATTCAAGTTTTTGCTTCCAATGCCGGGAAAAAACTCAGGAGTGAATTATCAAGCACTCACCGATCTTCATTGCGAGAAGCGACAGTGACGAAGCAATTCAGAATCGCCGTGCAGATCGTTTCACACTGGATTGCCGCGCTGATGCTCGCAATGACGGGGCGTGTGCCAAAAAGTGTGTAGTAAACGGCGCCGCTTGATCGAAAGAGAAAGGGAAGAATACTCTGGTTCAGGCCCAGCCGCTAGGTCGTGTGGCTGTGGCGTTAGCGTGTTGATGTCTTTCTCGACGACACAATTCCTGCCGTTTGACCTCGCTGGAGACGCCAGGTTAGGTTTCGACCAGCAACCACCAAGGAAAATGCGAATGCCGGGTCAAGCCGCCCTCGTCGGACTGCTCTCTGTCGGCTCTCGCGGGCAGATCGAGAGCGCCTTGGGCCGCGCGACGAAGAGACCTGTGCAGACGGCATTGCTGCGGCCGGGGTTCCGCCGGGCCCTGCGCGAGCGCCGGCTGGGCGCCCTGCCTGACCTCGGTCTCGCCGTGCTGTGGAGCGCGCTCGGCGACAGCGATCTCTTTCTCTTGAGCGAGGGCAGTTCGAGCGTGCTCGAGTTCCTGGCCGGCGTGGACTTCTCCTACGACATTCTGGACCACCTCTTGAGCGATCCCTTCGAGGCCATGACCGTGGTCGACGAGGCGGCCAGGGTGGTCTACATCGCGCCGGTGCACGAGGGCTTCTTCGGGCTGGGCCACGGCGCCGCCATCGGCCGGCCGGTGCAAGAGGTGATCGAAAACACCCGCCTACACAAGGTTGTGGCAAGCGGCAAGGCGGAGATCGGGGAGACCCAGTCGATGCGCGGCATCACCCGGGTGGTGAGCCGCACCCCCATACGCGGGTCCGACGGCAAGCTGCGCGGCGCCATTGGGCGCGTGCTCTTCAAGGGACCGAAGCAGTTGGAGGCACTGAACCAGCGCATCAATGCGCTGGAGGACGAGGTCGCCTTCTATCGCCGCGAGGCGCATGCCGCACGCGAGCGGCGCTATGGTCTCGACGACCTGATCGGCGAGAGCCGGGCGATGGGGCGCCTGAAAGGCGAGATCGTGCAGCTGGCGCCCCTGGACGTGCCGGTGCTGATCACCGGCGAAAGCGGCGTCGGCAAGGAGTTGGTGGCGCAAGCCCTGCACCGTCTCTCGCCGCGCCGTGATGGGCCCATGGTGGCGGTCAATGCCGCGGCGCTGCCGGACAGCCTGGTCGAGGGCGAACTCTTCGGCTATGAGGCCGGTGCCTTCACCGGCGCCGATCGCCGTGGCCGGCCGGGCAAGTTCGAGCAGGCCGCCAGCGGGACGCTCTTTCTCGATGAGATCGGGGAGATGCGCCGGCCGTGCAGGTGAAGTTGCTGCGGGTCTTGCAGGACGGCCGGGTCGAGCGCTTGGGCGGTCAGGCAGAGACAGTCGATTTCCGGCTGATCACGGCAACCAACGCCAGGCTGGAGGAAAGGGTGGGTGAGGGTGCCTTTCGCCTGGATCTCTTCTATCGCATCGCACCGGTGGTGGTGAAGGTTCCCGGCTTGGCGGAGCGCCTGGAGGACCTGCCGGCACTGGTGCGCCAGTTCCTCGCCGACTTTGCCGAACGCCATGGCCGGCCGCGGATGGAGGTGGCGCCGGAGGTCTTCTCGCTGCTGGCAGCGCAGTCCTGGCCCGGCAATCTCCGCCAGCTGAAGCACGCGGTGGAGCGTGCCGCCATCTTTGCTGCCGGTCCGACCCTGACGACGGCTGACTTCGACCAGGAAGCTCAGGCCGCTTTGGGTTCCTCCGGACCGCAGCAGACGGTCGAGCCTTTGGCACGCGCTTTGGAACGTGTCGAGGCCCAGCTCATCCGCTCGGCGCTGGAGGCAAGCGGCGGCAACAAGAAACGCGCAGCCGAGCGCCTGGGGATCTCACGCTCTTATCTCTACAAGAAGCTGGGCTGAGCCGGATCTGGCGCAGACCGCTCTGCTTTGCGTGGGTCCAGAGGGAACCCGGTTTCGGGGCCCCCAAGCCACAGGGCCTACCAGGTTCAAGGGAGGTAACGTCAACGCTGATCAGGGTTCTACCGCTAGGCAGAGCGACACTTGACCGACCTTCCGGATGGCCAAACCGCCGCGCTGGCGTTCGCATGACAGTAGCCGACCGTGATTACCCTGCCAAGGACTGGCAGAACAGGCATGGATTTGTTCGCTGCAGGGCGCCCACCGGCGCAATGACTTCGCGGGTCGATCTCGCCCGGCCAGTCTTTGCACGGGCGCATTCTCGTTGGCGTGGCGAGGTGTGCCTGGCTAGATCGTGACCTCTATGCTGATCAAGGTGCTGCCACCGTTACAGTAGTAGCCAGTGAAGTCACCCTGCTGGAACACGTAAAAGGTGTCATTTCCACTGCCGCCGTAGAGGGAATCGCTGCCCGCCCCACCGAAGAGGTTACCGGCACCGAGGCGACCCAACAGCAGGTCATTGCCTGACTCGCCCGACCGATAGTCGGTGCCGGAACCGCCTGAGAGCACATCATCCTGATCTCCACCGAAGAGCCCGTCGACCCCGGCTCCGCCGTAGATATAGGAGTCCGCTCCGCTACCGCCGAAGATATTGTCTCCCCATTTCCGCCGTAGAAGCTCTGATCGCCTCCGCTACCACCGTAGAGGCCATCATCACCGTCTTCACCACAAGAAGCCAAGTCGTCTCCATCTCCGCCCAGCCCGAAGATACTGTCGACCAGTTTCGTTCCGGTCAGCGTGTCGTTGCCGTTCGTGCCGTAATAGGTTCCGCTAAGCCTTCCCTTCCGTGTCGGGTTCGCGCCGATCGCGGCGGCCGTTTCGAGCTGAGGCCCGGCGCCTCGGCAAACGGGGGGCTAGGGCGAAGAGGGAGCGTTGGCCGCGCCCTCCTCACATGGTGACGTCGATGCTGATCAAGGTCCCGCTACCCGGCAAGGTGACGCCCGGCGCCAGGTAGAGAGTGTCGGTCCCGGCACCACCGTCGTAGAGATAGCCGGCAAAATCGCTCTGCTGAAACACATAGAAGGTATCATCCCCGCTGCCGCCGTAGAGATTGTCGGAACCCGATCCACCGATCAGCAGGTCGTTGCCGTCGTCACCGTGGAGATAGTCATCGCCGGAATCGCCGTAGAGTCTATCCATCCCCGCTCCGCCGTAGATTGCTAAGTCATCTCCGTCGCCACCGAAGATGGCGTCGGACCCGTCGCCTCCGTAGAGAAATTGGTCGTTTCCTGCCCCACCGTAGAGACTGTCGTTGCCATTCTCGCCATGAAAATCCTCGTCTTGTTCGGCACCGCCATACAGGCTGTCGGCACCACTTCCACCGTAGAAGCTGAAGTCGAAACCGCCGCCGCCAAAGAGCGCGTCGTTGCCGTCACCGCCGAAGAAGGAGTCGTCGTAGTCGCCGCCGCTGCCGCCGTAGAGTTTGTCGTCGTCCTGCCCGCCGTAGAACCTGAAGTCGCTCCCGGTGCCGCCAAAGAGATAGTCGACACCGGATCCGCCGGCGAGATAGGTATCGTTCCCCTCGTCGCCGAAAAGGCTGTCATCGCCTGCATCACCGGTCAGGAAGGTATCCGTCCCGGCGCCACCGTAAATGCCGTCACTGCCGTCGTCACCGAAGAGGCCATAGTCCGCTCCGCTATCGCCGTAGACCCTGTCGTCGCCCGTTCCGCCAAAGACCTGGAAATCGTCACCGTCGCCGCCAAAGAGCCTGTCGAACCCCGATTGGCCTCGGAGAAAGCTATCGGCACCGCTGCCGCCGAAGAGGTAATCGGCCTCCTCTCCCCCGTACAGACCGGCGTCGGCCCCGCTGCCGCCATAGAGCGTGTCGAGCCCGGACCCGCCGTAGAGGGAATCGGCATCTCTGTTGCCGTAGAGCGTGTCGTCGCCATCGTCGCCCAACAGTCTGTCGTTGTCTCCTCCGCCGTTGAGCTGATCACCACCATCGCCGCCAAAGGCGGTGTCTGCACCAATACCGCCATAGAAGCTCTTGTCGTCCCCGAGGCCGCCGTAGAGCCTGTCCGCGCCGCCGCCGCCCCTTAATTCGCTGTCGTTTCCATCACCCCCGAAGAGATAATCAGATCCCGAACCGCCGAAGAAGCCACTGTCATTGCCCTCGCCACCGATTAGAGTGTCGGAGTTATTCCCGCCAAAGAGGAAGTAGTCCGCGCCGCTGCCGCCGTCTAGGAGGTCATTTCCGTCGTCCGGTATCACGCCGTCGGGTGCAAGGCCGCCGGCAAGAACAGAGTCGGCCCCGCTCCCGCCGTAGAGACGGTCGTCGCCGAAAGCACCGACCAGGCTGGCGTCGTTTCCACCGCCACCGAAAGCTCGGTCGTCTCCAGAGGCACCAAAGATGGCATTGTCATTCCCTTCACCGCCATGGAGGCTGTCGGCTCCGGATCCGCCAAAGAGGGAGGAATCATTGCCATCGCCGCCGCTGAGCGTATCATTGCCGTAATCACCCATGATACGGCTATCGTCGCCCTCGCCGCCGTCAATAGAGTCGTTCCCCTCTTTTCCGCCAAGGTCGCCATCATCGCCGCTACCGCCGAAGATGCTGTCATCTCCTGCGTCGCCATAAAGGTATGTGTCTATGCCGGAGCCACCGAACAGTGTGTCGGCACCATAGTTGCCGTAGAAGCTGTTGTCGTCGCCGTCGCTGCCGCTGATGATGTCGGCTCCCGAACCGCCGAGCAATGTACTGTCCGATCCACTGCCGCCGTCGATTGAGTCGCTCCCCGAACTGCCGGTCAACCTCCGATCCGATCCACTGCCGCCGAAAAGGCTATCGTCTCCTCTATCGCCGTACAGATAGCTGTCGTTTCCCACGCCACCGAAAACACTGTCGTCGCCATTGTCACCGATCAGGTCGCTGTCTTCGCCGCTGCCACCGTAGACGCCGTCGGCCTCCTCGCCACCGTAGAGGTAGGCGTCGTTTCCCTCGCCACCGAAAAGTCTGTCGTCGCCATTGTCACCGTACAGATGGGTCTCGCCGCCGCTGTCACCGTAGATGCTGTCGGCCCCAGAGCCGCCGTAGAGGAAGTAATCGCTGCCGCTGCCGCCCAGCAACCGGTCGAGGCCGCTTCCCCCGTAGAGCCGGTCGGAACCGCCGCCGCCGACGACGCTGTCGTCGCCGTCGCCACCGTGGAGAGTGTCTCCGCCTTCTAGACCCGAAAGCGTGTCAGCACCGGCAAGCCCACTCAATTCGTTGTCGGCCGTGTTGCCGCGCACCAGGTTGTCCAGGTCGTTGCCGGCGCCCGTCACGGCCGAGGTGCCGCCCACCAGGCGCAGCTCTTCGATATGGCCCAAGCTGGCGCTGCCGGGCAGGGTAAAGTCTACCTCGGAGAAGACCGTGTCGCTGCCTTCGCTCGCGGCCTCCTGTACCACATCCGTACCGGTCACCACTCGGAAGGTATCGTCGCCCAGCCCTCCGCTCATTGTATCCGCACCAGCACCACCCTTCAGGAAATCGTCGCCCGCATCGCCCGCCAGCGTGTCGGCCCCGTTGTCGCCGAAGAGGGAATCCGTGCCCGCGCCACCGGAAGCCTGGTCGTCGCCCTGCTTGCCGCGCAGCTCGTCCGTGCCGGAGTTGCCGAAGAGGCTGTCGTTCCCGTCGGCTCCGTTGGCCAGGTCGCCGCCCGAGCCTCCCTCCAGCCTGTCCACGCCGTCGTTGCCCAGCAGGGAATCCCCGCCGATGCCGCCGAAGAGATGATCGTCGCCGCTGCGGCCCAGCAGGCGGTCGGCACCGGCTCCCCCGCCCAGGGTGTTGGCGCTAGAGTTGCCGCGCACCCGGTTGTCCAGCGCGTTGCCGACGCCGTTGATCGCGCCCGCGCTCTGGTCGAGCAGCAATTCCTCGACATAGCCGGTAGCTCCGGACGGCAGGGTGAAGCTGGCGGACGCGATGATGCTATCGGTGCCTTCGCCGGCGACCTCGATCACCACGTCCCCCGCCGTGTCGACCAGGATCACGTCGTTGCCGGTCTGACCGGCCGCCGTGTCGACGCCGCTGTTGCCGACCAGGCGGTCCCGGCTGGCGCCTCCGTAGAGCAGGTCCCCGCCGCTGCCGCCCAGCAAGGTATCCTGCCCGCCCGAGCCGTAGGCCGTGTCATCGGCCCGCGCCCCGCGCACGATGTCGACCCCGCCACCGCCGTAGAGGAGGTCGGCGCCACCGCCACCGTAGAGGTAGTCCTGGTCGGCCAGACCGTAGAGCGTGTCCTCGCCGCCCAGACCGAAGATGCTGTCGACCAGGTTCGTCCCGGTCAGCGTGTCGTTGCCATTGGTGCCGTAATAGGTCGCCATTGCCGTCCCCTCCCATGTCGGGGATCAAGCCATTCGGCACAAACGGATATCCTCAGTCTTGCTTGTTCGTCTCACCCGCCGTACCAGGCCGATCCCATCCGGCCGTCGCGCACGCCATCTCTCATGGCGAGCGATCAAGAGCCCTCTTGCCAGTCACTTTCTTACTATTCCAGAGGAGAAATGACTGGCCCTTGTTCAATTGAAGGAAAGCTTATCAGATCGAGGATGTTCAGCCAAGCGGCGGGTCTTTCTCCACAACGGTGGAGCCGGTGCTCGCCTACCTCGGCCGATCGTCCTAGGGTTTGATCAGAGGCCTTCTATCCACGACTTCGGTGAGCGGCCAATGATCCTCCGATCAAGTCCGACAATGACGATGCCCGAGGGCAGGACCGACTCAGTGAACAAGGCCAACGTTAAATCGTCACTTCGATAGACACAAGATCAACGCCTCCACCCGGAATGGTCACGCCGGGTGCCAGCACGAGAGTGTCTGTCCCAGCCCCGCCGTCATAGAGGTAACCCGCAAAGTCGCCCTGGCTGGTCACCAGGAAGAGGTCGTCGCCGCTGTTGCCGAGAAGGCTGTCGGACCCGGCGCCGCCGATCAAAAGGTCGTCACCGCTGCCGCCGTACAGCTCATCGTCGCCTTCCTCTCCAAAAATGCTGTCGTCACCGTCGCCACCAATCAGCGAGGTGTCGTCGCCTGCACCTCCATAAAGGACGTCTTCGCCGTGGCCACCGAAGAATGAGCCGTCGTTGCCGCTATCGCCCGAAAGCCTGTCGTTACCGCTCTTGCCGATCAGCCCTCTGTCGTCACCATCGCCGCCGCTGATCACGTCGTCATTGTCTCCAACCTCGGCTGCGTCACTGAAGGCGTCGCCGAACAAGAGAGAATCGTCTCCGCTGCCGCCATAGAGACTGTCATTGCCCTCGCGGCCGAGGATGAGCCTGTCAATCCCGCTGTCGCCAAAGAAGACGTCGTCACCGCTCCCTCCGTCGACTGTACTGTCGTTTCCGAAGCCGGCATCGATCAAGTCGGCGCCACTGCCGCCAAAGAAGCTGCGGTCGTTCGCGCTACCGCCGAAGAGGCTGTCATCGCCCTCGCCGCCGTCCAGGATGTCATCCCTGCCGCTGCCGCCCGCAAGGGTGTCGGCTCCACTGCCGCCATAGAGGCCGCGGTCTCCCGCGTCTCCGCCGAAGAGCCGGTCCTCTCCGGTCCCGCCCGCCAGAGAGGTGTCGCTGCCGCTGCCGCCGTAGATCGTGTCGTTGTCGGCGCCACCGAAGAGGGACCGGTCTCCGCCGCTGCCTCCCACCAGACGGTCGTCGCCCTGCAGGCCGGCGAGGCTGTCGTCGCCGAGGTTGCCGCTCAGCGTGTTGCCGGCGGTATTACCGCGGATCAGGTTGCCGAGCTCGTTGCCGGCGCCGTTGACCGCCGGAGTGCCGCCGACGAGGCGCAGTTCCTCAATGTAGCCCATGTCGGCGGTGCCGGGCAGGGTGAAGTCCGCTTCGGCGAGAACCGTATCCCTGCCTTCTCCGGCGACCTCTTGCACGACGTCGCTGCTGGTGTCGATCCGGAAGGTGTCGTCTCCGAGGCCTCCGCTGGCGGTATCGACACCGCCGCCGCCCTTCAAGAAGTCATCGCCCGCGTCGCCTGACAGACTGTCGGAGCCATTGTCGCCGAAGAGGGAATCCATCCCGTCGCCGCCGACAGCAAGGTCGCCGCCCTGCTTGCCGCGCAATTCGTCCGCACCGCTGCCGCCGTAGAGGCTGTCCGAGCCTTCGGCGCCGTTGGCCAGATCGCTGCCGGACCCTCCTTCAAGGACGTCGGTCCCGGCGTTACCCAGCAGGGAATCGTCACCGCCGTCACCCAGCAGGCGGTCATCGCCGCTGCGGCCCAGCAAGCGGTCGTCGCCGGAGCCTCCGCCTAGGGTGTTGTCCGATGAGTTGCCGCGCACGCGGTTTTCGAGGGCATTGCCGAAGCCATTGATCGCGCCGGCATCCTGGTCCAGCAGCAGCTCCTCTACATGCCCCTCCGCACCGCTGGGGAGCGTAAAGCTGGCCGAGGCGATGATGCTGTCGGTACCTTCGCCGGCGAACTCGATCACAAGGTCGTCGGCCGTATCAACAAGAATCACGTCATTGCCGGTCTGACCGGCGGCCGTGTCGACACCGCTGTTGCCGACCAGTCGGTCCCGGCTGGCGCCTCCGTAGAGCAGGTCCGTGCCACTACCGCCCAGCAAGGTATCCTGGCCGCCGGACCCGTAGGCCGTATCGTTCGCGCGCGCCCCGCGCACGACATCGACGCCACCACCGCCGTAGAGGATGTCGGCGCCTCCGCCACCGTAGAGATAGTCGACGTCGGCCAGGCCATAGAGCGTATCCTCGCCGCCCAGCCCGAAGATGCTGTCGACCAGGTCCGTTCCGGTCAGCGTGTCGTTTCCGTTGGTTCCGTAGTAGGTCGCCATCGCTCGTCCTCCTCGTCACGCCGGAGAGCGGAGCCCAACCCCGCAGGTAGCCTTGACGTCTTTGTCTTGCTCGCCGAGGGAGCGGCCCTGATGCACTCTAGCCGTTTGTTTCAGCTAGGCTACCTAAACCAAGTCGAAAGGCAAGTATGTTGATGACCGTCCCGCAGGTGAGGGCAATCCCGGCTTCTATCGGTAAGGCGCAAGGGCGGGGCGCCTCTGCCCGCCTAGATGGTCACGTCGATGCTGATCAAGGTGCCGACACCGGGCAAGGTGGTTCCACCACCGAGGATCAGCGTGTCGCTCCCGGCACCGCCGTCGTATTTGTAAAGTCCAACAAGATCGCCCTGGCTGGCGACATAAAAGACGTCGTCTCCACTTCCGCCGTAGAGAAAATCCGCGATGCCGGCACCACCCACCATTACGTCGGCACCATCATTACCGAAGAGGTCATCGGTGCCGCTACCGCCATAAAGCGTGTCGTTCCCTTCAGCGCCTTCCAAGAACTGGTCGTTGCCGCTTCCACCGTAGATGACGTCGGCTCCCGATCCGCCGTAAAAGAATCGATCCACCCCGTCATCACCGAAGAGGCTGTCGGCTCCAGAATCTCCGTAAAACAAGTAGTCGCCGACACCCACCTCGTCGCCGCCGAACAGCGCGTCGTCTCCGAGACCGCCGAAGAAGGAGTCATCGTAGACATCGCCGCCGTAGAGGGAGTCAACCCCTAGGCCGCCGAAGAATGTGGCGTCGAAACCACTGCCGCCGTAAAGGCTGTCATCTCCGGCGCCGCCGTCCATCGAATCTCCGCCCGACCCGCCGTAGAGCTGGTCGCCGCCACTCTCCCCGGACAGGCTGTCGTCTCCGCCATCGCCTTGGAAACGCTGGTCGTCTCCGCTACCGCCGAAAAGGACGTCTGATCCGGAGCCACCGTAGAAGGAGAGCTCCGAGCCATCGCCACCAAAAAGGCTGTCGTCACCGTCGAGGCCAATGAGAAAGGCGTCATCGCCTTGGCCACCGAACAGGCCGTCGCCGCCGTCATCACCATAAAGATAGCTGTCGTTGCCGCTACCCCCGTCGATGCTGTCCGAGCCGCTGCCGCCGTAGAGGCGTGTTTCGGCACCACTGCCGCCGAACAGCCGATCGAGACCCGATTCACCGTAAAGCCTGTCGACATCCGCACCACCGACCAAGCTGTCGTCGCCATCCAGACCATTCAGATTGTCGTTGCCCGCGAGGCCTGACAGGAGATCGTTGCCCGCACCTCCGGCAAGGGTGTTGGCGGCGGTGTTGCCGCGAATTACGTTATCCAGCTCGTTGCCGATGCCGATCACCGCAGAGGTGCCGCCGACCAAGCGCAACTCTTCGATGTCGCCCATGCTGGCGGTGCCGGGTAGCGTGAAGTCCGCCTCCGCGAAGACCGTATCGCTGCCTTCCCCGGCGGCTTCCCGCACCACATCGGCGCTGGTCACCGCGCGGAAGGTGTCGTCGCCCAGGCCCCCGCTCATGGTGTCGACGCCGGCGCCGCCCTTCAGGAAGTCGTCGCCCGCATCACCCGCCAAGGTGTCGGCGCCGTTGTCACCGAAAAGCGAGTCCATGCCCGCGCCACCGGAGGCCTGGTCGTCGCCCTGCTTGCCGCGCAGCTCGTCTCCGCCACTGTCCCCCAAGAGGCTGTCGTCGCCGTCAGCACCGTTGGCCAGGTCGCTGCCCGAGCCACCCTCCAGTGTATCCGCGCCGTCGTTGCCCAGCAGAGAGTCCCCGCCGTCTCCGCCGATCAGCCGGTCGTCGCCGCTGCGCCCCAGCAAGCGGTCCGCGCCCGCCCCCCCACCCAGCGTGTTGGCGGAAGAGTTGCCTCGCACCCGGTTATCGAGCTCGTTACCGAAACCA
This sequence comes from Rhodospirillales bacterium, assembly GCA_963669385.2. Lineage (GTDB taxonomy): Bacteria > Pseudomonadota > Alphaproteobacteria > Kiloniellales > JACOMY01 > JACOMY01. The sequence goes on from CAXXGD010000019.1 coordinate 53,276, forward strand.
TCGATCGCGCCGGCGCTCTGGTCCAGCAGCAGTTCCTCGACATAGCCCGTGGCTCCGGACGGCAGGGTGAAGCTGGCGGACGCGATGATGCTATCGGTGCCTTCGCCGGCGACCTCGATCACCACGTCCCCCGCCGTGTCGACCAGGATCACGTCGTTGCCGGTCTGACCGGCCGCCGTGTCGACACCGCTATTGCCGACCAAGCGGTCGCGGCTAGCGCCTCCGTAGAGGAGATCTGCACCGCTGCCTCCCAGCAAGGTATCCTGGCCACCCGATCCGTAAGCCGTGTCGTCCGCCCGCGCTCCGCGGATGACATCGACCCCACCACCGCCGTAGAGGATGTCGGCGCCCCCACCGCCGTAGAGATAGTCGACGTCGGCCAACCCGTAGAGCGTATCCTCGCCGCCCAGCCCGAAGATGCTGTCGACCAGATTCATGCCGGTCAGCGTGTCGTTGCCGTTCGTGCCGTAGTAGGTGCCCATCTCCGTCTCCTCTCGTGCCGGTGGGTGAGGCCGAGCCTTGCGGATGTTCTTGGACGTGGTCTTCTTCTTGTCCGTCGGGCTCGGATCATCTCCTCCTCTGGTTCATGCCTAGCTAGGCCCGGGGCGCACGTTGATGCCCGACCCTTACGACCCCACCTTCAGATCGTGACCTCGATGCTTGTCAGAGCGCCGCCGCCGGGCAGGGTGACGCCTGGCGCCAGGTAGAGCGTGTCGGTGCCGCTGCCACCGTCATAGTAGTAGCCGGTGAAATCGCTCTGCTGGAGCACGTAGAATACGTCGGCTCCACTGCCGCCGAAGGCTGCGTCGCTGCCCGACCCACCGAAGAAGATGTCGTCGCCAAATCCGCCGAACAGCACATCGTTTCCCCCACCGCCGAGCAGGAAATCTGTCCCGCTGTCGCCGAAAAGCACATCATCCTGTCCTTCGCCGTAGAGCTGGTCGGCGCCCGATCCGCCGTAGATGTAGGAGTCGGATCCGCCGCCGCCGAGGATCGCGTCGTCACCGTCATCGCCGAAGAAGCTGTAGTCGTCCCCATCCCCACCGTAGAGAGCGTCATTGCCGTTTCCACCGTAGAAAACGCTATCGGTTCCGGAACCGGCATAGAGGCTGTCGATGCCTTCTCCACCGTAGAAGCTTTGATCGTCTCCGTCCTCACCTCTGAGGACATCATCACCGTTTTCACCAAAGACGGCCTTATCGTTTCCACTGTTGCCGTAAACCCTGTCGACCCCTGATCCACCGTTCAAGGTGTAGTCGGCGCCGCCACCAGAATAGATCCTGTCGCTGCCACTGCCACCGTAGAAGGAATCGTCAAAGTCGTAGCCGCTGCCGCCGTATAGTCTGTCGTTGTCCAATCCACCAAAGAGGCCGTAATCGTTTCCGGTCTCTCCGTAAATTCTATCGTCCCCCTCGCTTCCCAGGAAGAAGTTGTCCGATCCACTGGCACCGAACAGGCTGTCATCGCCAGCATCTCCGGTGAAAAACACGTCTGCTCCATTTCCGCCGAACACGCGATCGTTGCCGTCGTCTCCGAAGAGGCCATAGTCGTCCCCGCTGCCACCGTAAACACTGTCGTTGTCGGCACCTCCGTAGAGACGGCTGTCGGCGCCGTCATCGCCATCGATGCGATCCTCGCCCGATCCACCGAACAAGCTGCTGTCGTCGCCCCCATCGCCAAAGAGAGAATCGGCGCCCTCACCTCCGGAGAGGCTGGCGTCTTCCCCGGAGCCTCCGAAAAGTGTGTCGAGCCCGGATCCGCCGTAAAGGGAATCCGAGCCCCTGTCTCCGTAGAGCTTATCGTCGCCGTCATCGCCTAGCACCCGGTCGCTATCGTGAAAGCCAGAGAGTCGATCACTGCCGTCACCGCCGTAGACGGTGTCGTCGCCGCTTTCGCCAAATAGGTTGTTGTCGTCCCCGTCACCGCCGAAGAGCATGTCGGCACCGTCATTGCCAAAGAAGCGGTTGTCGTATCCTTCGCCCCCGTAGAGAAAATCAGCGCCTGAACCGCCGTAGAATCGAAAGTCGTCGCCATCGTTGCCAAAGAGCGTGTCGGAGCCGTCTCCGCCAGCGAAGAGGACGTCCGCGCCGCTGCCGCCATCGAGGAGGTCGTCGCCGTCACTCGGTATCACCAGGTCGGGCAGCGCTCCGCCAAAGAAATTGGAGTCATCGCCACTTCCACCGTACATGCGGTCGTCACCATAGAAACCTTCAAAATCGTTGTCGTTTCCATCGCCACCCAAGATCAAGTCGTTGCCAGAGCCCCCGTAGAACCTGGTGTCGTCTCCCGCGCCACCCGCCAGAGTGTCAGCTCCCGAGGAACCGTACGCCCCGATGTCTGAACCGCTATCGCCGGAAATGCGATCCGTACCACTCGCGCCGAATAGCCGGTAATCGCCACCGCTCCCGCCCGAGATGCTGTCGTCGCCGCTGCCGCCGAAGAGCGAGGACTCCGCGCCATCGCCGCCGAAGAGGCTGTCTGCGCCCTCTCCACCCTCCAAGGACAGGTCGTCACCACTGCCGCCAAAGACGGCGTCGTCGCCGCTGCCCCCCTCGAGATATGTTTCATTTCCGGTTCCGCCGATCAGCCGATCGTCGCCGCTCCCCCCGAAAAGTGAATCGCGATCGCCGCCGCCTGACAGCGTATCGTCGCCATGTTCGCCGAACAGCAAGTCGTCACCCAGAAGGCCCGACAGCTCGTCGTTGCCAGATCCTCCGGCAAGGCCGTTCGCTGCGGTGTTGCCGCGGATCAGATTGTCTATCTCATTGCCCACGCCGAGGATGGCAGAGGTGCCGCCGACCAGGCGCAATTCCTCGATATAGCCCATGCTGGCGGCGCTGGGCAGGGCGAAGTCTACCTCTGTGAAGACCGTATCGTTGCCCTCGCCGGCGGCCTCCTGCACCACGTCGGTGCTGGTCACCACCCGGAAGGTGTCGTCGCCCAGTCCCCCGGCCATCGTATCCGCGCCGGCGCCGCCCTTCAGGAAATCGTCGCCCGCATCGCCCGCCAGCGTGTCGGCCCCGTTGTCGCCGAAGAGGGAATCGCCGCCGGCACCACCAAAGGCGAGGTCGTTGTCCTGCTTGCCGCGCAGCTCGTCCGTGCCGGAGTTGCCGTAGAGGCTGTCGTTGCCATCGGCCCCGTTGGCCAGGTCGCCGCCCGAGCCTCCCTCCAGTACATCGACACCGGCGTTGCCCAGCAGGGAATCGCCGCCGATCCCGCCGAAGAGGTGGTCGTCGCCGCTGCGGCCCAGCAAGCGGTCGGCACCGGCCTCTCCGCCCAGCGTGTTGGCGGAAGAGTTACCCCGCACCCGGTTGTCCAGGACGTTGCCGACGCCGTTGATCGCGCCCGCGCTCTGTTCCAACAGCAGCTCTTCGACATAGCCGCTGGCCCCGGATGGCAAGGTGAAGCTGGCGGACGCGATGATGCTGTCGGTGCCTTCGCCTGCGACCTCGATCACCACGTCGCCCGCGGTATCCACCAGAATGACGTCGTTGCCGGTCTGACCCGCCGCCGTGTCGACGCCGCTGTTGCCGACCAGCCGGTCGCGGGCGGCGCCTCCGTAGAGCAGGTCAGACCCGCTGCCGCCAATCAGCGTGTCCTGTCCGCCCGAGCCATAGGCCGTGTCGTCCGCACGGGCGCCCCGGATGACATCGAGCCCGCCGCCACCGTAGAGGAGGTCGGCGCCACCGCCACCGTAAAGAAAGTCTTGCTCGGCTAACCCGTAGAGCGTGTCCTCGCCGCCCAGCCCGAAGATGCTGTCAACCAGGTCCGTCCCGGTCAGCGTGTCGTTGCCGTTCGTCCCGTAATAGGTCGCCATTGCCGTCCCCTCCCATGTCGGGGATCAAGCCATTCGGCACAAACGGATATCTTCGGTCTTGCTCGTTCGTCTCACCCGCTGTACCAGGCCGATCCCATCCGGTCGTCCCTGTCGCTGCCTCTCGAGGCGAGCGATCTCGTCCCCTTGCCAGTCGCTCTCTCGCTAGTCTTCAGGCGAAAAGAGTGGGTCCTTGTTCCCTTCTATGAAAGGTTATCAGGCCAAGTCTCTCTAGCCAAGCGGCGGGTCTTTCTCCCCAGTGGTGAAGCAGATGCTCGCTCCCCTCAGCTTGTTACCTTGTGGCTTGACCGGAGAAGCTTTCTCCGCCACTGCGGTGATCGGCCAACGATCCTCCGATCACGGTCCCTTGGAGGCAGGCCCAAACTCAGAAAGGAGATCCAACGCTAAATCGTCACCTCGACGCTCACCAGGGTCCCTCCGCCCGGCAAGGTGACGCCCGGCGCCAGGTCGAGCGTGTCGGTTCCCGCACCTCCGTCGTAGAGGTAGCCGACGAAGTCGCCCTGGCTCGCCACATAGAAGACATCGTCGCCGCTACCACCGTTGAGGGAGTCGCCACTGCCCGATCCACCGGCAAGCACGTCATCGCCGCTATCGCCGAACAGGACATCGGCACCGCTGCCACCATAGAGGCCGTCGTAATCATCTCCGCCATAGAACTGGGTATCGTTGCCGGCACCGCCGAAGATGCGATCCGCTCCGGATCCGCCGTAAAAACCCTTCTCGTTGCCATCGCCACCGAAGATGCTGTCGTCACCGGAGCCGCCGTAGAAGCTGTAGTCGCCCACGTCGTCGCCGCCGTAGAGCGCATCACTGCCATCGCCGCCGAAGAAAAAGTCGTCGTAGTTGCTTCCGCCGAAGAGACGGTCATTGCCCAAGCCACCGAGGAAGAAAGAATCGATGCCTGAGTCGCCGAAGAGGCGGTCGTCCCCGTCATTGCCATGGAAGGAGGTGTCTGCTCCGTTGCCGCCGGAAAGGCTGTCGCCACCCGATCCACCATAAAAGCCCTTTTCGTCTCCACTGCCACCGAAGAGGCTATCGCTTCCCGATCCGCCGTAGAAGCTGAAGTCGCCGTAACTCGTCTCGTCGCCGCCTAAGAGGGTATCGTCCCCGTGCCCGCCGAAGAAATAGTCGTCGTAGTTATCGCCGCCGTTCAGCTGATCATCTCCCGAGCCGCCATAGAAACGGATGTCCAAGCCACTAGCTCCTCCAAGATAGTCGTCTCCACTGCCGCCCTGGAAAGTCTGGTCGCTGCCGCTGCCGCCGAAGAGGAAATCCGCACCTCTGCCTCCCGACATGGAATCGCTGCCGTCATCGCCGTAGAGGACGTCGTCGCCGTTGTTGCCGGCCAGACTGTCATCTCCGGATCCACCGAAGAAGCGTGAATCATTGCCGCCGCCGCCGTAGAGCCGGTCGGCACCCGATGCGCCGTTGAAGTCCTTGTCGGATCCAGCGCCGCCGTAGAGCCTGTCCGCACCCGACGCGCCGTAGAAGCCCTTGTCGGGACCGGCGTCGCCGTAAAGCCTATCGGCCCCCGATCCGCCGTAGAAGCTGTAGTCGTCCTCGTCGCCGCCAAAGAGGCTGTCGTCTCCATTATCGCCGTAGAAGGCGTCGTCGTAGTTGCTGCCACCGAAGAGCTGGTCGTTGCCTAAGCCACCGTAGAAGAGGAAGTCGCTACCGCTGCCGCCGGCGAGGCTGTCGTCTCCATCATCGCCGAAGAATGAGTAATCGTTATCGCTGCCGCCGTAGAGCCGGTCGTTGCCTGATCCCCCGGAGAAAAATGAATCACTTCCACTGCCGCCGACGAGGCTGTCGTCTCCATCTTCGCCGTAGAAGAAGTTGTCACCGTCGCTCCCTCCGGAGAGACTATCGGCCCCGGATCCTCCGAAGAAACCCTTGTCAGGCCCGGCGTCGCCGTAGAGACTGTCGGCCCCAGATCCCCCATAGAAGCTGAAATCGTCCTCCTGGCCGCCGAAGAGGGTATCGTCTCCATCATCGCCGTAGAAGAAGTCGTCGTAGTTGCTGCCACCGAAGAGCTGGTCGTTGCCTAAGCCACCGTAGAAGCGGGAGTCGCTACCGCTGCCGCCGGCGAGATTATCGTTGCCTTCGTTGCCCACGAAGGAAGAGTCGTCTCCCTCGCCGCCGATGAGGCTGTCGGACCCCGATCCGCCGTAGAGGTAGCTGTCATTCCCAAAGCCACCGTAGAGCCGGTCGGTGCCGGTGCCACCGTAGAGGTGACGGTCCGCTGCGCTGTCGGCGAAGATCCTGTCGTTGCCGGTGGCTCCAAAGAGAAAGGAGTCCGCTCCGCTGCCGCCGGAAAGCGTATCGTTGGCGTTGCCGCCGAAGAAGAAATAGTCGTCTCCGTCGGCGCCGTATAGCTTGTCGGCCGCGGCGCGGCCGTGGAAGAAGCCGTCCACTCCTTCATCGCCGTACATCCGGTCGATACCGCCGCCGCCATAGAAGAGAAGATCGTTCCCGCTGCCACCAAAGATCGTATCCTTCTTGCCTTCGCCAAAGAAGTACGAATCGAAACCGCTGCCACCGAAGAGAGAGTCGTTCCCGGCTCCACCGGAGAAGGAGAAATCATCACCGCCTCCGCCGTCCAGCCGGTCGGGGCTGACGCCGCCATAGAGGTAGGCATCGGCTCCGCTGCCACCATAGATCAAGTCGCCGCCGCGTTCGCCGTCGAGCGTGCGGTCGTCGCCCTCGCCGCCGGCGATGAGGTCGTTCCCACGTTCGCCCAAAAGCGCGGTGTCCGCGCCGTCGCCGCCATAGATCCTGTCGGCATTGTTGCCGCCGTCGAGGTGGCTGTCGTTCCCACTGCTGCCCGAGAGCGTGTCGAGACCGGCACTGCCGTAGAGGTAGCTGTCGGCCCCGCTGCCTCCATAGATCCTGTCGTCCGCCAGGCCGCCGAAGAGTTGCGCGTCCGCGCCATGGCCGCCCTCCACGAAATCGGCCCGTGATCCGCCGGATAGATTGCTGTCGTTGCCGCTGCCCCCAAAGAGGGCGTCCTGACCGGTGCCGCCACCGAGCGTGGCCTCGTCGCCGCTGTCACCGTAGAGCCTGTCATCGCCTTGCGCCCCGAAGAGGCTGTCGGCGGCGCTCAAGCCGTAGAGCCTGTCGTCCGCCCCGTAGCCCAGGATGGTGTCGACCGCGTCGGTCCCGCTCAGCGTGTCCGGTCCCGCAGTGCCTGGAATGAATGCCATTGCCTCTGCCCCCTCTGTTTGATTGCGGTGTTTCCGGCATGGCCGAAGAGCCGTCGCCCGCTATAGATGGATCACGTCACATGATGACCTCGACAGAAGCGAGGCCTGTTCCGCTGGTATTGCTGGTCGAGGTGAAGCTGGCCGCAGCGATGGCACCGCCCATCAAGTTGTGGCTGGGCAGCCTGTCGCTCCGGCTTGATGCCGTCGTCGGTCCCCATAGCCGTCTCCTCCCAAAGCCTATGGCTCTGGCGAGTGCTGGTCGTGGCGGAGCCGATTCTTTATGTCTTGGCTGCCGGGATCCTCACCATCAGCCCCTCTCGCAGGTGGTTCGTGCTTTGGCGCCGCAAACCAGTCTCCTGCCGGTTCTTTGCGATATCTCCGGCAATTACCCCGGACGGCCCGTCCACTGCCCTCGCATCCCAGGAACGATAACCCACTCGTGGGGTAATGCAAGGCTATAGCAAAGCAGGTCAGCGACGGGCGCGCTTGCGGTGACCACCATTCGAACATGACGATGCAGGCGAGGTCTGGGGCGAACTGCCGAAATCTTTGCTTTAGGATCTCCCGGACTGCTTGCTACGACAGGCGATCGGCTACCCGTGGGAAACGAAAGAGAGCCTATGTCTTCGAAACTGCAAATAGTATGCCTCGTTGGTCTTGTGGGCCTCGCCGCTTTGTGTCTGTCCGGGCCAAGCGCGCTCAGTGACGATGCGGGCCTGTCACCCGACGCCTTCCATCAGCCCGGATCGAAAACGGTGCTGGTCGCGCCCTTGGAAACGGCCGAGGGGCTGGAGGTGATCATCTCCGACGTCTACATCCCTGCGCACGGCGAGGTGCCGCCGCACAGCCATCCGGGAGAGGAGTTCGTCTACGTGATCGAGGGATCCGCCATCCACGTTGAGGAAGGCCAGGCGGATAGGGTCTATTCGGCCGGCGAGGCCTTCGTCATCCGCAAGGCAAGGGCAAGGTCCACGCGCCGCGCACTGGAGACGCGCCGGCCCGGGCAATCGTCTTCCGCGTCCATGTCGAGGGACAACCTGAGCGCATTCCGGCGGAGTAGGAGCCTAGCTGCCTGACCCCGACGGAACGCAGCCCAGCATGCCTTCCAGGTTCTTGATGCGGCCTTCGATGCGGCGGGCACGGCTGGCATGGCGACCGCTGGGCTTGCCGGGGTCGCGGGCCAAGGGGTTGGGCAGGGTGACGGCCAGAAGGGCTGCCTCGCGGCGGGTGAGCTCGGCCGCCGGCTTATCGAAGTAGCGCTGAGCGGCGGCCTCGGCGCCGTAGGTGCCCGGGCCGAACTCGGCGATGTTGAGATAGACCTCGAGAATACGCTCCTTGCTCCAGAAGGCCTCTAGCCAGGTGACGTAGGTCAGCTCCAGCGCCTTGCGGGTGCGCGACTGCGCCGGCCAGAGCAGCAGGTTCTTGGCGGTCTGCTGGGAGATCGTGCTGGCGCCGCGAGAGGTCTGGCGCTGGCCCGTTTCCACCTCTTCCTGGGCGTCGTGGATGGCGCCCCCAGTCGACGCCGCCGTGCTGGCAGAAGCGGTTGTCCTCAGACGCGATCACCGCCTTGGCCAGGTGCGGGCTGATCTCCTCCAAGCTGGTCCAGTCTTGGCTCCAGCCGTGCCCGTCGATCAGGCGGATCACCATCAGCGGGGTCAGGAAGACGGGAGAGATCAGGTGGATCAGGATCCACAGGAAAGGCAACACCAGGGCGATCAGGATGCCAAGATGAAGCAGTCGGCGGGCGGTGTGGCGCCAGCGCGGCGACATGGCCTCAGCGTCGCTCGAGCCAGTCGCCCAGGCGCTCGAGCGCTGCCCGCATGGTCGCTTGGCTTCCGGCAAAGGAGAGGCGCAGCGAGCGCCGGCCCTCGAAGGGGTCGAAGTCGAGACCGGGCGTCAGCGCCACACCGGCCTCGTCCAAGAGCTGCCGGCAGAGCTGGCTAGAGTCGTTGGTGAGGTGGGCCACGTCGATATAGAGGTAGAAGGCCCCATCGCTCGGCAGGAAGCCGGAAAGGCCCAGCTTGGGCAGGCCCTCGATCAGGATCTGGCGGTTGGCGGCATAGCCGGCCACCACCTGATCCAGCTCCGCACGCGCGTCCATGGCCGCGAGGCCCCGCGCGCTGGGCGATCTCGGAGGCCGAGATGAAGAGGTTCTGCGCCAGCCCGCTCGACCGGCCGCAACAGGGCCTCAGGCAGCACCAGCCAGCCCAGCCGCCAGCCGGCCATGCAGTAGTACTTGGACAAGGAGTTGGCGACGACGACGTCGGGATCGTCGGCCAGGCTCTCCACGGCGGGTCCGAAGGTGATGCCGTGGTAGATCTCGTCGCTGACCAGCCGGATGCCGCGGTCGCGGCAGACCCGGGCCAGCGCGCGCAAGGCCTTCGGCGTCAGCATGGTGCCGGTCGGGTTGGAGGGACTGGCAACGATGAGGCCGTCGAGGCGGTCCGGGAAGGCTTCGATCTTCCGGGCGGAGGGCTGGTAGTGCTCGGCCGCCGTGGTCGGCAGAAAGACCGCCTCGATGCCCAGGGCGGTCAGCAGGTTCTTGTAGGCGGGATAGCCGGGGGCGGCGAGGGCCACCCGATCTCCCGGCTCGAAGGCGGCAAGGAAGGCCAAGAGGAAACCGCCGGAGGAGCCTGCCGTCACCGCGACGCGCTCGGGATCCAGGTCGATGGCGTAGGTGTCCCGGTAGTGCCGCGCGATGCGCCGGCGCAAGGGCTCGATGCCCAAGGCGTCGGTATAGCCGATGCGGCCGCCCTCCAGACAGGCTTGCGCCGCCGCGACCGCAGCCTTTGGCGGCGGTGCCGCCGGTTGGCCTACCTCCAGATGCAGGACGTCTCGGCCCTTGGCTTCCAGCGCGTTGGCCGAGGCCAAGACGTCCATCGCCAGGAAGGGGTCAACCCCCGCGCGCTTGGCGACCTTCAGCACCATCCGACGGCTCCCGGTCTCGCGGTCACGGGGCCAGCTGAGACAGGCCGAAGCTGCGCGGGTCGGCCTCGACCCGGCAAAGCTCCGGCGCCTGCAGGATCCCGTCGGGGCACGACCAGGCCATGACTTCGCCCAGGCCCGGCACCTTCTGCAGCTGGTGGCCAAGCTCGACCAGAACCCGCTCGGTTCCGCTGTCGGCGCGATCCTCGATGAAGGCGACGTCGGGCAGGCCGTTGTGATGCACACGCACCTCGCGCATGGCCGCGCTCAGGCTCATCTCGCGCTCGACCACGTCCAGCAGCACCTTGGCCAGGGCCGTGGCGCCGGCCACCCCGCCGGAGGCCGCCACCGCCATACGCGCCTTCTGCGTGCCGATGCTGGTCACCACGGCTGCGACCGGAGAGACCACCAGATTGTCGGGCGGCGGTGCAGCCAAGAAGATGCCGCTGTTGGCGGCCATGCGGCCGCTGCCGAAAAGGCCGTTGTTGGTGAGGCTGCAGGCCACCGCGTTGCCGTAGCGATCGCCGACGACGAAGCTGGTGCCCGCCAGCGGCTCGACCAGTTGGCGCGGCGTCGGCACCAGCGAAGAGGTTGGCCGGTGCGGGCCGTCGCCAAGCCCGGCGACCCGAACTTCCAGCGCGTCATCGTCCAGCAGCGTGGTGACCGAGATCGTGCTCAAGCCCTCGGCGGTCAACCAGCCGCCACGGTCGGCGAAGGCCTGTGCCGAGGCCTCGAGGAAAAGGTGCTGTCGGCGCCCTGCGCTATCCTCGTCCGCATAGTCCGCTATGTCGGCCAGAATTTGGTAGATCTCGGCGGCCACGAGGCCGTTGGCGGCCGGCGGCGGGGTCAGGAAGATAAAGTCCGATCCGATCTCCAGCCTGAGCGGGACCAGGTATTCCGGCACACGATTGCGGATGTCGGTCTCGGTCAGCGGCAGGCCCGCATTGCTCGATTCGAAGGCATAGCTGGGGCCGGCGGAACCGGAGAGGAAGTAGCCGGCGCGCTGGTTGCGAATCCCCGCCAGGGTCTCCGCCAGGATCGGCTGCACCAAGCTGCCGCCGTCGCCCAGCGGCCGGCCGCCCGGCAGGAAGAGGGCCGCTGCGCTGGTGTCTTGGCTCAGTAGGCTTTGGGCGGCCAGGACGTCCGCCGCCAGAGCCCTGCTGACACGGAACCCGAAGCGCGCCAGGGCCTCGCCGGGCGAGACCAGCAGGCTCCAGGCAAGGCCCCCGTAGCGGGCATGCAGCGCCTCCATGCCGCGGGTCAAACCAGGCGGCACGCCGCCGCCGGGACTGCTGGTCGGCAGGAAGACCAGCGATTCGGTCACCTGGCGCTGGCGGTCGTGCACCAAGCAAGCGCCGCCGCCGCCCAGCGAGATGCGCGAAGGATAGCTTGTCGTCAGCGCGAAGGTGACCGCCACCGCGGCATCGGCGGCGGTGCCGCCTTCGGCGAGGACTCCGCGGCCGACGACGGCGGCGTTGGGCTCGCCGGTCGCCACCATGCCGTCGAAGCCGGGGACCGGCTCCAGCAGCAGGCCCTCGTTGGCCTCGCAGGCAGCGAGCGCCAGCATGGCCGCCAGGCAGAAAGGCAGTCTGAGGCGGCGAGGGACACGCCTTTGTGAGACTGGCCGCATTCCCGTCTTTCGCCTGCCGCATTGCGCCTGCAGGCTGTCAGCCCTAGGTTCTTGGAAACCGACCGAGCCACTTGCTATGCCACGCAGCATCCGATTCTACGCCTTTCTCTCTGTTTTTCTGACCGCCTTCCTTGCGGCGGCGGCCCCGGCCCTTGCACAGGGCCGGCAGCTGTCCTTCGTGCGGGATACGGAAATCGAGGACATCATCCGCGACCTGGCCCGCCCCATCTTTCAGGCAGCGCACCTCAATCCCAATGCCATCGACGTTTATCTGGTTCAGGACCGAAGCCTCAACGCCTTTGTCGCCGGCGGGCAGAACCTCTTCCTCAATACCGGCCTTTTGGCGCGGGTCGACGACCCCGAGGCATTGCTGGGCGTGATCGCCCACGAAACCGGCCATATCGCCGGCGGCCACCTGGCCCAGCGCAAGCTTGCCAGCGAAGACGCCCGGACGGGGACGCTCCTGGCCTATGCCGTCGGCATCCTGGGCGCGATCGCATCGGGCCGCGGCGAGGTCGCCGGCGCGGTGATCTCCGGCAGTCAGGACTTGGCATTGCGCGGCTTGCTGGCTTACAGCCGCAGCCAAGAACAGGCGGCCGATCAGGCCGGCGTGAGCTATCTCGAACAGTCCGGGATCTCGCCGGAGGGCTTGTTGGACTTCATGAACAAGCTGCGCGGGCAAGAGGTGTTGCTGTCGACCAATCAGGATCCCTACCTCTCCACCCACCCGCTGACGCGCGAGCGCATCACCTTCCTGGAGAACCAAGTAGCCCGTTCGCCCTATTTGGGCAACAGCCGCATCTCGGCGGCCGATCGCGCCCGTTTCGAGCGGGCCAGGGCCAAGGTCATCGGCTTTCTGGAGTCGCCGAACATGGTGGCCAGGACCTATCCCGATAGCGACAAGAGCGAGCCGGCGCGCTATGCCCGCACGCTCATGGCCTATCGCGCCGGTCGTATCGACGATGCTCTGCGCGGCGTCGACGGCCTCTTGGCCAGCGCGCCGGGTGACCCCTTCTTCCTCGAGCTCAAGGGCCAAATGCTGTTCGAGCATGGGCGCATCGGCGAATCGCTGCCCTATCTCGAGCAGGCCTCGGCCGCCTTGCCGCATGCCTCGCAGATCCGCATGCTGCTGGCGCGCGCGCAGATCGAGGCCAACACGCCGGACATGGACCGCAAGGCCGTCACCAATCTGGAGCAGGTGCTGGCCAGCGAGCCCCACAATGCCTTTGCTTGGCGACTGATTTCCACGCCCTACTCCCGCATGGGAGACGCGCCCAAGGTCTCATTGGCGCTGGGCGAGTACTGGCTGGCGCGCGGTGACAACAAGCGCGCGGCGATCGAAGCGCAGCGCGCCTTACAGGCCCTGCCGACGGGGTCTGCCGATGCCCAGCAGGCTCAAGACCTCTTGAACGAAGCGCAGCGTCGCCACAAGGAACGGCGTTGAGCCGAACTCCAAACCCTTCTTTTCGACGGTTCCGAGGATATCCGCCCCGATGATTCACCTTTTCGCCCCCTTTCGGGCTGGCATCGCCAGTCTGCTGTTGGCTCTCCTCCTCATTCCCACCGGCCTTCAGGCCCAGCAGTCGCAGTTTAGCGCGGCCGAGGAAGAGGAGATCGGCCGCATCGTTCGGGACTACCTGCTGGAGCATCCGGAAGTCATCGTCGAGGCCATCGAGATCCTGCAGCAGCGCGAGCAACAGGCAGCTGCCACCGCGCGCCAGGGCGCCATCGCCGGGGCCCACGACGAGCTCTACTTCGATGCCTCCTCGCCGATTGCCGGCAACCCGGACGGCGACGTCACCATCGTCGAGTTCTTCGACTACAATTGCCCCTACTGCAAACGGGTGACGCCGGAGATCTTCGGCATCCTGGCCCGCGACGGACGCATCCGCTACATCGCCAAGGAATGGCCGATCTTCGGCGCCGACTCGGAGTTCGCGGCGCGCGCCGCATTGGCTTCCGCCCGGCAGGGCGAGTATGCCCGCTTCCACCAGGCGCTGATGGGCATTCGCGGGCCGGCCAATCCCCAAACCGTGCGCCGCGCAGCCGACGAGATCGGCCTGGATTGGGAGCAGCTCGAGGCCGACATGCAGGACGACGCGATCAGCGAAGCCTTGCAGCGCAACGACATCCTGGCCCGCCGCATCGGCATCACCGGGACGCCGGCCATGGTCATCGGAGACTCTTTCCTGCCGGGCGCCGTCCCGGCCGTGGAGATCGCCGCCGTCATCGCCGAAGAGCGCAAACGCGCGGCTGGCGAGTAGGGGCAGACCCACCAGCCATCGTGCGCGGACTGTCGGTCTCGGCCGTCCAGTGGGCTCTAAGACAGCCGCGCTAAGGCATTGAGGGTCTCGTCACACGCTATCCATAAGGCCGGAGCCTCCGTGCTCCTGCCTGCCGATAGCCTACCTGCACCCGCCAAGCTATCCGCTGATAGCCGCTTACCGCCTTGGACCGGCCTAGCGCCGGTCCTTCGCCTCCTCCCCATTGCCTCTGCCGGGCGCGGCACGACAAGCCCCTTGGGGCCTCACAAGTTGCGGTGCAGGGCGACGATCGGACGACCTATTGTGCGCCCGCTGCCTTGCATCGCCCTTGGCCGGCTCTATTTTCCTGTGATAGTGCTGCGCCGCAGCGAAAGTGGTCCGTGGCCGCAGTAAGGGGGAAAACACGTCTTGGCAGAGGCCTCAGTCCTGGTGCTTAACGGCCCGAACCTAAATCTACTGGGACGGCGGGAGCCAGAGGTCTACGGCCAACAGACCCTGGCTGACATCGATGGTCTCTGCGTCGAGGAGGGGCGCCGGCTCGGACTGACGGTGGAGACGGTCCAGTCGAACCACGAAGGCGTGCTGGTCGATCACATTCATCAGGCACTGGGCCGCCATGCCGGTCTGGTGATGAATCCGGGCGCCTTCACGCACACCTCGATCGCCCTCATGGATGCGGTGCGGGGCGTTGGTCTCCCTTGATCGAAGTGCATCTCTCCAACGTCCATGCCCGGAATCCTTCCGGCATCATTCCTATCTTTCCCCATCGCAGTCGGAGTCATCTGCGGCTTCGGCGCGTTGGGATATTGCCTGGCCCTGCGTGCCATGGCTGAGCACCTGGCAAAAGGATAAGCGGCCGATGGGCAGCAAGCTGGACATCGAAGAAAAGCTGGTCAGGCGTCTGGCCGAGATCCTGGACGAGACCGGCCTTACCGAGATCGAAGTGGAAGAGGCCGGCCGGCGCGTCAAGGTTGCCCGCAACGCGGCGCCGACCACCCTGCCGCCGCCTCATCCGATCGCGGCCCTGTCGCCGGTGGAGCCAGAGCCAGTCGAGCGCGGCCCTGCCACCGGGACCGTGACCTCGCCGATGGTGGGAACGGTCTATGTCGCCCCGGACCCGGGGGCGGCACCCTTCGTCAAGGTGGGCGACCAGGTGAACGAGGGCCAGACACTGATGATCATCGAGGCGATGAAGGTGATGAACAACCTGCCGAGCCCGCACGCCGGCCGGGTGGTCGAAGTGCTGGTCAGGGACGGCCAGCCGGTCGAGTTCGGCGAGGCCCTGGTGGTCGTGCAGTAGTCCGGTCGGGCGGAGAGGGGAGGCCGGCTCTTGTTCGAAAAGATACTGATCGCCAACCGCGGCGAGATCGCATTGCGCATCCAGCGCGCCTGCCGCGAGATGGGGATCAAAACGGTGGCGGTTCATTCCACTGCCGATGCCGAGGCCATGCATGTGCGCCTGGCCGATGAAAGCGTCTGTATTGGGCCGCCCGCCAGCCGCGAGAGCTATCTCAACGTGCCGGCGATCATCTCGGCGGCCACCATCACCGGTGCCGATGCCATCCATCCCGGTGTGGGCTTCCTTTCGGAGAATGCCACCTTCGCCGCCATGGTGGAGGAGCACGAAATCGCCTTTATCGGCCCCAAGCCCGAGCATATCGCGCTGATGGGCGACAAGGTGGCGGCCAAGGAAGCGGCGCGCTCGCTGGGCTTGCCGGTCGTGCCGGGTTCCGAGGGGGCGATTGCGAGCGAAGAAGAGGCCCACAGCGTGGCCAAGGACGTGGGCTTTCCGCTCTTGATCAAGGCGGCGGCCGGCGGCGGCGGCCGCGGCATGAAGGTTGCCCGCGAAGAGAGCGAGTTGGCCGCAGCCCTGGCGATGGCGCGCAACGAGGCACGGGCTGCTTTCGGCAACGACCAGGTCTATCTCGAGCGCTATCTGGGCGAGCCGCGCCACATCGAGGTGCAGGTGCTGGCCGACGGGCATGGCAACGTGGTGCACCTGGGCGAGCGCGACTGCTCCCTGCAGCGTCGCCACCAGAAGGTGCTGGAGGAGGCGCCCTCGCCGGCGCTCAACGAAACGGAACGGCGCGGCATCGGCGAGACGGCAGTCACGGCCATGCAGAAGCTGGGCTATCGCTCCGTCGGCACTATCGAATTTCTCTACGAGGATGGCGAGTTCTTCTTCATCGAGATGAACACCCGCCTGCAGGTGGAGCATCCCATTACCGAGATGATCACCGGCGTCGATTTGGTGCGCGAGCAGATCCGCGCCGCTGCCGGTGGCTCGCTATCGGTGTCGCAAGATTCCATCGCCTTCTCTGGCCATGCCATCGAATGCCGGATCAACGCCGAACACTGGCAGACCTTCATTCCCTCGCCGGGCCTGGTGCGCAGCTACCATGTGCCGGGCGGCCTGGGAGTCAGGGTCGACAGCGGGATCTACGCCGGTTACCGGGTGCCGCCGCACTACGACAGCCTGATCGCCAAGCTGGTCGTGCATGCCAGCACCCGCGAGGACTGCCTCATGCGCTTGCGCCGGGCGCTCGAGGAATACGTCGTCGACGGCATCGAGACGACGATCCCGTTGCATCAAGAGGTTATCGCCTCGCCGGCCTTCATGAACGGGCACTACAACATTCACTGGCTGGAGGCCTTCTTGAAGGACCTTGACAGCGATAGTTAGAGGTGCCGCGTGAGCTCCGCCGTCTACATCTCTTCGGAGGTAGCCGACATAGCCGCACTGTACCCTTATCTAACAGATGTGTCCTTTCGCGACCTGACCGTCCGCGATCAATTGGCCAAACAAGCAGAGACCTTGCGGCAGGCGCATGCGGCAGGTGATCGGCGTGTCCGGATGCAGTTGCAAAGCTGGTGGCCAGTCGCATCCGGACGATCTATCGACGCGTTAATGAGCGTGTCGCTGAGCGAAATGGATTCGCGTTTGACCATCTCTCGCGAGTATGGCTTTGCGAACTGGGCCGCTGTAGAGGCATTGAAGACGGAGCGTGTCGATCCGTCTTTCGAGCAGGCATTGGACGAGATGCTCTCGGGCGACTTGATGGTCTTGCAAGAACGCCTCGCTCGATCGCCGGAGTTGGCCAGAACCCGCACGGTGTTTGGCCATCGCTCGACTCTGCTTCACTACCTAGGAGCAAACGGTGTCGAGAGTCACCGCCAGGTGACGCCGCTGAACGCCGCAGATGCGGCACGTATGTTGATCAGGCACGGCGCCGACGTCACCGCCAAGGCAGACATGTACGGCGGCGGGCAGACGGCCTATGTTCTCGCTCATACCAGCGCGCATCCGTACAAGGCGGGAATCGCAGATGAGCTTTTGGACGTCCTCAGCGGTAATGCAGGCTGACAGTCCTGCCTTGCCAGAGGCAGTATTCCTTCAGCTTGATTGCGGTGGGGGAAATCTCTCGCGCCAATGCAGCGCAATTTCTTCGCGGCGGCAGATCCAGACGCGTTCGCGACCCATCATGTAGTCCAGCAGGCGGTGTAGAGCGCCAATGCGGCCCGGCCGCCCGAGCAGGCGAGCGTGCAACCCGACGGTCAACATTTTCGGCCTGCTTTCACCCTCCAGATAAAGCTGGTCGAAGGATTCTTTGACGTAACGCTCGAACTCTTCGGCCAGCTGGTAGCCTTCGGCGCGCGAGAAGCGGCTGTCGTTGGTGTCGAGAGAGTAAGGAAGGATCAGCAGCGGGCGGCCATAGTCATTACTCCAGAACGGCAGTTCATCGCTGTAACAGTCTGAATCATATAAAAACTCTCGATCTTCTGCTATCAGTCTCCGGGTGTTGGGGCTAGGCAGACCGGCGTAGTAGCCCAAGGGATGCTTGCCGGTGAGCGTCATCGCTTGCTCCACGCACCATCGGATGTGCTGGCGCTCGACCTCGATCGGCAGATCGTGATGGTCGATCCAGCGCCAGCCGTGCGAGTGGATGTCGAAGCCGGATTCGGCGATGGCGTCAAGAGCGTAGGGATTGAGCGCTCCGGCCAATCCCACCAGGTTCACCGTTGCCGGCAGGCCGCGGTCCTGAAAGGCGCGCATCAAGCGCCAGAAGCCCACCCGTGAACCGAACTCGTAACTCGACTCCATGTTCAGATCGCGGGCGCCATGGCGCGCCTGGACGGTCAGGTCGGAAATCCGGGCCTCCGAGCGCGGATCGCCGTTCACCACAGACATCTCGCCACCTTCTTCGTAGTTGATGCAGAAGTTGACGGCGATGCGGGCTCCGCCTGGCCACTTCGGGTGGGGCGGATTAGGGCCATAGCCAGCCAGATCCCTAGGTGGGACGTTGGCGCTCATCGAGAGGGTCCGGCTAGCTGACGACGGTCAGCGGCTGGCGCAGGCATTCCAGGAGCCTGGCCATGTCCCCGGCCTTTCGCCGGCGTCGTCCTTCCTCGAACAGGATGTATTCGAAACTGCCGGAGCCCACTTGGCGCTTGGCCAAGGTATAGAGCGGCCATTCCTGGGCGCGGCGATAGATGGAAAATGTCGCCATGCCGACCAAGTGGTCGATGGCATAGTCCCGCCATTCGCCGGCCATGACGTACTCGCTGTAGAGTCCCATCAAGGCTTGCAGTTCGCGGCGATCGAAAAAGACCGGTTTGTTGCTGCGCTTGGCGCCGCTTCGGCTGCGCTGCGCGTCCTTCACATACTGTGCAAGGGATATCACGTCCGCCATACAGTCCCCACGACGACGCCCCAAGTTGTTGACCTGGGGCGGCAGTTTGGGTCGGAAAAGGGAGTCTGTCCAGCGCTTGGGTGCGACTTCAGGCTTTCCGGTGAGAAGGTCGTTTGCGTCGGGAGGGCTCTCTCGCCTAAAAGCAGGTCAAGGAGACAGCCCCCGAGTCGGCCCCATGACGGTGGGCCGAGGACGATTTGAGGAGACCTTCCATGGTAGCCGCCCTACCCCCGCTCTGCGACTTCGGTTGGCAGGCCGCGGACTTCGCGCTGACCGGTATCGATGGCAAGTCGTACAGCCTGGCCAATGCCAAGGGCGAGAAGGGCCTCTTGGTCATGTTCATCTGCAACCACTGCCCCTATGTGCGCTCGGTGATCGGCCGTATCGAGCGCGATGCGGCGGAATTGCGCCAGCACGGCATCGGGACAGTCGCGATCATGTCGAACGATACTGTAAACTATCCCGCTGACTCCTTTGAAAACATGAAGAAATTTGCGGCAGAGAATGCGCTGAGCTTCCCCTATGTCATCGACGAGACCCAAGGGGTGGCCAAGGCCTACGGTGCCATCTGTACGCCCGATTTCTTTGGCTTTAATGCGGACTTGGAGCTGCAGTACCGCGGCCGGCTGGACGAGTCGCGGACGACCTTGGTGCCGAACGCCAAGCGAGAGCTCTTCGAGGCCATGTGCCAGGTGGCGGAGACCGGCCAAGGCCCGCGCGAGCAGCAGGCCTCGATGGGTTGCTCGATCAAATGGAAGGCCGCATAGCCGCGCCCGCGCTGGCCAGGCTTGCGCTTCGCGGTCGGGAGTCTAATGTGTCCGCGGCCTGCCGGCCGGGGCCGTCGATGAGAGGGATTGTCAATTCGTGAGTGATGTATTCCGTGAGGTCGAAGAGGATCTTCGCCATGAGCAGCTAAAGCGCCTGGCGAAGCGGTTCGGCCCCTACGTCGTGGCCGTGGTCGTCCTCGTGATCGCAGTGATCGGCGGCTATTCGGCCTATCAGAGCTGGCAGCAGGACACGCGAGAGGAGGCCGGCGCCGCCTTTGCCCGCGCCTTAGCGGACGTCCGTGAAGGCGACGCGGAAAAGGGTCTTCAAGTGCTGGACCAGGAGGCGGCCTCCGGCGATGCCGGATTCAAGGTCTTGGCTGCCTTTGCCGCGGCCGAGGTGCGTGCCGAAACCGGCGATGCCCAGACCGCAATAGAGGGCTGGCGGGCGCTGGCAAACGATGGCGATGCGGGCCAGCCGCTGCAGGACGTCGCTCGCCTGCTCGCGGTCATGCATGCAATGAATGCCGGCGAGCCGCTGGCTGCCCTGGAGGGCGAGCTGGAGCCTCTGGCCCAGAGCGATCGGCCGCTGTCGTTCCTCGCACGCGAACTGACCGCGATACTGGCACTGCAGCAAGGCGACGAAGCCCGCGGTCGCGAGCTCTTGAAGACTTTGAGCGAGGATCCCAACAGCCCGGTTGGACTGCGTGGGCGGGCCGCCCAGCTTCTGGATTCGCTCGGTAGCTGAGATGGCCTTCCGCCCGCTGCTCACGGCCCTGCTGCTGACCGCTTCGACCGCCCTCAGCGCCTGCGGGCTCTTCGAAGACCAGAAACCGCCATTGCCGGGCCAGCGCGAGCCGGTGGTTGTCAATGTCACCTCGCTGGAGCCTGATCCGGGTGCTTCGGGCAGCCCGATCGTGCTGCCGCCACCCTACGAGAACGGCAGCTGGTCGCAGCCCGGCGGCACCCCGGCGCACGCCATGTATCACCTGGCGATCGCTGACAATCCACAGATCGGCTGGATCGCCGATGTCGGGGCCGCAGACGACGAGGACGCGGCGCTCTTGAGCCAGCCGATCGTGTTCGGCAGCACGGTCTTTTCGATGGATGCCGTGGCAGAGGTCAGGGCCTGGTCGCTGTCGGACGGGCGGCTGTTCTGGAACAACGACCTGGAGGATATGGTGGACGATTCCGGGGCCTTCGGTGGTGGCCTCGCTTTTGCCGACGGCCGGGTCTTCGTCACCAGCGGCCTGGCCCGCGTGTTCGCGCTCGACGGCAAGACCGGCCAGATCCTTTGGGAGACGCCGGCACCGGGCCCGATTCGCTCGGCGCCCGTCGTCGACGGTGGGCGCGTTTTCGCCGTCACCTTGGACAACCAGACCATCGTGCTCGCCGCCGAAGACGGCCGAGAGCTTTGGCGCCATCGCGGCATCGAAGAGCAGGTGGGCTTGCTCGGCACCTCCAGCCCGGCCGTCTCCGGCACTACCGTGGTGGTGCCCTACAGCTCTGGCGAGGTCTATGCGATGAACGTCGAGAGCGGCCGCGTGCTGTGGAACAACAGCCTGGCTGCTGTTCGCCGCAGCGATCCCTTGAGCGATATCGGCCAGGTGCGCGGCCTGCCGGTGATTGACCGCGGCATCGTCTTCGCCACCAGCAACGCCGGCCGCACCGTGGCGATCGACCTGCGCCGTGGCAACCGACTGTGGGAGCGCGACCTGGGCGGGCCGCTCACTATCTGGGTCGGCGGTGACTATCTCTTCCTGATCACCAACAATTCGGAGTTGGTGGCGCTGGCGCGCGCCAACGGCGCTATCCAGTGGGTCACGCCGCTGCCGCGCTACGAGGATGCCGAGGACAAGGAAGACCCCATCGCCTGGGTCGGCCCGATCTTGGCCAGCAACCGCTTGATCGTCGCCGGCACCCACGGTGACGCCTATGCGGTCTCGCCCTATACCGGCGAGTTCCTGGGCAATGTCGAGTTACCGTCCGGTGCGGCGGTCTCGCCGATCGTGGTGCAAGAGCACCTGCTGTTCCTCAGCACCGACGCGGACCTGGTGGTGATGCGCTAGCCCCTCGCTGGCTTGCTGTGCTGGCAACCTTTGAACCTCAAGCGTCCGGGCGCGAGCCAACACTGACATCTGACGGTGTTAGTAGTCCGCTGATCTTGCGGGTCGATCGCCGATAGGGTTGTTCGGAGTCTAGCAGCCTCTATCGGTGCTCTTGCGAACCAAAGGCCTGTTTCACGATGAGTGGCGTCGCACCTGGGGCGAGCGATCAAGAGCCTTTGTACGGGCCCAGCGAGGCTAACCTTTTCGCGAGCTTGGGCTGCGCAGGCGCGCTGCGAGTGCGCATTCGTTTCCTTGATGGGGTTGAACTGAGCGAGCCCGGAAAATGGCGACCAATACCTACTTTGGCACAAGCGGCAACGACAAGCTCACCGGCACGGACCTGACAGACGCGCTCTACGGGTTGACCGGTAACGATCACCTCATTGGCTTAAGCGCTCTCTATGGCGGTTCGGGGACCGACTCGCTCGTCGGTGGTTCCGACGGTGACACCGGCTATGGTGGCGACGATGACGACTCGCTTGAGGGCAACGCAGGTGGCGAACGCCTCTTTGGTGGTTTCGGAAATGACAGGCTGAGTGGGAAAAAAATGGCAACGACTACCTGCATGGCGGTTCTGGAAAGGACAAGCTTTTTGGCAGCACCGGGTGCGCCAAGACCTACGGCGGCAACGATGAGGGCGGCCTCTACGGCGCGGGCAGCAAGGACACCCTGTTAGGAGGTCCGGGAGAGGACTTGTTGGAAGGGGGCGACGGCGGCGACCGTTTGTATTGAGGGGTCGGGTGGACACGCTGGACGGCGCCTATGGCCCGGACAAGGTCTACGGCGGGTCGGATGAGGACACTCTGCGTGGCGGCGAAGGCTCTGACCCCCTTTATGGTGGGTCGGGGATTGGCGCTCTTTTTGGCATGGCCCAGGCGGACATCGTCTCCGGCGATGCCTTTTACGGCGGTAGCGGCAACGACACGCTGATCCTCTGCAATGGTGCCGAGATACCCGGCGGCGTGGAGCTCAACAGCATCGAGCACACCCTCTACTACTAGAGTAGATGGCCGTCGGATGGAGTGATCCGGCGGCGCGAGTCTGGCCTCTTTTCAATCTTGTGGACCGGGCGAGCCGGAAACCCCGGCACCGAAACTGGGAGCGCTCTATTTCCGGCGACTCGTTCCTTTGCCACGCCATGGGTCCCAGACGGGAATGTTGTGGCCACCTTCGGGCCGAATTTCCCTCTCATTTCTGAGCGATGGGGAGATCTGCAATCTTCGGGGCACGGGCCTGTCTCCTGACAGGCGGCTGCCCCGGCTAAACGGGTGGTCAGCGATGTCCCCTGCCGAGAGGCGGCAAAGACTCTTTCTTGCGGGCTACGGCCTGATCGCCTGTCTGGGCTTGGTCTTGGCGCAGGCGAGCAGCTTGCCGGGCGTGCGGGCCTTCGGGCTGGGCCTCATGGCACCCGGTGGCGGGTTCCTCGCCTATGCCTCGCTCGAGGAGGGGCACGGCCTTATCCATCTGGGTTTGTTCGGGATTTCCCTCGCCCTCTTCGCCCTTGCGCTTCTGCTCTGGTTCACGACCGGCAACGTGCTGGCGCCTCCGCTTGTTTGGGGGGCGGCCGCGCTGGCAGCGCTTTGGATGAATCATCCCCTCGTCGCCGGACCTTTCGAAGGGGCCTTTCTCGTTCTGCCTACCGGGATCGCGGTCTTGGCCGGCTGCACTTGGTTTACTGGGCTCATTCTCCGTCGACGGGCGCATCGTCAAGCAGGCCGGGATGCGGACTATCTGGCATCAGTGGAGGTGCCGCGCGCGCAAGCCGAGGTGCATGGCAGGGACGAGCTCTCCTTGGAAGACATTCGACGCTTGCGCTTCCTCTACGATCGCGCCCTGCAACCCGTGGAGGCCTTCGAGGGATTTCAGTGGATCGAGCAGTTTCAGACCTCCGCCGTTCGCTACCAGCTGTGCTTTTCCGGCTATGCCCTGGCTTTGGCGCAGAGGCGGCTGCCGGCCTTTCGGGGCTATTTGCACGAGGCACAGGTCAGGCTCATCGAGAAACAGTGTGATCATCGGGTCTGGTGCTATTGGCTGGCCGAGAACACTTGGGGGAACCTGCGCCTGGAGGCCGATCCCGTTAGCCGCGACAACATCATGTACGCCGGTTTCCTGGCGGCCCAGATCGCCTACTTCCAGGCGGCGACGGGTGACCGTCGCTTCTCCCAGCCAGGCAGTCTGCCCCTCAGTCGGGGGCGATCGGTCCGCTATCGCTACGACTATCACGGCTTGGTGGCTGCGCTCTATCGCGGCTGGGACAAGTCTCGATTGGGCCTGATGGCCTGCGAACCCCATTGGGTCTATCCGCTGTGCAATGCCATCGGCGCCGGTGCGGCGGCTGCCAGGGACCGCCAGTTCGGCGGCGATGATTGGAGCCGCAGGGAGGTGCAGTTTCGCCGAGACCTCGACCGCAACCTCAAGACGACGGCCGGGCGTCTGGTCCCCTTTCGCTCCAGCCTCACCGGAATTGCGGCGCCGAGACTAGGCGGGGCGGTTGCCGATGCCTTTCCCAGTCTCTTTCTCAATGCCGTGCTCGCCGACGAGGCGTGGCGGAACTGGCTCTTGGCCCGTCGCGATATGTTAGCGCGTGACGGATGTCTCGACCGGCGCCGCTTCTGGCCTGTCGACACCGGGGACTATCGGCCTTCTCGCGCAATCAGCTATGCCGGCGTTGCCGCCACGGCGGTGGAGATGGGCGACCCGGAGGTAGCGGAGATGGCGCTGGATGCGCTGGATCGTGCCTGCCCGCAGACAACGGACGGAGGCATAGCGCATCGCCGGCGGGCCTCGGTCTTCGCCCATGCGGTGGAGCTGATGGCGCGCTGCGGACAGGCGGAGGGCATCGCCGGTCTCGTGAAGTGCCCACGCGTGGAACGAGCTGGCCCCTACCTCGACACCCTGGACTATCCGGCCGTCCAGGTTGCCGCGGCCGCAAGCAGTCGCGAGGGCCTCTCTCTGGTGCTTTACCCCGGCGATCGTCCCAGGCCGCTGCGGCTTGCGCTGGCCGGCTTCGCTCCCAACCAGCCCTTTGTCATTGCCGGCGCGGTCGGGTGCGAAGGGAGAGCCGATGAAGAGGGGCGCGCGACCATCGAATTTACCCTGACCGGTCGCACGGAGCTTTGTGTGAGGAGCTGACATGCTGTGCTGCTTGATGCTGGCCTTCGTGCCGCTTGCCGTTCTCGCTGCGTTCAGGAGCGTCTCGAGACAAGATGTCGAGAAGCCGTTGCGCTGGTGCCTCGAGCGCTCGCCATGAGCGGTTTCAGCCTCTCGGCCCGTGTCGACAGCCTGCGCCATGCCTGTCGCGGCATCGTCTTTATGGTCCGGAGCCAGCACAATGCTTGGGTACACCTCTCGGCAACGATTCTGGTCGTGGCGATCGGCCTTTGGGTCGATATCACCGCCGCCGACTGGAAGTGGCTGGTCGCGACCATCGCAACGGTCTGGATTGCGGAGACCATGAACACCGCCTTCGAGCATCTTTGCGACGTCGTCTCGCCCGACTTCCACAATGGCGTCAAGCGCTGCAAGGACGTCGCCGCCGCAGCTGTCCTGATCGCGGCGCTTGGCGCCCTTGCGATGGGGGGCTTGGTGTTCCTGCCCTACCTCTTCGGCGATGGCGCGGTCGTGACGTGAAGGGCGTGCGGTTGGCTGGCATGCAGAGATAGCTCGCCGCCTCGGGGTGACCGGAAAGGGGAAAGCGCTTAGCCTCTTGCCTTTGAGGAACGAGCGGAGCGCGTAGTCCCGAATCATGGAGCGGCGGGTCAGGCAGCATAAGGCAGGCGGAGGGGTGAGCCTGTCGGTGTGGTTCCTGGCGAGGTGAAGGCTGCCAAGACCACGACGCTGGCCAAGGCGGCCGCCGGCAACAACATTTCAGCCGGGGTCGGCTGGATGCTTCTCACCACGCTGCTGTTCGTGTGCGTCACCGCCATCGTGCGCTATCTGGGCTCGGACATTCCGGCGAGCCAAGCGGCCTTCATCCGCTACCTTGTCGGCTGCCTCCTGGTGATGCCGACCTTGCTGTCGCTGGCCCGGGCCCGGCCGAGCAGTGGGGCCATGAAGCTCTTCGCCGTGCGCGGTGTCGTACATGGCATAGCCGTCACCCTCTGGTTCTATGCCATGGCGCGCATACCGATCGCCGAGGTGACGGCGATCGGCTATACCGCACCGATCTTCGTCACCATCGGTGCCTGGGTCTTCTTTGGCGAGCGGCTGCACGTCCGGCGGATCTCCGCTGTCGCCATCGGGCTCTTGGGGGCGCTCATCATCCTGCGGCCGGGCTTCCAGGCGGTGCAGATCGGCGCGCTGGCTCAGCTGGCGGCGGCGCCGCTGTTCGCTGCCTCCTTCCTGATCGCCAAGCAGCTCACGCGCGAGGCCAGCGCCGGCGTCATCGTCGGCATGCTGTCGATCTTCTGCACGCTGACCCTGCTGCCGGGTGCCATCGTGAACTGGCGCGATCCCACCTTGGAGGAGGTGGCTTGGCTCAGCCTGACGGCGGTTTTCGCGACGGCCGGCCACTACACGCTGACCCGCGCGATCCACGCAGCGCCCTTGACGGTGACCCAGCCCCTGGGCTTCCTGCAGCTGGTCTGGGCAGCACTGCTTGGCATGCTGGCCTTCGGCGAGCCCTTGGATCCCTTCGTCTTCGTTGGTGGCGGCGTCATCGTCGCCGCCGCCACCTTCATCTCGCACCGCGAGATGCAAGCCTCGCGCCGGGCGCAGACGCCGACCAGCCTGGAGACCAAAGCCTAGGTCAGCCTCAGCTTGCCGCCCGGTTTTTTACAGCCGGTCAATCGAGCGTCTGGTCTGATTGACGGTGTGACGCTGGCACCGCTCCCGCGCACCATCAGCCTGCAAAAAGGTCCCGGATGAGGTCGCGATAGAGCAACAGCTGGCGCGGCAGCAGCGCGTCGTCCTGCAGGGTCTTGCCGATGATCATGCCGCCGTCGACCAATGCGCAGAGCATGTCGGCCAGGTCCTCCGGCGCGACCGCCTGGCGCGGCGGATAGCGCTCGGCGATGCGGGCGATGCGCTCGGCGAAGCGCTTTCGCCAAGCCAGCACGGCGGACTGGTGAAGCGCGCGCACCTCTCTGTTGTAGAGCTGCTCTTGATAGCAGTAAGCGGCCATCAAGGAACCGGGGTTGCCGCCGGGCAGATCCTCCAGCATCTCGGCCAGCATCTTCAGGCCGATCAGGAAGGCATGCAGGGGATCGTCGTGCAGCTCGTCGGCGCGACCGAAGACCTGGTCGAGCAAGATCTGCTCGCGCTCCAGATAGCGCTCGAGCAAGGCTACCGCCAAGGCGCCCTTGCCCTTGAAGTGATAGAAGAAGCCGCTCTTGGTGATGCCGACGGCGGCGATCAGCTCGTCGATCGAAGTGGCGCCGAAACCCTTCTCCAGGATCGCCGATTCGGCCGCATCCAGAATGCGGTCGCGCGTGTCCGGGGTCTCCTTTTGAAGCCGATTTTGCATAAGTCTCTTCGCAGTCCTCGTTCTCCGACACCCTACCACAGGTGCACTTGACAAGGCTTTGGCGCCGGCAGCTGTGGCATCCTCGTCACGGGCGTTATCAATAACCCATTGATCTGTAGTGAGAAACCCTCCATCGCGTCGACTGTCCCATGGGTTCCCTGGTGCCGGCAGTCGATCAACCACACTTACGCTTTGCGGTCGTAAGAAGCGACCATCCTACATAGCGGAGCAGCCCTTCATGGCGCAAAAGTGGAAGCGAAGACCTCGGCTGCCTTTGGTGGATGGGCAGCTGCTCCTGACCGGCTGCGAAATCGAAGCGACCATGCTTGCCGAGCGGCGGCATCGCCCCTCTCAAGCCATGGCCTGCGATCTGTTGGCTGATCCGTCGCGCGAGGACAGCCTTGTTCAACTCTATAGCGCCCAGGTCTGCAGGGCGCGCGCGCTGGGCTGGGGTGCGGTGCTGGACACCCCCACGCGCGGCGTGAGCCACGACTGGGTGCGCCGCAAGGGCTGGGGCACCGAACAGATCGATTCGATCAATCGCCAGGCCGTGTTCTTTACCGCCAGCTTGCGCAGCTTCTTCAAGACGGCGGATATGCCGATCCTGCTGAACGGTGTGGTCGCACCGCGCCCGAAACGCGACGCGAGCCTGGCGCCGGTCTCGGCGGACGAAGCGCTGGCCTATCACTACCGCCAAGTGGCCAGTCTCGCCGCGGCCGGGGTGGACATGGTGACCGGCGCCGGCCTCACCGGTGTGGAAGAAGCCATCGGGATCGCCTTGGCCGCCAAGGAGGTTGGCGTGGCCGTGGTCCTGGCCTTTGCGCTGGGCGAGGGGGAGCGCTTGCGGACAGGCGAGCACGTGAGCGAAGCGATTGCGCAGATCGACCACGAGACGGACCAGGCACCGGCCTACTATGAGATAGAGCTCGCTCGCCCGAACCAACTGGATGCGGCCATGCGATCGGCGGGCGACTGGGCGCGCCGCGTGCGCGGCCTGCGTGTCGGGCGAGAGCAAGTCGGCGGCAGGCGGCGCCGACCCTGGGTAGGCAGCGATCTTGCTGCCTTGGCGCAGCCTTGCCATGACCTGCTTACGGCCTACCCCCAGATCTCGTCGCTCGGGGGCAGCTGGCTGGCAGACCGGGCGCCGGCCGAGCAGACCTCTCTGTTTCCCGTGGCGATGAAGGTCGCTGCTGCTTAGCCCAAGAATGCGAAGAGGGCGCGCCGATTGTCTTGGCGCGCCCTCTCGTGCCGTCTAGCTGTCTTCGCTGCTAGCCCTGGTCCTTGTTCTTCATCAGCTCGTCGTGCGAGGCGGTGAAACCGGAAAGCGAGACCGCCATATCGGCCTTGGACCCATTGCCCAGCTGCACCGAAATGGTCATCTGCCCGCCCGCCTTCAGGGCAGCGATCAGCTGATCGTTCATGACGATGCCCGACTGGCAGATGGCCGGTCCGCAGACCTCGATCGGCACCTTGGCCACCTCGTTGCCGTCGATCGCCAAGGTGATGCCCGTGGCCACCCGGAAGGAGGTCGGCGGATCGGTCAGGCCATAGGGCAGGCGCATCAGCATGATCATGGGGTTGTCCGGCCGGAAGAAGCCGAAAGCGGCCCAAAGCGCCAGTCTGCCGTCGCCGGTCTTGACCTCTTGCACGGCGCCGCAGGTCGGCGGCTCGGTGCTTTGGCAGACGATCTGCCAGTCCTTGAACTTCGGGCCGAGCTGGTTCTGCGGCTGCTCTGGTGCTTGGTCCTGCGCCAGGACGGCCCCGGCGCCGAGAGAGAGCGCGAACAATGCCGCGAGACCGGCCAGCGCGCGGCCAAGCGGGCGGAGGGAGATGATCGGTCGTGTCATGGAGGGCGGTTTAGCGTAACTTCTTCGCGCCGGCCAGCCTCCTCTGACACCCCCTGGCGGCTTTGTGAGCTTGCTGGGCCACAGTGCCGCGCTTGGAGGGGAGCCTGCGGCCCGGAAGCGCTTGCCGCCGCCCGCGGAAAGGGCGAGATATAGGGCCGACTCCAACTCAATCAGCAATCGACGCGGCCGACCATGCAGAGCACCAACGATATCCGCAGCCTCTTCCTCGACTACTTTCGCGACGGCGAGCACGAGGTCGTGGCCTCCTCCGCGCTGGTGCCGCGCAACGATCCCTCGCTGCTCTTCACCAACGCCGGCATGGTGCAGTTCAAGAACGTCTTCACCGGCCAGGAGCAGCGGCCCTATTCGCGCGCCGTGACCTCGCAGAAGTGCGTGCGCGCCGGCGGCAAGCACAACGACCTGGAGAACGTGGGCTACACCGCGCGCCACCACACCTTCTTCGAGATGCTGGGGAACTTCTCCTTCGGCGACTACTTCAAGGAGCGCGCGATCGAGCTGGCCTGGGGCCTGGTGACCAAGGAGATGGGGCTCGATGCCGATCGCCTGCTGGTCACGGTCTATGCCGAGGACGAGGAGGCCGCCAGCCTCTGGCGGTCCATCGCCGGCCTGCCGGAGGCGCGCATCATCCGCATCGCCACCTCGGACAACTTCTGGGCCATGGGCGACACCGGGCCTTGCGGGCCTTGCTCGGAGATCTTCTACGACCACGGCCCCCACATCCAGGGCGGGCCCCCAGGCAGCCCGGACGAGGACGGCGACCGTTTCATCGAGATCTGGAACCTGGTCTTCATGCAGTACGAGCAGGTGACGAAGGAGCAGCGGGTCGACCTGCCGCGGCCCTCCATCGACACCGGCATGGGCCTGGAGCGCATCGCCGCCGTGCTGCAGGGCAAGCACGACAACTACGACATCGACCTGATGCGCGGCCTGATCGAGGCCTCGGCCGAGGCCAGCAGCACCGCGGCCGACGGCGCGCACGCCGTCTCGCACCGGGTGATCGCCGACCACCTGCGCGCCTCCTCCTTCCTGCTGGCCGACGGTGTCATGCCGGCCAACGAGGGGCGCGGCTATGTCCTGCGGCGAATCATGCGCCGCGGCATGCGCCATGCCCACAAGCTGGGGGTCAAGGAGCCCTTGCTCTACCGCCTGGTGCCGGCCCTTGTGGGCGCCATGGGCCAGCCTTTCCCGGAGCTTGCCCGCGCCGAGCCCTTGATCCGCGAGACCCTGAAGCTGGAGGAGAGCCGCTTTCGCGAGACCTTGGGCCGCGGCCTTCGGCTCTTGGAGGAGGCCACCGGCAAGCTCGGCGAGGGCCAGGCGCTGGATGGCGAGACCGCCTTCAAGCTCTACGACACCTACGGCTTCCCGCTCGACCTGACGCAGGACATCCTGCGCGGCCAGGGCCGCAGCGTGGAGACCGAGGGTTTCGATTCCGCCATGGCCCGCCAGAAGGCGGCCGCACGGGCGGCCTGGGCCGGCTCCGGCGAGGCCGCCACCGAGACCCTCTGGTTCGACCTGCGCGAGCGCTGCGGCGCTTCCGAGTTCCTGGGCTACACCACCGAGATGGCCGAGGGCGTGGTCCAGGCCCTGGTGGTCGAGGGCGCCGAGGTCGAGGCCGTCGAGGCCGGCCAGGAGGTGGCGCTGGTCGTCAACCAGACCC
Source organism: Rhodospirillales bacterium (assembly GCA_963669385.2). Classification (GTDB taxonomy): domain Bacteria; phylum Pseudomonadota; class Alphaproteobacteria; order Kiloniellales; family JACOMY01; genus JACOMY01. Next base: position 83,685 of record CAXXGD010000019.1, read on the forward strand.
CCTTCTACGGCGAGGCCGGCGGCCAGCAGGGCGACAGCGGCGCGGTCTTCTCCGCCGAGGGTGCGGAGATCGCGGTGAAGGACACGCAGAAGCGCCTGGGCGACCTCTGGGTGCATCTGGGCAAGGTGACCGGTGGCAGGCTGAAGGTCGGCGACACCGTTGAACTGCGCGTCGACGGCTCCCGCCGGCAGAAGCTGCGCGGCGCGCATTCCGCCACGCATCTGCTGCACGCGGCCTTGCGGCGGCGCCTGGGCGCGCACGTCACCCAGAAGGGCTCGCTGGTGGCGCCGGGGCGCCTGCGCTTCGACATCGCGCAGCCGACGCCGATCTCGGCCAAGGACCTGCGCGTCATCGAGTTGGAGGTCAATGCCCGCATCCGCGAGAACACGGCCGTCATCACCACCTTGATGCAGCCTGAAGAGGCCGTCGCATCCGGCGCCATGGCGTTGTTCGGCGAGAAGTACGGCGAGGAGGTCCGCGTCCTGGAGATGGGCGGCCAGGATCCCGACCAGCCGGAGAAGTCTTACTCGCTGGAGCTCTGCGGCGGCACCCACGTCACCCGCAGCGGCGACATCGGCTTCTTCAAGATCACCGGCGAGGGCGCGCTGGCCGCCGGCGTGCGCCGCATCGAGGCGGTGACCGGCGAGGCCGCCGTCACCTATGCCGAGGAGCAGGAATCCCTGCTGGCGGAGACCGCGCTGGCTCTGAAAAGCGCGGCGGCCGACCTCCCGGCCCGCGTCGGCCAATTGCTCGAGGAGCGCAAGCGCCTGGAGCGCGAGGTCACCGAGCTGCGCCGCAAGCTGGCCGCCGGCGGCGGAGCGGGCGAGGAGGCCCCGCGCGAGGTCGCCGGCGTCAAGTTCCTGGCCCGCCTCTTGCCCGACATGCCGGCGCGCGACCTGAAGCCCTTGGCCGACGAATTGAAGCGCCAGGTCGGCTCCGGCGTCGTAGCCCTGGTCGCCACGACCGACGGCAAGGCCTCCCTGGTGGTGGGCGTCACGCCCGACCTCTCCGACAAGATCGATGCCGTGGGCCTGGTCCGCGCCGGTGCGTCCGCCGTCGGCGGCAAGGGCGGCGGCGGCCGCCCGGACATGGCGCAGGCTGGTGGGCCGGATGCGGCCAAGGCCGGGGATGCGCTGGCAGCGATCGAGGCGGCGCTGGCGGCGGCGTGAGGGGAGACGAAGTCACGGAGTGAATGAGGACAAGGAAGTGGGCTTGATACTTTAACCTGGCCCTCGCACAACTCGTCATGTTTTATCATTGTTTCTTTCTGTAGGACGCGTTGTTGGTTTTGTTAGTTTCAAATTGAGCCGGTTCGACCATTGTTTGCGCCAAGCCGATAGCTAACTCGAGAACTCTGGTTAAAGATGGAAGGGTCGATACTGTTTATGTTGGAAAGTGGGGATGCTGAGAACTGAAAAGTTGCGTGCCCGCCGCGCGAGTCGTGGTCCTGCTCCGCAATACTTGCTGAACTTTCTGCAGAATTTTGCCTGTTCGGCTCGACTGATGCATGCAGTATTAGGGGGATTCCGGTCACAAGAAGACCTCGTTTGTCAAGCGATCCGACAGTATCTAATCGGTGTGACGTCGTGCCTAGAGACGTTCTATCGTGACCTTTATGTTGCTTTGCTCGAGGCTGATAAAGCGCTGTTCCAACGTGTACTCGAAGGCGATAAGCAAGGAGCACGTCGCCTGGCGAAGCTCCGCACGTCGGAACCGGCTGAAATCACAAACGCAGAATTGGCTGCTGAACTCGCCAAGTTTCAGAACCTGTCGGGAATCGACAGCGCCCTTTCAAAGGTGCTTGCTCCCTCAGGGTACATAGCAGCCCTAGACAACCGTTGCTTTCCGTGCGCCATCCCGTCGCGAAACCCCAAGACTGTTTCCCTGAGGCTCTGGCCCAACTGGCGAGATCAGTTCTCAAGCATCTTCGACCACCGCCATGAACTCGTGCATGATGCCAACAAAGACTGTGCTGTTCAGCCGAAAGACATGGCCGGACTCGAAGCAGTAGCACTAGTCGTCCCACAGATTTCAACCTTCCTTGTTGCTGAGCACCACGGCTTAAAGTCTTCGCTTCTAGCCATGAGCGATGGTCCGCCCGCTGTGCTGCTCGTGGAAGATCTGATTTCAGACGATTGGCACATTGAACGTGACTAACAATGAGACAAGATAGGGTTCAGAGTTTCCTCAGTCACTGTGATCTGTGAGAATTGCAATATTAGAGAATAGAGAAAGAATTTTCTGAGTATCATTTAGTAGATAAAAATTCAGAGATCGATATTAATATTCATATTTCATAGAATGGCCCAAATTTGTAGCGATATTGGTTATCTATATTTACGGAAACTTATGAAGAAGTTGCAACAAAAAGAGGGAGGTCGTTGCTTTGCGAAATGTGATTCAAGGAGAGGTCTTTTCGCAGCGTTTGTTAGAATTTCGATGGCCACCCCTGCGCAGCGAGCCTAATCGTCAGGCCTTCGACACGTGCGAGGCGGCCTTGTCGGGATAGAAAGCCAGTCCGCTGACGCGCTCGACGATTCGCATGACGGCGCGTTCTGCGGCCTCCGGATTGTCATGAGCGATGTACTCGCCGATGTCGGCTAGATTTCGGTCGGCGCGACGTGTCCAGACAACATCATCCATGCCGCAGCAACTTGCGGACGGTGGCCTTGAGTTCCTCCGCCGTCACGAAATCGCCTCCGTCGGCTTCCGCGATCGCTTTCAGCACCTGCTCATCCTGCCACGCCTTCACGTCGGCTGTCGGCACCTCGTTCGTGCGGTTGATCGCCTCTTCAACGGTGAGAGGTGGCTTGCTTTGCGATTTTTCTGTCATGATCATAGTATATCGAACTCCGGTGGCAGTTTCCAATGGGTGACCAACAGCCAGCCATGCGTCTACCTCTTTGCTCCTTGCTGCAGTGAGCTGGCGTTGTTTGGGTCGTTGGGGCAACAGGGCCTGGATGTGCCGCGCGCGTAATTCTTGGGAACAGCTTTGGATCGGCCACACGGGGGGCGGTTTGGGTAAGACCGATCGCATGGTGATTGAGTCCGAGCCCGCAAAACGGACGTCCGCTGGTCCCCCGACCAGGGCGCCTCCACCACTGACATCACAGGTGACCCCATGCAATCGAGCGAAGTCGGCGCCTATTGGGAGGAGAACGCTCCGGCATGGACGCTGTTCAGCCGTGCCGGATACGATGTCTATCGCGACGCCCTGAACACCCCTGCCTTCCTCGCTATGCTGCCCGATGTCGAGGGCTTGAGCGGGCTCGACATCGGCTGCGGCGAGGGGACCAACACCCGCCGGCTTGCCAAACTGGGTGCGCGGATGACGGCTGTGGATATCGCGCCCGCCTTTATCGCTGCGGCACGCGATCTGGAGGCCGCTGACCCCCATGGTGTCGACTTTCGCATTGGCGACGCGACGGGCCTCGATTTCTCCGACGGCAGCTTCGAGTTCGCCACGGCCTTCATGTCGCTCATGGACATGCCGAACCAGGCGCGTGCGCTCGGCGAGGCCTACAGGGTGCTGGCCGGCGGTGGCTTCCTCCAGTTCTCCATCCTGCATCCTTGCTTCGCGCCGCCGATCCACAAGAACCTCAAGACAGCCGAAGGCTTGGTCTATGCGGTCATGGTGGGTGATTACTTCCGCCGGACCGAGGGCGAGCTGGAGACCTGGACCTTCGGTGCTGCGCCGGCTGAGGAGCGCGACAGGCATCCTCCCTTCAAGGTCCCGCGCTTTCACCGCACGCTCAGCGACTGGATCTCGATGATCCTGGACGCCGGTTTCCTCATCGAGAAGGCGCAAGAACCGATGGCCGATGCAGAAACTGCGCGGAGACATCCAGGTGTCGCCGATCAGCGGGTTGCACCGCTCTTCCTGCATTTTCGCGTCCGCAAGCCTGGCATAGCTGCCGGATGACGCTGCGCTCGAAAGAGGTATCCAAGCGAGAGTGTTCCAGGTCGATAATGGTGGTCGTCCGGTAAGCTGCTTTGCCGGTCAGTCCCTTGATCGCTGCTCCGATCAGCGGCTACCTGTGGTCCAAGAGACACCGAATCGACCAAATGGGCTGCAGGGGAGATGCGCGATGAAGCTGGCTCAGCTACGGGAACTTGGTGATCCGGCGGAGGTGGTGGAATGCGTCGAAGGCCCGGATCCTGGCGCGCCGGGGCCTGGCCAGATTCTGGTCGAGGTCGCGGCCGGGCCGATCAATCCGGCCGAGATCCTGCTGATGCGCGGAGAATACGCCTCCATACCGCCCTTGCCGGCGCCGCTGGGGATCGAGGGGGCGGGGACCGTCTTGTCGGTGGGCGACGGCGTCGGGAACCTCGCGGCCGGCGATAAGGTCATGCTGATGCCGAGGACCTGCTGGCGCGAGCGCATCCTGGTCGAGGAAGCCCAGGTGGTGAAGCTGCCGGCCGACGTCGACCTGCAGCAGGCCTCGATGCTGAAGGTCAATCCGGCGACCGCTTGGCTGATGCTGCGCGACTACATCGCGCTCAAACCCGGCGATTGGGTCATCCAGAACACGGCCAACTCCGGGGTCGGCACCAACCTGGTCCGGCTCGCCAAGGCGCGCGGGATCAAGACCGTAAACGTCGTCAGGCGCGAGGAAGCGGCCAGTCAGGTGCGCGCGCTCGGTGGTGACGTCGCGCTCGTTGATGGCGAGGATCTGGCCGAGCGTGTCGCGGCGGAAACCGGCGGGGCGGAGATCCGCCTGGCGATCGACGCGGTTGCCGGCGAGGCGGTGATCCGGCTGGCGGCCTGCCTCGGCGAGGGCGGGACCGTGGTGAACTACGGCATGCTCTCAGGAAAGGCCTGCATGATGACCACCGACCAGACCGTCTTCCAGGGCAAGAGCCTCACCGGCTTCTGGCTGGCCAAGCAGCTGGGCGGGCTCGACAAGGCGGGCATCGATGCGCTTTACGGCGAACTGATCCCCTACCTTTCCGACGGCACGATTGACGTAGCGATCGAGGCCGCCTATCCGCTGGCCGAGGTCAAGCAGGCCGTTGCCCATGCCTGCCGCGAGGCCCGCGGCGGCAAGATTCTGATCATGCCGAACGGGTAGCCTTGCGCGCTCCTCACCCGATTGGAGACCTTGGGGGAGTTTTCGTAATCGAGTTCTCCATAGATGGGCCATCGCCATCGTTTCCGATAAGTACTATTATAAAATACAGGGGTCATCGCGAGCAAAAAGCGAAGCGATCTAGTGTATAGCATCAAAATGCTTTATGCTGGATTGCTTCGTCGCTTCCGCTCCTCGCAATGACGTGTCTATGAATAAAACGCGAGACAAGATCCGATTGTTGACGTTTTCTGCGGGATTCTGATTGTCTTGCGCGATTTGGGCGGCCGGCTCGGTCCAGACGACATCAGGCATTCGGGGCGTATTTTCGGACAATCGCCACAAGCTCTTCCACTGTCACGAAGTTTCCCGCATCGGCTTCCTTAATCGCCTTGCGGGTCTGCCCGTCGTGCCATGCCTCGACTTCGGCGGTTGTCTCCGTCGACGTGGTGCCAATCGCCTCTTCGACGGTAAGCGGGGGTTTGTTGCTCATCTTATCAGTCATAGTGGAGGTATGTCGAAATCAGTTGGCGCTTTCCACCAGGCGTCCCCTAGATGGCCTCCGCGCAACATGTTGGAGAGCCCCGTCACGCCGCTTCCAGCGCACAGCCTTCCACCGTGACGCGGTGCATCAGGCGGCGGTAGCCGTGGTAGTCGTTGATCGCCTTGTGCCAGGTGGCGCGGTTGTCCCACAGGGCGACGTCGCCGGCGCGCCAGCGCACGCGGCACTGGAACTCGGGCTGCTCGGCGTGGCGGTAGAGCATCTCGAGGATTGCCTCGGACTCCGCCTCTGAAAGACCCTCGATCCGGGTGGTGAAGCCCGGGTTCACGTAGAGGCACTTGCGGGCCGACAAGGGGTGGCGGATGACCACCGGATGCAGGGCGTCCTGCGTGGCAGCCTCCGGGTTCAGATAGCGTCCGGTCTTGGCGGCTTCGCTGTCCTTGATCTCGGCCCCGAAGGCGTGGCGGGAGCTGTGCCAGGCGGTGAGCCCCTCGATGAAGCGCTGCATGGTGGGCGAGAGGCCATCGAAGGCCATGGCCATGGAGACGAAGAGGGTGTCCCCACCCACCGGCGGCATCTCGATCGCATGCAGGACCGAGCCCAAGGCCGGGGCGTCGTCATAGGAATGGTCGGTGTGCCAACCTTCGCCCACCGCCTCTCTATGAGTCTTGTCCTTGAAGACGGTGGCGATCTCGGGATAGCCGTCGAGCGGCTTGAAGAAGCGGTTGACATTGACCGGCCCGAAGCGACGGGCGAAAGCGAGATGCTCTTCCGGCGAGATGACCTGATCGCGGATGACGATCACGGAATGCGCGCTGAAGGCCTCCCGGATGGCGGAGAAGCGCGTGCCGTCGCGGACGTCCACGCCCAGGATCTCGGCGCCCACTCCTCCTGTCAGCGGTACTACTTCCATTGGCCATATCTCCAAGCTCGGGTGTCCGGGGTGAGTATAGAGGGCTCATTCCGGCCGAGGAAGCCGACTGTTAACCGCCTTGCTCAATCCGCTCTGCGACACTGAGCGGGAGGCGGGTGTCCCTGATATCAAGTACACTACAGGTGCGTCTATTCCCTGTCGCTCCGCCGCTCCGCATTAGTACCACAAGTACCTACGCGCTCGTCATTGCGAGGAACGTCAGTGACGAAGCAATCCAGATACAAGCCCAAAGAAGTTTTGCACTGGATCGCGTCGCATTCGCTCGCGATGACGCCTCTTGGTCTGCCTGAGGGTCATCGAAGACGGAGAGTGTCAGAAGGATGGAGCGCATTACTTGGAATTGCGAGGATGCAACAAACTTCTGTTTAAATCCAAAGGTCAGAACACCCCGGCGTCCAACCCTGCTGCCAGCGCCATCCCCAATTCTTCGCACTGCTGGACAAAACCCTCTTGCCAGTCGCCGCGGCAGATCAAGGGCTCTTGGACGGCGCGCCAGCGAAGGCCGGTGACGATGCGCTCGACGCCCATCTTGGTGCCGGTGCCGTCCAGGCCGGCGCGGATAAAGAGCGCATAGGGGCGCCCCTGCGTCTCCTCCAGGCAGGGGTAGTAGATGCGGTCGAAGAAGTCCTTAAGCGCGCCGCTCATGTAGCCCAGGTTCTCCGTCGTGCCGAGGATGATGGCATCGGCCTGCTTCACCGGCTCGGGCCCGGTCTCCAAGGGGGCGGTGACCTCGACCGTGACGTTTTCGATGTCCGGATGGCGGGCGCCGCGGGCGACGGCCTCGCGCAGCTTGAGCGTGTTGGGGGAGGGGGCGTGGGCGACGATCAGCAGGCGCTTCATGACGGGTCTCTTTGGCTTTGGGCCACAGCCTGCCAGGCCATGCGCGCCGCGTCACGCGGCTCCTTGCGGCGGCCGTGCCCTCCTCACTAGGATGCCGGCCCTAGTCAAGCAGCCCAGGGGAGGTGGCATGGGCGGTCTTCTGCGCTGGATGCTGCTGCCTTTCTGGCTGGTCCAGATCTTGAGCGGCGCCAAGTCCTTTCGCCGCAATCCCCTGATCGGCAGCGCGGCGCTCAACCGGCGCGGCCTGCATGCCTGGCGGGTGCGGCTCGCCTCGCGCTTGGCGGAGCGGCGGCGGCGGCGCTTTGCCGGCCTCTTGACGGAGGCGCAGCGCCAAGCCTTCGCGCGCGACGGCTATCTCATCATCGAGAACCTGCTGCCGCAGGCCGACTTCGAGGCCTTGCGCGAGGAGGTGCTGTCCGCCCGCTGTCCGGTGGTCGAGCATCAAGAGGGCGACGCACTCACCCGCCACCTCCGGCTCGACCCACAGGTCTTGCGCGCGATGCCCTTGGTCTCCCGCTTGCTGGAGAGCGCCGCGTGGCGCCGGCCGCTGGACTATGTCGCCGCCTTCCGGGTGCATCCGCTCTTGAGCGTACAGTCGGTCTTCAGCCAGATTGAGCCGGCCGCCCGCGATCCGCAGAACGACCTGCACATCGACAGTTTCTATTCCTCGATGAAGGCTTGGTTCTACCTGGATGACGTGGCGGCGGAGGCCGGACCCTTCGTCTACGTGCCGGGCTCGCACCGCCTCACCCGGCGGCGGCTGGCCTGGCAGCGGAAGAAATCGATCGAGGCCTCGGGTCCTCATGCCAGGGATCGGGAGGACCGGAACGGCTCCTTCCGGCTTGAACCGGGCATGCTGGAGCGACTCCATCTGCCGCCGCCCAAGCGATTGGCGGTCAAGGCCAATACCCTGGTGGTGGCCGATACCTTCGGCTTCCACTGCCGGGCGGTCAGCGAGGCACCAGGCCGTCGGGTCGCGCTCTACGCCATGAGCCGGCCCAACCCCTATCTGCCCTTCTGCCTGGACTTGAGCCGCCTGCCGGGCCTCTTGCGGCGCTGGCACCTGCTGCCGGGCGACCGCCTCAGGCGCAAGGTCGCCACCCCAGCCGATCCGCCGCAGCCGGTGGGCCAGAAGGGCTGAGATGCGTCACGTCCCCTTGCTCAATTCTCCTGTGGCAATCCATCAATTCGGATGGAAACCAGTGTGCTTTTCAGCGCGCTTTTGTTTTTGAGGTTGATGCTCGTGACGCTGCTCGGCGATTCAAAAGAATAGGATGCATAGGTGTCGGGGTGATTGACCGATCGATCCTTGTGTTCGCTGGCGCTCTCGCCGAGGCAGTGCCGCACCTCATCCAAGAGACCTTCGAATGCGTCGTGTGCCTGCTTGGCGCCGAGGGGATAGGTCCAGTGACAGTGGTATGAGCTCTTTTCCGCGTCCTCGAGAATGACGCAGGAGGCGGCATCCGGAAGCACGAGCGTGGCCTGATAGTCGCCGAGCGCGCCGGTCGCCGGCTCTCCCCTGATCGCGACGAACTGGGTTTGAGCCTCTTCGGTCAAGGTGAGGATGTCGGGACAAAAGCCGGGATCCTCGGCTGCCGCGCTTGAGAGCATCAGGAAAGCGGCAGCAGGCAGTGCAAAGAGTTTTGTGACTCGATAGGACCGGTTGCGGGATCCGACGCCAGGCCCTCGCCGATCTTCACTAAGCGGGGGTGAGTTTAGATTGGTATCTCTTTGCAACACGCGGCGTCTCCCTTGCGCTAGGGAGCCCGGGGCCCGGCCCTGAGCTGCTGCAGAGAAGCATGCGAGCGGCCGTGGGCAAAGGGTCGACGTCACGTCTTCAAGCAGAACTGATCGATGGTGCGTGCCTGCCGGCTCCGCTATCGGCCGGCGCCGGCAGGCAACGCAAGAGATCTAGGCGTCGGCCAGCACCTTCATCGACTGCAGCTTGTCCGGGTTGGGCACCATGCCGGAGCGGTCGTGCGCCGGCGCCTTGGCCAGCTGGTCCACGGCCTCCATGCCCTCCACCACCTCGCCCCAGACGGTGTACTGGCCGTTGAGGAAGCTGGCGTCGGCGAAGCAGATGAAGAACTGGCTGTTGGCGCTGTTGGGCAACTGCGAGCGGGCCATGCCGCAGGTGCCGCGCACGAAGGGCTCTTGGCTGAACTCGGCCGGCAGATTGTCGTAGTTCGAGCCGCCGGTGCCGGTGCCGGTGGGATCGCCGCCCTGGGCCATGAAGCCATCCATCACGCGGTGGAAGACGGTGCCGTCGTAGAAGCCCTCGCGGGCCAAGGTCTTGAGGCGCTCGACATGCTTGGGCGCCAGGTCCGCGCGCAGTGCGACGGTGACCTTGCCGGCTGGCAGTTCGAGGACGAGATGGGATTCCGGGTCGCGCGTGTCGCTCACGGGGTCGCTCTCCTGGGTTCAAGTGTTGGGGGATCTACTGGACGTCGGCCAGGACGCGCAGCGAGACGATTGTGTCCGGGTTGTTGACCATGCCGTCCTGCCGGCCCGGGGGCGCCTTCTTGATGTTGTTCACCCGGTCCATGCCGTCGATCACGCGGCCCCAAAGGGTGTAGTTGCCGTTCAGGAACTGGCAGTCGGCGGTGCAGATGAACCACTGGCTGTTGGCGCTGTCGGGGGCGGCCGTCTTGGCCATGCCGACGGCACCTTCGGTGAAGACCTCCAGATTGAACTCGTCGCGCAGGTCCGGCAGGTCCGAGCCGCCGCGCCCGGTGCCGGTGGGGTCGCCGGTCTGCGCCATGAAGCCGTCGATCACCCGATGGAACTTGAGGCCGTCGTAGAAGCCGTCGCGGGCCAGCGCCTTGATGCGCTCGACATGCCCCGGCGCGCGATCGGGCAGCATCTCGATCAGAACCGGGCCGTCCTTCAGCTCCAAGACCAAGGTGTTCTCGGGATCGGGGGACTGGGCTGTGGCCGTGCTCGTCAGCGCAAAGGCAAAGAGGGCCGCAAGGAGAAGGCGGAAGCGCATTGTCATGGAGTCCTTACCTGGAAGCGGTGTGGCGGCCCTTCTCCCACAGCCGCCACCGTCCTGTAAACTCCCCGGCGCTCATGCCATGGCCTGCTGCAGGCCCTCGTCCAGCTTGTCCATGAACTGGCGCGTGGTGAGCCAGCTCTGCTGCGGGGAGATCAGCAAGGCCAGATCCTTGGTCATGAAGCCGCTCTCGACCGTGTCGATGCAGACGCGCTCCAGGGTGTGGGCGAAGTCGGCCACTGCGGGCGTGTCGTCCTGGCGGGCGCGGAAGGCGAGCCCGCGGCTCCAGGCGAAGATCGAGGCGATGGGGTTGGTCGAGGTCTCCTTGCCCTTCTGGTGCTCGCGGTAGTGCCGGGTCACCGTGCCGTGGGCTGCCTCGGCCTCCACCGTGCTGCCGTCCGGGGTCATCAGGACCGAGGTCATGAGGCCAAGCGAGCCGAAGCCCTGCGCCACCGTGTCGGACTGCACGTCGCCGTCGTAGTTCTTGCAGGCCCAGACGTAGCCGCCGGACCACTTCAAGGCGGCGGCCACCATGTCGTCGATCAGGCGATGCTCGTAGGTGATGCCGGCTTGCTTGAAGGCGGCCGCATAGTCCTGCTCGAAGACCTCCTGGAAGAGGTCCTTGAAGCGGCCGTCGTAGGCCTTGAGGATGGTGTTCTTGGTCGAGAGGTAGACCGGCACCTTGCGCTGCAGGCCGTAGTTCATGCAGGCCCGCGCGAAGTCGCGGATCGAGTCGTCGAGGTTGTACATCGAGAGCGCGACGCCGCCGCCGGGGAAGTCGAAGACCTTGTGCTCGATGGTCTGGCCGTCCTCGCCCTTGAAGGTGAGGGTGAGCTCGCCCTTGCCCGGCACCACGAAATCGGTCGCACGGTACTGGTCGCCGAAGGCGTGACGGCCGATGATGATCGGCTGGGTCCAGCCCGGCACCAGGCGCGGCACGTTGGAGCAGATGATCGGTTCGCGGAAGATGGTGCCGCCCAGGATGTTCCGGATGGTGCCGTTGGGCGAGCGCCACATCTTCTTCAGGCCGAACTCCTCGACCCGGGCCTCGTCGGGGGTGATGGTTGCGCACTTGACGCCCACGCCGTGCTGCTTGATGGCGTTGGCGGCGTCGATGGTGACCTGATCGTCGGTGGCGTCGCGATGCTCGATGCCGAGGTCGTAGTAGGCCAGATCGATGTCCAGGTAAGGCAGGATCAGCTTGTCTTTGATCATGGCCCAGATGATCCGGGTCATCTCGTCGCCGTCGAGCTCGACGATGGGGTTCTTCACCTTGATTTTAGCCATGACTGCCCGGTTCCCTCGCAACGCTGCACTGTCTCGCGGGGCGCGACCATAGCAGCCTTTTGCTGCAGTGCAAGATGACGCCCGGGCGCAGGCTGCCTCAGCTGCGTTCCAGCAGCTCCGGGGCCACCGGCGGCTTCACTCGGCGCAAGGTCGCCAACAGCGCCTCCGGCCGGCTCTCGCGGACCAGCAGCCGGGCCGCCGGCACCCGCAGGTAGCCCAGCCTTTCCATACGGTTCAGGAGGTCGACCAAGGGGTCCCAATAGCCGTCGGGATCCAGGAAGACGATCGGCTTGGCATGCAGTGCCAATTGACCCCAGGTGATGGCTTCGAAGGCCTCGTCCAGCGTGCCGACCCCGCCCGGCAGAACGCAGAAGGCGTCGGTGCGCTCGGTCATCACCCGCTTGCGCGTGTGCATGCTGTCGACCTCGACCAGCTCGCTGATGCCGTCGTGCGCGATCTCCACACGATGGAGGTGCCGCGGAATGACGCCGACGACGCGGCCGCCTCCGGCGAGTACCGCGTCGGCCAGAGCGCCCATCAGTCCACGCTTGCTGCCGCCATAGATCAGGCTTACGCCCGAATCGGCGAGCAGGCGCCCCAAGTGCCGCGCGAGTTCCACGTGCGCGTCGGGAAGATCGGGTCTTCCGCCACAGAAAACGCAGAGGCTGGTGGGCCAGGGTGCCATGGGGCCTCCTTCGGGCTGGTTCGGGGGGCTTTCGGGGATCGGCTTCACAGCATAGGGCCTGGCCCCGACGCGGTCCATCCCGGTCACGCATTACAGAAAAACTGCCGCCCATGTTAGAAACAATCTTGCAGGCCGCCCTTTACTCCTGCGCGCCAGTCTGGCACTTGGCTAGGTGCGACGATGACGTGTTCTTAGACCCGGGTGGTCTCCGTCATGGTTTGCCACAATGAAGGAAAGTTCCCGACCTTGCGTTACGGACTCGTTGTTCTCCTGGTGGCCGGACTGGTCGGCCTAGGACTCTATCTCGCAGGATCGCCTGGCCCGGAAGTGCCGAAGGAAGAGGACGAGAGCGCGGCACAGACGGGGGCCCAGGACGAAACCGCGAGCAGCGCCGGCGCCGAGACGCAAGACGCTTCCTCCGAAGCCAGAACGGAAGAGACGGTCGGCACGACCAGCGAGCAGGACGCGCAGGAGGGCGAGGGGATCGAGACCACGTCGGCGCAAGAACCTGCTTCTAAACCCAAGTCCGAAGAGCAGGAAGGCGTGCAAGAAGCGCAAAGCGATTCGGCGCTAGAGGCGGCGGCGGTGGAAGAGCCGGCCTCCGAACCCGAAGCCAGTGAGCAGGCGGCTACGGAAGGGGACCAAGAGGCGCAGGCAAGCTCCGAAACTCAGTCGACATCGCAACAAGAGCCGGGTTCTCAAGACGAGGCCGAAGAGCAGGCAAGCACGGAGGGGGAGGAAGGAACACAAGGCAGTTCCGAGTCCGAGACGACTTCGCTCCAGGAGCCTGGTTCTCAATCAGAGGGTGAAGGGCAGGCGAGCACGGCCTCCGGCCAAGAGCCGCAAGCGGATACCGAGGGCGAAGCGGCATCCGAGGAAAGCGCGCAGAGCGAAGGGGCGGCTGGCCAAACGGAAGAATCCGGCCAGACGCCTGAGGAAGGCGGCACCTCGACGGCTCTGGCGTCCGAAGGGAGCGATCAGAGCGCGCCGCAGGAATCCGCGCATGCCGCAACAGAATCGGAGACGGGCGCCGGCAGCGAGTTGACGCAGGACTCGGAGGCGACGGAGACTGCGCAGGCGTCATCGCAGGAAGCAACTCCGGAGAGTGAAGCAGAGGCACAGGCACAGACAGCGGCAAGCCAAGCCTTGGACGAGGTCGAGGCAGAGACAGGCGGAGACAGTCTTGCTTCACCGGCCGAGGAGGCGCTCCCGGAGGCACAGAGCTACGTAACCCTCGACAAGGAAGAACCAGCCGTCCCTGAAGGCTCGGAAAGCGCGGAGGCGTCGGCGGCGGAAAGCTCGCCGGCCGGGTCGACGGCCTCCTCGAGTCAAAGCGGCACCGAACAAGGCTCGGAAGAGAGCGAAACGGCGGCCCTTGGCACGACAGCGGAAAGCGAGACTTCCCCGTCGAAGACGACCACGAGCGAGCAGCAAGAGCAAGGCGTGGTGGAAGACAGGGCCAAGCAAGAGAACGAGACCCGAGAGAATGAAGCTCTGCAGGTCGAGGTGCGCCCCGACGAGTCCGAGACAGAAGGCGAAACGGCTGAGACCGCTGAGCAGACAGCGACGCAAGGCCAGGCGGCCGGCCAGCAGAGCGCCAGCGAGGCGAGCGAAGGGCAGACGGCTGGTGTTTCCGAGGAGCAAAGCGGTCGCCAGCCTGAGACGGTGACGGGGAGTGCTGAAGAAGCGCAAAACGAGACGGGCTCGACGAACGCGGCGCAGTCCACCGAGGCCGAAGGAGAGCAGAGCACCGAGACGAGCCAAGAGAAGCTTGCGACTGCCGAAAGCGAGGAAAAACCCGCCCAGAGCGATCAAACGGCGACGCAGGCACCGGACAGCGAATCCGCCGACAGCGAGGCGGCAGCCTCTGGCAGCGGCGAGGACGAGCCTTTCGAAGTGGCCGCCTTGCCGCCGGAAACAGAGCCCGAAGCGGCGGCGACGGCCTTGGAGCCGCCCGCTTTCGACATCGTGCGGGTAGAGCCGGACGGCTCGGCCGTCATCGCCGGGCGGGCACCGCCGGACTCCGATGTCGTGCTCAGAGATGACGAGGGGATCGTCGGTCAAGCCGTTGCCGACCTGGACGGCAACTGGGTGATCATCCCGGACCGTCCGCTCAAGCCCGGCAGCCGGGTGCTTGCCCTGCAGGCGGTCGCACCCGATGGTCGGACCAGCGAGGCGCGGGACGACCTGGTGGTCTATGTGCCCAATCCGGAGGCTGAGGAGACGGAGGCCGCCGCCGCGGGCGGTGAGACTGCGGAGGGCACGCCGACCTTGCCGCCGGCAGCGCCGAAAGAACCGCTGGTCGTGCTGGCGCCCAAGGCGGACCAGACGGACGCGCCGACCCAGGTGTTGCAGGCACCCGGACGCGCCGGAATCGCCAGTGGTGACTTGCGGATTCTGGCGGTCGACTACGATCTCGAAGGCAAGGTGCGGATCTCCGGACAGGCGCCGCCCGACGGGCTGGTTCAGATCTACCTGGACAACGACCTGGTCGGCCGGCTGAAGGCCAACAAAGACGGGCAGTGGGTCTTCTCACCCAAAGAGGTCATTCTGCCGGGCCTGCATCGCTTGCGCGCCGATCTGGTCGGCCCCGATGGTGCGGTCTTGGCGCGCGTCGAGACCCCCTTCGCGCGCGTGGCGCCCTTGACCGTGCCGGCGGACGAGGACTTCGTCGTGGTTCAGCCCGGCAACTCGCTCTGGGTCATCGCGCGACGCACCTATGGCCGTGGCATCCTCTATCACGCCATCTATGCCGCCAACGATGGGCAGATCAGAGACCCCGACCTGATCTATCCGGGGCAGGTCTTCCTGGTGCCTCAGCTGCAATAGCGCAGCAAGACTGAAGGGCCCGGAGCACCTTGCTGGATGCCTATCTTCGCCCCCTGATCGACCCGCCGCTGAAGCGTGTCGCCAAGCGCCTGGTGGCGATAGGCGCGAGCGCCGACGCGGTCACCCTGATCGGATTCGCTTTCGGCGTTGCCGGTTGCCTGGCCGCGGCCTTCGGGAGCTATTGGCCGGCGATGCTGCTGTTGGGCTTGAACCGGCTGGCGGACGGTCTGGACGGCGCCGTCGCGCGGGTGAGAGGCGGCAGCGAGTTCGGCGGCTACCTCGACATCGTCTGCGACTTCCTCATCTACAACGCCCTGGTCGTGGCCTTCGCCATCGACCAGCCCGATGCGCGCCTGGCAGCGCTCTTCCTGCTGCTGAGCTTCGCCGGCACCGGCACCACATTTCTGGCCTACGCCATCTTGGCGGCCAAGCGCGGCGAGATGCACGCCCGCCAGGGCGAAAAGGGCTTCTACTACCTAGGCGGCTTGACCGAGGGGACGGAGACCATCCTCTTCTTCACGCTTTGCCTGGCCTTTCCCTCGCTCTTCGGGGTCTTGGCCTGGATTTTTGCCGGGCTTTGCGCGCTCACCACGCTGGGGCGCGCGCTGATGGCCTGGCGTGCCTTCGGCAGGACCAAGCACTACTCGGCCGCCGGCCGCACGTGAGGCGGCGGATCGCTGTCCGGATGCAGCTCCGGCCAGTCCGGAAGCACTTCCTCCTCCGCCTCGTCGAAGACGTCGCCCGGCTTCTTGGCGCGCTTGCGCTCCAGGCGGCGGTGGTTCCAACTGCGCACGTTCTCGCGCAGCATCAAGGCAGAGGGCGTGAAGAGCAGGGTCAGCGCAGTGGCGAAGACCAGGCCGAAGGCAATGGCGGTCGCGAGCTGCGTCCACCACTGGGTCGAGGGCGCGCCGATCGAAACGTTGCGGGTGAAGAAGTTGATGTTGACGCCCAGCACCATCGGCATGAGGCCTAGCACCGTGGTGACGGTGGTCAGCACCACCGGCCTGAGACGCTGTGCGCCGGTCATCAGGATGGCATGGCGGTTGCTCTCGCGGCTGCCGTCGGTCTCGGCCGCCAGCTTATCAAAGGTGTCGATCAGCACGATGTTGTTGTTCACCACGATGCCGGCCAAGGCGATCACGCCGATGCCGCACATGACGATGCCGAAGGGCTGATCGGTTACCAGCAAGCCGATGAAAACGCCGATGGTCGACATCACCACCGACATCAAGATCAGCAAGACCGAGAAGAAGGAGTTGAACTGCATCAGCAGGATGATGGCGATGAGGAAGAGCGCGGCCATGAAGGCCTTGCCGAGGAAGGCCTGGGCTTCGTTCTGCTCTTCCTGCTCGCCGCGGAACTCGACGATGACGCCTTGCGGCGCCTCTTCATTCGCCAGAGCGGCCGCCAGCTCTGCCACCTTGTCGGCCACCAGATAGGGCTCTCCGGTCGCCGGATCGAGGCCCACGTCGGCCTTGACGGTGATCGCGCGATAGCCGTCCACCCGGTTCAGCAGCGAGACCTTGGGCTGCGGGTCGCGCGTCACGAACTTCGAAATCGGCACGCTGCCGGTGGGCGTCTCGATGCGGATGCGGTCCATCTGCGTGAGGTTGCGGTAGTCCTCCGGCAGGCGCAGCAGGACGTCGACCTCGTCGGTCGCCCAGTAGGGACGATAGTCGGTGACGATCATGCCGTTGGTCAGCATGCGGACGTAGGCGCCGACCAGGGCGATATCGGCCCCGTACTTGGCGGCTTCTTCGCGGTCGACGTCCAGGATCCACTCGATGCCGGGGACCGACTTGCCGTCCTCGATGTCGACGAAGCCGCCGTTGTTGCGCATGGCGGCGACGATACGGTCGGCGACCGGCGCCAGGAGGTCGGGGTTGCGCGCGCTCACCTGCACCTGCACCGGCTTGCCGACCGGCGGGCCAGCCTCCTGCTTGCGGGTCTCCACCTCGATGCCGGCCAGATTGGCGGTGCGCTCGCGGATGTCCTGCAGGATGTCGCTGGCCGGCCGGCGGTTGAACCAATCGACGAACTCCAGGTTCACCGATCCGATTACGTCCTCTGCCTCGTCACCGCGGGTGCCGGCGTTGGCTTGCGAGGAGCCATAGACGAAATGAAACTCGCCCTTCTCCTGCTGCAGCTCGAAGATTCGCTCCTCCACCTCGCGCACCAGGGCGTCGCGCTCCCAGATCGAGAGGTTGCCGCGGGCGTGGATCTGCAGAATAGCATTGTCGGGCTCGATGTCCGGGAAGAACTCCATGCCGCGCCCGAAGGCGTCGTAGAGCAACTGCACGCCGACCAAGATGCCGAGGCCCAAGAGCAAGATCTTGGCCGGATGACGCAGGCAGAAGCCCAACACCGAGAGGTAGGACTTGGTCACGCCCTTTGCCTTGCTGAGGTCTGCCGGCGCCTCGGAATCCGTTGTTCCACCGGCATTGCCCGACCCTCGTCCGCCCAAGGTCGCGCCCAAGGTCGGCACGAAGAGCAGCGCCATCATCAAGGAGGCTGAGAGCGTGGCGAGCAGGGTGATCGGCAGGTACTTCATGAACTCGCCGACCACGCCCGGCCAGAAGACCAGCGGTAGGAAGGCCGAGAGCGTGGTCGCGGTGGCAGTGATGATCGGCCAGGTCATGCGGCGCGCGGCCTCGGCGAAGGCCTGCTTGCGCGGCGCGCCTTCGGCCATGCGCCGCTCGGCGTACTCGACCACGATGATGGCACCGTCGACCAGCATGCCGGTCGCCATGATCAGGCTGAACAGCACCACCACGTTCACCGTCAAGCCGGCGGCGGCGAGCACCAGAATACCGGTCAGGAAGGAGCCGGGGATGGCCACGCCGACCAGCAGGCCTGAGCGCAGTCCGAGGATGCCCACCACCACGATCATCACCAGCAAGACCGCCGAGAGCACGTTGTTCTGCAAGTCGGTTAGCATTCGGCTGATGTCGGCCGACTTGTCCTGGCTGATGGAGATGGTCATGCCGTCGGGCAGCTGTGGCTTCGCTTCGGTGACGACGGCCCTGACCGCATCGATGGTCTCGACGATGTTGGCGCCGATCCGCTTGGAGACCTCCAAGGTCACTGCCGGCTCACCGTTGACCCGCGCGAAGGTCAGCGGGTCCTTATAGCTGCGGCGCACCTGGACCAAGTCTCCCAGGGTTATCACCGAGCTGCCATCTGACTTCACCGGCATGTTGATCAGATCGTCGTAGGTTTCGATCAGGCCGGGGACCTTGACCGGAAAGCGGCCGGAGCCGCTGTCGAGCGAGCCGGCAGCCACCAGCTGATTGCCGCGCTCGATCTCCGTCGCGAGGTCCAGGATCTCCAGGCCATAGGTATCCAGCTGCAGGGGGTCGACGATCAGGTCGATGGCGTCCTCGCGGTCGCCGCCGATGGTGACCTCCAGCACATCCGCGATGCTCTCGATCCGGTCCTTCAGGACCTCGGCGGTCTCCACCAGGCTGCGTTCCGAGACCTTGCCGGAGAGGCTGACGATGACCACCGGGAAGAGCGACAGGTTGATCTCCTGCACGATGGGCTCTTCGGCGTCCTCGGGCAGTTCCGGTTTGCCCAGGTCAACCTTCTCGCGCACGTCCAAGAGCGCCTGGTCGGCATCGAAGCCGGCCTGAAACTCCAGAATGATGTTGGCGCCGCCCTGGAAGGCGGTGGAGCGGATCTCCTTCAGGCCCTCGATGCCGGTCAGTTCCTGCTCCATCGGCTTGACCAGCAGGCGCTCGGCGTCTTCGGGCGAGATGCCCTCCAGCGCCAGACTTACGTAGATGTTGGGAATATTGACGTCGGGGGAGTCTTCCTTAGGGATCTGCTGATAGGCCACCAAGCCCGCCAACAGAAGAAAGCAGAGCGCAACGATCATCACCCGCGAGCGGTGGATCGCCCAGCCGATCAGGCCGCTGCCGGCCGGTGGCGGTGCGCTAGCGCTCATGAAGAGGGTCCTTCTTCCTCCGGCTCTTTGGCGCCCTTCACGTCCTCTTCGGTGAGCGGCCTCACTTCTTGCCCGTCCGACACGAACTCCTGACCAACGGTGATGATGCGGGTCTTGTAGGGCAGGCCCTCGACCCAGATGCCGTCGATCTCGTCGTCGACCACGCGCACCGGCACGAACTTGGCGTGATCATCCTTGTCGACGATCTTCACGCCCAGCCGACCGCTCTTGTCCAATGTGAGCACGGCCGGCGAGATCTTGTGCGCCGGGGTCGAGGGCAAGGTGATGACGATGTCGGCAGTGACGCCGGCCGGGACGCTGAAGTCGCGGTTGTCGATCTCCAGCTCGACCCGGAAGGTACGGGTCGTGGGCTCGGCCTCCTGCGCCAAGTAGGCGATCTGGCCAGGAATGCTGCGTCCGTTGGTCAGCTGCGCCTTGCCGCGCATGCCCAGGCGCAGCTCTAGGATCTCATTCTCGTTGGCGAAGGCGACCACGCGCAGCGGGCTCAGCTCGACGAGGCGAAGCAGGGGATCGCCACGATCGGCAAAGTCGCCTTCCTCCATGATGTGGCGCTCGAGAATACCGGCAAAGGGTGCCTTGATGATGGCGTGGCCCAGCTCGATCTCGGCTGCCTCGACCGTTGCCTGGGCAGCCTCGAGCGAGGCCTCTGCGGCAGCCCTTTCCGTTTCCGAGCGGTAGCCCTTGGTCGCCAGCTTGCGCGAGGCCTCGTACTCGATCGTGCGCTGCTTCAAGAGCGCCTTGGCCTGGCGCAGCTGTGCATCGCGCTCGGCCTCGTCCAGGTGGGCGAGTTCCTGGTTCTGGCGCACCAGGCTGCCTTCGCTGGCAAGGATCTTCTCGACCGTCCCGAAGGTCTCGCTTTTCAGGTCGACGGCGCGACGTGGCTCGGTATCGCCGCGCAGTATGATCATCTGGGCGTGCGGCTTAGCGCTCTGCTCCTTCACCCGAACGCTTGGCGCCTTGTCCAGATGGGAGATCGAGGCCGGCGGCTTTTGCACCTCAGGCGCGCTGGCCTCCGGGTCGAAGAAGAAGCTGGAGGCGATCCAGAGCGTGGTGCCGACGGCGATGACGAGGGCCAGTACGACGGAGCGTTTCATAGCGGCGATCCGGCAGTGTGGCTGTGGTAGTCGTGCCTTTCGGCCTCTTCCGCCTCTGTCCTCGGCTCCTCGGTTTCCTCCTCCAGGCGGTGGCGATTGTTGATCAGGAAGGCGCGCTCGTTGGCATAGAAGCTGTAGCCGAGGTCGAACACGAAGCGCCCGGCACGGCGGGTGACCTTGTCCGCGCATTCCTCCATCTCGCGGATCACCTGTTCCAGCGAGGCGATACGCTGATCGACCAACCTCAAAACGTGCTGGCGCGGCAATAGGTCCGACATGAAGAGGCAAAAGAGGAAGTCCGATCGGAAGCGATCAGGCCCCGGCGGCTGCATCAAGGCGTCGATCAGGTGCGTGCGCCCCGCCTCGGTCAGGTTAAAGACCTTCTTATCCGGCCGTTTTTCCTGCTGATGTGCCTCGCCCTCGATCAGGCCCTCGTTGGCAAGCCTGGTGAGTGCCGGATAGATCGAGCCGAATCCGGTATCCTGGAAGTGGCAGAAGGGCGGCTCATCCAACCGCTTCTTGATTTCGTAGCCGCTGCTCTCACGTCGCAAGAGCGCAGCCAGGCACAGTGTTCGCGTATCCATTGACCTAGCCTGATTTGGTCCGATCCCAACAGTATTACGTCCTGTTAGGCCATCTTATATCAAACCGATATATGCAGTATCGATAGGTCTGCCATGGGCGCACTGCAGATTTGCGGCGCGTCATGGCACCGCGCTGAGGGTCTTGGTGCTGCTCGAACGCTGTCGATCCAGCAGCGAGACGATGCATCGGGCCTGGCTGCTGCGCGAAGTGGACCGCCCCCGAGATTTTGCAGGTTGCGAGAGCTTTCCGCGCCATCGGTCGGGGCTTTTGGCGTCAATGGACCAAAACCTGACGTAGATCTGTAACCCTCCTCGGCCAGTCTGTTGCACCTCTTCAGGCTCCGGGATTGCTTCCTCTCCGCGCGGAAGCGCTCTAGTCTCTAGCTTCCGGCAAGGTGCGGAAGACCGAACAACGAGAAACATCGGAGGATCGACCAATGGGGGAGATAATCGACGGGCAAGAGGCCTCCCTGAGGCAGATCATCGTCGAAGCGGCAATGGCCCTGGTCGAAGGCGAGCAGAAGCTCTGGGCCGAACGGCTTATCACCAAGCTCTATGCCGGCGTCAGCGCCGAGGATCTGGAGGAACGCGGTGCCGAACGCCTGGCTGGTGCCGCAGTCTCCTTGCTGCAAACCGCCAAGACGCGGCAGCGTCGCCAGCCCCTCATTCAGATCGTCGATGAAGCACCCGGCGGAGAAGGAGAGCCGTCTGCGCACTCCGTGGTCCATATCATCAACGACGACATGCCCTTCCTGGTCGATTCCGTTGTCTCCGAACTGGGCGAACTGGAGGTCGGCGTCCTCTACGTTCTGCATCCGATCCTCAAGGTAAAGCGCGACGACGAGGGGCACTTGCTGGCTTTCGAGGACGAGAACAGCGAACGGCGGGAATCCTGGATGGTTATCCTGGTCGACCGCCTTTCCAGCAGCGACCGCAGCGAAGAGATCGTCGCGCAGATCGATTCCGTTCTCGACGATGTGCGACGGGTGGTGACCGACTGGCGGCCAATTCTGCAGCGCGCGGAATCAACCGCTCTGGAGTTGGCGAGGCGCAGCGGCGGCATCACAGAGAGGAGCGACCAAGCAGCGGCAGAGGCGGCCTCTCTGCTCACCTGGCTGGCCGCCGATCACTTTACCTTCTTGGCCTTCCGGGCCTACAGCTACGAAGAGACGGACAGCGAGGTCATCTACCATCAGGTCCCGGATACCGGCCTGGGGCTGGCCACCGAGCGCGGCTTCCGACTGTTCGAACAGGCGACCAGCGGCCAAGCGGTTCCGGAGGAGATTCGCGCCTTTCACGACAGCCACGATCAAATCTTGATCACCAAGAGCGATCGTCCCTCGCGCGTGCACCGCCGCATCCCGATGGACGTCTTGATCATCAAGACTTTCGACGAGAACGACAAGCTGGACGGCGAGCTGCGGTTCGTCGGCCTCTTGACCTCGACGGCCTATCACGCGTCGCCGAGGAACGTGCCGCTGCTTAAGGGCAAGGTGGAACGAATCATCGCCCGCGCCGGCCTCGATCCGCGCAGCCACGACGGCAAGGCCTTGCTGCATATCCTCGAGACCTATCCGCGTGACGAGCTGCTGCAGGCCTCCGAGGACGAGCTCCACACCTCCGTCATGGGCATCCTGGCCCTGCAGGATCGTGCGAGGACCTCGTTGTTCCTGCGTCGCGACCCCTTCGACCGCTACGTCACCGCCTTGGTCTATATCCCGAGAGAGGGCTACACCGGCGCGCTCAGGTCTCGCCTGGGAGATATCCTCGAGCACCAGCTGGGGGCCCGGGTTACCAGCTCGACCACATTCCTGCCCGACGATTCGCTGCTGGCGCGCCTGCACTATATTTTGCACCGTCAGCCCGATGCTCCAGAACTGCCTCCTTTGAGCGATGTCGAGGCTCTTCTGGCCGAGGCGGCGCGCAGCTGGCCCGACCGCCTGCGCCAAGCGCTGATCGCCGAGAAGGGCGAGCTCGATGGAATGCGGCTGCATCGGCGTTACGGCAGCGGTATTCCGCTGGCCTATTCCGAGCGCTTTCCGCCAAGGCGCGCGGTCACCGATATCGAAGACTTCGAGGCGCTGTTGGCCGGTGAAACCTTGACGGTGCGCCTAGGTTTCGAGAAGGACACCGGCCTCTATCACCTGCGCGCAGGCCGGGCCGACTCGCCGCTGCCGCTGAGCGATCTGCTGCCGATGCTGGAGCATCTGGATTTCCGGGTCCTGCGCGACGATGGCCCCTATCGGATCAAGCCGCGTCACGAAGGCGAAGAGCGGCTAATCTGGCTGCATGACCTGGCCCTGCAAGCGCCGCATGACGCGATCAAATTCAAGCAACTGAAGTCGATATTCGAAGAGGCGCTGGCCGAGCTCTGGTGGAACCGCGTCGAAGACGACAGCTTAAACAGCTTGGTCACTTTAGGTGGTTTGGCAATCCGTGACGTGGCGTTGCTCAGAGCCTACATGAAGTATCTTTGCCAGACCGGCAGCGTGTTGAGCCAGTCGTCCATACGCCGCGCGCTGATTACGAACCGGGCGATCACGCATCAACTGATCGAGCTCTTCTACATCCGTTTCGATCCGCGCAAGCTCAAGGACCGCGAATCGCGCGCCGCCAAGTTGGAGGCGGAAATCAGCGAGGGCTTGGACGAGGTCGCCAGCCTTGACCACGACCGCATCCTGCGCCGCTTCTGGAATGCCATCGAAGCGACCTTGCGCACCAACTTCTTCCAGCCGGACGAAGAGGGCCGGACAAAGAGCTACATGTCCTTCAAGTTCAACAGCCAGGTGCTGGACGGCCTGCCGCAGCCGCGGCCGATGGTGGAGGTCTTCGTCTACAGTCCGCGCATGGAGGGCATCCATCTGCGCGGCGGCAAGGTCGCCCGCGGCGGTATCCGCTGGTCGGACCGGCCGGAGGATTTCCGCACCGAGGTGCTGGGCCTGATGAAGGCGCAGATGGTGAAGAACGCGGTCATCGTTCCGGTCGGCTCCAAGGGCGGCTTCATCGTGAAGACGCCGCCGAGAGGCGGCGGCCGCGAAGAGGTCCAGAAAGAGGGCATCGCCTGCTATCGGCTCTTGATGCAGGGCTTGCTGGACATCACCGACAACCTGGCCGAAGGGGCCGTGGTCCCACCGCCCAAGGTGGTGCGGCGGGACGATGACGATCCCTATCTCGTGGTGGCGGCGGACAAGGGCACGGCGACCTTCTCGGACATCGCCAACGGCATCTCGCAGGAGTACGGCTTCTGGCTGGACGACGCCTTCGCCTCCGGCGGCTCGGCCGGCTACGACCACAAGAAGATGGGTATCACCGCGCGTGGCGCTTGGGAGAGCGTGAAACGCCATTTTCGAGAGCTGGGGCACGACACGCAGACCGAGCCCTTTAGCGTGATGGGTGTCGGCGACATGTCGGGCGACGTTTTCGGGAACGGCATGCTGCTGTCCGACCAGATCAAGCTGGTGGCGGCCTTCAACCACCTGCACATCTTCCTCGATCCCGATCCCGACCCGGCGGTCTCGTTCGAAGAGCGCAAGCGACTCTTCGAGCTGCCGCGCTCGACGTGGGACGACTACAACAAGGATCTGATGTCAGCCGGCGGCGGAATCTTCCCGCGCTCGCTGAAGTCCATTCCCTTGAGCGACGAGATCCGCCAGGCCCTGGACATCAAGGCAGACAGCCTGTCGCCCCACGACCTGATCAACGCGATCCTGAAGTCGCCGGTCGATCTCCTGTGGTTCGGCGGCATCGGCACCTACGTCAAGGCCGGCAGCGAAAGCAATGCGGATGCCGGCGATCGCACCAACGATCCGGTGCGCATCGATGCCAGCCAGTTGCGGGTCAAGGTGGTGGGCGAGGGAGCCAACTTGGGTGTCACCCAGCTGGGCCGGATCGACGCCTGCTTGAAGGGCATCAAGATCAACACCGATGCGCTTGACAACTCGGCCGGCGTCGACTGTTCGGACCACGAGGTCAACATCAAGATCTTGCTGCGCGACGCCATCGGCCGCGGCGATCTGGCAGGCGACGACCGCAATCAGCTCTTGGAGGATATGACCGACGAGGTCGCCGAGCTGGTCCTGCGCGACAACTACCAGCAGAGCCAGGCGATCTCGCTGGCCGAGAGGAGCGCGCGCGAGGATCTCGACGGGCATGCGCGCCTGATGCGCGGGCTGGAACGCCTGGGGCGCCTCAATCGCGCAGTCGAGTTCCTGCCCAACGCCGACGAGATCGCCGAGCGGCGGGCGGCCGGCCACGGCCTGACCCGACCGGAGCTCTATGTCCTTCTGGCCTACAGCAAGATCCTGCTGTTCGACGAGCTGGTCGAGTCGGGCTTGCCGGACGATCCCCTGCTGGCCCTGGATCTGGAGCACTACTTCCCCGAAGTCTTGTCCGAGCGCTACGCAAGCTCCCGCGACGATCACCGCCTGCGCCGCGAAATCATCGCGACCGCAGTCGCCAACTCCATGATCAATCGCGTGGGTAGCCTTTTCGTCGAGCGCATGGGCGAGCGTAGCGGCTGCAAGCCGGCCGATATCGCCCGCGCTTACGCGGTTGCGCGCGATATCTTCGGATTGCGGGAGACTTGGAGCGCCATCGAGGCCTTGGACAATCATGTGCCGGCCGCCCGTCAGCTGCAGATGCTGCAGGCGACCTTGGGGCTGCTGAAGCGGGCGACGCTATGGCTGCTCGGCCACTTGCCGAGCCCGATCGACATGGCCAGCGCCGTCGAACGGCTGCGCCCCTGCGTGGCCGACATGCGCGGCAACTTGAGCGCATCCATGCCGGCGGACCGCGCCGAAAGGCTTGCGGCCGAGGCCGGGAAGCTGACCGCCGAGGGCGTGCCGGCCGCTTTGGCTTCAGAGGTCTCTGCGCTCCGGGAGCTTGCCTTCGCTCTCGATCTTTCGCCATTGGCCGAACAGTCGGGCCAGACGGTGGGCAGCCTGGCGCCGCTGCATTTCCTGGTGGAGTCCAAGCTCGGTTTCGAGAACCTGCACCGCTTGGTGGCTAGCCTGTCGGCCGACGATCCCTGGACCACGCGAGCCGGCGAAGCCCTGGCGGCCGACCTGCTGACCTTGCAGGCGCGGGCCACCGCAGCGATTCTCACCAATGGCGGCAAGAGCGCCTCGGCGGACGACATGGTCTCGGGCTGGCTGCACGAGCACGCGAATGCCTTTGCCGGCGTCCAGAGCCTGCTGGAGGAGATCCAAGCGCAAAGCGATCCGGGCCTGCCGGCCCTGGTGGTGATGCGACGCAGCCTGGCTGGGCTGATCGAGGCCTAGATAGGCGTCAGGGGGCAGATTGGCGCTCGCGCCAGCTGCCCCCTTCCTGCTGTTCCAGAATGCGCAGGCCCTGTCCGTCGCTGACGAGCGCCAGATGGCCTTGGATGAGCGCCAGCGCGTCAGCGCCGAAGAGTTCCCGCCGCCAGCCAGAGAGCGCTTTCAAGCCCTCCACTTCGCCCATCGCCAAGCGGTCGATGTCGGCGCTGTTCGCGATCAAGCGGCTGGCCACGCCGTGATTCTCGGAGACGAGCCGAAGCAGCACGCGCAGCAACTCGGCGCGTGATCCAGAAGCGTTGCCGGCCGGCCGGTCCGGGCGCGGCGGCCGTTCGCTGCGGTCCAAGGGCTGCGCATCGGCCAGGACCGCCAGCAGGCGCTGTCCGAAGCGGCCGCGCGCCATCTCCTGGCTGATGCCGCGGGCGTGGGCCAGACTCTCGGCATCCTTTGGATTGTGCGAGGCGATCTCCTGCAGCTGCTCGTCCTTGAGTAGGCGCTGGCGCGGAAGATCGCGCTTTTGCGCCTCCGTCTCGCGCCAGGCGGCCAGGGCTTTCAGTCGGCCGAGAAACTTCAGGTCGTTACTGCGCACCTTGATCCGGCGCCAGGCTTGCTCGGGTTCTACGCGGTAGAGGCCGGGATCGGTGAGGGCCATGACGTCCTCGGCGATCCAGGCGCTGCGCCCCTGCTCTTCCAGCTTGCTCGACAGGGACAGATAGACCGGTCGCAACAGTAAGACGTCCGACAAGGCATAGTCGTGCTGGCGCTGGCTCAAGGGCCGGCGAGTCCAATCGGTGAAGCGCGACATCTTGTCCAGCTGGGTGCCGGTTATCCGCCGGACGAGCGTTTCCATGGCCACTTGCTCGCCATAGCCGCAGACCATGGCCGCCAGCTGTGTGTCGAAGATCGGTGTGGGAACGAAGCCGAAGCGGTGAAAAAAAATCTCCAGATCCTGCCGGCCGGCATGAAAGACCTTGACGAGATCCGGCTGGGACAGCAGAGGTCGCAGGACCTCCAGATCGAGGTCCGGGGCCAGGGCGTCGACCACCACGGCTTCTTCTGGCCCGGCAATCTGCACCAGGCAGAGTTTTGGATAGTAGGTCTGTTCGCGGAGGAACTCCGTGTCGATCAGAAGATAGGGCGCCTCTTGATGGCGCTGGCAGAAGGCTGCCAGGTCGTCGGTCTTGGAGATAAGGGACATGGACTCACTTGCTAGCCAGCCCGGGGAGCCGCAGCAAGAGCGCTCAAGCAGGGCTGTCTTGCAAAGAGCCCACGCATGGGCTGGACCGCGGCACGGCGAACAGGCATTACAGTGCCGCAGGCGGGCTCGCGTGCGAGCCCACTTCTGATTTTGGAGCGACGGGGCGACGGTGGAGACCCGAATGAGCAGCGAGCGTTAAAGGGGAAGGACCGGGTCATGGCAAAAAAGGCGAGCAGTGCGTCTGCGAAGAAGGCGAAGGCCGACCAGGAGGCCTCCAAGGCGGCAGCCCCTCCCCCGAAGGTTGAGAGTAGCTTCGAGGTTTCCGGCGAGCAGGTGAAGCTCGCCCACTTCGATACGAGAGAGAGCCGGGCGACTTGCAAGGCCATCCTGGAAGAGGGGCGCTACCAGTGGCCGGCCGGCGTCAAGGCGCCGAAGAGCATTCTGGACGTCGGCGCCTATGTCGGGGCCTCGACCCTCGCGCTGGCACGCCAGTTCCCGGAGGCAATCCTGCATGCCTTCGAGCCCTGTGCCGCATCGCGCGAGCTCTTGAAGGCAAACGTGGCCGCCTGCAAGAACGTCACTGTGCATGAGCGCGCGGTCTGGGATCGCGACGGCAAGCAACGCCTGTTCGACGGCCGCAAGGATCCGCAAACAGCGAGCCTGGTGGCCTCGGCCATCAACCAGACGGGGGGCGCGGAGGTGGAGACGCGGCAGGCCAGCGCGCTGCTGGACGATCTAGGCATTCTGCGCGTCGATTGCCTCAAGGTATCGACTGCCGGCGGCGAGGTGGCAGTGCTGGAGGCCATCGTGCGCCATCTCGAGGGAACGGCCGTCATCTTCGTCGAGTATCGCAGCGAGGCCGATCGGCGGCGCACCGATCTGATCCTCTGCGCCAAGCACATGCTAGTGAGCGGACAGATCGTGGGGCCAAACCACGGCCATCTCTGCTATGTGCTGCGCCGCGCGATCGACCGCGAGGCCGCCGGCGAGCGCGAGGCGGTCAAGCTGCACCGCACGCCCGACAAGGGCTGAGGCGGGTCTAAGAACGCGACCTTCGGCGGCGGGACTTCCGGCCGCCGAAGGCCTTCATGAGGTAACAGAGATATGCATGCCTATCGCAGCCACGATTGCGGCGCGCTGCGCCGCGAGCAGATCGGCGAGAGCGTTCGCCTGTCGGGCTGGGTCCACCGCAAGCGCGATCACGGTCAGCTGCTGTTCGTCGATCTGCGCGACCACTTCGGCCTGACCCAGTGCGTCTGCGACATCTCCAGCCCCATCTTCAAGACCTTGGAGGCGGTCCGGCCGGAAAGCGTGATTACGGTGACCGGCCGCGTGGTCGAGCGCGCCCCGGAGACGGTGAACCGCAAGCTGGCGACCGGCGAAGTCGAGGTCTATGCCGACGCGGTCGAGGTCCTTTCGCGTGCCGAGGTGCTGCCGCTGCAGGTTGCCGGCGACGAGGAATCGGGGGAGGAGACGCGGCTCTCCTACCGCTTTCTCGACCTGCGCCGCGAACGCTTGCACGCCAACATCGTGCTGCGCTCGAAGATCATCGCCTCCATTCGCCGCCGCATGACCGAGAGCGGCTTTTTGGAGATGCAGACGCCGATCTTGACGGCCGACAGCCCGGAAGGTGCCAGGGCCTACGTCGTGCCCTCGCGGATCCATCCGGGCAAGTTCTACGCCCTGCCGCAGGCACCGCAGATGTTCAAGCAGCTGCTGATGATCGCCGGTTTCGAGCGCTACTTTCAGATCGCCCCCTGCTTCCGCGACGAGGACGCCCGTGCCGACCGCTCCCCCGGCGAGTTCTATCAGCTCGACTTCGAGATGAGCTTCGTCACGCAGGAGGACGTTTTCGCGGCCCTCGAGCCGGTGCTTGCCGGCGTCTTCGAGGAGTTCAGCGGCGAGCGGTCGGTGTCGCCGCCGCCATTCAGGCGCATCCCCTTCGACGAGGCCATGCTGAAGTACGGCAGCGACAAGCCGGACCTGCGCAACCCCATCGAGATCGCCGATGTCAGCGAGGTCTTCGCCGGTAGCAGCTTCGCCATCTTCGCCAAGCTGGTGGGGCAGGGCTCGGTGGTGCGCGCGGTCCCGGCGCCGGGGGCGGCCGCAAGGCCGCGCAGCTTCTTCGACAAGCTGAACAGCTGGGCCCAGTCGGAGGGCAAGCCAGGCCTGGGCTATATCGCGTTCGGCGAGGACGGCAAGGCCAAGGGCCCTATCGCCAAGAACCTGGACGCCGAGCGCCAGACCCGTCTGCAGGAGCTGGCCAAGATCGGCCCGGGCGATGCCGTCTTCTTCGTCTGCGACAAGCCGAAGGACGCAGCCGCCTTCGCCGGTACGGTGCGCAGCCGCCTGGGCCGGGATCTGGAGCTGATCGACGAGGGGCGCTTCGAGTTCTGCTGGATCGTCGACTTCCCGCTCTATGAACTGAACGAAGACAGCGGCCTGATCGAGTTCAGCCACAATCCCTTCTCCATGCCGCAGGGGGGGATGGAGGCCTTGGAGACCCAGGACCCGCTGACCATCAAGGCCTTTCAGTACGACATCGTCTGCAATGGCGTTGAGCTTTCCTCCGGTGCCATCCGGAACCACCTGCCAGAGGTGATGGTGAAGGCCTTCGGGATTGCCGGCTACGCGGAGGCCGAGGTCGAGGAGCGCTTTGCCGGGTTGTTCCGGGCCTTGCGCTTCGGCGCCCCGCCGCACGGAGGCTCGGCGCCCGGCATCGACCGCATCGTCATGCTGCTGGCCGACGAGCCTAACCTGCGCGAGGTGGTGGCCTTCCCGATGAACCAGCGCGCCGAGGATCTCTTGATGGGCGCGCCGGCGGAATTGCCGGCAGAACGCCTGCGCGAATTGCATCTGAGGCTGGCGCTGCCGCCTCAGCGGCAGTCGGGCGAGTGAGGAGCGGATTGCCAGTCATCGGCTCACCGCCTAGGCTCTTGCGTGCGCGAACGACGGTTTCGAGGACCTGCACGTTATGACGACACCGCGTGAAGGGGGCTTCTTCATGCCGGCCGAGTGGGCGCCGCACAGCCGCTGCCTGATGGCTTGGCCCACCCGCGAGGAGCTCTGGGGAGAGCGCATCGAAGACGCACGCCTCGCCGTCCAAGAGGTGGCGGACACCATCGGTACCTTCGAGCCAGTGACCATGATCACGCCGCCTGCCGAACTGGCGAGCGTTTCCATGCGCACGGCCAAGGCGGTCTCGACCTTGCCGCTGGAGATCGACGATACCTGGATGCGCGACATCGGCCCGACCTTCGTGATCGACGGCAAGGGCGGCCTGGCCGGCATCGACTGGATGTTCAATGCCTGGGGCGGCAAGCACGAGGACTTCGCCAACGACGAGGTCTTTTCGGAAGTGCTCTTGGAGCGTGCCAAGCTGCCGCGCTTTTGCGCGCCCCTGGTGATGGAAGGCGGCGCCTTCCACGTCGACGGCGAGGGGACCTTGATCACCACCGAGACCTGCCTCTTGAACCCCAACCGCAATCCGGGGCTCTCCAAAGAGGAGATCGAGCAGCACCTGAAGGACTACCTGGGGGTGACCAAGATCATCTGGCTCTATGGCGATCCCCTGGAGAGCGGGACGGACGGGCACGTCCACAACCTGGCCTGCTTCGTCCGCCCGGGCGTGGTCCTGTCGCTGGCGCCGGCCAACGCCAAGGTCGCCAACCTGGAAGCCTTGCAGGAGAACAAGCGGCGCCTCGGCGAGGCCGAGGATGCGGCCGGCCGCAAGCTGGAGATCATCGAGGTCCCGCAGCCCCAGCGCATCCACAAGGACTTCTACGGCGAGCCCTTCCAAGGCTCCTACCTCAACTTCTATCTGGCGAACGGCGGCCTCGTCATGCCGTCCTTCGAGGACGCCAACGACGAGGATGCCTTCGAAATCCTCCGCGATGCCTTTGCCGAGCGCGAGGTGCTGCATGTGCCGGGCGCGGACATTTCTTTCGGCGGCGGCGGCATACACAGCATAACCCAACAGCAGCCCGACCCGAATCAAGCCCCGAATCAAGCCCCGAATCAAGTCCGGGATCAAACAAAGACAAAGGTGCCCGATCAATAGGCGACAGCCCGCCCTAGGCTGACGGCACCCGGACAGGAGGATGAGTGATGCAACGCTTTCTTCGCACCTTTCTGCTGATCGCCCTCGTTTGGCCGATGAACGCACTGGCGGAGGAGAAGCCGCCCGGCCTGGCCTTCTTCGAGCAGATGATTTTCGAAGCGCCGCCGGACACTGTCTCCTACGAAGAGGCGACGGCCGTCGGCGAGCGTGGCTTCGAGGTCAAGGGTCTGAAGTTCCGCACGATTTCGGCGAACGGCGAGGCCGGCTTCGTCTCCATCGACCGCGTCGTGGTCCGCGATCTGGCTCCCTTGCCGGTCAAGGACGGCCCGCCTACCCAGCTCGATCTCAGGGTCGAGAACATGGTGCTAACGCCAGAGAACAGCGAGCTCGACAAGAAGGTCTTCGCCGCCTTGGGTGCCGACCGCCTGCCGATCAATCTGGCGCTCAGCTACCTCTATCTGCCGAACAGCGACGTCTTGTCGATCCAGGCCTTTACGCTGGATATACCCTTCATGGCCCGGCTCTCGCTGACATTGGACGGTGCCAAGATCAACTTGGCACGTTTGATCCTGGCCAGCGAGGTGACGGCCAACGAGGCGGTGCTGCGCCAGGCCACGCTCACCTTCACCGACGTCTCGCTCTTGAGCCGCCTCTTGCTGTTCGAGGCGAAGAATGACGGCGTCACCTTCAAAGAGGCCCAAGACGAGGCATTGCGCGAGTTGGCCGAAGAGTTGAACTGGGTTGGCGCGCCTCGCGATGGGCGGCTCTGGTCGTTGGCCGAGGCCGTCGGCGGCCTGCTGCTGGACGCCGCCACGCCCAAGGGGCCCTTGACCGTCACCATCCGACCCACCGCCGCGGTCGCCATCGGCGAGGTGCTGAAGGCCGAATCGCCGGAGCAGGTGGCGAAGATCTTGAACCTCCGCGCCAGCTACCCCGGCAGCCGTGCCAACTTCGCCTCCACCCAGAGCGAAACCCCGGGCCGTGCGGAGCTCAGCCTGGACAGCGACAAGCCGGTCTACAAGGAAGGCGAGACCGTGGTGATCCGCTACGACGGCCTGCCCGGCAATCAGCGCGACTGGGTCACCGTGGTGCCCTTGGGCACGCCCGCCGATAATTGGGGGCAGTGGACTTACACCGACGGCAAGGTCGGCGGCTCCTTCGAGATCGAAGGCCTGGCGCCCGGCAGCTATGAGGCACGGGTCTACTTCGATTGGCCCAATGGCGGATTTGAGGTAGCCCGAAGCTGGCCTTTTACTGTAGAGCCATAGTCTTGTATGGATCTGAGAGGGGGCAAAAGCGATAGGCCCCATGGCGGAATCGTCAAGGGGTTGGCAAGGGCGACGGGCAAGCGCGCAAGTCGTTGGCTGGTCGTGCTGGCCTTTTTTCTGGCGGGGCTGGGGAGCGAAAGCGCAATCGCGCAGGACCTTAACGAGAACATCACGGTCAACTACGTCTATGCTTCTCAGCTCGGTATTGGCACCTATGATATCGGCGGACTGTCGGTCAACGTCTTCACCCTGCCGCTAGGCATCACGCAGCCCTTGAACGGCACCATGGGCCTGGAGCTTGGCGACACGGCGGCCAAGGACTGGGCGATCGGCTTCAACCTCCCGGTGAGCCTGGGCGTCTTCGACTTCAGTGGCTTCCTCCCCGAACCCGGGCAGATCGAAATCACGCAATACACCTTGGCCTTCGTTCCAGGTGTAGAGCTTTCGATTCCCGTCAACGAGAATTGGCGCCTCAGGCCCTTTGCCGATCTGGGCGCGGGGTTTGTGATCGCTTCCGAATCGACCCCCGGCGCGGACGTCGAAGACCGCCCCTTCTTGGTTTATAGCGGCGGTGTCAGCTCGCTCTACGAGGTGCCTTTCGGGCCTTATGTTTTCGCGCTCGGCAATGGTGTCACTGCCGCCGGGAACAACACTTGGGGCGAGAACAATCTCGAAGAGTTCTACTTCGCCATCGAGACGGGCCTTCAGGTACGCCGCTCCTTGGGATTTACGCTTGGTGACCTCGGCGTTTGGTCGCCGGACTACGCCGACGTCGAGCCGCAGATCGGCGCCTATTTCATTCACTATTATTTCCCCGAGCCCCTGACCTTCAGCCGGCTCCAGGAAGAGGCTTTACAGGTCGACAATCAGTTCGAGTTCGGCGTGACCCTGCGCGCGGCCGACGACTGGGAGCTCTTCTTCCTCAAGAACCCTAAGATCGGCGCCAGCTATCTCACCGGCGACGGCCTGACCGTCATCCGCGCAAACTTCGGCTTTCCGTTCTGACGGGGTGCATTTCACCCAACTTTGTCTGTCGGCTCCTCTGATTGGCGCTCTCCCCCAAGGGGTCTACCAGAGACCTTGCTCCAGAGCCATCCAACAGCACGGGCGAAGGCGGCAGCCTGCTTGCTCCACTCGATGACCGTCTTTCACTTTGATCCGATTTTGACGGAATCTTTGACCCGTTTTTGATCCTCGCCGACTAAATCCTGTTTGTGCCGCCTGGAAGCAAGAGGGCCAGGGAGGTTTCTCCCGCCAGGCCTTCTCGTAGAGCGTCGCGACGACAGCAGCCTAACGCCCAAGTCGCAGGCGCTGACTCCGCGCCGCGGCCAAGCGGTCGATCGGCTGGCGATTTGTGAGGCACCGACTGGAAGTGACCTTGCCCCGGGTCTGGACCAGGACACCTTCGCGAGAGGTGCTCGAATGACAGCACCCACAGCGTTCGGAGAAGAGGAGGAAGCGATGAGCACGATCTTCGGCGAGGAAGTGACAGAGACTCTTTTCGGCAGTAGCTTGAGAGATGTGGTGTTCACGCTTTCGGGCGATGACCGAGTTTTAGGACGCGACGGCAACGACACTGTGGATGGGAACAGTGGCAACGATTCCCTCTACGGTGGTTCAGGAGACGATCGCCTATATGGAGATTTTGGTGCTGATATCCTAGCTGGCGGCTCAGGCGCTGACTATCTGATTGGTGGTGAAGGAGATGACATCGGCCGCGGAGGTTACGGGGCTGACCGCTTCGTTGGAATAGATGGCAATGATGTGTTCCGCGGCGGAGGTGGAGCCGACACGGCCTTTGGTGATAATGGCTTTGGTGGTGAAGGCAGCGACATTCTCATCGGCCAGGATGGCGAGGACACCCTCTTCGGCTTCAGTGGCGCCGACACGTTCCGCGGAGGGAACGACAACGACATTATGGAGGGCGGGGTTGGCAACGACAGCCTCTTCGGCCAGGGGGCAGACGATCTTGCCTATGGCTATCTGGGGGTCGATGTCATCATCGGCGGCGGTGGCATCGACCTGCTCTACGGTGGCGCGGATAACGATGAAATTCAAGGCAACAACGGCGTCGACAGCCTCTATGGCGGCGACGGTGCTGACGACCTGCGCGCCGGGGGCGGCAGCGACGTCGCTAGGGGCGAGACCGGTAGGGATCTCGTCCGCGGTCAGGATGGCAATGATCAACTCTATGGCGGTTTGGAGGGCGACTCTCTCTTCGGCGGCGCCGGTCATGACCGTGACTATGGCGGCGTCGGAGAGGACGGTCTCTTTGGAGATGGCGGCAATGATGGCCTGTTCGGCGAAGAGGACGATGACGCCCTCTATGGCGGTGCGGGTGACGATACCCTAGCAGGTGGTGAAGGAAGCGACCTGCTTGCCGGCGGTATCGGTCAGGATACCTTCGATTTCGATAGCGGCAGCGGACTGGAAGCCACGATAACGGACTTCACCTCCGAGGTCGGCGACCCTGGCGCGGGCGAGCGCATCGCGCTTGAGGTCTCGGGCACCGGCGGCCTGTGGATCGGCGATTCCAGCTTCGACGGCAGCGACCCTCAGGCGCGTATGGACCCCGGAACCAAGCGGGTCGAGGTGGACAGTGACGGCGATGGCGGTGCCAACTTCGAAATCCTGCTGACCGGCATCACCCAGGCCGACCAGCTGACCGCCACCGACTTCCTCTTCTCCTAGACGGAAACCCACCCAGTCATTGGCGCTTCCTGTCTCTTAGGAAAGCGAAACGAGGGGGCGCCTGACTTGGACCGCGGACCCTGTTCGCAGTGACTTAGACGGTCGGAAGCCACCGGCAAACAGCACTGGCTGCACAGAAGTGCAAGCGACAAGGAGTACGAGACCATGGCAAACATCGAGGGAACGGACTACGCTGAAAGCCTCTATGGCAGCGACCGGGACGACAGAATCGATGCACTAGACGGTGACGATCGAGCCCGAGGCCGAGAAGGCGCGGACACCGTGCGCGGTAACACGGGCAATGACATCGTGTTCGGCGGGTCGGGTGCGGATAGCCTGTTCGGGAACCTTGGAGACGACATTGTTTTTGGCGGTTCCGGAGATGATCTATTCTACGGTTCAATCGGAACGGAGACCTTCTTTGGCGGAGATGGCGCGGATTACGCCCAGTTTTTCATAGAGGCAACCGGCAACGACCTCTTCAAGGGCGGCGCCGGTGACGACACTGTTGTTGGCGACAAGTTTGACGTGGGCAGCGCCACTTTCATGGGGCAAGGCGGGGACGATTGGCTGCTTGGCGAAGGAGGCGATGACTTTATTCGTGGCGGCGCTGACAACGACTATCTAAGGGCGGGTACGGGAAACGACAGTCTCTTCGGACAGGGCGGCGATGACTCCGCATACGGCGCAGAGGGCGACGATTTCATCTTCGGTGGCGGCGGGGCGGACCGCGCCTTCGGTGGCACCGGCAACGATCAGATGCAAGGCAACAACGGGGCCGACCTGCTTTGGGGCTGGGATGGTGTCGACGACATTCGCGGTGGCGGCGGCAGCGACGAGGTGAGGGGCGGCGAAGGCAACGATCTGATACGTGGGCAGAACGGTGCCGACCTCCTCTATGGCGAGGAGGATAACGACAGCCTGTTCGGTGGTGCCGATCAAGATACGCTCGAAGGAGCGACCGGCGAGGACAGCCTCTTTGGTGACGGCGGCGACGACGACCTCCTTGGGGGGTCTGGTGTCGATGTCCTCTACGGCGGAGCCGGCGACGACACTTTGAGCGGTGGCGGCTTAGCGGACGACAGGCTGTCAGGCGGCATCGGTCAGGACACCTTCTCCTTCGGCCAGGATGGCTTCGGTCTCGAGGCCACCCTCGCGGACTTCACCTCCAACGCCACCGCGCCGGGAGCGGCCGATCTCATTGTGCTTCATGTCTCCGGCGCCGGTGGCCTGTGGATCGGCGATGCAGCCTTTGACGGCGGCGGCCCCCAGACGCGCTTGGACGCTGTCACCAAGCGGGTCGAGGTGGACAGCGACGGGGACGGCAGTGCCAACTTCGAGATGGTGCTGAGCGGCATCACCCAGGCCGACCAGCTGACCGCGACCGATTTCCTCTTCGCTTAGGCTTCAGTGCCTTGGAGAGGCTGCCTGGCCGTCGACCAAGGCGAATAGGACCTTGGTTCCCTCTTGCCAGCTCTGCGCACCGGATCAGGGGAGCCGCAGTTCGGCATTGGCGACGCCGAGCGCCTTGGCCAGTTGGGTGAGGCGGGCCTGGACGGCGTCGCTGTCGGGAAACTGATCGCTGCCGCTGACGATGACGCTGACTCGGTTGGTGTCGATCTCGAGCCGGGCGCGGTCGAGAATGGTCGGCACGCTGCCCGACAGGCGATAGCCCAGCTGCATCGCCCGGCCGAGGATCTGCGCCCGGCGCAGGGCGCTGGCGGGCAGGACCTCCTTCACCTGCAAGAGCAGGGGATCGTCGGGCTTGCCGCTGTGGCGCGCATGCAGCGCTGCTGCCAGAAACAGCCGCTCGGGATGGGTGATACCGATGAAGGGCAGCTGCAGCGAGCGCCGAAAGCTCTCCGTGGCCCGTATGTTCGAGTGATCGCGCCAGGCCATGTCCGATAGCGCACAGGCGGCGAGCCTGAGGCGCCGGTCCGCCGCCGTCTCGGACGCGAAGAGTCCGTCGGTCCAGCGCGCCAGCGCACTCGCAAAGGCAGGCACGCGCGCTCGCGGCGTGCCGAATGTCTGAGCCCCCTCGATCAAGGGGTCCAGGTGCCTGTCTTGCTTAGGCAGCAGTGTGTAGAGCCAGCCCTCGCGCAGGCCAAGCGCCGAAAAAGCGACTCGCTCCGGCTGCAGGACCTTGAGAAGACGGTCCAGGACCAGGGCGGAGGCTGCGAGGGTGTCGACACGGCGCGAGGGCACGTTAGGGAGATTGGCGATCTCCTCGGGCGATGCCCGCGCGACTTCCTTTGCCAGAGCGCGCGCGTCCTTGGTGTCGAGCTCGAAGCCCTGCGCCACCTTGACCGGCGGGTCCCGGCGCGCGATCTCCACCCTGGCGAGCGCGCGCCAGCCGCCGCCGACCGCGTAGAAGACCGGATCGGTCAGCATCGGCGGCAAGCCCTCTGCGAGCACCTCGTCGATCCGCTTTCGCGCCTTGCCGATGTCTTCCGCCATGAGAGCCGTGATCAGCAAGGCGCCCAACGGCAGGCTGACGGAACGATCGCCGATCTTGTCGTCCAGAACCTCGGCGATCTCGAGACTGCCGCCGCCCAGATCACCCATCAGGCCGCTGGGTTGGAAGAACCCGGAGATGACGCCCATCGCGCTAAAACGCGCCTCTTCCTCGCCTTCGAGAATACGGATCTCGGCGCCACAGCGCTCGCGGATGCCGTCGGCAAGCTCCGAGGCGTTGGGCGCTCGCCGGACGGCCTCGGTCGCCAGCACGTCGATCCTCTCGACCGCCATCGCCCGAGAGATCGCGAAGAAGCGTTCGACCGACCGCAGGGCGTGGTCGATCGCCTCGCGGGCCAAGCGGCCTTCTTCGTCACGCCCGGCGCCAAGCCGGCAGAAGGACTTCTCGTTGAAGCGCGGAAAGGGCGCGCGGCTCAGTTGATCGTAGACCACCAGACGCATGGAGTTGGAGCCGATGTCGATGACGGCGACGTGCGGCTTCTCCTGCCCGATGAAGCGGGTGTGATCCAGGACGAGCGGTCGATCGAAAGCGCTTGTCGTCTCGTCCATGTCCCTGCCCCTTCATCCGGATTTCGACGCGGTGGCGTGTGGCGCCGCTGCTCGATGGTCGTCGCGATCATAGCAGAGTCTTCCTCGCCGAAGGGGCGTGACGGCGCTTCACCTGGCATCGAGAGGCGGCCGCCGATCGAAGCCCGCTTACTCCCTGGGATAGATCGTGCGGCCGTCGACGATGGTGCGCAGGACCTTGCCTTGCACCAGATGGCCCTCGAAGGGGGAGTTCTTGGATTTGGACAGGAAGCTGTCGGGATCGAGCTTCCAGGGATGGCCCTGGTCGAAGAGCACCAGGTCGGCTGGCGCGCCCATCTGCAGGCGGCCGCCGGGCAGGCCCAGCACGCCGGCCGGGCCGCAGGTGAGTTTGGCGAGCTGGTCCAAGATGGCGATCTCCTCGCGGTGGACCGGCGCCAAGGACAGCGGCAGCAGGCTTTCCAGTCCGACGATGCCGAAGGCGGCCTGGCCGAAGGGCTGGCGCTTGGAATCCTGGTCGTGCGGGCTGTGGTCGCTGGCGATCGCATCGATGGTGCCGTCGGCCAGGCCGTCGACGACGGCCTGGCGATCGGCCTCGCTGCGCAGGGGCGGCATGACCTTGGCGAAGGTGCGGTAGTCGCCCACCGCGAACTCATTCAAGGTGAAGTAGTGCGGGGCGGTATCGCAGGTGACCTTGAGGCCTCGCTCCTTGGCGCGACGGACGACGGCGACCGACTCTGCGGTAGAGATCAAGGCCGCGTGGTAGCGCCCGCCGGTCATCTCCGCCAGGCGCAGGTCGCGCTCCAGCAGGATCACTTCGGCCAAGCGCGAGATCCCGGCCAGGCCCAGGCGGGTCGAGAGCTCGCCGCTGTTCATCACGCCGGTGGAGAGGCTGGGCTCCTGCGGTGTCTGGGCGATGACCTGATCGAAGGCGCGCGCGTAGGAGAGTGCCCGGCGCATGACCTGCGCGTTGGCCACCGGCCGGGTGCCGTCGGTGAAGCCGACCGCGCCATAGTCCTTCAAGAGCCCGAACTCGGTCAGCTCCCGGCCCTCGTAGCCGCGGGTAATGGTGCCGTAGGAATAGATCTTTACCAGCTTCACGTCGCGGGCGCGCCGTGCGACGAACTCCAGGCCGGCGACGTCGTCGACCACGGGATCGCTGTTGGGCAGGGCCACCATGGTGGTGACGCCGCCGGCGGCCGCCGCCAGGCTGGCGGTCTTGATGGTCTCCTTGTGCTCCTCGCCGGGCTCGCGCAGGTTGACCCGAAGGTCGATCAGGCCCGGCGCCAGGCAGTGCCCGCCGCAGTCCACCACGCTCATGCCCGAAGGCACGCCCTGCTGGAAGAGGTGCGGGCCGAGATCGGCGATCTGGCCCTCTACCACCAGAAGCGCACCCTCCTTGTCCAGGCCGCTCGCGGGGTCCAGCAGGCGCGCCTTGATGTAGGCCGTCGGAGGGGAGTGGGCGAGCGCCATGGGTCTTGCCTCAGTCCTCGGCACGCAAGGGGCGGGTCAAGGCATCGAGCACCGCCATCCTCACCGTCACCCCCATCTCCACCTGCTGGCGAATGACGGAGCGGGCGATGTCGTCGGCCACCTCGCTGTCGATCTCCACCCCGCGGTTCATCGGGCCCGGGTGCATGATGAAGGCGTCGGGCTTGGCCGCGCGCAGCTTCTCGTAATCCAGGCCGAAGAAGCGGAAGTATTCGCGGATCGAGGGGACGTAGGCGCCCTGCATGCGCTCTATCTGCAGGCGCAGCATCATGACGATATCGACGTCTTCCAGGCCGGCGCGCATGTCGATGAAGCTGGCGACCCCCAGCCGCTCGATCTCGGACGGCATCAGGGTCGGCGGCGCGATGACGCGGACCTGTGCGCCCATGGTGCCCAGCAGGTGGATGTTCGAGCGGGCCACCCGGCTGTGCGTGATGTCGCCGCAGATGGCGATTACCAGGCCTTCCAGCCGGCCGGTGCGCCGGCGGATGGTGAGCGCATCCAGAAGCGCTTGCGTGGGGTGCTCGTGACTGCCGTCGCCGCCGTTGATGACACAGCAGTTGACCTTCTCCGACAGCAGCTTGACCGCGCCCGACTGTCGTGGCGCACCACCAGCAGGTCGGGATGCATGGCGTTCAAGGTGGTCGCCGTGTCGATCAGGGTCTCGCCCTTCTTCACCGAAGAGGAGCCGACCACCATGTTGATGACCTCGGCGCCCAAGAGCTTTCCCGCCAGCTCGAAGGAGGTGAGCGTGCGCGTCGAGTTCTCGAAGAAGAGGTTGATCAAGGTGCACCCGGCCAAGAGCTGGCGGCGCGGATCCTCCTTGCGCTTGCGG
Source organism: Rhodospirillales bacterium (assembly GCA_963669385.2). Lineage (GTDB taxonomy): Bacteria > Pseudomonadota > Alphaproteobacteria > Kiloniellales > JACOMY01 > JACOMY01. The sequence continues at coordinate 124,284 of CAXXGD010000019.1, forward strand.
CCTTGCGAGTTCAAGTCGACGTAGCTGTCGGCGAGGTCCAGCAGGAAGGTGATTTCGCCCGGCGTCAGGCCCTCGATGCCCAGCAAATGACGGTGGGGATAGCCGCTGCTCGTTGTCGCTTCCCCTAGCTCGGTCATGAGGCCCTTCCATACTCCCGACCGGCGGCAAGCTCAAGACGGGATCGTGGGCTCTGGTCTGTGGAAAGGCGGGGACCGGATATCAGATCACACCGCCATCGCGCAGCTTCGCCCGCTCGGTCTCGTCGATGCCGAACTCGTCCAGGACCTCTTCGGTGTGCTGGCCCATGGTCGGCGGCGCAGAGCGGTAGGAGACCGGCGTTTCCGAGAACCTGATGGGATTGCCGATCAGGTCGATCTCGCCGCTTTGGCTGTCGGGGTAGGGGACCTGAACCTTCATGCCGCGGGCCAGGACCTGGGGGTCCTCGAAGACCTCCGCCAGGTTGTTGACCGCGCCGGCCGGCACACCCAGCTTGGCGAGGCCGTCGAGCCAGTCCTTGCTGGTCTTGCGCCGGGTGATGTCCGGCAGCAGGTCATAGATGGCGCGGCGGTTGGTCACCCGGTCCTTGTTGGTCAGGAAGCGCGGATCCTTGGCCAGTTCCGGTGTCCCAGCGAAATCGCAGAAGCGGGCGAACTGCGCATCGTTGCCGACCGCCAGGATGAAGTAGCCGTCGGCCGTCGGCAGGGTGTTGTAGGGCACGATATTGGGATGCTCGTTGGCCTGGCGCGGCGGCGTCGTGCCCGAGGTGAGGTAGTTCAGGCCCTCGTTCACCAGCCAGGCGACCTGGGTGTCCAGCAGGGCCAGGTCGATGTACTGGCCGCGGCCGGTCTTGTCGCGGTGGAGGATCGCCGAAAGGATCGCGACGGCCGCGTACATGCCGCACATGACGTCGGCGATCCCGACGCCGACCTTCATCGGCCGGCCGTCTGCCTCGCCGGTGAGGCTCATGATGCCGCCCATGCCTTGCGCCAGATAGTCGTAGCCGGCGCGCGCGGCATAGGGGCCGGTCTGGCCGAAGCCGGTGATGGAGCAGTAGACCAGATCGGGCTTGGCTTGCCTGAGGCCGAAGTAGTCCAGCCCGTATTTGGCCAAGCCCCCGGTCTTGAAGTTCTCGGCCGCGATATCGCATTTGGCGGCCAGCCGGCGCACCAGGGCTTGGCCGTCGGGCTTGGTGATGTCGATGGTGACCGAGCGCTTGTTGCGGTTGGAGGAGAGGTAGTAGGCGGCCGTATCGCTGGCGCTGCCGTCGGCACGGGTGAGGAAGGGGGGCCCCCACTTGCGGGTGTCGTCGCCCTCGCCCGGCCGCTCGATCTTGATCACGTCGCAGCCCAGATCGCCCAGCAACTGGGTGCAGGTAGGCCCGGCCAGGATCCGTGTCAGGTCGAGAACCCGCAAGCCGGCCAGAGGGCCGGGGTTGCCTTCGCTCATGCTCTATTCCTCCGATGACCCCACCTTATTGCCATGCCGGCGGCGGGACGCCAAGCGGCGGCCTCATCCGGCGGAAAGCCAGTCGAGCAAGCCCAGCAGCAGCGGCAGAGAAACCAGCGCGGCCACCACCTGGGCCGAGATGATGCTGGCGACCAGGGGGGCGTTGCCACCCATCTGGCGCGCCATGATGTAGGCAGCCCCGGCCGTGGGAGATCCGGCCAGCAATACCAGCGCGAAGGTGGCCTGCCGGTCGACCCCGAAGAGCAAGGCCAGCCCCAGCGCGACCATCGGCAGCACCGCCAGCTTCAGCACCACGGCGAGGCCTACCAAGCGGCCGCTCTTGCGTGCCGCCCCCAGGTCCAGCCCGGCGCCGACGGCCATCAGGCCCAGGCAGAGCGCCGCCTGGCCCATGATCCGGAACACCTGCTCCAGCGCCGGATGCAGGCCGATGCCGCTGAGGTTCAAGGCCAGGCCGATGAAGATCGCCACCATCAGGGGGTTCTTGATCACCGCCAGCAGCACCTTGCCCGGATGGCGAACCGGCGTGGCGCCATAGCGGATCAGCGCGGCGATGCTGAGCACGCCGCCCAGCGGCACGTAGATGGCGATGACCACCGCAACCGCTTCCACCCCCGGATTGCCCTTCAGCGCCAGCGCCACGGCAAAGCAGAGAAAGGAGTTCTGGCGAAGACTGCCTTGAAAGAGCGAGGTGAAGGAGGGGCCGTCCCGGGTGATCTGCTGGCGCAGCAGCAGCAAGGCCGCGGCCATCGCCAGAAGGCAGACTACCGTCGCCAAGGCGAGGGGGCCAAGGGTCAGCTCCTCGAGCGGCGCGTCGGCCATGCTCTCCAGCAGCAGCGCAGGAAACAGCAGGTAGAAGATCAGGCGGTCGGCCTCGCCCCAGAAGGTCGGGCTCAGGAAACCGCGCCGCACCGTGACATGGCCGGCGAGGATCACCAGGAAGATCGGCAGGATGGCGAAGAGGATCGGGAGCAAGGCGTGGTCGGATCTAGAGGAGTGAATAGAAGGGTGATTCTTAGCGCCAGTTCCACGGCTCTGTCAGCCGCCACGAGCCCGCCTCCCTGGCGGCAGCATGCTGCGCCGGGCGAGGCGCGTTCTGTTCTCAGGCTGGCTGCCCGCTTGAAGTGCGGCCGAGAGATGTCAAACTTCAACTCTGCAATGTCAAGTCACCTTCGAAAGCGGACGTGCTAGGCTACGCCTGTGGGAGTGTAAACTCCCTGTGCCGTGACCCAAAGGGATCGGCTTTGCAGGGGCCGTTAGGGGGCGACTGGTCTTCAAGGCTGGCTGAGGCGCCCAGGCCGTCCCGCGACAGGATCCGGTCGTGCACCAGGAGGTGGATCGGTGGCGTTATGCAAGATCAGTTCCGGCCATAGGCCGGCTTTGCGCAAGCAGCAAAGCAAAGGGGATCTTGCGCCCTTAGAACGCGCGACACAGCGCACCGAGCCCACACGGCGACAAGACCGGACAGAGTCCCCGAAATGCACGAGGGGCGCGCCAATTGAGCTGTAATCCGGAAAGCAGAACAAGCCGCCGTGCAAGAGCGGCTTCAAGTTTCGCAAGGAGGCATGAAAGATGACAATCCTTAGAGCACCCCGTCTGATAACGCCTGGCGGGCCAAGCAATCCGGCGCGTCGCCGCTTCTTCGGCAATGCCGGCAAACTGGGCTTCGGCGCCGCCATGAGCGGCACCATGCTGGCCGCGCTCAACCGCGGCGCCAAGGCCGACGGCGAGCCCATCCCGATCGGCGGCGGCGTGCCGCTGACCGGCTGGGCGGCGGCCGACGGCATCGAATTCAAGCGCGCCATGGAGATGGCGGTCGACGAGATCAATGCGCTGGGCGGCATCCTCGGTCGCCCGCTGGAGCCTGTCTTCGAAGACACCAAAGAGCAGGGCGCCGACAACATCATCCCGGCGATGCAGCGCTTGATCGATCGGCACGGTGTGCATGCCATCATCAACGGCTACAACACCGGTGCGGTGACGGCCGAGTACGACGCCATCGCAGACGCCGGCATCATCTACATCCACCACAACACCGACATCGTTCACCACACCACGGTGGGCGACGATCCCGACCGCTACTTCGGCATCTTCATGGGCGATCCGGCCGAGTATTGGTACGGCGAGGGCCTGCTGTCCTTCCTCAACGGCTTGGGCAGCGCCGGCAAGTGGGAGCGGCCGAACAACAAGATCGCCGTGGTCACCGGCTCGCAGAACTACAGCGTGGTGATCGCCGACGCCATTCGCGACAAGGCGAAGGACTACGGCTGGGAGATCAGCCTCTACGAGACCGTGGTGGTGCCGATCAGCGAGTGGGGCCCGACCCTGGCCAAGATCCGCAACGATCCGCCGGCCGTGGTCGCGGTCACCCACTGGGTGCCGCAGGACCTGGCGCAGTTCATGCTGCAGTTCGTGCCGAACCCGACGCCCAGCCTGGTCTACATGCAGTACGGGCCCTCGCTCGCGGCCTTCCGCGAGATCGGCAAGGAAGCGACCGACGGCGTGCTCTACTCCACCGTCATCGCCTCGCTGCGCGACGAGATCGGCGAGAACTTCAACACACGCTACAAGGAACGCTTCGGGCCTTCCTCCAGCCCGCTGGTGGCAGCGCAGGTCTATGACAGCGTCCAGTACTACGCCTTGGCCGCCGCGATCGCCGGCGGGACCGGGGGACCGGGCGAGTTCGAGACCAACATGAAGGTGTCGGAACGGCTGCGCCGGATGATCTATCGGGGCGTCATGGGCACGACGCACTTCTTCCTGCCGGAACAGGCGGCGATCCCCTATCCCGATGCGACCGACGATCCCTCGCTGGGGATGCCGCATCAGTACCTCCAGATCCAGGACTTCACCAAGGAGCCGGAGTTGATTGCGCCGCCGCCCTACGAGACGGCGGAATTCAAAATGCCGCCCTGGATCAAGGCTTAAGCGAAGCTCTTGTGACGGTGGGTGAGCCACAGCCGCTGCTGTCGTGCCGTAACCTCTATAAGCATTTCGGTGCGATGGCAGCGGTGAAGGATCTCAGCTTCGAGGTTGAGGAAGGCGAGATCTACGGCATCGGGGGACCGAATGGGGCCGGCAAGACCACGCTCTTCGAGGTGGTCTCCGGCCTCAATCCGGCCGATCGCGGCCAGGTGATGTTCAATGGGACCGACATTACCAGCTGGGCGCCGGACAGCATCTGCCATGCCGGACTGGCGCGAGTCTTCCAATCGAATGCCGCCTTCGATTCCCTCACCGTTGCGCAGAACGTGCTGATCGGGTCGGTTTACGGGCACCGCAATCTGGCATTGGTGCCGCTGAAGATCTCAAAGAAGGCTTACCAGCGGCTGGAGTGGGCGCTGGAGATTGTCGGCTTGCAGGACAAGGCAGGTGAGAGGGCCGACCGCCTGCCGGTCATCGACCGCAAGCTCTTGATGTTCGCCTCGGCGATTGCCAGCGAGCCCAAGATCTTGATGCTGGACGAGCCGGTGGGTGGCCTCAATCCGCAAGAGCTGGACCGGATCCAGGTCCTGGTGCGCGATCTGGCGGCGCGCGGCATCACCATCATCCTGATTGAGCACGTCATGCGCTTCATGGTGCAATTGGCCCAGAGGGTCATGATCATGCACCACGGCGAGAAGATCTTCGAAGGCCCGGCCGCAGAGCTTCCCCGCGACGCGACGGTAGCCGAGGTCTATCTGGGCGAGCGGGCGGCGGCGCGCCTGAGCAGCTTCATCGAGAGCAGAGCGTGAGCGCAGCGGCGGCGAGCCCCCTGCTGGCGCTGCGCGACGTCGAGGCCGGCTACGGCGGCCAGCGCGTGCTGCGCGGCGTCAGCATCGAGGTGCCCGAGGGCGCGCTCATCACCCTCATCGGCCCCAACGGGCACGGCAAGACCACGCTGCTCTATTGCATATCGGGCCTGGTGCGGCCGGACAGCGGCGAGATCCTGCTGGATGGGCAGGCGATCCACGCCCTGCCGGTCGACCGCATCGTCGCCCGCGGCATCGTCCACATCCCGCAGGGCGACATGATCTTTCCCGACATGACGGTGCTGGACAACCTCTTGATGGGGGCCTATCTGCCGGCTGCGGCTGCCGAGCAGCAGCAGCGCTTGGAGGAGGTGCTGTCCTTTCTGCCGCCGCTGGCCGAGCGGCGCGGCCAGACCGCCAGCACGCTGTCGGGCGGCGAGCGGCGCATGCTGGCGATCGGCCGCGGGCTGATGGCAGGTGGCCGCGTGCTCTTGATCGACGAGCCTTCCTTGGGCCTAGCACCCATCGTCATCGAGCAGATCTATCAGGTGATCGCCGACTTGAAGGCGCAAGGCCGCACGATCCTGCTGGTCGAGGAGAATGCCAGCCGTGTCGTCGAGCTGGCCGATCACGTGCATCTCTTGGACAATGGCGAGATCGTCTGGAATGGGCCGGCTGGCGAGCTGGTCGAGAACGACGAACTGCTGGAAACCTACCTGGGGGGTTAGCGGCGAAGCGCATGGATACTGCCATTCAGATCGTCGTCAGCGGGCTGACGCTGGGCGCGATGTACGCGGTCGGCACGATCGCGCTGTCGTTGGTCTGGGGCGCCTTGCAGATGCTGAACATGGCTCAGGGCGCGCTGCTGGCGGTAGGTGGTTATGCCGCCTACACCGCGGTAGCCACCCTGGGAATGCCGCTGTGGTTGGGCCTGCCGGCGGCGATTGCCGTTGGTGGCCTGGTCGGCGCGCTGATGTATGCGCTGGTGGTGCGCCACATGCTGGGGCGGCCGGGCTTCGAGACCAACGTCATCATCGCCACCGTCGGCATCGCGCTTATTCTGGAGAATCTGGTGCTCCGCCTCTATGGCGCCTATCCCCTGCTGCAGCCGATCGGATTGGAGGGCGGCTTCCAGGTCGGCGCGACCTATGTGCCCTGGCAGAACCTGATGATCCTGGTGGTCTCGGTTGTCCTGATGCTGGTGATTGGCAACTTTCTCAGCCGCACCCGCGCCGGCCGCGCGATCCGGGCGACGGCGCAGCATCAGCGCGGGGCGATGCTGATGGGCGTCCCCGTCGGCCGGGTCTACGTGCAGGTCTTGATGATCGGCGGCGCGCTGGCCGCTGTCTCCGGCATCATGCTCTCCACCATCACTACCCTGGCGCCGACCATGGGCTACGACCCCATGCTGAAGGCCTTCATCATCTGCGTGATCGCCGGGTTGGGGAACATCTACGGTGCGCTGACCGCGGCCTTCGTGCTGGGCCTCTTCGAAGCCGCCGTGCAGTACTTCTTCGGCGTGCGCTTCGGTTTTCCGGCCTTGCTGGTGCTGGTCATCGTCGCCCTGATCTGGCGGCCCTACGGTGTCTTCGGCCGCCACAAGCAAGCGAGACTCTAGATGATCCCCGGTTTGCGATCGACGGCGCGGCAGGACTGGATGATTGGCGTGCTTCTGCTCGTGGCAGCCGCCGCCATTCCCTTCATTTTTCCCACCCGCTACGTCATCGGCCAGATGACCCTGCTGTTCATCTGGGCCACGGTGGTCACCCAATGGAACCTGGTCTTCGGCGTAGCCGGGGTTTTCTCGCTGGCGCAGATGGCGATCTTCGCCGTGGGCGGCTACGTCACCGGGATGCTGGCCTTGTATCTAGAGTGGCCGCTTTGGGTTGGCATGTTCTTCGGTGGTGGAGCTGCGGTGATTTTCTCGCTGCTGATCGGCCTGGCTTGCCTGCGTCTGCGCGGGGCCTACGTCGCCCTGCTGACCTTGGCAATCGCCCAGGTCATGTACTTGCTGATCATCACCGACACGGCCTGCTTCATGAAGCAGGGAGTGACTTGCCTCAACTTTACCGGCGGCACGCGCGGGCTGGCCCGCTTCGGCGACTTCGGGTTCCGCGAGCTGCTGCCCTACAAATACGTGCCGCTCGGCAACTATTTCCTCGGCCTCGTGGTGCTTGCCGTGGCGACGGCTTTCTCGATCTTCATTATCCGCTCGCCGCTTGGCTTGGCTTTTCAGGCGATGCGCGACAACCCTGAGCTGGCGACGGCGCGCGGTGTCAGCCGTTTCAAGTACCAGATGGTGGTCTTCGCCGCGTCGGCATTCTTCACCGGATTGGCCGGTGCGGTCTACGCCGGGCACTTCCGGGTAATGGGTGCGAACACGCTCTATCTCTCTTTGCTGCTCTATCTGCTGTCGATGATGGTGATCGGCGGCGTCGGGCGCGCCTGGGGTCCGATCCTGGGCGCGACGGTCTTGATGGTCGTCGACGAAGGGCTGAAAGAGCTGATCGATTGGCGCCTGGCAGGCCTCGGCATCATCCTCGTGGTCTTCGTGGTGCTGCTGCCGGGCGGGCTCGCCGGCGCTCTCGACGGCCTGAGAGAGCGGCTAGGCCGTCGATCTCCTGACAGCGGCTAAGGCGGCTGAGTCGCCCGACTGTCCCTAGAAAGGCGCGGTGCTGCGTCGCCGGCTGCGTCGCCGTCGGCCCGAGCGCGGCTCGTCGTCCGGCGTCTCGTCACCCTGGCCGGCTATCAGCGACAGGGTGGCGTTCGAGAGCGGGCCCAGGCGGCTTGCCACCTCTTCCAGGCTGGGTGGCGTGCCCGGCAGGTGCTCCTCCAGCGCTTCGCGGATGGCGGCCATGTGGCCGGGCGTGGTGCCGCAGCAGCCGCCGATGAGGCTGGCGCCGGCATCGCGGGCTAGCCGAGCGTAGTCGGACATCAGCTCCGGCGTGCCGTCGTAGCGGATGGCGCCTTCGATCCACTGCGGGATGCCGCAGTTGGCCTTGGCCACCAGTCGGTCGCCGGGTTTGGCGGCTTCGGCCAGTCCGACGATGGTGGCGATCAGTTCCGCGGCGCCGGTACCGCAGTTGGCGCCAAAGGCCGCCAGCGGAGCCGGCAGGTCATGGGCGAGCCCGGCCCATTCGGCCGGAGTGATCCCCATCATGGTCCGGCCGTTGGTGTCGAAGGAAAGCGTGGCGACGATGGGCAGGCCGGTCTCTGCCGCGCCGGCCACGGCAGCCCGGATCTCGTCGACACTGGAGATGGTTTCGATCCACAGCAGGTCGACGCCGCCCTCGGCGAGCCCGGCCGCTTGTTCGGCGAAGGCCTTGACGCCCTCGTCGAAGGTGAGCGGTCCCAGCGGCACGAAGAGATCGCCGGTCGGACCGATCGAGCCGGCGACGATCACCTCACGCTCCAGGCTTTCCGCCTCGGCGCGCAGCAACTGGGCGGCGGCGCGATTGATCTCCCGCACCTCTCCTTCCGCGCCATGCAGCTTCAAGCGGTTGGCGGTGCCGCCGAAGGTGTTGGTCAAGACCAGATCGGAGCCGGCTTCGATGAAGCTGCGATAGTGCGCGCGGACCTTCTCCGTCGCATTGAGGTTCCAAAGCTCCGGCGCGTCGCCCTGCTGCAGCCCGCGCGCAAAGAGGTTGGTGCCGGTGGCACCATCGGCCAGCAGCCAACCCCTTGTCTCCAGTATCTCTTCGAAAGCGGACATTGGCGCAGACTAGCAACGCCGAGGTGCCTTGGCGCGCTTCATTGTGCGGTGCGGCAAAATAGCTGAGAGCGCCCAAGCGGAGCTAGCGGCAACGCAGCTCCACGGCCTCGATCGCGGCCGCAGATCCCTTCAAGGTAAAGGGTAGCTTGCGCTCCTCGTCTTCGTAAAGGCCGCGCCCGCCTTCCGCCAGAAGCATGGCCAAGGTCTGTGACAGTCGCGCCCTGCGATCGAAGGGCCGGTTCAGCACCGACCAGCTGATCTCCACCCGTTTCACGCCCTTCAAGGTGCTCACCAGGACGGCGCCTTTGGCGGTCTGGTCGGGCTGGGGGCGGCCGGGACCATAGTACTCGAAAGTCATGCCATGGTCGCGCCGGCAGGCAACCGCGACGCAGACCGCACCCTCGGACTTGCTGCTGCAGCTACGCGCGATCGGCGTGTCGTCTTCCTGGCGTTCGTAAACCCACGGCAAGGTCTGTGGTGCCGGCAACTGGCGGCGCACGCTTTCCGGTTTCGGCCCGATCATCTTTGTCGTGCTTGGGAGCGCAGTAGGGGCGTCGCTCAGCCCCGTGCAGAGCAGAGCTGCCAATGCGGCCCAACAGATGGCAACTGAGCGTCGCGCGCTCATAGCACTCTTCCCCGATTATCAATCCCCCAGCTGAGGCTATAGATAGCAGACTCCTGTGCGATTGCCAGGGGGCGAGTGACGATATCCGATAGTGGCCTTCAATTGGCTGCCGTCTCGGTTGCGAGGTGGTGCCGCTATTCGGCAGCTTCCGCGGCCGGTGCCGGCTCACCTCTAAAGCTGGACAGCAGTCTCGCTTCCTCTTTCTTGGCGAGGGCCAATTTCGCTTCCTTCACATGGCCGTAGCCCCGGATCTTCTCAGGAATCGACAAGAGTGCCACGGCGGTCTGATGGTTGCCAGGAGTAAGCTTGGCGATAACCTCGGATACCAGGGCCTCGTAGTCGGCGATCAGGCGCCGCTCCATCTTGCGCTCCTCCGTGCGGCCGATAAAATCGAGCCAGGTGCCGCGATAGCGCCGCAGCTTCGCAAGATACTTGAAGGCCTTGAACACCCAAGGGCCAAACTCCCGCTTCTGCAGTTCGCCGGTGCGCGGATCTCGCTTCGCCAATAGCGGCGGTGCCAGGTGAAACCTCAGCTTGACGTCGCCTTCGAAGGACTCCTTGAGCTTGGCTTCGAACGTGCCGTCGGTGTAGAGCCGCGCCACCTCGTACTCGTCCTTGATCGCCAGCAGCTTGAAGTAATAGCGCGCGGCGGCCTCCGCCAAGCCACTCAGACCGGGTGACTTGCTGCGCTCGGCTTCCGACACCTGCTCGACCAAGGCGCGGTAGCGCCGTGCCAGCTTGCCGTCCTGATAGTCGGTGAGGAAGGCTTCACGCTGCTTGACGATCTCGTCCAGGCCTTCCTCCCTCGGCGCTTCGGCCTCAGCGTCGGCCTTTGCCACGTGCTCGACCGCGTGAAGGTCCACGGCGGCCCTGCGGCCCCAGACGAAGGCCTGCTTGTTGAAGTCCACGGCGACCCGATTGAGCTCGATGGCCTGCATCAGCGCGCTCTCCGAGATCGGCACCAGGCCCTTCTGCCAGGCAAGTCCCAGCATGAAGAGGTTGGTGGCGATGGAGTCGCCCAGGAGTGCCGTTGCCAGCGCATGCGCGTTCACGAAGACCGAGCGCCCCGCCGAGACCGCGTTGTGAATCTGCTCGACCAGGCGCTCGCCGGGGATCGTGAAGTCGGGGTTGCGGGCGAAGTCACCGGTGATCTGCTCATAGCGGTCAACGATGGCCCAGCTGTGGCCTTCATCCAGCTTGCCGCGCGCTTCGGACGAGGCGGCGACCACGAGATCGCAGCCCAGCAGCAGATCGGCGCGCCCGGCGGCGATGCGGACCGCATGGATGTCCTCCGGCCGCTCGGCCAGGCGGATATGGCTCATCACCGCACCGCCCTTCTGCGCCAGGCCGGTTTGGTCGAGGATGGAGCAGCCGCGCCCCTCGATGTGGGCGGCCATGCCCAGAAGTGCACCGATGGTGACGACACCGGTGCCGCCGACGCCGGTGACCAGGATGTTGTAGGGGTCGTCCAGCTTGGGCAGCTCGGGCTCCGGCAGTACCTCCCAGGCGGCGACCTCGACCGGGCCCTTCTGCTTCTTCTTCCGCAGCTTTCCGCCGTGCACGGTGACGAAGGAAGGGCAAAAGCCCTCGACGCAGGAGAAGTCCTTGTTGCAGCTCGACTGGTCGATCGCCCGCTTGCGGCCGAACTCGGTCTCGACCGGGATCACGGAGACGCAGTTGGACTTGACCGAGCAGTCGCCGCAGCCCTCGCAGACCATCTCGTTGATGAAGGCGCGCTTGGGCGGATCGGGATAGAGGCCGCGCTTGCGCCGGCGCCGCTTTTCAGCTGCACAGGTCTGGTCGTAGATGATCGCGCTGACGCCGGGTTCCTCGCGCAGCCGGCGCTGCACCGAGTCCAGTTGGCGGCGGTGCTCGATGGTCACGCCAGTGGCCCATTTGGTGCCTGCGGGATACTTCTTCGGCTCGTCGGTGACGACGACGATGGGGCTCACCCCCTCGGCGGCGATCTGCTGGCTGATGAGGGCCGGGCTCAAGGGACCGTCGTGCGGCTGGCCGCCAGTCATGGCGACGGCGTCGTTGTAGAGAATCTTGTAGGTGATGTTCACGCCCGCGGCCTTGGCCTGGCGAATGGCCAAGAGGCCGGAATGCTCGTAGGTGCCGTCCCCCAAGTTGGCGAAGACGTGCTTGGCCTTGGAGAAGGGGGCTTGGCCCACCCAGGTCACGCCCTCGGCCGCCCATCTGGGTGAAGGTCTGGGTGTTGCGATCCATCCATTGGACCATGTAGTGGCAGCCGATGCCGGCCAACGCGCGGCTGCCGTCAGGCACCTTGGTTGAGCTGTTGTGCGGGCAGCCGGAGCAGAAGGTCGGCACCCGCTTCAGGGCCTCCGGCTCGGCTGAGAGTGCTGCCTCCTTGCGGGCGAGGAAGCGCAGGCGCTCGTCGATGTGCTCGCTCGAATAGAAGCGCTGAATCCGGCTGGCGATCACGCGCGCGATCCTGGCGGGAGTGAGCTCGCCGTTGGAGGGCAGAATCCAGTTCCGCTCTTCGTCGAACTTGCCGATCACTCGCGGGCGGACATCTGCGCGCCAGTTGTAGAGCTGTTCCTTCAGCTGGTTCTCGACGACGGCGCGCTTTTCCTCGACGACCAGGATTTCCTCCAGGCCCTCGGCGAACTCCCGCATGCCGTCGCGCTCCAAAGGCCAGACCATGCCCACCTTGAACAGGGTGAGGCCGATGTCGGCGGCCATGGCCTCGTCGATCCCGAGGTCGTCCAGCGCTTGGCGCACGTCGAGATAGGTCTTGCCGGCGGTGACGATGCCGAAGCGCCGCTTGGGGCTGTCGATCACCGTCCGGTTCAGATGATTGGCCCGGGCGAAGGCCAGTGCCGCATAGAGCTTGCGGCTGTGCAGTCGCTCCTCCTGCTGCACCATGTCCAGAGCGCCGTTCCAGCGGATATTGAGGCCGTCGGGCGGCATCTCGAAGTCGTCCGGCCGGGTGATGACGACGCGCTCGGGGTCGACGTTGCAGGACGCCGTGGCTTCCACCGTATCGGCGACGCACTTGAAGCCGACCCAGCAGCCGGAATAGCGCGACATGGCCCAGCCATAGAGGCCGAAGTCCAGGAACTCCTGCACGCCGGCCGGCGAGAACGTCGGCACCATCGCGTCCATGAAGGCGTACTCGCATTGGTGCGCGGTGGTCGAGGACTTGGCCGCATGGTCGTCGCCGGCCAGCAGCAGGACGCCGCCGTGCTTGGAGCTGCCGGCCATGTTGCCGTGCCGGAAGACGTCGCCGCTGCGGTCGACGCCAGGCCCCTTGCCGTACCACATGGCATAGACGCCATCGACCGTCGCATCGCCGAAAAGGTTGGCCTGCTGGGTGCCCCAGACCGCCGTCGCCGCCAGGTCCTCGTTCAAGCCAGGCCGGAAGACGACGTTGTTCTCGTCAAGCAGGTGCTTGGTTTTCCACAGCTGCTGATCCAGCCCGCCCAACGGCGAGCCGCGGTAGCCGGTGATGTAGCCGCCGGTGTTGAGGCCGACCGCGCGGTCACGCTGCTGCTGCATCAGCGGCAGGCGCACCAGGGCCTGGGTGCCGGTCAGGAAGATGCGCCCGCTCTCGAGCGTGTACTTGTCGTCAAGGCTGACGGAAGCGTCTGGCATGGTTCATCCCCGTAGTGCCGTCGACTTGACCGACGGACTCCTTTGGCTGTGAGGCAGCTTCTCCCCGGCATCTTGGCGCAGCGCTGGTCACCTGCAAAGCCGCCGGTGGTTCCGGGCGCTATGTCCTGATACCGAAGAATGACCGGAGCTTCGGGACAGGCTTGGCTGCCGCTTATCCTTATATAGGTCAGCGGTACTGTCCTGTCATCCCGGAAAGCAATTTTCTTGCCGGCTATTTCTGTCTGACCGGTTAGAGAGCAGGCGGGCCGCCGCGTCCTTCGGCCTCGATCCGGGCAAGCAGGCTGCCGGGCTCCGGCGGTTCTTTGCGGTGGCGCAGGACGTCGTTCCAAAGGTGGATGGCGGCACAGCGCGACGTGAGCTGGCTTGCCAGGTCGAAATCGGCTTCGGCGAAGCGTCCGGCATCCTCCCAGCGCACCGGGTAGAAGACCTCCGGTTCCTGCGCCATCTCGCTCAATCCGTGCTGCTCGGCAAACCAGGTCAGGGCTGCCGGCCCGGTGTTGCCGATCGGGATCACCGCGTAATAGGGTTTTCGATAGAGGTGATGGCGCAGCCAGGCGCGGCGGCGGGTCGAGGGCAAGAGCCAAGGCAGATAGGCTTGCTTGTGCTCGAAGATCCCGACCAGGTCTTCCGCCAGCGGCGAGCCGGCCGGAAGCCTCAGCAGCGCGTTGTTGATGACGTCCGGCGCGCTGCGGCCGAACAGCGTCTCTCCGGGAAAGTCGAAGGGCTTGAGGCAGTAGAGATCGCAGTCGATCCAGGTGCCGCCCTGCATATGCAGCAGCTTGTAGCGGAAGTGGTCGGCGAAGACCGACAGCCCCTTCGTGCGGTAATGCCGGACGATACGGCTGGCGGGCAGGATCCGCGCGGCGTCCAGCAGCTTGACGCCCGCCGGCACGCCGGCCGGGGCATCGTAGCAGTAGAGCACGACGCTGTGACCGTGACGCACGAAGGAGGCCAGGCAGCCGGCAGCCGCAGCCGGCAGCTCCCCGCCGATCCACAGCGCAACGTAGTCCCTCCGATCTGCTTGCCACCTGGCGTCTCCCCAAGCTCCGCAGAGAACATAGTCCGGGCGGGCCTCAAGCGGCAGCGCCGGCTTGTCTCAGGGGGCCTTGCACGGCAAGCTCCGCCGATCCAACGGGAAGGAAGACGATGCGGATACTGGTAACCGGAGGGGGCGGCTTCCTTGGCCGCAAGCTGATTGCGGCCTTGTTGGCGGGCCCGAGGGAGATTGCCAAGCCGGAGCGGATCGTCAGCCTGGATCGCGTCGATCCCGGATTCGACGATCCTCGCGTGGTGCCTCTCTTGGGCGACGTGACGCAGGCGGCGGATCTGCAGCGGGCTTTGGCTGGCGGGGTCGATCTGATCTGGCATTTGGCCGCAGCCGTCAGTGCCGAGTGCGAGGCGGATCTCGATCTCGGCCTGAAGGTCAACTTGAAGGGCACCTTGCAGCTCTTGCAGGCGGTCAGGGCCGAAGGCGGCACGCCGCACGTGGTCTTCGCCAGCTCGGTCGCGGTCTACGGCGGGGAGCTGCCGGAGACGGTGGCGGATGCGACCCCGATCACGCCTGATTCCTCCTATGGCGCACAGAAGGTCATGGGCGAACTGCTGGTGAAGGACTTCAGCCGCAGGGGCCTGATCGACGGGCGCTCTTTGCGCCTGCCGACCGTGGTGGTGCGGCCGGGCAAACCCAACAAGGCGGCCTCCGGCTTCGCCAGCGGCATCATCCGAGAGCCGCTCTCGGGCCAGCGCGCGCTCTGTCCGGTGCCGCCGGACACCCGCATGGCCATTATCTCGCCCCGTCGCGTGGTCGCCGGCTTGCTGCAGGCCGCGTCTCTGCCTGCCGCCGCTTTCGGGCCGGGCCGGGTCATGAGCCTGCCGGGCCTTTCGGCCAGCGTCGCCGCCATGGCTGAGGCCTTGGGGCGCGCCGGCGGACAAGCAGCCCTCGACCTGATCGACTGGCGGCCGGATCCGAAGACCACCCAGCTGGTCCAGTCTTGGCCTCAGGGCGTCTCCTCCGAGCGGGCACTCGCCGCCGGACTGACGCCCGATCCGGACATGGATTCGATCGTCCAGGCCTACATCGAGGACGACCTGCCGGGTGCTAAGTCCGCCTAGCGTTGGAGCGCGTCGGCAAGGAGGTCGAACACCAGCCGTACGCGCCGGCTGGTGTTCAGCTCACGATGGGCGACGAGCCATACCGGGATCTCGAAGGGATTCATGTCCGGCAAGGCCCGCCTCACCGATGGCTCGCCATCGCCGACCTGCAACGACATGATGCCGATGCCCACGCCTTGCTTGACCAGCGCCCAATGCACGAGGTGGCTTGCGGTCACGACCGGAAAATTGCTGCCCGTCAAGGTGAAGCCCGCGGCGTTGAGACCGTCAATCAAGGGTTGGTTTTGGTCGAACCCGATGAAATCGGCCTGCGAGAAGGCGGCGAAAGACTGCGGATTGCCGATCCGATCGAGATAGGCGGGTGTCGCGTAAAGCTGCGCGGCGTCATCCGACACTCTCTTGGCGATCAAGTCTTGGTCCGTTGGGCGGACGTGCCGGATGGCAATGTCCGCCTCGCGCCGGCGCAGGTCGCTGACGGCGTTCGACGCGACGATCTCGATCGTGATCCCCGGAGCCGAGCGGCGCAGCCTCTCCACGATCGGCGGCAGCACGAAGGCAGCATAGACCTCCGTAGCGGTGATAGAGATGGTTCCTTCGATCGATTGCGACTGTCCGGAGGCGGTGAGCGAGACGCGGCTCGCGGCCTCTCCCATGGCGCGGACATGCTCCACCAGCTCAAGGCCGCTGGGCGTGAGCGTCAATCCGCGGCCGACACGCTCGAACAGGGCGACGCCAAGCTCCCGTTCAAGGGCCGTCACCTGACGGCCGAGGGTCGGCTGTGCCATGCCGAGCGCCCGCGCCGCCGCGGAGAGCGAACCCTCCTCGGCCGTCACCAAGAATGCGCGGGCACGGTTCCAATCGAAGGTTACGGAACGCCAATCCATACGAAAATGCATACAATATCGGCGAAACTAGTCAATTCCCCTGTCGAGCTTGCAGCAATAGATAGCCGGTGTCCGGAAAGCGAGAGGAGCTTGGTACATGAAGGCTATCGGCTATGAGGACGGCCCGCGCAAATCTGCGACGCTGGAGCGCGAGGAGGGGCCGAAGCCTGTCCGCGTCAGCAGCCTTGGGCCAGAGTCATCTATGAGGCGCGCAGTCGGAAAGTTGAGCCGATCGGCAAGGTTCTGGGACAGGACTGCGGAGCGCTATGCGCTGCAGCCGATCGCCGACGAAGCGGCCTATCAGAAGAAACTGGAGATATCGCGCAGGTACTTCCGGCCGGACATGACGGCCCTGGAGTTCGGTTGCGGGACCGGGTCGACCGCCATCGGCCATGCGCCCTACGTGAAGCATATCCTGGCGATCGATTTTTCGCCGAAGATGATCGAGATCGCCTGGGCCAAGGCGGAGGCCCAGCAGGTCGAGAACGTCACCTTCGAACGATCGACCATCGAAGAGCTCACCCCTGCAGATCAAGTTTTCGATGCAGTCTTGGGGCTTAACGTCCTGCATTTGCTGCAAAACAAGGAAGTGGCGATCGCCAAGGTTCACCGTATGCTCAAGCCGGGGGGCCTGTTCATCACCAGTACGGTCTGCCTGGGCGAGACGATGAGGTACTTCAAGGTCATCGGCCCGATTGGCAAATGGCTCGGTCTCATGCCGACGGTCAGGGTTTTCACCGTGAAGGCCTTGGAGACGAGCCTGACAAACGCCGGCTTCGACATCGACTATCGATGGCGGCCAGGAGGAGAGAAATCGCGGTTCAAGTCGGTCTTTATCGTGGCGAAGAAAACCGACGGAGACCCCTCGAACAGAGGGCGCCGCATCTCGATGCCATGATCGCCGCCCGGGACGTCCGGCAGCGCTTGAGCACCTCGCTATTCTCTAGCGTGGAGTGGTGACGGTGGGTCGCGCGCCGTAGCGTTTGGCCAGGGCCCTCTCAAAAGGCGTGGGCTCCGGCTTCGGCGGTGGCGCTTCGGGCTTGGCTGCGGCCGGCGGCCCCGCTGCTTGCCCGGCGGGCTCGACGGTGCCGTAGGTAACGCCGGCGGATGCCCCTGCGTCCGCCGTGCCGAAAGTCGGCGCATCAAACACCAGCCCGCCCGGTTCGGCGGGTGGCACCGCGGGCGAAGCCGGCGCTGGCGAAGACTGGTCGGCGCCGCCGCTCGTCGGCGCGCCGAACACCAGTCCTGCGGCGGGATTGACGGGAGCAGGGCTTGGACTTGGCGAAGAGGGTGCGCCGAACACCAGCCCGGCCGAGGGATCGGCGGCTCCAGGGGTCGTGGCAGGCGCAGCCGAGGCGGGTGCTCCATAGGTGAGGCCTCCTGGCGCCTGGGGTGGCGGCGCCGGCCTGACGGTCATGTCGGAGGGCGCGCCAAAAACGATCCCGCCGGACGCAGTCGCTTCGGCCGGCTGCGGTGGTGGAGGTGGAGGCTGTGTCGCCGGCATATAGGCTGCAGCGCCATAGGCCGGGGCGGGCTCTTGCGGCTGCACAGCGTAGCTCGGCGCCGGCTGCGGCGTCGGTGCAGGCTGGTAGACCGGTTGTGCCGCCTGCCAAGCGCCGTCGCCGCCGACGCCGCGCATGGCGGCAGCCAGGGCCGGGGCGTCGGCTTGCGGCGCCAGCGCACTCTCGCCGCGAATCTCACTCAGGAGCGCACGATGGTCGGGTAGGCGGCGCAGCAGCTCTGCCGTGTTTTGCTGCATAGACTCTTCGAAGCGCTGCCAGCTCTCGGGCCGGGCCAGGGGCGTCAAGGGATAGCTCTCGCCGTCGAAGTAGCCCTTCTCCCACAGGCAGTAGAGATAGTTCCACTCGCCGAAGAGGCCCTTGTAGAACATGTCCTGATCGCTGGGCAGCGTGTGCTTCCACAGGCGCAGCTGCTCCATCAGGCGATCGGGCGCGACGCCGGGTGCACGGGCGGCCTGCCAGAAGGGCTCCGACCGGTTGCTGGTGACGAAGTGCATGGAGAGGAAGTCGCGCACCTCGTCGTAGAGACCGTCCATGCGGCGGTTGAAGGCCTCGGCATAGACCGGGTCGATGCCCTGGTCGGGGAAGTAGGTCACCAGCCAGCGCGAGGCGCTCTCCACCATGTAGATGGCGGTTGCCTCCAAGGGCTCGACGAAGCCGTTGGAGAGCCCGATGGCGATGCAGTTGTTGATCCAGGCGCGCTTGGTGCGGCCGGTCTTCATGCGGATGATCTTGGGCTCGGGATCCTCCATCTCCGGCGTCAGATCGCCGATCGCCCGCCAGTGGGCGATCAGCTCGTCGCGGGCTTCATCGTCGCTCTTGAAGTCGCTGGAGTAGATGTAGCCGCTGCCGATCCGCTCGGCCAAGGGGACCCGGAAGACCCAGCCGCCGGTAAGGGCGGTGGCGCGCGTCGCCGCGGGCAGCGGCCGGTCGACGGGCACCGGGATCTGGAACGGCATCGCACGATCGCAGAGCAAGTGGTTGGAATAGGGGATGAATTCTTCCTTCAACGCCCCTTGCATGATGACCGAGCGGAAACCGGTGCAGTCGATCACCAGCTTTACCGGCAGGTCTTCGTTGCGCTCCAGGTTGAGCTTGGTGACGAAGCCGCGCTCGTCGACCTCGACGCCGGTGACGTCGTCCTCGATGCGGGTGACCCCGCGGTCGACGGCGGTCTCGCGCAGGAAGGGGCCGAAGAGGGCGGCATCCAGGTGATAGGCGTAGGAGACGACGGCCTCGTAGTCCTTGGCGCCCAAGGGCCTGGGCCCCTTCATCTCAGTGATGATGGCCTGGTTCCAGGTGAGCGCCTCGGCCGCCTTCTTGCCGTTGACGCTGCCGTAGCGCAGGAAGTGATAGGCCGGGTTGATGCCGTCCAAAGGCTTGGGGAAGTTGAAGGGGTGCAGGAAGTAGATCGGCTCGCCGTCCTCGTCGAGGTTCCAGCCTTTGAACTCGGCTGCCAGCTTGAAGGTGGCATTGCAGCGGCGGAAGAAGTCGCGCTCGTCGATGCCTAGCTGGCGGAAGAGATTGGGGATGCCCCGCACCGTTGCCTCGCCGACGCCGATGGTCGGGATGTTGGGGCTCTCGACCAAGGTGATGGCAACCGGCGGCTGGTCGCGCCGGCTGTTCAGGAAGGACTGCAGGATAAGGGCTGTCAGCCATCCGGCGGTGCCGCCGCCGACGATGGTGACCTGATCAATGCGCTCGGCCATCGCTCACTCTCTCATAGCGGTCGTCTCGTAGGATTGACCTCCGCGTAACATACTGCCGGAAAGTTGGGGAGAGTCGCTATGGCCGCGCGATCTTCCGCCGCCGTTCGC
The DNA here is from genome assembly GCA_963669385.2 of Rhodospirillales bacterium. GTDB lineage: Bacteria > Pseudomonadota > Alphaproteobacteria > Kiloniellales > JACOMY01 > JACOMY01. The sequence goes on from CAXXGD010000019.1 coordinate 143,788, forward strand.
TCAAGAGATTGTAGTAGTTTCCGGCCAGAATGAGGCTGCCGCCGGCCAGAATCCAAAGGTCGAAAGGCTCTCCATAGAGGGGAATCGCCAGCAGCATGACCAGCGGCAAGCGCAGGAACTCCATCGGCACGACGGTCAGCGCGTCGGCCAGAGAGAAGGCCCGCACCATGCAGTAGTGGGCTGAGAGCCCTGCGAGCGCTACCACGACCACCCAGAAGATCACCAGCCAAGAGGGCTGGACGGGGTCCCATAGGGTGGGCGGGCCGCTGATTACGGCCTGCACCAGCGACATGTAGAACACCACCGTGATCGCAGCTTCGGTGGTCGCCAGGCGCTTGGTCATGATCATGCCGCCGGCAAAGCCGACGGCCCCGATCAGGATCGCCAAGGTGCCGGCGTTGAGCTCCGTCATGCCCGGTCGGACCACCACCAGCACGCCGACAAAGCCTATGGCGAGAGAGATTGTCCGGCTGCGGGTCAAGCGCTCGCCCAGAAAGAAGGGCGCCAGCAGGCCAACCCACAGCGGCGTGGTGAACTCGATGGCGAAGACCTGGGCCAAGGGTATGAGCCCGATGGCGTAGAACCAGCCGAACTGTCCAACGAACTGAATGGAGTTGCGCAGCACGTGCGCGCCCAGGCGCCGGGTTCCGAGAGAGCGGAGACCGGGCCGGCTGAGTGCCGCCAGGAATAAGACGACGGCGATGGCCACCAGGCTTCGGTAGAACAGAAGCTGTATGGCGGCAAGTTCCTGGCTCGCCTCGCGCGCCGAGATCGCCATGACCAGGAATGAGATCAAGACGCCGCCCATCCAGAGCACCGCCGCCAGCGGCGCCTGCGATCCCGCCGTCGCCGTTGCAGCCGCCGTCTTCGCCATCTTGCCTGCTTAAGCGTGGGCCAGGTTTCTGCCAAGCCGCCGGTGGAGATGGGTGCTATGCGACCCCGGCGCTTTCGCGTGGTGTCAGCTCCTCCTCGATGCCTTGGAAGTCGGCGTAGCGCTGCATCTCGTGCCACAGGAAGGGGCCATAGGTGAATGGCTCGAAATGGCTACCGTCGCCTGGCAAAGGTGAGAATTCAGCATCGAAAGCCGGCTCATGGAAGAAGGGGATCGAGTGGCGCTCACGGCCGCGATTGACCACACGATGCGGCGTCGCACGCACCCGGCCCTGGGTCCAGCGCTCGAACAGCAGGCCGAAGTTGACCGCGAGCTGGCCTTTCCCGGCAGGGACCGCCTGCCACGCGCCCGAGCGGGTCTGCAGTTCCAGGCCGCCGGCCTCGTCCTGATGCAGCAAGGTGGTGAAGCCGGTGTCCTCGTGGGCGCCGGCCAGCAGCGGGCCACTCTGCGCGTCGGGGAGAAAGTGGATGAAACGCAAGGTGGAGATGCCGCGCTCGAATCGCACGGTGAGGCGGCTTTCTGCCAAACCCAGGGCGCGGGCCAGCGCACACAGCAAGCTGTGGCCGACGCGCTCCATCGCGGCGTAATAGGCGGAAACCTCATTTTTCCAACCAGGTAGCAGCTCCTCCTGAGGCCAGGGTGTGGCTTCCAGCAGAGGATGCTTCGCACCAGTTGCTCGTGTTGGATCGACGGCAATCCGGCCCGACATCCACGCGCTCGCTGTCCGGGCGATAGGACCGCCCCAGCATCTCGAAGCCTCGGTAGAGATTCGGGTTACCGGGAACATGGCGTCGTCTGGTGAGGCGTCGCTTCTCCGCATCCGGCAGGTCAAAGACCGCGGTCAGGCAGCGCCTGCGCTTTGCCGTCATGACCGCCCAGTCTGGGAGACCCGAGAGGAGCAGAAATCCCAGATCATAGGCGCCTTCCGCGATTTGCGCTTCGACCGGAGCACGGTCTGCGTCAGTTTGGAAGAGAGGTGAAATATCAATGGGTTGCATTGCACCTCTCCAAACTCCTGTTAAGCCGTGTACCAGGGATCGTCGTGATAGAAGGGGCCTGGTTTCTCGTGCAGGGCTTCGTACTTGCAGACTTTCGGCTTCCTCGCCCAGCGGCACCGGGCGGCCATCGCGAAAGGCCCACTCGCCGCGCTCCGCCTTGTCGGCGCGAGCATAGCTGGAGAGACCGAAGGCGCGGTCATGGTCAGAGTGGTTGGGTTGGGAGCCGTGCACGGTCAGTAGGCTCCAAAGTGCGACGTCGCCGGGTTCCAGCTCCAGATCCACGATGTCGGAGGGGTCCAGGCCGACCGCTTCAAGTTCCGCTCCCGCGGTGGCACCCTTCATCAAGGCGCCGCCTTCGTCGGAGAGGCCGAGGTAGCCACGCTTGTGGCTCTCCGGGACGACCCGCAAGCAGCCGTTCTCCCTTGTGGCCGGATCAATCGCCAGGCCGGTGGTGACATAGGACGTCATGACGTCGGCAAAGAGGTCCTGGCGCTCGCGAAAGCGCAGATCCTGGTGAAAGCGGAACCCGGTGAGATTGGCTCCCGGCGGCTTCCAATGGATCTGCTGGGCGATCTGCTTGATGTCGCGGCCCAGCAGTGGCTCGAGCAGTGAGAGATAGGCGGGATCGCGGCGCAGCTCTTCGAAGAAGGGCGAGATCCAGGCGAACCAGTGGGCCTGTAGCACGAAACGCTGGCCGGCAAAATGCTCGGGCAGGATCTCGAAGAAGAGGTTCTTGTGGCGATAGGTGGCGTGATGCTTGAGGCCTTCCGCGTAGAGACGCCGAGTCTCGTTTTGGACCTCGGCCATACGGCCCTTTGAGAAGAGGCCGCGGACGACCGCGTAGCCCTTTTCCCAATAGTGATCGACGTAGTCGCGGCTCTCGCTTGCAATAGACGCACGCACGAAAAGATCCTCCTGGCCGGCTACGAGGAGCGTTGGGGTTCAGTGTCGGTTGTTTGGCCTCACTGGTCCAACAGGAATCACTTGCTGCCTGAATCGTGCGAGGAGGAAACGACCAAGACTGCCTTCAACTAAGCGCGATTGGCGCGGGCCAGGACGGCGTGCAGTAGGACGTTGACGCTGGGGATCGCGTCTTCTCGGGCGACGTTTTCGGCCTCGTTATGGGTGATGCCGTCCTCGCAGGGGCAGAAGAGCAAGGCCGAGGGGCAGACGTGGGTCATGTTATAGGCGTCGTGGCCGGCCTGGCTCAGCATGTCGCGATAGCCGACGCCGAGGGTGTCGGCGGCTTCGCGCAGGAGGCTGACGCAGCCTTCGTCGAAGCTCTCGTCGCCGAAGCGCCAACGCTCCATCACTTCGATGTCGACGTTGCCTTTGCGGGCGCTCTCGGTGATCGCCGCTTCCACCTCGGCCAGCATGGTCTCGGCGCCGGCGATCTCGGGATGGCGCAGGTCGAGGGTCACATGCGCCACTTCCGGCAGGATGCCGACCGCGTTGGGCCAGATGTCGATCTGGGTCGCGGTGGTCTTGCCGCTTTCCGCGTGGTGCTTCCAGCCGATGTCGTTGACCGCGGCGATGAGATAGGCGGCGCCGACCAGGGCGTTCTTGCGCTTGTCCATCGGGGTGGGGCCGCTGTGGGCGGTCTCGCCGCGGATCTCGACACGCATGCCGCGGGTGGCGTAGCCGCCGACCACAACGCCGACCGGCAAGCCTTCGGCCTCCAGGACCGGGCCTTGCTCGATGTGCAGTTCGAAATAGGCGTCAAGCGCGCGGCCGCCCATCGGCGTCTCGCCGACGTAGCCGATCTCCTTCAAGGCATCGCCGTAGCTGATGCCGTCGTTGTCGCTGCGGCCGTAGGCCCACTCCTTCTCGCGCAGGCCGGCGAAGACGGCAGAGGCCAGCATCGGCGGGTTGAAGCGCGCGCCCTCTTCGTTGGACCAGTTTACCACCTCGATCGGACGGCGGGTCTCGAGGCTCTGGTCGTTCAAGGTGCGCAGGATCTCCAGGCCCGCGAGCACGCCCAGGATGCCGTCGAAGCGCCCGCCGGTGAACTGCGTGTCCAAATGGCTGCCGATCAGCACCGGCGGCAGGCTCTCGTCACTGCCGGGCCGGCGCGCGAAGATGTTGCCCATGCCGTCGATGGAGATGTCGCAACCGGCGTCACGGCACCAAGACACGAAGAGATCGCGCATCTCCTTGTCGGACGCGTCCAGCGCCAGGCGTCGCAGGCCCTGCGCACGACCGGGGCCGATCTTCGCGGACTGCTCGATCGTGTCCCAGAGGCGCGCCTCGTTCACCCGCAAGAGGTTGTCTCCGCTCGTCATGCGCTCGTCCTCTCCGGTCTAGCTGAGGCCGACTCGGCCCATCTGCAGGAACTTCTCGCGGCGGTTTGCCACGAGCTTGTCTTTCTTCTTCTTGGCGAGCGAGGCCAGCGCCTTCTCGATGCCGCTGTTGACGGCGGAAATGGCCTCGCCCGGAGCACGGTGGGCACCCCCCAAGGGCTCGGGCAGGATCTGATCGATCACGCGCAGGCGCTCCAGGTCCTGGGCCGTCAGCCGCAATGCCTCGGCCGCCTCCTGGTTCTGGTCGGCCGAGCGCCAGAGGATCGAGGCGCAGCCTTCAGGCGAGATCACCGAATAGACCGAATGCTCCAGCATCAAGACACGGTCGGCCACCGCCAGTGCGATGGCGCCGCCCGAGCCGCCCTCGCCGATCACCACGGCGATAATGGGCACCTTGAGCGCCAGCGAGATATCGATGCAGCGAGCGATCGCTTCGGCCTGCCCGCGTTCCTCGGCACCGACGCCCGGGTAGGCGCCCGCGGTGTCGACGAAGGCCAAGAGCGGCATGTCGAAGCGCTCGGCCAGGTGCATCAGGCGCTGTGCCTTGCGGTAGCCTTCGGGCCGGGCCATGCCGAACTTGTGGCGGACCCGGCTTTCCATGTCGGCGCCCTTCTCCTGACCCAGCAGCACCACGCTGCGGCCTTGGAAGCGGCCGATGCCGCCGATGATCGCACGGTCCTCACCGTAGAGGCGGTCGCCGGCCAGCGGCGTGAAATCCTCGATCAGAGCCTGCAGATAGTCGGTGAAGTGGGGGCGTTCCTGGTGGCGCGCGACTTGGGTTTTCTGCCAGGCGGTGAGCTTGCTGTAGGTGCTCTTGAGCAGCCGGTCGGCCTTCTGCTGAAGGCGTTGGACCTCTTCGTCGATGTTGACGCCGTCGCTCTCGGCCAGATGGCGCAGATCGGCGATCTTGCCGTCCAACTCGGCAATCGGCTTTTCAAAATCGAGGAAGCGCATGGGCGACTCTTAACAAGCCTCAAGAAGGGACGATCAGGTCTAGCAGACCGCTTGGCACTTCACCACTGCGGTAAGGCGGGGGCTGACCCCAGCTCATGCAGAGCAGCGCCGACGGTGGCGTCGCCGTGCCAGCTGGCAATCGCCAAGAGCGTATCCTTGCCGGTCTTGGTGGCGTGGGGCTGCCAGGAAGTGTGGCGCATCAGCGAGCCCGGCTGGCGCTCCTGCCAGTCCTCGCCCTTTTTCCACCACAGCGCCTCGCCGGCCAGCACATGGTAGATCTCTTCCGCTGGATGGGCATGCTCGGGGTAGAAGAGGTTCGGGCCCATCAGAAACACGGAGACCAGGACGTCCTCGGCAACGACCGGGCCTCTTGGACTGACCACCAGCGTGTGGGCGTAGTTCGCCATGAAGTTTTCGCCGAGCGCGGCGGCGCTGTAGTTTGCGCTTTGCAGCCAGGGAAGCTCCGGCTCAAGCTCGGCCAGTCGTCCCGCCAGGTCGGCCAAGGGACCCTTCGCTGCCTGGGCAAAGGCCTCGGGAAGCAGCCGCGCGGCCGGCTTTTTCTCCCAAGGAAGCATGCAGACCGGCAAGCTGCGATCGGTCAGGCGCGTGGCGATCGCGGTGAGCGCCGGGGCGGCGTCGGCAACGCGCGCCGCCTCCTCCAGATAGAAGGCGGCGAGCGCGTCGCGAAAGGCCTCGAGTGCGGGAGAGCCGGCCATGCTCACTGACAGCCCTTCGGCAGGGCTCAGCCGCCGGCGATCTGCTCGGCCTTGCGGACCAAGTTTTCCGCCTGCTTGATCGAGGCGATGTCGATCAGCCGGCCGTCCAGCGAGACCGCGCCCTTGCCCTCGGCCTGCGCCTGTTCCATGGCTTCCAGGATACGCTTGGCCTTGTCGACCTCCGCCTCGCTGGGGCTGAAGACCTCGTTGGCGAGATCCACCTGCGAGGGATGGATCGCCCACTTGCCTTCGCAGCCGAGCACGGCGGAGCGATAGGCCTGCGCGCGGTAGCCGTCGGGGTCGGAGAAGTCGCCGAAGGGCCCGTCGATCGGGCGCAAGCCGTTGGCGCGCGCGGCCACCACCATGCGGGCGACGGCGTAGTGCCACATGTCGCCCCAGTGATAGTCGCGCGGCGCGCCGTCGTCGGTCTGGTCGGTCAGCACGCCATAGTTGGGGTTGGGTCCGCCGATCACCGTGGTGCGCGCGCGCGTCGAGGCGGCATAGTCGGCGACACCGAAATGCAGGCTTTCCAGGCGCTTGCTGGCGCCGGCGATGGTGTCGACGTTGGCCATGCCGAGTGCGGTCTCGATGATCAGCTCGAAGCCGATCCGCTTCTTGCGGCCGACGGCATCCTCCACCTGGGTGGTCAGCATGTCGACGGCATAGACGTCGGCGGCGGTGCCGACCTTGGGGATCATGAAGAGGTCCAGACGCTCGCCGCCCTGCTCGATGATGTCGACGACGTCGCTGTACATGTAGTGCGTATCCAGGCCGTTGATGCGCACCGACATGGTCTTCTTGCCGAAGTCGATCTCGTTCAGCGCCTTGATGATGTTCGTGCGGGCCTGGGCCTTGTCGTCAGGTGCGACCGCGTCCTCGAGATCCAGGAAGATCACATCCACGTCCGCCTCGGCCGCCTTCTCGATGAAGCGGTAGTTGCTGCCCGGCACGGCTAGTTCTGAACGGTTCAGGCGCGCGTGCGCCTGCTCGACGATCGTGAAGCTCATTGTCTTGGACTTCCTTCCCCTGACTGGACGGGCGCGGCCTAGGGGCGGGGGGTCACCCGTGGCCGCGAGAAACCGAGGCGCTAGGTGTGCGCTAATTGTCCCCCTTGTCAACGCTATGCTGGCCTGGTGCGGCGGATTGAGCGCCGATACCCGCTTTTGCGGACTGGGCCCTGTCGGTTCCGCGCGCCAAGGGATGATGAGTCTCGATCAAGCTGCGCAAGCGCTTCGCGGCGACGTGGGTGTAGACCTGTGTCGTGGCGATGTCGGCGTGGCCCAGCAGGCTCTGCACTGCCCGTAGGTCGGCGCCGCCTTCCACCAGATGCGTGGCGAAAGCGTGCCGCAAGACATGCGGCGACAGACGCGCCGGCGGCAGACCGGCCTGCACCGCGAGCGCCTTCAGACTGCGCCCCACCTGCTGGCGGGTGAGGTGTCCCGATGCGCTCCGCGCGGGGAAGAGATAGCGCTGATCGCGGCCTTTGGTGAGGAAATGCTGGCGTACGGCGCGGTAGGCGGTAAGGGCCTCGCGGGCCGACTCTCCAAGCGGCACCAATCGCTCTTTGTTGCCCTTGCCGAGAATCGTCAAGAGCGTGGGGTCCCGGGCAAGCGCGCTGTCCGGCAGGCTCACCATCTCCGAAATGCGCAGGCCGCTGGCGTAGAGCAGCTCGACGATGGCCACCAGACGCAGACCTTCAGGTCCGTCGATGCTTCTGGCGGCGCTCAGCAGGCGCTCGACCTCTTCGATGCTGAGCACCTTGGGCAGGTCCTGGCCTTGCCGGGGGCTGTCCAGGGACCTGCAAGGGTCGTCCGGCCGAACCGCTTCGCTGATGAGGAAGGCAAAGTATTGCCGCAGGCAGGAGAGGCGTCGCGCCTGCGTCCTCGGCGCCATGCCGCGCTGGGCGAGATTGGCGAGATAGCCTGCAAGCTCTGCGCTGCCGGCAGCCGCAAGACGCCCGTCGCCGCCCAGGAAGCGCGCTGCGTCTTCCAGATCGCGGCGATAGGCGGCCAAGGTGTTGGCGGCAGCACCCCGCTCCGCGGCCAGCATCTCCAGGAATGCCTCGCCGTGTCGATCCATGGTTCGAAGGGGTGCGGAAAGCTCTGCCGGCCTACTAGATGCCGGCGTCGTTCGCGGCCTCTATCGCCAATGCGCGGGCCTCCAGGGGCAGACCGATCCGGTCGAGGGCTTCGACTGCCAGCGCTACCGCGCCACGCGGGATCAGGCCGCTGCCGCGATCGTCCAGGCTAACGAGGACCCGCAAGATAGTCTCGCCCAGATAGCCGCGTGCGCTGGCGTACTGCAGGGCGACCGCATCCGGCGGCAAGGCTGCCGGTTCGGCGGAAATCTGCTCCGCCGTACCGATCCAATCGGGGCTGACGCCGTCACCAAGTGCGCGCAGGAGATCCAGGAGCAGGGCTTCGCGCGCCCTCAGCTCGTCCTCCGCATCGTATTGCTGCGTGCTGCGCCAGGCGATCAGGCCGGTCCGCTCGTTCGGCATGGACAAGCCGGCAAGGCGCGCATAGGGCCAGAGTCGCCAGCTGGCATTGGCCGAGCGCGCGGAGATGGCGCCTTCCCGGCGCGCCACCAAGAGCCAGGCCGTGGCCTCTTCGTAGTGACCCATGACGTAGAGCGCACGCCCCGCCAAATCGGAAACCCCTGGCACCGAGGCGCCCTCGGGCGAAAAGTCGAGCCGTGGCAGGAGCACCCGGGCCACCCCGGCATAGCAGTCGTCCGCCCGTGCGTGCTCCAAGGCCCAAGACACGCTGGCCAAGCGGTCCACCGGGTCGCTCTGCACCTGCAGACTCTGCCAGGCAAAGGCGCGGGCCACCGGCCCGCTGAGCGAGGTGCCGCTCGAGATGCCGGCCGCGAGATCCTCTTCAAAGAAGGAAAAGTCCTCATAGGCGCGTGCAATCTCGCTGCTCGGCAGGCGACCGGTCGAGACCGCCCACTCCCGCGCCAAGGTCCTGATGCGCAGATCCGTGTGGCTGTCGAAAGCCAGGGCGATGCGCCCGGCAGCGGTGATCTGGCTCCACAGCGGCCGCACGACGCGGAACTCGAAATGGTTCAGCAATTGCGCTTCCAAGACACCCAAGGTCTTGTTGGACAGGCTCGCCGAGAGGTCCGCGCTCACCGGCATGTTATGGAGCATGGCGTCGACCAGGGCGGTAAAGCCGTCTTCAACCCCTGCTTCTCTCAGCGCGGCCAGCTGTTTTTCGATCCCCGGCCTGTCGTCCTGCTCGACGATGCAGAGCGTGCTGATCTTGAGCCAAAGATGGTCCGGCGCGCCGGCTTCCTCCGCGGTGGTGGTCAGGCTGCAGAGCTCGCCGCGATTGCTGCGCATGAGGGCGACCTCCAGCTGCACACGGCGGCGGAGGATCGGCGTCTGGTCAGCGGGCAGCAGGCCCAAGAGCCGTTCCATCCCCTCGAGGTCGCCAAGTGCTGCCAAGCGCTCGATGCGCAGCGCCAGCCAAGCGCCTTCATCGACGCCTTCAGGCGGCTTGGCTGCGCTCAAGACCAGGCGGCGTGTCAGCTGAAAGGCGGTGGCCGAATCGCGGGCGGTGGGCAGCTTGCCCATCAGCTCGAGCACGGTGTCGGCCTCGCTGCCGTACCAGAGATCGCCGCTCAACAGGCCTTCGGCCGGATCCAGCACCGGCGCCTGCCAGCGCTGCGCCGACCAGGGCGCTTCGCGCCAGCCGGCCGTACCGATCCCGTTCATCGGCGCAAGTGCGCTCGAGGCCGAGAGGTCGGTCTCCTTGACCGCTTCAATACCCATAAGCCCGGAGATGGGGCCGTCGATAACGTTGTCCTGAGCAACGGCCGGAGACAGCAGAAGAACGCCTGCCAGCGCCAGGCCGGTGGTTTGGCTAACGCGGGAAGCGGTCATCCGGGAAGACCTTTTCGACTAATTCCACTTTGGGCTGTAGTTGGAAGGTCAGGGCATAGAGTCCGCCGATACCCAATACGACCAACCCGAGAAATATATAGACAAGGGTCAACTTGCTCATGCCGATTGTCCCATGTCCTCACGTCAAGGCCTCGTTTCATCGCAACCAGCCAACCTCCGCTAGGTTGCCCCATTGGAGGAACAGGCCGGCCAGGTTATTTACCCTCAAGACCGCCAAGTGTCGCGCCGATCCGTCTTTGCTGCTATCGTTTCACTATGGCGACTTTACGGCGGAGAGCCGAACTGCCACGACGAGGTCAGTGCGGCAAGACGAGAGAAAGGAGGTTGCGATGAGCCCCCTGGACAGCCTGCGCGGGGGCGAGCCCGACGGCAGTAAACCCAACGTGGTGCTGGTCGGCCTGATGGGTGCGGGCAAGACCTGCGTCGGGCGCAAGCTGGCGCCCCGGCTGGGCCTGCCCTTCATCGACGCCGATCACGAGATCGAGGCGGCTGCCGGTTGCTCTATCGCAGAGATCTTTGCCGAGCATGGCGAGGCCTACTTCCGCGATGGCGAGCGCCGGGTGATCGCCCGTCTCTTGAGCGGACAGCCTTGCGTACTGGCGACCGGCGGCGGCGCCTTCATGGATCCGGAAACGCGGGCGGTGGTGCGCGAGCACGCGGTCTCCGTCTGGATCCAGGCGGACCTCGAGCTGCTGCTCCGGCGCACCTCGCGCAAGACGCACAGGCCCTTGTTGCGGACCGGCAACCCGCGTGCCATTCTCGCGAAACTCAAGGCCGACCGCGATCCCATCTACGCCGAGGCCGACATCACGGTCATTAGCAGCGATGGACCGCCGGAAGAGACGGTTGACGCGATCTTGTCGGCGCTAAGAGAGCGCTCTCCGGCGTTTCTTGGCGGCTAAGGAAAGCCGGCGGGTAGGAGCATCGTCGCTGTTCAGCTAGGACATCGCGCCTCGAGTGGACTTAACGTTTCATGTCTGAACCCCTTTCATCCGGCGGGATCGCGGCGGCGGAATCGGCTGATCCCGTCAAGGTGACCGTTGCCCTGGGCGGCAGGCCCTATGACATCTTGGTGGGCCAAGGACTGATCGATGGTTTGGCGGAGCATTTGGCGCCGCTGCTGGCCCGGCCCCGGGTGTTTCTCGTCACCGAGGAGAGGGTCGCGGCCTTGCACCTGGACCGCGCCGCAGCCGCGTTGGAACGCGGCGGCATTCAAGTCGAGCCCATCGTCCTTCCGGCTGGGGAGAGCACCAAAAGCTTTCAGCATCTGGAGCAGCTCTGCCGTGAGGTCATCTCCCGCCAGCTGGAGCGCAGCGACCTCTTGCTGGCTCTGGGCGGCGGAGTGATCGGCGATCTGGTGGGCTTTGCCGCGGCCATCCTGCTCCGCGGCGTCGGCTTCGTTCAGCTGCCGACGACCTTGCTGGCGCAAGTGGACTCCTCGGTCGGCGGCAAGACCGCGATCGACATTCCGGAAGGCAAAAACCTTGTGGGGGCCTTTCACCAGCCGCAGCTGGTTCTTGCCGACAGTGACTTATTGGCAACACTTTCAACAAGAGAAATGCGCGCCGGCTATGCCGAGGTATTGAAGTACGGCCTTTTGGGCGATCTGGGCTTCTTCGAGTGGCTGGAGTCGCATGGCTCCGAGGTGCTCGCCGGCGACCGCGAGGCCCTCACTCATGCGGTGGTGACATCCTGCCGGGCCAAGGCGGGAGTCGTGGCCCGCGACGAGCTGGAGGCGGGCGAGCGGGCGCTGCTCAATCTCGGCCATACCTTCGGCCATGCGTTGGAGGTAGCGATCGGCTACGGCGACCAGCTGCTGCATGGCGAGGCGGTGTCGATCGGGCTGGGGCTCGCTTTTCGCCTGTCTGCCGACTTGGGCCTCTGCACGCGCCAGGAGGCGGTGCGCGTGGAGCGGCACCTGGACCAGCTCGGCATGCCGACCAAGGCGTCTTTCCTCGAAACCGAGGGTTTGAGCGCCAAGCGCTTGGTCGCACTGATGGGGCGGGACAAGAAAGTGGAGGCCGGGCGCATTACTTTCATTTTGGCGCGCGCGATCGGTGAGGCTTTCATCGCGCGCGACATCGATTTGGCAAAGGTCGAAGTCTTGCTGGATGCTTGGCTGGCGGCCTGAGGCCGAGGTTTGAAGGGAGCGCCGGGGCATCAGCCCGGCGGCGAAACACGGGGATATGGAAAGCGAATTGCTGCTCTTGGGCGCCATTCTGGTGCTCTTGGTCTTGTCGGGCTTCTTTTCGGGATCGGAGACCGCACTGACCGCCGCCTCTCAGCACCGCATGCACACGCTCGCGCAGCAAGGCGACCGCCGCGCCGGCCTGGTCGGCCGGCTCTGGGGCCAGCGCGAGCGGGTCATCGGCGCCATTCTGGTGGGCAACAACCTGGTCAACATTCTGGCCTCAACCTTGACCGCCAGCCTCTTCATCACCTGGTTCGGCGATGCCGGGATCGCTTACGCGACCCTGATCATGACTGCGCTGGTGGTGATCTTCTCGGAAGTGCTGCCGAAGACCTATGCCATCCATCATGCCGACCGCGTCGCCCTGGTGGTGGCACCGGTGCTGAGGGCGCTGGTGGTGGTGATGGGACCGGTGATCACCACGCTGAATTGGATGGTGCGCGGCTCGCTGAACCTGGTGGGTGTGTCGATTGCGACCGCAGGGCCGGCGCCCGAGGAGCGGGAGGAAGAGCTGCGCGGCGCCATCGCGCTCCACGCCGGCGTCCAGGACAGGGAGGAGCGCGCCATGCTGCGCTCGATTCTCGACCTGGCCGACGTCGACGTCTCCGAGATCATGACCCACCGTGGCGACGTGGCGAGCGTCGATGCCGACCTGCCGGTGCAGGAGATCATCCGCCAGGTGCTGGACAGCCCCTACACCCGCCTGCTCTTGTGGCAGAAGGATCCGGACAACATCGTCGGCACCCTGCACGCCAAGCGCCTGCTGCGCGCTCTGCATATGGAAGCGGAGGAGGGCAAGCCGCTCGACGTCGTCGCGATCGCGCGGCGCCCCTGGTTCATTCCGGACAGCACCGACCTGCTCTCGCAGTTGCAAGCTTTCCAGCAGCGCCACGAGCACATCGCCGTCGTCGTCGACGAGTACGGCGTAGTGCAGGGGATCGTCACTCTGGAAGACATCCTGGAAGAGATCGTCGGCGAGATTGCGGACGAATACGACGAGCCCATCGAGGGCGTGAAGCGCGACGCCGAGGGCAGCTACCTGGTCGACGGTCGGGTCACTTTGCGCGACCTGAACCGCCAGTTCGAATGGAACCTGCCGGATGACGATGCCTCGACCGTCGCCGGCTTGCTGATCTACGAGACCCGCACCATACCGGATATCGGCCAGCACTTCGCGCTGCACGGCCTGCGCTTCGAGGTGCTGGGCCGTTCGCGCAACCAGATCACCTTGATCAAGATAACCCCGCTGCCCAGTCAAGACGAGGCCTCGGACCAGACCCTCTAGACACCGCCACCCAGAGCACTTCTTGCTCGCTTACGCTTTCGAGAAGTGCTCTAGCCTTTTGATCGTCAACGCAAATCGACGTCGCAGGTGAGTCCGCCTGCTCGGGATTTGCTCTAGCCGCCGGAGTGATTGATGCCGCTATCCCCCGCAGAGCCGCGCGAGTACCTGCATACGCGCCGCTATGACTTCCAAGCCTATGCCCGGCAGGATGGGCTGTGGGACCTGGAGGGCCGGATCACCGACGTGAAGCCCTATAGCTTCCCCAACGCGGACCGACCGAGCGGCTGGGTGGCCGCCGGCGAGCCGATCCACGACATGAGCATCCGCCTGACCCTGGACGATAGCTTGACGATCGTCGCCATCGAAGCGGTGACCGACGGCGGCCCCCACACCATCTGCCCGGCGATAACGCCCAATTTCCAGCGTATGGTGGGCGTCAGGCTCGGCCCCGGCTGGCGCGGCCAGGTGGCCTCGCGCCTGGGTGGCGTCGAGGGCTGCACGCACATGGTGGAACTGCTCTACGCCATGGCCACGCCGGCCTTCCAGGGGATCATTCCCGCCCTTAGCCGCAAGCGGCGCGAGGCCCGCCAGGGCGACGGCAAGGCAGCCGGCAACAGCGTGCCGGCCGCCACCTGGCCCACCCTCATCAACTCCTGCCATGCCTACGCAGCGGACGGCGAGATCGCCCGAAAGAAGTGGCCAGAAGCCGCCGCGGAGGCGCGCCGCCGCAAGGCCGCACTTTAGAAGCAGTAAGCCAGAGCGACATTCCTATCGCCTCTGGCCCATCGCCTCTGGTCCATTGCCCCTGGCGCCAGCTGTTCGTTGTCGTTGCCCCTTCTGTGCAACAGCGGGCATCAGAGAGGCAATACGATCAGGCGATCAAGGCAGTCGCCCGCGAGACGCCAGGCTTGTTCATTGGCTGCATCAGCTTGGCGACGTATGGCGATGCCATGGCGCGGGCCAGGGCGCTGTAGGTCATCTGGAATGCAATCTCTGCACCAATCGAAAGGCGGCGCTGGCCGGCATCGATGACAAGGTGATCGCTGGATGCACCCAGGATCCTGACGCCGGCGGGCGGCACAAGGCCAATCGGATCGACGTCCTGATGGCCAAGAGCCAAGACCGATCGCCAGGCGTTGTCCCGGTTCGCGATGATCGGCCGATCTCCAAACGCGTTCTCCGCCGTCGGGCCCCAGGGATGCGACGGCTTGAGCTTCGATTCGATCACCTCTGCGACCAGAGAAAAAGCGTCGCTGTGCAGGCCTTCGATTAGCCGGCGATGCAGGGGCTCCACGCCAAGCAGGATCGCTTCGCCGATGCGGAGATCATTGATCCGACCGGTCTCCGCCCCGCTGAGCGCCCAGTTCAAATTGGCGGAATTGCCCCCGGAAACGATAGCGAGCCGATGACCGAATTCGGCATCGATCGCATCCGCAAGCTTCGAGAGCACGGCCATGCTCGCCGCGTCTGGCGATGCGCCGCTGAGACAGGCGAAATTGGCGCCGATGCCACGCAGCGAGATGTTCGGAAAGCGTAACGTCCTTCGCACGGCGCTCTGCAAGTCGCCCGGCATGAAACCCTCGCGAAGATCCCCAAGCTCCACCATGAGAACGACCCCATGGGTTCGCCCGGCGCGCCGGGCGCTTGCCGAGAGCGCGCTGATGACATCCAGTTCGCTGTTGAAGCTCATGGTCGAATCACGGGTCACGCGATCCGCCTGGCCGAGCGTCGGTGAACGGATGAGTACCATCGGGGCCACCAGGCCTGCAGTCCGCATCGCCTCGATGTTCTCGATGCGTGAGTCGCCGAGCCGTTGCACGCCGGCTTGAAGCAGCGTTCGGGCGATCTCCGGCAAGTTCGGGGCCGCCTTCGTCACGCCGGTGACGGCGATACCTCGGGCGCTCAACCTGCGAACCAAGGTGTGGGCGTTGTGATGGATCTTCGAAAGGTCGATCTCAAGCCGCGGGGTGGTCATTACGCGGCGACGGTGGGCGCGCGAAACAGCTTCGGATAGGCTCGAAGGACGATCTCGGCGAGGCTTGAGGGCGGCCGGCTGAGCGCATCCGTGACGGGAATGACAAGTCGGCGTTGGTAGTCATCGATCGCAGGTCCGATTTCGTCGCTGGACATACCCTCATGATTGAGCGTGAGGCCGATGACCTTGACAGCGGCAAAGGCTTCGATGAGCGCGATCTCCGATTCGGGCGTAGGCATCGCCAAGCCGGCGAAATCGCAACGCTGTGTGCGCCGTGGTGCATGTTGCAAGATGACGCTGTCCGCTTTGCTGCCGCGCAGGATGAAGGCCGAAGTGCAGAAAGCCGGGTGGCTGAGCGCACCTTGCCCCTCGATTATGATCACGTCGGGGTTTTCGGCCTCGAAGGCCGTGACGACGGCGCCCTCCAACTCTCCACAGCAGAACTGCGAGGGGATTGCGTCCAACGCCACGCCGTAGCGGGCGCCTTGGATCAAACCGGTTTGGCCGGTGCCGACCAGCACCGCATGGACGCCTCTATCGTTCAGCGCGCTCGCGAGCAGCGTGGCGGTCGTGCGCTTGCCAATCGCGCAGTCGGTGCCCATGACGGCGATGCGCGGGCAGGTCACCTCGTCGATACTGCCGTTGAACAACCGAAGGTCCTTGCTGGGGCGGGGCTTTCGAATGTCGACTATCTCCACATGTCGCGTTGCGCCCGCGGCGGCGATCTCCGCATCGTCGCTCAAGAACTCGTGGAGTCCGCTCACGATGTTCATTCCATGCCAATCGCGTCCAGCAAAACAGCGCGATCGTCAGCCGATAGCCGCCCGCTCGACGGCGCCACGCCCACAATGAGGCAGTTCGGCAGCCGTGGAGCACGGTCACGGCCTCCTCGAGACTGCGCAAGACTGGAATGCCGTTAGAAATCCCATCCAGGATCTCGCCGGCATCCCGCCGGCAGAGTTGCTGTCGATGACGGATAGAACCCGGTACTTCTCCGAATGACGAACCAGGCCGTTGGCAGTCTTCCCATCGATACCGCCAAAGTTCCCTTCGCAGTAGATGACTGCCGTTTGATCGCGAACACTTAGCAGCCGGCCGTTCCGGTCTTTCAGGATGCCGGGGCTCTGCCAGGTTTTCGGCAAGATTGCCTGCGGATCATGTGGCATTTGGTTTCCTCACTAAGGTTAATCCGCAAGCGACGTCATCGTGCCAGCGGCGACTCTGGCACTCAGAGTTCCGAAAGGGTGCGGCTATCGGTCTATGAAGGTTGCTTGTCTGCCTAGGAGTGCAACGATCCAGATAGTTCACGCTCAGAAGTTCCACTCCACGTTTGCCGCCCAGAGCGCAGGAGGTTTGGCACTTCGTCTTATGTTTGACGGGCTCCGCAATTCCCACAGGATATGCTTTACGAGAGCGGAACACGAAGAACAGGGCGCCGTGCCTCTTGACCGCCGCTCAATCCAACTTGGACTGCCCAACTTGGACTGCCCAACTTGGACTGCATGGCCTAGCCGGCAGGCGCAATCCTACTATTCCCGCGCCAATTAGGCGTCCAGGTTGTGCGGATCTCTTGCCAGTCCCTCTGGTCAGCTTGGGCGGCCGTAATTCGCTCGCAGGCCACTTTGGTCGCCGCGCGCCGACGGGAAGGCAATGGGAGCACTTCGAGAGGAGCTTCGTCTGTTTTGGCGATATGCGGGACGACGGCGAGCACCTGCTCGTCTTTCTGGAGAACGAACGGCTCCTCGATCCGTCGTTTGCAACGTGAACTCTGATCAACGGTTTATATAGTGCGGGTAAGGAGAATTGCAATAGATTAGTGCGTGAACTTTTGTTTAGTATAGATTGCCCTATACTGTCATTCTTTCTTTTCCTTTACAATATTGAACGGCACAACTATTGTATAAAGCGCGATTTTCGGCGGTGAGAACAAATGAAGCCAGAATGAGTAGAAACATGAATTAGGTGGCATGGAGGTGACCAAGAGACACCATAAGTTGAAATTTCGAGCGGCGTGCAGAGGACCGGACCAAAATGCGAGCAGTATGGATTTGAGATGCTCTGTGGTGGCCGCTCTCCCGCTCGCTCTCGGGGTGTCAGTAGAGTTCTGGCGAAAGGGAGGTCCTTCGCGGCTTGCCTTTCCAAACCTCGTTGGCTCTAAGGCTTCATCTGACCGGACGTGGTGGCAGGCGAAGAGACGCGCTCCTAACAGCCGCGCGTCCTTCGCTACACCGTTCGCCCACCACTCCCCGATGTGCTCTCCGCACAGCGACGCGAGACCAGCCTTAGCAAGGGCCGCAACTGCCCCGGGTCGATAGAGAGCTGCTCCAGGTGCTGCACCGTGTTGCCGAGGTACTCGGCGCAGGGGCCGCGGTTGCCGGCGGCATCGGCGATCAGGGTGGCGGTCTCTTTCAGGCTGAGGCGGCCGGTGTACTGCTGGTGGCGGCGGTCGACGACGAAGGCCAGGCCCTGAACCGGCCCGTACGCGGTAAAGAGGCGGACCAGGCGGGGGTGGTAGACCCGGGTCATCATCTCTCGGTCGTGCAGGTAGTCCAGAACCGCCTCGCTGTTCTCCTGCGTCACGCAGAACGCCATGCCGCGACACGAGCCGCCGCGGTCGAGGCCGAGCACCAGACCGGGCACTCCGGCGTGCCGCGGTAGTTGTGCGACCAGATGCAAAAGCGGCGGTGATAGCCGTGCAGCAGCGCCGGCCTCGCCTCGTTGTGCGGGAAGCCGGGGTTCCACATCAGCGAACCGTAGCCGAAGACCCAGAAGCTGCGGTTCAAGCGGCAGGGAAGGATCTGCTTCAGGCAGGGCAGGTCGCGGCAGTCGGCGACCAGCCTGTCGTGGCGCCGCCGCCGGTACTCTGCGTCACCTGGAACCAGCTTGTGCCGCATAGCGCTCCCGTGCTTTCCCCTTGACCCTGCCTAGCTAACGAGATCCTAAAGTAGGCCCTTGCTCTGCGGTACAAAATAGGCTCTTGGGTCACACGAGCCTTGGCGGTTGGGCAAGAAGCGCCACAGAGGGGCCTTGGGGAGAAGAAGAATGGATCAAGAGGCGGACTACGTCATCGTCGGTGCCGGCTCTGCGGGCTGTGCCATGGCCTATCGGCTGGCCGAAGCCGGTCAGCACAAGGTGTTGGTCATCGAGCACGGCGGCAGCGATGTCGGCCCGCTGATCCAGATGCCGGCCGCCCTGTCCTATCCAATGAAACATGCGCCACTACGATTGGGGCTTCGAGAGCGAGCCGGAGCCGCATCTGGGCGGCCGGCGGCTGGCTTGCCCGCGCGGCAAGGTGATCGGCGGCTCGTCCTCGATCAACGGCATGGTCTACGTGCGCGGCCACGCGATGGACTACGACAATTGGGAGGAGATGGGCGCCGAGGGCTGGGGCTACCGGCACGTGCTGCCCTACTTCAAGCGCATGGAATCGAGCCACGGTGGCCAAGAGGGCTGGCGCGGCGAGAAAGGTCCTTGCATGTCACCCGCGGGCCGCGGGAGAACCGCTCTATCACGCCTTCGTCGAGGCCGGGCGGCAGGCCGGCTACGAGGTCACGGCAGACTACAACGGCGAGAAGCAGGAAGGCTTCGGGCCGATGGAGATGACGGTTTGGCAAGGCCGGCGCTGGTCGGCGGCCAACGCCTACCTCAGGCCGGCGATCAAGAGCGGCAAGGTCTCTGTCCTGAAAGGCCTGGCCACGCGCGTGGTCTTCGAGGGTCAGCGTGCCGTCGGCGTCGAGGTTGAGCGCGGCGGCAGCCTCAAGGTGGTGCGGGCGCGTGTCGAGGTAATCATCGCTGCCTCGGCGATCAATTCGCCGGCGCTGCTGAAGCGCTCCGGCATTGGGCCGGCGGCGGAACTGCAGGGTCTGGGCATCGAAGTCCTGGCGGATAGGCCCGGCGTCGGCGAGAACCTGCAGGACCATCTGGAACTCTATATCCAGCAGGAGTGCCTGCAGCCGATCAGCCTCTACAGCAAGCTGAACCTGGTCTCCAAGGCGATGATCGGGGCCGAGTGGCTCTTCCTGAAGCGCGGCCTCGGGGCCACCAACCACTTCGAGAGCGCTGCCTTCCTGCGCTCGGCCGCCGGGGTGAAATACCCGGACATTCAGTACCACTTCCTGCCGGTGGCGATCCGCTACGACGGCAAGGCGCCGGCCAAGGGCCACGGGTTTCAGGCGCATGTGGGGCCGATGCGCTCTGCCTCGCGCGGCTGGGTCAGGCTGACCTCGGCCGATCCGCACGATCCGCCGGCGATCCAGTTCAACTACATGAGCGATCCCAAGGACTGGGAGGATTTCCGCACCTGCATCCGCATGACGCGGGAGATCTTCGGACAGGAGGCTTTCAAGCCCTTTGCCGGGCGCGAGATCTCACCGGGCGAGACGGTGCAAAGCGACGAGGAGCTGGACGCCTTCATCGCCGAGGCGGTGGAGAGCGCCTATCACCTTGCGGCACCTGCCGCATGGGCGCGGCCGAGGATGCCATGGCGGTGGTCGATCCGGAGTGCCGGGTGATCGGCGTGGAGGGCTTGCGCGTCGCCGATTCCTCGCTCTTTCCGCGGATCACTAACGGTAATTTGAACGGCCCCTCGATCATGGTGGGCGAGAAGGCCT
>CAXXGD010000020.1:0-7456 GCA_963669385.2 Rhodospirillales bacterium
TGCATCACGGCATGGGCGCGCACGATCTTCAAGCGCGAGATCCCGGCAACGAACTCTGCGATGTAGTCGTCGGCGGGCTGCATGATGATCTCCTCTGGCGTGCCAATCTGGACCACGCGCCCGTCGCGCATGATGGCGATCCGATGGCCGATGCGCACCGCCTCGTCGAGGTCGTGGGTGATGAAGACCGTGGTCTTGTTCATGACCGAGGCGAGCTGCATGAACTCGCTCTGCAGCTGGCGGCGAATCAGCGGATCAAGCGCGCTGAAGGGCTCGTCCATCAAGAGGATCTCGGTGTCGGCCGCGATCGCCCGGGCCAAGCCGACCCGCTGCTGCATCCCGCCCGAAAGCTCATGGGCGAACTTGTTGCCCCAGCCTTTGAGCGACACCTTCTCCAGCGATTCTTGTGCGATCGCCCGCCGGCGGTTCTTCGGCACGCCGCGAATCTCCAAGGGCATCGCGATGTTCTCCAAAACCGAGCGATGCGGCATCAGAGCGAAGTTCTGGAACACCATGGAGATGTGCTCGTTGCGGTACTGCCTAAGCTCCAAGGCCGACAGCGAGAGGACATCGCGCCCGCTTACATGGATCTCGCCGGCGGTCGGCTCGTGCAGGCGGTTGATGTGGCGCACCAGGGTCGACTTGCCGCTGCCCGACAGACCCATGACGCAGAAGATCTCGCCCCACTTTGACGTCGAAGCTGACATCGGCCACGCCGATCACGCAGTTGAACTGCTCCAGTGCTTGCTGCTTGGAGATTCCCTGCTGGCCGATGGCCTTGAGCGCCTCTTCGGCGCGATCTCCGAAGATCTTCCAGACATTGCGTAGCTCGATCGCTTGGTTAGCCGTGGTCATGTGCCAAGAACTCCGCGCAAACGCTCGCCGACCAGGATGGCCGGGACGTTGGTGTTGGATGATACCAGATGCGGCAAGACCGATCCGTCGGCGATCCTGAGGCCCGGGACCCCGTGCACCCGCAATCGCGGATCGACGACCGAGGCCGCGTCACTGCCCATCTTGCAGGTTCCTATCGAATGCCAGCAGGTCTGGCCAATTTCCTTGGCATAGTCGAGGAGCGCATCGTAGCCGGTGACCTCCGGGCCGGGCCGAACCTCCCGCACGATCATGGCGCGCAAGGCTCTCTGCTCGGCAAGCGCGCGCATCAGCTCCAGCCCTTGTACCGCTGCGCGCTGATCGTCTTCCTCCTTCAGATAGTTGGCGTGGATGATTGGCCTGTCAGCCGGATCGCCGGAGCGGACATGGATCGACCCGCGGGACTTGGGGTGCAGCTGAAAGGCGTTGAGCGCAAAGCCGGAAAAGCGATCCACGCCCAGGCCCTTGGCCATGGCAAATCTGTCGCCGCCGCTGACGTGGGCCAGCTGCAGCTTGATATCGGGGCTGTCGAGGTTGGGGCGGGTCTTCAGATAGGCCGTGCGTGGTAATGGTCGGTGTCGCCATCAGGCCGCGCCGGGACAGGCCGTACCTGAGACCCCAGAGCGCTTGACGCCAGCGGCTGTTGAGGAGGTCGTTGACCGTGATCGGCTTGGCGCACTCATAGCTGGTTCGGATGTTGACATGGTCTTGCAGGTTCTCACCGACGCCGGGTAAGTGCACCCTTGGCTCGATATCCAGTTTGGCGAGCCGGTCCCGGTCTCCGATGCCGGATCTCTCGAGGATCTGCGGGGAGCAAAGGGCACCTGAGCACAGAATGACCTCTTTGGCGGCGATCGCCTCACACGCCTCGGCCGGGCCGTTTTCTTCGCGCTGCTTTGCATAGGCAATCCCGGTGACGCGGTTGCCGCCAAAGAGCAGACGATCGACCTTGGCATGGGTCTCTACCGTGAGGTTGGCGCGGCCACGGGCGGGCCGCAGATAGGCCTTTTCGGTGCTGCAGCGCGCGCCCCTTCGCATCGAGGTCTGGATGTAGGAAACGCCCTCGCAGGAGCCGGCGTTGTAGTCCTCGGCAGGGGCTATGCCGATGTCGATGCAGGACTGGAAGAAGGCGCCGGACAGCTGATCGCGATGGCGGATGTCGTCGACCCTGATCGGGCCGCCGCGTCCGCGCACCGCGGGATCGCCTCCGGGACGGTCCTCCAGGCGCTTGAGGGCCGGCAAGACCTCGTCGTAGCCCCACCCGGGACAGCCGCTGTCGCGCCAACGGTCATACTCGCTGCGGTCGCCGCGGACGAAGACCATGCCGTTCACGCTGCTGGACCCGCCCAGCAGCCTACCGCGCGGCCAATAGAGGCGTTGGCCCTTCATGCTCTCGGCCGGCTCCGTCTCGAAAGCCCAAAGCACCGACTTTTCGGCCAGCAGGCGACCGATGCCGATGGGGATGCGAACCCAAAGGTGATTTGCCTCGCCACCGGCCTCGAGCAGCAGGACGGAAAAGCGACCGCCCTCGCTCAAGCGCGCGGCCAGGGCGCAGCCGGCAGACCCGGCGCCTACGATCACAAAGTCATAGGGCTGCGTCATCGAAGCGAGGTCCGGATGAAAGACGAGAACAACGCTCGGCACCAAGGCTGCATGGCTGCCCTAAGGCAGGGACCAGCCCGCACCGTCTCGACCGAGTATCCAAGGCGGGGTGATCGTCGAGGATCGCCCCGCCATCGATCGCCTAACGCCCGCGGCCTAGAGGCCAAGCCACTTGTCGACCGTCTCCGGATTGGCTGCGATCCACTCCGCCGCAACCTCGGCCGGATCGCGCTTCAGCGAGCCAACCTGATAGGCCCATTCCGACACCGTGTCGGTATCGAGCTGGATGTTCCCCAGGAAGGAAGCCACGACCGGCAGCCGCTCCTCCAAGGCCGTGGCCCAGCCGATATGCACAGCCTTGGGCGCACTGGCACAGGTGATCGAGGAGTTCTCGAACCAATCGGGATCGTCCTGCTGGCGGACCTGCTTGTGACAGGAAGGATCGTAGGGCGGCTCTTCCAACTGCACCACGTCGTACTGCTTCCAGACGCCGTCGGGCGACCAGCAATAGCCGGCATAGCCGCGCTCACGCTTCACCGCCTCTGCCAGTGCGCCGTAGTGCACGGCCGCGTCGTGGCGGGTCTCCACGTTGAAGGCCAAGAGGCCGTAGTCGCGAACCTTGATGCTGTTCTCGTTGGTGGCGATCCAGCCCGGCTTGCCGACCCAGATTTCGCCCATACCGTCGCCGTCGGAATCGAGCTCTGCGGCGACTTCCGGCCGACCGAGATCCTCGATCTTCTTGATGTTGTGCTTTTCGGCAAAGTAGCGCGGTACGCAAAAACCGCTGGTCGCCGCGTAGGGCTTCTCGCTGACCTTTATCGTGCCTTTTTCGTCGCGGTACTCCTTCACCAGCTCGATCTGGTTCGGCAGCCAGACTTCGACGTGGAAGTCGACCTCGCCTTTGCCGCGGTCCATACCGGCGTAGAACACCGCGTTGTTGCCGGGCAGCTTCTCGACCTGAAGGCCCAGCTTCTGTTCCAGAATCTGCTTGACGACATTCAAGGTGGCCTGTGCCGAGGGATACTTGAACTCGGCGACCGTCACCGTCTCCGCGGCCGAAGCGATGCCGCCTTGGGTGAGCGCGGCCAGCGCGGTTGCACAAAGGATTGCCCTTAGTGGCTTGGCTCTCATCATGACCTCCCGTTTTTTTGTCTCGGCCGCGCCCCAAGAGGACAGGGACACCTCGGCGAGCTTTCTTGCGTCACGAACCTATGCCTGTTGCGTAGGCGAGATTGTCGCAAGATTGACAATCCACCGCATTTTGCGGGCTTGCACAGCCACTGGCGCTCTAATCGAAGAGCGCATGCAAGCGTTCCAGATCGTTCACCCGAATGCGATTGTAGCCGACGGTGACCAGGTCCTGCCTTTCGAGCTCCTTCAGCTCGCGGCTGACGCTTTGGCGGGAGATGGCCAGCATGGAGGAAAGCTCGTATTGATTGATTTCGAGCTCCAGTTCCAAGCCCACGATCTCGCTCTCGGCGAAGTAGCTCGAGATATCGGCAAGGCAGCGGGCCACCCGATAGGGCGTCGCCGTAAGGCCGAAGCGGTCGTTGATGGCAAAAGCGAGCCTGCCGCGCTGGCATAGCAGCTTGATGACATTCTCGGTCAGCCGCGGGCTTGAGTAGACCAGAGCGCGGAAGGCTGCGGCCGGAAGGAAGACGACCGTGGTGGGTGCTGTCGTATCTGCGTAGTGAAGGCTGGGTTTGTCGTCCATGACCGGGATGATGCCGAAGACGTCGCCCGGTCCCAGGATGCCGGCCAGATGCTGCTTACCCTCGCCCGACAGGCTGTGGACGCGCAAACCGCCGTCGACCAGCAGGTAGAGGCCGTCCACCGCTTCGTTAGCCCGCGCCACCCCTTCGTTGGCGGCAAGCGCCCGCGCCGAGGCGATCCCTTCGATACGCCTCAGGAGACCGCCGTCCAGATTGGCAAGAAGATGGTGAATGTCACCATAGCGGCGGATCAGGTCGGAAACCCTTAGCGACATGCCGTCTCCTCCCTCTTCGACCCGCCTTTGGCCTGCTGCTCCCGTGCGGCGGGGCGGGAGCCAATCGGCGAGCCATCGTTCATGGTTTCAGCACCACCCGCCCCAGCACCTTCCCGTCCCGCAAGTCCTGCAAGGCGGCGCCGGCCTCTTCCAAAGGGCGCGGCGTAATGGGAACCGGCAGGTCCAGGCCCTGCTGCACCAAGGCGACGAGTTCGCGGAACTCCGTCAAGGTGCCGACGTAGCTTCCCGCAATCCGCAGCATGCGAAAGGCCAGCGGTGGCAGCGACAGCGAGTGCGCGCCGCCGAAGAGGCCGACGTGGACGTGCAGTCCGCCTTTGCGCAGCGCCGCCAGCCCGAACATCATGGTTTGCGGGAGGCCGACGAAATCGATCGCGGCGGCAATTCCATCGCTCCCGACGGCCTGTGCCTCGCCAACGGCAGTCTCACCGCGGCTATCCACGACACGGTCCGCCCCGAGGCCGAGCGCGGCCTCTCGCTTTGCGGGATCGATTTCCGCGATCACGATGCAGGCGTCGCACAGGGCCTTGGCCAGACAGAGAGCGGTCAGGCCGACCCCACCTGCGCCGACGATTAGCAGCGAATCCCGGCTTGTCAGACTCTCCAAGCCCACCTTCTTCAAAGCGCTATAGGCGGTCAAGCCGGAGCACGCGAGCGTGCAGGCCAGGTTCGGATCGATCCCGTCATGCGCCACCAGGAACCGCGAATCGGGCACGATGACATGGTCCGAATAGGCACCGTCGACGCGGGTTCCGATAGTCTGCGGGCGGTCGCAGACCTGCGTCATGCCGGCCCGGCAAGGCTGGCAGGTGCCGCAGTTGATCCAGGGATAGATGACATAGCTGCGGCCGACCTCGGCGCCCTCGGCCTCGGGTCCCAAGGCGGCGACCCGCCCCAGCGGCTCGTGGCCCAGGGTGAAGGGCGGGGTAGACGCCGCGGCTCTCGATCGGGAACTTCTCACCGTTGCCCAGATCGAACGAGCCTTCCCAGATATGCAGATCGCTGTGGCAGACGCCGCAGGCATCGATCCGGACCAAGACCTCGCGGCCCTGCGGCACCGGCGTCTTCGAGAGCCGTAGCTCCAGGGGTTTGCCCCATTCGATGATTTGCATCGACCGCATGGGCTACTCCGTTCCGCCTTCTGCCAGCAGTTCGTCCAACAGCCCAGCGTCGCGCAGCCCCCGATCGGTGCAGATCATCGCGCGTTCGATCTTCAACCCACCAAGCGCGCCGGCAAGTTCGGACAGGGCACCGAAACCGAAAGTGACCTGTCCGTTGTTGGCGATCGTGGTGGTTCCGATGGTCATCCCTGTCCTTGCTTTCCTCCGAGGAGCCCTCTGCCAGGCGCGTCAAGCCGAAGCGGCGATCCTTTCGACGTGAGCACGGGCATCCGAAGCAACGCCCTCGGCTCCGGTTCGCTCACAGAGCTCGGCATAGCGCTGCCAGCTGTTGGCGCTGTTGGCATGGGCGTGCCACCCGTTCGGCCAGCAGGGCGCGTGCCAGCGCCAGCCTGCCGGCACGGATTGCGGCATCGACCAGGAAAAGCGCGAAGATATCGCGCTGCGCGTGGCTGCCGCCGATCGGCTGAAAGTCGTAGCGCAGCCCCATCAAGCGATCGACGGTGCTGTCGTAGTCTTGCCGGTAGTAGTCGCGGACCGCCTCGCAGAGCGGCACGACGAGCGGGTCCATCAGACGGGCCGCTGAGGCCTTCGGGTCCTCGGCGAAGGCACGCAGGGACTGGAGCTGCCTGTCCGCCTCGTCGAAGCGGCCGGTCCGGCCGAATGCCATGGTGTAGTGCGGCTCGGTGAAAACGAGGACGTGGTCGCCCATTCGCTTCGCCGCCGCGTCCGCCAACTCGCCCCAGCGGTCGCCGACATCCGCGCCCGCCATCTCGAGACGCGCCAAGAGGGAGGGCCGCGTTCTGGATGTCGAGATAGAAGGTCGAGTCGTCCGGCCTGACCACCTTGTCGTAGAGCTGAAGCGCGCGCTCGAAATCGCCCTTCTCATAGGGGAACATGGCCGCATGCCACCAAAGGTGATCCTTGAAGGGATTGCGGTCGTCCCAACGGTCATAGGGCTGGTCGAGCCAGGCCATGCCATCGTCCAGCCGGCCCTGCATCTCATAGACGTGGGCGACCGCATGGATCGCCCAGAGGTCCTCCGGATCGCGTTCGGCCGCCTCGCGTCCCTTCCGCTCGGCGGTCCGATAGTCGCCCGTCTCCTCCAGCGCAAAGGCATAGATACCCAGGAGGTTGGCATAGCCGGGGGTGTCTTCGCTCCAGGCCGGCAAGACTCGTGCGGCAGCGTCACGCATGTGGTCTGCCTGGCCCCGCCAGAACAGCGCGAAGTGCTGCAGCTTCAACGCCAGCAGGTCGTGCGGTTCGGAGACGAGAATCTCGTCCCAGACGCGGCAAGCCTTGGCGGTGTCGCCATCGCTCCAGGCTTCCAATGCCTTGAGGTGGCCCCGCTCGCGCCGGGTCAGGCCGTCCGACAAGGAGGCGACATGGGCCGCACACTTGCAAGCGGCCGGCACGGTATCCCGGCTTCCAAGGGAGAGCAGCAAGAAGCCCTTCAGGAGATGCGCCATCGCGAAGTCCGGCGCGCCTGCACAAAGCTCTTTGAGTGTGGGATAGGTCGAGATCCTGTATTCGAAGTAGTCTTGCACGACTTGATCGAAAGCCGCGGCCTGCTTGGCATCCGCACCGCTTTGCTCCAAGCCTCTGAGATCGGCCGTCATCGGGAGGGTCCCTCCCCGCGAAGTCCCTCAGCGGTCGTCCACCTCTGTCATATGATCCTCCGGCTCCATCGAATGCATGGCTCTGCCGACCCCTGGCTCCGACTATTCCGCCGGCACCACTGTCTCGGGTTCGGCCTTGCGCGGGCGAAGGATACCGGAGAGATGCTTGCTCAGCACCTCCCATTGAACAGCGATGTAGCCCTTGTTCACCGGGTTCATTCCTGCCCCACCTTCTCATG
>CAXXGD010000021.1:0-73800 GCA_963669385.2 Rhodospirillales bacterium
CGAGGGAAACGACAACCTCTTCGGTGGCAGTGGAGATGATCGCGCCTTCTACGGTGGTAGCGGAAACGACAGTCTCTTCGGTGGCGATGGCGATGACGGCTCCTTCTACGGTGGCAGCGGAAACGACAGCCTCTCTGGTGGTAATGGAAATGACGGCGTTGGCCTAACCGGTTTCTACGGAGGCAGCGGCAGCGACGACGTCTTTGGCGGTAATGGCGACGACCAAACGTTCCACGGAGACGGTGGAGACGACAGGCTCTATGGCGATAGTGGAAACGACTTCCGCTTCTACGGTGGCAACGGAAACGACAGCCTCTCCGGTGGCAGCGGGGGCGAATTCAGCTTCTACGGAGGCAACGGAAACGACAGCCTCTCCGGTGGTAGTGGAGTTGATGTCCTCCTATTCGGTGGCAGCGGAGACGACAGCCTCTACGGTGGTGATGGCGTCGATGCTTACTTCTACGGTGGCAGCGGAAGCGACAGCCTTTACGGTGGCAATGGGAATGATTTCAGCTTCTACGGTGGCAGCGGTAACGACAGCCTTTACGGCGGCAGCGGCGGCGAGCGCTCCTTCTTTGGCGGGTCCGGTTCGGACCGAATCTCCGGCGATACCGGCAACGACACTCTCTATGGCGAACACGGCGCCGATACACTGTTCGGCGGCGCCGGATATGATACTGCCTACGGCGGCAGCGGCGCAGACGTCTTCTACGTCGCCAGCCAAGGCGACTTCGTCAGCTACTCCTACGACGGTGGCTCCGGGACGGACACGCTGATCCTCGGCGATGGTGCGACCATCCCGGGCGGCGGCGGCAACCTCGTCGACATCGATGTCACCATTTGAGGCCCGACGCCGGATAGGGCCCGGCTTGGGGCCTTGTGCACTGGCGTGGTTCGGGCGGAGGGACGGCTGCCGTCGATGGAAAGACTGCCAACAGCATCAACCGGAATCGGGGCCGGCGGTCGGCGCCAGGGAAGGCTGTTCGCCAAGGCCCCGCATGACGGGTGCACCAGTAAGGGAGGAACGCGAATGAGAACGCCAGCACAGCCCCAACCTCCCTACCTTCGTTGCACCGCAAGCCAGGCAAGACCCAAGCGCGTGTGGCGCGCAGGATAGTCAAGAGAGGCAGCGACAATGGCTTTCATCCCAGGAACTCCGAATCCGGACACGCTCTTCGGCACGAGCGACGTCGACACCATCCTGGGCTACGGCGCCGATGACACGCTCTATGGGGCGAGCGGCGCCGACAGCCTCTATGGTGGTCAAGGCGATGACAGCCTCTTCGGCGGCAGCGGTGATGACGCCACGCTGGCGGGGGGTACCGGACAGGACTCTCTCTCCGGCGACGCCGGTGACGACAGTTCGCTCTCGGGCGGCTCCAGGGCCGATGTCCTCGATGGCGGCGAGGGGGCGGATGCCTTTCTCTTCGGCGGCCTGGCCAACGACAGGCTGTCCGGGGGCAGCGGCAATGACAGCGGGTTCTACGGCAGCGCCGGGAACGACACGCTCTTCGGTGGCAGCGGGATCGACAGCCACTTTGACGGCGGCATCAATGCCGACGTGATCTACGGCGGCGAGGGGGCGGATGTCTCTCTCGAGGGCGAGCGGGCGAACGACCGCGTCTTCGGCGACGCGGGCGACGACAGCCTGATTTACGGCGAACGCGGTTCGGACAAGCTTTACGGCGGCTTAGGCGCCGACGCCTCCTTCTTCGGCGACGTCAGCGCCGATACCTTGGACGCCGGCTTGGGCGCGGATTCCCACTTCTACGGTGGCGCCGGCAATGACGCGCTCTTCGCCGGCAGCGGGTCCGACAGCGCCTTCGAGGGCGGAGGCAAGCGCGACCGGCTCTATGCCGGCAGCGGCGACGACGCCAGCTTTGAAGGCGGCGGCGGGATCGACACGCTGATGGGCGAGGCCGGCGACGATGCCGGCTTCTTCGGCCGTGCCGCGGACGACCGGCTCTACGGTGGCGAGGGCGCCGACAGCCTCTTCTACGGCGGCAACGACGTCGACACGCTCTTCGGTGGCAGCGGCGACGACAAGCACTTCTACGGTGGCGCCGGCATCGACACGCTGAGCGCCGGCTCCGGGTCCGACACGCGGTTCTTCGGCGGCGAGGGTGCGGACAGCCTCTCGGCCGGCAACGGCAGCGATCGAAGCTTCTTGGGCGACGCCGGCGACGACAGCCTCTCCGCCGGCAGCGGCAGCGACCTTGACTTCTACGGTGGCTCCGGGGCCGACAGCCTCGACGCCGGCAGCGGGGGCGACAGCTTCTTCTTCGGCAGATCGGGGAACGACAGCATCGTCGCAGGCGAAGGCGACGACCGTTTCTTCAGAGGCGACGACGGGGACGACAGCCTGTCGGGCGGCAGCGGTAGCGATCGGAACTTCTACGGTGGCAAGGGAAGCGACAACCTGTCGGGCGGCAGCGGCAGCGACCGCGACTTCTTCGGCGGCGAGGCAAGCGACGAGCTATCTGGCGGCAGTGGGGATGACAGCTTCCTCTATGGCGGCGCGGGAGCGGATTCGATAGACGGCGGCGATGGAGACGACGTTCAGCTCTATGGCGGCCAAGGGGACGACTCGCTCTCGGGCGGCCTTGGGCAAGACATCCTCTTCGGTGACGAGGGTCGCGATGTCATCTCCGGCGGTTCCGGTTCAGATGACCTTTTCGGCGGCAGCGGCGAGGACAGCCTGTTCGGGGAATCGGCCTTCGACCGCCTTTACGGCGGCAGCGGCAGCGATCAGCGCCTCTACGGCGGGTTGGGCCTCGACAGCGTTCTTGGAGGCCAAGGTGACGATTCCTATCTGTTCGGAGGATTGGGAGACGACCGTCTCTTCGGTGGCACCGGCAGCGACCGCGATGTCTTCGGAGGTTCGGGAGATGACCGCCTCCAGGGCGACAGCGGTGGCGACTCCTTCTTCTTCGGCGGGTCCGGCGCGGACAGCCTCTTTGGCGGTTCCGGAGAGGACAGAGCCTTCAGAGGCAACGAGGGCGACGATCGTCTGGAGGCCGAAGATGGCAAGGATCGGGACTTCTTCGGCGAATCGGGAGCGGACAGGCTCTACGGTGGCAGTGGAGACGATTTCTTCTTCTACGGCGGTAGCGGTAGCGACGGGCTCTTCGGTGGCGATGGAGGTGATTTCTCCTTCTTCGGCGGCAGCGGGAACGACAGCCTCTCCGGTGATGATGGAGATGATTCAAGCTTCTTCGGTGAGAGCGCAAACGACAGCCTCTACGGCGGCGAAGGGAATGATACCTCCTTTTTCGGTGGCAGTGGGAACGACAGCCTCTCCGGGGACAACGGGAACGACTCCTACTTTTTTGGCGACAGTGGAGCCGATCTCCTCTTTGGTGGCAACGGCGGGGACTGGACCTTCCTGGGCGGAGAGGGGGCCGATACCCTCTACGGTGATGATGGCAGTGATCGCGGCCTCTACGGCGGCACGGGAGCAGATATCCTCTACGGTGGCAGTGGATATGACTTCCTCCTCCACGGCGGTGATGATAATGACGGCCTCGCCGGTGGTAGTGGCAATGATGGCTACCTTTACGGTGGCAGCGGAAACGACAGCCTGTTCGGTGGCGATGGGGATGACTACAGCTTCCACGGTGGCAGCGGAAATGACAGCCTCTATGGAGGAAGCGCCGCGGACCGCTCCTTGCTGGGCGAAGACGGAGACGACAGTCTTCTTGGCGACGATGGAGACGACAGCTTTCTCAATGGCGGCTCTGGTGTGGACCGGCTCTACGGTGGCAGCGGGAACGACTTTTTTTTCTACGGTGGCAGCGGAAACGACAGCCTCTTCGGCGGTAGCGGGTTTGACAATGGTGTCGTCGGCGGCGATGGAAACGACAGCCTTTTCGGAGGTGATGGCGGTGATTTCTTCTTCTACGGTGGTAGCGGAAACGACAACCTTTTCGGTGATGATGGATCCGACAACAGCTTCAATGGCGGCTCTGGTGTCGACCGGCTCTACGGTGGCAGCAGGATTGACGCCTACTTCTTCGGTGGTAGCGGAAACGACAGCCTCTTCGGCGGCAGTGGAATCGACCACAGTTTCCGCGGTGGAGACGGAGACGACAGCTTGTTCGGCGGCAGTGGGCAAGAGTTCTTCTTCTTTGGTGACGACGGAGACGACAGCTTGTTCGGCGGCAGTGGGAATGACTTCAACATCTATGGTCGCAGTGGAAACGACGGCCTCTTTGGCGGTGATGGGAATGATGGCGGCTTCTCCGGTCGCAGTGGAAACGACACCCTCTTCGGTGGCAGTGGTTTGGATACCTACTTCAACGGTGGCGACGGCACCGACAGCCTCAATGGCGGTAGTGGCATGGACAGCACTTTCCGAGGGGACGATGGAGACGACAAGCTCTATGGTGGCGATGGTTCTGACACCGGATTCTACGGCGGATCGGGAGCCGACAGCCTCTACGGCGGCGACGGGGATGAAACCTTTTTCCTGGGCGGCGAAGGAAACGACAGCCTCTTCGGTGGTGACGGGGATGATGTCAGCTTCTTCGGTGGGACCGGAGACGACAGGCTCTATGGCGATAGTGGAAACGACGTCCGCTTCTACGGTGGCAACGGAAGCGACAGCCTCGCCGGTGGCAATGGGAATGATTTCAGCTTCTTCGGTGGCAGCGGTAACGACAGCCTTTACGGCGGCAGCGGCAGCGATAGCGATTTCTATGGCGGGTCCGGCTCGGACCGGATCTCCGGCGGCAGCGGTAACGACACCCTCTATGGCGACGAGGAGGCCGATACGCTGAGCGGCGATCAAGGTGACGACAGCCTCTTCGGCGGCAGTGGGGAAGATCGCAGCTTCTACGGTGGCAGCGGAAACGACAGACTCTTCGGAGGTGATGGCCTTGATGGACTCTTCTACGGTGGCAGCGGAGACGACAGTCTCTCAGGCGATGACGGTATCGATGTACTCTTCAATGGTGGCAATGGAGACGACAGCCTCTCCGGTGGCAATGGGAATGACACATTCTTCTTCGGTGGCAGCGGAAACGACAGCCTCTCCGGTGATGACGGGAATGACGCCAACTTCTTCGGTGGCAGCGGAGACGACAGACTCTTCGGCGGCGATGGGAAAGACGTCAACTTCTACGGTCGCAGCGGAAACGACAGCCTCTTCGGCGGCAGTGGGATTGACAGCTACTTCTTCGGTGACGGCGGGAACGACAGCCTCGTCGGTGGCAGTGGCAACGACAGCCGCCTTTTCGGTGGTTCTGGCTCGGACTGGATCTTCGGCGATGCAGGCAGTGACACCCTCTACGGTAACGACGGGGCCGATACGCTATTCGGAGGCGCCGGTTACGACACCGCCTACGGCGGCAGCGGCGCGGACGTCTTCTACGTCGCCAGCCAGGCGGACTTCCAGACCTACCTCTACGACGGGGGATCGGGGACCGATACGCTGCACCTCGGCGCCGGCGTCACCATCCCGGCCAACGGCAGCGGCCTGGTCTCCATCGAGGTGACTATGGTGTAGCGCCGGCCGCGGTTCCGCCCTACCGCGCCCGCCCGATCAGCGCCGGCAGCACCAGGAAGACCGAGACCAGCACCGAGGCCAAGGCCAGCATCAGGAGAAGGCCCATCGAGGCCGTGCCGGGATGGTCGGAGAGCGAGAGCGCGCCGAAGGAGGCCAAGGTGGTGAGCGCCGATACGAAGACCGCGCGCGGCGTGGCGTTGTCCAGCAAGGGCGCCTCCGGCGCCTCGCGCCGGCGGGCCACCAGATGCAGGCCGCTGTCGATGCCGAGGCCGAAGAGCAAGGGCAGCACGATCACGTTGGCGAAGTTCAGCTGGATGCCCAGCAAGACCGCCAATCCGCCGCAGTAGAGGGCGGCCAGCACCAGCGGCAGCAGGGCCGCCAAGCCGTCGTCCAGGCGCCTCAGCACGATGAAGACCAGCAAGGCCACCAGCACGAAGGCCAGGATGCTGGCCTTGGCGAAGGCGTTGATGACGGCCTCTCCGGCCTCGACGATGGTGACCGCCTCGCCGGAGGCTTCCGGCCAGACCGCGACGACGGCGCGCACGAAGTCCAGGCGGTTGCCGGGATCGCGCAGGTCCTGCTCGGGCCGGATCTCCAGGAGCGCGCGGCCGTCCGCCGCCAGATAGCGGCTGGCAAGGTTTTCCGGCAGGTCCTCCAAGGTGATGGGCCCGCTGGAGAGCGCAGCGCGCAGAGATGTCAGTTCCCGCTCCAGATCGCCGATAAGCGCGACCTCCAGCTCCGGCAGGCGCTCCGGCGTTTCCATCACCAGCGCCAAGGCCGCAGCCAGTCCCGCGGCCGGCGCGACCAGTCCATCGGGCGCGCTCCTGAGGCCGGCGATGAGGGCGCCGACGGCGGCGATCCGCTCCTCCTGATCGGGTGGCGGCGCCGGCGGGGCGGGAAACAGCAAGGGCGCCAAGAGGAAGCTGGCATCGCCCAGCTGCAGCAGCTTGTCCTCCTGGTTCTTGGGCACGAAGCTCTCCAGGGTCACGACGGAGGCGACCTCCGGCAGGGCGCGCAGCGCTTCGGCCAGGCGCTCCGCCTCTGCCAGGCTTGGCAGCAAGGCCTCGGCCCGGTAGGGCGCTGCGCGGGGATCGTTCAGCACCTCGGCCAGCGCGCGCACCGAGGGCGAATGAGGATCGCGCAAGGAGAGCGGGTCGTTGTCGAAGGTCAGGTCCGGCAGCAGGAAGGCCGAGGCCAGGGCCAAGAGCCCCGCCGTCGCCAGCACGCTATAGCGCCGCGCGGCGATCGCGCGTTCCAGCTTTGCCGCGAGCTTGCCGAAACCGGCCTTGGGCGGCCGCGCCCTCAGCAGGATCAGGCTGGCCGGCAGCAAGGTGAAGCAGAGCAGCAAGGCTATCGCGATGCCGCCGGCGGAGATCAGGCCCAACTCGGCCAGGCCGATGTACTCGGTCGGCAGGAAGGCCAGGAAGGCGATGATGGAGCTGAAGGCGCAGAGCCACAGCGCCGGCGCTTGGACCGAGGCCGCGGTTGTGGCCGCCTCGGCATGCGGCAGGCCGGCCGCCCGGTACTCCGCCGATCGCATCAGCGCGTGAATGGCGTAGTCCACGGACAAGCCGATGAAAAGCACGGCGAAGGCAACCGACAAGAGGTTCAATCTGCCGACGACCAAGGTGGCGAAGCCGGCGGTCAAGCAAAGGCCCAGCACCAGCAGGATCGCAACGCCGAGCGCCGACCTGCCCGATCCCAGGCCGCGCCAGAGGATCAGCCCGACCAGCACGAAGGAGAGCGCCCCGATGCCGGCAATGTTGCCGCGGATGGAGCGCAACTCGTCGGCCCTGAGCGCCGGCTTGCCGGTCAGGGACAGGCTGGCGCCATCGGTGGCGAAGTCGAGTTCCTCGGCTGCTCTGGTCAGGGCATTCATGGCAGCCTTGGCCGGCGAGAGGCTGGCGTAGTTCAAGGCCGGCCGGGCGAGCAGGATGCGCAGCTGCGGGCCTTGCGCCTCCTCCGCCTCGCCCAGGAGCGCCCGCCAGGACAGCATCGCCGGCTTGCCGGCCGCCACCGCCTCGGTGGTGCGGGCCATCTGAGATATGGCCGGCACCAACTCCTGCAGCTGCTCGGTCTCGCCGGTGCCGAGCGCCAGCAGCAGCACGTCGGATAGGCCGACCAGCGAGGGCTCCTCCGCCAAGGTCGCCAGCAGGCCTTGCGCCGAGGCCAGCCGATCGATTTGCTGGGAGAGCTCATCGGCGCTGAGGTAAAGCAAGCCATGGTCGCGCAGGAAGGGATCGCCTTCCGGATAGAAGACATCCTCGAAGAGATCCGGCTTGGCCCGCATCCAGTCCGCCAGCCGCCCGGCCGCGCTGTCGGCCAGCGCGTCGCTCGGTGCCTTCACCACGACAACGAGGGTTTGCCCCAGCGCAGGGAAGGCCTCGCGCAGCTCCGTCATCGAGCGGCGAAAGGGCAGGTCCGGCGACAGCATATCCTCGGTAGAGGTGTCGATGGTGAGCCTGGTCGCAGACAGCCACAGGGACGCCAGGGCCAAGGCCAAGATAATCAGCAGCGTCGTCCAGGGACGGCGACAGCTATGCCGAACCAGGCCGGCGCTGGCACCGCCCAACAAGGCTGCCAAACCGCCCCGCTCCTGCACCATCTCAGCCCCTGTGGCCGTCGATGGCGCTGCCCAGAACCCAGGGCGCCAGGCCATCCAGCCGCGCTTTCTCTTCGGCTACCGCCAGCGCCTCTCCATCGGCGAAGAGCGCGAAGCAGGTGGCGCCGCTGCCCGAGAGCCCGGCAAGCAAAGCGCCTTCGAGCGACGCCAGGCCCGCCAAGAGCTTGGGTATCTCCGGACAGAGACCACTCGCGGCCTCGGTCAAGTCGTTACCGGCCGCGCCGACGAAGGCCGCCAAGTCGTCCGCCGTCGCGAAGCCCTCGTCCGGCGGGTCGAGGGGGGCGGAGAAGGCGCCGCGCCGCGCTGCAAAAACCGGCGGTGTCGGCAGTGCCTGGCCGGGATTGGCCAGCAAGAGCCATACCGGCGGCAAGGGCGCCATAGGTTCCAGCACCTCTCCGATACCGCGGACACGGCAAGGCCGGCTCGCCAAGCAGACCGGCAGGTCGGCGCCAAGCGCCAATCCCAGGGCAGTGAGGTCGACCGCGCCCTCTGCCACCTTCCACAATGCGGCCAGGGCCTTGAAGGTGGCGGCCGCATCGGCCGATCCGCCGCCGATGCCGGAGGAAACCGGCAAGCGCTTGTCCAGGCTGATGGCGGCACCGACCTGCCGTCCGAGCGCTTCGGCCAGCGCCCGTGCAGCCTGCAAAACCAGATTGTCCCCCTCCCCTCGCAAACCCTCGGCGAAGGGGCCGGCGAGGCTAAGGCGCAGGGTCTCCGCGGGTGCGACGGTCACCTGGTCACCGGCCTCGGCGAAGACCACCAGGCTGTCCAGCTCGTGATAGCCGGCCTTGGCATCGCCATCGGGCCGCCGCCCCACCACCCTGAGCGAGAGGTTGATCTTGGCCCTGGCCAGGCGCGTCTGGGCGACGCTCATGCGGCGGTCACTGACTGTCGTTGTCTGCCTGCTGCTCCGGCAGGCCCTCGCTCAGCTTGCGCTCGACATCGTCGGGATCGACGTCCGGATCATCGCCGAGCGACAGCGTCCTCTGCCACTGTACCCGGGCCTCACGCTTGCGGCCGACCCGCCAGTAGGCATCGCCCAGATGGTCGTTGATCACGGCCTGGCCGGGCTCCAGCTCGACGGCGCGCTCCAGCTGCACCACGGCCTCGACGAAGTCGCCGAGGCGGTAAAGCGCCCAGCCGAGGGAATCGACGATGTAGCCGTCGCGCGGGCGCAACTCCACCGCGCGCTCCAGCATGGCGCGGGCCTCCTCCAGGTTCTTGTGCTGCTCCACCCAGGAATAGCCCAGGTAGTTCAGCACCTGCGGCTGCTCGGGCCTGAGCTCCAGTGCCTTCAGGAAATCCGCCTCGGCGGCATCCCAGTTGCCGGAGCGCTCGTTGGAGATGCCGCGGAAATAGAACAGCAGCCAATCGCGCTCCCGCGTTGTCTCGGTGCGCGCAACGGCCCGGTCGTAGGCGGTCACCGATTCCGGGAAGCGCCGTTCCCAGCGCAGCAGATTGCCCATCCGCAAGGCTGGCTCGGGGTCGTCCTCGCGCACGGCCGCGATCTCCTCGTAGGCGATCAAGGCTTCCTCTACCCGCTCTGCCGCCGCCAGCGCATCGGCCCGCGCCAGGGCGGCAACGGCGCCGTGGCGCGAATCCTCCAGCAGGCTCTCATAGCTGCTGACGGCCTCGTCATGGCGTTCCAGGCGAGAGAGAACCTCGCCCAGCAGCAAGCGCGCGGCGGTGTTGCCAGGCTTTGCATAGCCAGCCATGCGGGCTTCCTGCAGCGCCAATTCGCCCGGGCCTTCCTCGGCCAAGGCCGCGCCGATCTGCAAGAAGACCTCGCTCAGCCCGGCGCGCGCATCGTCGACGATGGGGGGATGCTCCTGCCCGGATTCCAGCTCGTCCAAGATCACGCCCAGGGTGGCGTTGCCACGGCCGGCTTCCAGCTGCTCGCGGACAAGATTCTTGGCTTCCTCCAGGCGGCCGTTGCGGGCCATGTAGTTGCTGACCAGCATCACGCTGCGGCCGCTGGGCGGATTGCTCGCTTCCAGCACGCGCTGATAGGCTTCGCCCGCCTCGGGCTTGCCGGCAACGTCCATCAGCAAGGCTTCGTGCAACGCATGCAAAGTGGCAAGCCCGCGCCGCTTGGAAAGTGGCTCCAACTCCTCCAATGCGGCCTCGACGCCTTCCAGAGCCAAGACTACCCAGGCCGTCAGCAAACGCCGGCGAGTGCCGGAAAGGTCGCGATCGGACAAGAGGTCAAGGCGTTCGCGCGCCTGCTCCCAGTCCTCCACTCTCGCGGCATCGGTCATCAGCAGCAGCACGGCCGCCTCGCTGCCCTCCGGGTCAAGCGAGACCAGCTCGTAGGCGATGGGCAGGGCCTCTTCCACCCGCCCTGCAGAAATTGCCGAGCGCAGTGCCGGGTCCAGCACCTCCTGCACCGGGCTAATGCGGCCGGCGAGCTCCAGCAGATAGTCCGCCGCCGTCGCCGCGTCGCCGCGGTGACCGGCCATCACGCCGGCAAAATAGGGGCCGATGATGTCTTCGCCGCTGCCGTGATCGACCTCCGCTGCAAGTGCTTGCCCCGCAAAGGGTAAGGTCAGGGCCGCGGCAAGCAACGGCCGCAAGACGCGCATGGTTCCTCCAGATCTCTTTCCGTGCGGCGGCAGGTCAAGCGCCCGCCGCCCTCTCTTGCTTTGTGCCGTGCCGGTAGGGGAATGCCAAGGCCGAGGCATGGCCGATCCCGATCACATGTTCGGGTAGTTGGGCCCGCCACCGCCTTCCGGCGTGACCCAGACGATGTTCTGCGTCGGGTCCTTGATATCGCAGGTCTTGCAGTGCACGCAGTTCTGCGCGTTGATCTGCAGGCGCGGTCCGCTCTCTTCCGTCACGATTTCATAGACCCCGGCCGGACAGTAGCGCTGCGCCGGCTCGTCGTAGAGCTTGAGGTTCACATCCACCGGCACCGACCCATCCTTCAAGGTCAGGTGGACCGGCTGATCCTCCTCGTGGTTGGTGTTGGAAAGGAAGACGCTGGAGTTCCGGTCGAAGCTGACCACGCCATCCGGCTTGGGATAGGCGATCTTGGGCATCTGGTCCGCCGGCTTCAGGCATTCGTGGTCGGCGTGCTTGTGGTGGAAGGTCCAGGGCGCCTTGCCGCCCAGGATCTTCATGTCGAAACCGCCGATCGCCATGCCCAGCCGCATGCCGAAGCGTGCCGCAGCCGGCCTGAGGTTGCGTGCCTGGTAGAGCTCGTCACGGACCCACGAGGCCTCGAAGGCCTTGGGATAGGCCTCCAGCAGCGGCGGCCGGTTGTCGCCCTCCGTCACGGCCGCGACCACCGCTTCGGCGGCCAGCATGCCGGTCTTCATCGCCGTGTGGCTGCCCTTGATCTTGGGCACGTTCAGGAAGCCGGCAGAACAGCCGATCAGCGCGCCGCCAGGGAAGATCAGCTTGGGAATCGACTGCAGCCCGCCTTCGTTCAGCGCCCTGGCGCCATAGGCCAGGCGATTGCCGCCCTCCAGGATCGGCCGGATCTTGGGGTGGGTCTTGAAGCGCTGGAACTCTTCGTAAGGCGAGAGATGCGGGTTTTGGTAGTCCAGGCCGATAACAAAGCCGACATAGGCCTGATTGTCCTCCAGGTGATAGATGAAAGAGCCGCCCCAGGTCCGATTGTCCATCGGCCAACCGGCGGTATGCATCACCAGGCCTTCGCTGTGCTTGGCCGGGTCCAGCTCCCACAATTCCTTGATGCCGATGCCGTAGGTCTGCGGATCGACGCCGTCGCGCAGATTGAAGCGCGCCTCCAATTGCTTGCTGAGCGAACCGCGGCAGCCCTCGGCGAAGAAGGTGTAGGTCGCGCGCAACTCCATGCCCGGCGTGTATTCGGCCTTCTGCTCGCCGTCCTTGCCGATGCCCATATCGCCGGTGGCAACGCCGGTGACCCGCCCGCTGTCGTCGAACAGCACCTCGGCTGCGGCAAAGCCCGGATAGACCTCCACCCCCATGGCTTCCGCCTGTTCGCCCAGCCAGCGGCAGACGTTGCCGAGCGAGATGATGTAGTTGCCGTGGTTCTGCGTCTGCGGCGGCAAGAGCCAGATCGGCACGTTGCGCCCGCCCGTCTCGGTCAGGTGCAGGAAACGCTCCTCCTTGACCGGCACGTTGAGCGGCGCACCCTTGTCCTTCCAGTCAGGGATCAGCTCGTTCAGCGCGCGCGGCTCCAGGACTGCGCCGGATAGAATGTGCGCCCCGACCTCGGAACCCTTCTCCAAGACGCAGACGGAGATTTCCTGCCCCTTCTCTTCGGCCGCCTGTTTCGCCCGGATCGCCGCGGCCAGCCCGGCCGGGCCAGCACCGACGATGACCAGGTCGTACTCCATGAATTCTCTTTCCATCAGCCCCTATCCCGTCGTCCCATGATCCCGTCGTTCCATGCCTGGCGCTGTCAAAAATCCATCCGCGGACGCTTAGCCGTCCCTGGCGGGGGAAGATAGTCCGCTCCCCACCCTGCGTCCATGAGCGCACTATCACGAAGAAGAGCTTTCCACAGCACTGCGTTTAATAGGTCGCAGCCTTGGACTAGTATGGCTCATCATGACGGCAGAGGAAGAGCATCGCCAGGCGCTGCTGGCGGCCTTGGCCTGGCAGGCCGACATGGGCGCCGACGAAGCCTTGGAAGAGGCGGCGCGCGACCGCTTTGCCGCGCCACCGGCAAAAACTGCCCCGAGGCCGGCCCCATCCCGCAAGGCAGCGCCACCGCCGCGGCTGGCCGGCCCGGAGCAGATACAAGCCTCTGCCCGGCAGATGGCGCAAACCGCCGGCAACTTGGCGGAGCTGCGCCAAGCCCTGGAGGCCTTCGACGGGTGCGATCTCAAGGCGACGGCGACCAACCTGGTCTTCTCCGACGGCAATCCCGACAGCCGGATCATGTTGATCGGCGAGGCGCCCGGGCGCGACGAGGACCGACAGGGCCTGCCCTTCGTCGGCGTTTCGGGCCAACTGCTGGACCGTATGCTGGCCGCGATCGGGTTGGACCGAACCAAGGTCTACATCACCAACATCCTGGTCTGGCGACCGCCCGGCAACCGCACGCCGACACCGTCGGAGGTGGCGGCCTGCCTGCCCTTCATGGAGCGCCACATCGAACTGGTCCACCCGCACCATCTGCTGCTGCTGGGCGGCCTTTCAGCCAAGACCCTCTTGGCACGCACCGAGGGCATCACCCGCCTGCGCGGCCAATGGGGCGAGGTGCAGTTCGCCGGCCTGCCGGCCCCGGTGCCGGCGCTGGCCACGCTCCATCCGGCCTATCTGCTGCGCCAGCCCGCACAGAAGCGGCTGGCCTGGCGCGACTTCCTGTCTTTCAGCCACGCTTTGGAGGTGTCGGGGCAGACACAGGTTAACAACAGCTAGCAAGCTTATCATTTGACGAGGCATTTCGCGTTTGACTGCGACTGGGCGATTGCCTAGGGAGGCCGGTAAATGTTGCACGCACGCAACCATCCTCAGGGGGATGCGGTGAAGAAAAGGAGGGCCAGTCTGGCCGCTGCCTCGGTCTTCTTGCTGACGGCGGCAATGGTGTCTTTGGGGCTCGCTCAAGAGGCCGGCAAGTTTACCCAGCTGACCGGACCGACCGTCGTGCTCGACGATCGCGGCCTGCCGCGAATCCTGTCCGAGTCCGACGCGCGCCTCTACCGACGCATCTTCGAGCTGCAGGAAGAGGGCCGCTGGGGCGGCGTGCGCTTCCTCACCGGGCTGGTCAAGGATCGGCGCCTGATGGGGCATGTGCTGGCGCAGCGCTACCTGCACCCGACCGCCTACCGATCGGAATTCTACGAGCTCGCTGCCTGGCTGGAACGCTACGGCGATCATCCTCAAGCGAAGCGACTCCACGCCTTGGCTCTCAAGCGCAGGCCGAACGGCGCCTCCGCCCCGCAAGCACCCAGCCTGGTCAGGGCGAGCCTGGGCGGACGGGCCGCCCGCGAGACCTCCAGCTATCGCTCCGGCAAGGGGCGCACGCCGACGCAATCTGATCGGGTGCTGGGCATCGAAGCCAAGGTCACGTCTTTGGCGGCCAAGGGAAAGCTGAAAGAGGCCGAGGCCACCCTGCGGAACGACGCCAGGCGCAAGGCCTTGGACCAGGCCGAAATCGACCAGCTGCAGGCGCGCATCGCCAGGGGCTGGTACTTCAAGCAAGGCTATGCCAAGGCCTATTGGCTGGCCGCGGCCGCGGCGGCCCGCTCCGGAGAGATGGTGCCGGTCACCCACTGGGTGGCCGGTCTCTCGGCCTGGCGCCGACAGCACTGGCGGCTGGCCGCAGAGCACTTCGGCGCCGTCGCCAGCAGCCCGCGGGCCTCCTCTTGGCTGGCGGCCGGCGGCGCTTTCTGGGCCGCGCGCGCCTCTCTCAATCGGGACGACCCTGCCTCGGCCAATCGCTGGCTCAGCGTCGCCGCAGCCTATCCGCGCACCTTCTACGGACTGGTGGCCCGCGAGACGCTGGGCATGAGCGGCAGCCTCGACTTTGGACGGCCCACACTCTTTTCCCTGGAAATCCAAGGATTGGTGGCCTCGTCCGCCGGCGGACGTGCCTTGGCGCTCCTGCAGGTCGGCAAGAGCAGCCTGGCGCGTGACGAATTGCTGCTGATCGGCGATTGGCGGCACAGCAACCTGGGCGAGGTGGTGGTCGCCCTCGCCAGCAAGGCAGAGCTGGCGCGCTTCGCATTCAACCTGGCACGCCGGTTGAGCGACCTGCGCGGCCTGGCGCGCAGCGGCCGCTCGCTCCTGGCAGCGCTCTATCCGCTTCCCGGCTGGGAGCCCGATGGCGGCTTCCTGCTCGACCGGGCTCTCATCTTCGCCGTGATGCGCCAAGAGTCCGCCTTCGACCCGAGGGCGGTCAGCCGCGCCGGCGCGCGCGGCCTGATGCAGCTCATGCCGTCTACCGCCGGCTATATCGCCAAGGACCCAAGGTTCAACGACAGCCGCCGCGAGGCGCTCTTCGACCCCGGGCTCAACATCCGCCTCGGCCAGGACTACCTCAACTACCTCATGGCCAAGGAAGGGATCGGCGACGACCTCTTCCATCTTCTGGCCGCCTACAATGCGGGCCCGGCGACCTTGGCACGCTGGCGCAAGGAGGTGGATGCCGGCGGGGATCCGCTGGTCTTCATCGAAAGCCTCCACTACGGCGAGACCCGCGCCTATATAGAGAGGGTCCTCGCCAACTACTGGATCTACCGCAAGCGGCTCGGCCAACCCACGCCTTCTCTGACGGAGGTCGCCCAAGGCGACTGGCCGCGCTATCGCCAGCTGGAGCGCGGCCCCGAACGCCAGGCCTGGATGCCAGAGCCCTAGAGCAGGATGACGTCACGTCGATACGACTCGTTGCCTAAATCCTGCTCTACAACGTTGAAAGATAGAGCAGAGTCACGCAGCCAGGTGAGACCACCTGAATGCGATCTGCGCTAACCAAAAGGGATAAAGCGCCATGCCGGGCATCGACGAGAGCCGCAGTTTACTGGCCGTGAATATCGCCGTCCTCACCATCTCCGACAGCCGCGATCTGGCAAGCGACCGCTCCGGCCAGCGCCTGGTGGAGATGATCGAGCGTGACGGCCACCGTCTGGTTCATCGCGACATCCTGCGCGACGAGTGCGAGGTCATCGTGGCAAAGCTCCGGCAATTGGTCGCCGACCCGGAGGTCGACGTCGTCATCACCACCGGCGGCACCGGCGTCACCGGCCGCGACGTCACGCCGGAGGCCTTCGACGCCGTCCTGGAGAAGAAGATCGAAGGCTTCGGCGAGCTCTTCCGCTGGCTCAGCTTTCAGAAGATCGGCACCTCGACGATCCAAAGCCGGGCCGTGGGCGGCGTGGCCGACGGCACCTACCTCTTCGCGCTGCCCGGATCGCCCGGCGCGGTGAAGGACGCCTGGGAGGACATCCTGCGTTGGCAGCTGGATTCCCGCTGGCGGCCCTGCAATCTGGTCGAGCTGATGCCCCGCCTCAAAGAGCACCTGCCCGCGGCCTGACAGAAAGCGATCTGTGTTCTGATCTTGTTCTCGATGGCACTGCGAATCGGAATCCCACAGGATCTTGTAGGATTCTCCGCTAGGCCCCCAAGGGGCTGACCGAGGTCGCTGCTTTGTTCCTTCGTTTCCATTTTTGTTCTTTTTTTGTTCTATCTTTGAGTCTAAGCTGTTCCCATGGCGAGCGGAGACGAGAGACAGGGCGCGGCCCCCGGCCCGCAGAAGGGACGTGGGGTCCTTAGCAACCGCAGCGGACGCTTCGAACGCGAGGAGCGGCAGGATTTCGACGACGGCTGGGGCTCGGCGGAAGAACCCCTGCCCGGCGCACAGCGGACGCAGGTGGGGATCGATCAAGCCCGCAAGGTGATCGCACGCAACGACAGCCCGGATATCGGATTCGACCGCTCGATCAATCCCTACCGAGGCTGTGAGCACGGCTGTGTCTACTGCTTTGCCCGCCCCAGCCATGCCTATCTGGGACTCTCGCCGGGCCTGGATTTCGAGACCCGGCTCTTCGTGAAACCGGACGCGGCTAGGGCGCTCAGGGCCGAGCTGGCGCAACCGCGCTACCGGCCGGACTGCCTGGTGCTTGGCGCCAACACCGACCCCTATCAGCCGCTGGAACGCCGGCTGGAGGTCACCCGCCAGATCCTCGAGGTGCTGGCCGAGGCGCAGCATCCCGTCTGTATCGTCAGCAAGTCGGACCTCATTCTGCGCGACCTCGACATCCTGGCGCCGATGGCCGAAAAGCGCCTCGTGTCGGTGCTGATCTCGGTCACCACCTTGGACCGCAAGCTTGCCCGCACGATGGAGCCGCGGGCGGCCACGCCCAAGCGCCGGCTAGCTGCGATCAGCGGCTTGGCCAAGGCCGGCGTGCCGGTCGGCACCCTCTTCGCCCCGGTGATCCCCGCGATCAACGATGTCGAGCTGGAGGCCGTCCTGGCCGCCGCCAAGGAGGCCGGAGCGGCGCGCGCCGGCTACGTCCTGCTGCGCTTGCCGCTGGAGCTGAAGGATCTGGTCGAGGAA
This sequence comes from Rhodospirillales bacterium, assembly GCA_963669385.2. Classification (GTDB taxonomy): domain Bacteria; phylum Pseudomonadota; class Alphaproteobacteria; order Kiloniellales; family JACOMY01; genus JACOMY01. The sequence continues at coordinate 17,122 of CAXXGD010000021.1, forward strand.
TGGCTGGAGACCCACTATCCGGACCGCAAGAAGCGGGTGCTGGATCTGCTGCGTCAGGCCCGCGGCGGCCGCCTCTACGACAGCCGCTTCGGCTACCGCCAAACCGGCACCGGCCCCCAGGCGCAGATCCTGACCGCCCGCTTCAGGGCCGCCTGCCGCCGGCTGGGCCTCGCCGACGAGCGCGACTTCGACCTGGAAACCAAACTCTTCCGCCGCCCCGCACTGGACGACCGCCAGCTGGCGCTCTTTTGACCGATCAGGCCGGCAACGAGCCTTAGCGAGCGATCTGCAGGGGAACTCTCGAATGCCATCGGCCTCAGAGATCAATCCGGAATACATCACTGCTTTTCAGTGTTTTATGCGTCATCCCTGCGAAAGCGGGGATCTCTGCGAACAGGGAAATTTTTCGGGCGGAGGGAGAGTCCCGCTTTCACGGGAATGACGATCTCGTCCGGCAGTGCAAGGGCCTTGCGGCGTTCATCTTGGGCCGGACTTCCTAGAGGCAAGGGCAGCCGCTCAGGGCCTCAAAGGATCTCACCAGTTCGAGGTCGGCCTCGTTTTGGACCCGCGCGCTGAGCTCATCGTCAACAGCGCTCGTTGGCCGGGTCTCCTCGACAAAGCGGCCGACTTTGGACGCCAAGCCCTCCTCATCGGACAAGCTCAAGCCTTGAAAGAGCGATAGAGCATAGTGGGGATCCCTTCGCAGGCCTTCGTGGGCAACGAAGGTCAGCCGGTGATTTGGTGAGAGCCGGTCCGACGCGCGGTTGAGGAAGCTGCGGCACATGAGGTGAAACTCCTCGATCGCTGCTTCGTAGCCCCGAAACACGCTCCAGGAGTTGGCGGGATCCTCTGCCGATTGTTGGTAGAGCCGGCAGACCTGCGGGAGCGGCCGCACGACGTGAAAGACATGCACCTCGTCTTTTTCGAGCAGACGCATGCTATCCGCGAGCCGCCAGTAAAACTCCGGGCGAGCATCGCCGACGTAGCGGGCGGTTAGGCTCTTCTCCAGTATCGCGGTGTTTTCGGCGCGATGGTCACTGCTGAGCAGTGCAGCCTCTACGAATCCGCGGTCGAAGGAACTCTGCGCGTAGGGAAAATGCGGGAGGTGCAGTTCTTCGAAGACGGCGATGTCGCAAGAGAGATTGAGGAGAGCCCCCAAGGTGGGTACGTCGGAGTGCGGGATGCCGGATACGAAGACGTACTTTCTGTCCTGTCCGGACTCTCGCTTGCCTGGATTGTGCGGTCGCGGGTCGAGCAGCGCTGCGGCTTGGCGAACGCCGTAGGCTCTGATCGCGGTCTCGATGTACTTCGTGCTCGAAGCCGCTCTCTCGCCCAACAGGGAACGGGCCTCCTCGCAATAGGCCTTTGCGTCATCGCCTCTGCCGAGCGAAAGGCTGCAGCGTGCCGCGTGAAGGTAGGCGTCGGGATTCCTCGGCTCCTGCTCGATCAGTCGGGCGAGCACCTCCAGCGAGTCCTGGTGCTTGCCTTGGCTGCGGTAGTAGTCGCCCGCAACCCGGAGGATCCTCGGGTCGTTGGGGTGCCGGGTCAGCGCCTCCTCTAGACAGGCCCCGGCTCCTTCGCTGTCGCGCAGCCTGATCAGATCCTGCACGGCGCGGCTGTAGCCATCCGCGTGGTGGCTGAGCAGGCGTTTCGCCACGCCCAGCGATGCCCAGCGATCGCCGATGGATCTGTAGAAGTTGCTGGCACCGCGCAGCACCTCCGGATCCTTCGGGAAGCGCTCGAGGGCGATCTCGATGTAGGAGCGCGCCTCCTCCGGCCGCTTCAGGGCGCCATAGGCCTGCGCCGCCTTCACGAAGCCCCAGGCACTGTCCGGATTGTGCCGGGCCAAGAGCAAGGCCGCCTCCAGTGCCGCCTGATAGTCCCCCCGGGCCTGATGCAGGTCGTGGGCGGCTCGCAAGACATCAGCATGCGTGGGAAAGACCGCAAGCGCCTCCTCCAGCAAGCCTTGCGCTCTATCCGGCCTGCCAAGGGCGGTCAGCGCCTGGATCGCCCGACAGTGCCCCTCCGGCAGGTCGGGGTGATGGGCCATTAACGCTTCGGCGATCTCCAGCTCCGCTTGGCGGTCACCCCGAGCGCGATAGAAGGTGCCGGCAACGCGAAGCACATCGAGATCCTTGGGATGGCGTTTGAGCGCCTTGTCGAGGGCCGCTTTCGCTGCTTCGAAGTCTCTAAGTGCCACCAGGTTCTGCGCCGCCTTGGCATAACCCCAGGGCTTGCTGGGATGGAACTGGATGAGCGCCCGCGCGGTCTTCAGCGCCGCCTCGAGATCCCCGCTGGCGCGATGGACATCGTGGGTCATCCGCAGGACGGCCGGATGATTGGGCGCCTCCTCGCCAGCCCTTTCGGCCAGCGCAAGGGCGTTGTCGAAGTTGCGCGCCCTCAAGTCCGCGCGCGCCTGCTGCAGCAGCTCCTTGTACCCGGAACCCGTCATGACCGCCAAAACCTTGGGCCGCGCTTCGATGCGGAACGCTCGGCCGGATGAAAAGACGCGGCAGGTTAGTGAGTCCGGCTCGCTCCGGCTAGGGCAAATCCCAGGCCGAGGGACTCATCGGCGGCGACGTTTTGCGCAACAAGACAGAGGGCTGGTTCGCGGAGGGGAGAAGCCTCACAATTCCGCGGGCCGCTCCACCAGCCCGCCGCGTGCCTTCTCGAATGCGCGGCCGATCCGCAGTGCCAGAGCGTCGTCGTAGCGTCGGACGACCACCTGCATGCCAGCCGGCAAGCCAGCCGAGGTAACGCCTATCGGCAGGGCCAAGCCGGCGAGATCCAAGAAGTTCACGAAACGGCCGAAGAGGTTCGGCGGCGCGGCTTCATCGACCTCCGACAGCGGGATCGCCGCTTGATGGCAACCCGGCACGATCAAGGCATCCATGCCCTTGAAGCGAGCGAGAAACGCGGCCTGGGCCTTACGGCGGACCGCCAGCAGTTCCCTGTAGGCCTCGGCCGAAATCTCGCGGCCGCGCAGGATCCGGGCGCGGATCACCGGGTCGACCGGGCTGTCGGCAGGCATGACGTAGCGGCCCAGATTCTCGAAGCTCTCCCGGCTCATGATGTCGCCGCCGGCGCCCAAGTAGGAGTCAGGGGACTGCGGCAGGCGGAACTCCCGGATCTCCGCCCCGAGCGCTCCCAGATCGGCGAGTGCACGCTCGAAGAGGCCGCGGATCGCGGGGTCGACGCCGGTTAAGTCCGGTTCGCCCAAGACAGCCAACCGGAGGCCTTCGATTCCCTGCTCGATCCCCGCCATCGCCTTGAGCCGGGGGGCTGCTTCCGTCGCCGGATCCAGGGGATCGGGTCCCGAAAGCACGTCCAGAAGCAGTGCTGCATCCCTCACGGAGCGGGTCAAGGGTCCCACCGTATCGTGGGTCGGACAAAGCGGCACCACCCCGCCCCGCCCGATCAGCCCGAGCGACGTCTTCAGACCCACGAGCCCGCACCAGCTGGCCGGCGTCCGAACTGACCCGCCCGTATCGGTGCCGAGCGCCGCGCCAGCAAGCCCGGCGGCCACGGCGACGGCGGACCCGCTGCTTGACCCGCCCGGCACCCGCTGCACGGAGAGATCCCAGGGATTCCAGGGTGTCCCCTGCGCGGGATTGGTCCCCCACCCGCCGAAGGCGAACTCCACCATGCGGGTCTTGCCCAGAATGATCGCGCCGGCAGTCTCCAAGCGCCGAACGGCGGTAGCCGAGCACTTCGGACGGCGGTCGATCAGCGCGGCGGACCCGGCGGTGGTCCGATGCCCGGCGACGTCGAAAATGTCCTTCACCGCGATCGGCAGCCCATGCAGTGGCCCGAGCGAGCGGCCGGCTGCCAGGGCCTTGTCGGCTGCCTCGGCGCTCTTGCGCGCTTCCTCCTCGAAGAGGAGGGAGAAGGCCTGCAGCCTTGGATCCAATCTCGTGATGCGCTCGAAGTAGATATCGAGCAACGCGGCGGACGAGAGCTCGTGCGTTGCGAGCGCGCGCGCCTGCGCCTCGATCGAACGAAAGGCGCTCACATCCGCCAAGCTGCCGCCCGAACCTCGCGACACGCCGGCTATGCGAACCACCAACGTTCGATCGCCCGCGCGCCGTCGAACTGCCAGTTGGCGGAGAGCTGCGGGCCATGCTGGAGCTTTGCGCTCCTGGGATAGACGAGATTCTTGAACACCGGGATGATGGTGCTGCCCTCGTCGCGCAAGATCACCTGCATTTCGCGATAGATCTCCGCCCGCTTTGCCTGGTCCGTCTCGCCACGCGCAGCAAGGAGGAGCTGGTTGAAGCGCTCGTGACTGAAGCGGGAGTCGTTCCAGGGCGCGCCTTCCGCGTAGGCGGTGGTGAACATCACGTCCGCCGTGGGCCGCCCGCCCCAGTTCACCATGCAGAAGGGCTTCTTGAGCCAGACGTTCGACCAATAGCCGTCCGCCGGCTCGCGCACCACCTCGACCTCGATGCCGGCCTTGGCCGCCTGCTCTTTGAAGAGAATGGCCGTGTCGTCGTTTCCTTCGCCGGCACCGTCGGACGTGCTGAGCGAGACCGGCAGACGGCTGAGCCCGGCCTGCTTCAGGTGAAAGCGGGCCTTGTCCGGGTCGTGATGCCGCTGCTCCAGCTCAGCGTAGTATTGGATCACCGGCGATATCGGGTGGTCGTTGCCGACCGTGCCGTAGCCTTTGAAGATCCGCGTCACCACGTCGTCGCGATCGATCGCGTACTTCAACGCCATGCGCACGTCCGGGTCGTCGAAGGGAGCCGTATCCATATGCATGGGCATGGAGATGTGCGCCCAGCTGGTGACGTTGTCGACGGCGAGCTCGGGCCTCTGGTCGAGCAGCTCGATGGTCTTCAAGGAGGGCTGGTCGAAGACGTCGATGTCTCCGGTCAACAGGGCCGTCTGGCGCGTATTGGGGTCGCCTACGCGCAAGAGCTCGGCCTCGTCGAAGTACGCGCGGTCGGCCTTCCAATAGTTCGGATTGCGGGTCACGAAAGAACGGACGCCCGGGTCGAACTCCTTCAGGACATAGGCGCCGGTTCCGGTGCCGCTTTTCCAATCGACGCCGTCGGCGCCGTCGCTGGGCAGGATGTTCAGGTGATAGTCGGTAAAGACGTAGGGGAAGTCCGCATTGCCGGCCTCCAGCTCGACGAGGATGGCGTCGGGTCCGTCGGTGCGGATGTCTTGCACCGCAGAGAACAAGGCCTTGGCGCCGGACTTGGACGCCTCCTTGCGGTGATGGTTGATCGAGTCCAGGACGTCCTGGCTGTCCAGCGTCTGGCCGTTGTGGAACTCGACGCCCCGGCGCAGCCTGAAGTGCCAAGTGGCCGCGTCCGGGCTCGATTCCCAACTCTCGGCAAGCTCCGGGACGAGGCTGTTGTCGGAGCCGATCTCGGCCAGGTAGCTGCGCACGCTGTGGTTCTGCAGGATCATGTACATCGACGAGGTGGTCGCCGGGTCGTTGTCATCCGATACCGCGCCGCCGCTGATACCCACCCGGAGCCTGCCACCCTTCTTCGGCGCCGCTTGCGCCGGCTTGGCAAGAAACGCGGACACCTGGCTCATTGAGAGCCCCAAGGCGGCGCCGGCGACCAGGACCTCGCGCCGACCGACATCTCCGCTCGCCCAGGCGCGCTTCAACTCAGAGAGTTTCGTGGCTCGACCGTCCTCAGACATGATGCTTTCTCCTGCTTTACTTAAAGAGTACTTCTTGTCACTTAACAGCGAGCGCGCGCGGGCTCTCCGGCGTCAGGCGCTCGATTCCATTGGCGGTAACGGCAACTGTCTCGCTGATGCCAAAACCGTTCGCCAGCGCCAGCATGTGGAAGACCATGCCTTGCCGCAGCTCCCAGTCTTCCTGCTCGTTGAAGTCAAGCGCGTCCCACTCCGCGGTGCGCGGCGGAAAGCCGATGCCGGTCGAATAGCCGCTGCGATTGAAGTAGTCGGGGCGGATCCGCCGGATTGGCTGGCGCACCAGGTGATCCACCTCGCGCGCCGAAGCGCCCGGCCGCATCGCTGCCAAGGCAGCGTCCTGCGCCGCGATCACCACCTCGGCCGCCCGCCTAAGCTCGTCACTCGGCGGCCCCATGGAGACGCTGCGCATCTGCGTCGCGTGATAGCGCTCGACGCAGCCATAGAGCTCCAAGAGAACCGCTTCGCCCTGCCGGACGACCTTGGGCCCCCAGTTGGCGTGACAGACATTGTAGCGATAGCCGGACATGATGTGATGCGGCAGCCCGGTGTACTCGCAGCCGGCCTCGATGCCGGCCTGAAACACCGCCGCTGCCACCACCGCCTCGGTGACGCCCGGTGCCAAGGCCGCCTGGGCGGCCCTTTGCTCCAGCTCGGCGATAGCGCCGGCGCGACGCAGACAGGCGATCTCCGCCTCGGACTTTATGAGGCGGACCCGATCGACCAACAGGCTGGCATCCACCAGCCGCGCCGATGCCAGACCTGCCGCCAGTGCGTCCGCCATCGCCGCGGTCAGGAACCAAGAGCGCCTTTCCAGACCTATGGTCCGGTTCCGGACCTCGGGGATCAATGCCAGGGTCTTTTCGACGAGGTCGTCCCCCTCCCGCCAGGTCGCGGCCTCCGAGAGCCAGGAGTATTCCTCGACATTGCCCCGCTCCAGGTGGCGCAAAAGCAGGCGCGGCGCTCCGCTCCGGGCCAAGATCACGACCTGGTAGGCGAAGTAGCCCGAGGTCTGGTGCCCGGTGAGATAGTAGATGTTCTCCGGCGCGTGGATCAGCAGGACGTCGATCCCCTGCTCGCCCATCCGCGCCTGCACGCGCCGTACGCGCTCTTCGAATTCCGCGGTGGAGAAAGCCTGCAGATGGCCGGTCATGGTGTCGTGCCCCCCTGACGGCTGCCGCAACCCCCTGGGACGAGCCTTGGGTGACGCTTGCAGCCTCGCTGTTTCGTCATGTGCACAGCCTATCGCCATCTCGGACGTACTGAACCCCACCGTCATTCGTCATTTGATCGCAGCATATTCTTCATTATATGGAATGTCTAGCTTGTTTTTATCATTATATGAATGTACCTACCCTAGATGACCACCGCTCAGGCAGCTACCGTCGTGGGGAGCCGGGTGACCCTTGCCCAGCATCTCGCGCGTTTCGTCTATGAAACCAAAGAGGTCCCGCCGAGCGCGCGCGCCATGGCGGCAAATGCCGTGCTGGACCTGATGTCGGCGGCGCTGGTCGGACACGACAGCCCCGGCGGACGTTCGGCCAGGCAGGGCGCGTGCTCGATCTTCGGCGGAGGAAGGGCGACCGTCTGGTTTTCGCACAGACGCCTCACCGTGTCCGGCGCCGCCTTCGCAAATGCGGCCGCAGCCTCGATGCTGGATCTGGATGACGGGCACCGGGCTGCCGCCGGCCATCCGGGGGCCTCGATCATTCCGGCGGTGCTGGCCACGGCCGAAGCCCATGGGGCCTCAGCCGGGCGCATCTTGACTGCCATCGCACTGGGCTATGAAATCGCCATCCGCATTGCGGCCGCCAGGGACTTCGAGCGGCTGGAGACCTTGGTGACGGGCCCCTGGTGCGGTCAGGGTGCCGCCGCCGCCGCGGCCTGGCTGCGCGGCCTCACTCCTGACGCCATCGCGCAGGCCATCGCCATCGCCGGGTCGAGCGCGCCCAACCTCGCCGCCGTGGCCTACTCGCGCGTCATGGGCAACCACGTGAAGGAAGGCATCGCCTGGGCGACGGCGACCGGCTTGTCGGCGGTGGATCTGGCCACCGCCGGCTTCACCGGCCCGTTGGACCTCTTGGACAATCGGAGGCTCTACGACGTGGAGGCCTTGCTGGGCGGGCTTGGCGATAGCTGGCTGATCGAAACCATCTACTTCAAGCCCTACAGCTGCTGCCGTTGGGCCCATGCGGCGATCGACGCCTTGCTGGCGCTTCAAGCCGAACACCAAATCGTGCCGAACGAAATCCAGTGCATCCGGGTGTGGACCTTCGCGCGCGCGCTCTCCCTCAACAACGATCGTGCACCCGACAGCCTGGAAGCCGCGCAGTACAGCCTGCCGTTCTGCATCGCACTGGCGGCTCTGCGCGGGAGCGGCGCACTGCTGCCGCTCACCCACGACTGGCTGGACGACACGGCGGTTCTGGCATTGGCGAGGCGGGTTCATCTCGAAATCGACCCCGACTTGGACGCCATGTTCTCCAAAGCCGTGCCCGCGCGCTTGGAGATCACTACCAAGCAGCGGCGCTTCTTGCGGACTGTGCTGATGCCCAAAGGGGAAGCGGCGAATCCCATGACTCGCGACGATCTCGAGAAAAAATTCGCCACGGCCACCCGGGACCTCGTCGACCGAGAGGTCTCCGCCTCATTGCTGGCCGCGCTAACGCGCCTTGAAGAGGGCGATGAACGACCGCTGCAAGCCCTGCTGGCCAGGCCGTTGCATCTGGCCGCCTTGCGACAAGTCCATGGGTTGGCCATGCAGGCAGAATAGCTATGCTGCAGGGGCCGAAAGCGACGGCACGACATCGAAGAGGCACGATGGCCGAGACAAACAAGGGCGAGAAGGCCACGGGAACCCAGCTCCTGGATCGGGCCGTCGCAATCCTGACCTACCTGGGCGATGTCGGGGAGGAAGGCGCGCGGCCCGCCGCTCTGGCTGAAGCGGTCGGCCTCACCCAGCCGACGGCGCACAGGATCATCGGCGCCTTGGAGCGGCACGGGCTGATCGAGCGTGAGCAGACCACCAAGCGCTATCGCCTGGGCCTGTCCCTCTTCGTGCTGGGCGCGAAGGCGGCGGACGGCACCGGCTTTCGGCGCGCCTGCCATCCGGCGCTGCTGCGTCTGGCCGCCGAGACCGGCGACACGGTGTTTCTCATGGCGCGCAGTGGCTTCAACACCGTCTGCGTAGACCGCCAGGAGGGGAGCTATGTGATCGACAGCCTGACCGGCAACGTGGGCGGTCAGATTCCCTTGGGGGTGGGCCCGGCCAGCCAAGCGATCCTGGCCTTCCTGCCGAGCGAGGAAGCCGACGTCATCCTCAAGACCAACGCGCTCCTCTATACGCGCTTCAACCGACTCTCGGCCGACGAGGTCTCACAGCGGCTGCCCGAGATCCGCAGGCAAGGCTATGCCTTCGATCATGGCCGCCTCGTCGAGGGGATTTCGGCAATCGCGATGCCGATCTTGCCGCAAGGGCGCGACGTGGTCGGCTCGATTGCCATCAACATGACCAGCGCGCGTCTCCGGCCTGACCGGCTGGAAGAGATCATCGTGGCGCTGCGCCGCGAGGTCGGCGCGATCGAAGAGAGCATCAACCCACTCGATGTCGCGATCGGACGCTCGCTTTGACCGCAGCCCTGGCCGGACCAGAGCCTGCTTCGCGGCGAAGCGGTCTCTTTTGCGATCGGTCTCTAGGGGTGCCGGTATCGAAAGCCGATGGCGAAGCGGTTCCAGCTGTTGATCTGGCAGATCAAGAGCGTCAGGTTCGTCGTTTCCTCCTCGTCGAAGTGTTCGCGAAGCTCCCGATAGACGGCGTCAGGCGCATGGCTTGCCGCGATGGTCGTCAGAGCCTCCGTCCAGGCCAAGGCAGCGCGCTCGCGGGGACTGTAGAGCGTCGACTCCCGCCAGCTGCTGAGAAGATAGAGACGCTGCTCGGTTTCATCGTTCTGCCGGGCATCCCGGCTGTGGCGGTCCAGACAGAAGGCGCAGCCGTTGATCTGTGAGGCCCGCATCTTCACCAGCTCGATCAGGCTTCTCTCCAGGCCGCACGCCTTGAGATAGGCTTCGACGTCGTACATGACGGTCATGGCGCCGGGCGCTGCGTCGTAGGCACTGATACGGTCGGTTGTCACGTCCATTGGCTCAGTCTCCCAAGTCTTGGGTTCACAGGGTCTCGCAAACCGCCACCACGCGGGCCGGGCCGCCGGTTCCGCCCACATGCTTCAAGGCCCCGACAAGCAAGGAGCAGTCGGCACTCCTTTGCAGTTGCGCCAGGCGTTCCAGGTTGGCGAGGTTCTCCACGATCAGGATGTCGCGCTGATAGAGGCGCACGTGGGCGGGCCAGGCGTTGCTCCATTTGTCATCGCTGCCCTTCGCGCCCTGGCCGGAATCGGTGCTGAGGCTGTCGGCGGCGATACCGGAGATCTTGACCCCCTTCCGATCCATGACCTCTATCAGTCGCTCGATCGCCTCCGCCGTAAAGCCGGGGTGGTTCAGCGCATTGACATAGGGAGAGCTGTCCCAGCTCTCGTCGCCGGCCCCATAGAACTGGGACCAGCCCAAACGCGCGACGAGCCACACGCCGTCCTCGATCTGATCGGCCACGGCGTCGATGTCGTCGGCGCGCACCGTGGCAAGAGAGCTGTCCGAGAAATCCGTGACCGAGAGATCCGGGCTCGGCATGCCCCCGTTCCGCGCCAGCTCTTTGCGGATGCGGTCGGAGATGTCGATCAGGACGATCTTCCCGGTCAGCTGCGCGATTGCCAGCTCGTCGCTCGCCTTGCGCTCTTCTTCGCCCAGACTTCCCGGCTCCAGACTCTCGGCGTTGTTCACATAGTGGTTCGGACTGTTGAAGCTGGTGCCGTTGTGCTCCTGGACCAGGACAGCGGCAGACGCGAAGTAGCCCTGATTCGTCGGCCATAGGTCGGCGGGATATAGCACGGCCTGATGATAGAAGCCGGCGATCGGCACGCTTTCGCCGATGGGATTGGAGAGATCTGGCTTAGTCGGATCCTCCGCCGAAGGTGCGAAGGTCGGGATTGCGTGGGTCAGGTCGATAAAAGTGAGATCCGCCTTGGCTGGACCAGCCGTGGCGATAGAGGCGCCGAAGCCGACGATCGCGGCTGCGAGCTTCAATGGGAATCCCTTGGGCACGGGTATGCTCCTGTCTTGCTTCGGATCAGGTCTCCACAGTCGGAGTCCCTCCATTCTGCGGCTCGGCGCTCGCGTTCCCAGACTGCGGCTCAGGCCTCTGCTCCGGCAACGTGTCGCCTTGCAACACGCAGGACTTGGGCATAAATGGAACCATCGAAAGATCCACTTTTCTAAATTCAATAGGACCCACTTTATGATCACATCGTCTCGGCGACCAGCCGGTCAACGCTTCCCATTCGAGGCCTTGTTGCTCGACTCCGGGGCTGACGAACCTCTCTTTCGGCAGCTGGAGGACCAAATCAGAGCGGCTGTGCGTAGCGGCCGCCTGCGGCCCGGCGAGCGCCTGCCGTCCACACGTCGGCTCGCCAGCGAGCTCGGTATCGCGCGCAATACGACGAAGAGCGCCTACAACCAGCTGATCATCGAGGGCTATCTGGTCACGGCGCGCGGCTCTGGAACCAGGGTCGCCCATGACCTGCCGGAACAGCTGCTGCATGCGCCTGGAGGTCCCGCCGAAACGACAAAGCGGGCAAGGCCGATCTCGCTCTCCAGATCTGCAACACAGGCGCTCACCGTCAGATCTTGGATGATCACCGAGACGAGCGGGCCGACGCGGCCTTTTCGCGCGCACACACCGGCAAGCGATGCCTTCCCACGGCAGATCTGGGCACGGCTGATGACACGGCGCCTGCGCAGCATGTCTCGCTCACTCCTGGAACGCGTCGATCCTCGTGGCTATCGCCCCCTGCGTGAGGCCGTCGCGGGCTATCTGGGCTCCGCGCGCGGCGTGGCCTGCGATGCCGAGCAGGTCATCATCACTGCCGGTGCGCAGCAGGCAATCGAGATCATCGCCAAGCTGCTGCTCGAGCCTGGCGACCATGTCTTGATGGAAGATCCCGGCTACCTGCCGGCCAAGGTGCTCTTCGAGGCAGCGTCCGCAACAGTCATCCCGATCCCTGTCGACGGCGAAGGCCTGGATATCACCGCCTTGGACAAGTCATTGCCTACTGCAAGGCTGGTCTACGTAACGCCCAGCAGCCAGTTCCCGCTCGGCGTGACCCTGTCGCTCGCCCGCCGGTCGGCGCTGATCGACTGGGCCGAGCAGAACGGCGCGATCATCCTTGAAGACGACTACAACGGCGAGTATCGCTATGCCGGGCGTCCGCTGCCGGCCTTGCACGGCTTGGCGCCTCAGGGTCGCGTCCTCTACATCGGCAGCTTCAGCAAGTTGCTCTTTCCGGCACTCAGGATCGGCTACGTCGTCGTGCCGCCGCATCTCGTCGATCACTTCGCCGCCGCCCGCTGGCTCATCGACCGCCATTCGCCGCCGCTGGAGCAGGCGGTCCTCACCGACTTCATCGACGAAGGCCACTTTGCCCGTCACCTGCGCCGCATGCGAACGCTCTACGCCGAACGCCAAGCAGCACTGGTCGAGGCGACCAAAAAGGATCTGGCCGGTGTTTTGGAAGTGCCGCCGGCGGATGCGGGTCTGCATCTGATCGGTTGGCTGGAAGCTGGTGTCTGCGAGCCGCGCCTTCTTCAAGCTGCTGCGCAGGCCGGCGTCGAGCTATCGCCAACTTCTTTGTACGGCATTCAAAGAGCCCCACGCTCTAGCGTCATTCTGGGCTACGCCCCCTTCTCCGAGCGGGAGATAGCTCGCGCGACGCAATCCCTGGCGCGCGCCCTCGAGGCTGCCATCTCCTAGTTTGATACTGCAAAGTGCTCTTCTATGAGTGTTACCGCCGTGGCCACCCCGTCCTCCTTGCCGATCACACTGGCTGCACGTTCCGCCCTTTCTTTCATTCCGGGCGTGCGAAGGATCAGCTCCAAACGCTTCGACGCGGAATCCAGGTTCAGCTCTCGACGCCAAAGGGGCGCCGGCGCTACACCAATTCGCTGCAGCTCACGGCCCCAAAAATGCTGCTCGTGAATATGGGCGACGACGAGCGAAGGCACGCCGGCCTTGGTCGCCGCGTGGACCGTTCCGGCACCGCCGTGATGCACGACGGCTGCGCAACGTGGAAAGACCAAGGCGTGCGGCGCAGCGGTGACCAGGTGCACCTGGCCAGTGAGGTCGGATCCGCAAGCCTCCAAGGACGGCACCTGGACAATCATCCGGCATCGAACGCGCTCTGCGACCGCCGCGAAGAGCCTCACCTGCTCCCGCTGGCTCTCCTTCTCTGCCACGGGCACGCTGCCGAAGCCGACGTACACGGGTGCAGGCCCCTGTTTGAGGAAGCCTTCCAGGTCCGCCGAGATCTCGTGCCCCTGCCCATCAGCAGGCAGGTCGAGAAACCCGCAGATCTGATGCTGATCCCCCCAATCATCCTGACGCCGTCCAAAAGCCTCGCTGACGGCAATCAGGTTGAGTCTTCGGGAGGCCCAAACATCCTCCAGCAGGTCCCGCGCCGGTGCCAAGCCCTCCTTGACCCGCAGCCTGTCGGCGAAGGGCTTGATCGACCGATTGAGCTGTCCGCGCACCAGACGCCACAGCAGTCTGTTGGCCCACCCGCCAAAGCTCGGCACGACGGCAGGCGGGTAGTGGCGAGAGGGCACCGGACTGTGCACCAGCATGACGCTGGCATGAGGGCAACCTGCACGTTCGGCGGCGATGCGCAACGGATAGTGCAGGAAGTGCCCCACGACGAGATCGCAGTCGCGGCAAAGCGCCTGGGCGGCCGCATGCATCTCGTCCGCCACCGGCTCGAAGAAAAGCCTGAAGATCTCCTTCGCCTGGCTGAGGGCCTTGGTGTCGCGGAACAGCTCACTGCTCAGTTCTTGAAAGTCGGCCTGGTCTTGCATCACCGGTGAGGCCACGCTCTGAAGCTTGACCGACAGGCGTTCGGCCAGGGCATCGTAGCGGGCGTCATCCACGCTGGTGACGACAAGGGTGACGTCGTGCCCGGCCGCCTTGAGGCCACCCGAAAGCGCTAGCATCGGGCGGATGTCGCCACGCGTGCCCCAGGTTTGCAGGCCTATGCGCATCGCATCAGGGCTCCCAGCTCATAGCCACCACCTCGGACCCGCAAGCAAGCAGCTGGATGTCTGGCGGCTCCGAAGAGGGTGAAGCGCGGGGATCAAGGCAAGTCGGACTTCGAGGCGCAAGAGCCCACGCTTTGCCCGGGCGCCCGAGCCGAATGGTGGCCCGGCCGGGAGCGGTGGTCGGCATTGCGCGCATCGCGGTAGAGCAGCAGAGAGATCGCCAGCAGCACAAGGAAGCCTCCTGGCAGCCACTGCCATCCGATCACCTGCGGCTGGTTGACGAAGAGCAGGACGACCGACACGAAGGGCACCAGATAGGTGTAGGCCGTCACCGCGCCAGGCGTCAGCGCCGCCGTCCCGCGCTGCATCAGCCAGAAGGTCAAGCCGCTGGAGAAGAGGCCCAGATAGACCACCAGCAGGATATCGGACCAAGTCATCCGCACGAGCGTCCTCGGCGCCTCCAGCAACAGGCCCATCAGGACGATCACGACGCCACCGGCCAGCAGGCTCCAGAAGGTGCGCAATGCGGCGTTTGGTGACAGCATGCCGCGCACGAGGCCCCACTTGCTCAAGACCGGATAGAGCGCCGTCGAGAGGCAGCCGAAGAAGAAGACCACCTCGCCAATGCCCAGCCGGAGCGCTGTGGAGTCGTTCTCGGCCTGCGCCAGTGCAAGCCCCAGCGCGCCGGCGGCACCCAACGCCAGGATAGCCAATAGGCGGCCGGCCCGCGGCTCCACCGCCAGACCGCGCCCCATCGCATAGGCGAGCAAGGGCACGCTGACGTAGAGCGCGGCCATGGACAGGGCGGAGATGCGATGGGCTGCCCAAAACATCGTTCCGAAGAAGCCCGCCTGGCAGAGCCCCATCAAGGCGTAGAGAACCAGGCCCCTGAGGTTCGGCCAGCGATCGGCTTCCCGCCGCACCAGCGGCCAGAGCGCCAGCACGGCCACGACGAAGCGCAGCGCGGTCAGCAGGATCGGCGGCAGCCCTTCGGTCATGAGTTCCACCACCGGAAAGGAGAGACCGACGATCAGCGCCCAAAGCACCATCCCTAAATGCGCCTGCCGTGCCACGTTCGCCGAATTGCTCATCCTGCCCGGTCTCTAGGTCTTGGAAGCCCCAAGGTGGCCCACTCGCGTCTGGCTCGCCAGACCCTACTTCATTCGGTTGTCTATTGATGCGCCCGGCTAGAGCCAGACCGACCCCCGCCAGCCAAGAAGAACGGTGACGGCAGGGTGCTTGCCCGCTAGGCGGACCGTGACCGCGCCCGACCCTCGTAGAGATCCCGGCCCTCGACAAGTGCTCGGATCTTGCGGTCGGCGATGCCGCGCTTCAGCATCCAGAATCCACAGTCGGGATGGACGTATGAGACGCGCCCCTCACCCAGGACCGAACATGCACGCTCGATCGAGCGCGCGATCTCATCCGCACTCTCGACCTCCGTGCGCTTGATGTCGACGACACCGAGGCCGATCCCGATCTCGGGCCGCAGGCCCTTGAAGGCGACTAGTTCCTCGGCCGGGCGGTGGACCATCTCCATGACGATATGGTCGACCTTGAGCGCGTTCAGGAAGTCGATCAGCCGATCCCAGGTGCCGCGCTGCACACTCTGCCCGCCGTAGTTCCCGAAGCAGAGATGGATTGCCGGGGTCGTCTTCACCGCCGAGAGCACGATGTTTGCCGCTTCGGCCGCCCACTCCCATTCGTCCGGATGTCCCGGGAGGTTGGCCTCGTCGATCTGCACCACCTCTGCGTCGAGGTGGGCGACCTGCTCGGCCAAGGCTTCAGCGATCGCGATCGCCAGCGCCGGCCGGCTGGCGTAGTGGCCGTCGGACAGGGTCTTGGCCAGCATGTGCGGCCCGGTCAGCGTGAACTTCAGCGGTCGCGAGGCCAGTGCCTTGGCACGTCCGCAGGCCGCCGGCAGGTCTAGCGTGCCGCCGTCGATCGGCCCCTCCACGATACCCGCCGGCTTGCTGCGAAAGCCCATGCCCTCCTGGCCGCGGAAGCGCTGGATCTCCTGAAAGGTAAGGGCCGCGCGCACGCCTCCCATCGGCCGCACGAAGTACTCGATCATGCCGTTGGTCTCGGGGTGGTTGACGTCGAAGCGGTAGAGCTCGCCGTCGCACACCAGGTCGATGCCGGCCTGCTCTTGAGTGTGCAACACGACGCGGGTGGCATCGACCAAGGCCTGCTCGCTGGGCAGGGCCGCAAGCCAGTCCGGCACCGGATAGGAGCCCACGACGGTGGTCAAGATACGCGGTCCGGCCATGCTTCCTCTCCTCGCCTCTGCAGCCGCTTGACGCCGGCCTGGAGATCACGGACTATCTATCTAGTTACTTAAAAGGGCAAGTCGAATATGGCGCAAGATGCTTCCGGGGGCCGTGACGCCGTTTCGGCCGGCCACTTTGGACAGGGCGAAGGCCGGCAAAGCCGGTCCCGCGGCATCGCCGCCTTCTTGCGGCGCTATTGGGTCGCCATCTCGGCCCATCTGGCCGTCATCCTCGCCTGGCAGCTTTGGGTCACCTTGGGGGACATTCCGGGCTACGTGATGCCGAGCCCGCTTGCCACCGTGGCGGCGCTGGGAGACAGCTACGACTGGCTGCACAACACCATGGTGACGGCCGGGGAGATCCTTGCAGGCTACGCCGTTGCCGTTCTCTTCGGTGTGGGCACGGCCCTGCTCTCCTCCTGGTCGCGCTTCGTGGACCAAGCGGTGATGCCGCTGATGGTCAGCCTCAACATGATCCCCAAGGTGGCCTTGGGGCCGCTTTTCATCGTCTGGTTCTCCTACGGCTTCACGCCCAACGTGCTGATCGTCTTCGCGATCTGCGTCCTGCCGATTCTGCTGACCACCGCGCGCGGGCTGAGAGAGGTCGAGCCGGAGCTGTTGGACCTGGTGCGCGCCTTGAAGGGCTCGCGCTGGCAGATCTTCCTCAAGATCCAGCTGCCCAGTGCCCTGCCCTACATCTTCTCCGGCATGAAGGTGGCCACCGTGCTGGCCGTCGCCGGCGCCGTGGTGGGCGAGTTCATCGCCTCGGAAGAAGGGCTGGGCTATCTGATGCTGCAGGTCCAGGTGACGCTGGATACGGCGGCCATGTTCATGGCGGTTCTGCTGATCACCTTCATCGGCGTCGCGCTCTATGGCCTGGTCATGCTGCTGGAGAAGCTGACGGTGGCCAGAGACAGCCGCGTGTCGGCGGCCTGACGGCATGGCCGATCCCTTTAAGGCTGCAAGGAAGTCGGGCGCCACCCGCGATCCCGAGCGCACCCGCGCAAAGGTCCTGGCAGCCGCGCGCAAGGCCTTCGCCCGCAACGGCCTGGCCGGCGCGCGCGTCGACGCGATCGCCGAGGCCTCGGGCGCCAACAAGCGCATGATCTACTACTACTTTACCGACAAGGAGGGCCTCTTTCTGGCCGTCCTCGAGGAGATCTATGCCGAGCTCTGTGCCGCCAGCGACGCGCTGGACCTGATCGCCCCGCCCGATATCGCCCTGACCCGCTACATCGACTTCGTCTGGACCTACTATCTGAACAATCCCGAGACGGTGACGATCCTCAACAGCGAGAATCTGCACGGCGGCCGTCACCTGAGGCGCTCCGGCAAGGTGCGCCAGTTCGAACGGCCCTTCGTCGACAAGCTGACGGGGCTCATCGAGCGCGGCCAAGCGATCGGCGCCTTTCGGCCCGGCCTGGATGCGGTCACGGTCCACATCACCGTCGTGGCCTTGGCCTATTTCTTCCTCGCCAACAACACGACCCTCTCCATCTTCTTCGACCAGGACCTCTCCAGCCCGGCCGCACAGCGCGCCTGGCGGCGGCACATGCAGTCCGCCGTCAAGTCCATCTTGGCCGCCTAGGTAGCTCCGCGAGGCGAGCCTTGACCTCGGAGCGTCGCTTTGTAACTATGTGGTTAGTTAACGGTATCGACTGCGATCATGCCAAAAGTGAAAGATAGGTTGGAAGGCGAGATGGCATCATCAGCCGGAAACGGCGCAGGTTATCTGCCGCGCTACCGCGCAGAGGGGCATGTGACGCTGCCCGGTCTGTTCCCCGACGCCTTGATGGACGAGGCTCTTGCCGACGTTACCGCCTGGGGCGAAGAGGCGCTTGCCGCCCTGTCGCCCGCCGAACGAGCCTGGTACCTCGACACCGCGGTCGCCGACGCGAGGGTCCTGCGAAAGCTCGACAATCCGCACAGCAAGCGTCCCTTCTTCACCGCCCTGGCCGGCGACGCGCGGCTAGTGGCTGCTGTGGAAAACCTGATCGGCGCCGGCGTCTCGGTCTACTTCAGCCAGATCTTCTTCAAGCCGCCGCAAGGCGGCGGGCCGAAGCCGGCACACCAGGACAACTACTATTTCGGGCCGAGCGATCCCGATGGCCTGGTTACGGCCTGGATCGCCCTCGACGACGCGGACGAGGAGAACGGCTGCCTGCGCTACGGCCGCGGCTCGCACTTGGGGCCGATCCTGCCGCATGCAGCACCAGCGGAGCGCCCCTTCGACCTCCAGATCTCCGGGGCCGATCTGGCGAGGTTCGACATGCGTCCGGCCCCGGTGCCGAAGGGCGGGGTCTCCTTCCATCACGGCGGCACGGTGCATCGCTCGGGCGATAACCGCTCCAAGCGCTGGCGGCGTGCCTGCGCCCTTCACTACGTCCGCAACGACGTGGTGTTCGCGACGCCCGCCTTGCCTTACGATGAGGCACTGGTGTTGCGGATAACGTGATGAGCGAGGCAGCAAGCATGGAGAGCCCGCGTGCGGAGAGAGTGCTCAAGGCCGGAGATCTTCCCGATCGTCTGGCCGACGTGGCGGCCCTGGAAGAGCTGATGTCGCGCCCCTCGGCCGCGCTTGTCGAGGATCTGGCCGCCGTCGAGGGCGACATTCTGGTCTTGGGCGCAGGCGGCAAGATGGGCCCGAGCCTCTGCCGGCTGGCCAAGCGCGCCGCCCCGGCAAAGCGGGTTATCGCCGTCGCGCGCTTCTCTCAGCAAGGCTTGCGCCAAGAGCTGGAAGGCCAGGGCATCGAGACGCTTGTCGCAGATGCCCTCGACCGCGACGCGCTCGCGGCCTTGCCGGAGGTTCCCAACATCGTCTACATGGCCGGCCGCAAGTTCGGCTCGACCGGGTCCGAGCATCTGACCTGGGCGATGAACGCGCTGGCCCCGGCCTTGGTGGCCGAACGCTTCGCCGCCTCGCGGATCGTCGCCTTCTCCACCGGCTGCGTCTATCCCTTCGTCTCCCCGGCCGACGGCGGCTGCAGCGAGGCGGTGGAGCCGGTGCCCCCGCCGGGGGACTATGCCTGGTCCTGCCTCGCCCGCGAGCGGCTGTTCGAGCACGGATCGGCGACCAGGGGAACGGCCGGCCGGCTGATCCGGCTGAACTACGCCATCGATATGCGCTACGGCGTCCTGCACGACGTGGCCTCCCTGGTTCTGGCCGGCGAGGCCGTCGATGTCTCCATGGGCCACGCCAATGTCATCTGGCAGGGCGACGCCAACAGCCAGGTCCTGCGCAGCCTGCGCCACGTGACCACGCCGACCTCGCCCTTGAACGTCACCGGCCCGGAGATCGTCTCCATACGAGAGCTGGCCGGCGCCTTTGCGGAGCGCTTCGGGGTCACGGCGGAGATTGCCGGCAAGGAAGCCGAGACGGCTTGGCTGA
The DNA here is from genome assembly GCA_963669385.2 of Rhodospirillales bacterium. Classification (GTDB taxonomy): domain Bacteria; phylum Pseudomonadota; class Alphaproteobacteria; order Kiloniellales; family JACOMY01; genus JACOMY01. The sequence continues at coordinate 36,588 of CAXXGD010000021.1, forward strand.
ACGACGCCGCTGCCGCCACCCGCCTGTTCGGGCCCCCTGTCGTGCCGCTGGAGCGCATGATCGACTGGCAGGCGGACTGGCTCTCGCGTGGCCAGCCCTCGCTCGGCAAACCCACGGGCTTTCAAGTGCGCGATGGAAAGTTCTGAGCCCGCGGCCATCGAGCGGCTGACCCTCGCCAACCTCACCGACTGCGTCGCGCTCTCGACCGAGGCCGGGTGGAATCAGATCGCAGCCGACTGGCGTCTCTTCTTCGAGCAGGGCCTGGTCTGGGGGATCAGGCAAGGCGGCGAGGTGGTGGCGAGCGCGGCAATACTCCCCTATCCGCCCATGACTGCCTGGATCTCGATGGTCCTGACCGCCTCCGCCGCACGCGGCCGTGGCTTCGCCAGTCACCTGACCGCCTTCGCCCTCGATGAGTGCGAAAAAAGAGGTCTGGTGCCTCAGCTCGATGCCACACCGGACGGGGCACGGGTTTATGCCCGGCTCGGGTTTCAAAAAGTCGCCGAGATCACGCGCTGGCGGCGTGACGGGCAAAACGACGGACCTTCCCAAGTCCGGTCGGCCTCGACCTTGAAGGGAGAGCTTGAGAGCCTCGGCGCCTTGGATGCCAAAGCCATCGGCTTCCGGCGCCCGAGCCTCATTGCCTGGCTCGCCGAGCGCGGCCCCTCGGTCGTCGCCGCCGGCGCCTTCGCGCTATCGCGCAGCGGCCGCACGGCGCATCAGATCGGCCCCGTGATCGCGCCCTCCTCGACGGCAGCCGAAACACTGCTTTCAGCCCTCGAGGAGAAGCTTGCCCCGGACTGCCCCTTGATTATCGACGCCAACGACGAGGCCCCTTCCCTAGCGGAAACACTGGGCAAGCGCGGATTTCAACCCCGGCGCAGCTTCACGCGCATGGCGAAAGGCACCCCGCCAAGGCTGGATTCGCGGCTCTATCTCGCCCCCGCCGGTCCGGAACTGGGCTAGGGCCATCTCGCCTGCAAGCAGCGCACTCTGTGTCGTCGAAGGCAAAGGCAGCAGCAGGAGAACAGAAGGCTGGCCACATGAGGCAACCGGGGTGCAGTGGCCCGCTGGATCGCGTCGTCGGCTCCGCCTCCTCGCGATGACGGCGATGGGTTGATGCGGTAGCAACTGAGCTTATCACGCGAGCTTTTTCTCTTGGACACCCAAGCACTGATCTAGCCCACAAGACACAAGCAAAGAAGCCAGCGTCATCGCGAGCGAAGCGCGGCGATCCAGCGGGTGACCCCGGCTCGTCACATTGAATTGCGCCATCGCTTTCGCTCGCCGCTATGACGGCAAGGAGTCCTCCGAACCTCCTCAGAAAGAACGCTTAGACTCCTGCCCGCCCTTAGGGCGTCGGCAGCTTGATCGAGGTGTCCAGATAGTCGTTCGTCACCGCCTCGTGCACGTCGAAGGGCTGCTCGACGTCGAAATAGGTCTCCACCAGATCGTAGTCGGACGCAAGGCGCTCCGGCTCAAAGTAGCCCAGCCCCTTGGTCTTGGCCGTCTCGTCGGTCATCAGCTCGACCACCAAGCCCCAGTTCTCCAGCTCGTTCTCCTTCTTGAGGCCGGTGTTGGCGGCGACCAAGGCCTCGATGCAGGGCTCGGGCGTCTCGACGCAGGTGGCGAAGGCGCGCTGGGTCACGGCGACGAACTTCTTCACCGCCTCGGGGTGCTCGGCCAGGAATTCGCCGTTGACGATGATGGAGTTGCCGTAGGGGTTGATGCCGTAGTCCTTCCAGGCGAAGAAGCCCATGTCGTCACCGAGCTGACGCTGGAAGATGTGATGGATGTTGTAGAAAGAGGTGGTGACGTCGATCGAGCCGGCCTTGAGGCCCGCCAGCTTGGCGTTGGGCTGCACGTTCACCCAGGTGACCGCCTTGGGATCCATGCCCACGACCTTGGCCAAGGCCGGCCACATGGCGCGCGCGGCATCCCAGGGCGGGTTGCCGATCTTCTTGCCGGCGAAGTCCTCTATCCCATTGATTCCGGACGATTTCAGCCAGTACATCCCATAGGGCGAATTGGCATAGATGTTCATGACCGCGACGAAGTCGGCTCCCTTGCCCTTGGCCACCAGCGCCGTGCCGAGATCGGCCAGGCCGATCTCCGTCTCGCCGATACCGGTACGCTGGGCCGCCATCGACGAGCCCTTGCCCTGCTCGATGGTGACATCGAGCCCGGCCTCTTCGTACCAGCCTTCCTGCTGGGCGTAGTAGTAGGGAGCGTGGTCGCCGCCGGCGATCCAGTTCAGAACGAAGTCGATTTCGACCTCGTCTTCGGCCGCTGCCGCGTGCGGCAGAAGCCAGCAGGAAACAAGAGCCGCCGATAAGACCGCCTTCCACATGGTCTCGTCCTCCCTCGTCAGGTCCAACAGCGCGATTGACCGCGCGATTCAAATCGGACATTGTAACCTTTCGGTTACTTCAAGGTGCGCGCCATGGCCGTTTCTGTCAACCATAAAGGCCTAGCCGGGCGGCAGGCTGAAGGCGCCAAGCGGGATCCCGACGGCACCAAGCGGCGCATCCTGGCAGCGGCCACCAAGGACTTTTCGACCCGCGGCTTCGCCGGTGCGCGCATCGCCGAGATCGCCGCCGAGGCCGGCGTCAACAAGCGCATGCTCTATCACTATTACGGCGACAAGGACGCGCTCTTCATGGCGGTCCTGGAAGACACCTATCGCCTCTTGCGTGAACGCGAGCGAGCCCTGGACCTGGAGCACCTACCGCCCGAGGAGGCGATGCGGCGGCTGGTGGAGACGACCTGGGATCACTATATAGAACATCCTGAATTCATTAATATTTTGAACTCGGAGAACCTCTTGCGTGCGGGCCACGTCAAGAAATCCGCGCGCGCCCGCGAGATGCACTCGCCCTTCGCCGGCATGGTGGGCCAGATCCTACGGCGGGGTGAAGCGGCCGGGACCTTCCGCTCCGGCGTCGATCCGGTGGAGCTCTACATCTCCATCGCCGGGCTCGGGTACTTCTACCTCTCCAACCGCTTCACGCTCTCGACCATCTTCGATCGCGATCTGGAGGCGCCGGCGCAGCTGGCGCGTCGGCGCGCCCACATGGTGGAGGTGATCCTGGGCTATCTCAGGCCCTTGGGCGGGCGAGCTGCTTGACTCACCATGCCTTACCTCCACAAAATAACCGAACGGTTACTTCCAAGTTGAGGGACAGGGTGCTGCACTGGAGCGACATAGCCGATAGCGTCCTCGCCCAGTTGCGCCGGGGCGTGGTGATCCCGGCCCATCCGCTGGCCTTGAGCGAAGCCGGAGAGCTGGACCGGACCCGGCAGCGCGCGCTCACGCGCTACTATATCGATGCCGGCGCCGGTGGCTTGGCGGTCGGCGTGCACACCACCCAGTTCGCGATTCGCGAAGCCGGGCTCTACCAGCCCGTCCTGCAATTGGCGGCGGAGACTGCAGAGGCCTGGACGGAGCGGCCGCTGGTCCTGATCGCCGGGCTCTGCGGCAAGACCGAGCAAGCGGCGCGCGAGGCGCAGATCGCGCGCGATCTGGGCTATCATGCCGGCCTGCTGTCGCTGGCGGCCCTGGGCGAGGCGAGCGAGGACGAATTGATCGCACACTGCGAGGTGATCGCCCGCGAAATCCCGCTGGTCGGCTTCTACCTGCAGCTCGCGGTCGGCGGCCGCAACCTCTCGGCCGCGTTCTGGCGGCGCTTTGCGGCGATCGACAATGTGATCGCGATCAAGATCGCCCCCTTCTCTCGCTATCGCACGATCGACGTGGTTCGCGGTGTCGCCGAGGCCAGGGCGGAAGAGCGGGTGACGCTCTATACCGGCAATGACGATCACATCCTGCTCGATCTCCTGACCCCCTACCGCGTCCGCCGAGGAGAGGAGAGCGTGACCCTGCGCATCCTCGGCGGCCTTCTGGGACAGTGGTCGGTCTGGACCAAGGCGGCCGTGGACCTCTTGACGCGCGCGCAGGAGGCGGCAAAGGCCGCGAACCTCCCGCAGGACCTGCTGGCCTTGGACGGCGAGCTCACCGACGCCAACGGCGCGCTCTTCGACGTGCGCAACGACTTCGCCGGCTGCATCGCCGGCTGCCACGAGGTCCTGCGCCGGCAAGGCCTATTGGAGAACCTGGTGCTGCTGGACCCACAGGAAGGGCTAGGGCCGGGACAAAAAGCCGAGATCGACCGGGTGCTCGCCGCCTATCCCCACCTTGGCGACGATGCCTTCGTGGCGGCGAACCGCGAACGGTGGCTCGGATGATGACGAAGGAGGCGCCGAGCCCAGTAACCGCCAAGCGGCCCTTCATTCGCCTTGAGGGCGTGAGCAAGGTCTACCGCGCCGGCAGCCAGGAATTTCTCGCCGTCTCCGACGTGACCATGCAGGTCACCGAGGGCGAGTTCGTCTCGCTGGTGGGCCCCTCCGGCTGCGGCAAGACGACGGTCCTGAAGATCCTGGCCGACCTGCACAATCACGACGCCGGACGGGTCGAGATCGGCGATCAAGGGCACCCCTTCACCCCAGGGCGCGACGTCGGCATGGTCTTCCAGCAGCCGCTGCTGCTGAAGTGGCGCAATGTGCTGGACAACGTGCTGCTGCCGGCCGAGATCCTGGGCTTGCCCAAGCGCGAGGCGCGTGCGCGCGCCCTCGACCTCTTGGCGCTGGTGGGGCTCAAGGGCTTCGAGGCCAAGCGGCCCTACGAGCTGTCCGGCGGCATGCAGCAGCGCACCGCCATCGCGCGAGCGCTGGTGCATGACCCCAAGCTGGTGCTGATGGACGAGCCCTTCGGCGCGCTCGACGCCTTGACCCGCGAGCGCATGAACCTGGAGCTGCTGCGGATCTGGCAAGAGAGCCGCAAGACCATCCTCTTCGTCACCCACTCGATCCAAGAGGCCGTCTTGATGGGCACGCACTGCGCGGTCCTCACCGCCGGCCCGGCACGCATGGCGGACTACTTTGCCATCGACCTGCCCTTCCCCCGGCGCCTCGACATGCGCCAATCGCCGGAGTTCGGCGCCTACACCAAACGCATCTACGACCAACTGGGAATGGAGTGACCTGGAATGGCGGATCGCCAGATCGGCATCATCATGCATGGCGTCACCGGGCGCATGGGTCTGAACCAGCACCTGATTCGCTCGATCCTGGCGATCCGTAGCCAAGGCGGCGTGATGCTGGCCAACGGCGACCGCCTGATGCCTGAGCCACTGATCGTCGGCCGCAACCCGGACAAGATCCGGCGCCTCGCGGAGGCGCATGGCATCGAGCGCTGGTCGAGCAATCTCGACGAGGCGCTTGGCGATCCCAGCTGCTCCATTTTCTTCGATGCCGGCACCACCCAGATGCGCGCCCAGCTGCTCTCCCGCGCCATCGAGGCCGGCAAGCACGTCTATTGCGAGAAGCCGATCGCGGACAAGCTGTCGGACGCCCTCTCCGTCGCCAGGCTGGCCGAGGCCAAGGGCGTGAAACACGGAGTGGTGCAAGACAAGCTCTTCCTGCCCGGGCTCCTCAAGATGAAGCGCCTTCTCGACGCCGGCTTCTTCGGCCGGCTGCTGTCGGTGCGCGGCGAATTCGGCTATTGGGTCTTCGAAGGCGACCTCGAGCCGGCGCAGCGGCCGAGCTGGAACTACAAGGCAGCAGAGGGCGGCGGGATCATTCTCGATATGCTCTGCCACTGGCGCTATGTGCTGGACAACCTCTTCGGCCGCGTCCAGTCCGTCTCCTGCCTCGGCGCCACCCACATCGCCGAGCGCCGGGACGAGGCCGGCCAAGCCTACCAGGCAGACGCCGACGATGCCGCCTACGCCAGCTTTCAGCTGGAAGGCGGCGTGATCGCCCACATCAACTCCTCCTGGTGCGTGCGGGTGCGGCGCGACGACCTGGTGACCTTCCAGGCCGACGGTGTGCGCGGCTCGGCGGTGGCGGGGCTGACGCGCTGCTGGACGCAGGATCGGGTCAACACGCCGAAGCCGGTCTGGAACCCCGACGAGCCGCAGACGCTGGACTTCTTCTCGACCTGGGCGGAAGTGCCCGACCGCGGTCCGGCGGAAAACGGCTTCAAGCAGCAGTGGGAACTCTTCTTGCGGCATGTCGCAGAAGACGGGCCTTGGCGCTTTGGCCTGCTGGAGGGCGCCAAGGGCGTGCAGCTTGCCGAGCTGGGCTTGCAAAGCTGGCACGAGCGCAAGTGGCTGGACGTGCCGGACCTGGGGCCCTGACCATGGCTGAGGTCACCTTGCCCACGACGAACGGCGAGACCGAGCGCTATCAGGCCTCTCACCCGCGCGACTTCCCGACCCGGCAGAACGCGCCCTTCAACCGTGTCGCCTTCGCCGCAGCGCACGTCGTTGCCGACCCGATGGCCGAGGCCGATCCCTGGCTCGACGCAGCAGTGGACTGGGAGCGCACCATCGCCTACCGCAAGACCCTCTGGGATCTTCGCCTGGGCGTGGCGGAAGCGATGGACACGGCCCAGCGCGGCATGGGCCTCGACTGGCCGACCGCCCTGGAGCTCATTCGCCGCTCCGTCGATGCGGCCAAGGACCATCCGGGTGCGCTCGTCTTTTGCGGCGCCGGCACCGATCACCTGCCACCCTCGCCCTATACCCGCCTCGGCGAGGTGATCGAGGCCTACGAGGAGCAAATCGCGGCGGTCGAGGCCTGCGGCGGCCGCATCATCCTGATGGCGAGCCGCGCCCTTGCCGCGGCCGCCAAGGGACCGGAGGACTATGCCCAGGTCTATGGCCGCATCCTGGATCAGGTGAAGGAGCCGGTGATCATTCACTGGCTGGGCGAGATGTTCGACCCGGCGCTCGCCGGCTATTGGGGCGCAACCGACCACGACGAAGCGATGGAGGCCTGCCTTTCCGTCCTGCGGGAAAACGCCGACAAGGTCGACGGCATCAAGATCTCGCTGCTCTCCAAGGACAAGGAGGTCGCCATGCGCCGCCGCTTGCCCGACGGCCTGCGCATGTATTCCGGCGACGACTTCGACTATGCGGAGCTGATCGAGGGCGATGCGGCCGGCTATTCCGACGCCCTGCTCGGCATCTTCGACGCGATCGCCCCTGCCGCCTCGGCAGCCTTGGCGGCCCTTGCCGCAGACGACAAGGCGCGCTTCCGCGATATCCTGGCGCCGACCGTGCCGCTGTCGCGCCACATCTTCCGGGCGCCGACGCGCTTCTACAAGACCGGCATCGTCTTCCTGGCCTGGCTGAACGGCCAGCAGGATCACTTCACCATGATCGGCGGGCAGGAGAGTGCCCGCTCGACCCTGCACCTGGCGGAGCTCTTTCGCCTGGCCGATCGCGCAGGGCTGCTTCGCGACCCCGAACTCGCCTGCGCCCGCATGTCGACGGCCATGGCGATCAGAGGTGTGTGTTGAGTTGATGCAAGAGAGCAAGAAAGGGAGGAGATCATGAAGACGTTCCTGTTGGCGGCGACCGCTGTTGCGCTCGCGGCCCTGCCCGCCCAAGCCGGCGACTATCCCTGGAAGCCGGACAAGCCCATCACCATCATCGTGCCTTGGGGTGCCGGTGGCGCCACCGATCAGGTAACGCGCGTGACCGCGGCCGTCCTGGAAGACGAACTGGGCCAGACCGTCGTCATCGTGAACCAGCCGGGCGCCTCCGGCTCGATCGGCAAGAAGAACGCCTGGGAGGCGGAGCGAGACGGCCTCACCTGGGCCGCCGGCGCACCGAAGCAGCTGGGCACCTACAAGCTCTTAGGCCAATGGGACACCTGGATTGACGATTGGCGGCTCTACAACACGGTCACCAACGTGCCGCTGGTCTCGGTCAATCCCGATGCGCCCTACGAGACCATGGCCGACTTCATCGAGGCCATGAAGGACAACAAGGTCGTGATCGCCACTGCGGGCGCCGGCTCCTCCGGCCATGCTGCGGCCGAGGCGCTCTTGGGTGCGGTCGGCGGCGGCTACAAGCATGTGACCTACGACGGCGGCAATCCGGCCGTCGTCGCCACCGTGGCCGGCGAAGCGGAGGCCACCACGCAACTGGCCTCCGAGCAAGCGGAGATGGTGCGGGCCCAACGTCTGAGGCCGCTCGCCGTTCTGGCCGACCAGCCACTGGAGATCGAAGGCTACGGGAGCGTTCCGCCGATCACCGACTTCGTGGATCAACCGCTGCCGATCCTCTCCACCGCCTTCGGAATCTTCATTCCCAAGGAGGGCACGCCGCCGGAGGTGATCGAGACCTTCGACATGATCTGGGCCGACAAGATTCCGCAGGCCGATCGTCTGAAGAACTATGCCCTGGAGAAGGGCGCGCTCTTCACCCCGGCCGCGGGCGATGCGGCACGGGACAAGGTCTGGCCGGAGATCCAGGCCGACGCCTGGTCCTTCCACGCCGCCGGACGCACGACCATGTCGCCCGGCGACCTGGGCATTCCCATGCCCTAGACAGGTGAGCGGGCCGCGCTTCGACGCGGCCCGCCGCTTTTGGCGGCATAGGTCTCGGCAAGGTCAGCCATGTCCAAGACACCCAGAGCGGATCTTTGGTTCTCGCTCGTCATCATCGCACTTGGCGTTGCGGTAGTGATCGAGTCCTGGCGCATGCCGCGCTTTGCCAACCTCGGCATCCACCCGATGAGCGTGCCCGGCCTGACGCCGGGCGCGCTGGGGCTTGTTCTCGGCGTCTTGGGCTTGGCGCTGTTCCTGCGCAGCCTGCGGGCTAGGCCTGATCCGACGGCGGACCGCGGTGCGGCAGTCGAAGGCTGGATGCGCTTGGCCATGACTTTGGCCTTCTGCCTGGTCTATGCCGTCGGCCTGCTCGGTTGGCTGCCTTTCTGGCTGGCGACGGCAGTCTTCGTCTTCGCCTTCGTGCTGGCCTTCACCTGGCGTCACCGGCCGCTGGTGCGCACCGCCTTAACCGCCGGGCTCATCGCCGTCGCTACCTCGGCTGCCGTGACCTTGCTCTTCGAGCGGGTCTTCCTGGTACGCCTTCCATGACGAAGCGAGGGGGCGGCGCGTGGAGGAAATAGGGTTCTTCCTCACCGCAGTGGGCCAGCAGGCCTTGCCGGGGAACCTCTTCAACGTTTTCTGGGCAACCTTGCTCGGCATGACCATCGGCATGCTGCCCGGCCTCACCGCCACGCTCGGTATCGCGCTTCTGACCACCCTGACCACCCGGATGGAGGCGCACGAGGCCATTCCGGTCCTGATCTGCATGTACGTCGGCGCCATCTACGGCGGCAGCCGCACGGCGATCCTCTTGAACATTCCCGGCACGCCGGCCAACGCCGCCTCGGCGCTGGACGGCTTTCCCTTGGCTCGCGCCGGCAAGGCCGGAGAGGCGATGGGGCTCGCCACCGTCGGCTCCTTCTTCGGCTGCCTGGTGGGCATGCTGCTCTTGGCCCTGATCGCGCCGCAGCTGGCCGAGGTCGGCCTCAAGTTCCAGTCATTCGAGTTCTTCTGGCTGGCCGTTTTCGGCGTCGTCATCTCCGGCCGCCTCACCGCCCTGGACGATCCGATCAAGGGCTGGATCTCGGGCTTCTTGGGCCTGCTGCTGGCGCAGGTGGGTCAAGAGGGCATTCATGCCTATCAGCGCTTCTCCTATGGCTCGGTCGACCTGGCCGGCGGCTTCGGCCTCTTGCCGGCACTGGTCGGCGCCTTCGGCTTTGCCGAGATTCTCTGCGTCATGAAGCAGCCGGCCTACGAGACGGTGCGCGACGTCGGCGGGCGGGTGGTCCCGAAGCTCCGCAGCCTGGTGACCCGCTGGTGGACCATCCTGCGCTCGGGGTTTCTTGGTACCTCCATGGGCATCATCCCCGGTGTCGGCGAAGACATGGGCGCTTGGGTCTCCTACGCCGCCGCGCGCCGGGCCAGCAAAACGCCCGAGAGCTTCGGCCAGGGCAACAAGGAGGGCCTGGTCGCCGCCGAGACCGGCAACAACGCCGCCGTGCCCGGCGCGATCATCCCGGTCCTCACCCTGGCCGTCCCCGGCTCGGCACCCGCCGCCGTCTTGCTGGCAGCCTTCGTCATTCACGGGGTCAGGCCAGGCCCGCTGATCATGATCGAATCGCCGACCTTCGTCTTCGAGGTGGCGGCCATGCTGTTCTGGGCGTCGGTCGCTCTGCTGCTGCTGGGCCTGCTCTTGACCAAGCCGATGCTGTTCGTGCTGCGAGTGTCGCGCGAGCATCTCATGCCGGTCATCTTCGTGCTCTGTGTCGTAGGCTCCTTCGCCATTGCCAGCCGGGTCTTCGACATCTGGGTGATGCTGGGTTTCGGCCTGCTCGGTTTCATTCTGCGCCAGATGCACTACCCCATGGCGCCCTTGGTGCTGGGCATCGTGCTGGGTTCTATTCTCGACAAGAACTTCCGCCGCGGCATGGTGCTGTCGGACGGCTCGCTGGAACCCTTTATCACGCGGCCGATCTCTGCCGTTCTGGCCGCGCTCACCCTCTTCACCGTGCTCTGGGGCTTGGCTCCGGTGCGGAACGCCATCGCCCGCAAACTCAGGAGGTCGCCGTGAGGCTCTCTCTTTGTAACGAAGTGATCCGAGACCTGCCCTTCGACCAGCAATGCGCCTTCGCCGCTGCAGTAGGATACCAAGGCCTGGAAATCGCGCCCTTCACGCTGTCCGACCAACCGCAAGAGCTTGGCAGCTCGGACATCGCGGAACTGCGCCGCAGCCTGGGCGCCGAAGGCCTTGCCTGTTCCAGCCTGCATTGGCTCTTGCTGGCGCCCAAGGGCCTGTCCATCACCACGTCCGACGAAGCGGTGCGCAAGAAGACGGTGGAGGTGATGCGCCGGCTGGTCGAAATGGCCGCCGAACTGGGCGCCGAGGTGCTGGTGCACGGCTCGCCGGCGCAGCGCAAGCTGCCTGACGGCGAGGAAGCCGAAGGACGGGCGAGGGCTATGGACTGCTTCCGCGCCGCAGCCGAAGCGGCAGAGGCGGCAGGCGTCGTCTATTGCGTCGAGCCTCTGGCGACGCGCGAGTCCAACTTCATCAACAGCCTGGCGGAGGCCTCTGCCATCGTCGAAGAAATCGGCAGCCCGGCCTTTCGCTCGATGATCGATTGCTCGGCCACCGCGCTCGGCGAAGGCGACGTACCGGCCCTCATCGAGCGTTGGCTGCCGACGGGCATCGTCGCCCATGTCCAGGTGAACGACCCCAACCGCCGCGGTCCTGGCGAAGGCGACCTGCCCTTCGCCCCGATCCTCGCCGCCCTCAAGCGGCAGGACTACGGCGGCTGGATCGCGGCCGAACCCTTTGTCTACAAACCCGACGGCCCGGCCTGCGCCGCGCGCGCCGCCGGATACCTGCGCGGCATCTGGGAGGCCTTGCCATGAGCACGCGGCCCAAGTTGCATCTGGAAGAGGTCGCCTTCTTCGAGCGCGACGTCACCTTTCGCATGCCCTTCCGCTTCGGCGTCGTCACCTTGACCGCGGCACCGCAATGCTTCGTCCGCGCGCGAGTGCGCCTGGAAGACGGCCGCGAGGGCTGGGGCATGGCGGCTGAATTGTTGGCGCCCAAGTGGTTCGACAAGTCGCCGGCGCTCTCCAACGAGGACAATTTCGAACAGTTGCGCCGGGCGCTCGCCATCGCAGCGGAGACCTATCTAGCCGTCGACGACTACCAGAGTGCCTTCGGTCTGCATGCGGCAAGCGCCCCGGCCTTTGCGGAGGCCGCCAGCAAAGCCGGCTTGCCGCTCCTGGTGGCGAGCTTCGGCACGGCATTGCTTGACCGGGCCATCCTTGACGTGCTCTTGCGGCTGCAAGGCCTCAGCGTCTTCCAGGCCTGCCGGCAAAATCTTTTCGGCCTTACGACGGACATCACGCCGGACCTGGCCGGCTTTGACATCGACGGCTGTCTGGCACGTCTCGGGCTCCAGCCCACGATCGCGGCGCGCCACACCGTCGGGATGGTCGACCCCATCACCGCCGCGGATCTGGCCGAGCCAGAGCGGGTCGGCGACGGCCTGCCGGAAACCTTGGAAGAGGTCATCGCCGATTACGGCGTCACCCACTTCAAGTTGAAGGTCGGCGGCGACCTCGAAGCAGACATCGAGCGACTGACGCAGATCGCCCGCGTGCTCGACCCCCTGCCCCACTACGCTGCCACCTTGGACGGCAACGAGCAGTATGCCGATGTCGAGGGCATCCTGGCGCTCTGGCAAGAAATCGCCGCAAGACCTGCGCTGGAACGACTGCGCGATGCCGTTCTCTTCATCGAGCAACCCATCGCGCGGGCAAGAGCGCTGAGCCAGGCGGTAACGCCGCTCGCGCAGTTGAAGGCGGTGGAGATCGACGAGTCCGACGCCACGCTGGACTCATTCCTCGAGGCCAAGGCCTTGAGCTATAAAGGTGTCTCTTCAAAGTCCTGCAAGGGCTTCTACAAGTCGCTGCTCAACCGCTCACGCTGCGAGGCCTGGAACACCGAGGCGGGTGCGGCACGCTACTTCATGTCGGCCGAAGACCTCACCACCCAGGCCGGGCTTTCCGTGCAGCAGGATCTGGCGCTCGCCAGCCTCATCGGCTGCAGCCACGTGGAGCGCAACGGCCATCACTATGTGAACGGCATGGCCGCAGCGCCCAAGGAAGAACAAGCCGCCTTTCTCGCCGCCCATCCCGACCTCTATACCGAAAGACTGGGTGCGGTGCGCCTAGACATTAGGGACGGACAGCTTGCCATCGCCTCGCTCGACACACCTGGATTGGCCAGCGCCGCCCAACCGGATCTGGCTTCGATGACGCCCTGCGGCTACGAGGCCTGATATGCCGGACATCGCGCAGCTTTCAATCAACTTGGCCACGGTCAGGGCGCAGTGGGATCTGCGGCAGGCGGTGGAGGGTTGCGCGCGCGCCGGCATCCGCGCCGTGGCCCCCTGGCGCGATCAAGTGGCCAAAGTCGGTCTAGAGGAAAGCGCCAGGATCATCCGGGACAACGGCATGCGCGTGACCGGCCTTTGCCGTGGCGGTATGTTCCCGGCCGCGACGGCAGCGGGCCTGCAGGAAGCACATGACGACAACCGCCGCGCCTTGGAGGAAGCCCTTACCCTAGGCGCCGACTGCCTGGTTCTGGTCGTCGGCGGCTTGCCGGAGGGCTCTCGCGATCTTCCAGGCGCACGGCAGATGGTGGAAGACGGGATCGCCAAGCTCTTGGAAGCGGCGCGCCCGGCCGACATGCCGCTGGCAATCGAGCCCCTGCACCCCATGTACGCGGCGGATCGCGCCTGCGTGAACAGCCTGAAGCAAGCCCTCGATATCTGCGATCGCCTGGGCGAAGGCGTTGGCGTTGCCGTCGACGTCTACCACGTCTGGTGGGATCCGGATCTCTATGTCCAGATCGCCCGTGCCGGCGCCGCCGACCGCCTGCTCGCCTATCACATCTGCGACTGGCTGGTGCCGACCAAGGATCTGCTGCTGGACCGCGGCATGATGGGGGACGGCGTCATCGACCTGCCGCGCATTCGAAAGGCGGTGGCCCAAGCCGGCTATCGCGGTCTCAACGAGGTCGAAATCTTCTCGGCCGAGACCTGGTGGAAACGCGACCCGGACGAGGTCTTGCGCGTCTGCATCGAACGCCACGAGACGCTTTGCTGAGCGTCAGACCGCCAGCGGCATGCCGTCGTTTCTGGGATCGGCCGCTCCGGCCCAGCCGTCGGGACCGCGCTTCAAACCATGCACACCGGCGAAGGTGTAGCTCATGTGGCTGCGGCAGACGGAATAGCCCTTTGCCTCCAGCTCCCGCGTGACGAAGTGCGGGATCCGGTTGCAGACATCGATGATGTCGCTGGTCGCGGAAAAGCGAGGGGCGACGATGGCATCGAGGATCGGCATGTCGAACGCCAAGGCGTTCAAGGTCGCCTGCAAGACGCCCATCGCGATCTGTGTGCCGCCGGGGGCGCCGATCACCAGGCAGGGCTCATCGTCCTTGAAGGCGATTGTCGGGCAGATGGAGCTGAAGCGAGCCTTGCCCGGCGCAATCGAGCCGGCCCGTCCCGGGCGGGGATCGAAGACCCCCATGCAGCCGTTGTACATGAAGCCCAGTCCCGATGTGATCACGCCCGACGGCATGCCCAGCGAGTGCGTCATGGAGACGGCGTTGCCCTCGCCGTCTACGATCGAGATGTGGGTGGTATTTTTCGATTCCGCCGCTCCGTCGAGCCGCTCGACACGGGCTACCTCGCCGGCCTTGATCATGGCTGCCTGCTCGGCCGCGTAATCCTTGGAGGTAAGCCTCGCCAGGGGCACCTCGACGAAGTCCGGGTCGCCGACGAAGGCATCCTTGTCGGCGGTGGCCCGCTTCATCGCCTCGGCCACCACCTGCAGATAGTCGGCCGAGTTGTGGCCGAGGGCCTCGAGGTCGAAGTGCTCGAGGATCTGCAGCATCTCGATCAGCATGACACCGCCTCCCGGCGGCTGGTTGCTGGCGATGCGATAGCCGAGGAAGTCACCCCAGAGCGGCTCGCTTCGAGTGGTTCGATAGTCGCGCAGGTCTTGCGCCGACAGCAGTGCGCCGTTGGCCGCCATGTCGGCGGAGATTTCCCGGGCCATGGCCCCGCTATAGAAGTCCTCGGCGCCCTCCTTGGCGATGCGCCGCAAGCTCTCGGCCATCTCCGGATTGTGGAGCACCTCCCCCGGCCCCTTGAGCCGCCCGTCGGGGTGGAAATAGACCTTGCGGCCGGACTCCGATAAGCGAAGGCGCTCGACCGTCAGCACGCGGCCGGGCTCGTCGAAGGTCCAGAAGAAGTGCACATGCGGGCGGACCACCACCCCGGCCTCGCAGGCCTTGATCGCGGGCTGCACGACATCGGCCCAATCCATGCGTCCGAATTCGCTATGGGCCTCCCAATAGGCTTTCAGGCTGCCCGGCACGGTGATCGACTGATAGCCGAAGTCGTTGACCTGATCTTTCAAAACGAAGCCGAAGCCGTCGCGCGTCTCGCCTTCGATCAAGTCCTCCCACATCTCCGGTTTGGCCGCCGCCGGAGCCTTGCCGTGGAAGTCGATGAGGCTGTGCACACCCTTGCCCGGCAGGTAGAGATGCATCGACCCGAAGCCGGCGATCCCGCACATCTGCGGGTCCACCACACCCTGGACCAGAGCCACGGCAATTGCTGCATCGACCGCATTGCCGCCGCGGCGCAGGATTTCCACCCCGGTCTCGCTGGCTTCCGGCTGCGGCGTGACGACGATCCCACTTTCCGACATGGCTATCTCTCCAAAGCACTGACCACACAAGGACGACAGCAAGGATATCGCCAAGCCGCCTCGCCCAAACCCCGCATAGCGTTCCAATAGTCTGTGACGGAACGACGGCAGTGACGAGAGCCTGTCGAGACCCCTAGTGCAGAGAAGTGGTCGATGGTGTGCTCTGGAAGAGGGCCAGCGCGTGCTAGTGGGTCAAGACCTGCTCGAGGAAGGTCCGGGCCCGATCGCTGACCGGGTTCGAGAAGAAGGCATTGGGCGTGTTCTCTTCGATGATCTCGCCGGCATCCATAAAGATGACTCTGTCAGCCACCTTACGGGCAAAGCCCATCTCGTGGGTGACGCAGAGCATGGTCATGCCTTCCTCGGCCAAGGTGACCATGACGTCCAGCACTTCCGAAATCATCTCGGGGTCGAGCGCCGAGGTGGGCTCGTCGAACAGCAGGATCTCTGGTCGCATGGCCAGTGCGCGGGCGATGGCGACGCGCTGCTGCTGTCCGCCCGACAATTGGCCCGGATACTTCTTGGCCTGATTGGCGATGTGCACCTTCTCCAGGAACTGCATCGCCTCGGCCTCGGCCTCGGTCTGAGGAACCTTGCGCGCCAAGGTGGGCGCCAAGGTGCAGTTCTCCAGGATGGTCATATGCGGAAAGAGGTTGAAGTGCTGGAACACCATGCCGACCTCGCGGCGCATCTCTTCGATGTTGGGCGCATCGGCGTCGATGGTCTTGCCCATGATCTCGATGGTGCCGGACTGCTGCTGCTCCAGCTGATTGATGCAGCGGATCATCGTCGACTTGCCGGAGCCCGAGGGCCCGCAGATGACGATCTTCTCGCCCTTGTCGACCTGAAGGTTGATGTTCTTGAGCGCATGAAAGGCGCCGTAGTACTTGTTCATGTCACGAACCAGAACGGCCGGTATGTTTGCGTTGTTCATGCTTCTACCTTTCTTCCAAACCCCCGCATCGTCAGTGCGTCCGAAACCTCCTCCAGTATCTCCGGATCGTCGATCGCCGCAGGCACGCTCCAGGCATCCGCGTTGGCGATCTTTTGCATGGTCCCGCGCAAGACCTTGCCAGAGCGGGTCTTCGGCAGGCGCTGCACCTCGATGGCCGTCTTGAAGGCGGCGACCGGCCCGATCTTCTCCCGCACCAGCCCCACCAGCTCCGTCTCCAGTTCGCCCGGATCGCGATCGGCGCCGCTGTTGGTGACATAGAGCCCCACGGGCGTCTCGCCCCTCAGCGCGTCGGCGACGCCGATCACGGCGCATTCGGCCACGTCGGGATGGCTGGAGACGACCTCTTCCATGCCGCCGGTGGAGAGCCGGTGGCCGGCCACGTTGATGACGTCGTCGGTCCGCGCCATGATGAAGATGTAGCCATCCTCATCGATGATGCCGGCGTCGGACGTCGCGTAGAAGCCGGGGAACTCTTCGAAATAGGCTTTCCGGAATCGCTCCTCCGCGTTCCAGAGCGTCGGGAAGCAGGAGGGCGGCAGCGGCAGCTTCACCACGATGTTGCCCAAGGTGCCGGGCGAGACGGGCCGGCCGTCGTCGTCCAGAACCCTGACGTCGTAGCCGGGCATCGGCATGGCCGGCGAGCCCAGCTTCACCGGCACCGTGCCCAGGCCTACGGGATTGCCGGCGATCGCCCAGCCCGTCTCCGTCTGCCACCAGTGATCGATCACCGGACGCTGCAGCTTCTCTTGCGCCCAGGTGATGGTGTCGGGGTCGGCGCGCTCTCCCGCCAGGAAGAGGGTACGGAACCTGGAGAGGTCGTAGCCGGCGATCAGCGCGCCCTTGGGGTCCTCTTTCTTGACCGCCCGAAAGGCGGTCGGCGCGGTGAACATGGCCACCACCTCGTTGTCCTGGATGACCCGCCAGAAGGCCCCGGCGTCGGGCGTGCCGACAGGCTTGCCCTCGTAGAGCACCGTCCCCGCGCCATGCAGCAAGGGGGCATAGCAGATGTAGGAATGCCCGACGACCCAGCCGACGTCCGAGGCCGCCCAGAAGACCTCTCCCGGCTTCACGCCGTAGTGGTGCTCCATGGTCCACTTCAGCGCTACCATGTGGCCGCCGTTGTCGCGCACCACGCCCTTGGGCTGGCCGGTCGTGCCCGAGGTGTAGAGGATGTAAAGCGGATCGGTTGCCGCGACCGGCACGCATTCGCTGCTTTCTCCGGCAGCCTTGGCCTTGCCCACGACGCGGGCGTAGTGCAGGTCGCGGCCCGGGACCAAGCTGCAGGGATGGCGTTCGCGTTGCAAGATGATGCAGCACTGCGGCTTGGCCTCGGCGATCTCGATGGCCTCGTCCAGCAAGGGCTTGTAGGGGACAACGCGGTTGGTCTCGATCCCGCAGGATGCGGAGATCACCATCTTCGGTGCCGCGTCGTCGATCCGGGTCGCCAGCTCCTTGGCGGCAAAGCCGCCGAAGACGACGGAGTGAATGGCGCCCAGACGGGCGCAGGCCAGCATGGCGAAGAGGGCTTCCGGCACCATCGGCATGTAGATGATGACCCGGTCGCCCTTGGAAACGCCCTGCGCGCGCATCACCGCCGCCAGCGCAGCCACCTCCTGCTGCACCTCGGCAAAGGTGAAGACCTGCTTGGTGCCGGTGACCGGGCTGTCGTAGAGAATGGCCTTGCGCCCGCCGTGACCGGCCGCGACATGGCGGTCGACCGCGTTGTAGCAGGTGTTGCAGACAGCACCTTCGAACCAGCGGCCATAGACGCCGGCATCCGGATTGAAGACCGCCCTGGCCGGCGTGAACCAGTCGACCTCCTTGGCGGCCTCGGCCCAGAAGGCGACGGGGTCCTCTTGCCAGCGGGCATAGACCTCATGGTAGCGCGACGCCATGGCCGAACTCCTCTAGCAGGTGTAGTTCATGCCGATGCGCCCGCCATCGACATAGATGGTCTCACCGGTGATGTAGCTGGCCTTGTCCGAGGCCAGAAAGGCCACCACGTCGCCAATCTCGCGCGGGGTGCCGACGCGCTTCAAGGGCGTGCGCGACATCAGTACCTTCATCGCTTCGGGATTGGCATTGACACCGGCCATCATCGCCGTGTCGACGGAACCGGGGCCAACCGCGTTGACGCGGATGTTATGCGGCGCCAGAGCAAGAGCCGTCGCCTTGGTCAACTGCATGACACCACCCTTGGATGCGCAATAGGCGGCGATGCTGGGAATGGCGACGACTGCGTTGATCGACGACATGTTGACGATTGACCCCTCTATGCCTTTGGCCACCATGGTCTTGGCCGCCCGCTGCAAGGCAAGGAAGGTGCCGGTCAGATTGACGTCGATGACCTTGCGAAACTGCTCCAGGCTGGTCTCGAGAAAGTCTCCCGGTGCCGCGATTCCGGCATTGTTCACCAAGATGGAAACCGGACCGATCTCGCTTTCCACTCGGTCGAATAGGGCGGAAATCTGGGCCGGATCGCCCATATCGCAGGCGATCGCCACGCTGTCGCCGGGCACGCTTTTCGCCGCCGCCTTCACGCCCTCGGCGTCGACGTCGGCCAGCACGACCCTCGCGCCGTCCTCGGCAAGGGCCTGGGCGCAGGCAAGACCGATGCCGCGGGCCGCCCCGGTCACCAAGGCGATGGGATTCTCCGTCATTCTAGACTCCGATTACTGCTCTTGTTCCTCATCCAGGCCGTAGTCCGCCTTGGCCTGGTCCGGCGTGACGTAGCCTGCGGCAAGGTCGGAACGCACCTTCTCGCGCGGTCGATCGGCCGGCGCACCGTATCCGCCACCGCCAGGTAACTTCAAGACGAGCCGCTGTCCGTTCGGGACCTTCTGGCGACCCTTGCCGCGCAAGGCCTCGCCATCGCTCAACTCGACAGAGCCGGCTTCACCGCAAGCGCCGCCATCTCTGCCACGCGCGGGATAGCGAATCCGGTCGAACATGGCGTTGAAGAAGAAGTCATAGCCGTCGCGCGCTTCGATCTCGATGTTCTGGCCGAGGCCGCCACGGTGCTTTCCGGCACCACCGGAGCCCTCGCGCAGGTCCTTGCGCCAGACGATGATCGGCCCGACATGCTCGGTCGCCTCGACCGACATGGTGGACACGCCCGAGGGAAAGGCGGTAGCGCTTAGCCCGTCGCGCCCCGGCCTGGCGCCGGTGCCGCCGGAGTTGAACATCAGCACCTCGGCATTGCGCTTGCCGGACTTCGGGTCGCTTGGCCGCGCGCTGATCTGAATGTTCCACAAGGCGCTTGCCCCTTCGGCCGGCACCAGGTCGGGAAGGCATTGATGCAGAGCCCCCAAAACAACGTCGGGCACGAGGTGGCCCAGAACGTGGCGCACCGCCACCGGGGCCGGGCGCGGCGCGTTCAGGATCGAGCCTTCCGGCGCCGTAATCTCGAAGGGCTCCAGCGATCCGCTGTTGTTCGGCACCTCCGGCGCAATAGCGCACTTCAAGCCATAGCAGGCATAGGCGCGGGTGTAGACCATGGGCACGTTGACGCCGAACCTGCTGAGGCCGCTGGTGCCGTCGAAATCGGCCATCAGCCGATCCCCCTTGACCGTGAGCCGTACCTTCATCTGCACCGGCGCGTCATAGCCGTCGACCCACATCTCGTTGTCATAGCTGCCGGGTGGAAGCTGGGCGATGTGCTTGCGCGTCGCCTTGTGACTGGTGTCGATGATGAAGTCCGACAGGTCCTCCAGATGGTCGATCTTGAACTCTGCCATCATGTCCTGCAGCCGCCGGTCGCCGGCCTCGTTGCAGGCCGCCAGCGAATAGATGTCGCCCACCACTTGATCGGGCTCGCGCACGTTGGCGCGGATCAGCTTGATCAGGACGTCGGAGACCTTGCCCCGCTCCGCCAGCTTCATGATCGGCAGCAGCAGGCCCTCTTCGTAGACCTCGTTCGCGTCGGGCCCGAAGCCGCGGCCACCGATGTCCACGACATGGGCCGTGCAAGCGAAGAAGCCGACATGCGCGCCCTTGTGAAAGGCCGGCGAGACGACGGTGATATCGTGCAGGTGCCCGGTGCCCTGCCAAGGATCGTTGGTAATGTAGACATCGCCTTCGAAGACGTTGTCCCTGCCGATCTCCTGGACGAAGTGCAGCACGCTCTCGGCCATGGCGTTGACGTGGCCGGGGGTGCCGGTGACCGCCTGCGCCATCATCCGGCCGCGCCGGTCGAAGAGCCCCGCGGAGAGATCGCCAGCCTCTCGCACCGAGGTCGAGAAAGCCGTGCGGATCAAGGTCATCGCCTGCTCTTCGACCACCGCGATCAGGCGGTTCCACATGATCTGAAAGTCGATGGAGGTGGTGCTCATTGGCCCGCATCCTTCCTCTGCAACAGCAGTGCGCCGTCGCCCTGTCCGGTGACGCTGTATGCCGACGTCACGATGGTCGAGGTCTCGGCCTCGACGACGACGGCGGGCCCGGTAACGCTCTGCCCTGGCCCGATGGCGCTGCGCTCCACCTCGGCGGCCGTCACCATCTGCCGAAGGCCGGCATCGAAGAACGCGCGCGTCTTGCCGTTCTCCAGCGGCAGGCCGCTGAAGTGCCGCCCGGCCTTTTGCACCGGCGCCAGCAGCGACATGACGGTCAAGGACCAGTTGGTGATTTCGATCGCCAAGCCGTCGATCACCCGGCCGAAGAGCGTCGTGTAGGCGGCCTCGAAGGCCTCAGCCAGCATGGCGCGATCCGCGGCGGCAAAGCTGCGATAGGGCAGCACCACCGGGATCTCCCAGCCTTGGCCGGAATAGCGCATGAAGGCGGTAAGCTTGGTCGTCGTCTCGCGCTCGCCGGCGCCGGCGGTGACGAAGGCACGGGCCTCTTCTTCCAGCGCGGCCAGCACTTGGTTCACCGCGTCTGCGTCGAAGTCCGACAGGCGCTGAAAGAACCCCCTGGTGGCCTCGTAGCTGAAGGGCGCCTTCAGAAAGCCGATGGCCGATCCGACGCCGGCGCCGGGCGGAATGATCAGCGAGGCGATGCCCAACTTCTCGCAGAGGCGGCAGGCATGCAATGGCGCGCCGCCGCCGAAGGCGATCATGGTGAAGGCTTCGATATCGCGGCCGTTCTCGACGCTGTGGACGCGCGCGGCATTGGCCATGTTCTCGTCGACCATCTCGGTCACGCCGAAGGCCGCATCGCGGGTCGAGAGATCGCTTGCACGACCAAGCCGGCTCTCGACCGCACGCTCGGAGTTGGCACTCGATAGCGGAATGGCCCCGCCGGCGAAGTTATCGGGATCGAGACGGCCTAGAAGTAGATTGGCGTCGGTCACCGTCGGCTCTTCGCCGCCGCGCTGATAGCAGGCCGGGCCCGGTTCGGAACCCGCGCTATTGGGGCCGACGCGGATTTGGCCCATGGTGTCGATGTGCGCGATGGAGCCCCCGCCGGCGCCGATCTCCACCATCTCCACGACGGGCGTGGAGACCGGCATCCCGGAGCCCTTCTTGAAGCGGTAGGTACGCGCCACCTCGAAGGTGTTTGCCGTCTTGGGCGTGCCTTCCTCGATCAGGCAGATCTTGGCGGTGGTGCCGCCCATGTCGAAGGACAGCACCTTCTCCAGCCCATGGGCCAGCGCGAAGTCGGCGGCATAGATCGCACCGCCCGCCGGGCCCGACTCTAAGAGCCGCACCGGCTGCTCGGAGGCCGTTTCGACAGAGATGAGCCCGCCGCCCGAATGCATCATGAAGACCGGCGCCGCCACCCCGTGCTCGCGCAGGCGTGTGACCAGACGGCCCAGGTAGTTGGCCACCTGCGGCTGCACGTAGGCGTTGGCGATCACCGTGTTGAAGCGCTGAAACTCGCGCATCTGCGGCGAGATCACGGAGGAGAGCGAGATCGGCCAGTCCGGCCTGGCGGCCCGCAAGGCCGCCTCCACCTGGCGCTCGTGGGCGTCGTTGGCATAGGCGTGGATGAGACCTACCGCGACCGCCTCGTAGCCGCCCCCGACGATCCTTTGAACCAGCGCCTCGACCTCTTCGGACTTGAGCGGCAGCAAGACGCTGCCGTCGGCCGCCACGCGCTCGTTCAAGGTGAAGCGGTCGGGCCTGGCCACCAGCGGCTTGGGCAGCTCCAGGTTCAGATCGTACTGCTCGAAGCGGTTCTCCGTGCGCATCTCCACCACGTCGCGGAAGCCTTCGGTGGTGATGAAAGCCAGCCTGGCGCCCCGCCGCTGGATCAGCGCATTGGTCACCAAGGTGGTGCCGTGGATGACCTGACCGATGTCGGCCAAATCGACTCCGGCAGCCTCGGCGGCCTTGTGGATGCCGTCCAGGATCGCTTGCTCGGGCTGGCTGTAGTCGGTCAGCACCTTGATGGTCGACAGGCCACCCGGATGTTCCAGGGCCACATCGGTAAAGGTGCCGCCGATGTCGACGCCGACGCGAATGGTCTCCTTGGCCATGACAGTCCCTAAAGGCTCTTCCAGAATTGGTTGGCGGTGAAGGCCGCCTGATAGAGGTGGGTCATCAGCGCCTTCCTCGGCGTCGCTTTCGGTTCAGAGATGGGCAGCGGTAAATCCTCTTCCCGGCCGCCCGTCAAGAGCTCGGCCATTGCTTTGCCGAAGACAGTCCCCGGCGCGATCCCGCGGCCGTTGTAGCCGATCGGGGTGTAGAGCCCTTCGGCCAGGCGATGGATCCGCGGCAAGTGATCGGGCGTCATGGCGATCTGGCCGTGCCAGGAGGTCTCGAATTCCACCGGGCCCAGGTCGGGAAAGAGGCGGCGCAGGTTACGTGCCGCCCAGCGCTGCGAGAGACCCCGCTCGCCGCCGATCACCTTGCCCATGGAGCCGATGATCAGCCGCCCGAAGGCGTCTCGGCGCAGGGAGAACATGATGGGACCCGTATCCCACAGGCCCTGCCTTTCGCTCAAGATGCCGGCGACGCGGTCTCCCAAGGGGCGGGTGGCCAGCTGGAAGTAGTGGATGACCGTGAAGCAATCCTTCAGCTTGGGCCAAAGCGTGTCGCTGTAGGCGTTGGTCCCCAGCACCACCGATTTTGCGGTCACCCTGCTGCGATCGGTCTCTAGCAGCCAGTGCTCGCCTTCCCGAGCGAGCCGCTGCACGGTCACGCCGGTACTGATTTTGGCGCCGGCTGCCGCAGCCGCGCGCGCCAAGCCACGGACATAGCCCATGGGGTTGATCGTGCCGGCGCGCCGATCCAGCAAGCCACCGAAGAAGGCGGAGCTGCCGACCTTTCGGGCGGTCTCCTCGCGGGATAGCAGCTCCACCGGTGCGCCGAGCCGCTGCCACTCATCGGCCCGCCCCTCGAGATCCCTGAAGCCCTTCGGCGAATGGGCGGCGTGAATGGTCCCCGTCCTGGTGGCCTCGCAGCGCATCTGGTGCTTCTCGATCAGGGACATGACATAGCTGGGCGCATCGCCCAAGACTTCGACCAGCCGTGATCCGCGCTCTTCGCCCAGCTTCCTACGCACGTCCTGCGGCGGCAGCCACAGCCCCGCGTTCACCAGGCCGGCATTGCGCCCGGACCCGCCATAGCCGATGTGCCGAGCCTCGAGAACGTGACAGTCCAGGCCACGTTCGGCCGCGTGCAAAGCAGTGGAAAGGCCGGTGAAGCCACCGCCGACGATGGCGAGCTCGGTCGCGGCATCGCCCTCCATCGGTAGAGAGATCGCGCGCTCTTCCGCCGAGCGGTCCCAGAGGGAAACTGCAGAAGTATCGCTCACCACATCAAGTGTCCTCGGGTCCTTCATCATCTCGTCTTGCCGAGCCGCCGGACCGCCCGTCGCCTCGATCGATCCCAGCTTGCACTGAAAGCGAGAGGTGTGTCAATATAAAGAATAATCGTTCCATATATCAGCACAACAGGAGAGAAGGATGAAGCAGCTGAAGACCACGGTGGCAGAGATGGTGTCCACGGCCCGCGCTCGCATCGAAGAGATCGACACCAAAGATGCGCTTGCTCTGGTCGGAGATCCATCCGTGGCGATCGTGGACCTGAGGGACGTTCGCGAACGCCAACGATCGGGCTTTATCCCCGGCAGCTTTCACTGCCCGCGCGGCATGCTGGAGTTCTGGGTAGACCCGGCAAGCCCCTATTACAAGGAGATCTTCGGCCAGGAGAAGAAGTTCGTCTTTCACTGCGCGTCGGGATGGCGTTCGGCGCTCTCCGTGGCGACCCTGCGGGATATGGGCTTCGAGGCCGCCCATCTGAAGGAGGGCTTTTCCGGCTGGGAGAAGACCGGCGGGCCGATCGAGTTCCCGGCGCCAAGAGAAGCGAGCGGAGGCTAGACCCTCTTCAGAGTCTCGGTCACTCCCTCTGCCGCCTCAAGCACCAGGCCTCCGATTTCCTGGTCCCGTCCGGCAGCCAGATTGACGTCCGGCGCGGAAACGCCGATCGCAGCGATGGCGTCGCCGTTCGGCAGGCGGATGGGGGCGCCGAAGCTCAGGATGCGATGGCGATACTCGCCCGTGTCGATGGCGTAGCCGCGCGCCTGGGTGGCGGCCATATCGGCATCCAGCTTCTTGATCGAGGTGATGGTCTTGTCGGTGTACTTGACCAGATGGTCGCGAATCTGCTCGCGGAGAATGTCGTAGTTGGCGGCCAAGAGCGCCTTGCCGGTGCCCACGCAGTGCATCGGCGCACTGCCGCCCTTGGGTGTGAAGGAACGGATCGGCTGCGTGCTCTCCACCTTCTCGATGTAGAGGACGGAGAGCCCGTCCGGCACGGCCAAGTAGATGGCCTCTCCGGTCTCCTTCGACAGCATCTTCAGCTGCGGCGCCGCGATCTCGGGAAGGTTCAAGTGCTCGACCACGGCCTGGCCGATCTGCCAGACCTTCATGGTGGCGGAATAGAGCTTGGCCTCGGAATTGCGGACATAGCCCAGGGTCGTCAAGGTCTGCAGCAAGCGAAAGGTGTTGGACTTGGTGAGTCCCAGCTCGCGCGAAAGGTCGCTGACGCCCCTGCCGTTTTCCGCCTTCGACAAGGTCTCCAGGATCTGCAGTCCCTTAGACAGGGTCGAATCGACTTTGACGGGGCGGGCCGTCTTGGTGGTGTCTTCCAGCTCGCTCAAGGCTTCGCCTTCCAAGTGACAGTGGCGGTGGGGCCTGGCCTAGCAAAAGGCGGGGGACCGCGCAACGCAGCCTCACCCATCGCTCTTGGCCAAGGGTGGGCGGAAGGCCATGACCTCAGGCAGCGGGCTTTCATGCTTTCTCACCTGGACCAGAGCCGATTGTGCGGCCGGCCCCTGCGCTAGGCGAGAGGTCCGCAGGTCGTGAGTCAGGACATTGGGATTGCCGTGCCGCTCCAAGTGGTCGGGGTCGGAGAGGTCGGGATCGTACCAGGCGCCGGTCCACAGGAAGAGCGTGCCTTGGCGGATATCTTCGGTGACGACCGCGCCGGCGAGGCAGCGGCCTCTGGCGTTGTAGAGCAAGACCACATCGCCGTCGGCGATCCCGCGAGCAGTGGCGTCTTTCGGGTTGATCAGGACCGGTTCGCGGCCCTGGATCTTGCGGCTGCGGCTGAAGGCGCCGTTGTCCAGCTGGCTGTGCAAGCGCGTCTCAGGCTGGCCCGAGACCAGATGAAGCGGGTAATCGTCGCTGGCAGAGCCCAGCCATTCGCGCGGCGCGATCCAGGTCGCATGACCCGGACAGTCCGCATAGCCGAAGCCGGCGATGACCTCGGAGAAGAGCTCGATCTTGCCGCTCGGCGTGGGCAGCGCGAAAGCTTCAGGATCGGCGCGAAAGTCCGACAGGAAGACGCCATCGGCGGCCGGGTCATCGAACTCGACGATGTCGCCCTCCAGGAAATCCTGCCAATCGGGAAGGTGCTTTCCAAGCTGCCGGGCGCTGGCCTGCAGGCTTTCCCACATCTCTTCCTGCCATTCCTCGGCGCGCATCCCGCGGCTGAAGGCATGGCCAAGCGACAGGCGGTGCTCGAGGTCCCGATAGATCTCGAACTCGACCCGCGCCTCGCCCGGTGGCGCCGCCGCCTGCGGCATGGGCAGAAGGGCGTTGTCTTGCGTGCCGGCGCCGAAATCCGTGCGCTCCTGGGCGGCGGCAACCGGCAGCACGATATCCGCGTGCCGCGCTGTCGCCGTCCAGTTGATCTCGTTGACGATGACGGTTTCCGGCACCTGAAAGGCGCGCCTCAGCCGATTGAGGTCCTGGTGATGGTGGAAGGGATTGCCGCCGGCCCACCAAACCAAGCGGATGTCGGGAAAGCGCAGGCGCAGCCCGTTGTAATCATAGGCCTTGCCCGGGTTCAGCAGCATCTCGGCCGTCATCGCCACCGGGATGAAGGTTCCCACCGGGTTGTTGGCTTGCGGAAAGGAGGGCCAGCGCAGCGGCCGATCCACCGTTCCGATGCTGGCATCGGCGCCATAGGCGATGCCATAGCCGCCGCCGGGCAGTCCGATCTGGCCCAGCATGGCCGCCAAGGTCACCGTCATCCACAAGGGCTGCTCGCCGAAGTCCGCGCGTTGCAGGCCGGCCGCCGTCGAGATCATCGTGCGCTCGCGTGCCATCCGCCGCGCCAGATCGACGAGCCTGCCAGCCGCTATCCCGGACTGGGCTTCCGCCCAGGCAGCGTCCTTGACGACACCGTCCGCCTCCCCGCGCAGGTAGGCGGCGACCTTGTCGAAGCCGACAGTGTAACGCTCCAGAAAGGCATCATCGCATAGGCCTTCCTTCAAGAGGCTGTGAGCCAAGCCCATCATGATCGCGGTGTCGGAGCCCGGTCGCGGCGGCAGCCATTCAGCGTTCAAGAGATCGAGCGCATCGCTGCGCAGCGGACTGAAGTTGACGAATTCGACACCGGCATCGGCACAGGCCTTGAGGTCGTCGCGCAAGCGATGCCGGCCGATTCCGCCGCCCGAGACCTGTGTGTTGCGCAAGGGAACGCCGCCGAACATCACCACCATCCGGCCGTGACGGGCGACGTTACGCCAGCGCGTCGCCTGCTTCACATGCTGCCGGAAATTGCCGACGATGTGCGGCATGAGGACCAGGGCCGCGTTGTAGCTGTAGTTGCCTTCAGAGCGCACGAAGCCGCCGGCCGCGTTCAGGAAGCGTTTCAGCTGACCTTGCGCATGATGGAAGCGCCCGGCGCTGGACCAGCCGTAGGAGCCGCCGAAGATGGCTTCGTTGCCATACCTGTCACGGATACGAGAGATCTCCTTGGCAATCAGGTCCAACGCCACATCCCATTCGACCTCGACGAAAGGCTCGGCCCCGCGCTCTCCTTTTTGCGCCAAGGGCCCATGCTCCAGATAGCTCCGACGCACGGCCGGCCGAAGCACCCGCGCCGGCCCGTTCAAGCTCTCCGCGATGTTCTCGTTTATCCTGGAGGGATCGGGGTCGGCCGGATGCGGCCTGACGGCGGTGATGCGGCCACCGGCCGTCTCGACCAGGCCGGACCCCCAATGGCTTGAGGTCAGGTAACGGGTCTTTGTCTCTGGACCGCGCGTGCTCATTCTGCTAGCGTCTCTACATTCAATACATATGTGCTGTTATATGGCACGCATGTAGGCTAGCATCGACTGCTGCAGGACACAAGGACGGAGCATTCTATGGCAAGCAATCGCGAGTCCGTGACCGATGCGCTGGTGCATTTGGGAAGGGGTCCCAAGAACGCAGGACGTGCGGTCAACCTGCCGATCCATCAGGGCTCGACCTTGCTGTTCGACGGGCTCGCCGACTTCGAGGCTGCACGTGCAGGACGCTACGAGAAGGGCACGCTCTACTACGGTCGTTACGGCAATCCGGCCAGTTTCGAGCTGGAGCAAGCAATGGCGGAGCTCGAAGGCGGTCACGGATGCATATCCGTTTCCGCCGGACTGCCGGCCGTCACTCTGGCCTTGATGGCTGCGGCCAAGGCCGGCGATCACGTCTTGGTGGTCGATACGATCTACGGACCGACCCGCGGCTTCTGTGATTCCGTGCTGGCGCGCTATGGGGTGGAGGTCACCTACTTCGGCCCCATGATCGGCGCAGAGATTGGGCAGCTCATGCGCCCAAACACCTCGGCCGTGATGCTGGAAGCGCCAGGGTCCGGCACCTTCGAAGTGCCCGATATCCCGACCATCGCCAGGCTTGCCCGCGAGCGGGGGGCGCTCACGATCCTGGACGGCACCTGGGCCACGCCGGTTTTCTGCCAGCCGCTGCGGCTCGGTGTCGATGTCGTGGTGCATTCCGGCTCCAAATACATCGGCGGCCATTCCGACTGCATGATCGGCTTCATCGTCTGCAACGAAGCGAGCTATGCCCCGATGCGCAAGATGGTGCTGGCCTTCGGCGACAGGGCCGGGGCGCAAGACGTCTTCCTGGCACTGCGCGGGCTCAGAACGCTGGAGATGCGGATGAAGCACGCCGAGGCTGCGGGCATGGAGGTGGCAGCTTGGCTTCAGCAGCAGCCGCAGGTCTTGAAACTGCTGCACCCGGCCTTTCCCGACTGTCCCGGTCACGCCTACTGGAGACGCGACTTCTCGGGTGCCGCGGGCCTCTTCAGTGCGGTCTTCAAGGACTGCTCGGACGCCCAGCTGCATGCCTTCGTGGATGCGCTGGATCTCTTCGGCGTCGGCGTGAGCTGGGGCGGCTTCGAAAGCCTGGTGCTGCCTGTGACGCCCCACCGCTCCGCTAAACCCTGGAGGGAAGAGGGCCGCGTGGTGCGCTTTTCCATCGGCAACGAAAGCACCAGCAGTCTGATCGAGAACCTCTCTGGCGCGCTCGTCCACCTGGGCTGACGGTCAAAAAGGACGGAACACGATGGACAATCGAATCGATCACGTCGCTATCGGCGCCGCCTCCCTCGAGCAGGGCAGTGCGGCCCTGAAGACTCTTCTGGGGGTCGAGGTGCCGCGCGGCGGCAAGCATGAGGCCATGAGCACCCACAATTGCGTCGCGCGCGCAGGCGATGGTTGCTTTCTGGAGATCCTCTCGATCGACCCGGACGCACCGCCGGCGCCCCGCAGGCGCTGGTTCTCCTTGGACGAGCCGGCTACGCAGAAACGCCTCGCCGCACGTCCGCGCGCACTCTGCTGGGTCGCTGGCACCGACGATCTGGATGCCGTCATCGCCGCGAGCCCGGTCGACCTCGGCGAAGTGGTGCTCTTCACGCGCGGCACGCGCTCTTGGCGCCTGACGGTCCCCAAGGACGGCAGCCTGCCGGAAGCCGGTCTCCTGCCGGCCTTCATCGAGTGGTCGCCAGGACCCCATCCCAGCAGCGCGATGCAGGACCTCGGCCTGAGCCTCGAGAGGGTGAGGCTGAGCCACCCTTCCCCCGAGGCGCTCACCGGCACGCTAAAGCAGCTCGGCATCGATCACCTGGCCGAGGTGGCGGAGGGCCCGAAGGCGCTCTCCTTCGAGGTCATCTCGCCGGCCGGGCGCGTGACACTAGACTAGCCTGGATCGGGCAACCATCTGGGAAGAGCGACAGCCAATCATTGATGTAGGGAGGCCAACCGTGGCGGACTATCCGACGAGCTTGCAGACCCAGCCAGATGTCCAAGCCTTCTTCGATCAGCAGAGCAACACCATCAGCTACGTGGTGAAGGATCCGGACAGCACTGCCTGCGCCGTGGTCGATTCCGTGATGGAGATCGACTACGCGGCCGGCCGCATCACCTTCGAAGGCGCGGATCGGATCATCGACTACATCACCTCGAACGACCTCACCCTGGAGTGGATCATCGAGACCCACGTCCATGCCGACCACCTCTCAGCCGCGCCCTATCTGCAAGAGCGTCTGGGCGGGAAGATCGGCATCGGCGCCGAGATCAAGACGATCCAGAACACCTTCGGCAAGGTCTTCAACGAAGGCACCGACTTCCGCCGGGACGGCTCTCAGTTCGACGCGCTCTTCACGGACGGCGACACCTACCAGGTTGGCGGCATGAAGGCCTTCGTGATGCACACGCCGGGCCACACGCCGGCCTGCATGGTGCACGTCATGGGCAACGCCGCCTTCGTCGGCGACACGCTCTTCATGCCGGACGGCGGCTCGGCGCGAGCCGACTTTCCGGGCGGCGACGCCGCCGAACTCTTCGAGTCTATCATGCGCGTGCTTGGCCTGCCAGACGAACTGCGGCTCTTCATGTGCCACGACTACGGCCCCAACGGCAGGGACATCGCGTGGGAGACCACAGTGGCCGAGCAGAGGATGCACAACATCCATGTCGGCGAGGGCAAGACCAAGGCGGATTTCGTCACCCTACGCACCACCCGCGATGCCCAGCTCGCCATGCCGAAGCTGATCATCCCGGCGATTCAGGTGAACATGCGCGGCGGCAACCTGCCCCAAGACGAAGCCGGCAACGAGGTCTTGAAGGTGCCGCTGAACCGCTTCTAGGGTGCGGCTTCGGCTGATTGCCCAAGCGGACATCCGCTGTCCTGCTTGGTCTCTTCCTAACCCACTAACCATTGATCGGCAGCGCCGCTGTATCACGCTCGTGATCCAGCGGCACCGCCGGAGGTCAGTGGGCCGCCACGGTCAACCGCCGCTTCAGATACTCGCCGTACTGGCCCAGGGAGAAGATGAAGGCCCAGTAGATCAGCGCAACGAAGGCATAGACCTCCAAATAGTACGGCGCCCACTCTCCGGTCCCGAAGGCCGCATTGGCCGAGGCCAGGACATCGAAGAAGCCGATGATGATCACGATGGCCGTCTCCTTGAAGGTCACGACGACCATGTTGATCGTACCGGGCATGGAGTGGCGGAAAACCTGCGGCAGCACGATCCTGGAAAGAATGCGCCAGAAACCCAACCCCAGCGCCTTGCCGGCCTCGAACTGCCCCTTGGGAATAGCCTGGAAGCCGCCGCGGAAGACCTCTGCCTGATAGCAGGCGAAGAAGAGGGCGAAGGCGACGATCACCCGCCAGATCTTGTCCCCCTGCAGCCAGTCGGGCAGCAGAATCGGAATGACGACGGCCGCGGTGAAGAGCGTGGTCAGCAGCGGCAGCGAGCGGATGAAGTCGATGAGGATCGAGGCACCATGGCGAACGAGCGGCAGCTTGGAGCGCCGCGCCAAGGCCAGTCCCAGTCCCATCGGCATGCCGATCAGTACCACCGAGGCGAAGAGGAAGAGGGTGAGCGCCAGGCCGCCCCACTGGTCCGTCGTCACCTGCTGCAGGCCCAAGAGGCTGCCTTCCATCAGAAGGTAGTAGGCGCCGAAGCCTACGATCCAGAGGGTCGTCAGACGGCGTGCTTTCCAGAAGAAGGGAATGCAGGAGAGAATGACGGTGGCGATGATGGCCGCGCAGGCCAAGGTCGAGCGCCAATGCAGCTCGTAGGGATAGAGCCCGAAGAGGATCAGCCGATGCCTGGCGGAGATCACCGACCAGCAAGCGCCACTGGCCTCCGGGCACTTGTCGGCCTCCGCCGCGCTCCAGACCGCACTGAAGAAGGCCCAGTCCAAGGTCAAGTAGATGAGATAGACCAGAAGGCCGGCGAAGAGAAGGGTGAAAGCGGTCTCGGAGGGCGATGCGAAAGCCCGCTTCTTCAAGAAGCTCGAGACGCGGCCGGAACGCGTGGGAAGCGAGGATGCGATGGCCGCCATCTTACTGTCCCTTCAATTTCATGCGGGCGTTCATCAGGTTGATGAGCTGCGCCAGCGAGTAGTTGATCAGCAGGAAAGCACCCATCAGGATCGCGATTAGCTCCAAGGTCTGCCCGGACTGCGTGATGGAGGTGGAGACGATCATGAAGAGGTCGCTGAAGCCGATGGCAACGCCGATCGTCGTGGCCTTCATCAGGAAGATCCACTGGTTGCCCAGCGGCGGAATGATGGTGCGCAAGGCCATCGGCATCTTGATCTTGAACCAGATCGAGTGGGTCGAGAGACCCAGCGCCTTGCCTGCCTCGACGAGCCCCTTCGGCACCTCGTTCAGGCCGCCGCGCACGACCTCGGCGATGTAGGCGGAGCCGTAGAGGACGATGCTGACGACCATCGCCACCAGCTCGATGGGCACATTGATGCCACCGACGAAACGCAAGCCCTTGAGCTCCGGCACGGAGATCAGCCCCTCCCCTTCCGGAGCAAAGACCATCGCCACAACCGCGCCAATCAGGATCATCAAGCCGGCCCAGATCGCAAGCTTCTTGCCGAAGCCGCCATCGATGAAACGGCGCAGCGCCCATGCGAGCGCAACGGCGACCGCCAGCAGGACGAGGGATACAGAAACCGGTATGTTCAAGCCGGTGACCATCAGCCCCCGGTTGGAGAGGAAGGCCAGCTCCATGAGGCTCGAGGCCTGGCGCGGCCCGGGCAAGTGGATCAGAACCGCATACCAGAACACGACCTGCACGATCAGCGGAATGTTGCGGAAGACCTGAACGAAGACCGTTGCCGCAGTCTTCAATGCGATGTTTCTGGCATCGCGCGCAGTGCCGACGATGAAGCCCAGAAGTGTCGCCAGGACGATCGAGACCAGACCCAGAAAGAGCGTGCTCAGAAAGCCGATGAACAGCGTCTTGCCGTAGCTGTCGTCGATCGTGCGATCGACCAGAGAGAAGGAGTAGGACCAGCCCGTTGCCCGATCGAGAAAGTCGAAGCCGCTGGAGATCCCCAGCGCCGCGAGGTTCGTCCTGGCACTCGAAACGGCACCCCAGATGACAATAACCACCACGCTCAAGAAGACCGCTTGAATAGCGAAGTTCTTCAGCTTGACCTTTTGGCCCGGAGTCATGCTGTCCATAGCACGCATCCTCTCTGAAGTATTTTTTCGTTCTTAATGGAGCGGGGCCGCCCGAAGGCGACCCCACCCGAGGGAGGAGCTCTAGTCGAGGATCGGCGCGTAGAGGACGCCGCCGTGGCTCCAGAGGTTGTTCATGCCACGCTCCAGCTTGTAGGGCGAGTTGGCGCCCAGATTGCGGTCGTAGATCTCCCCGTAGTTGCCGACGGCGGCGATCATCTCGCGGGCCCAGGTCTCGCGGAGGCCAAGGCGCTCGCCGACGCCGGGCGTGGTTCCCAGAAGACGGGCGACAGTCGGGTTCGGCGGGTTGGCTGCCATCTCCTCTACATTGGCTTTGGTCACGCCATGCTCTTCGGCGAGGATAAGCGCGGACAGCATCCAGTTGACGACATCGACGAAGTCCTCGTCGCCCTGGCGCATGGCAGCGGCAATGGGTTCGCCGGACAACTGGTCGCTCAAGATGACGTGCGCGTCGGGGTTATCCATCTCGGTGGCACGCAGCACCGCCAGGAAGGGCCCCCAGGCGGCAAAGGCGTCGCAGCGGTTGGCCAGATAGGCCGCGCGCAGCTCAGAGGCCTTCTCGTAAGACACCATGGTGTGCTCGATGGCGTGGGTCTTCAGGTAGTCGGCGACGATCCGTTCGATCGTCGTGCCGGCCTCCACGCAGATGGTGCCGCCGTCCAGGCCGGAGGCCTCCGTGATGCCCAGGTCGGCCGGCGCCATCATCTGCGCGCCGCCGAAGAAATAGGGGATGCTGAACTGCAGCCCCAGCTCCGTGTCACGGCCCATGGTCCAGCCGGTGGCCTTGATGACCACGTCCACGTCTCCGGACTGCAGGGAGGGAAAGCGCTGCGCCCAGCTGAGCGGCACGATCTGCGCCTTGGTCGGATCACCCAGGATCGCCGTGGTCAGGGCGCGGCAAAGATCGATGTCCAGCCCCTTCCACTCGTTTTTGTCGTTCACCTCGACGAAGCCGAAGTAGCTGCCGTTGTGGCCGCTGCACATCAATGTGCCGCGGTCCTCAATGGTCTTGATGGTTGCGCTTTCCGCGCCGGCCGTTTGCGGCAGGGCAAGCAGGCAGCAGGCCGCGGCTGCTGCGAGAACGGTTTTCCTTGACATGATCATCTCCTTCTCCCTTGCATCGTTGTGCTGAATAACAGCACGCTTGTTTTAATTAGCAATACTGCGACAAAGAGGAGCGGCTGTCAACAGCTTCTTGCAGCGAAGAGGAAAAGCAATTTTTGCGTGTATTTTGGCATGGTCGGATTCCACCGGCGAACGCCAAGGCGGCGATCCCTAGTCAAGAATACGACGTCACCCCGGATTCAGCGGGGTCTCAGCGCCCTTTGGTCAATTGGATCTGCGTCGTGAGCCTTGGTCGTGCTTGGCGGCTGGACGTCAGAGGGTGGTCCAGTCCGTGCTGCCGGCGAAGGCGGCGGCGACACGGATTGCGGTGGCCTCGTCGAAGTGCTTGGCCACGATCATCATGCCGATCGGCAGGCCCTTCACCTTGCCGCAAGGGATGGTGAAAGCGGGATGGCCGGCGACGTCGAAGGGGCAGGTGTTGTGCTGCATGTTGAGCGCCTTGTCGACGTACTCCTCGCGCGCGCAGTCGGCCGGCGGGATCTCGGTGGCCGGGAAGGGAATGG
Organism: Rhodospirillales bacterium; assembly: GCA_963669385.2. Classification (GTDB taxonomy): domain Bacteria; phylum Pseudomonadota; class Alphaproteobacteria; order Kiloniellales; family JACOMY01; genus JACOMY01. The sequence goes on from CAXXGD010000021.1 coordinate 71,003, forward strand.
TCGGCATGACAAGCGCATCCACCTCTTCCAAGGCCTTGTCGTAGGCGGCCTTCACCAAAGGCTTCAAATTCTGCCCCTTGGCGTGATAGCGGCCATGATAGTCCTGCTTGAGGTATTCGCCCAGCAGCAGCACCAGCTTGCAGGTCTCCGACAGGTCGTTCGGGCGCGAGCGCCAGCCCCGGGCGAAGGCGTCGAGGAGGTCGACGCTATAGTGGCCGTTCCAGTTGCTGCCCTGCGCGTTGCCCTTGATCATCATCTCGGTAGCACCTTCCAGGATGACGGCAGTCCAGATGTGCGGAGCGTCATAATGCATGGGCACCGAGATCTCGCGGATCTCCGCCCCCTGCCCGGCCAAGCTATCGATGGCCGCACGCACCTTGCGGTCGGTCTCGCCGTCGCTCTCCGGATGGCCGAAGCCCTCCCTCAGGACGCCGATCTTCAGGCCCTGCGCCCCGGCACCAACGGCAGCAACGTAGTCTTGCGTGCTGGCGATCGTGGTCCTGGGGTCGTGCGGGTCGCGACCGGCGATGACCGAGAGCAGCAGGGCCACGTCCTCGACGCTGTTGCAGATCGGCCCCGCAGTGATCGACGGAATAGGAGATCGGCATGGCGCCGGTCAGCGGCACCAATCCCCAGGTCGGCTTCAAGCCGTAGACCCCGCACCAGCACGACGGCGTGCGGATCGAGCCGCCCTGATCGCCGCCGAGCGCCATGTCGACGGCGCCGGCCGCCACCAAGGCCGCACTGCCGCCCGACGAGCCGCCGGTCGAGTGCGCCGGATTGTGCGGATTGCGGGATCGGCCCGGTGGCACAGGTGTGGCTGCCGGCGGAAAAGCAGAGGTCCTCGCAAGCGGCCTTGCCGGCGATCGTCCCTCCGGCATCGAGGATGCGGGTGACGACGGTTGCGTCTTCCGAGGGTACGAAGCCCTCCAGTACGCGCGAGCCATTCATCATCGGCACGCCGGCAACCCCGATGTTGTCCTTGATCGCCACACTGCGCCCCGCCAGCGGCCCTTCCGCCGCGCCCTTCACCTCGCAACGCCAGTACCAGCCGTTCAAGGGGTTCTCCTCCGGCGCCGGTCGCCAACCGGAGGTGCGCGGATAGCGTACCGGCAGGGCCGGCATGGTGAGCTCGTCCCACCCGCTGATAGGAGGCGAGCGGGCCTGCCATGATGCCGGCAAACGACTGCGCGTCCGCGTCGGTCAGGGCGATGCCGAAGCCCTCTGCGATTTCGCGAATGCGCTCGGCGCTGGGTGCACGAACGGACGCCATGTCGATAGCTCCCTCTCTCGGTACTGGCAGGGACCTCGAAGCCTATCCCTTTAGAGAGGTCGCATCAATTCCGGCGCGGCTTAGGAAAAGGTCGCCGGACCGGCAGGAACAAGGCCCGAGGACAGCTAGGTGCCGCAGTGGCTGCATGCCAGCGGCAGTGGGGTTCGAACCTGCATCCGGCTCCCCGTCACCTCTTTTCGCTACCCATCGCTCAGCCTGTAGTGCGCGCGTTTCCACTTGCGCGATCCGCGGTACGTAGGTCTTTGCGAAGGCCAGGTGATCGGGGTGCTCGCGATAGGCCCGCCAATCGTCGGGGCCGTCGAAGTCGATCACCAGAGCGTAGTCGAAGTTGGTCTCCTCGAGGTTCATATCGGGGGGCCGTGCTCGAAGCGTCGAATGCCGGAAACGATGTTTGCCAGGCGCGCAAAGCCGGCCTCCATCTGCCCGCAGTTCCGGCCGCCGTGAAGTCCTCCTTAAACTTGATCAGGGTGATCTGTCGTATCATTGCCTTGTCCTCCCGGCGGCGGCGGTCCCGCGCCTTATTCGATCGCCGTGCGCACGCGCATGTCGATGAGGCCGCTGGTCATCGGCGAGGGATGAGGTGCCCGTTTTCACCTCGATGAAGGAGGGCGACCGCCTGCGCCCAGGCACGGCGCAGGGCCGGAACGATCTCCCTCGGCGTCGGTAACCAGCTGCGCATAGGCGCCTGCCGCCTCGAAGATCCGATAGTAATCCATCTCTCTCAGAGAGGTCGCGTAGACGCGGCCCCCACATGGACTTCTGCTGATTCTGGATCATGCCCCATTGAGCGTTGTTGGCGACGACGGATGGTGATCGCGAGATCGCGATCGATCGCCGTTTCCATCGGCGTCAAGCCGGGCGCGAGACCGAGCGATCCGTCGCCGGTGATCAAGACCACCCTGGCATCCGGTCGTGCCAGCTTGACTGCGGTCGCAAAGGCGGGGCCTGTGCCCATCTGCTCCCAGGGGCCAGGAGCGATGATGGCGCCGATCTTGCGGCCTTCAAGCGCCCAGGCGTTGAGCGCCGCCTCGCACCAGCACGCGATGTCGCCACCGTCGATGACCAGGATATCGTCTTCGCCCAAGGTGGAGAGCAGGTCGCGGCATAGCCGGATCGGATGGACCGGCGATTCCGGCGAGGCAAGCGCACCCGCCAGACCGGCCAGGCTCTCCGTCCGCTTCTGGCGCAGGCGGCCGACCCAGTCGCTGCCGGCTGGTGTGACGCGGGCAGACCGGTTCAGCGCCTCGACGAACATCTTGACGTCCGAACAGACGCGGACCTCGGCCAAGGAGATGTCGCTCAGCTCGCGCGCAGTGGCATTGACGGCGATCAGCGTCGTGTCGACGCCGATCAGCGGCGCCTCGCCGAAGTTCAGCGGAAAGTCCAGCTGGCCGCCCAGCATGAGGAGGAGGTCGCATTCCTCTCCGATCAGCCGCGAGCAGGGATTCTGGTGATAGTCCAAGAGGCCCAAGTGCATGGGATGGGCCATATCCATCGGCTTGAT
>CAXXGD010000022.1:0-6521 GCA_963669385.2 Rhodospirillales bacterium
ATCTCCCAGTTCGCCAAACAAGGTGCCATCATCGCCAGAGCCTCCGGCGACAACGTCGCCTCCGGAACCACCAAACAGGTTCGAATCCTTCCCGCTGCCTCCAAAGAGAAAATCACTTCCTGTGTCGCCGAATATGCGCGTATCCACGCCAGCGCCGGCGTAGATGCTGTCGCTGCCACTTCCTCCGTAGAAGTAGCGGTCGTTCCCGTTTCCGCCCGATCAGCCTGTCCGCGCCGGAACTGCCAAGAAACCCGAAGTCCGAACCGCTGCCGCCATAAAGAGCGTCGTTACCGTAATCCCCGTAGAAGAAGCTATCGTCCGGCGTCGCCCCCTGACAGGCTGTCGTCGCCGTCGCCTCCAAAGAAGGATCGCTCCATACCACTGCCGCCGAACAGGCTGTCGGCGCCCGAGCCTCCATAGAAGTAGCTGTCCAGACCACTGCCACCGTAGACTGCGTCCAGGGCCACTGCCGCCGAACAGCCGGACGTCGTCACCCTCTTCTCCGAAAAGGCGGTCGTTGCCGTCGTCCCCGAAGATGAATCCGTCCTTGTCCTCGCCGCCGAATAGGCTGTCCGCCCCGCTGCCCCCGTAAATCTGATTGTCCGCGCCGCTGCCACCGAAGATGCTGTCGGCGCCACTGCCGCCCCGCAGGAAGAGATCGCCGCCGTCGCCGCCATAGATCCGGGTCGGCGCCGGCGTCACCGGCGAGCGCCGCATCGATGCCGCTGGCGCCGAAGAGGGTGTCGTTGCCCTCGCCCCCATAGAACTCCACGTCCGCGCCACTGCCGGCGTAGAGGCGGTCCAGGCCGCTGTCACCAAAGATGCTGGCGTCGTCGCCGTCTCCTCCGTAGACCGTGTCGTTGTCGTTGCCGCCGAAGATCAGGCTGTCGTCGCCCAAGCCCCCGTAGAGCTTGTCGGCGGCGGCGCTCGGCCAGAGAGTTGATGGTCGTCGCCTGCCTCGCCCGCCAGCGTGTCGATCCCGCCGCCGCCGAAGAAACTGGCATCCTCCCCACATGCCGCCGAAGAGCTTGTCCCGCTTGCCCTCGCCGTAAAGGAAGACGTCGCGACCCGCTGCCGCCGTAGAGCGTGTCGTTCCCGGCCCCCTCCATAGAGGTTGCGGTCGTCACCGGCCCCGCCGGAGAGGCTGTCGCTGCCGACATCGCCGTAGAGGAACTGGTCTATCCCCAGCCCGCCGTAGATCTTGTCGGAGCCGCGCTCGCCAACGAGAAAGAGGTCCGTGCCGTCGTCGCCGAAGATCCTGTCGTTGGCGCGCTCGCCATAGAGGAAGAGGTCTATCCCCGAGCCACCATAGATGTCATCGGCATTGGCACCGCCGTCGAGGTTCCCTGTCGGTCCCGGTCCCGCCGAACAGGCTGTCCAGCCCGGCGCTGCCGTAGAAGAAGCTGTCAGCGCCGCTACCGCCCGTCAGCGTGTCGTCGGCCACTCCGCCGAAGAGGAAGGCGTCCGCCCCCGTCGCCGCCGTCCAGCACGTCGGATCGAGAGCCGCCGTAAAGGCTGCTGTCCGCGCCTTCGTCTCCGAAGAGGCTGGTCGCGTCCGGTGTCTCCGACGAGCGCCGCATCATCGCCAATCCCACCAAAGAGACTATCGTCGCCCACGCCCCCCGTAAAGGCTGTCGTCGCCACCCAGACCATAGAGCGTGTCGTTCGCCCCGTAGCCCAGTATGGTATCGACGCTATTGGTCCCCGAAAGCGTGTCCGGTCCGCCCGTGCCCGGAATGAATGCCATCCGACTGCCCCAAAGCAAGTTTCTGCCGTGGCGCCAAGACTAACACAGTTGAGCTGCTATGTCAGGGGTGTTCCGCCAGAAAGAGGCCCAAGCTATTCAGATGAGAGGGTCGGACTGCAATCAGCGCAACGCACGATCTTCGCATGGAAAATGGCCTTTGTCAGCAACGCGGTCACTGAGCCAGCGTGAGGGTGACCAGGAGCTGGCGCCTCTACCTCATACGGTGATGGTGAAGTCGATGCTACTGAGCGTGACGCCGGCGCCCGGGATGGTCACGCGCCGAGGTGAGCACCAGCGTGTCGGAAACCGGCGCCGCCGTCGTAAGATCCGGCGAAGTCCGCCTGGCTCGCCACCAGGAAGAGGTCGGCGCCGCTGCCGCCGTAGAGGCTGTCTACACCTGAGTTGCCAGTCAGCGTGTCGTCACCCTCGTCGCCATAGAGCCTGTCATCCCCGTCGCCGCCATCGATGCTGTCGTCGCCGCTGCCACCGAAGAAGGAGAAGTCATCCCCGTCGCCGCCGGCGAGGCTGTCGTCGCCGCTGCCACCGTAGAAGAAGGCGTCATTCCCAGCGTCGCCGGCGAGGCTGTCGTCGACCGCTGCCACCGAAGAAGAGGAAATCACTTCCAACGCCGGCGAAGAGGCTGTCAGCGCCCGCTGCCGCCGGAGAGAGGCGCGGTCATTCCCTTCGCCGCCGTAGAGGCTGTCGGCACCGCCGTCACCGAAGAAGCCGGCGTCCTCTCCGCTGCCGCCGGAGAGGCCGTCGGCGCCGCTGCCTCCTAAGAAGAAGGTGTCATCCCCGTCGCCAGCGGAGAGGCTGTCGTCGCCCGCTGCCACCCGTAGAAGCGAGTGTCAATCCCGTTGCCGCCGTAGAGGCTGTCGTCACCGTCGTTACCGAAGAAGTAGAGATCACTTCCATCGCCGCCGAAAAGGCTGTCGGCTCCCGACCCGCCGGTCAGTCTGTCGTCGCCCTCGTCACCATAGAGCCGGTCACCCCCCTCGCCGCCATCGATGCTGTCGGCCCCCGATCCGCCATAGAAGCCGATGTCGTCTCCATCGCCGCCATAGAGGCTGTCGGCGCCGCTGCCACCGTAGAAGAGCGAGTCATTCCCATCGCCACCGGAGAGGCTGTCGTCGCCGCTGTAGCCGAAGAAGCGGGAGTCATTCCCATCTTCGCCGGAGAGGCTGTCGTCGCCGTCGCCACCGTAGAATTGGGAGTCATTCCCATCGCCGCCGTAAAGGGAGTCGTCGCCCATGCCACCGGAGAAGGCGCGGTCATTCCCATCGCCGCCGTAGAGGCTGTCGGTGCCGCTGTCACCGACCAAGCCAATGTCATCTCCACTGCCGCCGGCGAGGCTGTCGGCGCCGCTTCCGCCGAAGGAAGCGGACGTCAGTCCCCACTGCCGCCGGAGAGGCTGTCGGCGCCGCTGCCACCGAAGAAGAAGTAGTCATCCCCATCGCCGCCATCGATGCTGTCGGGCCCCGATCCGCCGGAGAAGCTGGTGTCATTCCCATTGCCGCCGGCGAGGCTGTCGGCGCCGCTGCCACCGAAGAAGAAGGAGTCATCCCCATCGCCGGCCATTGATGCTGTCGGCGCCGTTGCCACCGAAGAAGCGGGAGTCATTCCCGCCGCCGCCGAAGAGGCTGTCGGCGCCGCTGCCACCGTAGAAGTAGGTATCGTTTCCACTGCCACCGGGAGAGGCTGTCGGCGCCGCTGTCCCCGAGAAACTGGATGTCCAACCCACTGTCCGCCGAAGAGCTTGTCGGCGCCACTGTCACCATAGAAGCCAGTGTCACCTCCACTGCCGCCGGCGAGGTAGTCGGTTGCCGCTGCCACCGTAGAAGAAGGAGTCATCCCCTTCGCCGCCAGAAAGGCTGTCGTCGCCGCTGCCACCGTAGAAGTAGGTGTCGTTTCCACTGTCACCGGAGAGGCTGTCGTCCCCTTCACCACCCAAGAAGAGGGAATCATTCCCATCGCCGCCGGCGAGGCTGTCGGCGCCGCTGCCACCGAAGAAGACGGAGTCATCTCCCACTGCCGCCGGCGAGGCTGTCGGCGCCGCTGCCACCGAAGAAGACGGAGTCATCTCCACTGCCGCCGGAGAGGCTGTCGGTGCCGCTGCCACCGTAGAAGAAGCCGTCGATTCCATCGCCGCCGGCGAGGCTGTCGGCGCCGCTGCCCACCGAAGAAGAAGAAGTCTATCCCACTGCCGCCGGCGAGGCTGTCGGCGCCGCTGCCACCGTAGAATATGCGGTCATCTCCACTGCCGCCTGAGAGGCTGTCGGCGCCGCCTGCCACCGTAGAAGAAGGAGTCATCCCCTTCGCCGCCGGCGAGGCTGTCGGCGCCGCTGCCCACCATAGAAGTAGAGGTCACCTCCACTGCCACCGGCGAGGCTGTCGGCGCCGCTGCCACCAAAGAACCTCCTATCACCTCCACTGTCACCGGCGAGGCTGTCGTCCCCTTCACCACCCCACGAAGACGGAGTCATCTCCACTGCCGCCGGCGAGGCTGTCGGTGCCGCTGCCACCGAAGAACCCACGGTCACTCCCCTCGCCGCCCGTAGAGGCTGTCGGCGCCGTCGCCACCGTAGAAAGCGGCGTCATAACCCACTGCCGCCAGAAAGGTTGTCGGTGCCGCTGCCACCAAAGAAGTAGCTGTCAATTCCGATGTCTCCGGAGAGGCTGTCGTCGCCGCTGCCACCGTAGAAGTTCACATCAGTTCCACCGCCGCCTGAGAGGGCTGTCGTCGCCGCTGCCACCGTAGAAGGAGGAGTCATCTCCATCGCCCACCGGCGAGGCTGTCGGCGCCGCTGCCACCGAAGAAGTAGTAGTCGTTTCCACTGTCTCCGGCGAGGCTGTCGTCGCCGCTGCCACCATCTGAGTAGCAGGCGTCACCCTCCACTGCCGCCGGAGAGGCTGTCGTCGCCGCCGTCACCGAAGAAGCCGATGTCATTTCCACCGCCGGCGGAGAGGCTGTCGTCGCCGCTGCCACCGAAGAAGCTGGATTCACCTCCACCGCTGCCGTAGAATGTTGTCGGCGCCGCCAGCCACCGAAGAAGCCAGCGTCACCTCCACTGCCGCCGAAGAGGTTGTCGGCGCCGCTGCCACCGTAGAAGCGGACGTCAGTCTCACTGCGGCCGGAGAGGCTGTCGGCGCCACTGCCACCGAAGAAGCAGAAGTCATTTCCCTCGCCGCCATCGATGCGGTCGGCCCCCGACCCACCGGAGAAGCTGGTGTCATTCCCCTCGCCGCCGGAGAGGCTGTCGTCGCCGCTGCCACCGAAGAAGAAGGAGTCATCCCCACTGCCGCCGGAGAGGCTGTCGTTGCCCATTGCCACCGTAGAAGTCGGCGTCATCTCCACTTCACACCGTAGAGGCTGTCGTTACCTGCCTCGCCGCTGACGCTGCTGTCGTCACCCTCGCCGCCGAAGAGCGTGTCTCTGCCCGATCCACCAAAGAGAGAGACGTCATCGCCCTCGTCGCCCGAGATCCTGTCCACACCGGTGGCGCCGAAGAGCGAGGCATCGATCCCACTGCCGCCGTAGATCCTGTCGTTGCCCGTCGCCCCGTAGAGACCGCTGTCGCTGCCGTCGTCTCCGCTCAGGGTATCGTTGTCGTTGCCACCGAAGAACAGACTGTCGTCGCCCAAGCCACCATAGAGCTTGTCCGCGGCAGCCCGGCCCAACAGCTGCCGGTCGTCGCCGGCATCCCCCGACAGCGTGTCGATACCGCCGCCGCCGTAGAAGGTCGCATCCTCCCCGCTGCCGCCGTAGAGCGTGTCCTTCTTGCCGCCGCCGTAGAAGAAGAGATCGCGCCCGCTGTCGCCGGAGATGACGTCGTTCCCGGCCCCTCCGTAGAGGTACTAGGTCGTCCCCGCCGCCTCCGGCCAGGCTGTCGCTGCCGACGTCGCCGTAGAGGAATTGATCGATCCCGAGGCCACCGTATATCTTGTCGGACCCTCGCTCGCCATTGAGAAGTATGTCGCTGCCGGCATCGCCGAAGATGCTGTCGTTAGCCCGCTCGCCATAGAGGAGACGATCGGAACCCTCGCCACCGTAGATCACATCGGCATTGGCGCCGCCGTCGAGGTGCGTGTCGACGCCGCTGCCGGCCGAACAGCGTGTCCAGGCCGGCGCTGCCGTAAAGCAGGCTGTCGTTACCGCTGTCCCCGCTGATCGTATCGTCCGGCCACCCCCGCCGAAGAGAAGCGCGTCCGAGCCGTCGCCGCCGCCCAGCACATCCGCCCGCGAACCGCCGTAAAGGCCGCTGTCGTCGCCAGCCTCTCCGAAGAGGCTGTCGCGTCCGGTATCCCCTGCCAGCACCGCATCGTCGTCGTCACCGCCGTAGAGCGTGTCGTCGCCTTCTGCGCCGAAGAGGCTGTCGGCGCCGCCCAACCCGTAGAGCGTGTCATTGGCGCCATAGCCCAGTATGGTGTCGACGAGGTCGGTCCCGGTGAGCGTGTCCGGTCCATTGGGTGCCCGGAATGAAGGCCATTGTACTGCATTCCTGACCATTTTCGTTTGATGTCAGAAGATATCATACCCGGGCCGGTCTGTCACGGCTTGCAGCTGAAAAAAGAACTCAAGCGCCTTCGTACGACTAAAAAGCGGCAAGCGAGAGCATCTTACGATCCGAGTGACGCAGAGCGCGCGCTCGGCGGATGGGCGCTTTTCAGCAGCTTGGCTGTTGGGGCCAGGCCTCTCGAATTCGATAGCTCCTTGCCGAGCATTCGAGACACCGCGGGGTCGAGGCCAGGCGAGTCGTGAGCTCTCAGCCTAGTC
>CAXXGD010000023.1:0-36541 GCA_963669385.2 Rhodospirillales bacterium
CGATTCCGTAGAGGCGTTCTGTGATGATGACGCGGCACTCGATCTCGATCAGGCGAGCGCCCTGCTTGAACTCTTTTATAGGCGGAAGCTGCCGACACGCGTCTCCTGCGATCGCTTCACCGACGCGGCTGGTGCCACATTGCCAGCCTCGTTCTATTCCAAGGCGGCCACATTTCTCTGTTGCTCGGACGACATCGAGATCCAGACCCTGGCTTCGGTGGGAACCACGATCGTATTGGTTCCCGAAGTTGCCCTACGCGACAGCGACAGCTCCATGCCCGACATCCAGTCGATGCGGTCCGCGGGGCGCGCTTGGCCGTGTCCTGCGAGACGGGACCGGACGGCACGGGCCTGGATCTTCTCGGCGCGGCGCGACTTGCCGTCACCACGTACGGACTGACGCCCGCGGAGGCCTTGCGGGGCATTACCTGCAATGCCGCAGCGGCGCTGGGCATGGGCGACTGCGCGGGACAACTGGTAGAGGGACACAAGGCAGACCTCGCCTTCTTTGACGCAGGCCATCCGGCCGAGCTTCTGGCAGGGAGGCTGCCGATCTGCTGGGGAACATTTTGCAGCGGTCGGCCGTTTAGGTTCGGCGAGACGGGCTCAACTGCCGGCGATGGCGTTGTCGGAGATTGACGGGCACTTCATTGACTACCGCCCGGTTCTACGACTGCAGACCAGACTGCAGCTCAACCGCGCGTCGCACGTCTTCAGCCGTCCAGCCGGCTTGGCGCAAGGCCTGGAGGCTCAGCGAATCGTGCCGCTTGGCCAGGCGTCGGCCGGACTCGTCAGTGATTAGCCGGTGGTGCCACCACTCCGGCACCGGCAGCCCAAGGAGGGCCTGCAGCAGGCGGTGCAGATGGGTAGCGGGGAAGAGGTCTTCGCCGCGCGTGACCAGGCTGATCTCTTGGTGCGCATCGTCGACCACCACCGCCAGGTGGTAGCTGGCACCGAGATCCTTGCGCGCCAGCACCACGTCGCCCAGTTGCTCGGGTCGGGCAACTTGGCGGCCCTGGTTGCGGTCCAGCCAGGTGAGCCCTTTTCCAAGAGCGCACGCGCGGCCGACGTCGAGGCGCCAGGCATGGCTCTCTCCCGCGGCCAGCCGCGCGGTCCGCTCGGGCTTTGCCAGGTTGCGGCAGGTGCCGGGATAGAGCGGGCCCTCGGGCCCTTGCGGCGCCTGTCCGGCTGCGGCGATTTCCTGGCGAATCTGCGCTCGGGTGCAGAAGCAAGGATAGAGCAGGGCCTGGTCCCGCAGCTGAGCCAGTGCCGCACGATAGGCGTCCGAGCGATCCGACTGGCGCAAGACCGGCTCCGGCCAATCCAGGCCGAGCCAGGCCAGATCGCGGAAGATGGCCGCTTCGAACGCCGGCCGGGCACGCCCGCCATCCAGATCCTCGATCCGCAAGAGGAAGCTGCCGCTCTCTCCCGCCGCCACCTTGGCGAAGTAGGCAGCGTAGGCATGGCCGAGATGGAGCAACCCGCTGGGCGAGGGGGCAAAACGCGCGATTTCTGACGGCATCATTTCTGCCAACCCATTTGCGATTTTAATAATCCATACATGTTCCGGGCTTTCTTTTCTGTCGACTCTTCGCTATTGCTGTTGGTCATGGGAAAACCCATCGATCAAACACTTGCCGAACCCTTGGCAATTCTTTCGGAGCGAGACCCGGACATCGCGCAAGCTGTGGCTGCTTGCGGATTGCCGCCGCGGCGCCGTGGCCCTTTGGGCTTTCCGGGCCTGCTTCGAATCATCGTGTCGCAACAAGTATCGACTGCTTCGGCAGCGGCGATACTGCGCAAACTAAGAGAAGTTCTGCCACGCACCACGCCGCAGGGCTTCCTTAGCTTAAGTGACGCCGAGCTGCAGACAGCGGGCTTCTCGCGCGCAAAGATGCACTACTGCAGAGCGCTTGCCGACGACATCCTGGCCGGCTACATCCGGCTTTACGATCTGCATGAGATGGCCGACGACGAGGCCATCGGTCATCTCTCGACGGCGCAGGGCATCGGGCGCTGGACGGCGGAGATCTATCTGCTCTTCTCGCTGCGGCGGCCCGACATCATGCCGGCCGGCGATCTGGCCCTGCAAACCGCGGCTAAGAGGATGAAGGCGCTTGAGGCTCGCCCCAACGAAAAGGCGCTTCGCGCGATAGCCGACACCTGGCGGCCCTACCGCTCGGCAGCTGCGCGCTTCTTGTGGCACGCCTATCGGCATCCCGGTCTGCCGGAGATTTGATCCGCCCGCGAGGCAGCGGCTTCTTCCAGCACTTGGCCAAGCCGAAGCAGTCGCGATTCGGAATGCCAGGGCCCAACCAGCTGCACCGAGAGGGGTAGACCGCTCGTCGCAGTCTTGCCGAAGGGCACGGCCAAAGCCGGGTGGCCGGTTAGGTTGAAGGCATAGGTGTAGGGATACCAGCCAGCGCGAATCCGGCCGGCGTCTTGGCCGTTGATGAAGATATGTGCGTGCGGGTCCTGCGCGGCCGGCAGCGGTGGTGCAGCGAGAGTCGGGCTGACCAGGACGTCGAAGCGTTGGAAAAGGGCTTGCACGGCTGAAAAGGTGCGCGAACGCTCGGCATTGGCGCGCTGCAGGTCGGCGGCCGTCCAGCGGCGGCCTGCCTCGACGGTCTTTGCCAGGCTCTCTTCGAAGCACTCCGGACGCTCGCGGAGGTCGCCGTCCAGCCTGGCGCACAGCAATGACTGAAGGATGATCAGGAAGGCCTTCTCCAAGGCGACGAAGTCGATCTGCGCCTCTTCGATGACGGCGCCGCGATCCTCGAGATGGTGGAGGGCGGCCTCCGCCGCGGCGAGGCATTCGCCGTCGACGAGGCGATTGCCGACGCGTGGAAGCCAGCCGATCTTCAGGGCGTCGCGCGCGCCATTTTGGGCCTCCGGCGCGCGGCCTAGGCCGAAGGGGTCGCGCGCGTCAAAGCCGGCCAGCACCTCGAAGGCAAGCGCTGTATCGGTGACGCTGCGCGCCATCGGCCCGACGTAGGAGTTGGCGCCGAAGAGGTCCGGCGGCTGCAGGTTGGGGATGACGCCAAGGGTCGCCTTCAGGCCGACCACGCCGCAGCAAGCGGCCGGAATGCGGATTGAGCCGCCGCCGTCGCTGCCCAGAGCGAGCGGGCCTTGGCCGCTCGCCAGTGCGACCGCGGCGCCGCCGCTGGAGCCGCCGCAGGTTCGGCCGGGATCGAAGGGACTCAATGTGCGGCCGAAGAGGAGCCCCTCGGTCAAAGGCTTGTGGCCGAAAGCCGGTGTGGTCGTCTTGCCGATGAGAAGGGCTCCGGCGGCTTTCAAGCGCTCTACCGCGACCGCATCGCTGTCAGGTACCAGGGTCTCGAAGAGCTTGGAGCCCATCGTGGTCCGGACACCGGCGGTCAAGGTCAGGTCCTTGACGCTGAAGGGAATGCCATGCAGCGGGCCTTGGTAGCGCCCGGCCAGGATCTCCGTCTCCGCCTGGCGCGCACCTTCCAGGGCAGCATCGGGGCAGAGCGTGATGAAGGCATTGAGCTCCGGCTGCAGGCTCTCGATCCGCCTGAAGACCGCGTCCATCAGATCGACCGGTGAAATCTCCTTGTCGCGGAGCAGAGGGCCAAGGCGTGACAGGGATAGGCCGGCCAAGTCGTCCGGGTCGGGGAAGGGCGGCGTCATAGAAACCAGCGCCCGCCGTTGACCGCGATCGACTGGCCGGTGATGTAGCTGCCGCCCGGCCCGCAGAGAAAGCCGATGACCTGCACCGCCTCTTCGGGCTCGGCGATGTAGCCCATGGGGATGCTGTCCTTAACGGCCTGCACCACGTCCGGGTTCAGGGTCTTGTGCGCGGCCGTCCTGACCGCACCGAAGCAGATGGCGTTGGCGGTGATGCGCGCGGGCGCCAGTTCTCGCGCCAGCGAACGGGTAAAGCCGATCAGCCCAGCCTTGGCGGCAGCGTAGTCGGCCAAGCCCACATCGCCGATCAGGGCGGAATCCGAGGCGACGGTGACGATGCGCCCCCAGCCGCGGCGTTTCATGCCCGGTGCCAGCAGCCGGGTCGCCTTGAGCGCCGTCATCAGCGAGATATCGACCACAAAGCGCCAGGTGTCTTCTTCGCTCTCGAGAAAGGGGCCGGCCTTGGCCCGCGCGCTCTGCCCGACATTGTTCACCAGGATATCCATTGCGCCCAGCTGCGCCTCCGCGCCCGATACGAAAGCGGAGAGCCCCTCCGACGAGCGGCAGTCGCCAGCCTCGAGGAAGTGCTGCCGGCCCATCTCTAGCAAGCAGCCTTCAAGGCTGCCCAGACCCTCCGCATCGAGGTCCATCGCTGCGATGTCGGCGCCCAGCTCTGCCAGATGCAGGGCTGTTGCCCGGCCGATACCGCCGGCAGCGCCGGTCACCAGGGCGCGTCGGCCGGCCAGTGGGGAGGTGAAGCTGGTCATCTCAGTGGAAACTCCGGCCGCCGTCGACGGCCAAGGCCGTCCCGGTGATGAAGGAGGCCTCGTCGCTGCCGAGGAAGAGCACGGCGCCGACGATCTCCTCGGCAGACGCGATGCGGCCCAAGGCATAGCGGGCCTTCACCCTCTCCCTCGTGAGCTCCTCTCCCAAGGTGCTGCGAAAGAGGTCGGTGTCGACGGCGCCGGGACAGACGGCGTTGGCCCTGATGCCGTGCTGCGCCAGGTCGATGGCCATGGCCTTGGTGGCCATGATCAGCCCGGCCTTGGATGCGCAGTAGGCGACGCGCTTGGGGATCGGCAGCAAGCCCGCGCCGGAGGCGATGTTGACGATGGCCCCGCCGTTGGACCGCTTCAGCAGCGGGACGGCGGCCTGGCAGATGGTGATGGGCCCGGTCAGGTTCACGTCCATGACCTGCTGCCAGGCATCACCCGTCATAACCTCGAAGTCCTCGTAGAGGTCGATGCCGGCGCTGTTGACCACCAGATCCAAGCCAGAGAGTGCTGATCCCAGCGTCTCGACGGCGGCACCGACCGCCGGCTGGTCGGCCACGTCGAGCGCCTGACAGTGCAGCGGCAGGACGGTGCCGGCCCGCTCTTTCAGCGCCGCCAAGCCCTCTGCGTCGCGATCGATCGCGGCCAGATGGCCGCCCGACGCCAGCACTCTCTCGGCGATCGCTCGACCGATGCCGCTGGCCGCGCCCGTCACCAGGACCTTTCGGCCTGCTAGCCAAGCCGTCATTGCGCCGCTTGGATCATGGGGCGCTTCAAGCGTGGTCGCAGATCCTCGGCGACCTCGTCGCAGCGACCGAACCAGACCTGGTCATGGGCTCGGATATGCCGGATCAGCCCCTCCAGGGCCGCCAGGCGCGAAGGGCGGCCGATGATCTGCGGATGCAAGGCCAGCGTGAAGGCCCGATCCTCGGCATAGAGGCAGTCGAATTCCAGCTTCCAGGCCTCCAGCACGGCGGAAGGGGACTGCATGGTGCGCCCGGGCAGGGTGATGGAGTAGTTGAAGAAGGGGGCGTCGTCGAGCACCCAGTGAAAGGGAAACTCGACCAGATCGGTCTGCTCGCCCTCGACCAGGTGGAGATAGGGAGAATCGTCGTCGAAGTAGTTCGAGGAGTAGCTGAAGCCGTACTCCAGCAGAAGGCTCATGGTGATGGGGCTGAACTCTGCGGCAGGCGAGCGGGTAGCCGGCCGGCCGGCGCCCGGTGACCCGCTTGATTATGTCGAAGCCCTTCGCCATCTCCTCGCGCTCCTCGGCCTCGCTCAGGCCGACGATCCAGGCGTGCGACCAGCTGTGGTGGGCGATTTCGTGGCCGCCGTCCAGAATGCTCTCGACCGCGGCCGGCCGCTCCTGGATCACCAACCCGGGCACGAAGAAGGTCGCCTTGATGCCGTAGCGCGCCAGCAAGCTCAATACGCGCCCCAGGCCGACTTTCCAGCCATAGGCGCCTTGCGACATGACGATGGGCCGCTGGGCGTTCTTGGGGTCCCGGCTGGTCCACATGGTTTCGGCATCCAGATCGAAGGTCAGCTGGACCGGAAAGCCCTTGGAGGTCATTGGCACTGGACTGTCTCCCCTCGATCCCTCAGGCGTCGCGCAAGGGCGGACCGGGCCGTTTCTTGCCCTTGCGAGAGCGCAATAGTATCTTTCGGGAAAATAGCTTTCAACAAAGACATATCGGTTGGATTGCGCTCGCCGTGCAGCTGGTCTAGCAAGGAATCACCCGTCATCTCTAACACTTTTCACGCAAGAACGCGCATGACAACAGCAGCGAAAACAGCCGCCAAGCGGCCTCGTCACCTCAGTCCGGTCTCCGGCCGCGACGAGGCGGCAAGGGAGGATATCGTCGGCGACGGCATGCATCGCTGGCGCCGCGAGCGTCCCGACATCGATTGCAGCGGCAAGGCCGTGGTCGGCCGCATCCTGCGCCTGCAGGGGGTGATCTTGCGGGAAGTCGACGCGGCCTTGAGGCCTTTTGGCCTCAAGTACCCGGCCTATGCCGTCCTGGCCACGCTCAGGGTCAACGGCGCGCCCTTCGAGATGACACCCAGCGAGCTGACGCAAAGCCTTCTCCTCAGCTCCGGCGGGACGTCCAACCTGCTGGCGCGGTTGGAGCGCGAGGGCTATGTCACGCGCACCAATTCGACACGCGATCGCCGTGAGGTCCACGTGCGCCTGACCGAGGACGGCAAGGCACTCGCCGACCGGGCGATGGAGGCGCACGCCGAGGCCGAACGTGCTCTCATTGCCGACTTGGGCGGGAAAGAGCGCGCGGCGCTGGGCGGTCTCCTCAGCCGCCTCATCGTCGTGAATGAAAGATAGCGGCGCTTTTACGTTTGTGCTTCAGTAGGATCGTGTACTCACCCACGCCCCGTCATTGCGAGAAGCGGTAGTGACGAAGCAATCCATTGTCGAGTCTTCTGGCTGTTACGATCTGGATTGCGGCGCTTCGCTCGCAATGACGCCCGGTCGAATGGATTGCCAAAGTAGTTTTGGAACGACGATCTCTGCGAGCGGGAATTACTGAAACTTGTACTTAGCCTTGGTGGGGTCAAATCAACAGGCGGTCCATCCCTCATTCCTCCACAGGCGTCCTCGTCGAAAAGTAGCCCGGAAAGCCGCGCACGGCCTCGATGTCGATCTCGACCAGCAGGATCTCCTCCCCGGTGCCCAGGGTTTGAATGAAGCCCTCGGTCGAGTCGATGTGGCCGGGCTTGTTGCGGAACCAGTCCCACAGCTCGTCCATGTCGGTGACCGGAGGCGGCACGCAGACCGTGGAGTAGCCGCCGGCCGGCGGGAAGGGAAAGTCTCGCAGCGTCTCCTCGCTGCGGCCCAAGTTCACCCCGACGATGGGCAGCGAATACTCCATATGGCGACCGACCACGGTGTGGGGGAAGGCCTCCGACAGGGCGAACCAGAGTGCCGGATTGAAGAGGATGTCGGCGCCTTCGCGCCTGCAGGTCTCAACACCATCCTTGAAGAAGGCGAAGTCGGCGCAGATCACGATACCCATGCGACCCACCGGGGTGTCGAAGACCTGGAACTCGTCGCCGGGCACGACACCCTGATCGCGTTCGCCCGCAGTCGGGTAGTTTTTGGTCTGGCGGCCGATCAGCCGCCCCTCCGGCGAGATCAGGGTGCTGGTGTTCTGCCAGCTGTCCGGGGTTCCCTGCACCAGGCCGGCGATGACATAGATCCCCAGCGCCTTGGCCTCCTTGCAGATCGCGACCTCGCCGACCAGCGGATAGAGTTCCGGAAAGCAGGCCAATTGGGCGCCTTGCTCGGCCGCGGCGCGCATCAGTTCCAGGGCGTGGCCGACGTCGGCGCCCTGCCACTTCTCCTCCCAGCTCTTGGCTCGGGAAACCGCTTGGATGGCTGCGACTTTGAGGGGTTCCATAGGGGTCTCCTTGCCTAGCGGAGCTTGCGGATACGCGGGTCGAAGAAGTCTCTCAGCCCGTCGCCCAGCAGATTGAAGCCAAGGACGGCCAGCATGATCATCATGCCGGGAAACAATACCTGGTGGATCCCCAGCTCCATGAACTGGCGGCCGCGTCCCAAATCCGCACCCCAGCTGGGATTGGGCGGCTGCACGCCGAGGCCGAGGAAGCTGAGCGCCGCCTCGGTCAGGAGCGCTGTGGACAGCAGCAAAGAGCCCTCGACCAGCACCGGCGCCATGACGTTGGGCAGCAGGTGGCGGCGCAGGATGCGTCCCGTTCCGGCACCGTACATCTTGGCCGCCAGCACGAATTCGCGGCTGCGCAGAGAAAGGGTCGGCCCACGCGCGACCATGGCCACTCTGGGCGCATAGAGCACGGCGATCGTCAGAATGAGGTTGCGCAGGCTGGGGCCCAGATAGGCGACCAAGGCGATCGCGAAGAGGATGGTCGGCATGGCGAACATGATGTCGAAGACGCGCACGACGATGCTGTCGAACCAGCCGCCGATGAACCCGGCCAAGAGGCCGATGGGCAGGCCCACCGACAAAGCCAGCAGGACCGAGGGCAGGGCCACGCCCAGCGAATTGCGGCTGCCGAGGACCACCCGGCTGAAGAGGTCGCGACCCTGGATGTTGGTGCCGAAGAGGTACTCCAGGCTGGGTGGCGCCAGGATCTGGCCGGTGTTCTCGTTGGCGCCGTAGGGTGCGATCTGGGGCGCGAAGAGGGCGGTCAGGACCAGCAGGCTCACGATCGCCAGGCCGATCAAGGTCGCCGCGTCGCGCCGCAGGTGCCGCAGGAAGCGCTTGGCATCCGAGATCTTCGGCGGCAGCTCGGCCGCCGCTGCCGACTCATCTACGGTCGCGTCTGCCTGCCGAGCCATCAGGTGAGCTTCACTCGCGGGTCGACCGCGGCGACCAGGAGGTCGCTCAGCAACATCACCAGGGCGACGCCAAGCGACAGGAACAAGACGGTGCCTTGGATGATCGGATAGTCGCGATTCTCGATCGCGCTCAAGACCAGGCGGCCCAGGCCCGGGATGGCGAAAACCTCTTCCAGCACCACGGTGCCGCTGACCAGGAAGGCGGTCCAGATGCCGATCGCGGTAATCACCGGGATGAGCGCGCTCTTGAGGGCATGGATGTAGATCACCCTCGATTCCGCCAGGCCCTTGGAGCGAGCGGTGCGCACATAGTCCTCGCCCAGCACCTCCAGCACGCTGGAGCGGGTGTAGCGCAGGATGATGGCGCCGATGCCGATGCCAAGGCTGAGCGCCGGCCAGATCATCCGCTCCAGGCTCTCCAGGGGATCTTCGAAGAAGGGGACGTATCCCAAGGTGGAGATGCCGGGAAAATAGATCGCGCCCAGGACCACGATCAGCGTGCCGGTGAAGAAGCTGGGCATGGAGATGCCGAAGAGCGCCACCACGCGGGCCAGGAAGTCGGCCTTGGTGCCGCGCCTGACCGCGCTCAAGACGCCTAGCGGCACACCGATCAGGATGGCGATCGCCATCGACATGCTGGCCAGCTGAATGGTGATCGGCAGGCGGCGCAGGATCTGATCGATCACCGGCCCGCCGTGGATGAAGGAATGCCCGAAGTCACCCTGGCCGATGCGGCCGAGCCACCAGACGTACTGCTCCAGCAGCGGCCGGTCGAGGCCCAGCTCGTGCAGGATCTTGGCGCGCAGTTCGTCGTCGTTGGCCGCGGTCACGCCCATCATGGAGGTGACGATGTCGCCCGGCACGAAGCGGATCAGCGAGAAGGTCAGAAAGGTGACGCCCAGCACGACCGGTATCAGCAGCAGAATCCGACGCAGCAGATAGCGGCCCATGCTCCTTTACTGACGCTAGTGCCCGATCGCAGGAACAGCTGATTCGTGACGAATCAGCTGTTCCTGCGTGAATCGGCCACGACATCCAAGCATTCTGTGCCAACTCTCCGTGAAAGTCGGCACTAGTCTTGCTTGTCGAGATAGAGGTAGCGCAGGTCGCGGTAGGTGCCGCTGGGCATGGCCTCGTAGCCCTTCACGTAGTCGCGCACGAACTGCCAGTTGGTGGGCTTGGTGAAGGGATAGAGCATGTAGACCTGATCGGCCACCAGCCGCTGCACGTCCTTGTAGATCTCGATCCGCTTCTCGACGTCCAACTCCACCTTGCCGGCGTCCAATAGCGCATCCAGCTCCGCATCGACGAACTTGCCGAGATTGATCGGCGAGGTGGAGTAGTAGATCTGGTAGACGTCTGAATGCGGGTCCGGCTGCCAGACCAGCGAGACGATCGACAGCTGGTGGTTCACGTTGATGTAGTTGTCCAGCTGCTGGTTGAAGTCGGCGATCTGCTCGACGGTGAGGTTGACGCCGATCTTCTCCCACTGCTCGGCCAGGATCTCGGCAGTCTGGATGTCCAAGGGAAGGCTCACCTGGATGGTGAGATCCAAGCCGTCGGGGTAGCCGGCTTCGGCCAAGAGCCTGCGGGCTTCTTCCGGGTCGTAGGCGTGGTAGGGCAGGGGCTCGTCCTTGTCGGCGCACCAGCCGTAGGGGACCTTGCCGCAAGAGATTTTGGTGCCGACCTCGCCTTGACCGAAGAGCACGGTGTCGATCATCGCCTGGCGGTCGGTGCCGAGGCTGAGCGCCCGGCGCACGCGGACGTCGGCAGTGGGCCCCTCCGCGGTGTTGATGCCGAGGCCGGACTCGTTCACCGCACCCGCCGGCTCGATGAAGCGCACACCCTCTTCGCGCTGCAGGATGGGGATGAACTTGGGGTCGGCCAGCACCACGATGTCGGCATTGCCCTGCCTGAAGGCTGAGATCTGGGCCTGTGGATCGGGGATGATGTTGAACTGAACCCCGTCGATGCAGGGATAGCCCTCTTCCCAATAGTCGGGATTGGCCTTCAAGGTTATGTGGTCGTCCGGCGCGTACTCGACCAGCATGAAGGGTCCGGTGCCCGAGGCCTTCTCGTTCAGATTGTTCTGCGGCGCGAAGTCATAGGGCACGATCGCCGTGTACCAGGGCGTCGCGACGATGCTGAGGATCGGCGCGAAGGGCTCTTTCAGGTTCATGCGCACCTTGTGCTTGTCCAGCGCCTCCAAGGACTCGATGGAGGAGAGCTGCTTGGCCCAAGGCGAGGCGAAGTCGGGATCCAGCAGGCGCTCGAAGGTGAAGACCACGTCCTTGGCCTCGAACTCGCGGCCGTGATGGAACATGACGCCGGGGCGGAGGTCGAAGGTGATCGAGCGGTCGTCGTCCGCCACCTGATAGCCGGTGGCGAGGCCCGGCAGCAGATTGCCGTCGGCATCCAGCACCAGAAGCGTGTCGTAGATCTGATCGAAGATCAGGCTGGGCGGATACTGCGCATTCTTGCCGGGCGTCAGGTCGGAGGGCTCGACGGCGAAGGGAATGGTGAAGGTGCCGCCGCGCACCGGGCAGACTTCCTCCGCGCCTGCTGGCCCGGCAAGTCCGATTGAAAGGCCGCCGGCGACGGCTAGGGCTGCCGCCATCCCCTTAAGAGCAAAGCCTCGCGTGGTCATGGCCGCATTCCTCCCTCTTTGCCTTGGTCCGGCATTTGACAAAAAAGGCTATCGTAGGCCCGAAAGGAGGGTCAAGAGGTATGTTAGACGAAAGATACTTTTTGAAAAGCTATCTGGCGCTGACTAGCATCGCCCTTCATTGGCGAAGGTCGATCGATCGTCGGATCCGGGGCGAAGAGACATGGCGGCACTGCTTGAAATCGAGGGCCTGACCACCTGCTTCGAGACGGAGGAAGGGCAGGTGCGAGCCGTCAACGGCATCTCCTACGCACTGGAAGAGGGCGAGGTCCTGGGGATCGTCGGCGAAAGCGGGTCGGGCAAGAGCGTGCATGCGCTCTCCGTCATGCGCCTTCTGCCTTCGCCGCCCGGCCGCGTTACCGCCGGACGCGTGCTCTTTGAGGGGCGCGACCTTTTGGGCCTGGAAGACGAGGAGATGCGCGCGGTCAGGGGCAAGCAGATCGCCATGGTCTTTCAGGACCCCATCTCCTCGCTGAACCCGGTCTTCACCGTCGGCTTTCAACTGGCCGAGACCTTGCGCGCGCATCTGAGGCTCGGCGGCGCGGCAGCCAGGCGGCGCTCGGCCGAACTGCTGGACCTGGTCGGCATTCCCGACCCACACCTGCGGCTCGGCAGCTATCCGCACGAGCTTTCGGGCGGCATGCGTCAGCGGGTCATGATCGCCATGGCGCTGGCCTGTCACCCCAAGCTCTTGATCGCCGACGAGCCGACGACCGCTTTGGACGTCACCATTCAGGCGCAGATCATCGAGCTGATCAAAGACCTGCGGCGCGACTTGAACCTGACCGTCATCTGGATCACGCACGATCTGGGCATCGTGGCCGGCCTGGCGCAGCGGGTGAACGTCATGTATGCCGGCTATCTCATCGAGCGCGGCTCGGTGAAAGACATCTACAAGCACCCGCTTCACCCCTACACGCTCGGCCTCTTGGGATCGGTGCCGCGCATGGATCGCTCCTCGGGCGGCAGCCTGACCTCGATTCCGGGCAAGCCGCCGGACTTGAGCCGTCTGGGTCCGGGCTGCCCCTTCGCGCCGCGTTGCGCTCACGCCGACGCGCGCTGCCGGGCCGAGATGCCGCCCTTCGGCGGCCCCGACGGGAGCGCGCGGGTCCGCTGCTGGCATTGGCAAGACGTCGTCGAGAGGCAATGAGATCATGCAGCCGGCCAAGGCGCTTCTCGAAGTGCGCGATCTCAAGGTCCACTTTCCGATCACCCGGGGGGTCGTGCTCGCCCGCCAGGTGGGTGAGATCAAGGCCGTCGACGGCGTCAGCTTCTCCATCGCCAAGGGCGAGACCCTGGGCCTGGTCGGCGAGAGCGGCAGCGGCAAGACGACGGTGGGCCGCAGCCTGGTCGGCCTGCAGCCACCCACCGCCGGTTCGGTCCTCTTGCAGGGCGAAGACTTCCTCGCCCTCAAGGGCGAGGCGCTGAAGCAGACCCGAAGACGCGTGCAGATGGTCTTCCAGGACCCCTATGCGGCGCTGAACCCGCGTATGCGGGTGGGCGACATCGTCGGCGAGCCGCTGGAGGTGCGCGGCGGCATGAGCAAGGCCGCGGTCCGCGCTCGGGTGGCCGAGCTCTTGGATCTGGTCGGCCTGAACCCGGTGCACGCCAGTCGCTTTCCGCATGAGTTCTCGGGCGGCCAGCGGCAGAGGGTAGGGATCGCGAGGGCCCTATCCCTGGATCCGGAGGTGATCGTCTGCGACGAGGCCATCGCGTCGCTCGACGTCTCGATCCAGGCGCAGATCGTCAACCTTCTGGAGGAACTGCAGGGGCGCTTGGGCTTGGCCTATCTCTTCATCGCCCACGACCTCTCCATGGTCAGCCATATCAGCGACCGCGTCGCCGTCATGTACCTGGGCAAGATCATGGAGCTGGCCGACGAGGCGACCATCCACGGCCGGCCGCTCCACCCCTACACCCAGGCGCTGATCTCGGCCGTACCGTTGCCGGACCCGGACATCGAAGAGGCGCGCCAACGCATCATCCTGAAAGGCGACATCCCGAGCCCGGCCAATCCGCCGCAAGGTTGCGTCTTCTCCAGCCGTTGCCAAAGGCGCAGCGAGCTTTGCGTGCGGGAGGCACCCGACTACAGCGAGGTGTCGCCCGGGCATTTTCTCGCATGCCACCATCCGGGGCCTGCCGAGTGATGCCACGGGCGCGCTGTGCTTCGTGCATGAGGATGTCTTCGCCAGCGACGAGGGACGCGGGTTCCTTGCGGCAGGATGCCGTTCGAGTCACAGTTTGCTCAGGGCGAGCCACGGATTGCCTCGCCAATGGCTCTTCATGGTAACGGCGCAGGAAAGATGCCCAACGAGACGATCGCCGACAGCACTCACGACGAGGGCGGCCTTTACCAGCGCCAAGGGTTCGGCCAAAGACTGGGCTTCGGCGAGAAGGCGGCTCTGCTCATCGTCGATTTCGTCAAGGGCTTTACCGATCCGGGCGTTCTGGGCGGCGGCAACATCGACGCCGCTATCAAGCAAACCAAGGTGCTGCTGGACTGCGCCCGCCGACATGCGCTCCCGATCGCCTTTACCCGCATCATCTATGCCGATGACGGAAGCGACGCGGGAATCTTTGCCGAGAAGATCCCGCAGCTGAAGCAGCTCACGCGCGACAATCCCTTGAGCCAGGTCGTGCCTGAGCTCGCGCCCAGGCCCGGCGAGTACCTCGTCGACAAGCTCGACGCCTCATCGTTTCACGCGACCGGCCTGAACAAATGGCTGACCTACCACCGGGTCGACACCTTGGTAATCGCGGGCTGCGTCACCAGCGGATGTGTGAGGGCCACCGTCGTCGACGCCTGCGCCTACAACTATCGCCCCATCGTGGCGCATGATTGTGTCGGCGACCGCTCGATCAATGCGCACGACTCGAACCTCTTCGACATGAGCCAGACCTCTTGCGACGTCCTTTCCTGCGCCGAGGTGATGGCCGAGATCGAGCGCCTGGCCGCCGAGTCGGCTGTCCAGAGGTGAGAGAGGCGCAGATAGCGGGCCAGCTTTGCCAATCCTTCGTTGAAGTCGCGCCTTTCGTGCCAAAATTGCCTATAGAGTCTCGAGTCCGAACCGAGACATGGACCGCACTCTTCGGAAGGGAACAGATCCCATGACCATGCCACGCCGAACGTTCCTGGGCTTGGCGGCAAGCGTCTTGCCGGCCAGCGCCATGGCCTTCGACTTCCGCTCGGGCTCCGGCAGCAGTCGCCCCAGCGAGCCGCCACCCGGCAGTGTCGGCCGCCAAAGCCAGATGCTCTTCGTGGGCGAAGGCAATAGGCGCTTCGGCCTCACCTCACTCCTGGTGTTGGGGGACAACGCCGCCTGGTATGCCGACTTCAAGTCGCGGGTGGTGAAGCGCGACGAAGACCGGAT
The DNA here is from genome assembly GCA_963669385.2 of Rhodospirillales bacterium. Classification (GTDB taxonomy): domain Bacteria; phylum Pseudomonadota; class Alphaproteobacteria; order Kiloniellales; family JACOMY01; genus JACOMY01. The sequence goes on from CAXXGD010000023.1 coordinate 14,791, forward strand.
CGGCATCCTTCGAGACATCCCCCTGGTGGGCAAGCTCTTCGCGCCGCGCCTGCGAACCGGCGATTTCAATGCCTCGCGCGAGATCGGCCTGACCTTCCGCGTCAATGACGCCATGGTGGTCGACCTGCATCGCAGCAAGCTCACCCGCCAGGCACTCGCCCAAAAGCTCTTGAACAGAGAGGAGACCGCGCCGATCCTGCGCTTGCCGGGCGCGCGCGGGCCCGTCAGGACGGTCGGCGTGGTCAATCAGAAGATCAGCTACTTCCTGGTAAGCGCGCCCTTGCCGGTGCAGTCCTACTCGCCGCCGGCACCGCTCAGGGCCTTGGCGGGCGGCACCCCTGCGACCCAGATCGGCAGAGCCTACAACAACGGCGAGGCCTTGCTGGTCTCCGTCAGTCCCTCGATCTTCACCGGTTGGAGCTAGGCGGCGCGCCATGACCGCCTATCGTCTCTATGGACGGGCCGGCACGGGGTCCTTTGCGCCGGAATTGCTGCTGATCCAGATGAAGCAGCCCTACGAGCTGGTGCCGGTCAGCCGTGAGGCCGCCCGTTCCGACGACTACCGCAAGCTCTGTCCCACCGCCATGGTGCCGGCGCTGACCTTGCCGAACGGCGAGACGATCTTCGAATCCGCGGCGATCTGCATCCACCTGACCTTGGCTCACCCCGGCGCCGGCCTGGCGCCCACCCCGGGGAGCGCCGCGCATGCGCATTTTCTACAGTGGATGGCCTTCCTCTCCGGCACGCTCTATGGCGCCTATCGTCGGGTGAACTACGCGGACCGCTTCACCACGGCGGGCGCTGCCGACGCAGAGAAGGTGCGGGCCAAGGGCCTGGCTGATGCCGTCGAAGCCTATCGCCTGCTGGAAGCCGCGCTCGACGGCGCCGGCCCGGGCCTTCTCGGCCCGCTGGGCGCCGCCGACTGCTATCTCTTCATGCTGATGACCTGGCACGAGCCGAATGAAGCGGTCTTGCACCGGGACTTTCCCACTCTGGCCCGGCTGGCAAGCGCAGTGCGGAAGCGGCCCGAGCTAGGTGACTTGATCGCCGAGAACGCCAGCTAGCTCAGAGCCGGACGACCGGCATCCGCTTGCTCCAGGCCACGCAGAGGAAGACGGCCACGGCGAAGAGCTTGGTCGGCAGGTCGATCGGCTCGCTCAGCAGCAGCCAGGAAAAACCCAGCGTGAAGAAGGTCTGCAAGAGCTGCAGCTGTCCCACCTTGGCGACACCGCCCAGCGCCAGGCCCTTGTACCAGGCGAAGAAGGCGAAGTACTGGCTGATCAGCGCCACGTAGAGGAACGAGATCCAGACCTCGCTGCTCAAGCTCTCCCAGGGAACCTCGTCCATGGTGAGCAGCACCGGCGGCAGCAGGAAGGGCAGGGAGAGCACCAGGGCCCAGGAGATCACCTGCCAGCCGCCCAGCCGCCGTGCCAAGCGCGCGCCTTCGGCATAGCCGAGGCCGGCGGCGAGCACCGCGCCGATGAGTGCCAGATCCGCCAGATGCAATCCGGTGGCACCGCTCTGCACGGCGAAAGCGATCACGAGGCCGCTGCCGAGCAGCGAGACCAGCCAGAAGCCAAGCGAGGGTCGCTCTCCCGCCCGCAGCGCGCCGAAGAGCGCGGTGGCGAGAGGCAGCAGGGCCAGGACGATGGCGCCGTGCGCCGAGGGCAGGTGCTGCATGGCCCAGGCGCTCAAGAAGGGAAAGCCGAAGACCACGCCGCCGGCCACCACCGCGAGGCTCAGCCACTCCCGCCCGCGCGGCAAGGCCGGGCGTACCAGCAGCAGAATGACCCCGGCCACCGCCGCCGCCAGGATGGCGCGCCCCAGACCCACGACGGCGGGGTGCATAACCGCCACCGCGATCCGCGTGGCCGGCAAGGTCAGGCTAAAGGCCAAGACCCCGAGGAAGCCCAAGAGGTAGCCGAGGCTTTCGTCACGCAGCATGGCGGGAAAAAGAGGCTGCCCCGCCGAATGCCGCAAGGCCTATTGCGGCATAGCAGACCGTCCGGTTGGACTCTTGCCGGTGGCGGCGGTCTGTCGGCCCCTTGACGGGTCGCTGTCGGGGCGCTGACATGGCGGTCCGCGCCTTCGTTCCTCATGCTCGTCGACGCAAAGCCGATGCACTCGAGAGGAAGAGCAGATGCTGGTACGCAAGCTTCGCCTTGAGAAGGGCTGGTCGCAGGAGACTCTTTCGGAAATCTCCGGCCTCAGCGTGCGCACGATCCAGCGGATCGAGCGCGGCGGAAACGCCAGCCTGGACTCCCTCGGTGCATTGGCAGCCGTGTTCGAAATGGACATCGCCACGCTTGCGAGGGAGACGAGCATGTACAAGCAGAGAGAGGTATCCGACGAGGAACGCGACGTTCTTGAATATGTGAGGGATATCAAAGGCTTCTACAGCCATCTTATCATCTATCTGATCTCGATCACGGCGATGGTCGTATCGACCTTCTTCTACAAGACCGACTATCCTTGGTACATCTGGCCGGCCTTGGGCTGGGGCCTGGGGGTGGCTGCGCACGGGCTGTCCGTCTTTGAGTGGTTTTCCCTCTTCGGCGCGGGATGGGAAAAGCGCCAGGTCGAGAAGCGCCTTCGACGCAATCAGAGTTGACGGTCAACATACGACGGAAGGGTCCATAGCATCGGCGCCTTCGCCGACGGCACGGTCAGTGGAGGGAATGGAAAGGGGGAGTCTCGGCTCTAACCTTCATGCAACCCAGACCCATACACCTTGGCTTCGAAAGGCCCGGCTGGCACAAGGGAGAGGAGGGCAACAACGGCTAGGCAAAGAGGTCCCATGGGCGATCCGCGTAAGAGTGACCATTTCGATATCGTCATTGTCGGCGCGGGGATTTCCGGGATCGACGCTGCCTACCATCTGCAGAAGGACTGCCCGGGCAAAAGCTTTACCCTCCTGGAAAAGGCCGAGAGTTTCGGCGGTACCTGGTTGCTGCACAGGTATCCGGGCGCCCGCTCGGACAGCGACCTCTACACCTTCGGCTTCAGTTGGAAGCCCTGGACCGGTGTGCCTTTCGCGTCCGCCGGGGAGATTCTCGACTATCTGAACGAGGCGATCGAGGAACAGGATATCGGCCGCCATATCCGTTTCCGCCAGCAGGTTCTGTCAGCTGACTGGGACAGCGAGAACAAGCACTGGACCTTACGGATTGCCGATGGCGAGACCGGTGAGGAGCACGCCCTGACCTGCAATTTTCTGTGGATGTGTCAGGGATACTACCGGCACAGCAAAGGCTTCATGCCGGACTTCCCGGGGCAGGCGCGCTTCGAGGGAAAGCTGATCCATCCGCAGAACTGGCCGGAGACACTGGACTACAAGGACAAGCGGGCGATCGTGATCGGCTCCGGCGCCACCGCGGCCACCCTGATCCCGGCGATCGCGGAGGACTGCCAGCATGTCACCATGCTGCAGCGCTCGCCAACCTTCTTCGCGCCGAAGCCAAGCGAGCCGGATTTGGCGAAGCTGCTCAAGCCTCTCGAGCTTCCCGACGCCTGGTTTCATGAAATCATGCGGCGCAGTTCTCTGCTCGAGAGCCAGCGGGTCACGCGGCTCTCCTTCGAGGATCCCGATAGCCTCCGCCGGGATTTGCTGGCGGCGGCGCAAGCCTATCTTGGCGAAGACTTCGAGCTGGACCCGCACTTTACGCCACACTACCGGCCCTGGCAGCAGCGCATTGCCGTGGTTCCCGACGGCGATCTCTACAAGTGCATTCGCGCCGGCAGGGTCTCAATGGTCACCGATCACATCGAGACTTTCACTAAGACCGGCATTCAATTGAAGTCAGGCGATCACCTGGAGGCCGACATCATTATCAGCGCCACCGGCCTCAACCTCAGCGTTCTCGGCGACATCTCCTTCGCGCTGGACGGCGTGCCGGTGGATTTTTCGAGCTGCTGGGCACACCGCGGCATCCTCTTCTCCGGCATCCCCAATCTTGCCTGGGTCTTCGGCTATCTTCGTGGCAGCTGGACCTTACGTGCCGATCTGGTCTCCGACTTCGTGTGCCGGCTGCTGAACCACATGGCCGAGACGGGTGCAGACGTGGTCACGCCGGAACTGCGCGCCGAGGATCGAGACATGCCCAAGCGCCTCTTGATCGAAGCCGACAACTTCAATCCTGGCTATATCACGCGCAGCATCGACAGCTTTCCCAAGCAAGGCGACCGCGCGCCCTGGATCTTCACGCAGGACTATAGCTACGAGAAGGAGGAGATCCCGGCTGCCGACCTGGAGGACGGCACCCTGGTCTATCGCTGAGTGCTGCTCGCCGCCACCCGGCGGCCCTCAAGACCCCGGCGCGTACTTTATCGTGCAGCCGTAAGCGCGCGTGACTGAGTTGGGCACGGATTCGCCGGCCGCCAAAGCGGCCATGGCCTCGCGTACATAGTTGGTGGCCTCGGAGATGTCCGCCGGATTGGCCGATGCGATGGAATCGATGCCGCCCATGTAAACCAGCGTGCCTTCGGGATCGATGATGTACATGTGCGGCGTGGTGCGTGCGGCGTAGGCACGGCCGATGGTTCCTTCCGGGTCCAGCACGATATCGCTCGGCAGGGCGTCGCGCGCCTCGTTCAAGGCCAGCGCCTCGGGACCCTCCACAAAGCCCTGCCGGCCCGGCGCCGAGGAGATCACCTGGAGCCAGACGATCCCTTGCTCCGTCATCTCCTGCTGCAAGGCCTGCATGTTGCCGGCGCCATAGTGCTTGGAGACGAAGGGGCATTGATGGTTGGTCCACTCCAGCACCACGGTCTGGCCCTCGAGATCGTCGAGGTTAAGGGTTTCGCCGGAGGCCGTTGTGCCACTGAAGTCGGGCGCGGGCTGATTGATCGTCGGTTTGGCCTCCGCCACCGCGAAAGAGGCGAAGAAGATCGCCGCGGATGCAAGGACGGCAAGTCTCGGCATAATCTGGGTCTCCGGTTCGTGCTCGGTCACTGACAGGCCCCCGCCTAGGCTCCAAACTGTGAGCCCGGCGCGTGCGAGATATTGCGGCAGATGACTTTGCGAGTCACCATCGCCTGGTGAGTGAAGATAGAGCGGCATGCCGGAACGTCCATCCTGGACCCTTTGCCTGTCGCTTGCGTTCACAGTGACTCGAGCGGTAAATCCAATGCTGCTCAATAGCTTGTCAGCCGTGTCTGCACGTTTCCTAGAAGAGTTTTGGAAGGGGAGAGAGCAATGAGATCCAGCGCCTTAGGGGTAATGACAGCTCTGCTTTTCTCTGCAAGCGCCGCAATCGCGCAGGTGGCGGACGGGGAGTACAACTTCATCGATTGCTCCGGCAGAGCCCTGGAGGGGCGGGTCACGATCGAAGGCGATAAGATCACCTTCTACGAGACGCGCTGCACATTGACGAACCCGGAGCCGGTGCGCGGCATGGAGGGGGCTGTCCTCTACGATTCAGAGTGCACAGGCGAGGGGACGACTTGGACCGACCGCTTGCTGCTCATGCCCGAAGAGGGAGGCGGGATGATCCGCGTGGAGAGCGGATTTGCTTTGTCCTACCAGCGGTGTGAGTGACGGCTGAGCGCCTACTGGGGTTCGCTCGCCAAGGCTTGCTGCGTACTGTTCGCCTCGCTTGCCGAGGCCAAGGACTGCAGGAGCCCGCCCACCGTCAGAATTTGCGGCAGGACTTCCGGTGGGCCGCCGTCGCTCGGGTAGAGGAGGTAGAGCGGTACGCCGGAGCGTCCGTGTTCGGCTAGTGCCGCGGTGATAACCGGGTCGCGGTTGGTCCAGTCGCCCTTCAGGTAGGCGACCTCGCCGGCGATGAAGGCGGCGGCGACCTCCTCGTCGTTGAAGGCGATCTCCTCGTTCACCAGACAGGTGATGCACCAGGCGGCGGTGAAGTTGACGAAGACCGGCCGGCCTTCGGCTCTCAGTGCTGCCAGCCGCTCCGAGTTGTAGGGCTCGCTGGGGACCAGGTCGTCGCTTGAGGCGGCAAGCGCTGGCCCCGTGGCTGCCGGCGGCAAGAGGCGCGGCAAAGCGAAGACCGAGGCCAAGAGGAGCAGGACCACCGCGGTGGTGCCGACCAGGCGGCCGCCGACCTTCAAGCCGCGCGTGGCCTCGAAGAGCCAGGCGCCCAGCGCCAAGAGCAGCATGGCTGCCAGAGCCGCCAACACACCTTGGGCGCCGCTTTGCTGGGCCAGCACCCAGACCAGCCAGATGGCGGCGCCATACATGGGGAAAGCCAAGGCCTGCTTCAGCCGCTCCGTCCAGGGGCCCGGCTTGGGCAGCCAGGTCAAGCCGCCCGGTACCAAGGTCAGCAACAGATAGGGCGCGGCCAGGCCAAGGCCCAAGGCCAGGAAAACCGCCATGGCCGTGGCGCCGCTGGCGCTGACGGCAAACCCGACGGCCGCTCCCATGAAGGGCGCAGTGCAAGGCGTGGCCGCCAGGGTGGCCAGGACACCGGTGAAGAAGCTTCCGCTCATGCCCGGCTTGCCGGCCAGGCCGCTGCCGACGCCGATCATCGAGGCGCCGATGGTGAGAGCGCCGGAGAGCATGAGGCCCAATGCGAAGAACAGCAGCGCCATCAGCATGGTGAAGGTCGGCGATTGGAACTGGAAACCCCAGCCCAGCGCCTCGCCGCCAGCCCGCAGCACCAGAAGCAGGCCTGCCACAGCCGCGAAGCTGGCGAGCACGCCCATCGTGTAGGCATAGCCGTGACGCCGCATGGTGCGCCGCTCGCCGCCGACCTTCTGTGCCAGCGACAGGATCTTGATCGACAGCACCGGGAAGACGCAGGGCATGAGGTTCAGAATGATGCCGCCCAGGAAGGCGAAGAGGAGGGCAGGGAAGAAGCTGATCGCCCCGCCGCCGCCGCCCGAGGCCAGAAGCGTCGTCGATCCCGATCCGGCGGTGCCACCGCCCAGTGCCGCCGTAGCGCCGGGTGCTCCAACCTCAGTCGCGATCTCCAGCGCCCGGGTGGCCTCGCTGCCGTCGGGCAGGCGCTCGGTGATCACCAGAACGCCGCTCAAGGGCGCCGCTTTGGGGTCGAAGGCGCTCTCCGCCTGCAGGGCCAGCTGCAGGCCCTGAGGGGTCGTCTCGAAGCCTTGCGGCGCGCTGTGCAGCACCTGGCCCCAGCTGTCGGGGAAGAAGGCGGCCTCGGTGACCGAACCCAGGGCGCCTGCCGGCATCGCCAGGACCAGCGTCAGGTCTTCGCCATCCAGCTCGGCGGCGCTGGCCCAGGGGCTGGCGACTGGCAGATCGGCGCGGGCCGCGGTCAACTGCGGATGGTCGTCCGCCGGCGCCGGCGGGTCGCCGACCGGCAGCAGCAGGCTGACCTCGGTCTCTTCCGGTATGCAGATTTCTTCGCAGACCAGCCAGCGCACGGCGGCCTTGACCGGAAAGACCTCACCGGCCTGCAGGCTCGCCGGCGGCGTGATCTCGTTCAGCAGCACCACTTGGTCGGCGTAGCCGTAGTTGGTGATCGGCCCAACGTCGTAGCGGTGGGGATAGGGCCAGAGGATCGGCCCGGCCTTTGCCCCCTCCGGCAACCGCCAATCGATCTCCGTCGGCAGGCCGCTGTCGCCGGGATTCTTCCAATAGGTGTGCCAGCCCGGGATGATGCGCTGTTCCAGCGCCAGGGTGAAGGGCACGCCTGGCGCGACCGCGGCGACATCGCTCAAGAGGCGCACCTGCACCCGCTCGCTGCCGGCTGCAGAGGATTCGGCAGCCTGCGCCTGGCCGCCCAACAGGACGGCAGCACCGAACAGAAGACCAAGCCACCAAAGCGGCTTCGGCAGAGCCCTCACGATCGCGAATCCTTTCGCCGGCACATCGACTTAGCCCGCAAGGTAGCCTGGAATGCGGCAGCCGCAAGGCAGCGTAGCAGGAACGTGATCGCCGGAGAGAGCTCTGCCGGCGGGTGTGGCTTTCCAGTATGCGCTCTAGCCGAAGAGCCCGTGCGACTCCAAAGTCAGCATGACCTGGTGTGCGCAGCTGTCCGGGTCGGTGTGCTCGGTGTCCAGGCGGATCTCCGGCTTCTCAGGTGCCTCGTAGGGATCGGAGATGCCGGTGAACTCCTTGATCTTGCCTTCTCTGGCCAGCTTGTAGAGGCCCTTGCGGTCGCGCTTTTCGCACTCCTCGACCGAGGTTGCGACATGCACCTCGATGAAGACGCCGCCGTTCTCGATCATCTCGCGCACCGCGCGCCGGGTCGCCGAATAGGGTGCGATAGGCGCGCAAATCGCGATGCCGCCGTTCTTGGTGATCTCCGAGGCGACATAGCCGATACGGCGGATGTTGATGTCGCGATGCTCTTTGGAGAAGCCCAACTCCGAGCTCAGGTGCTTGCGCACCACATCGCCGTCGAGCAACGTCACCGGTCGTCCGCCCATCTCCATCAGCTTGACCATAAGGGCGTTGGCGATGGTCGACTTGCCGGAGCCGGAAAGCCCGGTGAAGAAGACGGTGAAGCCTTGGTGAGAGCGTGGCGGCTTGGTGCGGCGCAGCTCGTCGATCACGGTGGGGAAGGAGAACCAGTCCGGAATCTCCAGGCCCTCGGCCAGGCGCCGGCGCAACTCGGTGCCGGAGATGTCCAGCGCCGTCATATCGTCGGCCACCTCGTCGGCCGGCTGGTACTCCGCGCGCTCCTGGACGTAGACCATCTTTTTGAAGTCGACCATCTCGACGCCGATTTCCTCTTGGTGCTGCTTGAACAGCTCTTGGGCGTCGTAGGGGCCGTAGAACTCCTTGCCGTTGGAATCGCTGCCGGGACCGGCATGGTCGCGGCCGATGATCAGGTGGCTGCAGCCGTGATTCTTGCGGATCAGGCCATGCCAGACCGCCTCGCGCGGGCCGGCCATGCGCATCGCCAGGTTGATCAGCGAGAGGTGCGTGGTGCCGGTGGGGTATTCGTTCAAGACCGCCTCGTAGCAGCGCACCCGGGTGAAGTGATCGATGTCGCCCGGCTTGGTCATGCCGACGACCGGGTGGATCAGGAGATTGGCTTGCGCCTCTTTGGCGGCCCGGAAGGTCAGTTCCTGATGGGCCCGGTGCAGGGGATTGCGGGTCTGGAAGGCGACCACGCGATGCCAGCCCAGCTTGCGGAAGTAGGTGCGCAGTTCGTTAGGCGTCTCGCGGCGGGCTCGATAGTCGTAGTGCACCGGCTGTTGGAATCCGGTGATGGGACCGCCCAGATAGACGGGGCCAGCCACATGGCGCAGGTAGTTGACGGCCGGATGGTCGTCGCTCTCCGAGCCGAAAACCTTGGTCGCCTCGCGCTCCTTGTCGGGCTGCCACTTGTCTGTCACCGACATGATCGCCAGGATCACGCCCTCCTGGTCGCGCAGCGCGATATCCTGGCCCGGCTCGACCTTCTCGGCGAAGGCTTCGGAGACGTCGAGCGTAACCGGCATGGGCCAAAGCGCGCCGTCCGCCAGCCGAATGCTCTCCACCACCGAATCATAGTCGCTTTCGCTCAAGAAGCCCTTCAGCGGGTTGAAGCCGCCGTTCATCAAGAGCTCCAGGTCGCAGATCTGGCGCAGTGTCAGGTCCCAGCTCGCAAGATCGCCTGCCTCGTGCTTCAGTTTCGCAGCACTTTCGGCAGAGACAAAGAGCTCAGGCACGGGCGTCAGGGATATCGTCATCGAGCCACCAATCCGGTTTTGTTCTTTTGGGGAGGCAACGCCTAAGCGCCGCCGGTCGTCAGAGGTCGGCCTTGCCGGCCGGAGTGGTCGGCAGAACCGCCGGCCGACCTCAAGCCGGCGCCAAATTGGCCCGGCACGACGCCAGATGCAACGATTCTTCTATCCCTAAGTCTTGCGCTCTATGCCGAAGTGCCGGTCCGATTGCGATGAATCAGTTTCGCGTGGCGGAAAAGGTGCCGTTGCCAAGGGCCGTGTTCCCATGGGTCCTGCCTGAAACCGTGTCGCCGGAGACGCTGCCCTGGAACACCTGGTATGGGTTGGGCCTCTCTATGTAGAAGCGGTCGCCCTCCAAGCTTCCGCTCACGGATATGCCGTCGACATCGGTGATCTCGATCTCTCCATCCGGGCTGATCACGATCCAGATCGGGAAGGGGCGGCCTCCCAAGACTTCCGTGCCGCTGTAGCGTCCGGCGAGCTCGCTGGCTGAAGCGCTGGAGCTGTTCGACGGGCTCGCAGCGGACGGCTGAGAGGGAGTTTTCTGCGCACAGGCCGACAGGACCGCGATGACGACGATGACGGTCCAAGATCGTAGGACTCGCATTGTGAACCCCTCCCGCTGGAACTAAAGGCTTGGGCAACGCGGACGTTGCGCCGATGGGCAACGCTAGCATCGCTATTGGGCAGCGAACTTGATCCAGATTGCGGTCTTTGGCCCGGCCTCTCACCTAGCGCGGGGTGAGCCTCAGGCAGATCTCGGTATCGATGTATCCTGGTTCCGCCGGCTCGCTACCGAGTGGATAGCGTTCGAAAGACGGTGCCACGTCGCGGGTCTCTCCACTGGCCGGCAGCCACACGGACGAAAGCCAGTTCCAGTACTCGGAAATCGCGCTGACGGGGCAGCTCACCCGAAGGACGGCAAAGCGGCCACCCGGGATGATCCGGATCCCCACGGGACCATTCTCCGGAACATCGTCGTCGATCGTGATGCAGATGTCGTAGAGGCAGCTGCCGGGGAAGGTCAGGCGCGAGCTGTTGAGCGAGACGCCGATCATGACGCTGTCCTTGGTGAGCAAGCCCTCGCTCTCTGCCCAGCCGTAGAGCTTGGCAAAGCCACCTACGATCTCGTCCTGGACCCCGTTGACCGTGTTGTAGGGCCCCCGTCGACGCAGGTAGGCAACTCTGACGGCCGGAAGTGCCTCTATCCGAAGGCTTGCCTCCTCGACGTCAGTTGCGACTGTCTCACACCTGCCACGGAAGCGAAGCGACTCCTGCTGCACCCGAGCCGAGACCCAGCGGTCATTGCATTGCGTGGCCCGCAGGAAGGCGCGTGGAGCCAGGCTGTAGCGGCGTGCGAAGGCGCGCGAAAAGGCCTCCGGGCTGGCGAACCCCAAGTCCAGCGCGGTGTCGGTCACCGATCTGGCCAGGCCAAAGTTGAAGGTGAGGGCGGCCTGCTCGAGCCGCGTGCGCCACAAAAAGGATGCAGGGCTCTCACCCATGTAGGCACCGAAGGTGCGGCAGAAGTGGAACTTCGACAGACAGGCGACGTCTGCCAGTGCCTCCAAACTCCAGGCCGCACCCGGGTCCAGGCTGATGGCGGTGATCGCCCTGTTGATCCGGTAGTGCTGAGGCGTGGCCGCGTGCCTTGGCATCGGGCCATGATCACAGGTGCGCTGAGAACAATGCAATAGCTGACGAGAATGCGCCATCAGGCCCTTTGAGAGCGCCGTCGCTGCAATCTTGCTCTACGTCATCCTCTGGCTTGACCCACGACTGTCCGGTGTAAGTTGCACTTCTTTCTACAGGAGAAATCTATGTGGATCTTATCAACCATAAGCCGTCATGGCCGTGCTTGACACGGCCATCCACGTCTCGCCGTTGGCGCTCAACTCTCGAATAGCGTGCGGCGGGGCCACGTGGACCCCCGTGTCACGCACGGGGGTGACGAATGAAAGTTGAGGGCAGAGCGCACAGTGCAACACTTTTCGCTAAACCGGACAGCAATGGCCTTGAACAGAGGATCTTTGCCCACCGCTTGTACAAGCGGCACTTTATCCTCTGGCTGAGGCCGGAGGATGATGTCCGTGGAGTGTTAGCACAGGCGGGCTCATCGTCGGACAGACCAGGGAGCAGCCTCTGCTCTGCCCCGCACCGACAAACCTAGGCGAGTGCCAACGCCACCGTGGCTAACCCAACACAGCACGAACCGACTCCGCCGTGACCTCAACCACCCGATCAGCCTCGCCTTGGGTCAGGCAGAAGGGGGGCGCGAAGCCGATGATGTCGCCCTGCGGCATGGCGCGGGCGACGACGCCGCGCTCGGCCATGGCGCCGGCAACCTTCGGGCCGATCTTCTCTCCGGCGTCGAAGAAGCGGCGGTCATCGCGGTCATCGACTAGCTCGACAGCGGCCAGGAGGCCAACGCCGCGGACCTCGCCGACCTTCGGGTGATCGCCCAAAGCTGTCTTCAGTCCCTCCAGGAAATGCGGACCGACCTTGCGCAAATTGCCGATGAGGTCGAGGCTGTCCAGGAGCTTCAGGTTGGCGACGCCGGCTGCCGCGCAGAGCGGATGGGCGGAATAGGTCCAGCCGTGCCCCATGGGCCCGGTCTCGTCGCTGCCGCGCATGAGCACCTCCCAAACACGGTCGGACACGATGCTGCCGGATAGCGGCGCATAGGCCGACGTCAGGCCCTTGGCGATCGCCATGAAGTCCGGCTTCAGGTCGTAGTGGAGAGAGCCGAACATGGAGCCGGTGCGGCCGAAGCCGGTGACCACCTCGTCGGCGATCAGCAGGATGTCGTACTTCTGCAGCACGGCCTGGATCGCCGGCCAATAGCCTTCGGGCGGCGGCACCAGGCCGCCGGTGCCCAGCACCGGCTCGCCGATGAAGGCGGCAACCGTGTCCGGCCCCTCTTCCAGGATCATCGCCTCCAGGCGAGCGGCGCACCACTGGGAGAAGTCTTGCTCGCTCATCGCCAGGTCCGGGCGGCGGTAATAGTACGGCGCCTCGGTGTGCAGCACGCGCGCCAGCGGCAGGTCGTAGGTCTTGTGGTAGAGCGGCAGACCGGTCAGCGAGCCGCTCATAAGGCCGGAGCCGTGATAGCCGCGCTGGCGCGAGATGATCTTCTTCTTCTCCGGCCGGCCGAGGATGTTGTTGTAGTGCCAGACCAGCTTCACGTTGGTGTCGTTGGCATCGGATCCGCCAAGGCCGAAATAGACCTTGGACATGTGGTCCGGCGCCCGCTCCAGGATCATCTTGGCGAGCGTGATGGAGGCTTCCGTGCCGTGCCCGACGTAGGCGTGGTAGTAGGCCAGCTTATGCGCCTGCTCGGCGATGGCCTCGGCGATCTCCTTGCGGCCGTAGCCTACGTTCACGCAGTAGAGGCCGGCGAAGGCATCCAACAGCTTCTTGCCGTCCCGATCGACGATGGTGGCGTCCTTGGCGGTCTCGATGATGCGGCTGGGCGCCTCGCCGCGCGCGAAGGGGGCGAGATGGGTGGAGGGATGCAAGAAGTTCTCGCGGTCCCATTGGTCCAGTTGATCGTTGGTCAGCATGGCTCAGCCTCCAGAAGTCGGTATCTCGTGCCCCATTCTAATGGGCGATGTGCTTGCCGAAGTCGTGCTTTCCTCGGTGGTCCAGCATGCGATAGGCGCCGACCTTCATGACGTCCAGCACCACCATCCAGGCCAGATTGTAGAGCCAGACCAGGCCGATCGTGCCCCAGCCCAGCTGCGGTACCGGCCAGCCGATGCCGCACATGAGGATGGCCACGACCTGGGTGCCGAAGATCGCGCCCAGCAAGATCGGCGAGGGCAAGGGCGGGCGGAAGAAGAAGCCTTGCGTGCGGGTCAGGAGCAGCAGCAGGTGGCCGCCGGCGACCAGCTGCAGGAACATGATCGACTGCAGCTCGTCATTGCCCAGCTGCCAGGCCTCGCGGCCCAGATAGAGCAGGCCGAAGCTCTCGATCACCGACAACAAGCCCAACCAGGAGGCGATGGTGAGCGTCCTGTGCATGTTCCAGACCACGGGCTTGGGCGAGACCTTGGTGCGGTCATAGGCGATCGCCATGATCGGGATATCGTCCAGCAAGGCCAGCAGGATGATCATCACGGCGGTCAGAGGCCGGAAATCCAGCAAGACCGTCGCCAGCACCACGAAGACCATGATGTCGATGGTCATGGCGACGCGGTAGACGGTGTAGCTCAACATGCGCTCGAAGATGCGGCGGGCCTCGTCGACGGCGTTGACGATGGTGCCGAGCCCCGGCGCGGTCAGGATCAGGGCGGCGGCTGCGCGAGCCGCGTCGGTGGCGCCGGAGACCGCGATGCCGACGTCGGCCTGCTTCAAGGCGGGCGCGTCGTTGACCCCGTCGCCGGTCATGGCGACCAGGTGGCCCTCGTCCTGCAGGGCCTTGACGATGCGGTACTTGTGCTCGGGGAAGACCCGGGCAAAGCCGTCTGCGCCCTCGATGGCGCCGGCCATCTCGTGGGGCGTCATGGTCCCGGCCTGCTCGAAGAGCTGGGCCGCCGGCAGGATGCGCTGGCCGATGCCCAGTTGGCCGGCGATCTGGCGGCCGATGGCGACGTCGTCGCCGGTCACCATCTTCACCGTGATGCCGTGCGCGCGCGCGCTTCGGCGATGGTGGGCGCGGAGTCCTCTCGCGGCGGGTCGAAGAGCGAGAGAATGCCCAGCAATTGCCAGCCCTGGCCGCGGTCCTCGGCCACGCCCAGGGCGCGGTAGCCGTGGCTGGCCAATTGCTCGACGACTGCCATGGCCTTGGCCGTGACCTCCTCACTGGGTGTTGCGAGATCGACGATCGCCTGCGGTGCGCCCTTGGCGACTTTCAGGCTCTGGCCCTCGTGCTCCACCTCGGCGCTTGCCCGCTTGGAGACCGGGTCGAAGGGCGTGTAGGCGGTCTGGCGATAGCCGGCCAGACTCTCCTTATCGGTGACGCCGGCGATGACAGCGAGATCGATGGGATCGTTGTTGTCGGCGCTGGAGGCCAGTGCCGCGGCCCGCATCAAGTCCTCCGCCGTGGCCGCGCCCAGCGGCGTCACCTCGCCCAAGGTCAGCTTGTTCTGGGTCAAGGTGCCCGTCTTGTCGGAGCAGAGCACGTCGACGCCGGCCATCTCCTCGATCGACTGCAGGCGGGCCACCACCGCCTTCTGCTTGGACAGCGCCAGCGCCCCCAGCGCCATGGTGACCGAGAGCACGGCCGGCATGGCGACGGGGATCGAGGCCACCACCAAAATCAGCACGAACTGCAGCATTTCCAGGATCGGCGTCTGGGCCATCAACTCGTGCGCCACCAGCACCACGGCCAGCGCGACCGAGGCCATGATCAGGAAGTTGCCGACCCGCATGACCGCTTCCTGGAAATGCGACTTGGCGCCGGCGCTGGCGACCAGCTGGGCGGTTTTGCCGAAGAAGGTTTTTGTTCCTGTCGCGGTGACCAGCCCGTCCATCTCACCCTGCTTGGCGAGCGAGCCGGAAAAGGCCATGTCTCCCGCTGCCTTGTCGACCGGCAGGGACTCCCCCGTCAGCGCCGCCTGATCGACCGAGAGGTAGCTGCCGGCCACCAGCTTCACGTCGGCCGGGATCACATCGCCCAAGCGGATATGCACGATGTCGCCCGGCACCAGCTCGCGCGCCGGCAGGTCCTGCCAGTCGCCGTCGCGGCGCACCCGCGCGTTGAGCGCCAGCTGATCCTTCAGGGCGGCCAGTGCGTTGCTCGCCTGATGCTCCTGCCAGAAGCCGATCCCGGCATTCAGCACCAGCATGGCCAGAATGATGAAGAGATCCTCGATATCGCCGGCAATCGCCGACAAGACGGCGGCGGCCTCGATCATCCAGGGAATTGGGCCCCAGAAATAGGCCGCGATCTGCGCCAGCAGGCTGCGCTTCTCCTCCGGCAGCGCATTGGGTCCTTCGGACGCCAGGCGCTTTTGAGCTTCGGCCGCGCTCAAGCCCTGTGCGGCATCGCTAGAGAGCGTTTTGAGGGCCTCGTCGACGCTGAGCGTGGCGAAGTCCGGCCCGCCCTGATTCTGTGTTGTGCTGTCGCTCAAGGCCGCCATCCCTTCCTTCTGGACGGCATAACCCTAGACCCGAATGGACGGGAATGGCGACCCCTGCAGGACTTGAACCTGCAACCTCAAGCTTAGAAGGCTCGCGCTCTATCCAGTTGAGCTAAGGGGCCGTGGGGGATGACCGCTTGGCGCCGGGGCCAGCGCTCAATGGGTCCAGGGGAAGGCGCGCTTGTAGGCGAAGTTGTCGGCATAGGCCTTGGGCCTGACCGCGCGCTCCTGGGTTTCCTCCACCGTGCACATGATGGCGTGGCGTTGGCAGTAGGCCTCGCCCTCCTCGCGGCTGTCGAACCAGAGGCGCAGTTGCTGCTTGGTATCGCCCGACGCGGTCCAGCCCATCAAAGGCTCGATGCGTCTGGCCTGCTCCGGCTCGAACTCCAGAAGCCAGCGGTGCATCTTGCCGCGGCCGGACTGCATGGCCGTCTTCGCCGGTTGATAGAGCCTTGCCTGCATGCCTCTCACCGCCCCACGTGAACCCAGGTTGTTCCACGAGAGGTGATAGCATGACGGCTGGGCGGAAACCAAGCCTGGTCGGTTGGGATTGGCTGGTCGGGGCGAGAGGATTCGAACCTCCGGCTTCATGCTCCCAAAGCATGCGCTCTACCAGGCTGAGCTACGCCCCGAAATCCCGAAAAGGCAGTGTTTATGGGCGCTTCTTAGACCGGGGCGGGGCTGGCCGTAAAGAACGAAATGCGATCAAACGGCGGGATTGGCCAAGGAGTGTGGCAATCCGTGACACATAGAGGCCAAACCCGGTTCACGTCTCGTTCTCTTGGTGCGAGCGCAGCGGGCCCGCTCGCCACGGCCCAATCCTCAAGCTGGCCAGTGAGCCGGCCGGGCCAGATGCCGCCATCGTGCGTCGCTGGCGAATTGGCGTTGTGATAGTCTGGCAGGACTGTCGCACGCATAGGCGTACCGGACAGTCGGCAAGGCAACGCCGTCGCCCAGACAAAACGACTCGATCGATCCGTTGAAAGGACGTGCCAGAATTCACACCGCAAGGATCCTGCTGGATTCGGGGGCATCCGCAGACCGGAGCGACGCCTTGTTCAGGAGGAGGAACAGATGGCCTATGTCTTGGGAACCAGCCTTAGCGAGAATCTTGTCGGAAGCCAGTTCGTCGATACAATCTACGGTCTTTCCGGGGACGATTTCATTCAAGGGCGTGACGACAAGGACTACGTCTTCGGCGGAAGCGGAAGCGACGTTCTGCTCGGCCAAAGCGGCGATGACAGGTTGGGGGGCGATCCCGATTCCCTCATCCAAGGCGATGACACCGCCTTCGGGGGCGACGGCGACGACGGCATTGCCGGCTTTGCTGGAGATGACCTGCTGAAAGGAGGGGCCGGCGAAGACTACGCTTTTGGTGGTTCGGGCGCCGATGTCTTGCTTGGGCAAGACGACGCCGACTTGCTGTACGGGGCCGAAGGCGCCGATACCCTACGCGGCGGTGCCGGGTTCGACTCCCTCTCCGGCGGCGAGGGTGCCGACAGTATCTTCGGCCAGGGCGGTGATGATACTGCCTTAGGCGGGGGCCAGAGCGATTCGATCGTCGGCGGCGGCGGCCTCGACTTGATCTACGGCGGCTCTGACGGCGACTTCATTCTGGGCAACAACGGTACCGATAGGCTGCTCGGCGAATTCGGCGCTGATGACATCCGAGGCGGCGGTGGCGTAGACACCCTCTTCGGCGGCGACGACGACGACGTCCTGCGCGGCCAGAATGGAAACGATACCCTGCGCGGCGATGCGGACAACGACACCCTCTTCGGCGGTGCTGACCAAGACTTTGCCTTAGGATTCACCGGTGACGATCGTATCTATGGCGATGGCGGGGACGATTTTCTGCTGGGCAGCTATGGTGCCGACTGGCTTTACGGCGGTGCCAACAACGATCGCCTGAGCGGCGGGACCGGACTGGATACGCTGACAGGCGGCAAAGGCGAGGATATCTTCCAGATTTCCAACGGTGCCGGCTTGGTGGCAGTGATCACCGACTTCACCTCCGACGTTGTGGCGCCGGGCGCGGGCGATCTTATCCAGCTCTCCGTCTTGGGAACGTGGATCGGTGACGACACCTTCGATGCGTCCGGCCCGCAAGTGCGCTTCAGCATCACGACAGACCGGCTTCAGGTGGATTCGGACGGGAACGGATCCGCGAACTTCGAGGTCGCGCTGACCGGCATCACGGTGGCCGATCAGCTGACCGCGACCGATTTCCTCTTCGTGTAGGCCAAGGCCGAGGCGCGGGCAGCCGACGCAATGCTGGAGGCGCCCCTTGCGATCCATTTGACGGCCTGGGCACCCTTTGTTCCGGGAGTGCAGCCATCCACACCGCGTAACCCCTGCGTCTTCACGATCTCGACAATCCGGACGACAGAAATCTCGCTTCCATCAAGCTTTCGCCATGGTTCGCCGCTAACTGTATGAACGTCCTCTTTTCGATTGCCATTGCGGAGGACAATGCGGCCGGTGCGATCCCCCAAGACCCGCACTGGCCGCCTTTTTTTTGCGGGCACCGCCGTACCGGCCGATTTCGGGCCTCTCACGCTACGATCACCACTGACGATCGGCTGACACGGCCGACGCCTTGCGGCGCCACAGCGGTCTTTCAAGACCGTCGTCTAACCCTCACTGGCAGTCGACCGCCCGGCAAAAGGTCCTCTTTTTCCGTGCTTTAGGGCTTCGGGGACGTCGCCGCAATCGTGGTCACAGAAGTCACAATGCCATCATTATCTTGCCAAGGTTTGCTGCTTGCCTAGCACTACGTCCTCATTCCGATTGCCATTGCTGAGGACATGCGGCCGGTGCGCCCCCCGAAATTCGCGCCGGCCGCCTTTTCGTTTGGCGCAGACGCGGGCTCGCAGCTCTATGATAGCTGTTGCTTGGGCTCAGGGATCTGGGGGTACCGCGGCACCGCGCGGGGCAACGTCGATGGCCAGCCTCGCCAAGCGCTCGGGGGCCAATCTGTTCTCCACCTCATTCTTCGGACCCTGCCCTGCGAAGCGGAGAGCCCTGGCGACACTCGCCCAAAGTTGCGGACAGTTGAGCCGCCAGCCCCATTTATCGATCCGATTGCGCCGTGTTAGGCTGACGCAGCAACGTGGTGGAGGGAGGTCCCCGCTGGCTCCGGCGGTCGAGGGCAGACATAGCCCTGTCACTCTGTCGGCCGGTTCGTGGGGCAATATCCCCAGACTGACAGGCCTTGGCGCCGAGCGAGGGCTAGCCAGAAGCGCCGTTCCTTATGTCAGGAGAAACCGACTATGGCCACAATCACCGGAACCTCCCAGAACGAGAGTCTGTTCGGTAGCCAGTACAATGATTACATCTACGGTGTTTCAGGCAACGATGTCATCCAAGGACGCGACGGTGTGGATCTTATCCGTGGCGGTAGTGGGGACGATACTTTGCTAGGACAAAGTGCCTTGGATGGCATTCTTGGCGGAGATGGCTATGACACGCTGTTCGGAGGCGACGGCGAGGATACGATGGCCGGCGAGGCTGGCGGAGACCTCGTTAGGGGGGGAGCCGGCGATGATTTGGTCTATGGCGGCTTGGGCGCCGATGTCGTCCTCGGACAAAACGGGGTCGATTACATCTACGGCGAGGAAGGTCCCGATATCCTTCGCGGCGGAGCAAGCGCCGATGTCCTCTATGGAGCCGCCAGCGCGGACCGCTCCTATGGGCAAGGTGGCGACGATTTTGCTTTCGGGGGAGACCAAAACGACTCGATCGTCGGCGGCGGCGGGGCGGACCGACTCTATGGGGAATCGGGAAGTGATGTCCTGCAGGGCAACAACGGTACGGACACGCTCTTCGGTGGCACCGGTTCCGACTACTTGAGGGGAGGCGGCGGCACGGACGCGCTGTTCGGGAGCGATGGAGTCGACACTCTGCGCGGCCAGAATGGAAACGACACCTTGAACGGTGGCAACGACAACGACACGCTTTATGGCGGCGCCGATGCGGACCTGGGTGTCGGCCTGCTCGGCGACGATCGGGCCTTCGGCGATGGTGGGGATGACTTTCTGCTGGGCAACACCGGGAATGACAGGCTCTACGGTGGTGCCGGCGACGACCGGCTAAGCGATGGGACGGGCCTGGACAGCCTCACCGGCGGCAATGGCGAAGACACCTTTCAGATCACCAATGGCGCCGGCTTGGTGGCGGTGATCACCGACTTCACATCCAATGTTACGGCACCGGGATCGGCTGATGTTCTCCAGCTTTCTGTGCTTGGGACATGGATCGGCAGTGCGGCCTTCGATGCCTCGGGCCCGCAAGTGCGATTCGACGACCCAACGGACCGGCTCCAGGTGGACTCCGACGGAAACGGGAGCGCCAACTTCGAGATTACCTTGACCGGCATCACCGCCGCCAGCCAGCTGACCGCGACGGACTTCCTCTTTGTCTAAGCTGCGGCTCCGCCACTACCGCTGACAACCACGGGACGGCGTCGTTGTTCGGATTCAGGCGTTCAAAGCCGAGGGTCTTTCTCTCCACGCACTGCATGGTTCCGCGGTCCGACGCGGAAGACTTTTGGGAAGGCCGGAGTGGTAGAGAGAGCCAGGAGCTCGATTCACACCTAATCGCTCGATTGGAAGAGATCTTCGCGCTTCCCTCCGTTTCCGAGAAGGACTCGCCTCAGTCCGGAGACCTCGGCTTGGATGTGGCGCTGGTAGGGTTCAAAACAGGAGACATCACCAACCAGCTTCTTTGGAAGGCCGGTGCGCCCTTACTGTTCCGGCCAAAGGTCTCCTTTCGTGCGCGTCTTTTTACTTTGCACGACGGAAGGACGCGGCGCACCTTCTCCCACAGCGAGCACTTGGCTTGGAAGGCATCTATTCGGGCTAGCCTTCGCATTCAGGGTTCTTTCTCGCGGCGAAGGGCCCACGAGCGCGATGATCTCAACTATCTGTTGGAGAAGGCGGCGCATGAGCTGCTGATCAAGATTGCGAAAGCTCTATAGACGGTTGCATCCTATTGCAGCAGATCGCCACTTGCCGAAAGGGAGCATCGCCTCATCGCGATCTCCACCTTGGGGCGCAGTTTTCGTTGGAATTGGTCCATTTCCGTGTAGATTTGGGAGCGTTCTTGCCGGGTTTCCGTCACTTTGATCCAAAATTGACTGAATTTTTGAGCCGTTTTTGATCCTCGCTTCGCATCTCTTCATCACCAATCCCAGACGATGGAACGCTCTGGGGGGCGATTCCCGTCGAGCGCATCGAATGGCGGGGACGGACCACTCATTGCTGCCGGCCGAGGCAAAGGCCGGGAGCGGCAAAGGAGGAGAGAGCAATGGCAACCATCTTTGGCGACCCCATCACCGAAAGCCTTTACGGCGGCAACCTCGCCGACATGATCTACGCCTACTCGGGCGACGACCGCGTCGCCGGTCGCGATGGCGTGGACACCATCGACGGCGGCAGCGGGAGCGACTTCCTGATAGGCAATTCGGGCGATGACGTCTTGTTCGGCAGAGAGGCCGACGACACCCTTAGCGGCAAGTCCGGCGACGATACGCTCCACCTGGCGACCGGCAACGACACGGCCTTCGGAGGTCTTGCCGACGATCGCGTCTACGGTGATCTGGGCGCGGACGTCTTCCGCGGCGGCGACGGCGATGACGTGGCCTTTGCCAGCTACGGCAACGACCTACTGCTCGGCCAGGACGGCAAAGACAGCCTTTTTGGAAATAGCGACAACGACATCCTGCGAGGCGGTGCGGACAACGACTTCCTGATCGGAGGGCCCGGCGATGACAGCATCTACGGTCAGGCCGGCGACGATACCGCTTATGGCCTGGAGAACAATGACTTCATCGTCGGCGGCGGTGGCAGTGATAGGCTCCTTGGCCATTTCGGTGACGACGCGCTGCAGGGCAACAACGGTGTGGATACCCTCGACGGCGGTGGCGGCGAGGACCAGATTCGCGGCGGTGGCAGCAGGGACAGCCTCTTTGGCGACTCCGGTTCCGACGTCATCCGCGGGCAGAATGGCAACGACTTTATGGTTGGCGACGACGGGCTCGACACCCTGTTCGGCGGCGCCAATCTGGATACGGC
>CAXXGD010000024.1:0-201218 GCA_963669385.2 Rhodospirillales bacterium
CGGTGATGTCGTCGCGCCAGTCGGGTCGCTGAAAGCGGATCTTCATCGCCGGGAAGCCTTCGTCGGCGATCCGCTGGGCCAGGTCCGCCAGCTCGTCCGCGTCTTTGAGCGAGCCGGAGGAGGCGTAGGTCAGGACCCGGCTGGCCGCACCGCCCAGTAGGCGCCAGACCGGCTCTCCGGTGATCTTGCCGTAGAGGTCCCACAAGGCGCAGTCCAGGGGATACATGCGGCCGTAGTGGAAGGAGAGGTTCTCGATCACCCGGAAGTGCCGCTCCAGCCGGCGCGGGTCCTCGCCGATGAAGAGCTCCTCGTGGCCGACGAAGCCGGCCATGGAGTCGCCGGAGCCGATCCCGGTGAGGCCTTCGTCGGTCTCGACCCTGACCAGGTCGACGGTGAAGCTGTCGCGGCGGCGCGTGTCCCACGAGGGCTGAAAGGCCGGCGAGAAGGCCAGGCGATGGCGCGAGAGGCGAATTCTGGTGATCTTCATTGGGCCAAGGCCCTCCTGTCGCTTTGCGCGACAATCTGTGACGGGATTTGGCCAACGCCCAGGCAGCCGGAAGCGCTAGCAAGGTCGCCGCCGTTCCGCCATTGTGCGCGATCGCCAAGGGCCGGACCAGTCCTATCTCACGCCAGCCGGGATCGATACCATGCAGCCGTTCTTCCTCTTTCCGACCGTTCCCATCGCCTTCGGGCTGGGCCGACTGGCCAGGCTTGGCGCGGAGGTCAAGAAGACCCTTGGCCCGGACCAGCGGGTCCTTCTGGCGGTCGATCCCTTCGTTGCCGAAAGTGGCTTGGCCGAGCGCTTGGCCGCCAGCCTGCATGAGGCCGGCCATAAGACCGCGATCTTCAGCGATATCGCGAGCGACCCCAAGGCGCGGCAGATCGACGACTGTGCGGCCGCTGCCAAAGCGCTTGGTGCGAGCGCCATTCTGGCGGTCGGCGGCGGCTCGGCGATGGATGTCGGCAAGCTGGCCGGCGCCGTGGCCGCCGGCGATGGCGAGGCTGCCTCCTATGCGCTCATGGCCCGGCCCTTTCCGAAGAGCTGCCTGCCGGTCATCGCGGTTCCCACCACCTCGGGTACCGGGGCGGAGGTCACGCAGACCACCGTCTTCTCGCTCGATAACGGGACCAAGGTCTGGGCTTGGGGGCCGGCACAGCTGCCGCGCCTGGCGATCCTGGACCCGGAGATCACCTGCAGTCTGCCGGCGGGCTTGACCGCGGCCACCGGCGTCGACGCCCTGGTCCATGCCATCGAATCCATGACCAACCGCAAGGCCCATCCCTTGAACGATCCGCCGGCGATGCGTGCGATCGGCCTGATCCGGCGCTGGCTGCCGCGCGCGGTGGCCGACGGCAAGGACATCGAGGCCCGCGGTCAGGTACAGATCGCCGCCTGCCTGGCCGGTGCGGCGATCACCGTCACCGGCACGGCGGTCGCGCACGGCATCGGCCATGCGCTGGGCACCGTGGGCCATGTGCACCACGGCCGGGCGGTCGGCCTTTCCTTGCGGGTCGCCCTGGCCGGCAACGTCGATGCCGCACCCGAGCGCCACGCCTTGGTGGCCGAGGCCTTCGGGTTGGAAAGGCGCGGTCGCGGCGACGCTGCGCTCGCGGCCGACCTGCCGGATGCCTACGACGCTTTCCTGCGCGAGGTCGGCCTGGAGATTAGTCTGTCCGGCGACGGCCTCGGCACCGCGGACGAGGCGCGCCTGGCGGCCGAATGCCAGACGCCCGAGAACCTGCCGATGCTGGAGGTCAACTGCCGGGCGCTGGCCGCAGGCGATGTGGAAGCGCTTTGCGGGCGCCTGCTGTCCGCGGCTTAAGAAGCAGGCCCTATCCTCTCCGGGCGATTGCGGCGAAAGAGGATGCAGGCGTCGCCCTTGTAGGTCGTCATTCCGGTCGCCTGGTAGCCGAGCTTCTGGGCGACCCGGATCGATGCGCCGTGGTCCGGGTCGATAAGGCAGAAGGAGTGGTCGCGGGGCAGGTGCCGGTCCCCCCAAGCGACGACTGCGCCGGCGGCCTCGGTGGCGAAGCCCGCGCCATGGGCCCAGGGAGCCAAGACCCACCCTGCCTCCGGCAGGCCTTGGAAGGAGGGATCGCTGTCGCGCTTGAAGTTGCCGAACCCGGCTTCGCCGACCAGGCGGCCGGAGGCCCTCTCGACGAGCGCCCAGTAGCCGTAGCCCATGATCGCCCAATGGCCCAGGTGACCCAGGATCCGCCACCAGGATTCCTCGGTGGTGGAGGCTTTGCCGCCGATGTATCGCACCACCTCGGGATCGCCCCACATGGCGGCATAGGCCGGCAGGTCCTCTCGTTGGTGGGCCCTGAGCATAAGGCGCGCGGTCTCCAACTGCGGAACCGCGTGGCTGGTCGGCGGCGAACCCGACATGGTGCACCTCCTCTGAAAAATGTGTTGCCGGCAAAGATCGGAACGAAGGCGGCCCTGCCATGTCAGCGAGCGCACTTGACGGCCTGCAGTGTCAGGCCATTGGCCGCGCCAGCGCAAGCGGCCATGCCGGCGCTCTCGCCTTCCTCGCTGCGCATTCACCCCTTCTCTCCGGGCCTTGTGCAAGACCCCGCTGGTTTGGCATGGTCGGTTCGCTCGCGAGATCACAGCGGACTTTTTGTGTATGACATCCCGGCATTCGGCTGCGGTACGAGGCTTGGGCGCTAGCCTCCTGGCAGTCGTCCTTTTGCTCTGCGGTGGCCAGGTGCGCGCCGGGGAGGTTCTGGTCGCGGTCGCCGCCAACTTCAAGGAGGTGGCCGACCACCTGCAGTCCGACTTCGAAGAGCGCAGCGATCATCGGCTGAGGCTCAGCGTCGGCTCGACCGGAAAGCTCTACGCCCAGATCGTCAACGGTGCGCCCTTCGACGTCCTGCTTGCCGCCGATCAGCTCCGCCCCGGCGGCTGGAGGACGAAGGCCTGGCCGTGCCGGGAAGCCGCTTTACCTATGCATTGGGCCATCTCACCCTTTGGAGCCTCGATCCCGCGCGGATCGGCGCCGACGGCGCCCAGGCGCTGAGCGCCGATTTCCGCAAGCTGGCGATCGCCAATCCGGCCCTGGCACCCTACGGCGAAGCCGCGCGGCAGGCCTTGATCGCCCTGGACCTCGAGGCGAAGCTGGCCGATCGTATCGTCATGGGAGAGAACATCGGACAGACCTTCGCCCTGGTCGCGACGGGCAATGCAGAGCTGGGCCTGATCGCGCGCTCTTACGTCGTCAGCCAGCGCAACGGTACGCACGGCAGCCGCTGGGACCTGCCGGAGGATCTCTACGAACCGATCCGCCAAGATGCCGTCCTGCTTCGCCATGGCGCTGACAATGGGGCGGCGAAGGCCTTCCACGACTACCTGCAGAGCGAGGCCGCCAGGACGATCATCGCCGGCTACGGCTACGGGTTGGACTAGCCTTGCCCGATCTCGGCCCGCTGTGGCTTTCCCTCTGGCTGGCGACCGTCACCACCGCCCTGTTGATGATTTTGGGTACGCCGCTTGCCTGGTGGCTGGCCAACACCCGTGCGCGGATCAAGCCGGTCATCGAGGCCTTGACCGCCATGCCGCTGGTCCTGCCGCCGACGGTGATGGGCTTCTATCTCTTGGTGCTGCTCAATCCCGAATCGCTGATCGGATCGCTATGGGTGCAGGCCACGGGCAGCACCTTGACCTTCTCCTTCGCCGGTCTGGTGGTGGCCTCGCTCTTCTACTCGCTGCCCTTCATGGTGCAGCCCTTGCAAAGCGCCTTCGAATCGATCGGGCGCGGCCCGATGGAGGCGGCCGCCAGCCTGCGCGCGCGCCCGCTGGATGCCTTCTTCACCGTTGCCGTACCGCTCGCCGCGCGCGGGTTTCTGACTGCCGGCGTGCTCACCTTCGCCCACACCATCGGCGAGTTCGGCGTGGTGCTGATGGTGGGCGGCAACATTCCCGGCGAGACCCGGGTCATCTCGATCGCGATCTACGAGCATGTCGAGACCCTGCAGTACACGGAGGCGCATATCCTCTCCGCCGGTTTGCTAATCTTCTCCTTCGCGGTTCTGGTGCTGGTCTATGCCGCCAACCGCAGGCGGCCGATCCATGCCGGCTAGACGCCTCGAGATTGAAGCCAAGGTCGCCTTCGCGGGCTTTTCGCTCGACCTGATGCTTGATTTGGCACTAACCGGCGTCACCGCGCTTTTCGGACCCAGCGGCGGCGGCAAGACGACCTTGTTGCGCATCATCGCCGGACTGGAGCGGCGTGCGGTCGGACGCATCGCCTTCGACGCCGAGCTCTGGGCCGATAGCGCGCGGCGGCACTTTCTGGCGCCGCACCGCCGCCCGGTCGGCACGGTGTTTCAGGATGCCCGCCTCTTCGATCATCTCGACGTCGCCGGCAATCTGCGCTTTGCCGAGCGGCGCAGCCGCGGCCGCGACCCGGCGATCACCACCGAAGGCGTGGTCGAGGCCCTGGACCTCTCGCCGCTGCTCGAGCGCCGGGTCGGCGCGCTTTCGGGCGGCGAGCGGCAGCGGGTGGCCCTGGGCAGAACCCTGCTCACCCGCCCGCGGCTGCTCTTGCTGGACGAGCCCTTGTCGGCCCTCGATGTTGGCCGCAAGGCGGATATCCTGCCCTACCTCGAGGAGGCGCCGCGCCGCTTCGGCATTCCGGCGATCCATGTGAGCCACGCGGTGGAGGAGGTGGCGCAGATCGCCGACCGCGTGGTGGTGCTGTCGGACGGCGGCGTCCAGGCCATCGGCAAGGTCGGCGAGGTCTTGGAGCGCCTCGATCTCCAGCCCTATACCGGCCGTTTCGAGGCCGGCAGCTTGGTGGAGGCAACGGTGCTGGAGCACGACGCCGGCTATCGCCTGACCCACCTCCAGCTCTCCCGGCAGCGCTTGACGATGCCGATGGTCGCTTTCCTGGAGCCGGGCGATCAGGTGCGCCTTCGGGTGCGCGCGCGCGACGTCGCCTTGGCGATCCGGCGGCCCGAGGGTCTCAGCATCCGCAACATCCTGGCGGGAACGGTCGTCGAGATTTCGGCCGAGGCGGAGACCGCCTTCGCCGAGGTTCTGGTCGACGTCGGCGGCGAGCGTCTGCGCGCCAGGATCACCCGCGCCTCGGTTGCCGATCTTCGCCTGGAGCCGGGTCTTTCGGTCTATGCCCTGATAAAGAGCGCCACCTTCGACCGCCGTGCCATCACGCGCCGGCCAGACTAGGCGGGCCGAGCGGCGTGGCCCGCCTCACTCGGTCTTGCGTTCCAGCACCACGGTGTAGGCGACGGCATGCGGCCAGGTTTCCAGATAGGTGAACTCCAGCGCGTTCGGGCCGAGCAGTTCGCCTATCATATGGCCGCGGTCATCGGTCTCGACGAAGCGCAGCGTCACGCCATCGCTGTCGATGACGCCGATGAAAGGCTCTTTGGCGCCCAGCACCTCCGCACCCGCCACGTTACCGGGGGCGTCGCTCAGAGCTTGCCAACCGCGATAGCCGATAAGGAGCTGACCATCGACCTCTTCGAACACCACGGTTACCGCTCTCGGCACCCTGACGACCTGGTCCTCCACGACCAGCAGGATCTCCGTTTCCGCCGACCAGGTTCCTAGAATGTCAGGCTCTTCAGCCTGCACCTGGCCGAGTGACAGTGACCAAGCGAAGGCGGCCGTGGCTACGGCGCGAACGATCTGCATCGGATTGTCATCCTTGTCCGGTCACCTGCGGCGCCCAGGCTTTCCAGGCGTGCTATTTCAACTCGACCAGTATCTCTCGAAAGCGGGACGAACCGATGTTCTTTGCGTCGTGCGTGGCCGGGACACGAACCTCGCCGATCACCGTGTCGTCGCCGTCCAAAGTAACCCAGTTGGTGGATCCCGTCTCGAGTTCGACGTCGTTGATGAGCGCGCCCTCTTTGTCCGTCACGTGCATGGTCGATCCCTCCAGCACATGAAAGAAGTATTCGTGGCGGTGTGTGTGCAGGCCTGTGCTTTCTCCCGGCTCCACCACCATTTCCCAAACGATGACCCGGTCGTTCTCAAACAGCTTCTTATTCGCAACCTCTGCCATGATCTATCTCCTATTCGGAGTCCGGAGTGTACTAACAGGGTAGGGCAGATTCTAAGACAGGTCTCTTGCAATCAACTGGCTTTCGGAGGGAGGCGGTTCAATGACGGGGGGAGGAGGGGCTGGATCTCCGCCCAGCTACGATCAAGCACTTCCGCCTCGGCCCGGCCGACGGCGGCGGCGGCCTCACCGGCGGCTGCCATGGCCGGAGGGTCGCTCAGCAGGGCCAGCGCTGCCGTGGCCAGGCCGTCGGCGTCGCTGATGCGCTTCAACGCCCGAGCTTCCTCCAGGCGGCGGGTGGCCTCGGCGACGTTCTGCATGTGCGGGCCGGCCATCAGCGCGGCCGAAAGACGGGCCGGCTCCAGCGGATTGTGACCGCCGATCGGCACCAGCGAGCCACCGACGAAGACCAAGGGCGCCAGGCGGTAGAAGAGGCCCAACTCGCCGAGGGTGTCGGCAAGATAGATGCTGCGGTCGCCGATCGGCTCTTGGCCCAGGCTGCGGCGGGCGAGCGTCAGGCCGCCTTCGGCGGCGATCTCGGCGATCTCCGCACCGCGTTCCGGGTGGCGGGGTACCAGGAGGGTCAGCAAGCCGGGCAGGTGCTGCGCCATCTTCAGATGGGCTTGGAAGATGAGGCGCTCTTCGCCGGCGTGGGTAGAGGCCGCCAGCCAGCGCGGCCGCGTGCCGATCAGGGCCTGCAATTTCTCGAGCTCGCTTTGATCGGCCGGCAGAGGCGCTGCCGCCTGTTTGAGATTGCCCGTCGCCACCACTTTGGGCGCGCCCAGTTTGCTCAGGCGTTGTGCGGAGCGACGGCTCTCCGCGGTCACCACGGCAAACCCATTCAACAGAGCGCCGGCCATGCCCGGCCAGCGCCGCCAGCGCCGATAGGAGCGCTTGGACATGCGGCCGTTCACCAAAACCCGCGGGATGGCGCGACGGTCCAGCTCCAGCAACTGGCCCGGCCAAAGCTCCGACTCGACGTAGATGGCGAGGTCTGGCCGCCAGTGGTCCAGGAAGCGCTCGACCGTGGCCGGCAAATCCAGGGGGGAGAACTGATGGATGACGGCCTCCGGCAGCCGCTTGGCCAGCAGTTTGGCCGAGGTCACGGTGGTGCTGGTCATCAGGAGGGGAAGGTCCGGGCGCTCCTGGTTGAGACGCTCGACCAGGGGAAGCACGGCCAGGGACTCGCCGACGCTGGCGGCGTGGACCCAGATCAGATCTCCGGCCGGCCTTGCCGGCAAGCCGCGGGCCCAACGCTCGTTGGCGCGCTCTGCTATCTCCTTGCCGCGCCGGGTGCGACGGGCAAGCAGCAGTGCTGCGGCCGGTCCGGCGAGGCGCCCCAGAGTGCGGTAGGCGGCGAAGACAAAGCGGGCGAAGATCCGAGACATTCGAAAGGCGGCCTAGACCATAGCTCCGTCTGCGGCAAGGGGCGCAGTACCGCTGTCCAGACCCAAGTCAGCGTCCGGGCTTGTGCGCTGCTTGGCAGCACCATAACAGGGTGAGCCCAGAGTCTTTGGAGGCTCATCGCCGATCGGAGGAGTTAGCGTGTCGCAGGATCGAAGAGAGGAGGCGTGCGTGCCGCTCGTCTTGGACGCAGAGGGGATGTGGTGCAGCGGGCCGGGCTTGTCGGCGCCCGGCGGATCGCGGCGCCGGCGCCCCGCGCTCTTCCTCGATCGCGACGGCGTGCTGGTCGAGGAGATCGGCTACCTCCACGAAGCGGCCAAGGCGCGCCTGGTACCCGGTGCGGCGCGGCTTTTGGCCTGGCCGCAGGCGCGTGGCTGGGCGGGCGTCGTGGTGACCAATCAGTCCGGCATCGGCCGCGGCTACTTCGGTTGGCGGGACTTCGCGGTGACGCAGGCGCGCATAGAAGAGCACTTGGCCCGCGACGGGGTGCGGCCGGACTTGGTGCTGGCCTCACCCTATGTGCCCGCCGGCCTGGGTCACCACCGCGCGGCCGACCACCCGACACGAAAGCCGCAGCCGGGCATGCTGCTGCGTGCGGCAGCCCTCTTGCAGCTGGACTTGGCGCGCTCCTGGATCGTCGGCGATCGCGCCAGCGACTTGGCCGCCGGCCGCGCGGCCGGCCTGGCCGGCGGCATTTTGCTTGCCAGCGGTTATGGCAGCCTGGCAGGGCAGGGGGCTGCGGCCATCGCCTTGGCGCGGCCCGGCTTCCGTGTGCTCAGGGCGAAAGACCCCGACGAGGCTTGCGGCCTGCTGACGGTGCTCGCCTGATCTAGCGGTCGGCCGCACTGTCGTCGCGGTGCAGAACGACCATCAGCACCAGGCCGGTCATCATGAACAAGCGGAAGGAGGCTTGCTGCACGCCCCGATGCTCGGACTGCCACATGGCGAACCATTCGCCGCCGATGACGAGGAATGGCACGAGAAACAGCAGCATCCCCGAGGTCAAGCCCAGCACGGCAAGGCCCTTGGCCTGCTGAAAGGCCGGCCCGCTGTCGCGCTCGCCCCACAGGCCGACGACCGCCAAGATGAGCAAGAGGGCGGTTGCGGCCTGCCAGAGAATGATGATCCAAAAGGCGACGTTGTGGAGCACGTCATCGGTGATCGCCCGCCAGCTGGTGTCCGTCTTCTCCGAGACCCCGTCCATCGACATGACGTGCCCGACGGCCTCTAGGTTGGGATCCGGGGCGGCGATGTTGGTAAAGGCGAAGATTGCGTAGAGCAGGGCCAATCCGGCCACCAGCGCCACCTTGCAGCTGCGTATCAGCATTGCGTTCTCCCCCACTCGACCGGTCCAACCCGGCGCCCTCACTATAGACCACAGGAGCGAGCCGCAGGAAAGGTCGAGCCATGCGCTATCCCTATGTCACCGCCGACGTCTTCACCGATCGCACCTTCGGTGGCAACCCCTTGGCGGTCATCACCGACGCGAGCGGCTTGAGCGGCGAGCAAATGCAGAAGATCGCCCGAGAGTTCAACTACGCGGAAACCACCTTCGTGCTGCCGCCCGAGGCGCCGGGCACGATCAAACGCGTGCGCATCTTCACGCCCATGGCCGAGGTCCCCTTCGCCGGCCATCCCAATGTCGGCACCGCCGTGGTGCTGGCCCAAAGCGGGGCGCTTGGCACGGTGGATGACGGCAGCCGCATCATCTTTGACGAGCTGGCGGGACCTGTGCCCATCACCTTGAAAGCGGAGGAGGGCCTTGTCGTCGGGGCCGAGCTCACGGCGCCCAAGACCGACGGCTTGGGCGCAGAGCTCGCCGTCGCTGAGGCCGCAGCGATCCTAAATCTACCGAACGCTGCGATTCGGACGCTTCGCCACCAGCCGACGGTGGCATCCGCCGGCTTGGCCTTTCTTCTGGTGGAGTTGAACGATCTGGCCGCCCTGGCGGCGGCCAAGGTCGATGCCGAACGCTTGGCTGCACAGGAACAGGAACACGACTTCAACGGCGTTTTCCTCTACGCTGCCGAACCCTCGACTGGCCTGCCGGACTTTCAGGCGCGCATGTTCGCGCCTTCGCACGGCGTGCCCGAGGACCCGGTCACCGGGAGCGCCAATGCCGCCCTCGGTCTCTTGCTGGCATCCGGCGACGCGAGCCCCGACGCGACGCTGAGCTGGAGTGTGCACCAGGGCGTGGAGATGGGCCGACCGGGGCGCGCGGATATCACGGTGGAACGCAAGGCGGGCAAAATCAGCGAAGTTCGTGTCGCCGGTCGAGCAGTCGTGGTCTGCCGCGGCGAGATCGAGGTTCCAGGGGCCTAGAGCAGGATGGCGTCAAACCGAACCAATTTGTCGTCTAAATCGCACCCTAAAACTTTGAAAAATGTAACAAAATCACGCGTTTAGTCGATTCCGCCTGGTTGTGATCTGCTCTACTCGACCGCCCTTCCTGCCTGTCGCGAGAGCGGGTAGACCCGAGCTGCTCGCTAGGTGAGGCGCCCACTGCATACGGATCTGGTTCGTGAGACATTTTTTGGATTCCGACACCGCAGCCCCGAGCCGCATGGCTGAGTGTCGAGAGGCGATTCTGCGGTGGCGAAGGGCACGTTTTGTACCTCTGTACTTTCATTGTATAATCGTTGTATAACCACAATGGCGACAGAAGATGTCGCTTTTGGATGATAATCGGGGCAGGGTGGCGGTCAGTTTTGGTGGAGACGGGTGACAACAGTGTCGATCCCACATCCGACAATTTCGCGAGTTGTGCCTTTGGTGGCGCACTGGCGGAAAGTCGGACACCGAAACGGCGAGATCACATCGCCGCTCAATCGCTAACGTGAAGTACGCTTCAGGAGGCTTCTCCAAAGATGACTGATGATACCTTTCGTGACGGCCTATTGGGTTCTCTAACCAAAGGTGCCTTGTCCGGCCGCGTTTCGCGGCGCCGTTTCATGGAAGGCTCGGCCGCGGCCGGCCTCGGCGTCGCTGCCGCCTCGAGCTTGTGGAGCACACAGGTTCTGGCCAACACGCCGCAGCGCGGCGGCACCTATCGGGTTGGCTGGCATGACGGCAACACCACCGACAAGCTGAACCCGGCGACGACGGAAAGCGTGTTTATGATTCAGCTGAATCATACCATGCGCAACTATCTCACCGAGATCACCCCGACCAACGACATTGGTCCCGACATCTCCGAGAGCTGGGAGGCCTCGGCCGATGCCTCAAGCTGGACCTTCAAGCTGCGCCAGGGCGTGGAGTTCCACAACGGCAAGCCCTTCACGGCCGATGACGCCGTTGCCTCTTTGAACTTTCACCGCAACCCGGACAATGCCTCGGCGGCCAAACCCTTGCTGGAGGACGTGAAGGACATCCGCAAGGATGGCGACCATGTTGTCGTCGTCGAGATGACCGGCGGCAACGCCGACCTTCCGTTCCTCATGTCCGACTATCACCTCGTGATGATGCCGTCGGACGGTGAGGGAAATGTCGACAACGAGAGCGGCATCGGCACCGGGCCCTACAAGATCGACAACTTCGAGCCTGGCGTGCGCGCCGAGCTGAGCCGCAACGAGAAATACTTCAAGCCGGACCGGGCCTGGTTCGATGCGGTCGACGCCATCACTCTGAATGATGGCAATGCCAGGCAAAGCGCTATCATGACCGACGAGGTCGACGCGATCAGCGAGGTCGACCTGAAGACCGTCCACATGCTGGCGCGACGTCCCGGCCTCGTAATCGATGAGGTTGCCAGCGGCGCGCACTGCACCATCCCGATGTTCTGCGACACCGCGCCGTTCGACAACGTCGACGTTCGCCTGGCGTTGAAATACGGCATCGACCGCGATGCCATCGTTTCCAAGATTCTGCGCGGTCACGGCACTTTGGGCAACGATCATCCGATCGGCGAGAGCTTGCCCTACTGGGCGGACTTGGAGCAGCGCCAGTACGATCCCGACAAGGCCAAGTTCCACCTGAAGAAGGCCGGCATGGAGAACCTGAAGGTCGAGCTCTCTGCCGGCGAAGCGGCCTTCACCGGCGCCGTCGACATGGCCGTGCTCTACGGCGAGAGTGCCAAGGCAGGCGGTATCGACATCGACGTCAAACGCGAGCCGACTGACGGCTATTGGTCCAACGTCTGGCTGGTCAAGCCCTTCTGCGTAGTGCAGTGGGGCGCGCGTCCGACCCCAGACGTCATGTTCTCGCTGGCCTACAAGAAAGGCGCTCCCTGGAACGAGAGCCATTGGGCTAATCCTCGCTTCAACGAGCTCTTGGTGCAGGCCAAAGGTGAACTGAACCAGGACACCCGGCGCGAGATGTATCGCGAGATGCAGCAGCTCTGCCGTGATGACGGCGGTACCGTGGTGCCCTTCTTCCGCAACCGCGTGATGGCGCGCCAGGAGCGGGTCCAGCACGGGCCCAACATCTCCGGCAACTGGGAGCTGGACGGCGCCCGCTCGGCCGAGCGCTGGTGGTTCGCCTCCTAGAGCTTGGCTCACGCAATGCCACTGGAAGGGGCTCGGCCATCTGGCCGGGCCCTTTCGATTCCGGCCGCTTAGGCCGAGAGCGCCAGGCTCGGCGCGCTTGCTCTATCGTTCTGCATGCCGGTCAGCTGGTAGAGCCGCTTCGGCCCGAAGCCCTTGACCTCGTAGGCGCCGCGCTCCTCCAAGGTGAAATCGTTACCGATCAATCTGGCCATGTCTTCGCAGAGCGTGATCTCCATCGGTTCCGAGAAGGCCTCCATGCGGGCGGCCAGGTTCACGCCCGGTCCGAAGATATCGTAGACGTACTTCTGCACGCCGACGATCGAGCCGATGACCGGACCCGAATTGATTCCGATTCGGCAGATCCATTGCTGCTTGTGGGTGGCGTTGCGGCGCTTCAGAAAGCGGATCATCAGCAGGGCGGCCGTGGCGATGTTCTCCGCATGCTCCGGGTTGGCTTCCGGAATGCCGGAGACGGCCATATAGGCATCTCCCATGGTCTTGATCCGCTCGCAGCCGAACTGCTCTGAGATCCGGTCGAAGGCGGTGAAGATGTCGTTCAACTCGGCGACGATGCCGGCCGGGTCGTCGGCCACCGCCATGTCGGTGAAGCCGACGAAGTCAAGCATCAGGATCGAAGCCTTGTCGTACTTCTGCGGCGTGGTGACGCCGAAGGTCTTGAGCTCTTCGTAGATCGATCGCGGCATGAGGTTCAGCAACAGCTTTTCGGCACGTTCTTTCTCGCGCGTCAGGCTCCGTTTCTGCCGCTCGACCATCTTGGAGTAGGAGCCGATCATGCACTCCAACTCCTTGACCTTGGAGATGTTCTGCAGCTCCAGGATCAGGGCGTCTTCGCCGGCCTGTTCGGCCCTTGCGAGGTGCAGGGACATGACGACCGAGCGCCGCTTGACCTTGATCTGGGCCTCGCCGACGAAGCTGCGGCCCTGGTCGATGCGCTCTTGCAAGCTGGAGAGGTCGAGGTCGGAGAAGACCTCCTCCAGCTGCCGGCCGATCCCGCTCTCGCCCGGAAACCACTCGACGAAGCGACGGTTGGCGCAGAGGATCTCGTGGCTGTCGGTGGCGACGACCGCCAGGCCGACGCCCACCGATTCCAGCAGCATTCTGTTGAAGCGTTCGAGGTCCATCGCCTTCCTCCCATCGCCAGCCATCGCAGACGCGGTCCTGCTTCAATCGTTGACGATGCAGCTGCGCCTCGCACCGATCGCTTGCATGACGGTGTCGACGTCGGCAGGCGCGAAATCGAAGTCCTCCAGGGTCTCCTGCAGCAGACGCCCCACTTCGATGAAGGCCTCGGGCTCGATGTTATGCTTGGCGTGCACCCGCTTCAGGGCCTCGTCCGTATAGGCGGCCGGCCCTCCCATGGTCTGGGCGACGAACTTGGTCTGGTGATCGATCACCGACTTCATATCGACGGCGTCGAAGTAGGGGCCGGCCACGTCGGAATCGAGCACCTTGTCATAGAAGCTCAGGACCACCTTGCTGACCGTGGCGAAACCGCCGCAGCGTTCGTATAGGGTTGCCATTTCTGTTGTCTCCTTGCGGTAGAATCGCCGGATTCAGGCTTTGGTAATGATCACTTGCGCATAGTCCGAGGGGACCCGCATGGATCCGTCTCGGGCTGTGTTGAAGCGCGCGATGGTGGCCCTGAGGTCGCTGTGCAGAGCCGATTGGGCGGCGGGCTCCAGAGCCTTGAAGGCCTTGTGCATCGGCCCGTAGAAGGTGCGGAAAAACTGAATGAAGTGATCGGGAGAACGGTAGCGGAAGAGGAACTGCTGCAGGTCGAAACGAATTTCGCCCGCCTCCGGTCCCAGCGCCTCGACGAGCCACGCCTCGTTCCCCCAGCGCGTAGGCGATGCGAGGCCTGCCGGCGGGGGCACATGCTTGCCCAAGGCCCTGAAAAGTTGGCCGATGAAGCCCTCGGCCGTCCAATTGGCCAGTCCGATCTTGCCGCCGCTGCGGCAGACGCGCATGAGCTCGCTGGCGGCATGCGTCTGGTCGGGTGTGAACATGACGCCGAAGGTGGAGACCACCGCGTCGAAAGCGGCATCGTCGTAAGGCAGGCTCTCGGCATCGGCGATCTCGAAGGCGATCTCCAAAGTCTCTGCCTCCGCCCTTTCGCGGCCGCGCGCCAGCAGCGCGTCGACGTAGTCGGTGGAGGTCACGCGGCACCAGCGCCTGGCAAAGGCCAGCGTGGCGTTGCCGTTGCCGGCCGCCACGTCCAGGACCCGCGAATCGGGCGGCAGGTCCATCGCCTCCGCCAGAGTTTCGCCGACGATCTGCAGGGTGACCCCGATCCGGGTGTAATCGCCTGACGCCCAGGCGGAGGTTTGCTTCATCTTGATCGCCGCGAAGTCCGGTGCGGTGGCGATATCGGCTGACAGTGTCATCATCCTCTCCCTACCAATTGCTCGAGGCGCTGTACCGGCGCCTTCACCAGTCGGAAGGTAGGAGAGCGGGCGGATCCCTGCTTGAGGAAATGCTGAAGAAAGTCTGGGTTTTTCGTGGGGGTTTCGTGGTCGGGGGTGTATTGCGGCCCGCTGGAACCAAATCCCTAGTTGCGCTAGGCTTTTGGCCGGGCGCAAGGGGAGCCGATGATCTATCGTTTCGACGACTTCGAGGTCGACACGGATACGTTTGAATTGCGGGAGAAGGGAGCGATCCGGCCCGTAGAGCCGCTTGTTTTCGATCTTATCTGCTTTCTCGCCCGCAATCCCGATCGGGTCATCAGCCGAGGCGAGGTCATCGACGAGGTCTGGAACGGGCGAATCGTCTCCGACGCCACCATCTCCAGCTGCATCAAGTCGGCACGGCGCGCGCTCGGCGACAGCGGCGGCAACCAAAGCCACATTCGCACGGTGCGCGGGCGCGGCTTCCAGTTCGTCGGCCAGGTCACCGAGGTGGAGGAAGCAGCACCGCCGCAAGCGCTGCCTATCGCAGCCGAGCCGGCAGCGCCCCAGCCCGATAGTCAGCAGGACATGCTGGTCCAGGCCCCAGGCGAGGAGTCGGAAAAGCCGGTGATCGCCGTGCTGCCCTTCGACAACTTGAGCGCCGATGTCGACGAGTACTTCGCCGACGGCCTGACAGAGGACATCATCACCAACCTATCACACTTTCGCGAGTTGCTGGTCATCGCGCGCACCTCAACGTTCCGCTTCAAGGGGCAAGCGCTCGATATCGCCGAGATCGGAAGCGAGCTGAATGCCGGCTATTTGGTGGAGGGCAGCGTGCGGCGCGCCGCCGGCCGCGTGCGCATCACCGCCCAGCTGATCGACTCCGGCACGGGCGGCCACCTCTGGGCGGACCGCTACGATCGTGAGATGGAGGACATCTTCGCCGTCCAAGACGAGGTCACCTGCACGATCGCCGCCACCCTGGGCGTGAAGGTGCAGAATGCGGCCCTGCAGCGCGCCATGAAGAAAAGCCCGGCGCAGCTCGACGCCTATGATTGCCTGTTGCGGGCTCGCCGCTACACCTCTCTGCTGAGCGCGGACGTGCACGCCGAGGCGCGCGATCTCTTGGAGGCGGCGATCGCCAAGGACCCCAATTACGCCGATGCCTATGCCCTCTTGGCCAATGTCTATCTGGCCGAACATCGCTTCGACGCCAATCCGCGCCCCGATCCGATCGGCCGCGCGCTGAAGATGGCGGAGAAGGCGATCGAGCTGGACCCGCAAAACGCCTATGCCCGCTGCTGGCTGGCGATCGTGCACTTCTTCCGCCGGTCCAACGACCGCTTCGAAGCAGAAGCCCAGCGCGCGCTAAGGCTCAATCCCAACGACCCGGAGATTCTGGCTGATATCGGCCATTTCCTGGCCTTCATGGGCGAGTTCGAGCGCGGCGTGGCGCTGTCCAAGCGGGCGCGGCAACTAAACCCGCTGCACCCCGGCTGGTACCATTTCAGCTCGATCCGGCACCACTATGACCAGCGGCTCTATGAGGAGGTCTTGGCCGATTTGGAGAAGGTCGGCATGCCGCATTTCTACTTCACGCACATCTTCGCTGCGGCCGCCTTGGGCCAGCTGGGCAGGCCGGACGCTGGTGCCGCGCTGAAGCAGGCCTTCGCGCTCAAGCCCGACCTCGATCCGCGGGCCGAACTCCTCAAGTGGAATGCCGCGCCCGATGATCTGGAACATCTGATGCAGGGTCTCATCAAGGCGGGGCTTAAAGACCAGTCCGGCTAAGGCTGCATCAGCTGATGCCATGCTTGGCGAAGATATGTCTGATTGAAGCTGTGACCGCCCTTGAACAGGCAGAACGCCAAGATCTTGCCTTCGGGATTGACACGGCGCTCGCAGTCTAGGCCGTCCATCGCCATCGACGACGCCGAGGCATAGTTCCCGTAGTCTGCATACATTCCAAGCACCTTGCCGATGTCACCCTGGTGTGACTCTTCGATCGCCCGGCCTGTCAGAGGGACGATCTTGTCCTGGCCGCCGTGGATATGAATGACGTCCGCCGGTGGGCTGGTGCAGCTTTGTGGCTCCGGTTGCCAGAAGGTGCCGGCCATCGGTACGAAAGCGGCGAAGCTGTCGCTGCGATGACAGATGAGGTTCCAGACCATCATCCCGCCGGCGGAAAAGCCAGTGGCGAGCAGCCTCTCGCGATTGATGGGGAAGCGGTCCGCTGCGTCTTCGAGGAGCCGGTCGAAGTAGACCAGTTCGTCGACGCCCGCGATCTTGCCGCCGGCCGGCGCTCCGGGGATCGACCAGTCGTCGCCTGCCGATTTCGCCGCGATCAGAGCGACCCCCAAGTCGGAGGCAAGATCGGCCAGGGCTTCGTTGCGTATGATGCCGGTCGCGCTGCCGCGATAGCCGTGGGCGAAGACAATGGCCGGAACCGGCGTCTTGCCGTCGTGACCCTCCGGCATGCGGATGCGATAGATGCGCTCGCCGATCACGCAGTCGCTCTCTGGTCCGCAGGCTTGCGCCGGCGGCGCGAAGGCCAGTAGCACCAGCAGGCATAGCGGCAAGGCTCGATCGATCATCGCATTGGAATCCTTCCTTTGGGCGCCCTTTGCCGGCCGAGCAATAAGGCAAGCGGCAGGAAAGTCGATAGCGTCGGCTTCAGAATTCCGTGTGCACCCTCGGCTTTAGCGGCATAGCATCTGGCCGCTTGACCAAGCCACGGAGACCTTTGCGGGAGCTGCGATGAACCTGGCGGAACTTCTCATGCGTGCCGGACGCTCGGAGGGCGGACGGCCGGCGCTGTTCCTCGGCGCCGACCAGCGTGCCAGCTATGCCGAGTTGACTATGCAGGCCGCCAGCCTCGCTGCTGGACTGAGGGGCTGCCTAGGGTTGGGCGAGGGCGATCGGGTTGCCCTGGTGATGAAGAACCGCCCCGAGTACGTCGCCGCGCTGTTCGGCTGCTGGTGGGGCGGGCTGGCAGCCGTGCCGGTGAACGCCAAGCTGCATCCGCAGGAGGTCGCCTACATTCTAGAGGACAGCGGCGCGCGGCTTTGCTTCGTCACCCCGGACCTCGCCGGCGCCTTGACGGACGCTCCCGCCGTGCGCGACGGTCGCTTGACCGTGATCGAGATCGGCAGCGACGATTGGCGGGCCCTCTTGGCGGCCGAGCCGATGGCGCTGCCGGAGCCCACCATGGCCGATGCGCTGTCCTGGCTCTTCTACACCTCCGGCACCACGGGCCGTCCCAAGGGCGCCATGCTGAGCGCGGGCAATCTCTTGGCGATGACGGCCTGCTACTTCATGGACGTGGACGCCATTGCGCCCGGAGACTGCATTCTGCACGCGGCACCCATGAGCCATGGCTCCGGCCTCTACATCTTGCCGCACGTGGCGGCGGCGGCAGCCCACGTCGTGCCGGAAGGCGGTGGCTTCGATCCCGAGGAGATCGGCGCGCTTTGCCGGGTGCACAGCGGGCTCAGCCTCTTCGCGGCGCCCACCATGGTGCAGCGGCTGGTGAAGCATCCGGCCGTCGCAGGTGCCGCGCTCCCGGGGTTGAAGACGATCACTTATGGTGGCGGGCCGATGTATGTGGCCGACAGCCTGGCCGCGATGGAGGTGCTGGGCCGGCGCCTGGTCCAGATCTACGGCCAGGGCGAAAGCCCCATGACCATCACCGCGCTCAGCAAGGCCCGCCACGGCGTCGAGGGAATGCCGGACCAAATGACCCGGCTGGCCTCGGTGGGGGTCGCACAGTCCCTGGTCCAGGTCCGCATCGGCGATCCCGAAGGCCGGCCGCTGCCCGACGGCGAGACGGGAGAGGTCATGGTGCGGGGCCCCACGGTCATGCTGGGCTATTGGCAGCGCCCCGAGGCGACGGCCGAGACCCTGCGAGAAGGGCGGCTCTTCACCGGCGACATTGGCGCGCTCGATGCCTACGGCTATCTGACCCTGAAGGACCGTTCCAAGGACGTCATCATCTCCGGCGGCTCCAACGTCTATCCCCGCGAGGTCGAGGAATGCCTCTTGACCCATTCGGCAGTGCGCGAGGTCTCCGTGGTCGGCCGCCCCGAGCCTGAGTGGGGCGAGGAGATCGTGGCCTTCGTCGTAGCGGAGACTGGGCAATACCCGTCAGCCGAAGCCCTGGACGCCCATTGCCTGCAGCACATCGCCCGTTTCAAGCGGCCCAAGGTCTATCGCTTCGTCGAGGCCTTGCCCAAGAACAATTACGGTAAGGTCACCAAGACGACGCTCCGCGCCTGGCTGGAGCAGGAGGGGACGGAGGCCTCCCAGCAATGAGAACAAGGCATCTGGTTCGAGCTTGAAGAAGGCCGGCAAATCGCGATCTTGCGACCGGGCGGCCTACCAGCCCTCAAAATCGGCGATCGCCGCGTCGGAAACTCGTCCTTCGGCGACATCCCCAAGAGCGCGGTCCAAAATGGAGACCGCCTCCTCCGCTTCCGCCCGGCTTAGGGTCAAGGGCGGCGTCATCTCCAGGACGTTGGAGTTCATTCCCACGTAGTAGAGGACGAGGCCGAGTTCGAAGGCCCGATAGACTACCTTGGCGGCCTCGCGCGCCGCCGGGGTTCGCGCCTCCCGGTTGGATACCAGTTCGACGCCTATGGCCAGGCCCCGCCCGCGCACATCGCCGATCATCGCGTGCTTCTCCGAAAGGCCCATAAGCAAAGCCTGAAGGTAGGTTCCTACCTCGGCAGCGTTCTCCGTCAGGCCCTCGGACGCGATGGTGTCGAGTACTGCCAAGCCGGCCGAGGCGCAGACCGCGTTGCCGTGCAGGGTCTGCATTGAGAAGGAGCTGGCGAAATCCAGAACTGCGGCCGGTCCGACGATGGCGGAGAGCGGCAGGCCTCCGCCCAGACCCTTGCCCATGACCACGATATCCGGCTGCACGCCTTCGTGCTCGATACAGTGGAAGCGGCCGCTCCGCCCGATCCCGACCTTGACCTCGTCGCTGACGACCAGAATGCCGTGCGAGCGACAGAGCCCGGCCAGACGCGCCATGAAGCCTTCGGGCGGCACGATCAGGCCGCCGTCGGACTGGATCGGCTCGATGAAGAGGGCCGCCACCTCCTCGGGCGGGCAATCCCGCTCGAAGGCACTCTCCAGGGCGGCAATGACACCCGCACCGCTCTTGTCTTCTTCTTCTAGGCGGTAAGGGTCGGGGTAGGGGATCAGGTGCAGGCCGGCAGCTTTCTCGGCGTGCTCTTGCACGCTATGGGCCGAAATCGCCATGGAGCCCGCGGTGCCCCCGTGGTAGGCGCCGACGAAGGAGATCAGGCGGGGGCGGCCGGTCGCCGCGACGACAGCGCGGGCCACAGTCTCATTGGCGTCGGAGCCGGAATGGCCGAGCCAGACTCGCCGCTCGCCACCTCCCGGCGTCAGCACCAGAAGGCGCTCTCCAAGCGCTACGGCCGGCGCGTTCGCGGCTGAAAGCGTGCTCGCCCCCGCTTGATCGCTGAGCGCTTGGTCGACCGCGGCGCGTAGTGCGCGGTGCGCGTGCCCCAGGCTTACCGCGCCCCAGGAGGCCGAGAGGTCCAGACACTTGCGGCCATCCTCGGCGAGGAGATAGCTGCCGCTTCCGCCGGTCACCGCCAGCGGAAAGAAACGCAGCTTCTGGAGGCGAGACATTACCCGCGTATCACGCTGATAAAGGGTGCTCATGAGGAGTCTCCACACCAGATGGCCAGAGGTTCCAGGATAGGCCCAGAGCCTGGTCAGGGCGATAGGTGGCTTGTGGGCGCTGTCCGCGCAGCGGACGGTTTGTGCCAAGGGTCGAAAGCAATTGGGGTTGGCGTCAGCCCTCCTTAGGTGGCGGAACCTTGGCCAAAGCGGTGCGTAGCCGTCGCAAGGTCTCGCCGGTCCCGGCCAGGTCGGCGCCTTGAAGCTCTGGTGCCAGGGCGTGGCACCATCTCTGGATCCGGGCGTTCAGCAAAGCCACCTCTGCGGCCCCCGCATCGCTGAGGGCGACCAGCTTCGAGCGCTGATGGGCCGGGTTGTCCTGCAGGACGACCAAGCCCTCGTCCAAGAGCTGGTTGACGATCTTCTGCATGTACTGGCGCGCCACCGGCCGCGCGCGGGCCAGCTGCGGTACGCTTTGCGGCCCCTCTCGCGACAGGCTGCGCAGCACCCCCCAGGTGCCGCCGCCCTGGGCCGAGACGGCACCGATTTCCTGACCGCTCGCGCGCAGCTGATGGAAAGTGGCGATCACCGCCATCGCCAGGTCCAGCACCTCATCCGCCTCGCGGGGATCGTCCTTGGAACGCGCCACGGTCCCTTCCATATCTTATTGACATCCTTATTGTCATTATGGCACTCATATTTTCACTATGACATCTAGATTGTCATAGTGAGTCACATCGCATGGAAAGGATAGCAGCAATGCACCACATCACGCTGCGCCATCTCGCCTGGGCATTGGGCGGGCTGGCGCTCCTGCTTCTCGGCTTTCCGCTGCTGCTGCACAGCGGCTGGAACCACTTCGTGGCCGAGGTCTTCGCCCTGCCGGAGATCACCTTTAGGGGCGCCTTCGGGCTGACCCTGCTGCTGGTCGGCCTCGCCTTGATCTTTCGCCTCTTTGCCGGCGGTCATGGCGGCAGCCGGCACCGGCGGCCGCTGTTACCCGCCCCAGCCAAAGAGTAAGCGGGAGGCGCCCCGGCCGCACGCCGGGGCGCCGGCCCAGGCTCGCGCTTGCAGGTCAGACCTTCGCAAAGCACGCTGGTGGCGCTAGCGGGGAGGTGGCTCCCTTGCAGCCGCCATGAGTGCCCCCACCACGACGCCGAACTCGCTCGGATCCAGCCGTCCGTCCGGCAGCCTTGCTGCGGTCGATCTCGGC
The DNA here is from genome assembly GCA_963669385.2 of Rhodospirillales bacterium. Taxonomy (GTDB): domain Bacteria; phylum Pseudomonadota; class Alphaproteobacteria; order Kiloniellales; family JACOMY01; genus JACOMY01. The sequence continues at coordinate 21,188 of CAXXGD010000024.1, forward strand.
CTCTATGGCGTCACCGTTTTCGCCTGGGGCGCCAGCTGGATTGCGCTGAAGCTGCAGGTGGGCGTCGTGGCACCCGAGATCTCGGTGCTTTGGCGCTTCGCCGCGGGCGCTATCATCATGGCGGCCTGGCTGGCCTTGAGGGGCAAGCCCTGGCGCTTTCCGCTCGTGGCCCATCTGCGCTTCGCGGCGATGGGTGCCTGCCTCTTCTGCTTCAACTTCCTGTTCTTCTACTACGGCGCCAAGTCGATCCCCTCCGGTCTGATGTCGGTGGTCTTCTCGACCGCGGCCATCGTCAACCTCTTCCTGGCCGCACTCTTCCTGGGAGCGCCGCTTCGGCCGCGAACCCTGCTAGCCGCCGCCTTGGGCATGGCCGGTGTCGGCTGCCTCTTCTGGCCGGAGATCGTCGGTGCCGATCTCAACTGGGCAGCCGTCGGCGGCCTGGGTTACTGCTTCCTGGGCACGCTCTTCTTCTGTGTCGGCAACATCGTCTCCCTCGGCACGCAGGCGCGCGGAATCCCGGTTCTCTCCGCCAACGCTTGGGGCATGGCCTATGGCTCGGCCATTCTGGCGGTGTTGGGCCTGATTCGCGGCCAGGAGTTCACGGTGGAGCCGACCGCCTCCTACCTCTTGGCGCTCGCCTACCTGGCGGTCATCGCCTCGGTGGTGGCCTTTGCCAGCTATCTCACCCTGCTGGGCCGGATCGGTGCCGGCAGGGCGGGCTACGTGACCGTCATGTTCCCGCTGGTCGCGCTGGCGATTTCCAGCGTCTTCGAGGGCTATCAGTGGAGCCCTATCGCCGCTTTCGGTGCCGTATTGGCGCTCTCCGGCAACCTCTTGATCCTGACCGGCCCGAAGGGACAGCCGAAGCGCTAAGCGCTAACCCCGCTGATTGAGCAACAGCTTGACCGAGAGGCGCGGGCGGCCGCCACGATGCACCGCCGTTCCCTGCCGCATCCAGGCCGGGAAGACCAGCAAAGAGCCGGAGGTCAGCGACACCGTCTGACTGATGCCCAAGGTCTCGCCGCCCGGTGCATCGAAGGTGAGGTCGGGGGCATAGGTCATCACCGCCGGCCCGCGCGGGTCCTGCAGCTCGATCTCGCCCGACTTGCCCGCCGCGCCGCCATCGTCGATGAGATAGCAGCCGCACCAGTTGGCCCGCGGAAAGTCGTGGATCGGCAAGCCCTGGCCCGGTTGAAAGACCTCGGCGAACCAGAGGACGTCCCACCCGGCCTGCGGCTGCCCGCCGGGGCGCCGCACAGGGACCATGGCTTCTGCGATCGTGGCGACCATCCAGGCCAAGGGGCCGAGGAGGCCGTCGTCCTGGGCCAACACTTGCGGCGGCGATTGCCAGGGCAGGGGCGCGCTTGCGCCAGCCGAGGCTTGCCAGAGCTGCTGCACGCGCTGCGCCAGGCTGCCGTTCAGCGTCGCGGCATCCGGGGGGACGATGACCGCGGCCGGGGTGGCGAAGAGGTCGAGACGACGCAAGTCGGCGTGAGACACGGCCATCACTCCAAGAGCCCTCTGGCAGAGGCGGAGAGCGCCAGGTTGACGCCGACCGAGATACGCACGCCGCCGCCGAGGTAGGGCGTGACCGAGTGCTGCAGCCAGCTTGGGAACATCACCAGGACACCGGCTTCCGGCAAGACTGCGGGCCGGGTCTCGGGCCCGCTGTGAACGGTTGCCAGATCCAAGGTGACCGCGCCGTTGCGTGGATCGTGAAACACCAGGACACCCCCGCTTTCCGGCCGTCCGCCCCCCTCGCCGATGTCGACGTAGTAGGCGCCCGACCAATAGCAGCCGACGTGGCTGTGCAGGTTGTTGGCATTGCCCTGACGGATCACGTTGGCCCAGGTCTTGATGTCCCAGCTGAGCGGCTGCTGCTTGCCTTCGCGCATTTTCGTCGCGCGGCTGGCAAGTCCTTTGGCGGCCTCCAGGATCTCCTGAAGCTCGGGCCCGCCCCATTCGGCGAAGCTGTAGCCCGAGTGCCAGCCGCCGAAGTTGCTGTAGCCTTGGCTGGCATAGTCCTTTTCCTTGGCGAGGATCACTTCCTTGAGAGCGGCATTGATGCGCTCGGCCTCGGCCAGGCGGATGCGAAAAACCGGTGTGGAAAAGCAAGGAACGAAGCGGGTCTTGGCCAGGAGGGCCTCTTTGGTCAGCTGCATCGCCCGGTCTCTTCCCCCTTCGTCTCGCTCGAACGCCGGCGACCATAGCCCCCACGCTCTGGGCCGAGAAGCGCCGAACTGTCGCCTTTGCACGCAGGCTGGGTGAGGGGCTATGGTCGCCGCCGGCTATCACCCCGGAACCCGAAGGGAAGAGCATGAAGACCACGGCCTGCGTCCTCTATGATATGGGTCAATCGAGGCCCTACGCCGAGAGCCAGCCCTTGCAGGTGGAGGAGCTGGACCTCGAAGGCCCGGGCGAGGGCGAAGTGCTGGTGGAGGTGCGGGCTGCCGGGCTGTGCCACTCCGATCTCTCCGTGATCGACGGCGCGCGGCCGCGGCCCATGCCCATGGCGATCGGTCATGAGGCCGCCGGCGTGGTGCGCGAGGTCGGACCCGGTGTGACGGGTCTCACCGAGGGCGACCACGTGGTGATGGTCTTCGTGCCGTCCTGCGGCGACTGCCTGCCCTGCGCTGAGGGCAGGCCGGCACTCTGCGAGAAGGCGGCAGCGGCCAACGGCGAAGGGCGCCTGCTGAGCGGCCGCCGGCCCTTCAGCAAGGACGGCCGGGAGATCAACCACCACATGGGGGTGGCCGCCTTTTCCACCTACACGGTCTGTTCGCGGCGTTCGCTGGTGAAGGTCGATTCCCGCCTGCCTCTGGTCCAGGCGGCCCTCTTCGGCTGCGCCGTGATGACCGGCGTCGGCGCGGTCTTGAACACGGCCAAAGTGGTGCCCGGCTCGTCGGCCGCGGTGATCGGTCTCGGCGGCGTCGGTTTGAATGCGCTGCTGGGCACCCTGCTGGTCGGCGGCCATCCCATCGCCATCGACCTGGTGCCGGAAAAGCTCGAACTGGCCCGCCAGTTGGGCGCCAGCCACGCCTTCGATGCCCGCGACCCAGAGCTCGTCGACAAGGTCAGAGAGGCGAGCGGCGGCGGGGTGGACTTCGCCTTCGAGATGGCGGGCTCCGCGCCGGCCTTGGAACTGGCCTACAAGCTCACCCGTCGCGGCGGCACCACGGTCACCGCCGGCCTGGCCCACCCGTCGAAGAACATCTCGATCCAAGCGGTCAGCCTGGTCGCCGAAGAGCGCACCTTGAAAGGCAGCTACATCGGCTCTTGCGTGCCGCTGCGCGACGTTCCGCGCTACGTCGGCCTGTTCCAGAACGGCCGCCTGCCGGTCGACCGTCTGCTGTCGGAGACCCTTGGCTTCGACGAGATCAACGCTGCCTTCGACCGCCTGGCCGACGGCAAGAGCGTGCGCCAGATCCTGCTGCCGATCGGCTGACGCCTAGTGCCCGATCGCACGAAATCCTGATTCGGGACGAAGCAGAATGTTGTGCGTGAATCGGCCACGTAACCAAAGTTTCTAGTGCCTGCTTTCTGTGAAACTAGGCACTAGCGGGCAGCCATCAGGGCGTCGCGGCGGCTCATCAGGGCGCGGAAGGGCGCCAGGAAGAAGAGGGCGCAGCCCATCTTGACGGCCAAGTCGCCGGCCCCCCAGCTGATCCAAGGCAGGCCGCTGCCGGCGAAGGCGATCGAAAAGAAGATCACCGTATCCAAGATCGAGCCAAGGGTGCTGGAGATCAGCGGCGGCAGCCACCAGTTGGCGCGCCGCAAGCGGTCGAAGATCTGCACGTCGAGCAGCTGCCCGAAGAGAAAGGCGCTGGCCGAGGCGGCGGCGATGCGCCAGGGCGCAAGCTCGAGCGATATCAGCGCTGCCGCCAAGAAGCCGACGGCAACGACGGCCCGCGCCGTGCCGGGCCCGAAGCGCCGGTTCACCAGGTCCGTCACCAGGAAGGTCACCGGATAGCTGAAGGCGCCCCAGGTCAGCCAGTCGTTCAGCGGGAACTGGACCAGATAGTTGGAGATTGCGACCACGACGACCATGGCCGCGGCTGCCAGCGTCAGGGCGCCAAGGCTGGCTTTCGGGTAGATCTGCTGGCTCATCGCGCTTTCGTCTGGCCGGAAAAGGGGGGCAGCGCACGCGCTGCGGCGGGCCGGCTCTAGCAAGTCTGCCGCCGTCCCGCAAGGCGCAGCTTCGACGATGCAAGAATGGTTCTTGCCATTGCGGCCAAACTGCACTATATCAGGCAGTACACGAAGAGTGCGCCCCAATTCTTTGAAGGGCATGATAATTCTCTTCACTAGGGCTTGACGGGACGTTGGTGAGGCCTGCCTTGGAGGCTACCCGAGCTCGTGCGTGAGACTCACAGACGACGCATATCTGTCTTGTCATAGCCGACAAATCTCGGCCCTTGCGGCAAGTCAAGTTCGATTGGTTGAAGAAGCGGAACAGTCTTCTTCAAGGTTGCGCGGACTTTTCCACAGATAGCGTGACTGTTGGGCCTCGACAGCGAAGGACCCTCAGTATATAGTTCTCTCTAGGGCAGAGACCTCAACATCTTGGTGGAGGCACAAAATGAGCCAAAACGATCCGTTGGGGAGTTTCGGGCGCGAAGCCCGAGCTGGGGAGAGTGGCATGAGTAGTCATCGCGCGGGAGAGGCGCCGACCTGGAACGAGGAACGCATCGAACAGCTCAAGGTGCTCTGGGAGCAGGGCTTGAGTGCATCCTCCATCGGTCGTGTCCTCGGCGTTACCAAGAATGCCGTCGTCGGCAAGGCGCATCGCCTGAAGCTTTCTTCGAGACCATCGCCGATTCGCAAAAGCAGCAAACCGCCGGTGCGCCGTGCGACCGCACTGGCCCGTCCGACCTTGCCGAATGCGCCGATGGTGGCGCTGCGGCCAGAGCCGGCGCCGGCCAGCTGCGAGGCGAAAGCGCCGCACCAGGAAGGCGGAGCACCGGTGAACGGGGCGCCAGTGAACGAGGCACCGGTGAACGGAGCGCCAGTGAGTGAGGCACCGGTAATCGGGGCACAGGGGATTGCGGCCCAAGCGGCTGGAGCAGGAGGTATCGGGCCGCAAAGGACCGCCAAGGCCTTGGCCAAGCCCTCGGCGGTCGCCCGCCAGCCCTTGGCCAGCGGCGAAAGCTTCGCGCAGAGCGGCTCTGGCCAGCGGCGCACCGCCAAGGCGGTCGGGCGGACCAGCACCTGCCTCTGGCCGATCGGCGATCCCGGGGACAGGGATTTCCACTTCTGCGAAGCCGATACCTTGCCGGGCAAACCCTACTGCGCCGAGCATTGCTCGCGCGCCTACGTGACGAAATCCCGGGCTGATTCGGAAGCGGCTTAGTCCTGACCCTCCGAACCGAATCCTCCCGCCCGGGAGAGCGCCGGCCGCCTACCAGCATCCCCCTGCGCGGCCGGCGCTTGTTTTTCTGATTTTCAGCCGGGCCGGCCTCGGTCAAGTGCCTCTATCGATGGCGCGTGCGTGCGCCGGTTGAGGTTGGACGTCTCCCTATGCGGCTGTCATAGTCAAGCGTTGCATGGCTTTCGCGGCGAAGAGGTCTCGCCGGCCAATGGCGACGGGAGGGCGTGATGGCTACGACGACACCGACTCCCTGGCGCGAGCTCGGGAGAGTCACACCCGGTGCGGCGGGCCCTACCGGGTTGGATCAACAGCGCTCTACCTCCGTGCAGCTTGCAAGCGGCGACTTTTTCGTCATCTACGCCGAGCGGGCGGAGCCGCTTGATCCCTACGATTTCGGGGACGTCGACATCTACGGCCGCCTGTTCGCACCGGATGGGCATGCTCTCGGCGATCCCATCGCGCTCAACACGCTTAGAATGTTCAGCGTTGAAACCCTGCCACAGGCTGTGCCTCTGTCCGACGGTGGCTTTCATCTGCTCTATTATTCTCAGAACGAGGATAAGGCGGGCATTTTCTGGGAGAGGTATGATTCCTTCGGCCAATTCGTTGGATCCGGGGCTGTCGAGACGTCCGGGATAGAGGGGCCTAATCCTGGAACGATCGCGTCGTTCGCCGATGACAGCTTCGTCGTCGCCTATTCACACCCTAGCGGTCCTTCGGAGGCCTCCGCGCGTGCGGTCTTGTTCGACGAATACGGGTCGAGGCTTCGAGATGTACGCTTGGAGGAGGGACCTCCGTCCGATGTCGCGGTCCTGAGCGACGATCGCTTCGTCGTGCTCCTCGTCCATCGGTTCGAAGACTTCGAGGGCATGGGCTTCAAGATCTTCGACAAAGCCGGCGACCTCTTGGAAGACGTCAAGGTCACCGAGAAATGGAGCTTGAGAGCGGAGCCTGATCTCACTTTGCTGAGTGACGATCGCTTTCTCGTGAGCTGGCCGACCAATCCGGCGGAGCCGGCGCTGATCGGCCAGATCTTTGACAAGAGTGGCGCGGCACTGTCCAAACGGCTTGAGATCGGGACCCTGAACGACACCCACGACGCTCCTGCGATCGCGCCGCTCCAGGACGGCGGCTTTGTCGTCATTTACGAGGCCGACACCGCGGACGGCGGGCTGCTGGGCCAGCGCTTCGACGCCGCCGGCGAAAAGGTGGGGCAAGCCTTCATGCTGGCGGAGGGACAGCTTGCCAGCCAGCAGCATGCCGGCTTGTTGGCAGACGGCCGCGTCCTCGTCACCTGGACGAACCGGGACGACAGCGACGACTGGGACGTTCGCGGCACCATCATAGATCCGCGCGATGCGGTGGTCGTCGGCACCGACGGCGACGACCTGCTGTTCGCTCGCCACGAGCCCACCACGATTTTCGGTCTTTCCGGCGATGACAAGCTCTATGGGCTCGATGCGAGCGACAAGCTCTACGGCGGCAGCGGTCGGGATATCGTCTATGGCCGCAAGGGCGACGACTGGATCGTCGACGACGATGGGCTGAACGGCGACAGCTACGACGGCGGCCGCGGCCGCGACACCATCGACTTCTCGGCCAACGACTTCTCCAACGAGGTGACCATCGACCTTAGGGCCGAGGGCGCCGTCGACCCCTGGGGCGGCAGCGATGTCTTCGACAATGTCCAGGATGCCATAGCCGGCGGCGAAGCGAGCTTGCTCGGCGACTTCCAGGACAACCACCTTCTGGCCGACGAAGGCGCCGGCAACGAGATCTTCGGTCGAAAGGGCGACGACCGTCTCGAAGGCAAGGGCGGCGATGACGGACTCTTCGGCGGCGACGGCGACGACCGGCTCGTCGGCCGCGACGGAGAAGACAGCCTGAACGGTCGCATCGGCCAGGATGTCCTGCGCGGCGGCGGCGAGGCCGACGTGCTTTTGGGCTCGAACGGCCTGGACACCTTGATGGGAAACGGCGGGCTCGACGTTGCCAAGGGCGGTGCCGGCGACGATACGCTCTACGGTGGCAAGGGCAACGACCGCTTGCGGGGGCAGAGAGAGGACGACCTGCTCTACGGCGGCAAGCATCAAGATCGCCTCTTCGGCGAGGAGGGTGAGGATACCGCCCACGGCGACGAAGGTCGCGACAGCCTGTTTGGCGACCAAGGAGACGACCTTCTCTATGGCGGGCAGGGTGACGATCTTATCAGGGGTCGAGAGGGCGACGACGTGCTGTTCGGTGGCTCGGGACAGGACTTCATGAAAGGAGACGCCGCGCGAGACAGCCTCTTCGGCGGCAGCGGCGACGATACCTTCTGGGTGGCCCGCCAAGGAGAGATACAGTCCGGCGAGACCTATGACGGCGGCGAGGGCAGCGACACGCTGGCGCTTGCCGGCGGTGTCACTCTGCCAACGGACCTGCTCGTCACCAACGTGGAGGTGATCCTCTACGGCTGATCGACCGCTCTCAGCGCCGGCCCAGCCGATCCAATCGCAGGCGGTCGCGGTGGTCGGTGACTCGCCAGGCGGTGCTCAAGACCGCGCCGATGACGCCGAAGGAGGTGGCGCCGGCGATCAGGAACATCACCAGCAATTGATAGCGCACGGCCTGCGCCGGATCCTCGCCGGCCAGAATCTGCCCGGTCATCATGCCGGGCAGGGCGACCACGCCGGTTGCCGCCATGGAATTGATGATGGGCATGAAGCCGCTGCGCAAGGCATGGCGCAGGCTGGGCCTCAGGGCCTCCCAGCGGTTCGCCCCCAGCAGCAGTTGCGCTTCGATGCCGCGCCGGTCGTCTTCCAGGCGCGCCATCAGGCTGTTCAGCCCCAGCGCGATTCCGGTCAGGCAGTTGCCGAGGATCATGCCAAAGAGCGGGATCGCATAACGCGGATCGTACCAAGGGTCGGGGCCGATCTGGGTGGTCAGCGCCAGGAAGAGCACCAGGCTGCAGGAGAGCGTGAGCGTGCCGGTGCCCAGAAAGTAGGTCCAGCCGCCGGTCAATCGCCGCTCTTGGCGCGAGCGGATCTCGTAGCCGGCGACCAGCAGCATGACGCAGCCGGCCGCCAGGGTGAGCCAAAGCGAGCGCTGGGCGAAGAGCCAGGTCAGCACCTGGCCGATCAACAGGAGCTGGATCGTCATCCTGAGCGCGGCCACCAGGAAGGAGCGGGTGATCCCCAGTTGCAGCAGCAAGGAGAGCAGGGCCGCGGCCAGCATCAGGCAGGCGGCCAGGGAAAGGTCGAGCCAGCTGAGCGGCAGGGCGCCGGTCATGCGGCAGGCCCGGCGGCCAGGCGGCCGGCCTCGAGGAAGAGGCTGCGCTTGGCGAGGCGTTCGGCCTGCGCTGCGTCGTGGGTCACCATGATCATCGCGCGGCCTTGGGCCAGTAGATCGGTCAGCAGGGTTTCGACGGCCCTTGCCGCCTCTTGGTCCAGGGCCGCGGTCGGCTCGTCCAGCAGCAGCACGCGCGGCTCATTCAGCAGGGCGCGGATCAAGGCCAGGCGCTGCCGCTCTCCGGTCGAAAGCCGCGTCACCTGCCACCCCAGCGCATCCTTCGGTAGCTTGACGGCCGGCAAGAGGGCTTCGGCCTTGGCGCGCTCGCCCATGTGCGGGAGGACATGGCTTGCCCACCAGCCGCTCTCGGCCGGCAGATAGGCGATCTTGCGGCGCCAGTCGCTTGCGCTCATCCGCTGGCGCTCGACACCCTCCAGGAAGATCTCTCCCTCGTTGGGGTCGAGATCGACCAGCGCGCGCAGCAGCAAGGACTTGCCGGCGCCGGAGGCACCGCGCAGGGCGAAGCACTCACCCGCCGCCAAGCTGATGTCGCCGATCTCCAGCAGTCCCTCGCGCACCAGCCTGACGACCTTGAGCAGCGGCGCCATGACCTCGGCTCAGTCGATCTCGGGCAAGGCGAACCCGCCGACCGCGGCCTCGTAGGCGGCCGCTGCCTTCAGGACGAGCCGGTCGTCGTAGCGGCGCCCAACGATTTGCAGCCCGGCCGGCAGGCCTGCCTCGGTGAGACCACAGGGCACCGAAATGGCCGGCTGCTGGCTGAGATTGAAAGGATAGGAGAAAGGCGTCCAGTCGACCCAGACCTCATCGCCCGGCGGTGTCTCCAGACCGGCGCCGAAGGCCGGGATCGGCAGGCTCGGCGTCAGCAGCAGATCGTAGGTCTGGTGAAAAAGCGATAGGGCGCGGGCCACGGTTTCGCGGTCCCTCATCGCGGTCAGATAGTCGAGCAGCGTATACTTGGCGCCTTGCTCGGCGATGCGCTGCAGGCCCGGATCCATCAGCTGCCTTTGCTCCTCGCTGTAGGCGGAAAGCAGCTGGGCGGCGCCCGCGAACCAAATCGTGTGGAAGATCGGGCCGCAGTCCGGCAAGGCCGGCTCGGCCTCTTCCACATCTGCACCTAGCTCTTCGAAGCGCATCGCCGCGGCAGCGACCAGGCCTGCGATCTCCGGGTCCACGCGTGCGCCGCCTAGGGTCGGGCTGAACGCTACCTTGAGGCCGCTGAGATCGCCGCCCAGCTCCGCCAGGTAGTCCAGGCCTTCGTGCGGCAGGGCGTTGCTGTCGCGGGCATCGGGCTCGGCGATCACGGTCAGCATCAGGGCGGCGTCCGCCACCGTGCGCGCCATCGGTCCGATATGCGCCACCGTGCCGAAGGGGCTGGAGGGATAGGCCGGCACGCGGCCGAAGGCGGGCTTCAGGCCGACGATGCCGGTGAAGCCGGCGGGAATGCGGATCGAGCCGCCGCCGTCGGTGCCGAAGTGCAGCGGACCCAGGCAGGCCGCCGCCGCAGCTGCCGCGCCGCCCGAGGATCCGCCCGGCGTAAGGTCCAGGTTCCAGGGATTGCGGGTGATGCCGGTCAAGGGCGAGTCGGTCACGCCCTTCCAGCCGAACTCCGGCGTGGTGGTCTTGGCGAAGTAGACGACGCCTTGTTCGCGCAGGCGCGCCACGCCCGGTGCATCCTCCTCCCAAGGCTGATTGGGATCGACCGCCTTGGAGCCGCGCAAGGTCGGCCAGTCCTTCGAGAGAATCACGTCCTTGATCGTGGCCGGTACGCCGTCCAGACGCCCGCGCGGCTCGCCCTTGGCCCAGCGATCGCTGGAGGCGGCCGCCTGCGCGCGGGCGCCTTCCAGGTCCAGGCGGCAGAAAGCATTCAGGCGTGGCTGCAAGCGCTCTACCCGGGCGATCAGGGCCTCCATCACCTCGCTGGGCGAGAAGGCCTTGGCGGCGTAGCCTTCCAGCAGGGCGGTGGCGGTCAAGCGGTTCAAGTCCGTCGGCATGAGGGCTGGGTCTCCGGTCAGTGAATACTAGGCGCAGCTTCCGATTCTGCCGCGGAGGCGCTATTGCTGCATGGACGGCTGGTGCCTGTCGAGCCTTGGGCAGAGGGAGCGAGAGCGGAACGATGAACGAGAAGGATCCCCTGGGCGCTTTGGTGCCGGGGCCACAGCCCAATCTGGCCGGTGCGAGCGTCGGATCGCTCAGCGGCCTGACCTTTATGGCCAAGGACAACTACGACGTCGCCGGTTTCGTCACCGGTGCCGGCAATCCCGACTGGGCGGCCAGCCACCCCCCGGCGCTGAGCCATGCCTGGGCGGTCGAGGCCCTGCTGAAGCAGGGGGCAAGGCTGATCGGCAAGACCATCACCGACGAATTGGCCTATAGCGTCAACGGCAGCAATGGGCACTACGGCACGCCGGCCAACGTCAATGCGCCGGGCCGCCTGCCGGGCGGCTCCTCCAGCGGCTCGGCCTCGGCCGTGGCCGGCGGTTTGGCCGACACGGCGCTGGGCAGCGACACCGGCGGCTCGGTCCGCGTCCCCGCCTCCTTCTGCGGCCTCTACGGCCTGCGCACCACCCAAGGCGCCATCTCCAAGGACGGCATGGTGCCCTTGGCGCCTTCCTTCGATGTCGTTGGCTGGTTTGGGCGCGACGCTGCCACCCTGGGGCGCGTGGGGGCAGCGCTCTTGCCTTCCGAAGGGCCGGGCGTCGCCTTCGATCGCCTGCTCGTGGCCGAGGACGCCTTGGCGCATGCCTTGCCGGCCGCCCAGGCTGCACTGGCGCCGGCCATCGAGCGCTTGCGCCAGCTGATGGCCAGCGAGACGGTGACCTTGGCTCCCGACGGCTTGGCCGCCTGGCGCGAAGCTTTCCGCCATATCCAAGCGGTGGAGTTCGGGCGCTGCCACCGCGCTTGGGTGGAGGCCGCCAAGCCGCGCTTTGCCCCGGACCTTGGCGAGCGCATCGCCTGGGCCCTGTCGGTGCCGGACGCGGCCGAGCGCGATGCCTTGCCGCTGCGCGAGGCTGCGCGTGACCGTCTTGAGGACTTGGTGGGTGAGAGCGGCCTGATCTGCCTGCCGAGCGCGCCGGGGATCGCACCGGAAGTGGAGGCCGCTGCCTCGGGCCTGACCGAGTGGCGGCAGAGCCTGCTCTCCTTGACCTCACCCGCCGGCCTCTCCGGCCTGCCGCAGATCTCCCTGCCCCTGGCCGAGATCGAGGGCTGCCCCTTGGGGCTGTCGCTGATCGCACCCGCCGGCCGTGACCGGGCATTGCTGGCCTTCGCCTGCCGCCTGGAGCAGTTGATGGAAGGCGGCTGACCGTCGCGGCTGATCGCGTGAGATCGACAGCACTCTAGACGGGGACGTCGCACCAGCGAGCGAAAGGACGGGCGACCTGCGCCCGTGAGCCTGTGATCATGACCGATGTTGCTGCCAGACTCTTCCGTGTGATCAAAGACAATCTTGGCCCGCAGCCGCCCGACGGAGTCGATCGCTTCACCGAAGAGGCCTTGGAGGCGCACAAGCGCGAAGGCCTGGAGCTTGCCGTACGGGCGCGCTGGGTCGCGCTGTCGATCATCGCCTTGCTGCTGCCCTTCATCAATTTCAGCTGGGAGATCGTCTACTACGAGTTCCTGCTGGTCTGCTTCGCCTTCATCGGGTGGCTGCAGAAGAAGGTGGGCACCGTGGGGCGCTCGCCGGTCGAGCTGCTGCTCATGTTCTGCGACCTGCTGCTGATGACCATCATCTGCATCGCGCCCAATCCCTTCGCCGCCGTCGACTGGCCCCTGGCGATGCAGTATCGCTTCGACAACTTCATCTACTTTTTCGTGCTGCTGGGCAGTGCGGCGCTGGCTTACTCCTGGCGTACCGTTCAGGCCATGGGTGCCTGGACTGCGGCGCTCTGGGGCTTGGGATTCTTGGTGATCTGGCACTTTTCCGGCGGTTCCGGCGCGCTCACCGACACGGCCATGGCCGCCTTCGGCGAGAACGAGCGCATGGCCACCATCCTCGACCCCAACAACTTGAGGCCGGAGCTGCGCTTGCAGGAAATCGTGGTCTTCCTGATCGTGTCCCACACCTTCGCGCTCACGGTCCGGCGCGCCGGTCAGCAGCTGCGCCGCCACGCCGCGGTAGAACGCGAGCGGGCGAACTTGGCGCGCTACTTCTCCCCCAACGTGGTCGACCAGCTCTCGCAGAACGACGAGCCCTTGAAGCAGGTGCGCAACCAAGAGGTCGCCGTGCTCTTCGTCGACATCGTCGGCTTCACCGCCTATGCCGCCGACAAACCACCGGAGGAAGTGATCTCCACCCTGCGCGGCTTCCACGGCGCAATGGAGCGCGAGGTCTTCCGCCACGACGGCACCCTGGACAAGTATCTGGGCGACGGCCTGATGGCGACCTTCGGCACGCCTGCGGCCGGCCCCACGGATGCGCTGAACGCCTTGCGCTGCGCGCGCGCCATGATCACCGCGCTGGAGGCCTGGAACGAAGAGAGAGAGCGTGCCGGAGACGCGGTGATCCGTGCCGGCTTCGGCCTGCACTACGGCCCCACCGTGCAGGGCGACATCGGTGCCAACCGCCTGGAGTTCGCGGTCATCGGCAACACGGTCAACATTGCCAGCCGCCTGGAGGCACTGACACGAGAGCTCGATGTTACGCTAATCACCAGCGACAGACTCGTCGTTCAGGCCCGCAGCGAGGCCAAGGGAGACGACGAAGCCTGTACCGGCTTGCGCCGGATGGAGGGCCAGGATATCCGCGGCGTGGCGGAGGCGATGACCCTTTGGGCTGTCGATTGAGAATTGCGGGCAGCGAAGGGAGGCCGATGTCGGGGGAACCCCGTCCCTCAGGTATCGTAGCTCAACAGCACCTCGACAGGGATGTCTAGTTTGTCTCGGCCTTTGAGGAAGTTCAGCTCCATGATGCAGGCGGCCGCCACTACTTCGGCCTCGATCTTGCGCAGCAGGATGCTGGCCGCATTGAGTGTGCCGCCGGTGGCCAAGAGATCGTCGACCAGCACCACGCGCTCACCCGGCTCGATCAGGTCGGTCTGCACCTCCAAGGTGGCGCTGCCGTACTCCAGGTCATAGCTGTGCGGGATCACGGTGCCCGGCAGCTTGCCGGTCTTGCGCACCATCACGAAGCCCACGCCCAGCATTTGCGCCAGCGGCACGCCGACCATGAAGCCGCGCGACTCGATGCCGGCCAGCACGGAGGGACGCATCGGCCGAATGAGGTCACTCATGCGTTCCAGCATGGTCGTCAAGGCCTTGGGATGGGCAAAGAGGGTGGCGATGTCGTAGAAGAGAATCCCGGGCTTGGGAAAGTCCGGGATGGTACGGATGTGCTGCTTGAGGTCCATGAAGCCCCCCTGTTGACTCGCGCGCGAGATTAGCCAGATGCCCGGCCTGCCAACAAGCCCGTTGGTCGGGTTTCACCCACTGAGGATGACGAGGTCGTGTTCCTAGCTTCTTACCTGCTCCGCCGCCTGGCGTTTTTCGCTTTCCTTCTGCCGTTTGCCGCCATAGCGCAGGAGCGGCCCTTGGTGGTCGGCACTGCGCCGGTGTCCGGCACCTTCTATCCGGCCGGCGGCTCGATCTGCCGCGAGATCAACAAGGCTTACGACGATCGCCTGTCCTGTCTGGTCGCGGCGACCGACGGTTCGGAAGAGAATTTGAAGCGCCTGCTGGCAGGCGAGCTGGACCTGGCGGTGGTGCAGTCCGACTGGGCCTATCACGCGGCCGGGCGCGGCCTGAACGGCGATCCGCCCTTCGAGGGCCTGCGCTCGCTCTTTTCTCTGCAGCCCTTGGTCATGACCCTGGTCACCGGACCCGAGAGCGGGGTCGAGTCTCTGGCGCAGCTGGAAGGCAAGACCATCTCCATCGGCCCTGCCGGTAGCGGGATCGCTGCCGGCGCGCGCCTGGTGCTGGAGGGCTTGGGCTTCGGGCCGAGCAAGGTGGAGCTGGTCGAGATGCCGGTCGATCGCCAGATCTCGGCGATTTGCAATGGCGAGATCGATGCCTTTCTGATCCCGGTCGCCCATCCCAACGGCGCGGTCAGCTCCGCCGTCGATCTCTGTGCCGCGCGCTTCGTGCCGATGACCGGTGAGCCGGTGGCGCGTCTCCTGCAGGCCTTTCCCTTCTACGGCACTGCCACCATCCCGGCCGGCCTCTATCTCTACAACAGCGATGCGGTCGAGAGCGTCGGCTTGCTGGCCAACGTCGTCGCCGACGAGAGCTTGGATGAGGAACTCGCCTATCAGATCGTCAAGGCGGTCTTCGACAATCTGGACGACTTGCGCGACCAACACCCGGTCCTGGAAAACCTGACCGAGATCGAGATGACCGGCCCGGGCCTGCCGGCACCGCTCCACCCCGGCGCACTACGCTACTACAAGGAACGGGGCTGGCGGTAGCCTGGCGAAGCACCGGGAAGATCGGTACCAGGGCGTGTAGCACCAGCCAAGGTGACGGTGACACGAAAGCGGCGAAATGTCCGCCCGAGAGCCGGTCTAACCGCTCTCGCTCTCTGGCCGTTCGGGAATGGTGAAACTGGGCTCATTCGGCCTGTCATTGTGCACGATGATCTGGGCGAGGCTTTTTGGTCCCACGCGATCCAGATAGATCGCCTGCCCGGGGTGGTATCGCTGCAAATAGCGTTGCTCCGTGGCCGTTCGGCCCCCCATCAGCGGTGCATCGCGCAACACGGCGCGCTGCAGCGCGACCTCGAAAGACGTGTCAACAAAGATCCTGTAGTCCCAATGACGCTCGATCTCTGGCCTGAACAGAAACACGCCGTCAAACAGCAGAACTGCTTGCCGACTGCAGGTCTCGCTACATGGCGATACCGCTGTGTTTGCCAGATGATCGAACGCCCTCGTTCGAAAGCGACAGGCACCTGCGTGCGACAAGGGGAGCAGCAACAGCTCTAAGAGCTTCACGTAGTCAAACGAGTCCTCATAGTAGCCGACCGGTGAAAGCGCGCCGCGAGCAAGCCGTTCGGACCGCGGCCTATGAAAGCCGTCTATTGAAGCCCGGATGACCTCGAAACCCGCATCGCGCATGAACCTGGCCAAGGAATCGGCCAAGGTGGTTTTGCCGGCGGCATCGATGCCGTCGATGGCGACCTTGATCGGGTGGGGAACCGAAACATTAGCGATCCGGGCTGCAAGCTCTTGGATCGCGTCCTCCCGAGTCACGTTTCGTCGCCTTGATCAAGGCCGCATTGCGCGTTGCGCTCAAGAAACCTAGCGCTGGTCCGGCAGAGGGCCGCCTCCGCCACCTGCGGCCGCGTCGGCGTCGTCCAATACCGGGCGGACGGCCGCTGCGATCTTGGCCTTGTCCTCCTCGCTCAGGTGACGGTCATGGTCGTGGTCGTCCAGGCGCACCTTGACTTCGCGGCTGGCGAACTGGATGCCCTCGCGCTCGAAGAGCGCGCGGATCTCGGCATAGGCGATCTTGCGGACCTGGAACTGATCGCCGGGCCGGGTCATGAACTTGACCCGGATGATCATCGCCGAATCCTCCATCATCCACACGCCTTGCGACTTCAAGGGCTCGAGGAACTTGTCGCCGATCAGCTCGTGGTTCAGCAGTTCCTTGCCGAGGTTCTTGATCAGCTTGTTCACCTTGTTCACGTCGGTGTTGTAGGTGAGCCGCAAGGGCAGCTTCATGATCACCCAGTCGCGTGAGAAGTTGGAGAGGTGCTGGATCTCGCCGAAGGGCACGGTCACCAGGGTTCCCAGCTGGTGGCGCAACTGCATCGAACGGATGGAGATCTTCTCCACCGTTCCCTTGACGGTGCCGATGTCGATGTACTCGCCGACCCGGAAGGCGTCGTCCATCAGGAAGAAGGCGCCGGAAAAGATGTCCTTGATCAGGGTCTGGGCGCCGAAGCCGATGGCGAGGCCCACCACGCCTGCGCCGGCGAAGAGGGGCGCGATATCCACGCCCATCTGCGACAGGCCGATCATGATGCCCATGGTGACGATGACCGCCAGCAGGAAGTTGCGGAAGAGCGGCAGCAAGGTGGCCATCCGCGAGCGGCCGCCGTGCCCGCCCTCGTCGCCGGGTTCCGCCGCTTCCGCGCCGCCGCCCTCTGCCGCGACCCGGCGGTCGATGGCGATCTTGACTGCCTGATAGGCCAGGTAGGCGACGAAGAAGACGAACACCAATTCCCAAATGGTCGAAAGGAAGCCCACGCCGCTGAAGACGTCGACGCCCCAGACCAGGAACACGGAGGTCGCAGCGGCGCCGATGATGACGATGCCGATCGCGCGCTCGGCCAGGTCGCGGAAAGAGGTCAGCGTGGTCGGGCGGCGCCCGGGATGTTCGCCGACAGCGTCATCACCCGAAGAGCCGTCGCTGGCTGTTGGCTCGTCCGCGGTCTCTTCGCTCTGCGCCTCGGCGGCTGCGGCTTGTGCCTTCTCTCGCTCGCTCGGGGGCATCAGCCAGTCGAGCAGCATGACGGCGACGCCGTAGAGGGCGACCGCGCCCAAGATTGCAAGGAAGGGCGAAGCCACCAGAAAGCTGGAGTTGGGGAAGCCCAGCAGCATGCGCAGCGCAGACACTGCCCAGGCCAGCAGAAAGTAGACCGCGGCCAGGACGGGCCAGAGCTTGGCCAGCATGCGTGTCGCGCCCAGCATCTTGCCCCCGCCGACTGGCTTGGATTTCCTGCCGGTCATCATCTCGGCAATCTCGCGCCGGTGCACGAAGCAAGCGAGGGTCAGCAGTGCGGCGGCGACGAAGCTGCCGACGACGAAGCCCAGGATGCTCATGTTCTCGCCGACGCCGAGCTCTGCCAGCATGCTCACCAGCCCGAGCAGCCCGAAGCCGACGAGGAAGATGGCCGAGAGGTTGCGCTGCATCTGCCTGGCGTCCTCGTCGCCGATCAGCAGCATGCGGTGGCTGGATGCTTCGCTCGCCAGCAAGGAGCCGAAGAAGATACTGGCCGTGCGCCAGATCGCAAATACCGTCAGGATCCGCAGCTGCAGGTCTTGCGCGGCGGGCGTGCCATAGTCGATCGCCAGCAGGATCAAGGTGGCTGCCACAAGGTGGATGGCCAGGCCGATCATCCGGATAAAGAAGGAGGTGACCAGATAGCAGATCTTCTCCGCCCGGCTCTTCGGCGTCGGATTGAAGAGATAGCTGAAGTAGGGTCGTGCCCAGCGCTCATAGACGCGGGCGGCAAGGTAGCCGATCAGCAGCGCAAGAATTGCCAGGCCACCGGCGATCAGCGGCCAATTCGGCGGTCCGGCCTCGCTGAAGGCTGCTCCGAGGCGGCTCGGAAAGCTGGGTGCTTCCACTCCCATCGCGGCGATCCGCGCGCGCAAAAGCGTCCCTGCCTTTTTCAGCTTTTCCTGCATGCTGGGTTCGCTGGCCCCGGCGCCTGCGGCAGGCTCTGGCGTGCCGCCGATGACGAGGACCGTCGCGCCCTCGGCCTCCGCTGCGCGCACCAGGGACTGTAGGTCGGCTGAGAGACCGCTGACCTGACTGCTGTCATCGTCGCTCCCGTCGCTTTGCTGGGTCAGGATCTGGGCCTGCGAGAAGGCCGGCGAAGCGACGAACAGGCTGCCCAGCAGCAGCGCGAGAGAAAGAGCGAGGGCACGCCCCGCAGCATCTAGCCCGCGCAGCGCCTCTTGGCGCCGGCGGGTCAAGCTCTTGGTGTCAGGCAAGGGGAGGAGTCCTCAGTCTGTTTGGATCTTGTTGGTCTTTTTCTTGAGCCACCGCAGGCGCGCTTCGGCCTGCTCGCGCTCCAAAGCCAGCCATTCGGCGAACAGGCCGTCCACGCCCGTGCCTTCTTCCAAGGCCGCGAGACGCACTCCTTCGCGCTCTGCTGCTTCTGTCAGGGCTGCCAGCTGGATGATTTGCTCGTCGCGGGGAAGCTGCGACAGGAACCGCAGCTTCAGCGCCACCACCAGCCGGTAGAGGTCGCTCGCCGCTTGCCGCATCGGCGCGGCAATCAGCCGTCCAAGCTCGTTGCGGCCGGTCCGGGTCAAGGTGAGGCGTTCGCCCTCTTCGCCGACCAGTCCCTCGATCCGCAACAGCTCCAAGGGCGGTGCCAGCATATCCAAGGAGGGGCCGACCAGAAGGCCGGTGATCTGCCTAACCTCCGAGGCCAGCTCGGCATAGCTGCGCGGCGCTTCGGCCAAGAGGCCTAACGCCAGCAGTCGGATGGCCTGGCCCGGAACCAAGCTCTTGTCGCGGTACATGGTGCCTACTTTCCACTTCAAGACAAGTTGATCAAATCTCCGTCATTTCCAAGCATTTCGCAAGCGCTAGTCGGGAGACACAGGGAGTGGTTAGGGCTACGGCAAATGATTCAACCAGATCTCAACGCTGAAGATTTATTAGATTGCATAGTTGTTGCGACGAATAATCATATCTGAAAAGATAATCAAAAAGTCTCGTTATATTTCAGAGTGTTAATCGCTATTCCGAAGCGCTGGCGATTGGCATGGCATAGTGGCAAAACTCCGAGATTGAAATCTAGAGATTGCCGAATTTGAGAGTGGAGCTGCGCCTCTCGTCGAATCGCGCAGATCTCGCGAAGGAAACCACAGCGGAAGGGCTGCATGACCATCGAACCGCCCCTCGAACCGAACAGGAAATGCGGTTACGCCGGCCTTCAATGCCTCATAGCCGGAGCGCATCACGCTATGTTCAAGGTGAAGAGCTGCCATGTGCGGGCGTCATTTATCAGCCAATTTCAACAGCTTGTCGAATAAATGTCATAATTGCTGACCTTGACTGCTCGGGCTGCAGCGCACAGGTTCATTGTGCGGTGCAGCAAGACATCGCGTTCAGTGGAAGAAACGCCTCCCTTGGATCTCGACGAGCCCCTAAGGAGGCAGATTTCGATGACGACCCAACGATCCACAGAGCATGAGCAGTTGGATTCGGTAATGGATCCTCAGCGGCTTCAGGCCGTGTTGACCGAGGCACGACGCCAGCGCGGCCTCTATTTCGCGCGCATGATGAAGGCGCTCGGTCGTGCTCTGATCTGGCCGCTCCGGAGAGCGCGCCGGCTTCGCAGCAACCATCACCCCGGACTTCCCCACTCTGCCTAGTCGCCAAGGGCAAGTTGACGACAAATCGGAACGATTTGCCGTCTGACCCCTTGCTCTGGTGATTGACGCTCCCTTGCGAGCGGCGGGCCGGTTGCGCAAAGGCGGCCGGCCCGTCGGTACAGCTACGAGCGAATTGGTCAACAGTGGCCTAGCAGTCCGCGATGTGCGACGTGATCGCCCTTCCGCCACCTAGTCCGTCACCACCTTGATCTCTTCGCCAGGGCTTGGCTCTTGGTTGCCCGTGAGGTCGTTCAGCACACGGAAGGCCTGGGCGTTGAACTTGCCGAAGGGCATGTTGCGCGACAGGCGGTCGACCGTGTCGCGCCGCCGCGCGGTCTTGATCAGCAAGCGGTAGGCCTTGATCCTGTTGGCCTGCGCCTTGGTGAGGCGGCGGAAGCTGCGCACCGTGTCGAGGAAGGCTGTCTGATAGGCCTGCAGGCGCCCGGCCGGCACCAGGAAGGTGAAGCGGTAGACGCGGTTGTCCTCGGCCTCGATCGCCGCGACCATGATGTCGGTGAGCCCGCTTTGCGTCGTGACCCGCGTCGTGCCGGTGGCGGCCTTGAGGCCTCGCACGGTGAAGCTGTCGATGTTGGACAGCGAGACCTGATTGGACCACTCGCGGGAAAGATAGGTCGAGGGCGAGCCGCTGGCGCTCTGCGCGATGTCAAAGATCATCCCGGCGTCGCGGCCGTTGCCGGCGACCACCCGGCTCGGGCTGTTCTGCAGGCGAAAGCCCGATGGGGCCTCGAACTCGAAGCGAAGCACCGGGTGGATGAACTCGCGGCCCCTGATGATCCCTTCCTTGGGGTCGTCGCCATAGAGCATGCCGTTGATCATCTGCAGATAGGCGCCGCGCCTGAGAACGGCGTTGGGCTCCTTTTCGGCGGCGGCCTCGCTGATCGCTTTTTCCACCCGGTCCTGAGTGCGCGGATGCGAGGCCATGAAGTTGAATTGGTCGACCGAGTTGGGGTCGCGGCCCGCCATTTCCGCCTGCAGGCGGCTGAAGTCGCGCAGGGTGGCGAGAAATGTCGCCATGGCCGCGGGGTCGTAGCCGGCCGAGGCCATGTAATCCACGCCCAGGGTGTCGGCCTCGAACTCCTGATCGCGCGAATAGGATTGCAGATAGGCTTGGCCGCCCAGGGCGGCGACGTTGGTCAACTCCGGGCTGCCGCTGGCCATCGCCACCGCGGCCGCACCCAGCTGTGCCAAGACGCCCTGGGTCTGCCGCTCTGAGCCGTGGCGGGCGATGACGTGCCCGATCTCGTGCCCGATGACGCCCGCGAGTTCCGCTTCGTTGCTGGCCAGCGCCATCAGACCGCGGGTGACGTAGACGTAGCCGCCGGGAATCGCGAAGGCATTGACGGTGGGCGTGTTCAGAATCGTGAAGGTGAACCTGAGGTTGGGCACCTCGGTAAAGGTGACCAGCTCCTTGCCGATCTCGGTGACATAGCGGGCCAGCTTGGGATCGTCGTAGGCGCCGCCGAAGGCGCGCAGGACCTCTGGGTGCTGATTGCGCCCGGTGGAAACGTCGTCCTCGATGGTGCCGAAATTGTAGCGGCCGGTCGCCGGGTTGACCGAGCAGGCAGCCAGCGCCCCCAATCCCGCGGCCGCCAATCCACCCTTGAGAAAGCCGCGACGGCCGATCTGCGTCGCAGCCAGGCCGCCAAGCTCACGGTGCAGGCATCCTGCGTGCGGCTCCGTGGCCGAGGTCATTGTCTTGTTTTCCGGCATCTCTTCCCGGTCTCCGATCGAAACCCCCGCTCGACGTCCCAAGTTTCTGCCTGGGTACGAAGGCCTATCGCTATTGAAGTCTACGTTTCCGGTGGCCGCAAGGTTCCCGTGGACCGCCTGGCGCGCATTTGATGCAGGTCATGGCGGTCACGACGGGAGTTGATGCAAGCCATTACCTCATCAAGCCAAACGACGATCGAATTGAGAGGAAGCCACAATGGTCTATCGGGATCTCTTGCTCTTGTTGGACGACTCCCGCGGTGCGGCTCAACGCATCACGGCGACGGCGGAGTTCGCCAAGCGCACAGGGGCCGGCATCAATGCCATCTACCTGGGCGTGCATCATCAAATTCCATCCTACGCCGCAGCCGAGATCTCCGCCCAAGTGCTGGAGACGCGCGATCAGGCGATCAAGGAACAAGCAGAGGCATCGAAGGAGGCCTTCATGCAGGCCTGCAGCGCAGCGGGCGTTGCCGGCCGCTTCTCCTGCCTCGTCGATTCTCCCGGTGAGCTTGCCGATGCCGCAATGGCGGCAGGACGCATCGCCGACGTGGTCGTCTTGGGCCAGCCGGACGAAGCGGAAGGAGGCTGGATGGGCCCCTGGCTTTTGGAGTCGATCCTGCTCGGCTGCGGCCGCCCGGTCCTGGTGGTGCCTTACATCGGTGCGCACGAGCGGATCGGCAGCAAGGTGCTGGTGGGCTGGGACGGCGGGCGCGAGGCGGCGCGCGCGGTGGGCGATTCCTTGCCCTTGCTGCTGCAAGCATCGGAGGTCACCGTGCTCTCCGTCAATCGCGAGCCCGACGCCAAGCGGCCGAGCACGGAAGAGATCACCGCTCACCTGGTCCGCCACGGCGTTCCCGCCAAGCATCACGACGTCAAGATCGAGGCGCTCTCGGCGGCAAACTACATGCTGAACCGGGCCTCGGACGAGGGTGCCGACCTCATCGTCATGGGCGCCTATGCCCACAGCCGTCTGCGCGAGCTGATCCTGGGCGGCATGACCCGCGACATCCTAAAGCACATGACCGTGCCGGTTTTGCTGTCGCATTGACCGTGCCGGGACTTCAGCTGCCGCGAGCCACCCGGCGCGGGTCGAAGGCGGCCGCCAGGCCGTCGCCGGCGAGGTTGCAGGCGATCACGGTGGCGGCGATCGCCAGGCCCGGATAGAGCGCCAAGGCCGGGGCCTCCCACAAGAGGTCCTGGGCGCCGGCCAGCATGCGGCCCCAGGAGGCGGTGCCGGGATCGAGGCCCAGTCCCAGGAAGGACAGCACCGATTCGAAGAGGATCACCTGGCCGACCGACAGCGTGGTGGCGACCATCAGCGGCGCCAGGATGTTCGGCAGAACGTGGCGCAGGAGGATCCTGGCGGGCCCGGCGCCCATCGCGCGAGCCGCCAGGACGTAGTCCTGCGCCAAGGTCTCGCGGGTGGCGGCGCGCACCAGGCGGGCGGTGGTGGTCCAGCCGACCAGCGCCACCAGCACGATGAGGCGGATCAGCGCCGTGCTCTCCGACTGGGCGGCACTGGGCGGGATGCCGAGCTTGGTCAGGTCGATGGCCGAGAGCACGATCAGGATCGGAAGCAAGGGCAGGGCGATCATCGCGTCGGTGCCGCGCATCAGCAGGGCGTCCAGCCAGCCGCCGCGCTCTCCGGCCAAGAGCCCAATCAGCGTGCCGATGGCGGCAGCACCCAAGGCTGCGGCCAATCCTACCGCCAGCGAGGCGCGGCCGCCCAGCAGCAGGCGGTAGAAGAGATCGCGTCCGAGCTCGTCGGTGCCCAGCCAATGCTGCGCCGAAGGCGGCGCCATGGCGTTGAAGAGGTCAACGGCCGAAGGGTCGATGCCTTGCTGCTCTGAGAGCCAAGGCGCTGCCAGTACCGCCAAGGCCAATAGCGCCAAGAAGGCGAGCGAGGCCGCTGCCAGGGGCTGGCGCAGTATGCGCCTGAGGCGGCCGCGCGCCTCAGCGGAGGGTGATGCGAGGGTCGAGCCAGGCATGGCAGAGGTCGGCCAAGAGGTTGCCGAGAAGGGTGGCGGCGGTGGTCAGCATCAGGCCGATCAACGCCAGATTATAGTCGTTGCCGAGGATGGCGTCGTAGAGCACGCGGCCCATGCCCAGCTGACGAAAGAGGATCTCGACGATCAGCGTGCCGGAGAAGATCGCGCCCAGCTGCAGGCCGACCAGGGTGATGAGCGGCAGGGCGGCATTGGGCAGCACGTGGCGCAGCATCACCCGGACCCGCCCGACGCCCTTGGCGCGCGCCGTGCGCACATAGTCCTGGTTCAGTGCCTCGCTGGCGCTGGCGCGCATGAAGCGCAGAAAGACCCCGGCGATCGAGAAGGTGAGGACGCCGACCGGCAGGACAAGGTGCTCGATACGGCCTCCGAAGCCCTCGCCCATGCCGCCGGCCGGCAGCCAGCGCAGCAGCACGGCGAAGAGGTAGATCAGCATGATCGCCAGCCAGAAGGTGGGCAGCGACAGCGAGACCAGCGCGCCCAGGTTCAAGCTCTGATCCAGCCAGCGCCCGGGCCGCTCGGCGGCCCAGAGGCCCAGCGGCACCGCGATCGCCAGGGCCGCCAGCAAGGCCGGCAGCGCCACCGAGAGCGTCACCCAGATGGCCTCTCCCAAGACCGCTGCAGCCGGCTTGGCGAAGTGGCGGGAGTAGCCGAAATCCCCCTCCAGGGCCTTGTCCAGCCAGGCGAAGTAGCGCTCGACGAGCGGCCGGTCCAAGCCATAGGCCGCGCGCAGCCGCTGGGCATCCTCGGTCGTCAGCTCGGGATTGCCGGAGATCATCAGGTCGACCGGATCGCCCGGCATCAAGCCCAACAGCAAATAGCTGGCAAAGCTGATCAGCCAAAGAACGACCAGGCCCTCGATCGTGCGCTGGGCGATATAGCGAAGCATCAGGGGATTACGGGTCGGCCAAAGCTAGCGGTCGACGGTCCAGTCCTCGATCCAATAGGTGGTTGGTGAAAGGTTGCCGGTAGGTTGCACGTTGCCCAGCCACTTGGGCAGGATAAAGGCCGTCGCCCGCCAATAGAGGGGCAGGACCGGCAGGTCGGTCATGTAGAGCTGCTGCAGTTCCGCCCAGAGGATGTCGCGGGCATCGACGTCCAAGGTGGTCTCGATCTCGTCCAGCAGCCGATCCATCTCCGGATTGCTGTAGGCGCTGTAGTTTTGACCGGCCCAGCCGTTCTCTTCGGTCGGGATCTCGCTGGAGCGCAGGGTGGTGCGCGGCACGCTGCCGGGAGCCGCGAACCAGGCGAACATGGCCATGTCGCCATAGCGACGCTCGTTCAGTTGCTGGCCGAAGAAGACCCTGGCCGGCGCGTTCTGGATACGGACCTCGATCCCGACCTGCCGCCATTGGCTCTGCAGCACCTGCTGGACCAGCTCGCGGGTGCGGTCGCCGGCGGTGGTGCCGATGGTCAAGATCAGCTGGTCCCCGGCAGCGTTCTTGCGGAAGCGTCCGTCCAGGGTCCAGCCGGCTTCCTCCAAGAGAGCGGCTGCCTTCTCGGGGTCATAGGGGTAGTGCGGCAGGTCCGTGGTGGCATAGGAGGCCAGCGGCGAGACGTTGCTGATGGCGACCGGCTGCTTGTCCTCGAAGAGGCGATCGACGATGGCTTGGCGGTCGACGGCGTAGAGCAGGGCACGGCGCAGGCGGACGTCCTGCATGACCGGCTTGGTCAGATCCAGATCGATGTGCTCGTAGGCCAGGCTCTCGCGGAAGATGACGTTGTAGTCCTCGCCGTGACGGCGCTGGAAGGCCAGCGCCGGAGCCACCCTGGTGCCCAGCTCTCCGGCGATCATGTCGATCGAGCCCGACAGCAGGTTGGCCTCCAGGGCCGCGGTGTTGGGCACGGTAATCGTCTTGATCTGGTCGAAGGCCGGCGCTTTGCCGGACCAATGGGGATTGCGCTCCAACACGACCTCGGACCCGGCGCGGGCTTCGGCGATGCGGTAGGGGCCGAAGGCCAGGCCCGGCGTGTTGGGCGCCGCGTCATAGCGGGTGCGGGTCTTGTAGGTCGCCGGATCGGCCCGGTAGAGCGGGCCTTCGACGTGTTCCGGCATGGGAATGATGCCGGAGGCATTGTAGTTGAAGGTCACCCGGTCGGAGAGGAAGGTCACGGTGTGATCGTCCACCACGGTAACCTCCAGCACCCGGCGGTAGCCTTCGCCGGAGACCGAGCCCACGGCAGGATCGCGGCCGATCTCCCAAGCCAGCTTGAAATCCTGGGCGGTGACGGGCGTGCCGTCGTCCCAGGCGAGATCGGGGTTCAGCTCATAGGTGACGGCCGCCCCGACGCTGCCGTCGTCGAGCTCTTGACGCTCGGCCAGGCCGTTCTCGAAGGTCGGTACGCGCAGGCAGACACCGCAGATCAGATTCCAGTCGGCGTCGTACATCGTCATCGGCCGCAAGGTCATGCCCAAGACGTAGCTCTGGGCTACACTGGCCTCCAGCAAGGGGTTGAGCGAGGCGGCATACTGGCTGACACCGATGGAAAGACGTTCGGCCCGGGCTGCTGGCGAGAGCGCGATACAGGCGAGGGCCATGGCAAGCAGGAAAGTGCGCATGGCGGCGAGTTTGGCCGCGCCGCCGGCCTGCGGCAAGAGGCCAGCTCCCTTGTTGGCGACGCTTTGAGGAGGCTGGACAAGCACCAGGGGCATTCGGCAGGCTTTGCCGCAGTGCAGCATGTCGAGGAGAGGTGATGGCGGAGGATCTGGACAGCGCGCGCCCCGAGGGCGGCTTTGCCGACCTGGTGGGCTACCGCCTCACCCATTGGGAGGAAGGCTTGGCCGAAGGCCGCCTGACCCTGGATGGCCGCCATCTCAACCGGCAAGGCCTCTTGCACGGCGGGGTCATGACCACCGTCTTGGACGCCGTCCTGGGCTATAGCGGCATCTTTACCGCCATGCCGGACCGCCGGCGGCGGGCTTTGACCCTGACCTTGACCTGCAACTTCATCGGCGCGGCGCGGCCGGGCGACGAGGTGGTGGTGACCGCGCGCAGGACCGGCGGCGGCCGCAGCGTCTTCTTCGCCTCCGGCGAGGCGCGCGACCAGAGCGGGCGCCTTCTGGGCACCGCGGACGGCGTCTTCAAGTATCGCAGCGACAGCGGCAAGAGCGATGCGGACTACGCTGCCGCCCGCGACGGCAATGGTTAGCGGCGCAGGGGATGGATAGGGCCCAGCTCATCTTTCCGTCCCTTGGCCTCGGCTAGGGAGCCCTGCTGTGCGACGTCTGGCATGGGCCTTGCTAGCGCTTGTCGTCCTGCTCGTTGCGTCTGCGGCCTTCGTGCCCGCCTGGATAGACTGGACGGCGCATCGCGATCGCATCGAAGCCGCCGTCAAGGAGGCGAGCGGCTTGGATCTGAAGATCGACGGCGACATCTCGATCGAACTCCTGCCGCAGCCGACCATACGCCTGCAAGAGGTGGTCTGGGCCCAGGAAGCCGGCGACATCGTGACGGTTCCCCAGATCGACGCCTCCTTGCGGCTCGATCGGGTCCTGTTGGGCGAGGCCAGGGCAGAGGTCCTGACCCTGATCGCCCCACAGCTCGTCGCCGGCAGGGAAGCTCCCTTGCTGGAAGGCGCCGCGCGGCTCTTGCGCTCGCCATTGCTGGGTGATTTGGACCATATCGAGGTCTTGAGCGCCGACTGGCGCTTCGCCGCAGACCAGCGCTTGGTGATCGACCGCCTGTTGGTCGAGCAGCGAGAGCGCGCCGGTGCGATCTCCTACGAGGTCGACCTCATCGGTGAGGTCTGGCAGCAGAGCTTGGTCCTGCGCGGCCGTGTCCACGGCTTCGGCCGCTGCCAAGGACCGCTGACACTGGAGGCCGAGATCGGCGAATTGCTGGCGCGCGCATCCTTCGCGGGGAGTTGGAGCTGCGGCGATGAGGGCGTGGCGCTGGCCGGGAAGCTGGAGACCAGTGGTCCCGATCTTCTGACAGCGCTCGCCTTCGCCGCAGACCCTCTCTCGGAAGGGCCGGAGAAGGTGGCGCCGCGACTGGCCTTCGTCGCAAAGACGCCCATCGCGTGGAAGGATCACGTGCTCGCCATGCCCGAGTTGAGCCTGTCTGCGGGGCCCCTCGAGGCGGCAGCCGATCTTGCACTGGCACTGGCGAAGGGCAGTCGCTTGACCGGCGCGCTGCGCCTGCCGCTCCTCGATCTCGATGCGGTCGAGGCGGAGGGTGCACGCGCGCTCGCCGAGGCCTTTGGCGCGTTGTTGCGGCGCAGGCTGGATCTGGCGACGCTCGCCATCGCGCTCGACGCCTGGACCTTCCGTGGCGCAGCCTTGGGTCCGGCCAGCGCCGAAATCGTGCTGCAGGAGGACGCCTACGCGCTGACCGGCCTTAAGCTGGCCTTGCCGGGCGCCAGCAAGGTGGTACTGGAGGGGCAGTTCGGCCTCGCAGCCGACGCGCCCATGAATGGCGCGTTCGAACTGGCCTCGGAAAATCTGCGCAGTCTTTTGCTCTGGGTTGGCGTAGCGGAGACCGTCCTGCCCGAGGAGCGCCTGCGGCGCTTCCATCTGAGTGGCCGGAGCGAAGGCCGCAAGAGCGAGCTGCACCTATCCGCTCTCGACCTCACGCTGGATGCGCTAGAGGGTCGCGGGAGTGCAACACTTGCATGGAGCCAAGCCAAAGGACGCCCGAAACTCGATCTGGAACTGGCTTCCGGGACCCTGAACCTGGATGCCTACGGCGGCCGTGCGCTGCTGGCCGTCTTGCAGGACCTTCGCCCGTCACTGGACGGCCGCTTTGCCCTTACCTTCGAGGAGGTCACGCTCGCAGGCCGCTCGGTCCGTGGCGTTAAGCTGGAGGCGCACTCCTTAGCCGAAGACGTGATCGTGGATCGTCTCCACATCGCTGATTTCTTCGGCGGTCAGCTGAAGGGCAGAGGGCGCATCGACGGCGAGCAGGCGGCGGTCGA
Source organism: Rhodospirillales bacterium (assembly GCA_963669385.2). GTDB lineage: Bacteria > Pseudomonadota > Alphaproteobacteria > Kiloniellales > JACOMY01 > JACOMY01. The sequence goes on from CAXXGD010000024.1 coordinate 49,552, forward strand.
GCTAGAACTGGCCTTGACGGGGCCGGCTTCGGGTCTACCGGCGGACCTTGTCGGCGTACCGCAGTCCGCTCTCGCTGTCTTGGGTGGTTATCAGGCGGAGTTCTCTTTGGTCGGGCCGGCAGCAAGCCCTGCGATAGCGGGGCAGATGAACGCCTTGGGCGGACAGCTCTTCTTCTCGGGCCTATGGAGCGACGAACCGGAAGACCGAGGTGATTGGGCGATCACCCTTCAGCACCCGGACATTGCGGTTCTGGCGCGGCAGCTGGGCCTCGGCATCGCGCCGACGAAAGAGGTTGCGGCCGCGCTGGATCTCTCCGGCCTGCTTCGCTTCGACGAGGAATGGTCCCTTGCCGAAGTGAGCGGCCAGGTCGGTCCGCTCACTCTAAGGCAGGGCAGCGCCTCGGCGGCCCAGCGGCTGGTGACTCTTGCCTTGGGTCGCCTAGACACCCGGCTGTGGCGCCTGGAAGGAGACGCGGATCTGGTGGCGCTCCCGAGCGAGCTGCCGGCCTTGGTTGGCCAAGTCCGCTTGAGCGCGATGGAAGTCGTCGGATCGGGATGGTCGCTCGCGAATCTCTCTCTGGATTTGGAAGGGTCGGGCAGCGGCGACCTTTCTGCGAGCCTCAGCGTAGAAGCTGACACCGGTCGGTTAGCCGCGACGGCGGTCATGACGGCCGAAGACGCCTTGACCTTGAAGGCGGAACTCGCCGACTGGCCGCTCGCTCCCTTTTTGCCGTCCTTGCCGGATCTGGCATCCCCCTATGGCCGGGTCGACGCCACCCTGGCCGTAACGGCCAGCGGGTCGAGCCCGACCACGCTCCTGGCGACGGCAGACGGTATGCTGGAAGCGAAAGGCGAAACGGGCTTGAGGCTGACCGACGCCGAGCTGGCAAACGCCGACCACGGCACCCTGGGGCGCCGCCTCCTGACGGCGGTGACCGGCGATGCGGCCTCCGGACTGGCGCGTATTGCCAACCTCACGGCCGGCCTCGGGCGCCTCTTGCAAGGTATCACCGGCCGCAACTTCGAACTCGGCCTCAGCCTCACGATGGCCGAGGGCCGTCTCACCATCGATCAAGCGCAGTTAAGCGCAGCCGACATGACCGTCGCCGCCGAGGGCTGGCTGGACTTCGCCGCCTGGCAGGGCGACTACGGCTGGTCGGTGACCTTCACCGAACAGGGCACGGCCTACTTCCGCGAGCGCCGCGAAGGTCCCCTGGACGCACCCAATATCCTGCGCGACGGGCTCCTGTTCCGCGGCGCAACTCCGCCAGGATGAGGAGGCAGGCTATTCGGCAGCCTCCAACCGCCTCAGCAGGCGTGCAACGACATGCACCCTCGACGCGCTGGCCAGCGAGGTCGGCGCCTCGCCGTTGGCACGATCCTTGTCGATCTCGCCGATCAGCCCGGCCAGCGAGAGCTTGCGCTCCGCGGCCTCCTCGTCCAAAGCCCGCCAGAAGATCGGCTCCAAGGCCAGGCTGGTGCGATGTCGGGCAATCGTCAGCGAGCGCTTGCGCAAACCCAAGTCCTGTTCCGCCATCTCCTAATGTCGCCTCCTTTGCGAGGGATGACGTCTGTGCCGGGCCCCCCGGATCAGGCCAGACTGTGATGCTGTATCATTTGGTGCGTCCATTGCGGTCACCAAGCCTGTACTGGTCGATCATGGCAGTCCCTGCGTGAATCGGTACCACATCGCGATAAAGTGACCCCGATGCCCGATATCATCCTGGTTCTCCTCGCCTTGGCCTGCCTCCTGCTGGCCGTCGGCCTGCTGCAGCCCCTGGCGACGCGCCTGGCACTGCCGCAGACCGTGGTGCTGGCGGTCTTGGGCGCGGCCCTGGGGCTCTTCATCGGCCCGTGGCAGCTGCTGGGCCTGGATCAGGCGCTGGGCGATCTGGACGAGGGCTTCAAGTTGCTGGGCCTCTCGGCCGAGGCCTTTCTCTTCGTCTTTCTGCCGCCCTTGCTCTTCACCGCAAGCCTGTCCGTCGACGTGCGCCTGCTGCGGCAGGATTTCGCGGCGGTGCTGCTGCTGGCCGTGGTGGCGGTCTTCGTCTGCGTGGCCGTCGTCGGCTTGGCACTCTGGCCGCTGGCGGGAGTGAGCCTGGTCGGCTGCCTCTTGCTGGGGGCCGTGGTCGGGCCCACCGATCCGGCCGCGGTGCTGGGCGTCTTTCGCGATATCGGCGCGCCCAGGCGGCTGACCACCTTGGTGGCCGGTGAGAGCCTCTTCAACGACGCCGCGGCGATCATGCTCTTCGTGCTCTTCGCCGAGATCTTGAGCCAGGGCGTCGACATCTCCTTCCTGGCCGGATTGGAGACCTTGGCCGTCGCCTTTCTGGGCGGCACGCTTTTCGGCGCGGCGGTCGGCAAGCTTGCCAGCCTCTCCTTCCGCTGGGTCGGCCGCTCCGCCGTGGCGGCCACCAGCGTCACCGTGGCGCTGGCCTACCTGGTCTATATCCTGGGCGAGCACTACGTCGGCGTCTCCGGCGTGGTGGCTGTCGTCGCCGCCGCCCTGGTGGTTGCCGTCGATGGGCCGACGCACTTGGTTCCCTCGGTCTGGCAAAGCGTGAAGACTGCCTGGGATCAGCTTGAATTCTGGGCCAATTCCCTGGTCTTCGTGCTGGCCACCATGCTGGCGGTGGTCTCGGTGCCGGATGCCGAGCCGATCGAGCTCCTGCTCATCCTGGTGGTGGTGGCGGCGGCCTTGGTGGCCCGCACTCTGGTGCTCTACCTGCTGGTGCCGCTGCTCGTGCGGCTGGGCCTCACCCGGCCGATCGGCGGCCACTTCAAGGCGGTGATCCTCTGGGGCGGCCTTCGCGGAGCGGTCACCATGGTGCTGGCTCTGGCGGTGGCGGGCGACCCGAGCCTGCCGCAGGACGTTCGCGACCTGGTGGCCCTTTTGGCGATCGGCTATGCGATCTTCACCATCATCGTCCAGGCGCCGACCCTGAAGACAATCTTGCGCGTCCTGGGGCTCGATCGCCTGCCGCCGCGAGAGCAGCAGCTGCGCGACCGGGTGATGGCGCTCTCGGTCGAAGAGGTGACGACGCAAGTGCTGCAGACGGCGGAGAACTACGACCTGCCGCCCGAGCTGGCGCAAAGAGTGGTAGAGAGCGAGCGGCCGGCGACGCCCGAGCCCGAGATCAACGTCGAAGATAGCCTCGTCGTCGGCCTCTTGACCTTGGTAACCCGCGAGCGCGAGCTCTATCTGCGCCATTTGCACGAGCAGACCCTGGGTCGCCGCCTGGTCGCCACCTTGATCACCAGCACCGAACGCATGCGCGACGCGGTGCGCGACGAGGGCTTGGACGGCTGGCGCGCCTCGACCGGCTGGGTCTTGGGATTCGGGCCAGTGCAAAGCCTGGCGATCTGGGCGCACCGGCGGTTTGGCTGGCAGCGACCCTTGGCCTTGGCGCTGGCCGACCGCTTCGAGATGCTGCTGATCACGCGTTTCGTCTTGGGCGAGCTCAAGACCTATGCCGAGGAGCGGCTGGCCGCAGTCATGGATCCGGCAGCCAGGACTGCGCTAGGCGAGGCCATCGACGAGCGCCTCTCTGACCTGGATGCGGCGCTGGCGGCAGCGCGAACCCGCTATCCCAGCTATTCCGAAGCGCTGGCCGCGCGCTATCTTGCCCGCGTGGCGCTGCGGCTGGAGGCCGCCAGCTACAGCCGACAGCTGGAGGAGCAATTGATCAGCCGCGAGGTCCATGCCGACCTCATGCGCGGCCAGGATGTGAGACGCGCCAGCCTGTCTCGGCGCCCGCCCTTGGACCTGGGCATGGAACTGGCGCAGATGATCGATCGCGTGCCGCTGTTCCACGAACTGCCCCGCGAGACCCAGCAGCGCCTGGCCTCCTCGTTGCGCCCCGGCCTGGCACTGCCCGGCGAGGCGGTGGTGGTGAAGGGCCGGCGCGGGCGGCGCATGTACTTCATCGTCGCCGGCGAGGTTCTGGTCGAGTTGCCGGGGGGCGGCATCCGCCTCGGCCCCGGCGCCTTCTTCGGCGAGATGGCCCTGCTGTCGCGCGGGGCCCGCAGCGCCACGGTGCGCGCCGAAGGCTATTGCCACCTGCTGGTGCTCGACGAGCACGACTTCCGCGAGGCCATCCGCCGCGACCCGGCCCTGCGGCAGCACATCGAAGAGGTGGCCGCCAGCCGCCGCCAGTCCGACCGTAAAAAACAAGAGCAGATCGCGGAGTAATGAAGCTAGATTCCGCAACCTGACGGAGGAGGAGGCAGGAAGGCGCCCGTGGCTCTCTGGTACTACAAGGTCGACGGCGAAGAGGTCGGACCGACAGACGAGACCATGCTGGAGGTGCTGGTCTCGGTCGGCAGCATCACGGCGGATACGCCGGTGAGGCGGGCCAGGCAGGAGGCTTGGCAGGCCGCCGGCCGCTCACCCTTGGCACACCTGCTGGCGGCAGGCGGAGAGGAGGCGCCTTCGGGAGATGGTAGATCGGCGCCGAGCGAACAGCCACTGCCCTCCGACGAGGCGCCTGACGGCGAGACATCAGGTGAATCCGGAAACCGCAACATCTGGCTGGTGGGTGTATTGCGGTACTCTGTGTTAGTCGGTGCTGTCGTAAGCGCCCTCTTGGCGCTCCTATTCTCGTGGAGTTTTATCGAGGCTCTTATCACCAGGTCACCGGTCCTCAAGGAGTTCTCGTTCTCATTTAGTTTAGATGCGTCCACGCTGCCACACAGTGTGCAGTTCGCGGCTTGGGTTGCGCCTTACGCAATGCCTATACTGCAGATTGCGCTGCCAATTTTCATCTTTGTTGTCTATTTGATGTGGGTGTACAGAGCTTCTGCTGCAGCTTTTGAGGCACCGGGAACATTTTTGGTCGCTGATCCTTCGCTGGCTGTCTTGTGGCATTTGGTGCCTCTAGTGAATCTCGTTATGCTGCCCGTCATTGTTGGCCGCTTGCTCAAAATATCTTTGTTGCGATCCTATCAGAGGGCCGCAAAATCGACGATTTCTGTAGCGGTTTTGTGGATTTCCTGCGCGATTCCAGGGTTTTTGATTTTGTCTCTTGAAGGCATGGACTGGTTTTTGCCGGACGACCCACAAGCTATGCTCGCTCTAATAGGAGAAATGGCGTTTCAGGTGTTTTTTGTTGCCGTTCTGGCGGCATATGTACTGTCGTTCTGGTGTGTTCCTGCAGCTCTGCTTGCTTTCAGGTCGCTCGAGCGGAGGATTTCGCCGATTCTCTTGGGCGTTTAGAACGTACTCCTACTCCTACCACGTCATCCTCCGGTCAAGGCCACTGCTGTCCGGTCTGAGTTTCACTTCACCCCAGAAGCGATTTCCATGAAATCTCATCAACCATTACCCGTCATGGCCGTGCTCGACACGGCCATCCACGTCTCGACGCTCGCACCCAACTCCCCAATTTGGTGCGGCGTAGGCACGGGGATGACGACAAAAAGTAGAAGATTAGGGCGCATTGCGCCACCGGACTCACTAAACCTGACAGCAGTGGGTCAAGCCGAAGGACGGCCAATTAAGTTACTCAAAGCAAAGGAATTTCTAACCAAAGAAACTCAGGATTCCGCCGCCCCTTGCCGTGCCGGTCCATCAGAAAGGCCGCCAGCCTCCCGCCTACTTCTTCCGAAAGCGATCGAGCGCCACGACCTTGCCGCTGTCGGGCGCGTCTTGGTCGCCGAGCGACTCGGCTTCCTCGCCGACGGCCTCCGCGCCCTCGTCCTCAGATTTGGCCTCGCCCTCTTCGCCCTTGTTGAACTGCAGGCCGAAGCGCACCGAAGGATCGGCAAAGGCGTTCACGGCTTCAAATGGAATAACAAGGCGTTCATGCCTGTTGCTGAAGCTCAGAGTGACGGAAAAATGCTCGGCCTCGATCTCCAGGCCCCAGTATTCGTGCTGCAGGACGATGGTCATCTCGTCGGGATAGCGGGCCACCAGATAGTCGGGGATCTCGACGCCCTCTGCCTGGGTGCGGAAGGTGATGAAGAGGTGATGGGCGCCAGGCAGGCCCTTTTCTGCCGCGATCTCCAGCGTTTGCCGCAAGACGCTGCGCAGTGCCTGCTGCAGCATGATGTCGTAGCGCAGCAAGTCCGTTCCAGAAGCATCGCTCAAACCAGAGTTCCTTCCCCGTCCGTGTTTCTTATCGCCGGCCTTAAGCCTAGCAGAGTCTCACCCCTCCACGAGCGAGATAATTGCGTAATGGGATATCTCCCGAGCGACAATAGGGCAATTTTCCAAAGATGGAAGTCGCCGGAACCAAAAGGGAGACTAAATGGGGGGAGCAAAGTGGGGGGCTTCTGTTGCCCGGTGCCCCCCGGACCGCGCTTGCCTAGTTTGTGTTAGGCAGCGAGGGCCATCCGATTGTCGTTGGCACCTGTAAATCGGCCCGATAACGGCGGAACCATGCCGAGAACCCAGCAAGCCTTTACCACGCGTGTCGATCCTGTTTCGCCCCCATAGTCCGAGCGCGCGCCTCTTGAACGCGACGCTCGGAAAGATTGGTGGAGGCGCCGGGTACTGCCCCCGGGTCCACTACGCTTATTCCGCAAGCCAGTTTAGCGCCATAGCCGGACAAGTCCGGCAAGGTGTAATGTAGTCCTTGCCGGGCTCTATGAAAAGGGCTCAATCCCCAGGACTCACAGGCTGCGTGGGGTCGCGACTCTCTCGGCAGTCGTCCTATCCTGTGGCCTATGAGCATAGAGAACGAGGACGGCGGCCAAGCCGGAAGCTCGGTGCTGCAGGCGGCCACGGAGCGCAGGCCCGATAGCGTGAGCGAAGAGATCCAACCGACCCGCCGGGCAGTCGCGCCGGCCCTGGAAGAGGTGCTCTACGAGCCCTTGCCGGTGCTCGACCACGGATTCGTGCGGGTCATCGACTACATGGGCGACGACGCTGCCATCGTGCAGGCCGCGCGGGTCTCCTACGGCCGTGGCACCAAGAAAGTGCAGCAAGATCGGGGCCTTATCCGCTATCTCTTACGGCATCGCCACACCTCGCCCTTCGAGATGTGCGAGATCAAGCTGCACGTGAAGCTGCCGATGTTCGTGGCCCGCCAGTGGATTCGCCACCGCACCGCCAACGTGAACGAGTACTCGGCGCGCTACTCGATCCTGGATCGGGAGTTCTATCTGCCCGATGCGGATCAGCTGGCGGCACAGTCGGCCAGCAACCGCCAGGGCCGCGGCGCGCGCTATGACGACGATCAGGCGACTGCCGTGCAGGCGCGGATGGCCGCCGGCAGCGCCAAGGCTTATGCCGACTACCTCTGGCTCTTGAACGAGCCGGGCGACGGCGGCGAGGCGGATCCGGCCCGGCCCGGCCTGGCGCGCGAATTGTCACGCATGGTGCTGCCGGTCAGCGCCTATACCCAGTGGTACTGGAAAGTCGATCTGCACAATCTGCTGCATTTCCTGTCGCTCCGCGCCGATCCTCATGCCCAGTACGAGATCCGTGTCTATGCCGACCTGCTGATGGACCTGGTGCGCCGCTGGGTGCCGCTGACGGCGGAGGCCTTCGAGGACTATCGTTTGGGGGCTGCCTCCATCTCGCGGCAGGGCTTGGCGGTGCTGCGGCGCATGCTGGCGGGCGAGGAGGTTACCCAGGCGGACAGTGGCCTCACCGCCCGCGAGTGGCGGGAATTGCTGGAGATTTTGAAGCCGGAAGCCGAGTAGGAAAGGGCGGCCTGTCACGTTCGACGACCGCCCCTGCGCAGCCTTGCTCCCAAAGCTGCGCTAGCGGCTATTGGTACTGCACCGTGGTCCAGTTCTGGTCGGCCTTGGCGATAAAGCCTGGGATATCGTCCTCCCACCAGCCTTGGATCTTGGGGTTCACGTTGAGATAGAGCGTGCCGTCGACGATCTTCCAGGAATTGGGATCGATCGGCACCTTGCCGCCCAAGGCCATGCCATAGGCGCACCAGCCGCCGTATGCCGGTGCGTAGCGATCCGGATCGGCGACGAAGAGATCGCGGTTGTCGGCGCTGGCGAAGAGCCAGGTCGCACCCAGGTGTTCGGCGGAGAAGGCGGCATCGCCCTCCACCGGCGCGCCCTCGGTGAAGTAGGCGACGGCGTCGTAGCCGCGGATTGCCACTTGATTCTCGTCTTGGAAGATCAGCGGCTTGGCGTCGTTCGAAAAGGCGGAGCCGGTTGCAAGCGCCGCACCGGCGAGCACGGCCAGGAAGACGAAGCGGATCACTATTGCCATGAAGCCCATCCTTTCAATTGCAGCGTGCCTCAGCCAAGAAAGTAGCCTTCGGCGGCGCTGAGCCAAGGCCCAAAGGCCCCGAAACCCTCACACAGACCGTCAAGAGCGCGTGAGAGGGCGCGTTAACGCCTACTCCATCACGATAGAGGGCTGTGCGCGGGCCGAATCGCCGCTTCCTACCTGTACCCAGAGTGCCTCGGCGATGTTGCGGTAGGTCTCGGCCTGGCGGCTTTCGGGGTGGGCGGCCACGATCGGCCGTCCGTTGTCTGAGGCCTCGCGGATCGCCGGCTCCAAGGCCACCTCGCCGAGGAAGGGCACCTGCTGGGCCTCTGCCTCCTGGCGGGCGCCGCCGTGCGAGAAGATGTGATCCTCGTGGCCGCACTTGGGGCAGATGTAGAGGCTCATGTTCTCCACCACGCCCAGGATGGGTACGTCCACCTTGCGGAACATGTTGACCGCCTTTTTGACATCGGCCAGCGCCACGCTTTGCGGAGTCGAGACGATCACCGCCCCCGTCAAGGGCACCTGCTGGGCCATGGTGAGCTGTGCATCGCCGGTTCCCGGCGGCATGTCGACGATCAAGACGTCGATCTCTCCCCAGACCACGTCGCGCAGCATCTGCATCAGAGCCGACTGCACCATAGGGCCGCGCCAGATCATCGGCGTGTCCTCGCCGACCAGGAAGCCGATCGACATGCAGCGCACGCCGTAACTTTCGTGCGGAATGATTTTCTTGCCGTCCGGCGATTGCGGCCGGCCGGAAAGGCCCATCATGCGCGGCTGCGAGGGGCCGTAGATGTCGGCGTCCAGCAAACCTACGCGAAGCCCCTTGGCGGCCAGCGCCAGCGAGACATTGGTGGCGGTGGTCGACTTGCCGACGCCGCCCTTACCGCTCGCCACCGCGACGATCGCGCCGATGCCGGGCAGCGGCGCCTTGCCGCCGGTAGCCGAGCTTTGCGGCGCTGGTGCGGGCTCTGCGCGATGCGCGGTGAGCGCGACGCTGGCCGAGCTCACGCCCGGCAGGTCGAAGACGATTCTTTCGGCTGCCTGGCGCAGCGCCTCCATCTCCTTGGCCTGGCTCGGGTCGATTTTGATCGCGAATCCGACGTTGCCCTCGCGGATCACCAGGCCCTCGATCATGTCCGCCTGGACGATGCTTTGAGCGCTCCCCGGCGGGCGGACCGACTGCAGCGCATCCAGGATCTGGGCCTCACTCACCTTCGCCATGCTTGAAAACCCCTTGGTTTCTCTAATATTGAGCGGGGCAGACGGGTTGCCACCTGAGGGATCGCCGTCATTCTTGGAGCCGCGCTCAGCTCGCGCCGGAGCGCCAAGCGTGTCAGAGATATAGACCTTGGCGGATCGATCCGGTAGGCACCTGCGGGCGGCGGCTTTGAGCCGCAGTCCGACGAGGCGACATTAACGGTCATAGCGAGGAGCTTGAAAGGCCCATGCCCTGGCAATCGCAAGGTGGAGGTTCGGGAGGTCCCTGGGGCGGCTCGGGAGGCGGCTCAGGAGGCGGATCCGGTGGTGGTTCCGGCGGCGGCTCAGGCGGCAGCGGCGGTGGTGGTGGCGGCCCTTGGGGCGGTAACGACCGTGGCGGCAACGGCAGCGGAGGCGGTGGCGGCGGCGGCTTCGGCGGCGGCGGTTTCCGCGGCGGCGGCGGGCGCCGGCCGCAAGATTTGGAAGACCTGATCAAGCGCGGCCAGGACCGCATGAAGACCATTCTGCCGCGGGGCGGATTGGGCGGTATCGGCTTGATGGTGGTGGTCGCCGTCCTGATCGTTCTCTGGCTCTTGAGCGGCTTCTATCGGGTAAATCCGGGCGAGCAAGGCTTGGTGCTGCGCTTCGGCGAGTGGGTGAACCAGGACAACCTGGCCGAGCCTGGCCTGCACTGGCATCTGCCCTATCCGATCGAAACGGCGGACATCGTCGACGTCGACCGGGTGCGGCAGATCGACATCGGCTTCGACGAGGTTGGCGGGCGCAAGCGCGCGATCCAGGAAGAGCGCCAGATGCTGACCCAGGACCAGAACATCATCGATATCGAGTTCACGGTCCAATGGCGCATCGACAACGCCGGCTTCTACCTCTTCAACATTCGCGAGCCGGAAGAGACCATCAAGGCGGTCGCCGCAAGCGCGATGCGCGAGACGATGGGCCAGACCGACATCCAGCCGGCCCTGGCCGAAGGCCGCGACGAGGTGGCGCGCCAGACGCAAGAGCGTATCCAGCGCGTGCTGAACTCCTATCAGTCCGGCATCTTGATCGCCTCGGTGACCCTGCAGGACGCGCAACCGCCGCAGCAGGTGCTGGACGCCTTCGAAGACGTGCAGCGCGCCCAGCAGGACCAGGAGCGCGTGCGCAACGAGGCCGAGGCCTATCGCAACAAGGTGGTGCCGGAGGCCGCGGCTTCGCGCGGCGGACGGTGGAAGAGGCCAACGCCTACAAGGAGCGGGTGATCAAGAATGCCGAAGGTGAGGCGCAAGCCTTCGTCGAGGTCTTCAACGCCTACCGTCTGGAGCCCGCCTTGACGCAGCAGCGGCTCTACCTGGAGACCTTGCAGAATGTCCTGGGCAACACCGACAAGCTGATCCTCGATTCCAAGGTGCAGGAGGGGACGGTTCCCTATCTGCCGTTGAACGAGCTGAGGCCCAAGTCCGGATCCTCCTCAACCACGACCGGCAGCAGCAAGTAGGCACCGGGAAGCGAGAAAAGAGTCTGACATCATGCGTGGACGCATTCCTCTCATCGCCGGCATCGTGGTGATCCTGCTTGGCATCATCATCTATGCCGCCTCCTTCATCGTCTATCAGACCCAGCAGGCCGTCGTGCTGCAGTTCGGCGATCCCAAGCGGGTCATCACCGAGCCCGGCCTGCACTTCAAGCTGCCGCTGGTCCAGAACGTCCGCTACCTGGAAAAGCGGGTCTTGAACCTGGATCCGGCCTCGCAGACGGTGCTCTTGGAGGATAACCGCCGCCTGGTGGTCGACGCCTTCGTGCGCTACCGCATCAACGATCCCCTGATCTTCATCCGCTCGGTGGGCACGGAGGCCATTCTCGACGGCCGCTTGAGCCCGGTGGTGAACGACGCGGTCCGTGCGGTCTTCGGTGAAGCCACTTTGAGTGACGTGGTCTCCATCGAGCGTGCGCGATTGATGAACGACATCCGTCAGCGGGTGAACCGAGACGCGGCCCGCTTCGGCATCGTCATCGTCGACCTGCGCATCGGCCGAGCCGATCTTGCGCCGCAGGTGGCCGAAGCCGTCTATTCCCGCATGCGGGCCGAGCGTGAGCGATTGGCCGCCGACTTCCGCGCCAAGGGGCAAGAGCAGTATCAGACCATCACCGCGCAAGCCGACCGCCAGGCCACGGTGATCCGCGCCGAGGCGCAGCGCCAAGCCGACATCCTGCGCGGCGAGGGCGAGGGCGAACGCACGCGCATCCTGAACGACGCCTACACGAAGGATCCGGAGTTCTTCCGCTTCTTCCGCACCATGGAGGCCTATCGCAACGCCATCGATCCGGGCACGACCTCGATGGTGTTGACCACGGACAGCCAGTTCTTCGAGTTCTTCAACAATGCTGCACCGCTAGGCGTACCCGGTACGGAATTGTCGCCGGCCGACGACACCGCCCCGGCGAGCGACACGGGCTCCTCCGAGGCGCCTGCGCCCGACGATGCATCTGCAACCGAGGCTCTGGCAGAGGACAGCGGGTCAGTCACTGCGCCTGCGGGCGGTGACGCCGCCGCGGCCGAGGGGGCCTCGGACCAGGGCGAAGCAGGTAACTCTTCCGTGAGCGGTGACGAGCCGACGGCGCAGGCACCGAGCGAAGAGACGTCCAGCGAGGACGCCTCGACGACGAGCAACTGACCTGGTGGCTGAGATGGGCGCCTGAGGCCGCTCGATGGATCAGCTTTGGCCCGCTTTGGCGCTGGTGCTGGTCATCGAAGGCCTGGCGCTTGCCCTGCTGCCGAAGCGGTTGAGCGAGCTCTTGCGCTTCCTGGAAGCACAGCCGGTCGAGCGCTTACGCAGCTTCGGGCTAGGGGCAGCCAGCCTCGGGGCGTTACTATATTGGGCAATTAGATGACAGACGGACACTTTCTTTGCGTCATGCTGTCATATTTCCGCCGAGAATCGCCAGCTCAATCCCTGATAGGATCTAGCCCCAAGTCCAAGGGATATCGCGGCGGGCGATACCCCCTGGCGCACTCTAGGCTCATTGGAGACGGCAGGTCCTGACCTTGCCGATGCGGCGTTAACGAATAGGGAGTACCCCAACCCCCATGTCTTTCATGTCAGCCACATTCCCGGGACAAGCGATGAGGCGCAGTCTGGCCGCGGCCAGCCTTGCGGTGTTGCTGCTGCCCGGCACCATTCCGCAGGCCGAGGCTCGCGGAGCTCCGGACACCTTTGCCGACCTGGCGAAGGAATTGCTGCCGACGGTCGTCAACATCTCGACCAAGCATTTGGACAACGGTGACGGCGACAGCGATTTCGAAGAGTTCTTCGAGGACTTTGGCAATGGCCGTCCGCCGGAGGGTGCTGCCTTGGGCTCCGGCTTCATCATCGATGCCAGCGGCTATGTGGTGACCAACCATCACGTGGTTGCCGGCGCCGACGAGATCACCGTGCGCCTGCAGGACGACACCAGCCTGGTCGCCACCTTGGTCGGCAGCGACGAGCGCACCGATCTGGCGCTGTTGAAGGTGGAAAGCGATGATCCGCTTCCCTCGACCAGCTGGGGCGACAGCGACGGTGCGCGCATCGGCGACTGGGTCATGGCCATCGGCAATCCCTTCGGCCTCGGCGGCACGGTCACCGTGGGCATCGTCTCCGCGCGCGGCCGCGACATCCGCTCCGGCCCCTACGACGACTTCATCCAGACCGACGCCGCCATCAACCGTGGCAATTCCGGCGGTCCGCTGTTCGACATGAACGGCAAGGTGATCGGCGTGAACTCCGCCATCTTCTCGCCCTCGGGCGGGTCGGTCGGCATCGGCTTCTCGATTCCCTCGCAGATGGCCAAGAACGTCATCAGCCAATTGCGCGAGCACGGCGAGGTGCGCCGCGGCTGGCTTGGCGTGCGCATCCAAAAGGTCACGCCGGAACTGGCGGAGGGCCTGCGCATGGACGACGACTACGGCGCCCTGGTGGCCTCGGTCACGCCGGACGGCCCGGCTCAGAAGGCCGGCATCCAGCAGGGTGACGTTATCATCAAGTTCAACGGCCGCCGGGTGCCCCGAGTCCAGCAAGCTGCCGCGCATGGTGGCAGAGACGCCGATCGGCTCCGAGGTGCCGGTCACGGTCTGGCGCAAGGGTGAGGAAGTGACGGTCAAGGCCGAGCTCGGCGCGCTCACCGAGGCGGTGATCGCAGCCGCGGCTCCGGGCACCTTGCCGCCCCAGGAAACGCCCGATTCGGTGACTGCCTTGGGCCTCGAGCTCTCTCAGATCACCGGTCAGATGCGCCAGGACTTCGAGCTGCCTGACGACGTCAAGGGCGTGATGGTGGCTAAGGTCGATGGCGGCAGCGCCGCTGCCGAGAAGGGCATCACCGCCGGCGACGTGATCGTCGAGGTCGATCAGGAAGCGGTCACGACCCCGGACGATGTCGCCAAGCAGATCGAGAAGGCCCGCAAGGAGGGCTACCGCGTGGTGACCTTGCTGGTCTACTCCGACAACGACTACGCCTGGATCGCCGTCAGAATCGACGACGAGGAATAGGCGCCAACCTTCACCTCTCCGGGGGTGCTGCGGGAGGCCGCATCACCCCCTCTTTTTTGTCTGCTTGCTGGCGAGGTCACACCTGGCCAAGCGCTGCTTCAACTGCTCCGGCCGTTGCCAGCAAGGCGGCGTCTCGACCCCTCTCCCCAAGGAGCGTGAGGCCGGCCGGCGGGCCATCGCCGGCCATCGGCAAGGAGATCGCGCAGCGGTCGAAGAAGTTGGCCAGCAAGGAGTTGCGCAGCACCAAGAGATTGATGCGGTAGTAGTCTGCGTCCTCCTCGAGGGCCTGGAAGGGAGGAGCGATGATCGGCACCGTCGGAAAGAGAACGGCGTCGAAAGCTGCCCGTCCTGGCCGCGCTTGAGGCGATCAGCCGGCGACGCGCCGCGAGGACGTCCAGATAGTCGGCGGCAGACTGCTCTGCGCCACGCAGGATGCGGCTGATCACCCGAGGGTCATAGAGCTCCTTCGCGCGCTCGATGTGGGGGCGGTGCCAGTGGTAGGATTCGGCTCCGGCCAGTCCTCCCTTGGCATTGATCTCGGGCAGCGCATCTGCCTCCGGCAGGTGAAGGTCGACGAGCTGGGCACCGGCCGCGGAGAGCTGGTGCAGCGCACGCTCGAAGGCCTGGCCGACCGCCGCCTCCATGTCCTCCAGCACATAGTTGCGTAAGACCGCTAGCCTGAGGCCGGCTGGCGGGCGACCGTTCGGCGCTGCATAGCCCTCGCCGGCGAGCAGGGAATCGAGGATCGCGCAGCAAGCGACGCTGGACGCCAGCGGACCGATCGAATCGAGGCTGTAGGAGAGGGGCGCGGCGCCGGCCAGCGGAACGCGGGCCTGGGTCGGCTTGAAGCCGGTGATGCCGCAGAAGGCTGCCGGAATGCGGCAAGAGCCGCTGGTGTCGCTGCCGATCGCGCCCAGCGCCATGCCGTCGGCGACTGCCACCGCGGCACCGGAGGAGGAGCCGCCGGGGACTCGCCCCAGATCGCGATCGTAGGGGTTCTTCGGTGTGCCGAAGTGCGGGTTGAGGCCGAGGCCGGAGTAGGCGAACTCCGTCATGTTGTTGCGTCCCAGAAGCACCAGGCCGGCCTGGCGCAGGCGGGCCATCGCCGGGGCGTCCTCGGCGGCAGCCGGCTGATCGGCAAGCGCTCTCGAGCCGGCCTTGGTCACTTGGCCTTTCAGATCGAAGAGATCCTTGACCGCAATCGGAATACCGGCCCAAGGCGAGGGCGCGGCGCCGGCTGCGCGCAGCCTGTCCATAGCCTCTGCCTGCGCCAGAGCACCTTCCCGGTCGACCGCAATGAAGGCCCGTGAGCCCTCGCCGTCGGGCCGCTCGATTTCGCTCAGGCAGGCTTCGGTGAGTGCGCGGCTTGTGGTCTGGCCCGCCGCCAGCTGGCGCGGCCGCCTCGGCAAGTGTCAGCAATTTCTGGCCCCTCCTTACGAACGCATCAAGCCTGGGCCTCTTGGCCTATCTTCTCGAGGAATTGCAAGCAGCGATGCGCTGCCACGCGTCCTCGTGCGCGTGGCGCCAAGACCGCGTAGAGGGGGCGGTCGAAAGAGACGAACCCCTCGCCAAGCCTGATCAGGCTGCCGGTGTCGGTATAGCGCTCGATCATGCCACGCCACCCCAAGGCGATGCCGCGGCCGGCCGCGGCAGCCTCCAGCAGATAGACGTAGTTGTCGAGTCCGTAGTAGTGCGGCGCGACCTCCGGGCCGCCCACCCGCGCGAACCAGTCTTCCCAGGTCGCCCAGCCGCGATTCGTCTTGGTGAGCTTGAGAAAGGTGAGGTCGCGCCACTTCGCTGGCGGTCGTGCCAAGACCTTTCGGTTGGCTGCGGCGAAGAGCGGCGCGCCAAACCGGCGCAACCGCTTCATGAAATGCAATGACGCGGTCTCTTTCAGGTGCGGCTTTGCCGTCGTAGGTCAAAGAGACGCCAATGCGAGGATCGCGCATCGGCTCGGGCGTATCGTACTCGTAGGTCATCACACGCATGCGGACGTCATGGCCGACGGCACCCTGAAGTGCCTCGAACCTGGGCATCAGAAAGAGATGAGAAACCTCGTGCGTGCAGGCGATGGTCAGCTGGTTGTTGGCGCCCTCGCCGATCGCTTCGGCGGAGGAGCGCAGGGTCTCCAGAGCGGAAACGACGGCATGGTGATACTGCCTTCCGGACTCGTTGAGGGCGAGCCTGCGCCGGTGCCGCTCGAAGAGGCGCGTTGCAAGCTGCGCTTCCAGCCCTGCGATGTGTCGGCTGATCGCCGACTGAGAGGTGTTGAGCTCTTCCGCCGCGCGGCTGAAGTTGCAGTGCCTCGCAGCGCTCTCGAAGGCGATGAGGGCGCTGGTTGAGGGGATCTGGCGCCGCGGTCCTTGCATATCAATTCTGATATTGCCGTTCAGACGAAAAAGCAATGTCGGTGGCCCCTATCGCGGCTTAGGCTATGCTTAGGATGCAGGGAGCCACTGACTTGGAGGGACAGGTGAAGCCAGAACGATGGTTGGACCCGGCCAAGAAAATCTTTCCTTATCAGGTCGGCTTCACCGGGCCGCCGCATGACTTCGATGCTGCGCCCAGCGACTTCCTGCGCATCGCGCCGGAAACGGTCGGGGTCCACGGACGGCTCCTGCACGTCGAGCGCTACGCCCATGAGCTGCAGCAGAGGGTGGACAACTTCCATCTGCTGGAGGAGGTGGTCCATTGCATGGCGAACGCGGGCGCCGACGTCGTCGGCCAGGTCGGCACCAACTGGTCGCACGCCGGCGGCCGTGGCCCGGCGGAGATCGACGCCTTCTGCCAGCGCATGGGCGAGGGTTACGGCACGCCGCTGCACATGGCCGGCTACTGCCTGGTCGAGGGCTTGCGCGCCTTGGGTGCGGAGAAGATCGCCGTCAACGCCGTCTACTACTGGCCCGACTGGCGGGATGGAATCGTTCGCTTTCTGCGTGATGCCGGCTTCGACGTTCTCTACCATGGCAACTTCGTCGATCTGGGCCTGATCGCCACGCAAGAAGAGGTCAACGAGGCGACCTGGATCTTTCCGGGCGCCCTTGCCGAGCGCTCCATGCGATTGGCCGCCGAGCGGGCACCGCAGGCCGACGCCATCGTGGTGACCGGAATGCCAAACTTCCGCCGCGCCGACGGACTACCGCAGCGGGTGGTGGGCCTGACGCCGGCCTTGGAAGCCAAGCTCGGTGTGCCGATCGTCTCCTCCGACGCCGCACTCTATTGGCGGATCTTCAAGACCCTGGGTGTGGCGCCGCAGGGCCGGCAGGGGCGCCTTCTCTCCAGCTTGCAATCCTGAGGGGCCGCGTCATGCACGAGATCATCGTCCTTTGGGCGACGCCGCGATCCACCTCCACCGCCTTCGAGTGGATGATGCGCATGCGTGGCGACATGACCTGCTTCCACGAGCCCTTCGGCGAGGCCTGGTATCAGGGCGACGAGGCGCTTTGGCCGCGCCTCGCGCCGGACAGTCCGCGCCAGCCGGGACTGACCTTCGCGAGCGTGCTGGCCAAGCTCCAGGCCGCCGCGCGTGACCGTCCGGTCTTTTCGAAGGACATGCCGCAGTACACCGATCATCTTTGGACCGAGGCCTTCCTCGGCCGCTTCCGGCACAGCTTTCTCATTCGCGATCCGGCCAAGGTACTGACCTCCTGCCATCGCAACTGGGAGGACTTCGCCGCCAAGGAAATCGGCTTCGAAGAGCAGCGCCAACTCTTCGATCGGCTTTGCCAACGCGACGGCGCAGCGCCGCCGGTCATCGACAGCGACGACCTTCTGGCCGATCCGCAAGGCCTGGTCGCCGCCTGGTGCGCCGCGGTGGAGATCCCCTTCCTGCCGGAGGCCCTGAGCTGGGAGCCGGGCGCCCGCCAGGAGGTACTGTGGTACGATAAGGAGGGCGTCTGGCACGCGGCCTTGAAGCGGTCCGACGGACTGAAACCGCAAGCGCGAAAATCCGCCGACATATCCAAGACGCCGGACTGGGTGCAGGAAATGCACGCGGCCTTTCTGCCTCACTATCAGCATTTGCGCGGCTACCGCCTGGCCCCAGTGACGGCTGCCGATCCAACGAGGGTTGACTAGGGACCTGTGCAGCAATTCCTCCGCACTTGTACGCTCAAGCGTCGCCTGGTTCTGGCGATGGCGGATAGATGCCGCAGAGATGTCTCACGGCCCGCCGGGAGCGTTGCCTCAGGCTCATCGCCATGGTGCCCTACTTGGCTGGCGATCTTGGCCACGCTTGTCTTGGCGCCGCCGCTTGGCCGATGATGTGCGGCAGTCAATGACGGAGGAACGGCCATGAGCAAGGTGCTGCTGACCGGCTTCGACCCCTATGGCAATGTCCCCATCAATCCGGCCGAGCAGGTCGCCCGCGCGCTCGACGGCAAGGAGATCGCCGGCGCCGAGGTGGTCTCGCGCATAGCCCCGGCATCCTTCCGTCTCTGCATCGAGTTCGTGAAGGCAGCGATAGAGGAGGTGCAGCCCGACGCAGTGGTGATGATGGGTGAGTTCACCGGTCGGGCCGTCCTGACCGTCGAGCGCATCGCGCAGAACCTGAACGACGGCACGCGCTATGGCCTGCTGGACAATGCAGGCTACGCCATGCAGGACGAGATGACGGTACCGGGCGGGCCGGCGGCCTACTATGCGACCCTGCCGATCCGCGCCATGGTAAAGGCCATGCGCGACGCCGGGGTGCCGGCGGACATTTCCGACACGGCCGCCACCTTCTGCTGCAACCACCTGATGTACGGCATCTTGCACCACATTGCCGTCGAAGAGCTGGCGATGCGTGCCGGCTGGATCCACCTGCCGGGCCTGCCGGAGGTGGCCGCTCGGGCCGAGAACATCGGCATGCCCTCCATGTCCGTCGAGACCGCTGCGGCCGGCGTGGCGGCCGGCATCGCGGCGATCAGATCACATCCTCAGGACATCGCCGCGCGAATCGCTTCGCGCCTGCAGGTGTAGGAGTTGCGCTCATGAGCAAGATACTGGTGACCGGCTTCGAGCCCTACGGCAATGTCCCCATCAATCCGGCCGAGCAAGTGGCCCACGCGCTCGACGGCAAGGAGATTTCCGGCGCCGAGGTGGTCTCGCGCATCGTCCCCAATTCCTTCTACCTCTGCATCGAGTTCGTGCAGGCCGTCATCCGGGAGATCGAGCCCGAAGCGGTGGTGATGCTGGGCGAGTTCACCGGCCGGGCCGTCGTCACCGTCGAGCGCATCGCGCAGAACCTGAACGACGGCACCCGTTATGACCTGCTGGATAACGCAGGCTATGCCATGCAGGACGAGATGACGGTACCGGGCGGGCCGGCCGCCTACTACGCCACCCTGCCGATCCGGGCTATGGTGCAGGCTATGCGCGATGGCGGGGTGCCGGCAGACATCTCGGACACGGCCGCCACCTTTTGCTGCAACCACCTGATGTACGGCACTTTGCACCATATCGCCGTCGAAGAGCGGCCGATCCGTGCCGGCTGGATCCACCTGCCGGCCTTGCCGCAGGTGGTGGCGCGGGACGAAAATCTGGGCCTCCCCTCCATGTCCGTCGAGACAGCCGCGGCCGGTGTTGCGGCCGGCATCGCCGCGATCAAGGCGAATCGGCAGGACATCAGTGCTCCCATCGCCTCGCGTCTCCAGATCTAGCGGACAGGCGGCGATGGAGGTCGACTTCTACTACGGGATCGCCAGCCGCTATTCCTATCTGGCGTCGACCCAACTCGACGTCTTGGTCCGTGACACCGGCTGCCGGGTGATCTGGAAGCCGCTGTTCAGCGGCACCTTGATCGAATGCAGAGGCGTCTCGCCCTTCAAGGGCAAGCCGGTCTCGGGGCAGTACGACTGGGCCTATCGGGAGCTGGACGCCAAGCGCTGGGCGGACTTCTACGGCGTGCCCTTCATCGAGCCGCGCCAAGAGCTTAAGGAAGATCGCGCCTTGCTCACCCGGGTGGCGCTTGCCTGCACGGCCGCCGCCGGCATGGGTGCCGCCGAGGCCTACAGCCGGCGCCTCTTCAACGCGATCTTCGTGCAGGCTGCAACGGATCTGGGCGATGCCGCCTTGACCCGGCTGGCCGTCGCCTCCGGCCTGGAGGAAACGGCCTTTGGCCCGGCCTTGGAAGCGCCGGCCACGGCCGCCGCGCTTGACGCCACCACCAGAGAGGCCGGCGCGCGCGGCGCCTTCGGCGTCCCCAGCTTCTTTGTTGGCAGTGAGTTTTTCTGGGGCAATGACCGCTTGGCCCTGCTGCGCCATCATCTGCAAGGGGTTCGAGGTAGGGTATGATGTTGTGCCAACGGGCCGGGCAAATCTAGTTAACACATCTGCTACAACTTGGAACAACCTCCGTCATTGCGTGGAACGCACGTGACGAAGCAATCCAGTGCAAAACGATAGCAAAGAGACACTGGATCGCCGCGCCGTCGCTCGCGACGACGGAGGGTATTGATCCCGTCTAATGTCAGAGTAGGCAGGCGATTTTCTTTCCAAACATCATTTAATGTGGAGGTGTTCTCGGCGTCTTGCACAGATATCTTAAGAGAGACTGTTTGGCGTAAAGCGCAGCGAGAGGCAGGACATGCCGCCGTCCAGCTTTGCGGCCTCGCTGTTGCCGATTTCCTTTAGGTCATAGCCGGTCGCGGCCAGCTTCTCGGCAGTGCGCGGAAAGCCAGCCGGCACGAGGAGCAAGTCGTTGAAACGGATGGAGTTTGCCGCCGCCTCTTCGCCCTCGCCGGTGTGGATCACGGAATAGCCGGCAAAGCAGCCCGAGGCGTCAAGGCGCGGGGTTGCCAAGATCGTCTCCTCGTCCAAGAGCGAGCAGTCGGTCTTGAAATGCAGGACGCCAGCCGGGGTTTCCACCTCGCGGACCTTGTAGCCTCTGGGCTCCAAGAGACGTCTGAGCTCGGCCACGCCCGCAGCGTCGGTGCGCGCCGAGCGGCCGACCAGGATCTCGCGCTCGGTGGTCAGGATGTCCCCGCCTTCGATGAAGCCGGGACCGTCGATGGTGAGGACCTCGTCATAGTGGCCATACAAGGTGGGCGCCATGGCCGGCGCTTCGCCGAGCCGGGAGGCCGCGCCTGGCCGCATGATGACGGCCAGTTCCGGTAAGCAGAGCGCGGTATCCTCGACGAAGACGGAATCGGGAAAGGCCTCCAGTGGCTCGAGCGAGATCACCGCAGCGCCGCTCGACCGCAAGGTCGAGACATAGTCGGCATGATGCTGGCGAAAGAGCGCGAGATCGGGGCTGCCGATGTCGGTGGCGCGCAGGCCCCGGACGATGCTGGTCGCCGGTGCGCGCACGACGGCATGGGTAAAGCTGTAGGACCGGGCCAAGGTGGCGGCCTCCCTTCGGGATAACTGTCTGAACAAGGGCAGGCACCCTCTAGCGAGCGCGTGCGCCGATGTCGAGGGTCCCCGCGCTAGGACCGCTTGGCACGGAAGAAGTCCTTCAGAAGCGCGCCGGCAGCGCTCTCCATCAGGCCGCCGACGACCTCGGGGCGATGATGGCAGGTCGCGCGCTCGAAAACCCGCGCACCGTGCTCCACGCCGCCGCCCTTGGGGTCGTAGGCGGCGAAGACCAGGCGCTCGATCCGGGCGAAGGCGATGGCCTGGGCGCACATGGCGCAAGGCTCCAGGCTCACGTAGAGCGTGGCGCCGGGCAGTTGCTTTTCGCCGACGCTTCGGCAGGCAGCGCGCAGCGCCAGCACCTCGGCGTGCGCGGTCGGGTCGAGGTCGCGCTCGACCCGGTTTTGGCAGCTGGCCAGCACACGGCCGTCGCGCACCACCAGGGCGCCCACCGGCACTTCCCCGGCAGCCGCACCGGCCCTGGCCTCCTCCAAGGCCTGCTGCATGTAGTCGGCGGCCTTTCTCGCCATACCTGCATCACCTTTGCATGACAGCCGCTAGCCCGCGGACGCTTGCCGCCCGACCGCGCAAGGTCTATCGAGAGCGTCACGCCCGCCTTCCGTCAAGTCGGCGCCAACAAGGATCTCCTGACCTGCCGCCATGGCCCAGCTGCTCTATTTCTTGCCCTACATTGCCGGATTCGTGCTGGGCCTGAACGGCGATCCCTATTTCTGGGTGCTGGGGCTCGCGCTGGTGTCGACGCCGCTCTACATCCTGATGCGCTGGGAGGGGCACCGCCTTTTCGATATTCCCATCGAAGACTGGTCGCCGGCCAGCATGACTTTCATGCTTCTCGGGCAGATGGTCTTGATGAGCCTGCTCTATGGCACCGCGCGGGTGATCGTCCTTCTTCTGCGGGTGGTGGGTCTTGCCTGAGGCCACGGCCAAGCCGGAGCGCGTCGCCAAGGTGATCGCGCGCAGCGGCCTCTGCTCGCGCCGCGAGGCGGAAGTGCTGATCCGACAGGGCCGCGTGGAGCTGGATGGCGAGACGCTGGTGGAGCCGGGCACCACGGTGACGCCCGACCAGAAGGTCACGGTCGACGGCGAGCGGTTGCCGCGCGCCGAGGCTCTCAGGCTCTTCCGCTTTCACAAGCCCAGCGGCGTCCTGACGGCTGCGCGCGATCCCGAAGGCCGCAAGGTCCTGGGCGATGTTCTGCCGGAGGGCTTGCCGCGCCTGATGCCGGTCGGGCGCCTTGATATGACCTCGGAAGGCTTGCTGCTGCTCACCACCGACGGCGGCCTGAAGCGCCACCTGGAACTGCCCTCGACTGGCTGGCTCAGGCGTTATCGCGTGCGTGTCTTCGGCAAGGTCGATCCCAAAGGCCTGGCGGCGCTGGAGAAGGGCATCACGCTCGACGGCGAGCGGCTGGGGCCGATCCGCGCCAGTCTGGACCGCACGCAGGGGCACAACGCCTGGCTGACGGTCTCTCTGCGCGAGGGCAAGAACCGCGAAGTGCGCCGCGTCTGTCAGCACCTGGGCCTGACAGTGAACCGATTGATCCGCACCTCCTACGGCCCCTTTCAACTGGGGTCATTGAAGGAGGGCGCGGTCGAAGAAGTGTCGGCCAAGGTGCTGCGCGAGCAGTTGGGCCGCTTCCTGCCGGCGGCGGAGAGCAGCGGTGCGCATCGTCGGCGGTAGCCTGCGCGGCCGGCGCTTGGCCGCGCCTGCCGACCGCAGCCTGCGCCCGACCTCCGAGCGCACCCGAGAGTCGCTCTTCGACCTCTTGACCCAAGGGCGTGCCGTTGGCGGTTCGGACCGGGTCGCCGGCGCTTGCGTTCTGGACGCCTTCGCCGGCACCGGCGCTTTGGGCTTGGAGGCACTATCGCGCGGCGCCGCGTCCGCCAGCTTCCTGGAAAAGGCGCCTGAGGCCGTGGCGCTCATTCGCCGCAATCTCCAGGCCCTGGGCCTGGAGGAGCGGGGGCGAGTCATCCAGGCCGACGCCTTGCTGCCGCCCCCGGCGCGAGTCGCCGCGGACCTGTTGCTGCTCGATCCGCCCTACGGCGCCGGCTTGGCTTTGCCGGCGATGGCGGCCCTGCGGCGGGCCGGCTGGCTGGCGCCGGGCAGCCTGGTGGCGCTGGAGGCCGCGGCCAAGGAAGAGCTGGCCCTGCCGGAGACGCTGCAGTGCCTGGAGGACCGGCGCTACGGCCGCGCGCGCATCCTCCTGTTGGAGCAGTGTTAGGAGTTAATCGGCGGCCGCCTTGGGCAGGGCGTGCTTGGCGACGTAGGCTTCGACCTCGCGCGCCAAGGTCTCCATGTGGTCGTTAAAGAAGTGGTTGGCGGTGGGCACCACCCGGTAGTCGATCACGATATCGCGCTGATGCTGCAGCTTGTCGACCAGCTTCTTGACCGCTGGTTCTGAGATCAATTGATCGGAGCCGCCCTGCAGCACCAGGCCCGACGAGGGGCAGGGGGCGAGGAAGGAGAAGTCGAACATGCCGGCCGGCGGCGAGACGCTGACGAAGCTGGCGATCTCCGGCCGGCGCATCAGCAGCTGCATGCCGATCCAGGCGCCGAAGGAAAAGCCGGCGATCCAGCATTCCCGCGCGTTGGGGTGATAGCTCTGCAGCCAATCGAGCGCGGAGGCCGCATCGGAGAGCTCGCCCTCGCCGCGGTCGAAGGTCCCCTGGCTGCGGCCAACCCCGCGGAAATTGAAGCGCAGCACCGAGAAGCCGCGCCGGGCGAAGGCGTGATAGAGGGTGTAGACCACCTTGTTGTTCATGGTGCCGCCATGCTGCGGATGGGGGTGCAGCATCAGCGCTATGGGGTCATCCGCGTTGCCGGCGGATTGGTAGCGGCCTTCGAGGCGGCCCTCGGGGCCGTTGAAGATTACGTCAGGCATGTGTCAAAGAGCCTTCGTCAAAGCTTTGCGTCTCGCCGGTCACGAATGGGAGAGGCCTTTGTGTCGAAAAGGCCATGGCACAGCGGGTTTCTCGAGTCATGGACCTAGTGCGGCAGTATGGCGGTGCCATGACGAAAACTTGATAGCTGTGCCGGGCCATGTATATCCCTGAAGGTAGAAGCTGCGTTCCGAGACCGGCCAGGCTGAGGCGCAGGCGCCAAGCAGGTCCCTCGGTCCCTGGTTCGGAGGGCAGCGGGTTATAGCATGGGCTGAGCCGAAATGTTCAAGTCACTCAAGGCCGAAATCAGCGCGACCATTGCCCGCGACCCCGCGGCGCGATCATGGCTTGAGATCGTCGTCTGCTATCCGGGCTTCCAGGCCCTGATGGCCCATCGCCTGGCCAGCCGCCTGTGGCGCTGGCGCCTGCGCCTTCTTGCACGCTGGATCTCGCAAGTCGCCCGTACCTTGACCGGCATCGAGATTCACCCTGGCGCCACCATCGGCAAGCGCTTCTTTATCGATCACGGCATGGGTGTCGTGATCGGCGAGACGGCCGAGATCGGCGACGACGTCACCCTCTACCAAGCCGTAACATTGGGTGGTGTGTCACCCTCGGTCGACAGCGATTCGCAACGCGACCAAAAGCGCCATCCCACCTTGGAGGACGGCGTGATCGTGGGCTCCGGCGCCCAGATCCTGGGTCCCTTCACGGTCGGCAAGGATGCCCGCGTGGGCGCCAATGCGGTGGTGACCAAGGCGGTACCGGCCTGCGCCACGGTGGTCGGGATCCCGGCCCGTGTGGTGGCTCCCAAGGGTGGCGTTTCCTTCGAGCCCAAGGCCAAGCAGGATCCGGCCGCCTTTGCCGCCTACGGCGTTCCCAGCGGCGGCCTGCCGGACCCGGTGTCCCGCGCCTTCGAGGGGCTCCAGGAAGAGATCGCGCGCCTGCATTCGCGCATCGACGAGCTGGAGGAGCAACGCCAGCACGACCGGCAGAGCGCGCACTGACGGACCAGCCCGGCCAATGCCGCGCAGGTGAGCGATGAGACCGGGGCCCAGGCCGCGCCTCAGGCCACAGCCTTGCCGGCGCCTGGCGGCTTGACGAGGTCCCTGGCGATGCCGCGCGAGAGCTATCTGGACTATAATGCCACGGCACCGCTGCGCCCCGAAGCGCGGGCGGCGATGGTCGAGGCGCTTGCGCTTTGCGGCAATCCCTCCTCGGTGCATCGGCCGGGACGCAAGGCCCGCGCGGTCGTCGAAGCGGCGCGCGAGGCGGTGGCTGCCCTGGCCGGGGCGCGGCCGATCGAGGTCGTCTTCACCTCGGGCGCGACGGAGGCTAACAATCTCTGCCTGGCCGGCGCGCCCTTCGCCCGGCGCCTGGTCTCTGCCGGTGAGCATGAGTCGGTCTTGGCCGCTGGCGAGTGCGGCCTCCTGGCCTTGACCGGGGACGGCCTGGTGGACCTCGAACAGTTGGAAGGGCGGCTAGCGGCGGCTTCGGAGCCCCTGCTCTTGGCGCTCATGGCGGCGAACAACGAGACGGGTGTGATCCAGCCGCTCTCGGCCGCAGCCGGGATGGTGCATGCCCAGGGCGGCCGCCTGCTGACGGATGCGGTCCAGGCGGCGGGGCGCTTGCCGGCCTCGCACTGGGCCGACGCCGACTTCGTCAGCCTCTCGGCGCACAAGCTGGGCGGGCCGAAGGGCGTCGGTGCGCTGGTGCTGCGCGGTGATGCCCTGCTCGCGCCGCAGCTGCGCGGCGGCGGGCAGGAGCGGCGCCTGAGGGCCGGGACCGAGAACGTGGCGGCCATTGCCGGCTTCGGTGCCGCCGCCGGGGCCGTGGCCGCGAAGCGAGAGGCCGAGCAGGCGCGCACCGCAGTCTTGCGCGACCGCTTCGAGGCGGGGCTGCGCGCCCTGGTGCCGGGCGTGCGGCTGTTCGGCGCCTCGGTGCCGCGACTGGCCAACACCAGCTGCTTCGCGATCCCTGGACGGAAGGCGGAAACCCTGCTGATCGCGCTTGACCTTGCCGGCGTCTTCGTGTCTTCGGGGTCTGCCTGCTCTTCCGGCAAGGTGCAGCGCAGCCATGTGCTGAGCGCCATGGGCGTCGAGGCCGGTCTGGCCGAGGGCGCCTTGCGCGTATCCTTCGGCTGGTCCAGCGAGGATGGCGATGTGACCCACTGCCTGGAAGCGCTGGGCGAGATCGTAAAGCGGCCGCAGCGGGCGGTCGCGTGAGGACGAGGGCCATGAGCCAGCTGCCGCGCAACGACAGGCCTCTGCCGATCTACCTGGACCATCAGGCCACCACGCCCTGCGATCCGGCGGTGGTGGAGGCCATGCTGCCTTTTTTCAGCGAGATTTTCGGCAATCCGCACTCGGTCGAGCATGCCTATGGCTGGCAGGCCGATGAGGCGGTGGAGGCGGCCCGTGCCCAGGTCGCCGCCCTCATCAATGCCGAGCCCAGGGAGATCATCTTCACCTCGGGTGCGACGGAGGCCAACAACCTGGCGATCAAGGGGGCGGCACGCTTCCGCGCAAGGCTTGGCCGGCGCAAGGTGGTGACTTTGGAGAGCGAGCACAAGTGCGTGCTGGAGAGCGTCCGCAGCCTGGCCGACGAGGGCTTCCAGGCTGAGATCCTGCCCGTGGATCACGATGGCTTGGTCGATCTGGAGCGCCTCGCCCAAGCGGTGGACGAGGAGACCGCGCTGGTCTCGGTCATGGCCGCCAACAACGAGATCGGCACTTTGCAGCCCTTGGCCGAGGTTGCCGCCATCGCCCATGCCAAAGGCGCCTGGCTGCACAGCGATGTGGCGCAGGCGGCCGGCAAGGTTCCCTTGGACGTGCGGGCGATGGACTTGGACCTGGCTTCGATTTCGGCCCACAAGATCTACGGGCCCAAGGGGATCGGCGCGCTTTTTGTCCGGCGCCGTCCGCGTATCCGTCTGGAGCCGCTCTTCAGCGGCGGCGGTCAGGAACGCGGCCAGCGCTCCGGCACCTTGTCGCCGCCGCTCTCGGTTGGCTTCGGCAAGGCGGCGGAGCTGTCGAAAGACCTGCTGGCGGAGGAATCCCAACGACTGTGGCGGCTGAACCACCGCCTGTTGGCGGCGCTGAAGGCCGGCATTCCCGGCCTGGTCTTGAATGGCCATCCAGGGCAGCGGCTGCCCGGCAACCTCAACGTCACCTTGCCGAGTGTCGATGCCCAGGCCTTGCTGCGTGCGGTGCCGGATTTGGCGCTGTCGACCGGCTCTGCCTGCACCTCGGCCTCGGTCGAGCCCTCCTATGTCCTGCGCGCCATCGGCGTTGCGGAGGCCGATGCGCGCGCTACCATTCGAATCGGTCTGGGCCGCACCACCACGGAGCAAGACGTGGACCGTGCGGCCAAGCTTTTGATCGCCGCGGCCGCGCGTCTTGCCGAAGCGGCATGAGAGGCCTGGACAGCGGCTTTCCAAAGGGTCTACCTAGCTGCCTCTGGCAATGCAGGCGGATGCGCAGCAGGAAGCGTCCAGTGAGAGGGGACGGGTTAGGACGATGCCCAAGATGACCTTCATCCTGAGGGATGGAACTCCTAAGGAAGTCGATGCGCCGATCGGCCTCTCGGTGCTGGAGATTGCGCACCGCAACGATGTCGACATCGAAGGCGCCTGCGAGGGTTCGCTGGCCTGCTCGACCTGTCACGTCGTCATCAATCCGGAGTGGTTCGATCGCCTGGAGGAGCCCTCGGAGGACGAAGAGGACATGCTGGACCTGGCCTTCGGCCTGACCTCGACCTCCAGGCTGGGCTGTCAGCTGATCATCTCCGAAGAGCTGGACGGGCTAACCGTCTCCCTGCCCAAGGAAACCCGCAACATGCTCCTCGAATAGGAGCGCAGCCCCCATGACCGCCGACCCTCTGGCCGAGGCCGGATCCTTCTATGCTGCCCTGCGCAAGGCGGCCGGAGAGGACTGGCCCGCCTACACCGAGCATGCCTTCGTCGCCGGCTTGGCCGACGGCTGCCTGCCGGAGGCGGCCTTCAAGCACTATCTGGTGCAGGACTACCTCTTCCTCATCCATTTCGCGCGCTGCTATGCGCTGGGCGTCTACAAGGCAGAGACGGTGGAGGAGATGCGGCACTGTCAAACTGCGGTCGGCGCGATCCTGGACCAGGAGCTGAGCCTCCATATCGCCTATTGCCGGGACTGGGGGTTGGAAGAGGCGGCGATCCTGGCCAGCGAAGAGGATCCCTCCAACCTGGCCTACACCCGCTATGTCCTCGATCGCGGCTTGGCGGGCGACTACCTGGAGCTCCTGGTGGCGCTCGCACCCTGTGCCATCGGTTATGCCGAGATCGGCGCGCGCCTCTTGGCGGCTCCCGGCACCAAATGCCAGGGCAATCCCTACTATCCCTGGATCGAAGCCTATGGCGGAGAAGAGTTCCAAGACCTGGCGCTTTCCTCCGTCAGGCAGCTTCAGTCCGCCGCCGAACGCCGCCTGGGCCCATCACCTGAGCAAGCCTCGCGGTTCGGCCACATGGCGGCCGTCTTCCGGCGGGCGACACGACTCGAGATCGGCTTCTGGCAGATGGGCCTGGACGCAATCGGCTAGCCTTTCGAGACGGGCTCCCGAATCCAGCGCAAGCTCTCCTGGCTCAGTCTTGAAGAACCATCACGCCAATGCGCCTTACCCTGGGACGATCCTTTGGGTCGGCCTGGAGGGCAATTCCTGGAGCGATAGCGCGCGTTCGGGCTTTTTTCGGCCGTATCCAATCTGCTAGGCTTTGAAATGCCACGTCTTGCGACTCTGGCATCGACGCCATCCATCTTGTGTTGAGAGTTCCAATGGTCCGTTCCCTTCTCCACAAGATCAAAGAAGAGATCGAGCGAGAGCCTCGTGTTCCGACCTCCATTGTACTCAACAAACTGCTGGACGAGGCAGAGGGGGAGACCGTAACGCTTGATTGGATCGTCGAGCGGCTGCGCGACCGCTCGTTCGGCATCATCATGCTGCTGATCGCGGTCGTGGGGATGCTTCCGGTGTTTCTCCTGTTGCCGAATCTTCCTCTGTCTTCCGGCCGTTCAAATGATCAAGGCGCATAGGGGCCCCGTCCTTCCGCGCAGAATTGCGACCCGGCGCCTGTCGAAGGAGAGGCTTGCGCGCCTGATCCGACGGACGGTCCCGATCCTGCGCTTTATGGAGCGCTTCGTGCGACCGCGATGGCGCACGCCTTTCGAGGCGACCAAGCGCGTGATCGGCATCGTGATGTTGTTCTTGGCCGTAACGCTGCTCGCGCCGGTGCCTTTCAGCCAGTTCATTCCGATCCTCGTCATCATGCTGCTGGCCTTCGCATTCCTGGAAGAAGACGGTATTCTTCTCTGCCTTGCCCTGCTCTCGGCAGTGGTTTCTCTTGCCATCACAGTCGCGGCGGTCTGGGGGACGGTCGAAGTCGGACTGCTGCTCTAGGCGGCAAGGAGCCGCCAAGGTCGTTAGTGATGCGTCACGACCACAAAGGCAGAGCCGCTTGCAGCCCCTGGCCAGTCGTCTCGCTGGGAGAGTTTTCCTCTTGGGTGTAGCTTGATAAAAGGGGTGGCGTGTACCTGTGATCGTAGGGCGGCTGCGGAATGGCGGGCGGCAACAAAAGCTTGGGCAAGGCCACTTTGAAGGACCGCTTTCCGATCTACTCGCTGGGCGAGCGGCGGGTGGATCAAGCCGTCCACACCCTGGCGATCGTGGTGGCGGTGCCGGCTGTTCCGCTCTTATTCGTAGCGGCCGAACCTTGGCACGACGCTGCCAAGCTGATCGCCTGCCTGCTCTACAGTTTCGGCCTCTTGTGGATGCTGTTCGTCTCGGCCGCCTATAACGGCATCGTCTCGCCCGGCCCCAAGGAGCTCCTGCGGCGGCTCGACCATGCCGGCATCTACCTGCTGATCGCCGGCAGCTATACCCCTTCGCGCTGGTGAAGATCGGCGGTGCCTGGGGGATCAGCATCTTCGTCTTTGTCTGGTTGTTGGCCGCCCTCGGCCTCGTGCTCGCGCTCCGTTTCCCGCGGAGCGGTGACCAGGCCTCGCTGGTGCTCTGCCTGGCCATGGGGTGGAGCGTGATCATCGTGATCGGGCCCTTGATCGAGGCGGTCTCGACGCGGGTCTTGGTGCTGCTGGCCGCCGGCGGCCTGCTCTACACCGCGGGCGTGGGCTTTCATCTCGCCAAGCGGCTGTCCTATCACAACGCCATCTGGCATGGCTTCGTCGTGGCCGCCGTCGTCTGCCATTACCTGGCCGTCTACGAGGCGATGCAGAGCTGAAAGACAGTGACCCATAGCGTTCCCCGCTTGCATACCCCGAGACTCCTCCTCCCCCACTGCAGCTGGAGGATGCGGAGGCCATCCAGGCCGTCTTTCCCCGGTGGGAGGTGGTGCGCTTTCTGACCACCGAGGTGCCCTGGCCCTATCCTCCGGACGGGGCAAAGAGCTACCTCCAAGAGCTGGCCTTGCCTGCCATGGAGGCCGGCAAGGAATGGCACTGGTCGATCCGAGAACAGGGGGCGCCGGAGCGGCTGATCGGCGTCATCTCGCTCAAGGACAAGGCCAACAACAACCGGGGCTTCTGGATCGACCCAGCCTTCCAGGGGCGCGGCTTTGCCACCGAGGCGAGCGTGGCGGTCACCGACTATTGGTTCGAGGTCTTGCAGCGGCCGCTTCTGCGGGTGCCAAAGGCTGTCGCCAACCTCCCGTCCCGGCAAATCTCCGAGCGTCTCGAGATGCGCGTGATAGACAGCTACGAGAGCGACTATGTCTCCGGCCGGCTGAAGACCGAGCTTTGGGAGCTGTCGCGCGAGGAATGGCGTGCCTTCAGAGCGTCCGGTCTCTAGGCCTCGTCTACGCTCGGCCTTTCCGCTTCACCGCTAAGCTGCCTCTCTTGCCGCGGCCAGCGCCTCGGGCAGAGTAGCCGCCAGTACGTCCAGATCCTCCGGCCGTCCGGCGGAAACCCGGATGCAGCGGTTCATCGGCGCCACGCCCGGCATGCGCACGAAGACGCCGCCGGCGACCAGCGCGTCCAGCACGCGCTTGGCGAAGGCGCCGTCGCCGCCGCAGTCGACGGCAACGAAGTTGGCCGCCGAGGCGAGGGCGGCCAAGCCGTTGGCGGCGGCGATCTCGCCGATCCGCCGGCGCGCGGCGGCGACCTGGGTCACCACCGAGCGCAGATGGGCCTGGTCCCGGATGGCGGCCAAGGCGGCGGCCTGGGCGACGCGGCCCACGCCGAAGTGGTTGCGGATCTTGTTGAAGCTGTTGATCACCTCGGCCTCGCCAAGCACGTAGCCGACCCTGAGGCCGGCGAGCCATGCGCCTTGGAGAAGGTGCGGAAGCGCAGCAGATTCGGCCGCTCGACCTCGATCGGCGGCAGCGCCTCGGCAGGCGCGAAGTCGGCATAGGCCTCGTCCAATAGCAGCAGGCAGTCCTCTGGCAGGGCGTCGGCCAGCGCACGAACACGCTCGGCCGAGACCCAACTGCCCATGGGGTTGTCGGGGTTGGCCAGGAAGACCAGCCGGGCGCCTTCGCGCCTGGCCGCCGCCAGCAAGGCCTCCGGATCCTCGTGGTCCGTCGCGGTAGGGCACGGTGACCAGGCGGCCGCCGAAGCCGGCTACGTGGAAGTTGAAGGTGGGATAGGCGCCCAGCGAGGAGACCACCGTCACCCCAGGCTCGACGAAGAGCCGGACGGTATAGCCGAAGAGCCCGTCGATGCCTTCGCCCACCATGACATTGGCCGGTGCCACGCCGTGATGCCGGGGCAAGCGCCTCCCGCAGCTCGAAGAACTCGGGGTCGCCGTACATCCAGCCTTCCGCCGCGGCTGCCTGCATGGCGGCCACGGCCTTGGGCGAGGGGCCGAAGACGCTTTCGTTGGCGCCGATACGCGCCTTGAACCTGCACCCCATCCGGCGCTCTTGTGTCTCGGGCCCGACGAAGGGGACGGTCGCGGGCAGGCTCTCGACCAGCGGGGTCAGCGGAATTCTCGTCATGAGCGGGCTCCTCCAAGGCGTCCCGGCTTAGCCTTCCCTGTCGCCCAAGCCAAGCCCGAACCTGTCCCTTGCAAGGAAGCGAGGCGGCAAGGGTGCAAGGCGCGCCGCACCCGCAGCGCTCTTGGTCTTGCTATGGTCGATCACGGTGCGGACGCCAAGGCTGTAGGTGCGCGAGCGGCCCCAAGAGGAACGGCATGGATGACCCTGAAGCTCTTTGAAGTTGCCGGCGAGGATCCGGACTATCGGCCCAGCCCCTACTGCTGGCGCACACGCATGGCGCTTACCCACAAGGGCCTCGCCTTCGAGCCGGTGCCGTGGCGCGCGGTGGAGAAGAGTCGCATCGCCAAGTCGGGCGGCGGCACGGTCCCGGTCCTGGTCGACGGCGACCTCTGGCTGCGCGAGTCCTGGGACATCGCCGTCCACCTCGAGCGAGCCTATCCCGAGCGGCCGGCACTCTTCGCCGGCGAGGGGGACTTGACCAAGGCCCGCTTTCTCGAGGCCTGGGCGAACCGTGAGCTCCATCTGCCGATGGCGCGCGCCCTTCTGGCGGACGGCTTCCCACTGCTGGCCGAGAAAGACAAGGCCTATTATTTGGAACGCACCAAGCGGGTCTTCGGCCAGACCTTGCAGGCCCTCTGCAGTGATCCCGATAGCGCCATTGCCGTACTGCAGGAGCGCCTGGAGCCTCTGCAGTCGGTGCTGGCCGAGAGCGACTACCTCGGCGGTGCGGCGCCCGGCTACGGCGACTACATTCTCTTCGGCAGCTTTCAGTGGGCGCGGGTGGCCAGCACCCGGCGCCTCATCCCGGCGAAGAGTGCCGTCGCGCGCTGGTTCCAAGCCCTCTTGGCAGCCTTCGACGGCTTTGCCGCCCGGCAGCCGGCGCGCGACCATTGGGTCTAGCTGTGCCGTCACCAGTCTTTGCCTCCTTTGGGGTGGCAATCGCCCGGCCACCTCTCTATGTAGCATGCGGGGTGAGGGGACCCGCCAATTTGGAACCGGCCGCCGGTTTCAGCCTGTGCCCCGGCGGTGCGCCCTTCTTCGACCAGGCTCAAACCCAATGGAGGACTTAAGATGGCCGCTCCTTTCGAACTTCCGGCACTTCCCTTTGACGACACTGCGCTGGCGCCGGTCATCTCTGCCGAGACCTTAAGCTTCCATTACGGCAAGCATCACAAGGCCTACGTCGATAACCTGAACAAGATGGTCGAGGGCACCAAGTACGCCGACCTCTCTTTGGAAGAGGTCATCAAGGAGAGCGCCAAAGAGGGCAACGCCGGCGTCTTCAACAACTCCGCCCAGATCTGGAACCACACCTTCTATTGGAACAGCCTCTCGCCCAACGGCGGCGCACCGTCCGGCAAGCTGGCCGAGATGGTCGAGCGCGACCTCGGCGGCCTGGAGAAGTTCCAGAAGGACTTTGCGGTTGCAGGCAACACCCAGTTCGGCAGCGGCTGGGCCTGGCTGGTGCACCGCGACGGCAAGCTCGCCATCGAGAAGACGGCCAACGCCGAGACCCCCATCACCAGCGGCGGCACCCCCTTGCTCACGCTCGATGTCTGGGAGCACGCCTATTACATCGACTACCAGAACCGCCGCCCGGCCTACACCGAGGCAGTGACCACGAAGTTGCTGAACTGGAACTTCGCAGCAGAGAACCTGGGCTAGCTCGGTGAGTAGAGGAGCCTGAGGCACCTCTCTTTCAATAGGCCTCCGTCATCGCGAGGAGCGTCAGCGACGACGCGATCCAGTTGGAAACGCATCGTTACACGCTGGATCGCGTCACTCCGTTCGCGATGACGGGAGGGGTGCGTTAGTGGCGCTCCAGTTGCAGGCAGCGTCGCTGACCATGAGCCTACTCCATAGACGCCTCAAAACTTCTTGTAGTCGGGCGCGACCTGCTCGATCAACCTGGTCAGCGCCGCCCATTCCTTCTCCTTCTTCGGCGCCGGACCCGGTAGACCCCACAAGGATGCGTTTGCCAGCGCCTCGTCGCTTGGGATCACCAACTCCTGGCCGGAGGTAAGCGCGTCCACCTGAACCTTGCAGGCGCTCTCCAGCATGTAGAGGTAGTTGAAGGCCTCCCCGGCGTCTCGCCCGACCGTCAAGAGGCCGTGATTGTTCAATATCATCAGGTACTTGTCGCCGAGGTCCGAGACCAACCTTTGGCACTCTTCCTCGGCGCGGGTCACCACGTCGAAGGGGTGATAGGCGAGCTGTTCACGGACCTCGTTTGCCTGCTGGCTGATCGGCAGCAGGCCGCAGCGCATGGCTGAGACCGCCGTGCCGGCCCGCGAATGGCTATGCGCAACGAAGTTGATTTCAGGCCGCGCTGCGAGGATGGAGCCATGGATGCCGTGGCCTGCCTGATTGACCGGATAGTCGCCGGCCACGACCTCGCCCGAAAGGCTTACCTTGATCAGGTTGCCGGCGGTCACCTCGTGAAACAGCAAGCCATAGGGATTGATGAGATAGTGATCCGGCTGGTCCGGGACCCGGGCCGAGATGTGCGTGAAGATGAAGTCGGTCCAGCCGAAGTGGACGAAGGCACGATAGAGAACCGCCAGATCGAGCCTGGTCCGGCGCTCCGCATCGCTCATTAGGCTCTCGGGGCCGCGCGGCAGCCACTGCGCTCATGGGCTCTGTCCTTAAGCATGCTTCCAGGGACTCCTATGAGGTCTGTACCGCTTCAAGGCCTCTGTTGCTAGTCTGCAAGAGAGGTGAATCGGAGGGGAGAACGAGATGCGGGCGAAGGTCGAGCGGTTTTTCCATGAAGCCACCTGCTCCTTTACCTACCTGGTCTGGGAGGAGGAGAGCGGGCGGGCGGTGGTGATCGATCCCGTGCTCGACTACGACGCCAGCGCGGGACGCACGGCCTCGGCGGCGGTCGACGAGGTGATAGCGCGCATCGAGGCCTTGGGGCTGTCGCTCGATTGGGTCTTGGAAACCCACGTGCATGCCGACCACCTGAGTGCCGCGCCTGTGCTCAAGGAGCGCTGCGGCGGCCGCACTGCGATCGGCGATCAGGTCACGCGCGTGCAGAACGCATTCCGAGATCTCTTTGCGGCCCGTGACCTGGCTTGCGACGGCAGCCAGTGGGACCAGTTGCTCGAGGATGGCGAAGCGCTTGCGCTGGGCGGTCTCACCATTCGGGTGATGGCGACACCGGGGCACACGCCGGCTTGCGTCACCTATGTCGTCGGCGATGCGGCCTTCGTCGGCGACACGCTCTTCATGCCGGACTTCGGCACCGCGCGCTGCGACTTTCCGGGCGGCGACGGCACCACGCTCTATCGATCCATCCAGGCGATTCTGGCGCTGCCGGACACGACGCGTCTTTTCATGTGCCATGACTACCGTCCCGGCGGCAGGGAGCTGCGCTGGGAGACCAGCGTGGCCGAGCAGAAGGCCGACAACATTCATCTGAACGGCAACGGCGATGCCGGCGCCTTCGCCAAGTTCCGCCGCGCGCGCGATGCCACGCTCTCCGTGCCGGCGCTGATCATTCCGGCAGTCCAGGTCAACATCCGTGCCGGGCACCTGCCGCCCGCAGCTGAGAACGGCACGCGCTATCTGATGGTTCCGCTGGACAAGCTTTAGGGAACTGCCTTTGCCGTTCGCCTGCTTCCTGCTCTACTCTCGCCAGGGACGGTGAAGAAGGAATCCTCTCGGGATGCAAAGACGAAGTGTTCTTGCCCTGGTCGTCGGCCTGGCTGCCTGGCCCCTCGCCGCCTTGGCGGAAGAGGAGGACTGCGGCTGCTCGGCCGCCAAGAAGAACGGCAGCGGCCGAGCGCAGCAGCTCTACGCGAGAGCGCTCAACACCAAGGATCCGCAGCGCCGCCGACGCCTGCTGGAGCTGGCCTTGAAGATCGACCCGCAGCATGAGGGGGCCAAGACGGCCCTGGCGGAGAGCCAATGAGCGCCGACGACCAGCCGCTGACCGCGAGCGCGATGGCGCGAGGCTTCCGAGACGCTAGCCTTTCGCCGCGCGAGGTCATGGAGAACACCTTGGCTCGCGTGGAGTCAGCCAATCCGCTGCTGAACTGCTTCTGCGACCTCTATCCCGAAGAAAGCCTGGCTGCCGCGGACGCAGCAGCGCGACGCTTTCGCGAGGGCGCCGACCTGCCGCCCTTGCTGGGCGTGCCGGTGGCGATCAAGGACCTGACCCCGATCGCCGGAAAGCGCACCACCGCCGGCTCGCACGTCTTTGCCGAGCGCATTGCAGACCGAGACGCGGTAATCGTCGAGCGCCTCAAGGCCGCCGGCGCAATTCTGATCGGCAAGACGACGACGCCGGAGTTCGCCTACTCCGGCTTTACCCAAAGCCCTCTGTTCGGCATCACCCGCAATCCCTGGAATCCGGAGTGCACGCCCGGCGGTTCTTCCGGCGGGTCCGGGGCGGCGGTGGCGTCGGGCTGCGTGCCCTTGGCCGAAGGCTCCGACATGGGCGGCTCGATCCGAATCCCGGCCGCCTTCTGCGGGCTTGTGGGCCTGAAGCCCAGTCTTGGGCGCATTCCCTTCGACTACCTGCCGAGCCAGTTCGACAACCTGTCGCATCTGGGCCCCTTGGCCAGAAGCGTGGCCGACGCCGCGCTCTTCCTGGAGGCTTGCCAAGGTCCGGATCCGCGCGATCTCTCCTCCTTGCCAGGCCGCGCCGACCTCTCGGGGTTGGATCGCGGCGTCGAGGGCATGCGCCTGGCGCTATCGCCGGACTTGGGCTTCTACGCCGTCGAGGCTTCGGTCGCCGGCAATCTCGAGGCAGCCGCCGAACGCCTGCGCGCTGCAGGAGCGGAGGTCGTGCCGGTCACTCTGCCATTTAGCGCATCACTGGTGGAGGCTTGGGACGATCTTTGGGGCCTCTTTATGGAAGGATTCTTCGGCCGCTATTTGGAGGCTTTCAGGGGGCGCATGGACCCGGCCGTAGTCGCCTTGATCGAACGGGGACGAGGGCTCTCGGCGGCCCGCATCAGAGAGATCGACATCATGCGGACCGAAGAGTGGCGGGACCTCTCGGCCGTGCTCGCCGATCACGATGCGCTGCTCTGCCCTACCTGTCGGGTACCGCCGCCTTCCGCGGACTTGGGCGACGGCGATTTCGTCGGCTTCGATGCCGAGGGCCGCTTCCTCGGCATGGACATGACCGGCATATTCAACATGGTCGGCGCCTGCCCGGTCGTGTCGGTGCCCAGCGGCCTCTCGACCGACGGACTGCCCACGGGTATGCAGATCGTCGGTCGCCGTTTCGAGGAAGGCCAGGTCTTGCGGATCGCCGCGGCGCTGGAGGCTGCGGTCGGCGGATTTCCGGCCGCACCCTGGCCGATTGCCGCCTGAGATGACGGAAGAGCTGTCCCGCGCCCACTGAGGCTTTGAAAAGCGCAGTCGGGCTGCTATGTCCGGAGCAACAGGAGTGAACGGGCGTCGCCGCAGTGTTCTGTGGGGCCGGCAAGGATCACATGTCTTATAGCCTCGAGGAAGTAGCAGCGAAGATCGGCGCCGAGCTGGTGGGTGACGGCAGTGCCAGGATCAGCGGGATGACCCCGCCGGGCGCGCAGCCGGGTCCGGAGGATCTGGTCGTGGCCTTCACGCCTGGCGCCGAGAAGGCCGTCGCCGGCAAGCCCATTGCCGCCGTCTTGGTGGAAAGCGGTCAGCCCCAGCCGGAGGGGCCCAAGGCCTATCTGGTGAGCCCGCGCGGGCGGGTCGCCTTCGCGCTCTTGCTGCAGCTCTTCGACGAGGGCTGCTACGCGCCGCCGGGCATTCACCCGACGGCGGTCGTCGACGAGACCGCAGAGGTGGCCGCGGGTGCGGTCGTCGGCCCCTTGTCGGTAGTCGGGCCGGATGCGGTGATTGGCCCGCGCACGCGCCTCTTGAGCCAGGTCACCGTCGGCCGCGGCGCCAAGATCGGTGCGGACTGCCTGCTCTATCCGGGCGCGCGCATCGGCGAGCGCGTGGTGCTGGGCCGGGCCGTCATCGTGCAGTCGAACGCGGTCATCGGCGGCGAAGGCTTCAGCTATGTCAGCCGCGAGCCCAATGCGATCGAACTGGCCCGCGCCGGCGACGGCGTCGTCCGGGCAAAGAACGAAGGGTTGATCCGTATGCCCTCCATGGGAACGGTCGTTCTGGAGGACGAGGTGGAGATCGGTGCTGCGACGACGGTTGATCGCGCCACCTTGGGCGCGACACGAATCGGCGCAAGGACCAAAATCGACAACCAAGTGCAGATCGGCCATAACTGCTTGGTCGGGGAAGATTGTATCTTGTCTGGTCAGTCGGGCTTGTCCGGCAGCGTGAAGCTAGGAACGGGCGCCGTGGTCGGCGGCAAGGCAGGGATCGCCGATCATAGGAAGGTTGGTGACAACGCCATGGTTGGAGCAGCTGCGGGCGTCGGCGAAGACATTCCCGAGGGAGAGATCTGGTTAGGCTATCCGGCCATTCGCAAGGACAAGAAGTTGAACGAGCTGCTGTCGATCATGCGGCTGCCGCGGATGATCCGCGATATCGTCGATCTGAAGAAGCGTCTCGGCGCGCTGGAAGCGGCGCTTGCCGGCAAGGGTAAGGAGAGGGGCTGAAAGCCATGACAGACATAGAAACGAAGGTCCTGGATATCGTTGCCAAGGAGTGCCGCTTGGACCGCGATAGCCTGACCTTGGAAAGCAAGCTCGAAGAATTGGATATCCAGTCCGTCGATTTGATGCAGACCATATTTCAGATCGAGGAGACCTTCGACATCTACGTGCCGCAAGAGGGAGACGACTTCGAGCTCAAGACCTTGCAGGACGTGACCGACGCAGTGGCCAAACTGGTCTCTGAAAAGACCGCGAGCGCGACCTGACCTTCATGCACCGTGTTGCCATCACCGGTCTGGGCTGTGTTTCGGCCCTGGGCCACGACGTTGCGAGCACCTGGGAAGGGCTCCGCAGCGGCAAGAGCGGGATCGGCGAGCTTAGCCAGGTCACCGGCGACCAAGTGAACATCAAGGTAGCGGGCGAGGTGTCCGGCTTCGATCCCTTGAAGTGGATCGACGAGCGCGTCGCCTCCTTCACCGACCTCTTCTCGCAGTATGCCATCGTCGCGGGGCGCGAGGCGGTCGCCGATGCCGGCATCGATCTCAGCGGTGCGGCCGCGCAGCGCACGGCTTGCCTGATCGGCACCGGGATGGGCGGCATGCGGACCTTGGACGAGGGCTTCATCCGTCTCTACAAGACCAAGACCATGCGGGCACCGCCCTTGACGGTGCCGAAGGTCATGCCCAGCGCGGCGGCGAGCCAGGTCAGCATGGACCTCGGCGTCACCGGCCCCTCTTTCGGGCTGACCAGCGCCTGTTCGTCCAGCAACCACGCGCTGGGCGAGGCCTTGTGGATGGTGCGCAGCGGGCGAGTCGACCAGGCGATCGCCGGCGGCACCGAGGCCTGCCTCAGCTATGGCTGCATGAAGGCTTGGGAGGTCTTGCGCGTGATGGCGCCTGACACCTGCCGGCCCTTCTCCAAGAATCGCAAGGGCCTGGTTATCGGCGAGGGCGCCGGTGTGCTGGTGCTGGAGAACTGGGAAAAGGCCAAGGCCCGCGGCGCCAAGATCTATGCCGAGTTGGCCGGCTTCGGCTTTACCTCGGACGCCGACGATCTGGTGCAACCCTCTGTCGAGGGGGCCAGCCGCTCCATCGTCGAATGCATGGAGGACGCCGGCCTAAAGCCGGAGGAGGTCGGCTACGTCAATGCGCACGGGACCGGCACCAGGATCAACGACAAGGTCGAGACCCAGGCCTTGCGCAAGGCCTTCGGGCCGCTTGCCGACGCCCTGGCGGTCTCCTCCAGCAAATCCATGCTGGGCCACGGGCTGGGCGCTGCCGGCGGGCTGGAGATCATCCCCACCGTGATGTCCATCGTAGACGGGATCATTCCGCCGACGGCGAACTATACCGAGCCCGATCCGGACTGCGATCTGGACATCGTGCCGAACGAGCCGCGCCGCAAAGAGGTCTATGCCGCCTTGTCCAACTCCTTCGCCTTCGGCGGGCTGAACGCGGTTATAGCGGTGCGACGGGCGGACGCTTAACACCAAGCCTACTGGACGATCGCTCGCGGGACTGTGCAGATCGGCCGGCCGGGCCAGTCTGCGCGGGTGGCGGTTTTTGTCGAACTACCGCCCCGCCTTGTGGTAACAATTTCGGATAGGACTATCGCCGCGCGGGGAATCGCAGCAATGGAGACATTGAAGGAACTCACCATCTTTCAAGGGATCGACCGCTTTACGTCACCGCAAATAAAGATCGCATGGCGCGGGTACACCTCTAAAGAGAAGAGAAAATTCTTTGACGTGCGTGTCTTTGTGCAGGTCGACGGCCCGCCGGAGGCCAGGGGCGTGTTGGACTCCTGCTTCAGCGATCCCATGACCAAGGCGATCACGGACGCCATGGCCAAGGCATACGAGACCGGGGACAACTCGATCCTTAGCTCTTCAGTGGTGAAGCTTGGGGCGACCCTCTCGCGCTGCGTGGAGGAGAAGCTCTCCCAGCAGATGGATCTTGCCGTCAAGCTGAAGACCCACGGCCATTGGACGGCTTGGCGCTAGACGCTAAGCCCGCAGGGGTTTCGCTGGCCGGTCCTGGCAGAGCTGCTCCGTCGGTGATTTTGCTTTGAGATCTAGTAGGTTGAACGGAAAACGTTGCCGCTGACTGCCATTGTGAGGTGAACAATCTTGCGCGCCTTGCGCTCTATTGGAACCGTCTGTCCATGAACCATGAGCGCCAGTCGAGCGAGGGCGTGGCCGACGGTAAAGAGCCGCCGGGCGGCATGACCAATCAGACCGCAATCTGCCTCCTGTTCACCTTGACCTATTATGGAATCATGATTGCATCGAACCTGTTTTTTGCAAGGCATCTAGGTGAAGATCTTTATGGGGATTTTTCCTTCACCATGTCGGCGGTCATCCTCGGCAGTCAGATCGTGCTGCTGGGTGCGGAAGAGACCACCATGCGCTTCGTGCCGCGCTACGTGGACTCAGGCGCCCGCGAGAAGATCGCCGGCCTGCTGCGCTTCTTCTTTGCCAGCACGGTGGTCATCTGCCTGCTGTCGATCGTCTTCCTTTGGACATTGATCTTCGAAGAGGGGGCAATCCGCCCCCATGCCACCCGATTCGAGAGGACGGTCCAGTTGCTCGGCCTGGTCGCCTTGTGCGTGCCGATCTATGCCAGCGTCGATTTCGGACAGAAAGTCCTCCGCAGCTTTGGCATGTGGGCGAAGTCCTACCTGCCCAATCGCCTCGTGGCACCCGGCGTCACCTTGGCCGTGGTCGCGCTTGCGGTCTATCTGCATCTGTCCCTGACGATCTGGACAGTCCCCATCGCGATTGCTGCCGGCAGCGCAGCCGCCCTCATCTTGCAAGTTATACTCTTTCACAGAGCTCGATTGTCTCAGTATTTGAAGGGAAAAGGACAGTATGACGTCAAGCCTTGGCTGTCATTTTCTTTGCCGATGATGATGACGGCCCTGACCTGGAAAGTTATCGCCTATGGGGACATCATGATGCTGGAAATTCTGAGCTCGGACGAGGCCAGCGTCGGTGAGTTCGCGGCAGCCCAGAGCGCAACACTGCTTCTCTCTGCGGTCTATCTCTCGATCGTGACAGTGACGGCGCCGATCATCAGTGCGGCCGCGCAAAGCATGGGCCACGGCGGTCTTCAGGACATGCTGAGCAAAGTGGTCACCATCGTGTTTGCATTTGCGGTGCCTTTTTGCGTCCTGACAATCCTCTTCCGGCACGAGATAATGGGATTTTACGGTCCGGACTACGCGGAAGCCTCGGGTGTGCTGGTGCTTCTGGCCATCGGCCTCGGCATCAATGTCGTCTTGAGTCCCAGCAAGACCTTTCTCGAGTACATGGGCCGGCCCAAGCTTTCCTTGTGGCCGACGGCCTTGGCCGCCGCCGCCAACATCGTCTTGGATGCTTTCCTCATTCCGCTTTATGGAATCGATGGTGCCGCCGGCTCGACCCTCTTCATCCTGGTCGGGTCGGCGCTCGCCTGGACCCTGCTTCTCTATCGGGCCGAGGGGCTGCTCGCCTTGCCTCGCCTGACGCGACGCAAACGCGCCTGATCGGCTAACTGACGCCAACGCAGCGCTCAGGAACGGAGGAACAAGGGCCGCAATAGAGGCGATGCCGGCAGGTCATCCGATGAAGTCGGCGAGGATGGCGTTGAACTTCTCATAACCCTCGATGAACATGAAGTGCTGGCCGCCTTCGCTCTCTTCGAAGATCTCCAGGCGCGAGCCGGGGATCTGCTTGTGGATCCAGGCACACGAGGTCCAGGGCACCAGGCTGGCGCGCCCGCCGACGACCAGGGTCGGCAGGGTGATGCGGGGAATGGTATCGCGCCAATCTTGGCCAGAATGGTTCAACAGCAAGGTGGCGGCATGGGCACGGGGAAAGCGCAGGTTGCAGGCGATCATCCAGTCGCGCTCGTCTTGCGTCATAGCGTCGGTCACCATGTTGCCGATGAAGCCCTTGGTGGTCTCCACCCCGTCGGGCCCGGCCAAGGCGTTGATCGTCTCGTAGAGCGTCTCCGGGGTGAAGATCGTGCCGTAGTCGGCCGCCTCATCATCCGACCACTGGGGATTGCGGGTGATCACAGGCATCTGGTCGATCAAGAGGATCTTGGAGAGGCGCTCGGCGCCGAATAGGTCCCAGTAGCACCAGATCACGGAGCAGCCCATGGAGTGACCCAGGATGTTCACTTCGTCCAGATCGAAGGCGTGGATGATCTCGTGCACATCCTTGGCCAGGCGGCTGATGCGATAGCCATGCTCCGGTTTGTCGGAAAGGCCGTGGCCGCGCATGTCCACGGCGATGACCCGATAGCGCTCGCTCAATCCCGCCAGCTGATGCTTGAACTGCCCGGCCGTTTGCGACCAGCCGGGGATCATCAAGAGCGGCTTTCCTTCACCGGACACCAGATAGTGCAGCGCCACGCCGTCGCTGGTGGTGACGCTGCCAGAGCTGACTTGCGAGTCCGTCATGATCCTTCCTCCCTTCGACGCGGCC
Organism: Rhodospirillales bacterium; assembly: GCA_963669385.2. Lineage (GTDB taxonomy): Bacteria > Pseudomonadota > Alphaproteobacteria > Kiloniellales > JACOMY01 > JACOMY01. The sequence continues at coordinate 92,699 of CAXXGD010000024.1, forward strand.
GCTGTTGGGAAGAGCTCCGGAGAGGTTGCTCTCTTGCGGTCCAGCTTGAATTGACCCTTCTGTCATAGTCACCGACCAAGGCGGTGCATACAAGTGAGGCGGCCTGCAGAAGCGCGAGCGCGTTGGCGATCAGCCTTCTAGAGCTGCCTCTACCTCGCCGCGCAGGGGGATCGCCGGCTGGGCCCCGCGGCGGGTGCAGGCCAGCGCGCCTGCGGTCGCGGCGAAAGCCAGATCCTTTCTCTCTAGCAGCGTCTTGTGCGCCAATGCTTCGGCAAGATATCCGCAAAAGGAGTCCCCGGCACCCACGCTGTCGACTACTTCGACGGCCGGGGAGGGGACCCGCAAGTCCTCAGTGCCGATCCTGGCGACAAGGCCGGCAGCACCCAAGGTTACGACCACATCGCGCCCAGTCTTCCGAGCAAGTGCGGCGCAGAGCCTCGCCTCGTCTCCCGCGGAAACGGACAACTCTTGTGCAAGGCCCTGGCTTTCGCCCTTGTTCAGGACCAGGAGGTCGGCATGCTCGATGAGCGTCACCGCCGCCGGCCTGAAAGGCGCCAGGTTCAAGAAGACCCGGGCGCCGGCTGCCTTGGCTTGCCTCAGAACGGCCTTCGTCTCCACAAGATCCATCTCCAGCTGACTGACGACGACCTGGCCGGGTTCGAAGGTCTGGTCAGCCAGGTTTTCGGCGCTCAGCGCGTAGTTGGCGCCAGAGGCTACCGCGATGAGGTTCTCGCCGCTCTCCTCGACCAGGATGAGCGCCGTTCCTGTTGGCTGAACTAGAGTCCTCAACGCACTTAGGTCGATGCCAGCCTCGCGCAGCGTCACGAGGGCCTGCTCGGCAAAGGCATCGTTTCCCACCGCTCCCAGGAATCGAACCTTGGCGCCAGCACGGGCTGCTGCGAGGGCTTGGTTGGCGCCCTTGCCGCCGGGCGCGGAGAGGAAGCTGCCGCCGCCGACCGTCTCGCCGGGCTTTGGCAAATGGGCGACATGGGCGATGAGGTCCAGGTTGACACTACCGAAGACGACGACCTCAGCGGCCATCACTGCGGTCCTCTGACAGCCTTCAGGGCGCCGTAGAGGCTCTTGTAGGCAGGGTAAAGCGCCTCATAGCGCGCGGACTGCAGCGGGTCGGGCTCGACCGTGCTGACGACGCGCACCATCGCCTCCGCTCCCTCTTCAATCGATGCATAGTGTCCCGCCCCATAAGCGGCCAGGACGGCGCAGCCCATGGCCGGCGCGTCCGGGACCTCGGTCAGTTGCAGCGGCGTGCCCAGCGTATCGGCGTGGATCTGCATCCACAGCGGCGACCGCGTCGCGCCGCCGGCCACCACCACGCGGCGGGCCTGAAAGGCCTCGCCAAAGCTCTCGACGATCAGCTTGGTGCCGAAGGAGATGCCTTCCAGAATGGCGCGGAAAACATGGGCCGGCGTGTGCTTCAAGGTGAGGCCGGTGATCGCACCGCGCGACAGTGGATCGGTGTGCGGCGTGCGGTTGCCCTGAAAGTGGTCCAAGACCACCAGGCCTTCCGCGCCGGCCGGGATCTCCGCTGCCGCCGCGTTCAAGGCGTCGAAGTCGGTCTCGGCCGCGAAATGGCGCTTGAACCAGGCCACGACCGAGCCGGTAGAGGTCTGGCCGCCCTCGATGATCGGCTTTCCCGGATAGACCGAATCGTCGTAGGTGCCCCAGACGCCCGCCTTGTGGACGGGCCGATCGGTCACGCCCAAGTGCAGGTGCGACGAGCCGGTGATCAGCGCCATCTCGCCCGGTTGGGTGACGCCCAATCCGATCATGCCGATAAAGGCGTCGGCGCCGCCCTGCACCACCGGCAGTCCGGTCGGCAGGCCCAGATGCGCCGCAGCCTTGCGGGTCAGGCCGCCGATCACATCGCCGGGCGGCACCACCCTGGCCGGCCACTTGGCATGCAGGTCGGAGAGGCCGACGGCCTGCAAGAGGCTGTGCGGCACGCCGCCGTGGTGGGTCTGATAGTGCCAGCGCATCGAGGCGTTGTTGAGGGAGGCGGTCCACTCTCCGGTCAGATGCAGGTTCAGGAAATCCTGGTACTCGCCGATCTTGGCGGCACGGGCGAAGACGCGCGGCTCGTTGCGCTTCAGCCAGAGCGCCTTCGGCAGCATCCACTCGGCCGAGACCGGCCCGGCGCCGCCGCCATTGACCCTGAGACCGGGGTCGCCGGAGGTCGCTATGTGCTGGGCTTCCTCCGACGCGCGCACGTCCATCCAGATCAGCGCCGGGCGCAGGGGCGTTCCCTCCGCGTCGAGGGCGACCACCGAACAGGAGGTGGTGTCGATGCAGAGCGCCTCGATGTCATCACCGCTCTTCTCCGCCGCCTGCAGCGCGCCGCTGACAGAGGAGGCAAGGGCCGCCCACCAGTCTTCCGGCGACTGCTCGGCCCAGGCCGGTTGCGGAAAGCGCGTCTCATAGGCTGTGGCCGCGCTTCCCAAAACCTCGCCTTCCAGCGAGAAGACGAAGGCGCGCAGGCTCTCGGTGCCGCCGTCTATGCCCATGACGCAGCCCACGCCGCTAGTCCTTGGTCGCTTCAGTCAAAGATCACCCCTTTGCGCAGCAGGAAACAGCCGTAGGGCCGTGCCTCCAAGGTCTGCACCACGGCGAATGCCTCCTTGGCGTCCGCGTAGAAAGCGTGTCGCTCAAGAGAATCCATGATGATCGTGCCGCCCTCCATGCGCTCGGCGATGGCATGCACTTCCTCATGCACCTCAAGGCGCCTCTCCGGCTCGCCCACGACCTGCATGTGGATCAAGGGGGCCTCGACGAAGCTGTCGAGCGGCAAGACAGAAAGGATGGCTTCGGCAGCCTGGCTGCAATTCGTGCCTTCCAAGCAGATTGGCTGTCCGAAGTTCGTAGACTTAGCAATTGAAGTAGCAGGGAAATTTCGGTCCACCAAAACTAGCTGATCGCCGTGGCCCATGCTCTCCAAGACCCAAAGCAGGTCGGCGCTCAAGAGCGGCGGAATGTCCTTCAGCATGTCTCGGTCATTCCTTCAGCCCGTCGAGCAGCCGCCGAAAGGCGAGCATGCCTGGGTCGTCCAGCCCGATCGACCGCTCGGCGAACATGCGTGCGCGCCCCAGGCGGTTGGGCTGATCGCGAAAGGCGGCAAGGGTAGCGTCCGTTGCCCGGTCAATGGCTTGCAAGAGATGCTCCGGGTCATCTAGGTCCTCGGCGGCCTTGGCTGCGGCATCCAGCGCGTCGAGAATGCTCTTCTCGCCCAGCGCGCCCTTGCCGCGCGCCATCATCGCGTCTCGGGCGCCTGCCAGCAGGGGCGCGACCTCGGACCAATCGGCCTCGCTGCGCCCTTTGGTGGCCTTTGCCGCGCTCATGAAGCCGGTCGCGACCAGAGTTCCGAAGGACGACGAGGACACGCGCTGGAAGGCTTTGGAACAATTGAGAAAAGCCTTGCTCAAATCCTCCGGGAGATCCGGCGCCTCTTGAGCCACCTCCTGCCAGCCCTTGCGGACCGTCACGCCCAGGTCCCCGTCGCCCAGCTTGCCGTCCTGGGCGTTCAACTCGTCTGCGGCGGCTTCGGCGGCCTTGGCGAGGCGGACGGCCGCCCGGCGCAGATGCTCGACGGTGAAACCCATGACCGGACCGTCAGCCGACGCTCCAGTAGGCGCAGTGGCAGGGTGCCTTCAAGAGGCGCTCCAGCTCGTCGTCCAGCTTGCAGAGCGTTATCGTGGCCCCGGTCATCTCCATCGAGGTGGCATAGCGGCCGACCAAGGGCATGACGATCGTGACGCCGGCGCTCTCTAGCCGCTCCTTGGCGCGCCGGTACATGATGTAGAGCTCCTCCTGCGGGGTGGCACCCAGCGAGTTCACCAGGATCGAGACACGGTCGCCGGAGCTGAGCGGCTGGTCCTTCAGCAGCAGGTCCATCATCTCGTTGGTGATGGCATCGGCCGGGCGCAGCTTGTCACGCCAGATGCCGGGCTCGCCATGGATGCCCATGCCCATTTCCATCTCGTTCTTGCCGAGCTTGAAGGTGGGCTTGCCGGCTTGGGGCACGGTACAGGGGGTAAGCGCCATGCCGATCGAGCGGCAGGCATCTGCGGCTTGCTGCGCCGTGGCGGTGACGGTCGCGAGGTCGGCCATTTCCTCCGCCTTGGCACCGGCGATCTTGAAGGCATAGACCATGCCGGCCACGCCGCGGCGCTTTTGGCGCTCGGCGGGTAGGGCGGAGACGATGTCATCGGCGAGCAATACCGTGGTGGACTCGATGTCGTCCTCCAGTTCCACCGTCTCGCCGGCCATGTCGAAGTTCATGACGTCGCCGCCGTAGTTGCCGTAGAGGCGCAAGACGCCGGCGCCGCCGTTGGCCTGACGCATGGCCTCGGCCATCTGCTCGGCCGAGGGCGAGGCGAAGACGTCGCCGATGGCGCAGGCATCCAACAATCCCTTGCCGACGTAGCCGGTGAAGATCGGCAGGTGCCCGGAGCCTCCGCCGGAGACGATGCCCACCTTGCCCTTGGTGGTGCCGCCGGCCCGGGCGATGACGCGGGTCACCGGCTGGGCGTAGACCTCGGGATGGGCGGCCACCATGCCCTCCAGCATCTCGTCGACATAGTCTGCCGGGTCGTTCAGGATCTTCTTCATGAGGCCGCTCTTGCGTACTGAAGTAAAAGGAAAAAGCGCCTACACTCGGTAAGGAGCGCAGGCGCTTGGCAGGTCAGATCTGGTAGCCCAGCTTGCGGGCACCGTCGATGAAGTTCTTGTACTGCGCCTTCTGACTGTCGAGGCCCAGCTTCTGGGCGATCTTCACCCACTCCTCGGCCGCTTCGTCCAGGGCCTGCTGCGAGGTCAGGCTGCCGGCGATGGCCTTTGAGATGTTGCGGCCCAGCGCGTCGGCGTACTCCGGTGCGCCCTCCCAGAAGAACTGCGGATAGCCGACTTTCACGTTGGCCAGGCCCGCGTCCAGGTGGTTCCGGGCGGTGTCGAAGTTCTTGAAGATGCCGTCGTTGGTCGGCCAGAGCTCCGAGGTGCCGCGCTGCGGATTGGGCTCGATGTAGTACCGCGCGGCCTGGTCGTTGTAATGCGACTGACCGAAGGGGTCCGAGCCGCAGTAGGGATCGGCCACGATGTGATCCGAATAGTCCGGATGCGACATGCGGTAGATGAAGTAGAAGGCCGCGTCCTTCACGTCCTGCGGCAGGTTCTTCGGGATCGAGGCGGTGCGGCACCAGAGCGAGATGGCGCGGTGCAGGACCGAGCCGTCGTCGTTGACCCAGCCCGGCACGATCGCGCCGCGCTGGTCCTCGGCCGCTTCCGGGGTCTGCTGCTGCACGGTGAACTCGGCCAGGTCGATCCACCAGACGCTCATGACGTCGGAGCCCGACTGCCAGCGCTGGATGGTGGTGCCGATGTCCATGGCCTCCGCACCCGGCGGGCCGAACTTGATGATCTCCTTGAACATGTCCAGCGATTCCGCGGCCTTGCCTTGGTTGATCACCGGGTTCATGTTCTCGTCGAAGTAGTTCACGCCGGCAGAGGCGGCGATGTCCATCCAGAAGCCCCAGCCGAAGTTCGGCGGGTTCACCACCATCGAAGTGCCGTAGACGCCCTGGCTGGACAGCTCCTCGGTCATGAACTGCACGACCTTCAGGAAGTCCGGCCAGGTCGAGGGCACCGCCAGGTCCTGCTGGAAGCGCTTGGAGAACTTCTTCTGCAGGTCGGGATTGTCGAAGTAGCTCTGGCGGTAATGCAGGATGTGGATGTCGCCGTCCAGCATCACGCCGTAAGTCTTGCTGTCCCACTTGGTGTAGAACTCGCCGTAGGCCGGCATGACCCAGTCCAGGTATTCCTGGGTGCCCTCGTACTGCGCCAGGTAGTCGTCCAAGGGCTCCAGCTGACCGGTCGACGCGAAGGCGCCGAAGAAGAGCGAGGGATACTGCACCCAGTCGAAGCGGGGCTGACGGGTCAAGAGCTGCGGCAGAATCTTGGCCACCGCATCGCCGCCGTCATAGAGCTCGCGCGAGGCGATGCCGACGCCGGCTTCCTGATGCAGCAGAGGCGAGAGCCACAAGGGCGCGTTCAGCCAGTTGGAATCCTGGAAGTACTTCAGCTCGATATCGTTGAAGAGCTTCTTGCCCGGCGGCACGGTGTTCTTGCCCCAGGCCAGACGTCCCGGGCTGCCGGCGAGCGCGGCCGTGCCGGCGCCCAGAGCCACGTTCTTCATGAACTTGCGCCGGGTCCATCTACTGAAAAGAGCCATCTTCTCCTCCCTTTTTGGCGGCTGTTACCCTTGGTTCTGCGCGTGATTGCGCGAGGTCTTGGTCTCGTCGAGGTCTGCGGTCAGGCGATCAGGTCCTCCGTCGCAGCATCGAAGATCATCACATGAGCCGGGTCGTAGTGCAGCGTAATCGGGTCGTGTTGGCCAGCCTTTGTGTCGGGCGGCACCAGGGCCAAGAAGCGCGCCGAGCCATTCTCGATCGTGAGGATCGAGCGCTCGCCCAAGTATTCGTTGATCGCCACCGTCGCCTGCAGGGTGCCGGCCGCCGGCTTCATGGCGATGTTCTGCGGGCGCAGGCCGACGATGTAGCGATCCCCGTTGCGGCTTTGGAGCGCTGCTTGCGCTTCCTCGGTCAGCTGGAAGCGGATCTCGCTGTCGGTGACCTGCAGGGTCAAGCTGCCGTTCCTTTGCACCGGCTGGGCGGTGAAGAAGTTGGTCGGCGGCTCGCCGATGAAGTCGGCCACGAAAGCGTTAGCCGGTCGGTTATAGAGGGTGGCGCGGTCGCCTACCTGCTGCAGGCGCGCGTTCGACATGACGGCGATGCGGTCGGCCAGCGCAAGCGCCTCCACTTGGTCGTGCGTCACGTAGATCATGGTGCGCTTCAGGTCGCGGTGCAGGCGCTTCAGGTCGAAGAGCATCTGGAACTTCAGGTGCGCGTCCAGGTGGCTCATGACCTCGTCAAGGATGAAGACCGCCGGCTCGCGGATGAGGGCGCGGCCCAGCGAGACCCGCTGCTGTTGACCGCCGGAGAGCGCCGGCGGCTTTTCACCCAGGATCGGGGTGATCTGCAGCAGCTCGGCGATCTCCCGCGCGCGCTTCTTGCGCTCCTCAGGGGGAACGCCGCGGACCTCCAGCGGAAAGGCCAGGTTCTCCTCGATGGTGAAGTTGGGGTAGAGCGCGTAGGTCTCGAAGGCCATGGCGACGTTGCGCTGCTGCGGCTCCAGCGCCGTGACCTCGCTCTCGCCGAAGTGGATCGCGCCGGAGGTGACGCTCTCCAGCCCGACGATCATGCGCAAGGTGGAGGTCTTGCCGCAGCCGGAGGGGCCGAGCAGGGCGACGAACTCGCCGTCCTCGATAGCGAGGTCGAGGTCCTGGACGGCATGCACCGCGCGGGCGCCATGGCCGTAGATCTTGTTGACCTTGGAGAGCGAGACGCGAGCCATCAGGGCGCCTCCAGGAGGCTGAGGCCGCTTTCGGCATCGAAGAGATGCAGGGCCTCGGCGGCGATCGCCAAGCGCACCGGCTGGCCCGGCTCGAAGTGCCGTTCCGGATGGGTGAGGCCGGTGAGCTGGATGCCGCCGGCTTGCGTGATCATGATGCCGCTGGAGCCCAGCGCCTCGAAGATGTCGATCTGCGCCTCCAGCTCCAGCCCGCCGGGTTCGGCCTCGTCGGACGGGCGCACGTGCTGGGGCCTGAGGCCTACCACGACGCGGCCGTCGCGCGTCCCATCGAGGCGGCTGGCCTGGTGGCGCGTGAGCGGCAGGCGGAAGCTGCCGGCCTCGGCGCAGGCGTAGAGCTGGCCCGCTTCCTCGACCAGGGTGCTGCGGATGACGTTGATCGTGGGCTGACCCAGGTGCTCGGCGACGAAGAGGGCCTTGGGCCGCTCGAAGAGCTCGCGCGCGCTGCCGATCTGCACCAGGCGGCCGCCGTTGCCCATCACGCCGATACGGTCGCCCAGGGAGAGTGCTTCGGCGTAGTCGTGCGTGACATAGACCGTGGCGACCTTGCGCAGGTCCTCCAGGCGATGGAACTGCATGCGCAGCTCGTGGCGGATCTTGGCGTCCAGGTGGCTGATCGGCTCGTCCAGGAGGAAGGCTTCGGGATCGGCGACCAAGGTGCGGCCCAGCGCGGTGCGCTGCTTCTGCCCGCCGGAGACCTGGCCCGGCTTCCGCTCCAGCAATTGATCGATCCGCAAGAGCTTGGCGACAGCCTTGACCCGCTCTTCGATCGCGCCGCGTTCCAGCTTGCGGGCGCGCAAGGGGCTGGCGATGTTCTCGAAGACGGTCAGGTGCGGGTAGAGGGCATAGGATTCGAAGGTCATCGCGACCCGCCGCCGATAGGGGGGCAGGCGGGTGACCTCGCGTTCGCCCAAAAGGATCCGTCCGCGCTGCGCCGTCTCCAGGCCGGCTATTAGGCGGAGAAGCGTGGTCTTGCCGATGCCGGACGGACCGACGACGACGAAGAACTCGCCCTCCTCGACCTCGAAGGAAAGCTCGTCGATGACCGGGAAGTCCCAGCCCTTGCACAATCCCTCTACGGTCAGTCGCGCCATCGCCCTAGCCCTTCACCACGCCGAGCGACAGCCCGCGTACCATGTAGCGCCTGAGCACGATAAAGAGCACGACCGGCGGGATCATGGCGATCAGCGAGAAGGCCATCTGCAGGTTCCACAGGGTCTGCGAGCCGTGCGTGAAGGTGGGAATGACGATCGTATAGGTGCGCACGTTGGTGCCGACGAAGAGGTTGGCAAAAAGGTATTCGTTCCAGGCGAAGATCCAGCAGAGCATGGCGACCGAGATCATGCCCGGCAGCACCAGCGGCAGGGTCACCTTGATGAAGGCGCGCAAGGGCCGCCAGCCGTCGAGATAGGCCGCTTCTTCCAGTTCGCGCGGCACGTCGCGGAAGAAGACCATCATCAGCCAGGTCGCCAAGGGCAGATTGAAGACCAGGTAGAGGATGATCAGCGAGAGGTGGCTGTCGGTGCCCCAGGGCGTGCTGTCGAAAAGGAAGAACATCGGCACCAGGATGGCGACCGGCGGGAACATGCGGTTGGAGAGGATCCAAAAGGCCAGGTTCTCGCCGCCGGCCTGGCGCGGGAAGCGGGCGAAGGCATAGCCGGCGAGGCTGCCCAGCAGCAGCGCCAGCAGGGTGTTGCCGGTGGCGATGATGAAGCTGTCGACCAGCGCGCTGAAGTTGGTGGGCTCGGCGAAGACGCCGACGAAGTTCTCCGGGAACCACTCCTTCGGCCAGAAGGTCGGCACCGTCAGGTTGGTCTCCGCCGCCGACTTGAAGGCCGTGATCGCCATGAAGTAGAGCGGGAAGAGGGTGAAGAGCAGCCACAGCCCCAAAAACACCAGAAACAGCGTGCGCACCAGGCGCCAGCGCCGGCTGGAAGCGGCCTCTGCCGGGGATCCGGTAAGCGGGGCGCTGGCTGCCATGGCGTCCCCCTTAGGCAAGGCCTTGAGCCTTCATGACGCGCTTCATGTACTTCAGGAAGAGCGTGACGATGATGGCCGCGATCGCGAAGATGATAATGGCATAGGCCGCCGCCTCGCCGATGGCGAACTCGCGGATGCCGCGCTGGAAGGCGATGTAGGTCGGCAGCTCCGAAGACTGCGCCGGCCCGCCCGAGGTCATGACGTAGACCAGGTCGACGAACTTGAAGGCATCGGTGAAGCGCAGGATGAAGGCGATCGCGATCACCTCCTTCAGCATCGGCAAGGTGATGCGGCGCAGGACCTTCCACTGCCCGGCGCCGTCGACGCGTGCCGCCTCGTAGACCGCCGGCGGCAAGGAGACCCGGCCGGAGAAGACGATCAGCAGGGGGAGCGCCGTCCAGTTCCAGATGTCGGCGACGATGATCGACCAGAGCGAGATCCCGGCATTGAACCACTCGATATGGCTGTCGATGATGCCGAGGCTCAAGAGTGCCTGGTTGACCGCCCCGTTCGACGGCGTCAGCAGAAAGCGCCAGAGCGTGCCGACGATCGAGGGCGGCAGCATCATCGGCAGCACCAGCAGGATCAGGATCACCGCGCGCGCCAGGTTGGACTTGACGTACTCATAGAGAATGAGCGCCAGCAAGGTGCCCAGCAGCACCTGGAAGGTGGCGCCGAAGAAGAGATAGAGCGCCAGATGCCAGAGCGAGTCGTGAAAGCGGCTGGAGCTCAAGACCGTACCATAGTTCTCGAAGCCGACCGAGGCGTGATTGCCGGTGAAGAGCCCGGTGATGTTGGTGTCCCTCAGCGAGTGATAGAACATCCAGATCGTCGGGTAGATGACGATCGCCAGCAGCACCAGGACCGGCAGGCCGACCAGGATGACCGGGACCCAGCGCGAGACGATCAGCGGCTTGGAACTCTTGCGCGCCTTGAACCAGGCCGGATATGTCGAGGGATCGCCGCGGCGGATCTCCGCCCGGCCCTCGCCCAGACCTTCGGCGCTCACCGGCCTAGCCCTCCCAAGCCGGCCCGTAGCCGACCGATTTGCGTTCGATCAGCTGCGGTGGAAGGGCGATCGAGGACAGCGGGACCTCCGCGCCTTCGACCAGGCCGATCAGGCGTTCGGCGGCGGTCTCGCCGATCTCTCGGGTCGGCTGGCGCAAGGTGGTGAGCGGCGGCCGGCAGTAGGCGGCCATCTCGATATCGTCATAGCCGATCAGCGAGATGTCGCGCGGCACCTCCAAGCCCTGCTCGCTGAGCACGTGCAGGGCGCCGATGGCGGCCAGGTCGTTCATGCAGAAGATCGCCTCGGGCCGCCGGCCTTGCTCGCCAAGCAGTTTGCGCGTCGCCCGATCGCCGCCGGCCAAGGTCATCTCGGTGCAGTAGCGCAAGGCCGGGTCGAGCGGGAAGCCGGCCTCTTCCAGAGCCTGACGGAAGCCCGCCAGGCGGCGCAGCGCGCGGGGATGGGCTTTCGGCCCGGCGAGGACAGCGATGCGGCGGAAGCCGCGCGCGAGCAGGTGCCTTGCGGCCAGCGCGCCGCCGCGGGCCGAATCGTCGTTGACCACCGGCACCTCCTCCATCTCTTCGGTGTCGATGGCGACCAGGTGCAGGCCGCGATAGCGGCGCAGGTCCTCGAAAAAGCGCAGGTCGGCATTGGTGGTCATGACCACCAGCCCGTCGATGCGCTTTTGCAGCAGGGTCTTCAATTGCGCGTTGAGGCGCTGACGGTCGTCGCCGGTGTTGCAGAGGATCAGCGAATAGCCGCGCTCGAAGCAGCGTTCCTCGACGCCGCTGATCACCTCGGCGAAGAAGGGATTGGTCGAGGAGGTGACCAGCATGCCGACGGTGCCGGTCGGCTCCCCCTTCAAGGCGCGCGCCAGGTTCGAGGGATGATAGCCCAACTGGTCGATGGCCGCCTTGACCCGGCGCTGCGTCTCGGGCGCGACCGGGCGGGTCTCGTTGAAGACGTGAGAGACGGTGGTGACCGAGACGCCGGCGGCGCGCGCGACGTCCTTGATCGTCGGCGTCTGCGGCAGGGCCGCCTGCTGCTCTGCTTCGTCTGCTTCCTCGCTGCGCCCACCGAGCGGGCGGCGCGCCGCGACTCGCTCAGTCACCCTTGCGCTCCTCCTCATCCTTGCGGGCCTTCTGCCGGGCCGCCTTGGGCGCCCAGCCTAAGCCGATCCGGACCGCGCGCGCAAACGTTTTGGGACGCGCGGCTTTCGGCACGGGATCTGGACAGGCGCGCGCCGGCTGGCAATGATCTGAACGCCAGCGATTGAGGGAAGAGGAAGGGCCATGTCGAACAGCCTGTCGACGCCACCGGGCTACCGGGCGCTCAGCACCGAAGACCTGCGCCACTACGCAGCCGAAAAGCCGGCGATGACGCGCCACCTGGGCGGCGCGCCCGGCGACTGGGAGGTCGAGGAGGTGGGCGACGGCAACTTGAACCTGGTCTTCAAGCTGCGCGGGCCCGCCGGCGGCCTGGCGGTGAAGCAGGCCTTGCCCTACGTCCGCCTGGTCGGCGAGGGCTGGCCCTTGCCCTTGAGCCGCGCGCACTACGAGCACGAGGCGCTTTCGATCGAGGCCCGCCTGGCCCCCGGCCTGGTGCCGGCGATCCGGCACTACGACGAGACCCTGGCGCTCATCGCCATGGAATTACTGGAGCCGCACATCATCATGCGCCAGGGCATGATCGCCGCCACGATCTATCCCCACTTCGTCGAGGCCATCACCGATTTCATGGCCAGAACCTATTTCCTGACCAGCGACCTGGCCTTGCCGGCGGCCGAGAAGAAGGGGCTGATTGCCGCCTTTGCCGGCAACCACGCGCTCTGCAAGATCACCGAGGACCTGATCTTCACCGAACCCTACATGATCGCCGAGCGCAACCGCTGGACCAGCCCGCAGCTCGACACCATGGCCGCGGCCTTGCGAGGCGACCAGGCCATGAAGCTGGCCATCTCCCGCCTGAAGCTGGCCTTCCTGAGCGACGCCCAGGCCCTGCTGCACGGCGACCTCCACTCCGGCTCGATCATGCTGACCGAGAGCGACACGCGCGCCATCGACCCCGAGTTCGCCTTCGTCGGCCCCATCGCCTTCGACGTCGGCGCGTTGCTGGCCAACCTCCTGATGAGCTACTTCTCCCAGACCGGCCACGAGGAGGCCCCCGGCGCCCGCGATCCCTACCGCGCCTGGATCCTGGAGATCCTGCAAGCCTGCTGGACCCGTTTCGAGGAGAAGTTCTTGGCGCTCTGGCGCAGCGAGGCGGCCGCCGGCGACGCCTACCCCCGCGCCTTGTTCGAAGGCGCGGACGGCGAGGCCGCCCTGGAGGAGGAGCGCCAGGCCTATATGGCCCGCCTCTACCGTGACACCCTGGGCTTCACCGGCGCCGAACTCATCCGCCGCACGCTTGGCCTCGCCCACAACATCGACTTTGAGTGGATCGAAGACCCCGACCGCCGCGCCCCTTGCGAGGCCCGCGCCATCGCGCTGGCTCACGACCTGATGGTGACGCCGGAGGCCTATCCAGCCATCGCCGACCTGGCTGAGGCGGCGCGCAAGCGGGAGGGGTGGGTGCCGAAGCTGGGGGCGGTGCTGATATAGGGTTCGGCCGGGTCCCGACAAACCCTCCCCGGCCCTCCCTTATCAGGGAGGGAGTCCCGGCCGCACTAATCAAAAGTCCCCCTGAGAAGGGGGATTTAGGGGGTTTGCATCTGCCCTCTCTTTATCCTCTTCCCGCACCGCCCTCACCGAGAAGACTGCACGCCAAAAAAGCAGTAGAGCCTTGCCAATTGTGCTATCCATTGTTGAGTTTTACTCAGGCACCGCGTATAGGACCCAAGTGCCTCTGAGCCACCGCGAGCGTTCTCGGGAAGGCGAGAAGCCAGCCAACCCATCGTCGGGAGAGCAAGATATGATCATCACGGGCACCAACGGGCCGGATACACTCACGGGGACGAATTTGGTTGACACCATATTCGGTCGTGGGGCCGACGATACCCTCTATGGCTTAAGCGCCGACGACAGCCTGGCGGGTCAGCAGGGCGACGACAGTGCCTTCGGCGCCAAGGGTGATGACTCGATCCGGGGCGCCAGCGGCGCCGACAGGCTTTTCGGTCAAGCGAACGACGACAAGCTTGTCGGCAATAGCGGCGACGATCTGCTCAATGGTGGTGGCGGGACCGATCGCTTGGTCGGCGGCGCCGGCGATGACACCTTTCGGGTAGACACTTTCACCGACATCGTCAGAGAACTCTTCGATCAGGGCAGCGATACAATCATCTCCACCACCAGTTTCAGGCTCCCCTCCGCCGCCAATAGTGGTGGTTTCATCGAAACACTGCTCCTGGCGCGCAACGGGGAGGATCTCAACGGCGCCGGCAACGAGATTGACAACCAAGTACGCGGCAATAGCGGCGATAACCTGCTTGCTGGCTATGATGGCGACGACTCTCTCCTTGGCGCCATCGGCAACGATTTCGCCTTCGGTGGAACCGGTGACGATCTCCTGAAAGGCGGTGATGGCACTGATTCACTGTTTGGCTCCATAGGTGATGACACCCTTCGTGGCGACAGTGGCGATGATTCTATGAATGGAGGCTTCTACGAGGATTATCTTTTTGGTGGTTCCGGAAGTGATATTGCTGCGGGTGGCGGCGGGGACGACGTGATCCGGGGTGGTGGCGGGAACGACTCCTTGGGCGGAGAAGAAGGCGACGACAGCATTTATGGCGGAAGTGGCGCCGATCGATTGCTTGCATTTTTTGGGTATGATTCTCTTTTTGGCGGAAGCGGTGACGATACCTTGAGTCACAGCCGTGATTTTGATGTGCTTCGGGGCGGCGCTGGTGATGACACCTTCAGCATCAATGACGATTCGCAAACCACTTTGGTCACCCAGGCCGAGATCCTGGATTTCACGGGTGCCGCCGAGGGCGGGGGAGACAAGCTCATCTTTAGTGTCACGGAGCCGGACGCCGAGTGGATAGGCGATCAGGCCTTCGATGGCGAGGGAACGCCGCAGGCACGTTTTCAGAGTGAAAGCGACACGGCCGGCGCCGTCCAACTCGATTCCGACGGCGACGGCACGGCGGACCTGGCGGTGATCATGAACAAGATCACCGCCGTGGATCAGCTGACCGCCACGGACTTCATCTTCACTTGATCGCTGCACGATCACTGCCGTCTTAGCCACGGCGGCGGCGCTCGGAGCACCTGCCCCGGCATGATGGCTGGTCACGGCCTCCGCCGGCGGCCCGGCGGGCGATCCTACGCAATAGAGGCTGCAGAGCCTCGCCCATCGTGCTATCGCTTGTTGAAATTGGCGGGGCGCTCTCTGGCGAAGCGAAACGCCTGCTGGAGACCGCGCGGCCGTCCTCGGGCGAGGATCCGGCCTCATGTGACAGTCGGGAGAGCGAAGCATGATCATCACGGGCACCAACGGACCGGATACGCTGAGCGGGTCGGAAGAGGTCGATACCCTCTTCGGGCGTGGCGCTGACGATACCCTCTATGGCCTGGGCGCGGACGACAGCCTGGCCGGCCAGCAGGGCGACGATAGCGCTTTCGGTGCCAAAGGGAGTGACTCGCTCAGGGGCGCCAGCGGCGCCGATCGGCTCTTTGGTCAAGCGAACGACGACACGCTGGTCGGCAACAGCGGCGATGATCTCCTCAATGGCGGAGCCGGCGGAGACCGCATGATCGGCGGGGCCGGCGACGATACCTTCCGTGTGAACACTTTCACTGATATCGTGCGCGAGCTCTTCGGTCAGGGCAGTGATACCATCATCACCAGCGTCGACTTGCGTTTGCCCTCCGCGGCCAACGGCGGCGGCTACATCGAAGAACTGCGTCTGGCGCGCAACGGCGAGGACCTGAACGGCGGCGGCAACGAGATCGACAATCTCCTGCGCGGCAACAGCGGCGACAACGTGCTATTTGGCTACGACGGCAATGACAGCCTGCTCGGGAAACAGGGAGACGACGACCTCCGCGCTGGAAGTGGCGGAGACTTCATGAAAGGTGGTCAGGGCGATGACAAGATCTTCGGAGACAGCGGTGATGACAGTGTCTTTGGTGGTAGCGGCAGCGATGACGTCGGTGGAGATTATGGAAACGACACTGTCTATGGTGGGTTTGGAGCTGATGTAGGCTCAGGTGGTGTAGGAGATGATGTGCTTCGCGGCGGTGTTGGGGATGATGTGCTGGGCGGTCAAGGCGGCACGGACACCCTTGTTGGTAGCAGTGGTCACGATGCTTTGTCGGGGTCTAGTGGGAGTGATTCTTTGTTTGGTGGTTCTGGCGATGATCTTATTGAAGGCGACGCCGGTTTCAATCTCATGCGTGGTGGCCCGGACGCGGATCTCTTTGTTTTTCGTGACAATGCTTACGGCGCCTTTCCCCTCACGCAAGCCGAGATTGTCGATTTCAGCGGTGCTGCAGAGGGGGGAGGAGACCAGTTTCTCCTTTTTCAGTATTATGCCGCGCCGGGAGAGTGGATCGGCGACCAGGCCTTCTCTGGCAATGGCACGGCACAAGCGCGCTTTCAGAGCGACGACGACAAGGCCGGCCTCCTGGAGGTCGACATCGACGGTGACGGCACCGCCGATACCGCGGTGATCCTGAAAAAGATCACCTCCGCCGAACAGCTCACCGCCACGGACTTCATCTTTTCCTAGGCCGGCGGTAGCCTTCCGGCGGGCCATCCTGTGTCTCTTCCTGCTTGCTATTGCAGGGCGAAATCAATGTGGAAAGCGGGTGCGGTGAGCGATCCGGCAAAGAGGTCGGAAAACTCTGGATCGCGTCGTCGCTATCGCTCCTCGTGATGACAGAGATTGGGTCACTGTGTACCAAAAGAGTTTGTTCTCAAGGTCTCCTCAATGGCATCCGAGCAGGAACCGATCTACTTGAAGGCACTGATGCATCAATTGGCGTCATCGCGAGGAGGCGGCGCCGACGACGCGATCCAGGCGTAAAGTCAACACTTGGTCTTTTGGGTCGGCAAGAGGGGCATCGCCCATGCAGGACCTGCACATTGCTCCCGCCGTCATGGTTGCACCGGCTGGCAGCCGACCTTGCTCATGACGCGCCTGTGGTAGGCGGCAAAAGTTTCTCGCTCGGGGTCGAAGGTCTCGCCCAGGAAGGGGTCGATGGGCTCGCTGCAGGTCATGTCCTCGTGCGGGCTGCGGCGGAGCGTCAGGCGGAAGGTCGGGACCTCGTGGCCGCCGGCCGCCATGGCTGCCGTCGTATCGCGCGCCGAGCAGCTTTCCGCGTCGAAGGCCTGGTTCGCCACATAGGTCATGGTCATGACCTCGCCGTCGGGGGTCAGGTGAAAGGTCTTACTGTCCAGATCAACGGGCGGGCAGTTGGGTGCCTCCTCGATGCGCGCGAGGCAATCGAGCCTGTTGCCCTCGCGGTTGCAGAGCTGCACGGCGGGCTTGCCGAGATTGGCGTAGATCACCTCCGGTTTCATTGTCATGCGGTAGAGGAAGGCCTCGTCGGGCTCCAGCGTGATCTCGAACCAGCGCGGCGGGTTGATGTCCAGGGCAGGGCCCGCGATTGTCTCCTGTTCCAAGGTCCACCAGCCGAGCAGGGGGGCGTGGCAGGCATCGATGCCGGGCTCGCTGCTTGCTCGCCAGGCCGCCGGCGTCTCGGCTTCGCGGACGGTGAGCGCTACCTTGGCGGCCACCTCCACGCCTGGCTTTGCCTCGTATAGCCGTACCTCGTAGCCGCCCGCCTGCGAGGGCGCATAGAGCTCTGCGGTCTCGCCGAGGGGGCCGAGGGCTTGCTGGTCGCGCTCGACCGCCTCGACGGCAACGGCGGCCCCGGCATCTGCCGCGACCAGCGCCAGCCAGCCGTCGGCGGGAAAGTCGTCCGGCAAGTCGAGCGCCACCTCGACCGACCTGCAGGCCTCGACGTCATTGCTGCCGCGCAGCGAGACGCGTGGGTCCTTGGGCCGGTGCGGGATTTCCAGCTCGATCTGCTCCACCGTTTCGCCTTCCCGGCTATCGGTCACGTAGAGCGTCACCTTGGCCGGTCCGGAAAGGGGGACGCTGACCTCGAACGCGAAGCGGCCCGTGGCGGGCGCGTCTTCGGGGGCATTTGCCGGTGTCGGCTTCAACTGCACCACGCGCTCGCCGCCGCGCTCCCGGATCTCGCCGATGCGAGCGGCCTCGCCGACATCGAGCCCGGCCCCGCCTTTCACCGACGCCCAGAGCTTGTAGCGGGATTCCAGCACGCTGCCCATGTCCTCGCCGGCCGGAATCTTCAGTGTGCCCGAGACGGTCGACCAGGGGTCGGCCTCGTAGTCGACATCGCGCGGGTCGGCGGTGGCGGTGAGCTGGAAGGGCTTGCCGGGATCGATACCGGTCAAGACGATCTTGAGCTCGTTTGCCGCCTCGGGCGCGGTGACGGTGATGGTCACCGGGCCGACTTGCTCCAGCCGCCAGAGCGATGGCCGCGTGGTGCGGTCGGGCCCGCCGAGCGCTTCTCCGCTCTCGCCGGTCTTGACCCTGCCGTAGCGAATCTGGATCGCGGCCTCCAAATCGGCGTCCAGCGACAGCTCGACCCCCTCTACCCCTTCGGTTTCGGCGCCCTCGCGGGTCGAATAGGCGAAGAGCGAAAGCGGTATCTCCTCGCTCGTGTTGAGCGCGATGCCGTCATAGCGGGCGATCCCGTCGGCGCCCACCTGGGCTGCCATGTCGGGTCCGAAAGCGAGTTTGAAGTCCGCCGGTCCGCCGGTGAAGCGAAGGCCGACGCTGTGGAAGGTGGCATCCGCGGTGCGGTAGAGACCGCCGATCGGAATCACCCGTATGTCGAAGCGGCCCGCCTTCTTCGAGGTGACCTTGAGAGAGAAGCGGCCGTCGCTGGAGGGCGTGAAGTCCACCGCGTCGCTGCTGGCCGCGCCATCGCCGACGGTCAGCTCGAGATCATTGAGGCCGACGAAGCGCACCGCGTTGAAGTCGCGCGTCGGCTCGATCAGGCCGCGGCCGACGATCTGGCCGGCAGTATCTCGAAAGCGACGGACGATGCGGCCCTGGAGCGTGACGCCATCCTCGCCGTCGGCGGCGGCGGTCTTGCTGGCCGGCGTGGCGGTGACGTCCTCGACGCCATAGTCGTAGCTCTGCAGGTCGAGCCCGCGCTTGGCCGCGGTGTTGGCGATTGCCAGCTCGAGCCGATGCCGCTTCGGCGCCGCGGCGACGCGGGCCTGTAGCACGAAGGTGCCGTCCTCGCCCGTGGTGACGTTGGCCGGTGCGCCGCCGCCATCCCAGGCAACGGCGACGGTCGCGCCCGATACCGGAATCCAGGCCCCGCCGATGGCGGCGGTGACCTTGAACGCGGCTTCGAAGGGCCGGCCGGCCAGGAATTCGCCTTCATGCCTGCTGGTCCGTGACACGGCGCCGAATGCGTCCATCCGATCGATTCGCAGGCGCTCGATGCGCCATTCCGCACCCGCCGGCACCTCGGCGGCGGCGATGTTGTTGCGCACCACGAAGGGCACCACCGGCGAGGCGAAGACCGGCCGCCAGCCTTCCGCATCGGCCTTAGCTGCCGGGTCCGGGCTTTCGGTCTCCTCACGCGCCTCGGCGACGTCTTTGAGCGAGAGCTGCTCGGCGAGCGCTGCCGGATCGGCCTGCTGCGCCTTGGCCATCTCGCCCGCGTCATGGCTGACATCGCGCGCCACCCGCTGCGGGCTGACTTGAATATTGCTGACGCGGCCGCCGGTCATGCGGAAGCGGACCAGATAGTTGGCCGCCGGCCGGCTTTGGCCGGGCGGGGTGCAGCTTACCAGCAGCGAGCCTTCGCCCGTCACCAGCCATTGCAGGCCGGCGACCTGCACCTTGTGGTCGCGGATCACGGTCTCGTCTCGGATCAGCACGAAGTAGCGCGGCGAGATGCCGAGCCGGTCGGCGATCTGGCGGTACTCGACCGTCATCCGCTCCCAGACCGTCCCCAGCTGACCGAGCGCGGCATTGCCGCCAGCCGTGCCGACGCGCATGGTCTCCTTGGCGGCGAGGGCTGCCGCGGCGCGCA
This sequence comes from Rhodospirillales bacterium, assembly GCA_963669385.2. Taxonomy (GTDB): domain Bacteria; phylum Pseudomonadota; class Alphaproteobacteria; order Kiloniellales; family JACOMY01; genus JACOMY01. The sequence continues at coordinate 112,148 of CAXXGD010000024.1, forward strand.
GTTCCGGGCCCACCGCTCCGCCGTTCAGCCAGCCCAGCCATTGCTCGTAGGACTTGCCGACCCGCGCCTGAAAGGCCCCACCCATGACGCCCGAGACGAAGGCCGACATGACGTTGCGGTCCCAGTACTTCAGCCAGGGCGTTCCCTTGATGAAGCTGTTGAGCACCGACTGCGTCAGCGAATTGGCCGCCGAGACGAGGAAGCGCTTGCCGACCTCCTGGGCGATGAAGCGCCAGCCGGCGCGCGTCGCGCCCTCGGCCGCCTCGCGTGCCCACTTGCCGCCGATGTAGACCGACAGGATGTCGAGCGACACGTCGACCACCACGACGGCGCCGAACTGGGCCATATCGACCAGCGCCCCGATAGCCCGCCGGCCGACGAAATAGGAGTGCACCGCGCCCTCGCAACCGGAGCCTGCGCGCAGGTTCTCGTCGGCGCCGATGCCGGCGGACAGGCCGAGGTCGAGCTTGCCGTCCTCGGTCAGCACGCTACTGCCGCGGATCGGCTCGACCAGCGGCTTGAAATCGCCGAAGAGCTGCAGGCGCTGCACCCGCCCGACCGGAATCGTCCAATTGGCCCAGAAGCGGAGGAGGTCACCTTCCGTCGACAGGGGCGCCAGTTCGCGCCGCGCCCTGCCGAGACTGACCGAAAGGCGGAAGTCCTCGACGTCCTTGACCCTGACCCAGGCATTGAAGGTGATCGAGGCGCTGCTAAGCGTGGTCGGAAAGTTGAACGGCCCGCCGATCTTGCTGCGCCCGGGCAGGATCTCGTGGGTGATGCCGCTGCCTTCGAGCGTGATCCGCTCGAGCGTCACTTGTGGCGCCTTCTCGACGACCGCCGGCGTATCCGCATAGACACGGCCAACGCAAAGCAGGCCGATGATCACGAGCACCATCCAAGCCGCGATGTGCCAGACGCGGGTCACCGGCCCACTTCTTCTTCGCGAAGAAAATCGAAGCGACCCTTTGCAACCATCGGTTCGCGGTTGAGGTCGCCATCTCGGACCTGTTCCGGGACACGAAGGGTGAGAGGACCGGGATCCGGCCGCCTGTCGCTCGCCCAGAGAGGTGCCGGGCAGCGATCCCGGCCATGCACCGCGCTGGGTTCGACCGCCAAAGCGACGAGACTGTACGACAACGGTGAAATCGGATCGTACATGCATCTAGTCGACGCCTATTTCGGGTGCGGGTCAACCGGCGCCTGGCATCTTCCTGGTCCAGGTGGGCCGCGATGCTTTCCGCCTGTCGGCTGTCGTGAGCGATCCTGCAATTAATATTAGAGGATGAACCGCCCCACAGACCTGTCACTATGCCGTAGCGCGAGCAACGCTCCTTGAAAGTCGCGAGACACCCCAGATGGGTGCTATCCTTTGTTGAAGAGAACTGCTTGCCCTGCAGAAAGTGGTGAGCGGAAAGCCGGGCGGTTCATCGCCAGGAGAGCAAGGCATGATCATCACAGGCACCAACGGGCCGGACACGCTGACTGGCACTGATGTGATCGACACCATCTTCGGGCGTGGCGGCGACGACCTGCTTTACGGCCTGGGCGCGGACGACAGCCTGGCCGGCCAGCAGGGCGACGACAGCGCATTCGGTGCCAAAGGGGGCGACTCCCTCAGAGGCGCCAGCGGCGCCGACCGGCTCTTCGGGCAAGCGGCCGATGACACGCTGGTCGGCAACAGCGGCGATGACCTCCTCGATGGCGGCGCCGGCGGAGATCGCATGATCGGCGGGGCCGGCGACGACACCTTCCGTGTGAACACTTTTACTGATATCGTGCGCGAGCTCTTCGGTCAGGGCAGTGATACCATCATCACCAGCGTCGACTTGCGTTTGTCCTCCGCGGCCAACGGCGGCGGCTACATCGAAGAACTGCGTCTGGCGCGCAACGACGAAGACCTGAACGGCGGCGGCAACGAGATCGACAATCTCCTGCGCGGAAACACCGGATCCAATGCGCTGCTTGGTGGCGAGGGCGACGACGTTCTCCTCGGTAATCTCGGAGACGATCGCCTTATCGGCGATGCCGGCAATGATCTCCTCAAAGGCGGGCGCGGCGACGACTACTTGGAAGGCGACGATAGTATTGGGGCCCTGTCGGGCGACGATACCGTGTTTGGTGGTGACGGGAATGATTTCCTTTCCGAGAACTATGGGAATGACATCTTCTTTGGCGGCTTTGGTGATGATCGGGCATCCGGCCGGGCCGGAAACGATGTACTCCGCGGCGGTGTTGGAGATGATCTCTTGACTGGCGGGAATGACTCCGACACGCTTGTCGGTAGTAGTGGTCAAGACCTCTTATTTGGGTCTAGGGGGAACGACTCTTTGTTTGGTGGGTCGGGCGACGACAATATAAGAGCCGGCGACAGCCTTGATTCAATTTATGGACTTGACTTGATGCGTGGGGGTCCCGGTGCTGATCTCTTTGGGTTTGACGACAATTCTTATGGCTTTATGCCTCTTACCCAAGGTGAGATTGTCGATTTTATGGGTGCTGCCGAAGGTGGGGGGGATCAGTTTCTTTTTAGCCAGTACTATGGCGCGCCAGGCGAGTGGATCGGTGACGAGGCCTTCTCTGGCAATGGCACGGCACAAGCGCGCTTTCAGAGCGACGACGACAAGGCCGGCATCCTGGAGGTCGACATCGACGGCGACGGCACCGCCGATACCGCGGTGATCATGAACAAGATCACCTCCGCCGAACAGCTCACCGGCACGGATTTCATCTTTTCCTAGGCCGGCGGTGCCCTTCCGGCGGGTCATCCAGTTCCTCTCCCTCCTTGCTTTCGCAACATTCCGTGCTCGCAAGAAGCGGGTACGACGACGCTGGCGGGCGCTGCTGATCTAGCGTCGCTCGACCTACCGGCGCGTTCCTTTCCGCTCCTGTCTCCTTCGCCCGGCCTTTGCCCACGGAATGCAGCATCGGCGATAGGCAAGGCCGCGCGAAGACAGGCGACGCGAATGACCCTCATAGGATAGACTTACGCACAAGCAGTTCCCTGGTGGCCGCTTTCCGAAGGACCCAAGATGCTGGATGATGATGTCGGTCGCGAAGAGATCCGGACCTATTGCGCCCTTTGCATCTCGCGCTGCGGTGCGCGCGCCACGCTAAAGGATGGGCGCCTGACGGCCTTGGCGCCGGATCCCGACCACCCCACGGGGCAGGCGCTCTGCATCAAGGGCAAGGTGGCGCCGGAGCTGGTCTATCATCCGGGCCGGCTGCTCCACCCGATGAAGCGGACCCGGCCGAAGGAGGCTGCCGATCCGGGCTGGCAGCAGATCGGCTGGGACGAGGCGCTGGAGACCATCGCGGCGCGCCTGACGGCCTTGGCGGCCGCGCACGGGCCGGAGAGCGTGGTCTTCAACACCGCCTCGCCGTCGACCTCTGCGATCGACGATTCCATCGGCTGGATCCGGCGGCTCCGCCGCGCCTACGGCAGCCCGAATCAGGCGGTCTCCCTGGAGCTTTGCGGCTGGGGCAGGTGGCTGGCCAACCTCTACTCCTACGGCTCGGCATTGCCCGCAGGCGTGATGCCCGACCTGGAGAACGCCGGCTGCATTCTCTACTGGGGCTACAACCCCTCGATCTCGCGCATCGCCCACGCGACGGCCACGATCGCGGCCAAGAAGCGAGGCGCCAAGCTGATCGTGGTCGACCCGCGCAATGCCGGGCTCGCCCACCGCGCCGATGCCTGGCTGCAGGTGCGCCCCGGCAGTGACGGCGCCCTGGCGCTCGGCCTGAGCCAGGTGATGATCGCGCGCGGCTGGTATGACGCTGCCTTTCTGCGCGCCTGGACCAACGCGCCGGTGCTGGTGCGCGACGACACTGGTCGGCTGCTGCGCGCCGGCGACATCGGGGGAGAGGGCGCAGGCGACGATCTGGTGGTCTGGTCGGAGGCTTCGGGCGGGCCGAAGATCGGCCGTCTTGGCGACGAGGACGCGGACCAGGCGCTGTTCGGCCGCTTCGATGTGGCCACGCGCGATGGACCCGTCTCCTGCCGCCCCGTCTTCCAGCGCTGGGCCGACGTCTGCGCCCGCTATGGCCCCAATGCCGTGGAGGAGATCACCACGGTCCCCGCCCGGGAAGTCGAGCGCGCCGCGGAGATGCTCTGGCAGGCGCGTCCTCTCGCCTACATGGCGTGGAGCGGGGTGGAGCAGCAATCCAACGCCACGCAGATCGCGCTCTCCGTCGGGCTGCTCTATGCGCTGACCGGCAATTACGACAGCCCTGGCGGGAACGTCGCCTTTCCGGCCGTGCCCGCCAATAACGTCCAGGGGGACGAATTCCTCTCCGAGGCGCAGCGGGCCAAGACGCTGGGGCGATCGACCCGGCCGCTGGGGCCCGGGCGCTACGATCACATCACCTCGGCCGAAATCTACCACGCCATCCTGGCGCACGAGCCCTATCCGGTGCACGGCCTGATCAGCTTCGGCTCCAACCTGGTGATGGCCCATGCGGACAGTGAGACGGCGACCCGGGCACTCAAGAAGCTGGCCTTCCACGTGCATGCCGATCTCTTCATGAACCCCTCTGCCCGCTACGCCGACATCCTGCTGCCCGTCACCAGCCCCTTCGAGTCAGAGGGCCTGAAGGTCGGCTTCGAAATCAGCCGGGAGGCCTGCGCTCTGGTCCAGCTTCGCAAGCCCCTGGTGGCGCCCAGAGGCGAGGCCCGCTCGGACAGCGAGATCGTCTTCGACCTCGCCTGCCGGATGGGGCTGGGCGACAAGTTCTGGGAGGGAGACATCGATGCCGCTTTGCGCGACTTGCTTGCGCCGAGCGGGGTCACCTTGGACGCGCTGCGCGCCGCGCCGGAGGGCATACGCGTGCCGCTGGAGACGCGCTATCGCAAGTTTGCCGAGGCGCCGGAGGGAAGGCCGCAGGGGTTCAACACCCCCTCGCGCCGGATCGAGCTCTATTCCGAGATGCTGTTCGACCACGGCCATCAGCCACTGCCCGACTATGAGGAGCCTCTGGTCAGCCATCTGAGCCAGCCGCGGCTGGCACCGCGCTTTCCGCTGATCCTGACCTGCACCAAGGACGCGCACTATTGCGAAACCCAGCAGCGCGGCCTGCCCAGCCTTCGCCGCCGCGCGCCGGACCCGCAGGTGGATATCCACCCGGCCGCGGCGGCCGAGCGTGGAATCGATGCCGGCGACTGGGTAGAGATCTCGACCCCGAAGGGCGCCGCCCGGGCGCGGGCGCGATTTGACAAGTCCCTGGCCCCGAACGTCGTGTGCGGACAGCACGGCTGGTGGGAGGCCTGCCCCGAGATCGGCGCCCCCGGCTATCCGCCGGTGGGGGCCGAGACGGCGAACTTCAACAGCGTGATCGGCCACGACGCCGTCGACCCGATCAGCGGCGCGGTCCCCTTGCGGGCCTACGTCTGCCAGATCTCACGCCTCGCCGATGCGAAGGCGCAGACCGGAGGTTCAGGGCAGGAGAAGCATAGGTCTTGAATTGACGCTAGTCTTCTTGGCGACCGCTGAAGTTACCGCCCCGCCTTGGCCCGCTCCGGAAAGAGGGCGGCAAGCCCCTTCTTGCTGGCCTCCGCCACGCCGGCCTCGGTGATGAGGCCGGTGACCAGGCGGGCGGGGGTGACGTCGAAGGCGTAGTTCACCGCAGGCGAGCCCTCGGGCAGGAGGGAGACGGTCTCGATTGCGCCGGCCTCGGTCTGGCCGGTGATGCGGCCGACCTCTTCGGGGCTGCGCTCCTCGATCGGGATCTGCGCTACGCCGTCGTCCAGGGAAAAGTCGATGGTGGGCGAGGGGAGTGCCACGTAGAAGGGCACGCCGTTGTCCTTGGCGGCCAAGGCCTTCAGGTAGGTGCCGATCTTGTTGGCGACGTCGCCCGCGCCGGTGGTGCGGTCGGTGCCGGTGATCACCAGGTCGACCAGGCCGTGCTGCATCAAATGCCCGCCGGTGTTGTCGGCGATCACGCTGTGCGCCACGCCCTGGTGGTTCAACTCCCAGGCGGTCAAGGAGGCGCCCTGGTTGCGCGGCCGGGTCTCGTCGACCCAGACGTGGATATCCATACCGGCGGCTTGGGCCTGATAGATGGGCGAGGTCGCCGTGCCCCAGTCGACGGTGGCGAGCCAGCCGGCGTTGCAGTGGGTCAGGATGTTGAGCGGGCCGCTGCTCTTCTTGGCGGCGATCTCCTGGAGGAGCGGCAGGCCGTGGCGGCCGATCGCGGCATTGATCTCGACGTCCTCGTCTGAGATCTCGCCGGCCCGCGCATAGGCGGCGGCCTGGCGCTCACGTCGCGGGCGGTTGCGCAAGGCCGCCATCATCTCGTCCAAGGCCCAGCGCAGGTTGACCGCCGTCGGCCGGGTGGCGAGCAAGCGGGCGTAGGCGGCCTCCAATCCGGCGTCGGAGGGGTCCTCGCGCACCGCCAAGGCCATGCCGTAGGCTGCGGTCGCCCCGATCAGCGGGGCGCCGCGCACCACCATGGTCTCTATGGCCCGAGCCGCCGCCTCGAGGTCGCCCAGCACCAGGATCTCGAAGCGGTGCGGCAATTTGGTCTGATCGATGACCTCGATGCGCTCGCCGTCCGCGGCCACCCAAATCGTCCGGTAGGGCTTGCCGTCTACCTGCATCCTGCCAATTCCCTTGCTCCTGCCCGCGCCCTTCGCTTTTAGACTGCGCCAGCCGGGCCGGCAGGATCAAGGCGGGCTCCCGTGACCCTTCGAAAATGCATGGCTGACCCGCTTCCCAACCGTCACAAAATTTTTGCCTCAAATGCCGAAAAGCCCTTGCACCCACAGGGACCCAGTAACCATGTCATGTTCCACCAGGAAGCGTTGCCCTGATCGACAAGACAGACCAGGGGCGCAACTTAGGACAACCGGCGGCTCTCTAGAGTTCGCATACTAACGAATGTGGTGTCTTCGGACAGAACAGCAGGCAGCTCTTCAACGATAACTTCCATCGACCACAACCGCACCGCTGCATGACGCCGGGCCACAGGCCCTGACGCCGCGGCACAATCAGAGACTGAAAGCGTGCCATCTCGAAACCAACTCGGCCTTGCCGAGCACCACTCTCTTTGCCTCTCCGATGAGGCAGGCGCCCCCGCAGACCTCCTTGGCGAGGTGCGTGGTTTGGCGCCGGGCGGCGCCCCTAAGGCAGCCGCTAAGGAACTGGAAACACAGCAGAATTCTCGCTTTCCCAGGAAAGCGGAATCGCGGGGCGCCAAGCGCTCCCGCGCCGGCAGCAAGCGGCATGGCGGGGAGAGACAACCCGCTCCAGAAGCCGACGACGCCGGGCTCCGCCGCCTGCTCGCCAGGCGGCACGTCGCAGCCCAACCCGGGGCTGTATGACCGGCAATTCCACCTTGCCGGCGACGTTTAGACTATCAGGCCCCCCCCTGAGAGCGATGTCTTACGTGAAAGGAGAGACTATGATGGCCACCGGTACAGTGAAGTGGTTCAACTCCACCAAAGGCTATGGATTCATCGAGCCCGATGAGGGCGGTAACGACGTCTTTGTCCACATCACTGCCGTCGAGGCAGCCGGCTTGCCCCCACTGAACGAGGGCCAGAAGCTGGGCTATGAACTGCAGCACGACGAGCGCAAGAACAAGTATGCCGCAGCGAACCTAAAGACCGTCTAGACCCTTCGCGCGCGACGGTTCCGGTGGCCTGTGGCCTGACTGCCGGGACCGTCCCAGCGCCCTACCCACGCGGCCTTTCCTCGGGGAAGGCCGCTTTTCTTTCTTGCAATTGATAACAGTGTTATGAAAATTGACTATAGCTACGAAATCATCAGCGAGGAGGCAACCATGGCGAAGGTGCTCTACGAGAAGGATGGACGGATCGGACGCATCACCTTGAACCGGCCCGCGGTCCTGAACGCGATCGACGATGAGCTCCCCGCCCAGCTCGCCGCCGCGGTGGCGAAGGCCGAGGGCGACCCCGGCGTGCATGTGATCCTGCTGGCCGGCGCCGGGGCCAGCTTCTGCGCCGGCTATGACCTGGCCTTCTTCGCCCAGCGCCCGGGGGTCAACCCCGGCATCCAGGAGATGCCGTGGGATCCCATGCAGGACTACGCCTTCATGATGGCCAACACCGAGCACTTCATGAGCCTCTTTCGCTGCAAGCGGCCGGTGCTCTGCAAGGTGCAGGGCCATGCGGTTGCCGGCGGATCGGACATCGCGCTCTGCTGCGATCTGGTGGTGATGGCCGAGGATGCCTTGATCGGCTACATGCCGGCGCGCGTCTGGGGCTGCCCCTCGACCGCCATGTGGGTCTATCGTCTGGGGCCGGAGCGGGCCAAGCGCATGCTCTTCACCGGCGACAAGGTGAGCGGGCGGGAGGCTGCCGAGATGGGCCTGGTCCTGAAGGCGGTCCCGGCGGCGGCGCTGGACCAGGAGGTGGAGGCCTTGGCGAGCCGCATGGCCTCGGTGCCGGTGAACCAGCTGATGATGCAGAAGCTCTTGATCAACCAAGCGATGGAGAACATGGGCCTGCGCACGACCCAGATGTTCGCCACCCTCTTCGACGGCATCACCCGCCACTCGCCCGAGGGCCTGGCCTTCAAGCGCCGCGCCGAGGCGGTGGGCTGGAAGCAGGCGGTCAGAGAGCGCGACCTCGGCACCTACGACTGGACCGAGGATCGGCCGATCAATGCCCCCGGCTGAGCCTACCACGGCGCTGCCGGAACCAAATCGCCGTGCCCGCATCCGGTCTTTCCGGCGCGAGATGGTGATCGAGGCGGCTGCCCGCCTCTTCGCCGAGCGCGGCCTGGAGGCCACGTCGATGCGCTTGATCGCCGCCGAGACCGGCTGCACCACCGGTGCCCTCTATGCCGACTTTGCCGGCAGGGAGGAGATCTATGCCGAGGTGCTCTCCCGGAGCCTTGTCGAACTGGATGCGGCGGTGCGCGACGCGATCGACAATGCCGAGAACCGGGTTGCCGCGGCAAAGGCCGCTGCCTGGGCCTTCTTCGACTACTACGCCGCCCGTCCGGAAAGCCTGGCGCTCGGCCTCTACCTCTATCAGGGCCTGAATCCGGCCGGCCTGAGGCCCGATTTGGACGGTGCACTCAACGCACAGCTCTCGGACATCCACGCTGCCGTACGACAGAGCTTTGCCGCCGCTGCTGTTCCCGAGCCTGCCGAGGCGGCGACGGCTGCCTTGGCCCAAGTCGTCGGCTTGCTCGTGCTGGGGCAATCCGGTCGCCTCAAGCTCTTCGCCAGCGAGGCCGGCGCGCAGATGAAAGCCTATCTCGATAGTCTGTTCGGGAAAGCAGCCATCACGGTCTGACGGCAGGTGCTCAGTAAGCGCCCGGCAGCGAGACCTGCGGCACCACGGTCCAGAGCAGCCGGCCCTGCTGGCCGCTGTCGAGCGGACAGAGCAGATGGGGCGAGTTGCGCGGGCGCAATAGCACGCTCCAGCTGCCGCTCTCGGGGTTCAGATAGACGACCAGCTGGTCGCCCTTTTGATTGACGGCGGTGAAAGCTTGCTGCTCACCGTGTGACGTGGTGAGCCAGCTTTCGATCGCATCGCGCGGCCCGCACTGCAACGCCTCGGCTGCGGTGGTGCTTAAGAAAAAGGCCGCCACTAGGGCGGCCATACCGGACAAAACCCGTGTCATGGTCGCCTCCTTTTGCCCAAATGGGCTGCATACCAGTCAATAATATGGTGCCTTTCTGGAGTCGGGAAACTATTTCACAGATAAATCACGGAACCTTTATCCGCGTGGCACAAGTGCGTGAAATGATTAGGTCTTTTGTTATCCAATTGCGGGGGCACCGGGCAGGATTCTATTTGCAATAGGGAAAAATAGACGCCGATGGCCAGGGCACTGCACAAGTCTATTGATCAGCGAAATCGCCTTCAGCATTGCAGAGGCTCCAAAGCCCATTCGCCCTCGAAGGCATCGACGGACAGCACTCCGACCCGCCTCTCGGCAAGGGCCGCCCGCAGTGACACACGCGTCCCGTGGCCTTGAGCGAAGGCGGCTGATGCCCCCGGGTACAAGCGAGAACGCGTTTCGATAGTCGCTTATGAGGCGATGGAAGCGCCCTCTTCACCACGGGGGCAGGCCGTCCGGGAACCGGCGGAGAGGGGGTCACTGGGTTCGGTTAGCAGCCGAAGGAACCCTCTCCTTCACCACGGAGCCACCGCTAGATAGGGTGCCTTGTTGCAGAATGCAACAAGAATCCGAGAAGTGCTCGTCTTTTGACCGAACACCTTTTGCTGTATGGTCGCCACAGTCAGATCCCAACGGAGGGTCGCCCGATGCTGTCCAAGGCTATGACCTCTTGTTTGAGAACATTGCTCGCCGGTTCGTTCGCACTCTCATTAATCATGACGACAGGCGCCGAGGGGGCGGATCTATCGCCGCCTCCTGTGACGAATCAACTTTCTTCCGCGACGGACTGGCGCCCAATTCAGGCGCAAAGCGGCGCGCCTAGCATCGGCGTCGAAGTGCGAGCAGCGAAACAGGGGCGGGGCACGGCCGGGGTCTCTGTCGTCGAGGTGCAGGCGGACGGACCGGCAGCGCGGGCCGGCATCCAACCTGGCGACGTGATCCTTGCGATCAACGGCTTCCGTACGGATGGACTGGAGGATTACCATGAGCTGGTAGGGGCGCTGACGCCTTTGGTCCCGGCTGAACTATTCGTCTCACGACACGACCGCATCTATGTGATGTTCGTAACCCCCGTTCCGGCCGAGTAGTGTCGAGTGGGCCAACGACGGCCAAGTGCCTGGTCGTGGTTCTCCAGGCACTTCCCTCAAGGCCACTGCACGCCCTTGCGGTTGAGGACGACCGAATAGAGGCTGGTGGTCGCGGTGATGAAGAGCTGGTGCTTGGCGCGACCGCCGAAGCAGACATTGGACACCATCTCCGGCACCAGGATTTTGCCCAAGAGGGCGCCATCGGGATTCAGGCAGTGGACGCCGTCACCGGCCGACGACCAGACATTCCCGTCGCTGTCCAGGCGCATGCCGTCCGAGACGCCGGGATTGATCACGTGAAAGACGCCGCCGCCGCTGAGCTTGCCGGCCTCGTCGACGTCGAAGACGCGGATATGGCGCTCGAACTCCGTGTCGTGCATGCGCCCGGTGTCGGAGACATAGAGGCGCCGCTCGTCGGGGGAGAAGGCCAGGCCGTTGGGACAGTGAAAATCGGTCGCGACCGCATCCAGTGAGCCGTTCGAAGGATCCGCGCGGTAGACATGGCAGGGCAGCTCCTCTTCGCCCCGGTAGCCTTCGTAGTCGGTCATGATTCCGTAGTGGGGATCGGTGAACCAGATGGTCCCGTCCGACTTCACCACCACGTCGTTGGGCGAGTTGAGGCGCTTGCCCCGGTAGCCGTCGGCGATCACGGTGATGCTGCCGTCGTGCTCGGTCCGGGTGACCCGGCGCGCGCCATGCTCGCAAGAGACCAGGCGGCCCTCGCGGTCGCGGGTGTGGCCGTTCGCGTAGTTGGAGGGAGAGCGATAGAGGCTGATGCCGACCTCCGGCGTCCAGCGCATGATGCGATTGCTCGGGATGTCGGAGAAGAGCAGGCAGCCGGCGTCGCCGAACCAGACCGGCCCCTCGGTCCAATCGAAGCCGGTGGCGAGCTGCTTCAGCGGCGCGTTGAACAGGCAGAAGCGGCTGAACTCTTTTTCTACGACCTCGAAAGACATGCTGACTTACCCCGGGTTTGAGCGCTGTCGAAAGACTAGGTGAGGGAGGGAAGGCTTGTCACGGGCGGATCGGTGACCCGGCAAAGCGGCGGCCGGCCGATCAAGGTCTCATCGTGGGGCGTGCTGCGCTTGCCGCGATCGGCGCCGATCGCGTGGATTGACCCCGCGCCTGCCGGTCACGCAAAAGCGATCTGCGTCTTCATCGCCTGGCTGCGGTCGTTGGCGATGCAAAAGGCCTCTTCGGCCCGCGCCAGTGGCAGCGTATGGCTGATCAGGGGCTTGACGTCGACCAAGCCCTTTTGCATCAGGCGCACTGCCAGCTGGAACTCCTCGTGAAAGCGGAAGGATCCGCGCAGCTCCAACTCCTTGGCCGTCAGCTGCATCATGGGCACGGGCATGTCGCCGCCAAGCCCAGCTGCAGGATGACACCGCGCGGCCGCAAGGCCTCAATGCCCGTGGCCAAGGCCTGCGCCGAGCCGGAGCATTCGTAGAACACGTCGAAGTAGCCCTTGTCGACTGCGTAGGCGGAGAGCGGCCCAGGCCCTTCGGCAACGCAAAGGGTGCGATCGGCGCCTGCCGCGCGGGCATAGCCGAGCGCGTTCTCCGAGAGGTCGGCGGCCACGATTTCGCCGGCGCCGGCGCGCCTTGCGGCGAGGATCGCCAAGCTGCCGATCGGCCCGCAGCCGGCGACCAGCACGCGCTTGCCCAGCATGTCGCCGGCCCGCCGGGTGGCATGCAGGCCGACCGAGAGGGGCTCTGCCATCGCCGCCTCGCCGGCACTGAGGCCGTCGGCCCTCACGCATTGCCCCGCATAGACGATGAGCTCTTCGGAAAAAGCGCCCTGAATGTGGGGGAAGGGCATGGCCGAGCCGTAGAAGCGCATGTTGAGGCAGTGATTGTGCAAACCCTCCTGGCAATAGCGGCACTGATAGCAGGGCCGCGAGGGCGAGACGGCAACGAGGTCGCCGAGCGCCAGGCCCTCGACTCCTTCGCCGAGGGCAGCGACATGGCCCGACACTTCGTGCCCAAGGATCATCGGCTCTTTCAGGCGAATGGTGCCGAAACCGCCGTGGTTGTAGTAATGCAGGTCCGATCCGCAGATGCCGCCGATCGCGGTCCTGAGCTGCACCTCGCCTGGCTGCGGCCCCCGGGTCTTGCGCTCTTCGATGCGCAGATCCTTGGCGGCGTGGACCACGATCGCTTTCATCGCGCCCTCCTCACGGGACCGGGGTGATCAGCGGGCGCCCCTCGAAGTGGGCGACCAGATTGTCATGGACCAGCTTGCCCATGGCCTTGCGGGTCTCGATCGTGCCGGAGGCTTGGTGCGGCTGCAGCAGGACGTTGTCGAGCGCCAGGAAGCGCGGATCGATCTTCGGCTCGCCGTCGAAGACGTCGAGCGCGGCCGAACCCAGCCGCCCGCTCTCCAGCGCATCCAAGAGCGCTGCTTCGTCGATGTTGGAGGCGCGGGAGATGTTGATCAGCATAGCGCTCGGCCCCAGCGCGTCGAGCACCGCCCGGTCGACGATGTGCCGGGTGGCGGCAGATGCGGCCAGGGTGACGAAGAGGAAATCCGACTGCTCCGCCAGGGCGACGGGGTCGGCCAGGAACTGCCAGTCCTCAGCGCCCGCGCGTGGCCCCAGATCGCTGTAGGCGATCTCCATGTCGAAGGCGGCGAGCCGCTTGGCGACGGCCATGCCGATCCGGCCCAGGCCGAGTACGCCGGCGCGCTTGCCGTGCACCCTGTTCTGCAAGGGATAGCCGCCGTCGCTCGCCCAGCGGCCGCTGCGTACCCAGGCCTCTGCGCCCATCATGCCGCGCGCTTTCGCCAGCATCATGGCGACGCCGAGGTCGGCCACGTCGCCGGTCAGTACGTCCGGCGTGTTGGCGACAAGCACGCCCTTTTCCCGCGCGGCCTCAAGGTCCACTGCGTCGAAGCCGACGCCATAGACGGCGATGATCTCCAGGTTCGGCAGCGCCTTGATCAATGCGCCGTCGGCACCTCGGTCGCCGCGCGTGGCAATGCCTCGGATCTTGGGGCCCTGCTCCGCGAGGTAGGCGGCCTTGTCTTCAGCCTCGAAATAGCGGTGCAGGACAAACCGCTGGCTCAAGGCCTCCTCATCCCAGCTGGGATAGGGGCCGATCTGCAGGATATGCGCCTTGTCCACCACCCTTGTCCGATATCGCCACTTGAGATTGTTATCGATAACATATACAGTCGCGGCCCAGGCTGTCGAGCGGAAAAGGATGCCCATTCGTGCTGCGAGGACCCGAGCTCTTCGATCTTGCCGGCAGAACGGCGCTGATCACGGGGTCGTCTCAGGGGATTGGTTTCGCCTTAGCCAGGGGCCTGGCAGGCGCCGGTGCAGCCGTTGTTGTTAATGGCCGCAGGAAAGACAAGCTTGCCGAAGCCGCCAGAACGCTCAAGGCCGAGGGCGCCCGGGTGCACGCTCTGGCTTTCGACGCGACGGATGCGGCGGCGGTTGCGGCTGCCGTCGACGGCTTCGAAGGCGAGGTGGCGCCGATCGATATCCTGGTCAACAACGCCGGCATGCAGCACCGCGCCCCGCTGGAAGACTTCCCGGCGGAGATCTTCGAGACCCTGATTCGGACCAACCTCACCAGCGCCTTTCTGGTCGGCCAGGCGGTTGCCCGTCACATGATCCGCCGCGGACAAGGCAAGATCATCAACATCGCCTCGGTGCAGAGCGCGCTGGCCCGGCCCGGCATTGCCCCCTATACCGCCAGCAAGGGTGCGATCGCCAACCTCACCAAGGGGATGGCAACGGACTGGGCGCGCCATGGCCTGCAGGTCAACGCCATCGCGCCCGGCTATTTCGACACGCCGCTCAACGCAGCGCTGGTGAGCGATCCCGACTTCACCGCTTGGCTGGAGAAGCGCACGCCCGCGGGGCGCTGGGGCAGGCTGGAGGAACTGGTCGGCGCCTGCGTCTTCTTGAGTGCGCCGGCCTCCAGTTTCGTCAATGGACATGTCCTCTATGTCGACGGCGGCATCACCGCGTCGCTTTAAGGGCGCGCGGCTCTTGGTGGTGATGGGTGTCGCCGGCTGCGGCAAGTCCACCATCGGCCTGGCCCTGGCCGAGGCCGTCGGCGGGGCATTCTTGGACGGCGATGCCTTTCACCCCGAAGCCAACATCGAGAAGATGGCCCGCGGCGAGCCGCTCAGCGACGAGGACCGCTGGCCCTGGCTTGCCCGCTTCGCGCGCGAGATCGCGGCCAGGCCGGGCGTCGTCGTCGGCGGCTGCTCGGCACTTCGCCGAGCCTATCGCGAGCGGATTGCGGCCGAGGCGAATGAACCGGTGCTCTTCGTGCATCTGGCGGGCTCTCCTGCGCTGATCGCCGGGCGCATGCAGCTGCGTCAAGGCCACTTCATGCCGACGAGCTTGCTGGATAGTCAGTTTGCGGCACTGGAGGTGCCCGGTGCCGACGAACGGGCCATCTCCGTCGACATCGACGGCACGAGCCAGGCGATCGTGGCCTCGATCCTGTCCCGGCTGGACGATGGTCGGATGCCATCGGCGCCAAGATGAGCGACACCAGGAAGGCCGCCACCATGGCGGATGTCGCCCAGCTGGCCGGCGTTTCGCCGATGACCGTCTCGCGCGCCTTCAAGGCGGACACCTCGGTGAAGGAGGCGACGCGCCAGCGAATCCGCGAGGCCGCCGAGCAGCTGGGCTATGTGCTGGACAGCACGGCGGCCGGGCTGTCTTCGCGCCGCACCGGCTTCGTCGCCGTCACCATTCCTTCGATCAACAACGCCAACTTCGCCGAGACGGTCAGTGGCCTGACCGAGGGCTTGAAGGCCGCCGGCCTGCAGATCCTCTTGGGCTACACCGGCTACGACACGGCCGAGGAGGAGCGCTTGGTCGAGCAGTTCCTGCGCCGCAGGCCGGAAGCCGTGGTGGTGACCGGCGGTGCTCACACCGGGCGTTGCCGCCGCCTGCTGGCCAATGCCGGCGTCCCGGTGATCGAGACCTGGGACCTGCCGGCCGAACCCTTGGATGCGGTCGTCGGTTTCTCCAACGCCGAGGCAGCGAAGCTGATGGTCGCACATTTCGTAAGCGAGGGCTATCGCAAGATCGGCTTCATCGGCGGCGACACCGCGCGCGACACCCGCGGGCTCGACCGCCGTCGCGGCTTCGTCGAGGCGTTGCGGGAGCGCGGATTGGACGACCGGCGCATCCTCGCCTATGGCACGCCGCCGATCGCCATGCACGAGGGCGCCAGCGCGATCGGCGAGTTGCTGCGGCTCTGGCCGGGCACCGAGGCGGTGATGTGCGTCTCAGACCTCTCGGCCTTCGGCGCCCTTTCCGCTTGCCAGCGCGCCGGCCTAGCCGTGCCGCAGGGCATCGCGCTGGCGGGCTTCGGCGCCTATGACATCGCCGAGCACGCCAACCCGGCCATCACCACGATCGACGTCGGCGCACGTGCCATCGGCCTGAACACGGCAGAGGCGGTCGTCGCGCTGTTGTCGGGCGAGGGCGCCGAAGCCAAGGCGCGCAGGATTACCATCACGCCCCGGCTGATTGCCCGCGCCAGCAGTCTGAGGCCGACCTGATAGGCCGCCGATCCTTCAATCGCCTTCGCCGATCTCCCAGTACTCGGGGCTGACGCTCTCGACTGAGCCGGTGACGGCATCGATCTCAACCTTGAACTCCCGGCCGACATCGGACTGGATGTCGAACTCGAAGGCCGGACCGTCTTGATCCAGCAGGATCTCGTAGCGCTCGACCCTGCCCGGCATGTGCGCCAATGCGATGGCCTCCGCCTCGGCGAGCGTCAGCTTGGCGTGCTGAGCGAAAAGCGGATGATCGGCCGTGACGTGCTGTTCGATCTCGACGATGTGGCCGGTGGTGGCGTCGCACTCGACGTTCCAAAGCCCGCCCTTCTGGTCCCGCACCTCGAACTCGTACTGCGGGGTCCCGTCCTCGGACTTGTATTCGACGATAAGCGGCGTGCCACTGATCGTTCGCAAGGTCATCTCGAGGCAGTGCTCCAGGGTGATCGAGCCCTGGTGCAGCGGCATGGAGGACTGTGCGGCGGTCTCGCCGGGACTCGCCGCAAAGGCCAAGCCAGTGGTTATCACGCAGATCGACAAGGGGCTCTTTAAAAGCGCCATCACCAAAACCTCCCACCTATTTCACCCAGTGACGGCCAGATAGTTGCCGACGGGACATTTCGTGTCCACCGTCAAGGGCTCGGTCCGTCATTGAAGCCCCCCTGTTGGCGAGAGCCCAGCGTCGTCGATCAGACCGATCGAGGGCGGAGAGTGTTCCCTTGAAGAGCAGCGTTACCGGGGCGCCGTAGTCTCTAAAGAAATCTCGCGCCTAGGCAAACAGCGCACGCATTGGGAAGTGACAGCAGCAAGAATTGCTCATGTGTCACAATCACCTGTCCTTTTGTGTAGGTAAACCTGTACTTTTGATCAGGTAAACCTGTACTTTTGGTCAGGTTATGCTTTTCCATTTTTTGTTCTATTTTGGGCGCAAATATTATTTCTTGGTTGAGTGTGCGCGGTAATTGTCAGATCTTGTCATGTGACGGTGTCGGCCAGAAGGTCTCTGACATGGCGCACGCGGAGCAAGGGGTAGCCGCGCCATGACGATACTCTTCGGAACACCCGGCAACGATGCTCTGACCGGCACGAACCTGGTGGACAGCCTTTTCGGGCTAGGCGGTGAGGACAGCCTCTATGGCCTGGCCGAGGGTGATTTTCTCTACGGTGGCGGAGGCAGCGACATCCTCTACGGTGGCGGTGGGGTCGACATCGTTCGTGGCGCGCGTGGAGCGGATAGGGCCTTGGGCTCGGGCGGCGGCGACACCTTGCTCGGCAACAGCGGCGCCGACTCGCTCTACGGCGATGCCGGTCGTGACCGCCTGGTCGGCGGCAGTGGCGTCGATCTCGTCGCCGGTGGTGTGGGCAATGACGTCATCCTGGTGGACGATCCGGGTGACATCATCGAAGAGGTAGCGGGCGAAGGCACCGACAGCGTGATCGCCTCGGCCGATTTCACCCTGCCCAGCACGGCCGGAGGCATGGGGTACGTGGAGGAGCTGCTGCTGGAAGGCGATGCCGGGAACATCTCCGGCGGCGGCAACGAGCTGGACAACCGCGTTCGCGGCAACTCCGGCGACAATCGCTTGAGCGGACTTGGCGGCGATGACCGCCTCTTGGGACGCAGCGGCGATGACCGTGCCTACGGAGGCGCGGGAAGCGACTCCCTGATTGGAAACGAGGGTGCGGATACGCTGGTCGGCGGCTCGGGAGAGGACCTCGCCAACGGGGGCAGTGGCGGTGACAGCCTCGTCGGTGGCAGCGGTGCTGACGAGCTGCGCGGCAAGCTGGGCGACGACCGTGCTTCGGGCGACGAGGGGGCCGATTCCCTCTTCGGCGACAATGGCGCCGACACGCTCGCCGGCGGTGCCGACAATGACTTCTTGAAAGGCGGCGCCGGCGTCGACACCGCGGCCGGAGGGCTGGGTGACGACACCTTCCGCATCGAAACCAGTGCCGACGTCGTAGAGGAAGCACTTGGAGAAGGCAGCGACACCGTCTTCGCCGAAGCTCACTTTACCCTTGCTGCCGGCGCCGACGGCGACATCGAGGAGTTGCGCCTGGTGGGTGGCACCTCGGCGCTCAATGGCGCCGGCAATGAAATCGACAACCTGCTCAGGGGTAACACGGCCGACAACAGCTTAAGCGGTCTCTTGGGCGACGACGACCTCTCGGGCCTGCAAGGCAATGATGATCTTTATGGCGGCGAGGGCGACGACGAGGCGCGCGGAGGTGCGGGCGACGACACCGCCTCCGGCGGTGACGGAAGCGACACGCTGGATGGCGGTAGCGGCGCGGACAGCCTGATCGGGGGCTCCGGCGCCGACGTTCTGAGCGGGGACACGGGAGACGACGCAGTCTACGGCGATGACGGCGATGACTACATCATCGATGGCTTAGGCGCGGACGGCCTGTTCGGAGGCAGCGGCAACGACACCTTCTTCTTGTCGACGGCCACCGATCTGGAGGCTGGGGAGACGCTTTACGGCGGCAGCGGTAGCGACACGCTCTATCTGACCAACCAAGCCCCCTTAAACTTCGATGGTGTAGCCTACTACGGACTTGACGAGTTACTGCGCCGCGTGTCCTTCGGCACCGGAGACGACACGGTCTACGGCTATACCTTCAACGACACGATTTCTGGCGGCAGCGGCGACGATTCGATCGATGGAAGCAATGGATCAGACACCCTCCATGGAGACCAGGGCGACGACTTTCTGGACGGCAATGCCGACGACGACACGCTCTACGGCGGCTCGGGAAGCGACCTGATATTTGGTGAGTTTTCCGGAATCGATACCATGTACGGCGGTAGCGGCGGCGATACCTTCTATGTCCACACCATGGTCGATCTCGTACGCGAGGACGCCGCTGGCGGCAGTGACCTGGTGATCGCCACGGTGAGCTTCACGCTGCCCGGTACAGCTGGTCAGGGCTATGTGGAGGACATGCTGCTGACCAGCACCTCCGGCGACATCGATGGCATCGGCAACGAGCTGGATAACCGGATCGACGGTAACAGCGGGGCCAACGAGCTGAGCGGTCTGCTTGGTAATGACAGCCTCTACGGTGAGGGCGGAACCGATAGCCTCTACGGGGGCGCCGGCGACGACATTCTGGACGGCGGCGCCGGCGCCGACCGGATGTATGGCGGCAGTGGCGACGACAGCTTTGTGGTTGACAACGCCGGCGATGTCGTTGTCGACGCGACTGGCGAAGACTGGGTTATCATTTCGATAGACAACTACACCTTGAACGCCGGTTTGGAGAACCTGCAGGCCGCGGAGAATACAGCGATCAGCTTCATGGCGGGAAACGCAGCTGCCAACAGCGTCATAGGCAACAGCTCTGCCAACATCATCTACGCTTTCGGCGGCAATGACGTGGTCTTTGGCGAGGGGGGTAATGACCTCATCGCCGACAGCGGGGGAGATGACGAAGCTTACGGTGGGTCGGGAGACGATCAGCTCTTCGGCAACAACGGCACCGACAAGCTGGCCGGCGGAGAGGGCACGGACAGCCTTTATGGCGGAGGCGGCACCGACAGCTTGTACGGTGGCTCGGGCTCCGACCTGCTGAACGGAGGTGGCGGCGCCGATACGCTCTATGGTGGTTCGGGCGACGACACCTTCCTGGTGAATGACGCCGGCGACCTGGTCATCGAAGAAGCGGGTGAGGGCAGCGATAGCGTCCTGGCATCGCTGAGCTTTACCCTGCCAGGCACCGCCGCCAGCGGCTATGTCGAAGACCTCGTTCTGCTCGAAGGCGACGCCGACCGTGATGGCGGCGGCAACGAGTTGGATAACCTTCTCGAAGGCAACAGTGGCGCCAACAAAGTGAGCGGGCTAGCCGGTAACGACAGGATTTTCGGAGAGGGCGCTACGGATAGCCTCTACGGAGGCTTCGGCGACGACACATTGGACGGCGGTGGCGGTGCAGACCGGATGTATGGCAGCGGCGGCGACGACACATTGGACGGCGGTGGCGGTGAAGACCAGATGTACGGCGGCAGTGGCGACGACAGCTTCCTGGTCGACAACAGCTATGATGTCATTGTGGATACGACCGGCGATGACTGGGTCATCACCTCGATAGACAACTACGCCTTGAACGCCGGATTGGAGAACCTGCAGGCAGCCGAGAATGCCGCGATCAAGTACATGCGAGGTAACGCGGCTGCCAACAGCATCATAGGCAACAGTGCCGCCAACACCATCTACGCTTATGGCGGCAATGATGTGGTCTTTGGTGAGAGTGGGAACGACTTCCTTGCCGACAGTGAGGGAGATGCCGAAGCTTACGGCGGATCGGGAGACGATCTGCTCATCGGCAACAACGGCAGCGACAAGCTGGTCGGTGGAGAGGGTGCGGACAGACTCTATGGCGGGATCGAGATCGTTGTGGACAGCTTGTACGGTGGCTCGGGCTCCGACCGGCTGGACGGGGGTGGCGGTGCCGACACGCTCTATGGTGATTCGGGCGACGACACTTTCCTGGTGGACGACGCGGGCGATGTGGTCGTCGAAGGGGCGGGTGAGGGCACCGATCGCGTCCTGGCATCGCTGAGCTTCACCCTGCCGGGCACCGCCGACAGCGGCTATGTCGAAGAGCTTGTCTTGAACGGGGGCGACGGCAATCGAGACGGCGGTGGAAACGAGCTGGATAACCTTCTCCAGGGCAACAGTGGTGCCAACAAGCTGAGCGGATTTATCGGCGATGACAACCTCTCTGGTGAGGGCGCTTCGGACAGCCTCTACGGTGGCTCCGGCGACGACACGCTGGATGGTGGGGGCGGCGCCGATACGCTCTATGGTGGCTCCGGCGACGACAGCTTTCTGGTCGACACCACCGGGGACGTCATTGTGGATACGACCGGCGACGACTGGGTCATCACCTCCGTAGACAGCTATGCCTTGAGCGCCGATTTGGAGAACCTGCGCGCGGCGGAGAACGCCGCAATCAGCTTCATGCGCGGAAACGCGGGCGCCAACAGCATCATCGGCAATAGTGCCGACAACACCATCTATGCCTTTGGCGGCAACGATGTGGTCTTCGGCGAAGGGGGTAACGACTTCATCGCCGACGGTGGGGGAGACGACGAGGTTTTCGGCGGATCGGGGGCCGACCAGCTCTTCGGCAACAATGGCATGGACGAGCTGGTCGGCGGAGAGGGCGCGGATAGCCTCTATGGCGGCGCAGACGCCGACCGCCTCTATGGCGGCGCAGACGCGGACAGCCTCTACGGTGGGGCCGATGCCGACAGGCTGGACGGGGGTGGCGGTGCCGACACGCTCGATGGCGGTTTGGGCGACGACACCTTCCTGGTGAATGACGCGGGCGATCTGGTCATTGAAGAGGCGGGTGAGGGTAACGATCAGGTCCTGGCGTCGGTCAGCTTCACATTGCCGGGTACCGCCGGCAGCGGCTATGTCGAAGACCTCGTTCTGAATGATGGCGATGCCAACCGAGATGGCGGTGGCAACGAGCTGAACAATCTTGTCGAGGGCAACAGTGGCGCCAACAGGCTGAGCGGCTTTGTCGGTAATGACAGCCTCTACGGTGAGAACGCTACGGACAGTCTCTTCGGGGGCTCTGGCGATGACAGGCTGGATGGCGGTCTTGGCGCCGACACGCTCCATGGTGGCTCGGGCGACGACGTCTTCTATGTGGATAACCCGGGCGATCAGGTGGTGGAGAGTGCGGGAGAGGGCGACGACACGATTGTAGCGTCCATCGACTTCACCATTGCTGCCGGGGTCGAAACACTCAAGCTGGCCGACGGGGCAGGCAATCTCAGCGGTGTCGGCAGCTCTTCCACAGGAGATCGGATCATCGGCAACAGTGGCGCCAACCTGCTTTTCGGCACTCCCGGCGGCGCGGGCGGCACCGGTAACAGTGACCTTCTTGACGGTCTTTTGGGGGACGATACGCTTTTCGGCTATCGCGGACCTGACACGCTGACGGGCGGCGGTGGCGACGATTTTCTGGATGGTGGCCGAGGCGGTGACCGGCTCTATGGAGATAGCGGCCAGGACGTCATCTTCGGCGGCACCGGGGACGCCGGGGACAGGCTCTACGGCGGATCTGGCAGTGACACGCTCGATGGCTGCACCGGTAACGACAGGCTTTTCGGAGGCGAGGGTTTGGACACCTTCTTCGGCCGAGATGGATCCGACACCGTTTTCATCTCAACGGTGATCGATTTCGTGACAGGCGAGGCGGTCTTCGGCGGGGCAGGGACCGACACCCTGGTCTTGAGCGCAGCGATTGATACCGCCGACTTGACGCTCGACAGCGTGGAGGTCATCAACTACGTCTAAAATCTCGCGGATGGCGTTCTCAGCCGAGGGGAGCTGGTCGACAGCGGCATCGGACCCGGGACGACGAGCTCTTTGGATTGGAGCGGGTTGACTACCTCGATGATGGCGGGGAGGTGGGCGCTCTGCGGGCGCTCGAGGGGCGTAGACAGAGCCTATGGCGTGCAACTACAGGACATGCTGCAAGACAACGCCGGCAACAGCACACCGCCTAGAGACTGGCCACTAGCTCGGTAGACGTTGCAAGTCTAGCGATCGAGGTCATGCGTTCGAGCGCCGCCTCGTGCGTCGAAACGCTGGCAGATGCGACGCAATCCGTCAGGACCACGCAATCGAATCCACGATCCGCAGCATCCCTTACGGTGCCTTCAACCGCCCAGTGGGTGGTGATGCCTGCAACCAGGAGACTCCTGACGCCGAAGAATGCGAGCTCTTGCCCGAAGGTGCTGCCGGCAAAGGCGCTGATCCCCGGGCCTCGCGTAACGATGTCGCCATGTTTCGTCATCAGCTTTTCTGTGAACTCGTACCCCGGCTGTCCTTCGACGCAGCCATTGCTCTCGACGATCCAACGGAAGAGCGACCCAAAGCGGTTGGCAAGCTGGCCATCTGCGGGTCGTCCGAAGGCTGAGTAGATGATGGGGATTTTGGCCTTTCGGGCAGCAATCGAGACGGTCTCAGTATTGGTGATCGTTGCTTCAAACCTGGCGAGTGCCTCCGGGTCAGAAGGAGCCATGGCTCCCCCTGGATCGCAGATGTCCTTCTGAAAATGAAGCAGCGTCAGCGCAGTCTTGGTGCGGTCAATCTCGATCGCCAAGCGACAGCCTCCCTCTCCCGGAACTCGCCGTTTGTATCCTAGCCGAGCAGTCTGCGGGCGGTGCAGGGCCCAATCAAGCGAAAGATCGACCATCCGGCATAGCAGTGCTCAGACCGAGTGGGAGGCGTCAGCACCGCTTTCAACCGGCGCGGAGAGTGGCTAAGGTCCTAGGCCCCAGGCAAGGAGGCCAAGGCGATGGACAGTGCCGCCGGCCATCACGCAGATCGACAAGGGGCTCTTCAACAGCGCCATTACCAATACCTCCCACCGTTTTCTCCCTTGGACGGTCAGATAGTTGCCGACAGATCCTTTGCTGTCCACCGTCAAGGGCTCGATCCGGTCGTGAACCCCCTGCACGGGAAACTGGTATGGGGCCTCCGCCAAGACTGGAGAGCCGGCAGATTGGGCGCGGGGGGCCCACCTGTACATCAGTGCCAATCGGGCTTGATCCAAACCTCTTTGTTGGGTGAGCTACGCCCTCTCTTCGGCATCACCTTACAAAACCTGTTGCTTGCGGCGGCAACCTAACCGTATGATCAGGTTAGGCTGTCCTTATGATCAGGTTAGGCTGTCCTTATGGTCAGGTTAGGCTGTCCTTATGGTCAGGTCTAGTTTGTCGTTGTTTTTCTTCAGCTTAAGTCCCTGTCAACGTGTTTTCGCTGGTGGTCAAGTTTCGTCAGGTGACCGGCTGGGCCAGCCAGCTTCGGGGAAGGCACGCGCCGATGTGAAGGGTGGTACACGATGACCATAGTCTACGGAACGACCGGCGACGATGCTTTGACCGGCACGGACCTGGTGGACAGCCTCTTCGGGCTGGGGGGCGACGACGGCCTCTATGGTCTAGCCGAGGGCGACTTCCTTTACGGCGGCGGCGGAGCCGAAAGCCTTTACGGAGGTGGCGGCGTTGACATCGTGCGCGGCGCCCGCGGGGCGGATTCAGCCTTCGGTTCTGGGGGAGGTGACACCCTTCTCGGCAACAGTGGCGGCGATTCGCTCTACGGCGGCGCCGGCCGAGACCGGCTGGTCGGCGGCAGCGGTGTAGATCTCGTCGCCGGTGGCGTCGGCAACGACGTCATCCTGGTGGACGACCCCGGCGATATCATCGAAGAGGTGGCGGGCGAAGGCACCGACAGCGTGATCGCCTCGGCCGATTTCACCCTACCCAGCACGGCCGGCGGCATGGGTTACGTGGAAGAGCTGCTGCTGGACGGCGATGCCGGGAACATCTCCGGCGGTGGCAACGAGCTCGACAACCGCATACGCGGCAACTCCGGCGACAACGGCATGAGCGGTCTTGGTGGTGCCGACCGCCTCTTGGGGCGCAGTGGAGACGATGTTGCCTATGGTGGTGAGGGCCACGACACTCTGGTTGGCAACGATGGTCTTGACACGCTGTTCGGAGGGTCCGGTTCGGATCTGGCCAATGCAGGCACCGGCAACGACAGCCTCTACGGGGGCAGCGGCTCGGACGAGCTGCGCGGCAAGCAGGGGGACGATGCGGCGTCCGGTGGCCGTGGAGAGGATTCTCTCTTCGGCGACAATGGAGCCGACATCCTGTCTGGAGGGATCGACAACGACTTCCTGAAAGGCGGAGCGGGGGTCGATACTGCCGCCGGGGGCCTGGGCAACGACACCTTCCGCATCGACACCAGCGCCGACCTGGTCCAAGAGGCCTTCGGCGAGGGTACGGACACGGTCTTCGCGGAAGCCGATTTTACCTTGGCCACGGGCGCTGACGGCGACCTGGAGGAACTGCGCCTGGTGGGTGGCACCTCTGCGCTCAATGGCGCGGGCAACGAGCTCGATAACCTTCTGCGTGGCAACACTGCCGGGAACAGCTTGAGCGGCCTGCTGGGCGATGACGCCCTCTCCGGCCTGCAAGGCGATGACCATCTCTATGGTGGAGAGGGTGACGACGATCTGAAGGGAGGCGCGGACAACGACACCGCCTCCGGCGGCGGCGGAAACGACACATTGGCCGGCGGCAGCGGGGCCGACAGCCTTTTCGGTGGATCGGGAGCAGACACTCTGACCGGCGGAACGGCGGACGATGCTGTCTACGGCGAGGATGGCGACGACTACATAGTCGACGGCTTGGGCGCAGACGGACTTTTCGGTGGAAGCGGCAGTGACACTTTCCTTCTCTCAACGGCGACCGATCTAGAGGCGGGGGAGGCACTCTACGGCGGCAGCGGTGGCGATGCGGTCTATCTGACGAACCAAGTGCCCTTGGACTTCGACGGCGTTACCATCAAGGGCTTCGAGGTGGTCGTGCGCCGCGTCACATTTGGCACAGGAGACGACACGGTCTACGGCTACTCTTTTGATGATACGATCTCTGGCGGCAGCGGGGACGACACTATCGATGGCACCAAGGGCGTTGACACGCTCTACGGCGATCAGGGCGATGACGTGCTGGACGGCGGTGTCTACGACGACACGCTCTACGGAGGCTCCGGTGCCGATAGCCTGATCGGGCGCTTTACCGGCAGTGACACCATGTACGGCGGCAGCGGTGATGACAGCTTCTTCGTCTACACCCAAGGCGATCTCGTGCGCGAGGATGCCGATGGCGGCAGTGATCTGGTGGTCGCCATTGAGAGCTTCACGCTGCCTGGCACCGCCGATCAGGGCTATGTGGAGGACATGCTGCTGGCCAGCACCTCCGGCGACATCGATGGCATCGGCAACGAGCTGGACAACCGCATCGAGGGCGACCTGCGCGCCAACCGGATTTTTGGCCTCTCCGGCAGCGACAGCCTCTATGGCGAAGCCGGCGGCGACCATGCCTATGGTGGCAGTGGCATGGACTACCTCTATGGCGGCGAGGGGGGAGATACCTTAGAGGGCGGTCTTGGCGACGACCTTATGGCAGGCGGCAGTGGTGACGACGTCTTTCTGATCGAGACCCTGGCTGACCTCGTCACTGGCGAGGAGGTGTACGGTGGTGCTGGATCCGATACCCTCTTTCTCGCTGCCGGGATCAGCACGCTCGACCTGACGATCAGCAGCGTGGAGCTGGTGACCTACGTCTGAGGTCAAGCGCTCGCAGGCATTGCTGCGGGTCATCCCTGGCTACCGCCGGCGGAGCATGGCAGTGCGAGCGATTGGTGTCCCTGTGCAGCCTGCGGTCAGGCAAGAGTGCAAGAAAGTTTAACGCGTCTACCAATCGATGCTTGCAATTTGGTCTTTTGGTCAGGTCGTTGACTATACTAATGGTCAGCTTTTTTTGAGTTTCATATAGTGTAAAATAAAAATGGGATTGAAGGAGTGAAGCTGAGCGCAATTTGTGCGCAAAATTATTGGTTATTGCAGGGTAATAGTATTGCGAATACTTCGTGCCTTTCCGGCTGGCGATCGGAGGTGGGGATGGCGTCGCTCTATGGTACCAATGCTAATGACACTCTTTCCGGCACGGAGCTGGTCGACAGCATCTTCGGGCTAGGGGGCGACGACGGGCTCTATGGTTTGGCGGAGGTCGACCACCTCTATGGAGGCGGCGGGGCGGACCGTCTCTACGGCGGCGGGGAAGTTGACGTTCTGCGGGGCGCAAGGGATGCCGACACGGCCTATGGCGCGGGCGGGCAGGACACGCTTCAGGGCAACAGCGGGTTGGACCTGCTCTACGGTGGTGCCAGCCGGGATCGCTTGGTCGGTGGCAGCGGCGTCGACACGGCCGCGGGCGAGGTCGGCAATGACGTAATTCTGGTGGACACGGCCGGCGATGTGGTGATCGAGGCCGCCGGAGACGGCACCGACAGCATCATCGCCTCTGCCAGCTTCACTCTGCCTTCGGGGGCAACTGGCTATGTCGAGGAGTTGCTGCTGGAGCAGAGCACCGGCGCGATCGATGGTTACGGTAACGCTCTGGACAATCGGGTACGCGGCAATTCTTCCGCTAACACCTTGGGCGGAGGCTCCGGCGCCGACCGCTTGCTGGGGCGCAGCGGCGACGACCGGCTGACCGGTGGCAGCGGCGGTGATTCCCTGCTTGGCAACGAGGGCAACGATACCGCCGAGGGAGGAGACGGCGACGACCTGGCCAATGGAGCGGCCGGGTCTGACAGCCTCTACGGCGGCAGCGGCGCGGACGAGCTGCGCGGCAAGCAGGACGATGACCGGGCCGCAGGTGGCTCGGGAGGCGATTCCCTGTTCGGCGACAATGGCGCCGACAGCCTGGCCGGCGATGCGGGCGACGACTTTCTGAAGGGTGGTGCCGGTGTCGATACCGCCAGCGGGTGCTTGGGCGACGACACCTTCCGGATCGACACCAGCACCGACGTGGTTCAGGAGGCAGCGGGCGAAGGCAGGGACACGGTCCTTGCCGAGGCTGACTTCACGCTCCCCGGCACCGCTGGCTTGGGCTATGTCGAAGAGCTGCGCCTGGTTGGCGGCACCTCAGCCGTTAATGGCGCGGGCAACGAGCTCGACAACCTGATCCGTGGCAACACGGCGGCAAACGCGCTTGCCGGGCGGGCGGGCGACGATGACCTCTCCGGGCTGCAGGGCGACGACACGCTGACGGGCGAAGCGGGCGGGGACACCCTGAACGGGGGCAATGGCAACGACCTCCTGCTCGGCGGCAGCGGCACCGATCGCCTCTATGGTGGCTCGGGCGTGGATACTGCCTACGGCGGCAATCAAAGCGACGGTCTATTCGGGTCCGGCGGGTCCGATGGCCTTTACGGCGGCGATGCTGCGGACGGCCTTTATGGTTGAAACGGCGCGGACCTCATTCAAGGCGACAGAGGCGTGGACAGCCTCTTCGGCGGAAGTGGTTTTGACAGCCTCTACGGAGGCCTTGCTGCCGACAGCCTTTACGGTGGTTCGGGCGCCGACATGGCAGAGGGTGGTAGCGATGTAGACACCGCCTTCGGGGGGAGCGGCTCGGACAGCCTGTCCGGCGGCTTGGCCGGGGACAGGCTCTTTGGCGAGGGCGGCGATGACAGTGCTCAGGGCGATTCCGGTGCCGATTACCTGTTCGGCGGCTCTCAATCAGACAGTCTCGACGGGGGTAGCGGAAACGACAGGCTTTACGGTGGCAGTGGCACCGACAACCTCTCGGGCGGCTTGGTCGGAGACCGGCTCTATGGAGAGGCAAGCGACGATCATCTCTTCGGTGATTCCGGCCTCGACTCCCTCGTCGGAGGCCTTGGTGCCGATAGGCTCTATGGTGGTAGTGGAGCAGACACGATGGCCGGGGGCTATGCGGTCGACAGACTCTACGGCGGCTCGGGTGATGACCTGGCGGCTGGCGAGAGAGGAGCTGACATTCTGTCCGGCGGCAGTGGCGTTGACAGTCTCTCGGGCGGTTTGGTCGGCGACAGCCTCGATGGAGGCGAGGGCGACGACTATCTCTTCGGAGACTCCGGCCTTGACACACTCTCCGGTGACAGTGGCGCCGACGGGCTTTATGGCGGCAGTGGCACCGACACTGTGGCCGGCGGTTCCGGGGATGACAGCTTTTGGGTCGATGGTAGCGCGGATGTCGTTGTGGAGATGGCGGGCGAGGGCAGCGACACCGCTTTGACCTCGGTTACCTTCACCCTGCCCAGCACTGCGGCAAGCGGCTATGTCGAGCAATTGATCCTGATAGAGGGTGCCGGCGATATCGGTGGCGTTGGAAATCAGCTGGATAATCTGATTTACGGCAACAGCGGTGACAACCTGCTCGACGGGGCGGGGGGCGATGATCTCTTGCAGGGCGCACTGGGGGACGACCTTCTCTACGGCGGCGCTGGCGGCAGGGATACCCTGGAGGGGGGAGCGGGAGCCGATACGCTCGATGGCCGTGGCAACATCGACACCCTTTATGGCGGGTCCGGTACGGATCTTCTCTATGGGGGCAGCGGCAACGACAGCCTGGACGGTGGGAGCGGCGCCGACAGCATGACCGGTGGAGCCGGAAACGACCGCTTCTACATCGACAACGCGGGCGATCGCGCCTATGAGGCGAGCGGCGAGGGGTCCGATACGGTTCTCGCCTCGGCTGATTTTACCTTGGGGACCGGGCAGGACATCGATGAACTGATCCTGACCGACAACGCCGGAAACATCGATGGCTACGGCAACGAGCTGGGCAATGTCATTTACGGCAACAGTGGCAACAACATACTGAATGGCCTAGCAGGCGCCGACTCGATGTACGGAGGTTTGGGGAGCGACCGCTTCTTCGTCGATGACACAGGCGATCGGGTCCGTGACAGCGGCGGTCTTGACTACATTTTCACCTCCGTCAATTATACCATTGCAAATAATCAAGAAATAGAGCGTATGTATCTTGAAACAGGTGCCGGTTTTTTAATAGGCGTTGGTAATACCTTCGACAACCGAATTTATGGCAACACTGCTGAAAACAGGCTGTTTGGCAACGCTGGAACGGACTACCTCTTTGGCGGAGAGGGAGGGTCGGACCGTCTTTACGGCCTGGGCGGAACCGACGTCCTCTTCGGGGGAGACGCTAAAGACGCAATGTTCGGCGGTACAGGAAACGATCGAATCGTTGGCGGCGCGGGTGTAGATACGCTCAATGGGGAATCCGGAGAGGACGAGATTTTCGGCTATGATGGGAATGACTTCGTGCTGGGCGATGACGGCGATGATTTCTTGATCGGAGGGACTGGGAAAGACGTGGTGGCGGGGCTTGGCGGGAAAGATGTTTTCGCGATGTATAATCTAAGCGAACTCGTCACTGGAGAGCAGATCTTTGGCGGGGCAGGGACCGATACGCTGAGATTGGGTAGCGGCATCGACACGACGCATCTATCGCTCAGCAGTGTCGAGGTGGTGACCTACGTTTAGAGATATGGTGCGAGGCCTCGGCGCCACTTTCAACCGGCGCTGAGAGGAGCTATGG
The DNA here is from genome assembly GCA_963669385.2 of Rhodospirillales bacterium. Lineage (GTDB taxonomy): Bacteria > Pseudomonadota > Alphaproteobacteria > Kiloniellales > JACOMY01 > JACOMY01. The sequence goes on from CAXXGD010000024.1 coordinate 142,345, forward strand.
TCCCAGGCCTCAGACAAGGAGGCCGAGGCGATGGACAGTGCCGCCGACAATCTTCTCTACGTAGGCGCCTTGAGCGAATTGAAAGACAAGGGCCGCATGGTGGTGCGCGGTGGGCGCTCGCCGATCCTGGTGCTCTACCACCAAGGTAAGGTCTATGCGCTCGACAACCGCTGTCCGCACCTGGGCTTTCCGCTGGACCGCGGCTCCTTCGAGGACGGCATCTTGACCTGCCATTGGCATCATGCCCGTTTCGACGTGACCAGCGGCTGCACCTTCGATCTCTGGGCCGACGACGTGCCGCCCGGCCGGGTGGTGGTGAAGGGCGAGGAGGTCTGGGTGGCGCCCGACTGCGGCTTCGCCGACCCGCAGGCGCACTGGCGCCGGCGCCTTAACGACGGCATGGCGCACAACATCGGCCTGGTGATCGGCAAGGCCGTGCTGGGCTCGCTGGCCGCCGGCGCGAGCGGGCCGGAGCTGGTGCGTGACGCGGCCCTCTTTGCCGCCAGGAACCGCGACGGCTGGGCATCCGGGCAGACCATCCTGGCCGCCCTGGCCCAGATCCTGCCGAAGCTGCCGGAGGAGGAGGCCTATTTGGCCCTCTACCAGGGCATCCGGAGAGCGGCAGCCGACTGCGAGGGCGAGACGCCGAGACGCGACCGCCAGGCGCTGGCCGGCGACGCGGTGCCCTTGAAGACGCTGCAAGGCTGGCTCGGCAAGTGGACCGCCGTGCGTCAGCGCAACGCCGCCGAGCGCACCTTGCTGACCGCCATCGAGACCGGTGCCAGCCAGGCCGAACTGGCGGGCCTGCTGTTGAGCGCCGTGACCGACCGCCACTTCGCCGACGGCGGCCATACGCTGGATTTCATCAACAAGGCCTTCGAGTGCCTGGACGTGATCGGCTGGCAGCACGCCGCCGCCATCCTGCCGACCGTCGTCAACGACCTGGTGACCGCGCGTGGCGGCGAGGAGAGTGATTCCTGGCGCCATCCCATCGATCTGATCGCACTGCAGGAGGCCGCCTTTGACCGCCTGCCTGGGCTGCTGGCCGAAGGCCGCAGATACGGCCCGCAAGGTCTAGGCCCGGCGGATCTGGCCGAGGCGCTTCTGGCCGAGGATCCGGCCCAGGTCATCGAGGCCCTGGAGAATGCCATTGCCGGAGGCCTGGACCCGCGCGACATCGGCCGCGCGCTGAGCTACGCCGCGGCCCTGCGGGTGGCCCGCTTCGGCACCTCCAACGAGTTCTCCGATTGGGACAGCGCGCACCACGTCTTTACCTACTGCAACGCACTGCATCAGCTGCTCTGCCGGGCCCACGAAGACGACGACGAGGAACGGCAGCTGCTGCGCCTGCGCGGCCTCTATCACGGTGCCATGGCGCTCTACCTCACCCGCTATCTCAACATGCCGCCGGCGCGCCTGCCGGATCCGGCGAAAGCACAGGACCTGCCGGAAGAGCCCGAAGAGCTCTGCGCGGCCATCCTCTCCGCTTTCGACCGCCAGCAGGAGGTCAACCGCAGCGCCGCCCTGGTGGCCCGCTACCTGGATCTGGGCCACCCGCCGGACCGGCTGATCGCCAGCCTGAGCCAGGCGCTATTGCGCGAGGATGCCGGCTTTCACAGCTATCAGATCCTGGAGGCGGGCCTGCGCCAGTTCGCGGCCTGGGGCGGCGGCCTCGAGGGCCGCAACGTCCTGATCGGCGCCACCCGCTTCCTGGCCGCTCACGCGCCGACCGAGCGCGCGCAGTATCAGACCGCCCGCATCGCCCGCCGCCTGCAGCGTGGCGGTCAGGTGCAGGAGGCTTGACCGGCACCATCGACAGAATGAGATCCAGTTCTGACAAGAGAATCTTGTTTCGGTTTCATATCGGGAATGAAAGTCCAAAAAAGGGGTAGATCAATATCGACCCACATTACATAGTAATGGGGTCGTCATCGCGAGCGCCAGCGCGGCGATCCAGGTCTTACTGGCACAGTGTTATGTACTGGATTGCCGCGTCGCCTCCGGCTCCTCGCAATGACGGCTATTGATTAGAAACTGGATCTGAACGAACCTGATTTTTGCTTGCGTTTGTAAAGTATTGATAGTTCGACGGGAAACGAATTGGAGATCATCTTGCTGTCCTACTACCCTTCGCGCTCTTGGGTGTGTGGGACTCTTCCCTGAGGATCCGACTATTCGCCCTGAATCGGAACGTTGCGCCGGCCGGTCCCCAGCGATCGCACGTCAGACTTTCATTGAATTGTAGCGATCCTGACCCGAATCGTATGGCAGTAGCCTGAACAAGCCGGCTCGGCGTCTGGCCTGCAGGTTGGTAGTACTCGTGGGCCCTAGCAGCCTGTCTGCCGCCGCGGCCCGTCACATCGAAGGGAGCAGTCGTCATGCCTGCCCTGGTCTCTGTGATCATCCCTGCCTACCGCTGCGAGGCCACCTTGCTGCGGTCCTTCCGCTCTCTCCTTGGCCAGACTCACGCCGAGTGGGAGGCCCTCGTGGTCAGCGACGACGGCGTGGACTATGCGCATCTGGCAGCCAAGTCGGGCCTCGACGACCCCAGGATCAAGCACATCATGAGCGGAGGCATCGGCACCGGCCCGCAGGCGGCGCGCAACGTCGCTCTGGCCCTGTCCCAAGGCGCATTCATTGCGCCCTTGGATGCCGACGACCTCTACCTGCCGCGGCGCCTGGAGCGCCTCTTGCCCTTGGCCGAGCGGTCAGGGGCCGCCTTCGACGGCTTGCGGGTGGTCGACGAGACCGACGGCCTGGTCTTGCAGCACTATTTTGACAGCGGAGAGGACTTTCTGCTCGACGCCGAGGGCTTTCTCGACCTGCCGGTGCCGATGATGCCGCTGGTCCGGCGCGACTGGGTCGAGGGCTGGGACGAGGCCATCGACCTTTGCGACGACCTGGCCTTCAACCTGAAGATCTTCGCGCGCCTGGCCGAGATACCCGTCGCCGCAGAGATCCTGCACGAGTACCGGGTGCGCGAAGGCTCGATTTGCCACTCACCAGACTCGGCAGAACGGGCGGAGGCCGGCTACACCGCGCTTCTGGATCGGCTGGACCAAGACGGCTACGGCCTGGGCGACCCCGGCCTGATCGCCCTTGCCAAAGAGCGGATCGGCGCCAAGCGCGCCTTGAACCAGGGCTTCCGCGCCGCCTTCGAGGCCGGCGAAGTTGCGACCTTCGAGGCCTACCTGGCCGCCGGCGGTGCGTGATTGCTGCGGGCTCTTTCCTAGATCGTCAGGGTGACCTCGATCGAGTTGAGACCGGCGCCGCCGCCGGGAATCGTTGCTCCGTTGTCAAGCCAGAGAGTGTCGGTTCCACCACCTCCGTCGTAGTAGTAGCCGGCGAAGTCACCCTGGCTGTTCACCAGGAAGGTATCGGCGCCGGGGCCGCCGTAGAGCCTGTCAAGACCTGCTTCTCCGACCAAGAGGTCAGCATCGCCATCTCCATAGAGGGTGTCGTTACCACTATCCCCATAGATACTGTCGTTTCCGCCGTAGCCGAAAAAGGACCTGTCGTTGCCGCCGCCGCCGTAGAGCGTATCGGCTCCACCGTCGCCGTAGAAATGGCTGTCTTCCCCACCCCCACCGAAGAGGACATCGTTGCCAAATCCTCCGTAAAAGGATGAGTCAGAGCCGGCACCGCCATAAAGAACATCCGCTCCGCCATCCCCGAAAAAGTCGTAGTCACCCCCTCCACCGCCCCAAAGCGTGTCGTCACCAACTTCACCAAAAAAGAATACATCGATATTCGCACCGCCGTAGAGGGAATCGTTTCCGGAAGCTCCATAGAAAAAATAGCCGGGGCCGCCACTCGTTGACAGGATATCATCTCCACTGTCGCCATAGAAATAGCTATTCCCGCCATTACCGCCGGAGAGGCTATCCCCGCCGATTCCGCCAAAAAAGCTATCGTTGTCGCCACTGCCCGCATCTAAGTTATCGGCACCCGCCCCGCCAAAGAAATTGCTATCATCGCTTGCCCCGCCATAAAGACTGTCGTCCCCACCCTGACCCTCAAAGGCATAGTCGTCGCCTCCGCCGCCGTAGAGTGTGTCACCTTCATCTCCGCCATAGAAGACGCTATCCTTGCCGTCGTCACCAAAGAGCCTGTCCGCACCACTTCCGCCAAAAAAGCTATGGTCGTTCCCACCGTCTGCCTCCAAGCTATCGGCACCGCTCCCACCGAAGAAGCTTCGATCACTACCCCCTCCGCCAGATAGGCTGTCGTCTCCACCCTGGCCTTCAAAGACGTAGTCGTCGCCTGCACCGCCGTAGAGGGTGTCACTTCCCTCACCGCCGTAGAAGCCCGTGTCGGCCCCGCTGTCGCCGAAAAGGCTATCGTCACCGTCACTGCCGTAGAAGCTGCTGTCCGCTCCGCTGCCGCCGAAGATTTCGTCGTTCCCCAGCAAGCCGCGGAAGGCATAGTCGTCTCCGTCGCCGGACGTCAAGAAGTCGTCACCGGATCGTCCATTGAACTCACTGTCATTGCCGCTTCCTGCGAAGAGGGAATCGGCACCCGAGCCGCCGAAGAAACGGCGGTCCGCCCCACTACCGCCGGAGAGGCTGTCGTCGCCTTCGGCACCATAGAAGGTGCGGTCGTTTCCGTCTCCGCCAAAGAGGGAGTCCGCGCCCGACCCACCGAAGAAGTAGCTGTCGAACTGCGCGCCGCCGTAGAGGGCATCAATCCCCGATCCGGCGAAAAAGCCCGTGTCCGCGCCGCTGCCGCCGAAGATTTTGTCGTTCCCCAGCAAGCCGCGGAAGGCATAGTCGTCTCCGTCGCCAGACGTCAAAATGTCGTCGCCGGATTGCCCATAGAACTGGCTGTCATTGCCGCTTCCTGCGAAGAGGGAGTCGGCACCCGAGCCGCCGAAGAAACGGCGGTCCGCCCCACTGCCGCCGGAGAGGCTGTCGTCGCCTTCCGCACCAAAGAAGGTGCGGTCGTTCCCGTCTCCGCCAAAGAGAGAGTCCGCGCCCGACCCACCGAAGAAGTAGCTGTCGAACTGCGCGCCGCCGTAGAGGGCATCAATCCCCGATCCGGCGACGAATCCCGTGTCCGCGCCGCTGCCGCCATAGAGGCTGTCGTCGCCCTCCCCGCCGTAGAAAAAGGTGTCCTTGTCCGCGTCCCCGAAGAGGCTGTCATCTCCTCTGCCGCCGAAGAAGGAGAGATCGTCACCTGATCCGCCGAAGAGTCCGTCGCTGCCGCCACCGCCGTAGAAGCTGGTGTCAAGGCCGGCGTTGCCTTCCATTACGTCGGCACCGGACCCACCGTAGAAAGTACCGTCGGCGCCGCTGCCTCCGCTCAAGGAGTCGGCACCGGATCCGCCATAGAAAGATTCGTCGTCTCCGCTGCCTCCGCTCAGCCAGTCGGCGCCGTCACCGCCAAAGAGCAGTCTGTCGTTTTGATCACCGCCGAAGAGGCTGTCGTTTCCTTCCTCACCAAAGATAGCGTTGTCCGCACCGCTGTCACCTGAGAGCGAGTCATCGCCGAGGCCTCCATAGAGCTTGTAGTCGTCACCGTCGCCCCCGGACAGCTCGTCATTGCCGTCACCACCGAAAAGAAGGCCATCGTTGGCAAGACCACCGTCAATCGAGTCGGTGCCGGAGCCTCCTACAAGGAAGCTATCAATTCCACTGCCACCAGAAAGGCTGTCGTTGCCATCACTGCCAAAGAGGTTTGTGTCGTCGCCCGACCCACCGAAGAGCGAGTCTCTGCCGGACCCTCCGATTAGGACGATGTCTGCCCCCGGTCCGCCGTAGAGCTTATCGACGCCGCTCTCACCAGAGAGATAGACGTCGGTGCCGCTCCCCCCAAAGAGGCTGTCGTTCCCGCTGCCCCCGTAGAGGAAGGAATCGCTCCCTTTCCCGCCGGAGACCGTGTCGTTGTCATTGCCGCCGAAGAAGTAGCTGTCGTCACCATCGCCGCCGTAGAGCTTGTCGGCGGAGTTGCGGCCGTAGAAGGCGGAGTCCGCGCCGGCGTCGCCATAGATGCTGTCGATCCCGCCGCCGCCGAAGAAGCTGGCATCGTCACCGCTGCCGGCATAGAGGGTGTCGCGCTTGCCGTTGCCATGGAAGAAGGAATCGGCGCCGCTGCCGGCGAAGAGGCTGTCGTTTCCAGCCCCTCCGTAGAAGCTGTAGTCGTCGCCGTCGCCGCCCTCCAAGCGATCCGGACTGACGTCGCCGAAGAAGAAGGCATCCAGACCGCTGCCGCCGTAGAGCAGGTCGCCGCCGCGCTCGCCGTCGATGCTGCGGTCGTCACCCTCGCCACCGAAGATGAGATCGTTCCCCCGCTCGCCGATGAGCGAGGTATCGGCCCCGTCGCCGCCATAGATGCTGTCGGCGTTCGCGCCGCCGTCCAGGTGAGTGTCCGCACCCGAGCCGCCGTCCAGCCGATCCAACCCGGCGCTGCCGTAGAGCAGACTATCCGCCCCGCTGCCGCCCGACAGGCTGTCGTCACCGACACCGCCGAAGAGCCCGGCATCGGCGCCCTCGCCACCACCCAGCACGTCGGCCCGCGACCCGCCGGCAAGCCCGCTGTCGTCACCGAGGCCGCCGAAGAGAGAATCCTGCCCACTGTCGCCCTCCAACGCCACGTCGTCGCCGGAGCCCCCGAAGAGGCTGTCATCGCCTCTGGCGCCCAGAAGACTGTCCGCACCGCTCAACCCATAGAGCGTGTCGTCCGCACCGTAGCCCAGGACCGTATCAGCGTCTGAAGACCCAAACAGAGTGTCGGGACCGTTCGTGCCCGTAAAGATTGCCATTGGCGTTCTCCCCACTCGCCATCTGCTCGACTGTACCCGATTTCGGCGAGAAAGTCATTCTCTCTGTCCGTAGGAGAGGGGACAGCGTCAGATGGTGAGCGTGAAGTCGATCGAGGTGAGACCGGCGCCGCCGCCCGGTATCGTCGCGCCGTTGTAAAGCATGAGGGTATCGTCGCCAGCACCACCGTCATAGGAGTAGCCGGCAATGTCGCCTTGGCTGTTCACCACGAAAGTGTCGGCGCCGGAGCCCCCGTAGAGCGTGTCGAGACCCGCTCCGCCGACTAAGAGGTCGGAATCTTCTTCTCCATAGAGGGTGTCGTCCCCGCTATCCCCGAAGATGCTGTCGTCTCCATCGTAACCGAGGAAATACTCATCGTCGCCACTGCCGCCGTAGAGCGTGTCATTTCCATCGGCGCCGTAGAATCCAAAGTCGTTCCCCTGTCCACCGAAGAGGGTATCGCTGTCCGCGCCTCCGTAAAAGACCACATCATCTCCTGTGCCTCCAAAAAGGACGTCTTTTCCGCCTTGCCCGGTGAAAGAAATGTCGCGGCCGCTACCGCCGTAGAGCGTGTCGGCACCAACACCGGCATAGAAATGCCCATCGATACCATTGCCGCCGAAAAGTGTGTCGACACCGGCTCCGCCATAAAAGAAGCTGTCATTTGAGTTATCGCCTGACAAGATGTCGGCTCCGCCATCGCCGAAGAAATGGGTGTCTCCGTTTGCTCCGCCCGAGAGACTGTCCGCGCCGCTTCCGCCAAAAAAGCTTTCGTCGTATCCGTTGCCTGCCCCTAAGTGATCAGCGCCCGACCCGCCGAAGAAGCTGATATCATCGCCGCCTCCGCCGGAAAGACTGTCGTCCCCGTTTTGGCCTTCAAAGGCGTAGTCGTCGGCTGCACCGCCGTAGAGATTGTCATCGCCGTCATCGCCATAGAAGCCCGTGTCGGCCCCGCTGTCGCCGAAAAGGCTATCGTCACCGTCATTGCCGTAGAAGGTGCTGTCCGCTCCGCTGCCGCCGAAGATTTCGTCGTTCCCCTGCAGGCCGCGGAAGGCATAGTCGTCTCCGTCGCCGGACGTCAAAAAGTCGTCACCGGATTGTCCATTGAACTCACTGTCATTACCGCTTCCTGCGAAGAGGGAATCAGCTCCCGAGTCGCCGAAGAAACGGCGGTCCGCCCCACTGCCGCCGGAGAGGCTGTCGTCGCCGTCGGCACCAAAGAACGTGCGGTCGTTTCCGTCTCCGCCAAAGAGGGAGTCCCTGCCCGACCCGCCGAAGAAGTAGCTGTCGAACTGCGCGCCGCCGTAGAGGGCGTCGATCCCCGATCCGGCGTCGAAGCCCGTGTCCGCGCCGCTGCCGCCATAGAGGCTGTCGTCGCCCTCCTCGCCGTAGAAAAAGGCGTCCTTGTCCGCGCCCCCGAACAGGCTGTCATCGCCGCTGCCGCTGAAGAAGGAGAGATCGTCGCCTGACCCACCGAAGAGGCCGTCGCTGCCGTCACCGCCGAAGAAGCTGGCGTCAACTCCGGCGTTGCCCTCAAGGACGTCGGCGCCGGACTCACCATAAAAAGAACTGTCGTCTCCGCTGCCTCCACTCAGCGTGTCGGCACCGGACCCGCCATGGAAAACTCGATCGTCGCCACTGCCCCCGAAGAGGTAATCGCTCTCCAAACCACCGAAAAAGGAGCGATCGGGGCCATCCCCGCCATAGATCCTGTCGGCGCCTGAATAACCGAAGAATTGGAGGTCCTTGCCGCTCGAGCCGAATAGCGAGTCTGCTCCAGATTGGCCCAGCACTATGGAATCGTTACCGCTGCCCCCGAACAGCACGTCATTGCCGTCATCACCCAAAAGGAAGAAATCGCTTGCAAGGCCGCCGTCAATCACGTCGGAGCCGGAGCCTCCGGCTAGGAGTCTGTCCACCCCACTTCCGCCGGAGAGGCTATCGTTGCCATCATCGCCGGAGAGGCTAGTGTCTCTACCCGTCCCACCGAAGAGCGTGTCCCTGCCGGATCCACCGTAAAGAAGGAAGTCTGTCCCAGATCCGCCGTAGATCTTGTCCACGCCGCTCTCGCCGAAGAGGCGGACATCCGTTCCGCTCCCTCCAAAGAGCCTGTCGTTCCCGCTGTCCCCGAAGAGATACGAGTCGCTGCCTCTTCCGCCGGAGACCGTGTCATTATCATTGCCGCCGAAAAAGGCGCTGTCGTCACCATCGCCGCCGTAGAGCTTGTCGGCGGAGTTGCGGCCGTAGAAGAAGGAATCCTCGCCGGCGTCTCCATAGATGCTGTCGATCCCGCCGCCACCGAAGAAGGTGGCATCGTCACCGCTGCCGGCATAGAGGGTGTCGCGCTTGCCGTTGCCGTGGAAGAAGGAGTCCTGCCCGGTACCGCCGAAGAGGCTGTCGTTACCGGCCCCTCCGTAAAAGCTGTAGTCGTTGCCCTGGCCACCCCCCAGCCGGTCCGGGCTGACGTCGCCGTAGAAGAAGGCATCCGATCCGTTGCCGCCGTAGAGGAGGTCACCGCCGCGCTCTCCGTCCACGCTGCGGTCGCCACCGTCACCACCGAAGATGAGGTCGTTCCCCCGCTCGCCGATGAGCGAGGTGTCGGCCCCGTCGCCGCCATAGATGCTGTCGGCATTAGCGCCGCCGTCGAGATGGGTATCCGCGCCCGTGTCGCCGGCCAGCCGGTCCAAACCGGCACTGCCGTAGAGCAGGCTGTCCGCCCCGCTGCCGCCGGAGAGAGAGTCATCGCCCACACCGCCGAAGAGCCCGGCGTCGGCGCCATCGCCGCCGGCCAGCACGTCGGCCCGCGACCCGCCGGAGAGCCCGCTGTCGTCCCCCTCTCCGCCAAAGAGAGAGTCTTGACCGCTGTCACCTTCCAGCGCGACGTCGTCGCCGGAGCCCCCGAAGAGGCTGTCGTCGCCCCTGGCGCCCAGGAGGCTGTCGGCGCCGCTGATCCCGTAAAGCGTGTCGTCCGCGCCGTAGCCCAGGATCGTGTCGCTGTCGAGCGTTCCGAATAGGGTATCGGGTCCTTCCGTCCCCGTAACGATTGCCATTGTGCGATCCCCCAATCACTTTTTTTATCCGGCGACGGCAGGTTAGCACGAGACGGTAAAGCTGTCAGCCGCCGCCGCTGCCGGCGCATTGAGCGATATGAAGCGCGGAGCTGTGGACGAAGCGCGGAATTTGAGGGTCGACTGACCTAGCGCAACGCGGAGGCTTCGGCCTAAGAGATAGAGAGAGGGGCCTAGGATACCGGCGGCGCTCTGCCGGCGGCGTCAAGCAAGATGGAGTGTTGATGATGTTTAGACGTACTGCGCTTGGACTTCTCGCCGCCGCGTTCTGCAGTGTCGCGCTTGCCGGGGCGGCTGCCGCCGAAGAGCGCTCCGGCACGGTCAGGATCACGAGCACATCGATTGCGCTCGGGATCGGCGTCACCTGGGGCGACGGCGAGCTCACCTACAAGGGGGAGGTCTACAAGTTTTCCGTCAGGGGGCTTTCGGTGCTCGACCTCGGCGTGTCGAGCGTGACTGCCGTAGGCCCGGTGTTCGACCTGAAGAAGCTGGAAGACTTCAACGGCAACTACTTCGCCGGCCAGGCCGGTGCGGCAGTGGGCGGCGGCGCCTCGGCCTCGCGCATGCAAAACCAGAACGGCGTGGTCATCAGCCTGACCGCGACCCAGACCGGCGCGAAGCTCACCCTGGCGGCCGAAGGCGTGCAGATCGAGCTGAAGTAGGAGTTTCTTGCGAGGCTGGGCGGGAATCCCTTGCCTCGATTTTGCTGGAGAGGGCGGGATGCGAACGTGGATCCCGCCCAATTTTATCGCTTGCTTGCAGTGACCTTGGGTTCGATTCCCCTAGTTGCGCCGCAGAGTGCAATGCTCTTGATCTAGGACAATTCCGCCGACGTCTCTTTGATGGAATGTGGATTCGCTAAGGCGCCAGGCTCGACAACTGCGCGTCGCGCTTCACTGTCGCCTTGCCTTGCGCAGAGGAACCGAAGAGATGGAGGAAAATGCGTCATGACCTTGGCCTACCGCACCATCCGCAGCGAGCACTTCGAGATGGACCTCGTGATGAGGTGTCTGGGAAGACTGGCCGAGGCTCTGCGCAGTGGCACCTGGGAGCCTGACTTCGACCTCTTGTTCTTGATGCTCGACTACATCGAGAGCTTCCCGGCGACCTGCCACCATCCCAAAGAGGAGGACTATCTCTTCAAGGCGTTGCGCGAGCGCGCACCCGATATCCACCCGGTCCTCGACCGCCTCTGCGCACAGCATGCCGATGGGCTGGATCACATCACCACCCTGCGGCGGACCCTCGTAGCCTATCGGGATGATCCGGAGGCCATAGGCGGCTTCTGCGATGCTGCGACGGCCTTCGCAAGACACGAGCGCGATCACATCAAGCTGGAAGAGCGGAGGATCCTGCCTCTCTCTCTGCAGGTTCTGGAAAAGGAGGACTGGCAGACGATCGATGCCGCCTTCGAACAGAATGAGTCCCCTCTCCTAAGCCCCGAGCGCCGGGCGGAATTCGACAAGCTCTTCGCGCTCATCCTGCGGATGGTTCCGGGTGCCGTGGTCTTCAAGCCGAAGAAACCCAACGGCAAGAAGGCGGCCTGATCCGTCCGCCGGCTGGCCCTGCTCGCTCCATCAGTAGGGGACGAAGATGAAGTCCGGGCTGGTCAGCTGATCGACGCTGGTGATGTTCTCGGTCAGAAGGCCGAAGTCGGCAAAGCCGTCGCCGTCGTAGTCGAACTCCACGGTGTCGCTGCCGCCGTCGCCTTCCTGGAAGCGCGCCTGGGCCACGCCACTGCCGGTGAAGGTGGCGTCCCCGATCCACTCGCCGGTAGGGCTAAGGACGAGCGCCGCGAACTTGTCTCCTCCGCCTTCCGCGGCGCCTTGGAAGTCCAACACCTCGCCTTGCGTGAAGTTGTGTCCGTCGTAGGCGATGAATACGTCATCGCCACTGCCGCCTGCCAAGGTTGGGCCGCCGTCGTTCCCGATCAGGTAATCCGAGCCGCTACCTCCGTAGAGGCCCCCCTTCTCGGTGAAGGGGCTGCCGCCCAGGGTGTCGTCGCCGTCGCCGCCGAACAGCAGGTTCTCGCCGAAGTCCGAACTGATGAAGTCGTCGCCGGCGTCGCCGTATAGGACGTCGTTTCCACTCGCCCCATCCAAGACGTCGTGATTGCCACCACCGAACACCCGATCGTTGCCGCTGAACCCGACGATCTCGTCCGCGCCGGCGCCGCCGTAGCCGGTGTCGTCGCCGTCGTCACCGCTCATGAAGTCGTTGCCGCCCTTGCCGATGAGGATGTCGTCGCCGCCGGATCCGAAGAGAGTGTTCACGCTGCTGTTGCCGGCCATGCGGTTGTCGCTGCCGTAGCCGAAGCCGTTTATCGGCCCGTAGCCGTCGAGCGCCAGAAAGTTGTCCAAGCCGGAAGACAATTGGAAATTGCTCTTGGCAGCGACCAGATCGGTACCGCCGCCGCCAAACAAGGTCTCTCCGCCGTCGACCACGAAGGTGTCGTTTCCCTTCCCACCATAGAGAAGATCGCTTTCGTTGCCGTCGCCACCGGCAAGAAGGTCGTTACCGTCTCCTCCTTGGACGATGTCTGTGCCGCTGTCGCCGACCAGGGTGTCCTTGCCGCCACCTCCTATCAGAAGATCGCCTCCAGATCCGCCGTATCCCCGATCGTCGCCAGCTTGGCCCAGCAAGACGTCCGTGCTGTCCAGACCATAGAGGGCGTCGTTGCCGCCTCGCCCGAGAATGACGTCAACTTGCTCGGTGCCGCTTAGAACGTCGGGTCCGTTGGTGCCGATGATGATCATGTCATCCTCCAAAAATGCTTCTGTGCCGTCGTCTCCACCGGGCTTCCGGTTCCGGCTCTAGCATAGCCCCAAGCGCATTGCACGCTGCCGGGAGATGGAGTTGAGGGTCTCCGGTCCTTTTTGGCCGCTATCGCCCGGCATCTGCTTCCTCTTCGCCAAGCTTGGCCATCAGGTCGGTGAACTTCTCGCCCTGGACCAGTACGTGGCCCTTCACCATGGCATCGACGTCCGCCTGATCGCCGGCCTTGATCGCCGCCACGATGGCGCGGTGCTCGGCCAGCGAGTGGCGCATGCGGTCGCCTGCGCGCAGTTGCAGGCGGCGGTAGGGCTGCAGGCGGCCCTGCAGGCTGAGCGCTTGCTCCGCCAGAAAGCGGTTGCCTGAAGCACGGTAGATCAGCTGGTGGAAGACCTCGTTGGCCTCGTAGTAGGCATCGGTATCGCCGGTGGCTGCAGCCTCGGCGCAGTTAGCCAGGGCCTGATCCAAGGCCTCTTCCTGCGCCGCCGTCAGGCGTCTGGCCGCAAGCTTCGCCGAGAGCGCCTCCAACTCGGCCATGACCTCGAACATCTCCACCATCTCGCGCAGGCTCACCTTGCGCACGAAGGTGCCGCGCCGCGGCAACTGCTCGGCAAAGCCGGAGGAGGTGAGGCGCAGCAAGGCTTCGCGAACCGGCGTGCGCGACACACCAAAACGCACGCTCAAGACCGTTTCGTCGAGGCGCGCACCAGGCGCGATCTCGCCGGCGACGATATCGTTGACCAACGCGGCCGCTATGGAGTCGGCGGTCCTAGCCATGTGACTATGGTAGCGTCGCGGTGTTTGGAGACAAGATCAAATTTCTTGTATACCAGATCGTTGACAAAGGATGCAGGGTGGATCAGGGTGCCCCCGGTCAATCGATGAGACCCCTAGGGCAAGGCCCAGGGGAGCGCAGCAAAGGGAGGACTAAGCATGCGCAAGACCCTAATCGCAGTTTCGCTCATGGCGCTGGCGGGCAGCCAGGCCATGGCCGAGGATGTCACCTTGAAGGCCTCGCATCAATGGCCTGGCGGCAAGGGCGACGTGCGCGACGAGATGGTGCAGATCATCAAGAAGGAATCCGAGGCGGCCGACGTCGGCCTCACCATTCAGGTCTATCCCGGCAAGTCCCTCTACAAGCCGAAAGAGCAGTGGGGGGCCATGACCAAGAATCGCTTGGACATCTCGGCCTTCCCCCTGGCCTATGCCGCCGGCCGCCATCCGGAATTCGACACCACCTTGATGCCGGGCCTGGTCAAGAACCACGAGCATGCCAAGCGCTTGAACGATTCGGAGTTCATGGACGACATCAAGGCGATCATCAATGACGCCGGGGTCGTCGTGCTGGCCGACGCCTGGCTCGCCGGCGGCTTCGCCACCAAGGACGAGAGTTGCATCCTCGATCCCGCCTCGGCCGAAGGCAAGGTGATGCGCGCGGCCGGTGCCGCCTTCGAGAAGATGCTGGCGGGTGCGGGCGCTTCGATCGCCTCTATGCCCTCCTCGGAGATCTATACCGCGCTCCAGACCGGCGTGCTGGACGCGGCCAACACCTCCTCCGGCTCTTTCGTCTCCTACCGCATCTACGAGCAGGTCGGCTGCCTGACCGAGCCTGGCGAAAACGCTCTGTGGTTCATGTACGAGCCGATCCTCATGTCGAAGAAGAGCTTCGAGAGCCTGACGCCCGAGCAGCAGGCCGCCCTGATGGCTGCCGGGCAAGCCGCCGAAGATTACTTCTTCGATGCTGCCAAGGGCTTGGATGCGAAGCTGGTCGAGGCCTACGAAAAGGCCGGCGTCAAGGTGGTTTCCATGACGCCGGAGCAGGCCGCAGCCTGGCGCGCGATCGCGCAGGAGACCTCATACAAGGAGTTCGCCGATCGCGTCGACGGCGGTCAGGCCCTGATCGATAAGGCCTTGGCAGTCCAGTAGGGACCGCTTGGCGGCTCGTCCCGGCCAAGGCCCGGGCGAGCCGCTGCCCTCCCTTTCGAACCAAAAGGAGCGCTGTCATGCGCAGCTTCGTCGCGGTGGCCTCGGCGCTGTCGCGGGCAGGGGGCGTTGTTGCCATCCTCCTACTGGCCGCCAGCATCCTGGTGGTCTGCCATATGATCGTCATGCGCTACGTCCTGAACGCCTCGACGATTTGGCAGACCGAGTTCGTCACCTATGGCCTGACCGCAGCCACCTTCCTGGGCTCGCCCTACGTTCTGATGCTGCGCGGCCACGTCGGCGTCGACCTTCTGTTGGAGCATGTCGGTGCCAGGTGGCGGCTGATCCTGCAGCTGATCAACGCGCTCCTCGCCATGCTCTTCGTCGCGCTCTTGGGCTATTCCGCCTGGGTCTATTTTCACGAAGCCTGGTCCGGCGGCTGGACCACCGAGACGGTCTGGGCCCTGCCGCTTTGGATCCCGCTCCTGCCCTTCCCGGTCGGCATGGCCTTGCTGTTCCTGCAGTACATCGCCGAGATCATGAATTTGTTCGCGGGCAGAGACAGCCAGCTGGAGGAGATGTCCCGATGAGCCCCTTGGAATCCGGCGCATTGGTGCTGGCCGTCCTCTTAGGCCTGCTCACACTGGGCATGCCCATCGCCTTCGCTCTCGGCCTGGTCTCGCTGGTAGCACTGTGGGTGACCGAAGGCTTTGGCGCCGTGGCCTTCTCCGGCGAGACCTTCTTCGGTGGATTGGCACACTTCGGCTTGGTCTCCATCCCCATGTTCATCCTGATGGGGGCGGCGGTCTCCTCTTCGCCGGCAGGGCGCGATCTCTACGAAGCCTTGGATCGTTGGCTGAACCGGGTGCCGGGGGCCTTGGTGCTGTCCAACATCGGTGCCTGCTCGCTCTTCGCCGCGCTCTCCGGCTCCTCGCCCGCGACCTGTGCCGCCATCGGCAAGATGGGCATCCCGGAGATGACCAAGCGCGGCTATCCGAAGTCCCTGGCGGCCGGCTCGATCGCCGCGGGTGGTACCTTAGGCATTCTTATCCCGCCCTCGATCACCATGATCGTCTACGGCATCGCCACCGAGACCTCGATCGGGCGGCTCTTCATGGCCGGGATCATTCCGGGCATCCTCTTGACCGGCCTCTTCATGGCCTGGGCGATCTTCGACTGTTGGCGCCGCGGCTATTCCCTGGCCGAGATGACCAAGCGCTACACCATGGCCGAGCGACTGCAGGCGCTGCCGCGGGTGCTGCCCTTCCTGGGCATCGTCGCGGCGATCCTCTATGTGCTCTACGGCGGAGTCGCCACGCCCTCGGAGGCGGCCGGCGCCGGCGCCTTCTTCTGCATCCTGCTGGTCATCGTGATCTACAAGATGTGGCAGATCCGGCCGATGTGGGGGGTCTTCCGCTCCTCGATCCGCGAGAGCGTGATGATCATGATGATCATCGGTGCCTCCGAGCTCTTCAGCTTTACCCTCTCCTCGCTTTTCGTCACCCAGTCGATCGCCGAGTGGATCGCGGCCTTGGACGTGGACCGCTGGGTGCTGATGGGGATCATCAACCTCTTCCTGCTGGTTGCCGGCTTCTTCCTGCCGCCGGTGGCCGTCATCCTGATGACCGCGCCGATCTTGCTGCCGATCATCACCCAGGCCGGCTTCGACCCCTATTGGTTCGCCGTTGTGCTGACCATCAACATGGAGATCGGGCTGATCACGCCGCCGGTTGGCTTGAACCTCTATGTCATCAACGGCATCGCGCCCGATATCTCCTTGAAGCAGATCCTGGTCGGCTCCGCCCCCTTCGTGGGCTGCATGGTGCTGGCCATCGTGATCCTCTGTATCTTGCCAGAGCTGGCAACCTGGCTGCCGGACGCCATGATGGGAAGCGCGCTATGACCGGCAAGACCCTGCTGCAAGACATGCTGGGCGGCTTGATCGACCGTGGGCAACGGCTGATCGATCGAGGCCAGGATACGGGCGCCGGCGAGGGGCCAAAGCCCTTGATCGCGCTGTGCAAGACCTTGCTCTCTCGCCACGGAGAGGCCTCGGGCGTGGCGCTTGCCGGCGAAATCATGCGCGGCTATCGCAGCCTCGTTCCCAAGGAGCGCTTGGCCTTCTTTCAGGGTTTGGCGAAGCACTTCGACCCCGACGCAGAGGCGGTGCGTAGCGCCGCCGAGGCCTTCCACCAGGCTCCCTCGTCGGAGCATTTGGCGAGCTTGGTAAGGCTTGCCGAGCCGCCCCGCCAAGAGTTGCTGCGCCGCCTCAACATGACGCCGAACGGCACCGCGGCTCTCGTGGCGATGCGTCGCGATCTCTTGCCGCTGCTGGGCTCGACGCCGGAACTCGGCCGGATCGACGCCGACTTCCTGCATCTCTTCTCCTCGTGGTTCAACCGCGGCTTTCTCGTGCTGCGGCGGATCGATTGGAGCACGCCGGCCAGCATCCTGGAGAAGATCATCGCCTACGAAGCGGTGCACGAGATCGCTTCCTTCGACGATCTGCGCCGCCGTCTGGAGCCCAGCGACCGGCGTTGCTTTGCTTTCTTCCACCCCTCGATGCCGGACGAGCCGCTGATCTTCCTGGAGGTGGCGCTCTGCACCGCGGTGCAGTCCTCCATCCAAGCCATCCTGGCCGAAGAGCGCGAGGAGATCCCGGCCGAAAGCGCCAACACCGCGGCTTTCTACTCCATCTCGAACTGCCAGGTCGGCTTGCGCGGGGTGTCGTTCGGCAACTTCCTGGTCAAGCAAGTGGTCGAGGACCTGGCCGCTGCACTACCGCACCTGAAGGTCTTCTCAACGCTGTCGCCGCTGCCGGGCTTGATGGCCTGGCTGCGCCGCGAGGCGGAGGCGACGCCTCAGAGCCTTGCGCAAAAGTACCTGAGCCGGATCGAGGCGCCGGCCTGGCATGAGCAGGACAAGGAGGCCGAGCGCTTGCGTCCGGCCGGCTTGGCGCTTGCGGCCGACTATCTGCTGAACCGCAAGCGCGACAGCGGCGCGCCGGTCGATCCGGTGGCACGCTTTCACTTAGGCAACGGCGCCTCTCTTGACCGAGTTCGATGGATGGCCGATCTCTCCGAGCGTGGCCTGGCGCAAGCCGCCGGGATCATGGTCAACTATCGCTACGATCGAGATCGCCTCGAGGCCAATCACGAGGCCTTCGCCGAAGAGCGCAAGATCGCCGCCTCGCGGGCGGTGCGTTCGCTTCTGCCGCTGCCTGCAACGATCCCCGGCTAGAGCAGGACGACGTCACATCGAAACGGTCTGCTCGAAGGAGGAGGAGCTCCCATGTCAAATCCGCTGTTCGACCGACTGCTCGCTCCCTACCGTGACGACGAGAGGCTCTTGCTCGAAGAGCCCGATGGCCGACGGCATTCCTATCGGCAGATGATCGAAGAGTCCGGGCGCATCGCCAACGCCTTGTCGCGCCGGGGCGTCACGCCTGGCGAGCGGGTAGCCGCCCAGGTGCCGAAGTCGCCGCAAGCCTTGGCCCTCTATTTCACCTGCCTGCGGCTGGGGGGCGTCTTCCTGCCGCTGAACACCGCCTACACCGCAGCCGAGGTCGGCTACTTTCTGAGCGACGCCGAGCCCAAGGTGCTGGTCGCCGACCCGGCGGCGGCACCGGCCTTGGAGAGCGATGCCGGCAAGGTCGGCGCCGAGGTCTTAACCTTGGATGCCGGCGGCAGCGGCAGCCTGACCGAAGCGGCCGCCAGGGAGAGTGCATCGGCCGAGGTCGCCTCCAGGGGCCTCAAGGACCTGGCGGCCATTCTTTACACCTCCGGCACCACGGGACGCTCCAAGGGGGCCATGCTGACGCAGGAGAACCTTCTCACCAACGCGCTCGCCCTGACCGATCTTTGGCGTTTCACTGCAAACGATGTCCTGCTGCACGCCTTGCCGATCTTCCATACCCATGGCCTCTTCGTCGCCACCAACGTCATCTTGGCGGCCGGCGGCGCCATGCTGTTCCTGCCGCGCTTCGACCTGGACCAGGTGCTGCGATTGTTGCCCAAGGCAACCTCGATGATGGGGGTGCCGACTTTCTATACCCGCCTCCTGGCGGCGCCGGAGTTCACCCGCGAGAGAACGGCCGGGATGCGGCTCTTCACCTCGGGTTCAGCGCCCTTGCTGGCGGAGACGCACGAGGCTTTCGAGGCGAGGACCGGCCATCGCATTCTCGAGCGCTACGGCATGACCGAGACCAACATGAGCACCTCCAACCCCTACGAGGGCGCGCGCAAGGCCGGCACCGTAGGGTTCCCGCTGCCCGATGTGGCGCTCAGGATCGTCGATCCCGACAGCGGTGCGGAGGTGGCGCCCGGCGAGGTGGGCGTGATCGAGGTCAAGGGGCCCAACGTCTTCAAGGGCTATTGGCGCATGCCGGAGAAGACCAAGGAGGAGTTCCGCCAAGACGGCTACTTCATCAGCGGTGATCTCGCCCGTCTCGACGAGGACGGCTATGTGGTGATCGTCGGCCGGGCCAAGGACCTGATCATCTCCGGCGGCTTCAACGTCTATCCCAAGGAGGTGGAGGAGGCCATCGACCTCTTGCCGGGGGTGGCGGAATCGGCCGTGGTCGGCCTGCCGCATCCCGACTTCGGCGAGGGCGTGGTGGCCGTCGTCGTTCCGCAGGATGGCGCCCGCCTGAAGGAGGCGGACATCCTTTCCGGCATCAGCGAGGCCCTGGCCCGCTTCAAGCAGCCTAAACGGGTCTTCTTCGCGCCGGAACTGCCGCGCAACGCCATGGGCAAGGTGCAAAAGAACCAGTTGCGCGACCAGCACCGCGATCTCTTCGGCCTCTAGTGTCCCGAACCCGAAGTTCGTTCTATCTGCGGCAGGCACCGATCGAGCTTCAGATTCGATTGGGACACTAGCCCGGCGCGTTCCTGCGTAGGCCATCGCAGAAGCGCATCGCTTCGGCTTCGCTCCTGCCGTTCGGCAAGGTCTGCATCAGGACGCGGCAGGCATTCCACCCGGCAATGGCGCGAATATCATCGTCGGAAAAGCGCCGATCGTCTCCATGATCGCGCGTGCGGCAGAGCCTGTCCTCGGGTCCACACCTCAAGTCACGCAGAGCCGTGATGAGCCCTGGCAGGCCGGTCGCGTCAAAGGGCACTCGCACGGAACCGTCCCAGTCGCTGCCAAGGGCGATGTAGCGGGGGGCCGCCAAGGCGATGCACTTACGCCCGGTCCGGCAGAGATCGCCGTTTTCCGTGTGGCGCAGCAGAGCTTCGTCGAGGGCGGCGATCGTCAAGGCGATAGCCTTGACCACCTCCTCCGCTTCCGCTTGCTCGTCTTGGGCATAGCCATGTTGCTTGTCCCAGTAGATTATCCCGATGGCACCGCCGCTCTCGGCGACCGCGTAGACCTCCTTTTCGGTCATGTTGCGGCGATCCGCCTTGTCGCACTCCCTCAGGTCGGCCGGATCGACAGAGATGCGGGCGCACTGTCCTTCGAGCCCGGTGTGGGAAACGAACGCCGGAACGATCTTCCTCTCGCCGGGCGGGTTCCACTCTGCCAGGGCGTCCCGGATGGTCTTGGTCGAGGCATGCGCCAAATCGAGGGTCCACCCCATATCCCTCATCTCCTGCAATGCCTTCCGACCAAGCGGATAGAGACCCGGGGCATTGGCGATCTCCTGCTCTCTCTCCTCGCGTGTCTGCTTCGGGTCATCCGACAGGGGGCGATGGCACCCGGTACTGGAC
Organism: Rhodospirillales bacterium; assembly: GCA_963669385.2. Lineage (GTDB taxonomy): Bacteria > Pseudomonadota > Alphaproteobacteria > Kiloniellales > JACOMY01 > JACOMY01. The sequence continues at coordinate 162,574 of CAXXGD010000024.1, forward strand.
GTGCCCATCCGGTTGTTGAAATGATGCGTGGGCGATGCCATGCGGAAGCCCATGTCCCAGAGCCGTTCCAGGGTGGTCTTCCGGTCCTCGTAGAAGTGAAGCCCCTCGATGGCGAGGATGGCCCCCATTGGCGCCTCGCTGTCCCGGCGCCACGCCTCGGCGGTTGCTTCGAAGTCGTCCGCCGTGAGGATCTGGCGCACATCCCTGAACGAGGCCCTATAGTCGTGAAAGCGGGCGGCCTGGCGCTCGATCGCCACCTGGCGCCAGTCAAGGCCGCGGTTGGTCTCTCCAGGCGTGTGCTGCAGCCAGGAAAGCATGGTGACCAGGTTGAAGTCGCTCTCGCTGTTGCAGTGAACCTCATAAGGATATCCGGGTACCGGCCGGTCTCGCCCCGGCGCGGACTGGCTGACGGTGGAGAGGACCTGCACCGCAATGTTGCCCTGTCGCAGACGCCCGGCGTCGGCATGCCCGGTCGGCTTGCCGAAGAAGGAGGCGCCCTCCAGCCCGCGGCTGTAGAGGAGCGAATCCGTGTGCAGATCGACGATGAACAGGCTGTCGAAGAAGGCCTGGTCCTCGGCGTCCTGGGAAAGCGTCCCGCCGTTCGACTTCAGTATCGGGTTCAAGAACAGGCCGTCGACACTGCGTTCGATCGGGCCGCAGGCGACGAGCAGGGTTGCAAGCAAGAGTGCACCGTGGCGTCCGAGGTGCGCGCGCGAGGTTTTAGGTGCCATGCCTATAGTCCTCCCTTCATTTCTTCTGCGACAATGCCCTATCGGGCTGAAGCACCGTCTGGCTGGCCTGTCGTCACCGCCGCGAGTGCCAAAGGCCGAAGCCATCAATCATTAAGCATTGTATCATATATCTTTTGCCATCAAAAGGCACGCTACGCTCCCTGCCGGATGCCCCGGCGAGAGTGCCAGCTTTTGTTCGTGCAGCGTCTTGCGGTCATCGAACCCTCCTGTGCGGCCTCTTGGCGTTGCTGGCGGCAACCGGGACATCCTCGAGACCATCAGGCGTTCATCGGTGGCTTGCTACCCCTTATGGAGCACAACAAAATACCCTTTGCACTCTAGGGGGCGGCTCGCTATAAGGGCGCCCCTGTGGCGCTACGAACGGCATCGCGGTGGCGGTGGCGCTCGGCATGCGAGACCCGGTGATAGGCGGCTGTGGCGGAACTGGTAGACGCGCAGCGTTGAGGGCGCTGTGGGAGCAATCCCGTGGAGGTTCAATTCCTCTCAGCCGCACCATCGCTGGCGGGCCAGCCGAGTTCGGGGCGCCATTTGCACAGCGTGCGGCTGTGGCGGAATTGGTAGACGCGCAGGTTTCAGGTACCTGTGGGAGCAATCTCGTGGTGGTTCGAGTCCACTCAGCCGCACCAGTGCATCTCCTAGGGCGCTCTCGGCAGCAGCAAAGGGATTCAGACAAGACACGCATCTTGCGCGTGGCGCTTGCCCTGGTCGCGCTTGCCCTGGGCGCGGTTGCCCTGGTCGCGCTTGCCCTGGTCGCGGTTGCGCCAAGACGCACGCAGCTTTGATAGCGTCATAGCTAGCCGCTCGCTTGCAGAGCGTTCAGAATTTGCAATTCATTTGAAGCGATCGATGTGTCAGTGTGTCGATTGATTGTAGCTTTGCGGTCGATAGCCGGCAAAGCGACGACAATCCGACCCTGAGGCAGAGAGCAGGAGGGCTCCATGGCCATCATCTTCGGTGTCAGCGGCCAGAACGACACGCTGGTCGGCACGCCTCTGCCGGACAGAATCTATGGGTTGAGCGGCAACGATCGGGCTTACGGCTTGGAACTTCCCGATCGGCTCTATGGAGGGTCCGGCGACGATCTGATGTTCATGGGCGCAGGCGGCCGTGACCAGCTTTTCGGTGGGCCGGGCACCGACAGCTACCTTTTCGGGGGCAGGTCGCAGGACACGCTTGATGGCGGTTCCAATGCCGACCTCGGCCTCTTCGGGGGGGCCGGCAACGACGACCTCTTCGGCGGTGACGGAAACGATAGCGATCTGTCCGGTGGATCCGGCGACGACACGATCTATGGTGGCAGCGGGGGAGACCGGGGGCTCGACGGCGGGTACGGGGTGGATTCCCTCTTCGGCGGCGCCGCCGGCGACACCGGCCTCTACGGCGACGCAGGCGCGGACCTGATTCGTGGCGATGGTGGTGACGACTTCTTCATCTTCGGTGGCCAGGATGATGACATCGTGTTCGGCGGCGCGGGTGACGATACTGCGCTCCGCGGGTCTTACGGCAACGACAGCATCTACGGTGGTGCCGGCGACGATGTCGGCTTTGGCGATCAGGACGACGACGTCCTCGTCGGGGGCGGGGGCATCGACACCCTGCTTGGCGACGGCTTCGGATCTCTGGCCGGTGATCCCGGAAACGACACTTTCCTGGTCGCCAGCCAAGGCGACCTCCCTGCCGGCGAGTTCATCGACGGCGGTGCTCGCGTCGACACGCTGATACTCGACGAGGCCGCGGCCATCGTGCCGGGTGTTGTCGTCACCAACGTCGAAGTGGTGGTGCACAATGGCACCGACTTGGACGATACCTTGGTCGGATCTGATCGAATCGACACGATGTTTGGATTGGCGGGCAGTGATCGGCTCTACGGCGAGGGGGCGGATGACAGTCTGTTCGGCGGCGAAGGCGCTGAGTCACGCATCTATGGCGGAGACGGCAGCGATCGGCTCCACGGTGACGACGGTAATGACATCGGCATCATCGGCGGCTCTATGGCCGATCGGATTTTTGGCGGTTCCGGTGGTGATGCTGTCTTGGCCGGAGACCAGGGCAACGACACCATCCGCGGCAACTCAGGGAACGATCTTCTCCTGTTCGGAGGCCAGGGTGCTGACAAGCTCTTTGGTGGGCAGGGCAACGACAGCGCACTGATCGGCGACAGTGGCAGCGACCGGCTGTACGGTGGCGCCGGCGTCGACACCGCGCTTGAAGGTGACAGCGGTGCGGACGTGATCCACGGTGGCTCCGGAGGCGACGTCAGCTTTTTTGGCGGCAGCGGTCGGGACCGCATCTACAGCGACGACGACAATGACCGCTTCGTCCGTGGAGACGCCGGCAGCGACCTAATAGAAGCCGGCGCCGGCGACGACCGCCAGTTCTTTGGTGGGGACGGCAGCGATACGCTCTCCGGCAATGGCGGCGACGACAGCTACTTCTACGGTGGAGACAGCGCCGATACGGTGAGCGGCAATGGTGGCTTTGATCGGGATCTCTTCGGCGGTGCCGGCAGCGATAGCGTGAACGGCGGCAACAGCGGCGATCTCAATCTCTCGGGCGACAGCGGCGACGACTTCATCTATGGGGGCAACGGCGACGATGCGGTCCTGAGCGGAGGGGCGGGCGTCGATCTTCTCTATGGTGGCGACGGAGGGGACCTTTCTCTCTTCGGAGGATCGGGTGTCGACCGGATCTATGGCGGCAATAACGCGGACAGCTTTCTCTACGGCGGCGTCGGCGACGACCTGGTCTATGGCGATGGCGGCGGCGACCGCTTCCTTCGGGGCCAAGGCGGCGATGACCTGGTCGAGGGCAAGGGCGGCGATGACCTGCTCTACGGTGACGAGGGCGAAGATCTGCTGATCGGCGGTGCCGGTGTCGACACGCAGTTCGGCGGCGCCGACGACGATACCTTCGTCGTTGAGAGCCAGTCGCAGCTTCAGGCGGGAGACACCTTTAACGGAGGTGCCGGCAGCGATACTTTGGAGCTGGCCGCCGGCGTCACCCTTCCCGCCGGAGTGCTGGTCACTTTCGTGGATGTCATCATTTACGGCTGACGTCCGGCCAGGCGGTCTCAGTTCGTCACCCGGATCGCGATCAACCTTGTCAAGTTGCACCCTGGCTGCCCCGTTGCTGGTGTCGGCGACCACAACGCAGCTGGTCGAGGCGGGCGTATGCAGCGTGCGCTCCTCGCTGTTTGCGCACTGGCAGTCGAATGCGTTGGGTAGATGTCACCGATGGTTTACGGTGCACAGACTTGACAGGATCGGCCTTGGCTGCGGAAGATACCGGCATCGATCGCGAGGCATTTCCGAGCAGGTGCGGTGGCGGTGAACTAAGAGAAAATCGTGCCCCGCGACACGCTGGTGACCATGGCTCCCTGAAGACCGCCCTACGCGCAGGGGGCCTGCATCGGACAAACAGAGGAGGTCACGATGGCCGTCATCTTCGGTGTAGCTGGACAGAACAACACACTTACCGGCACGCCTCAGGTCGACACGATCTACGGGCTCAGCGGGAATGATCGCGCCTATGGCCTGGAGGGTGGAGATACCGCCTACGGTGGGTCTGGTCGCGATCGCCTCTACGGAGATGGCGGTAGCGACAGGCTCTTCGGCGGTCGCGGTGACGATCAGCTGGCAGGCGGCGATGGTGGCGACCGAACCTTGATCGGCGACCGGGGATCCGACGTCATCTTTGGTGGTGATGGGGACGACCGAACGGCATGGGGTGGTACGGGGGCAGATCTCTTTTTCGGTGGCGAGGGCAACGACTATAGCTTCCTCGGTGATGCCGGGAACGATTCGATCTTCGGCGAAGACGGCGACGACCACGAATTTTTTGGCCTTGGCGATGCCGACCAGATCGAAGCCGGCTCGGGTGCGGATTTCTTCATGTTCGGCGGTGGAGGAAACGACCACATATCGGGCGATTCCGGCGACGATTCCCTGTTCTTCGGCAATCAGGGCGCCGATACGATGTGGGGCGGCGATGGCGCTGATGTCGGATTCTATGCGCAGTCCGGCAACGATCGGATGTTTGGTGGTTCCGGCGGCGACACCCGGTTCGAGGGCAGCACCGGCAGCGACCGAATCTATGGAGGTACGGCAAACGACAGCAGCCTTTGGGGCGGCAGCGGCGAAGATTTGGTATACGGCGGCGACGGTGACGACGATGAGTTGAGGGGCTGGCAAGGCGACGACAGCGTCTACGGCGGTGCCGGAAGTGATCATGTGATCCGCGGCGGAGCCGACGACGACACCCTGGCTGGCAAGGGCGGCGACGACAGCTATCTCTATGGCGACGCCAATGCCGACCTTTTGACCGGCAACGCAGGCAACGACCAGAACCTCTATGGAGGCGCCGGTTCGGACGAGATCTTCGGCGGCACCGGCGTGGATCAAAAGCTCGTCGGCGACAGTGGCAACGACTTCATCTATGGCGGTGACGGTAGCGATGCCTCGCTCATCGGCGGTGTCGGTAACGACCGTCTCTTCGGTGGCGATGGCGACGACTACGATCTTCGCGGTGGGAACCGAGCCGACCAGATCGACGGCGGCAGCGGTGAGGATGTGTCACTTGTCGGCGGCGACGGCGCCGACCGTGTCTCAGGTTCCAGCGGCGGGGATCAGGGCATAACCGGTGGATCGGGCTCGGATTCTCTCTACGGCGGGGCCGGCGGTGATGCCGATCTCAGCGGTGGCTCGGCCGCCGACGCCGTCTTCGGCGGTGCAGGCGATGACTTCTTTATGACCGGCGGCGCCGACGATGATCGTCTCTATGGCGATGGCGGCAGGGATAATGCCCTCTATGGTGGTCTCGGCGACGACATAGTCTACGGCGGCGACGGGGCTGATAGCATGGTCAGGGGGCGCAGCGGCGAAGACAGCCTCTACGGCGGCGGCAATACAGACGTCCTCTATGGTGACGGGGGGAACGACTACCTGGTCGGAGGCGCCGGTGCGGACACGCAGTTTGGCGGTGCGGGAGACGATCTCTTCTACGTCGAGCTGCAGTCGCATCTCCAGGCCGGCGAGACCATCGACGGAGGCGCTGGGGCCGACACCTTGGCACTCGGGCCGGGCGTGACCCTGCCTGGCGGCGCGCTCATCACCAACGTCGACGCCATCATTTACGGCTGACGTTGGACTGTTCGGCGGCCTCGACGGCCTTCCAGTGGTCCGAGTAGCGGATCTTGCGCTTGGCTTTCGCTGAAGGCTGGCCGCCCGGATAGGGCTGCTTGATCCCGCTGCCCTCGACCATGCGGTTCATGAAGTTGAAAAGCGCCGTTACCGAGATGATGTCGTAAAGCCCGGGCTCGCCATAGCCGGCCGCCAGGACGGCCTCGGCGTCGGCCGTGTCTACATCGTGCGGCCTGAGGGTGAGCTTTTCGACGTAGGCCAGTACCGGTGCCAGCCTTGCAGGCAGGGAGGCATGGGCCGGATCGACCGCCATCTCTGAAAAGACCTCGGGGTCGATGTGCCAGGCGATCGCATGGGCACGGTGTGCGGCAAAGCAGAAGCGGCAGCCGTTCAGGGCCGAGACATAAGCTGCGATCAGCTCGCGCTCTCCTTCGCTCAGTTCTGAGGGCCCGCGAAGAATCGCGTCGTGATAGGCCAGCAGCGGTTCCAGGCCGCGATTGTGGCGGTGCCAGAGTGCGAGCAGGTCGTTGTCTTGGGTGAGGGAAGGGAAGAAGCTCATGGCAGCGCTCGCTTTTGCTAGATGAGGAAGCCCTAGGCGATGGGGTCGCCTCCTTCGATTTTGACACCGGCTCGGCCCCGGTCGTGGGCGATATCCAATTCGACCATCTCGACCTCCATAGCGACCATCCCTCTCCGACAGGCCGGGCCAGGCAGCTGCCTTATCGCAGCTCTAGTGACCGCCCGGCCAGCTTTCCCAGCTAGCGGGCTCCCGGAACATTCTCGGCCTTCCCATAGTTTTTACCCTTGTCCCCGGCAGAACGGTCGAGCTTTCCTAAGAGGCGGGCTAGAGTGGGGTCCGGAACCGGGGCTTGGGAGGCGAAGGGGCTGGTGTTCGAGGGCTTCGAAGAGAGGGTGATCGCGACCTCCGGCGCTGAGATCTCGATGAAGATCGGCGGCCGGGGGCCGGCCCTGCTGCTCTTGCACGGCTATCCCCAGACCCATGTCATGTGGCACCGCCAGGCTGCGGCCTTGGCCGAGCGCTACACCGTGGTCTGTCCGGACCTGCGCGGCTACGGCGCCTCGTCAAATCCGCCGGACGGGGACAATCATGCAGGCTATGCCAAGCGGGCGATGGCCTTGGATCAGGTCGAGGTCATGGCAGCCTTGGGCTTCGAGCGCTTCCAAGTCGTCGGCCACGACCGCGGCGCGCGAGTCACCCATCGCCTGGCGCTGGACCATCCGGCCTCGGTTCAAAAGGCGGTGGTCATCGACATCTGTCCCACCCTGTCCATGTTCGAGGCGACCGATCAGGCCTTCGCGACGGCCTATTACCACTGGTTCTTCCTGATCCAGCCGGCCGACCTGCCCGAACGGATGATCGCCGGCGCCTTCGACGCCTATATGGACCGCACCTTGCACAGCTGGGGCGGCGGCGCCTTCGACCCCGAAGCGGTGGCGGCCTACAAGGCGGCGCTCGGCGATCCGGCAAATCTCCATTCGGCTTGCGAAGACTACCGCGCGGCGGCGTCCATCGACTTGGAACATGACCGCGCAGACAGCACATCAAGGATAACCTGCCCCCTGCTGGTCCTTTGGGGCGCCCGTTCGGTGGTCGGCAAGCATTTCGATCCCTTGACGGTCTGGCGGGAGAAGGCGGTGGAGGTTAGCGGCAGCGCCATCGACGGCGGGCACTTCCTGCCCGAAGAGCGGCCGCGGGAGGTTCTGACGGCATTGAGGGAGTTTCTCGATTAATCCGAAGCGTCCAAAAGAACCGGTTTCCTCGGGCCAGCTAAAGGATCGGGCTCGCCACCGCCTCTATACCGAGGTCGGCGGCAAGCGCCCGGAGCCTCCGGTGGCGGCCAAGCGCGGACTGCTCGCCAGCTTGCGGACCTATCTCCTGGCCGGCATGCTGGTGGCCGCACCTGCCGGCATCACCGTCTGGCTGGCGCTCTGGTTCCTCGCTTTCGTCGACAACAGCATCGTTCCGCTTATTCCCACAGGCTGGAATCCCGAGACCTATTTGCCCTTCTCGGTGCCGGGTCTGGGCCTCTTGATCGTGCTGATCTTCCTGCTCTTCGTCGGCATGATGACGGCCGGCATGGTCGGGCGCGCGATCCGCGCGCAAGGCTCGCGGGCGATGGCGCGCGTGCCCTTCCTGCGCTCTATCTACGGCGCCACCGAGCAAATCTTCGAGACCGTGCTGGTCCGCCAGGGAACCGCCTTTCGCGAGGTCGCCTTGGTCGAGTTTCCGCGGCCGGGCGCCTGGGCCATCGGCTTGGTTACCGGCACCACCCTTGGCGAGGTACAGGAGCTGACGGCCGATGAGGTGATCAACGTCTTCGTGCCGATGACGCCCAATCCGACTGGCGGCTTCCTGATCTTCCTTGGACGTCAGGACGTCCATCGCCTGGACATCAACGTCGATCAAGCGCTCAAGCTGATCATGTCGGGGGGCATCGTCGGTCCCGATACGGACCTCCCGGACGAGAACGGCAATCGACGAGAGGCGGAACTGCGGGTGGCCGAGCGGCTGGAGGAGCTGGAGCAGACTGCCAAGGAAGGGCCGCTGCACCGGCCGCAAAAGGCGCGCAGCCCGCTGCTGCGCCGATTGCGCACCTACCTGGTGGCCGGCGTCTTGGTGACCGCGCCCATCTCGATCACCGTTTGGCTTGCCTGGCAGATCGTCTCCTTCTTCGATGCAAGGGTTCGTCCCCTGATCCCGCCCGATTGGAATCCCGAGAGCTATCTGCCCTTCGCGCTGCCCGGGATCGGCATCATCATCGTGCTCTTGGTCTTGATCCTGCTCGGCATGTTCGTTGCCGGCTTCGTCGGGCGCTGGGCGTTGCAAACCGGCGAGAACCTCTTGAACCGTGTGCCGATCGTCCGCTCGGTCTACAAGGCCATCAAACAGGTCTTCGAGACCCTCTTTTCCCAGCAGTCGATGGCCTTTCGCGAAGTGGTGCTGATCGAGTTTCCCAGACCGAACGTCTATGCCTTGGCCTTTGTCACCGGCGGCAGCAGCGCGCTGCTGGAGCGCGGCGCGCAGCAAAGCGTGATCAACGTCTTCGTGCCCTCGACCCCCAATCCGACCTCCGGCTTCCTGCTCTTCGTCTCGCCCGACGACGCCGTGGTGCTGCGGATGACGGTGGAGGAGGCGATGAAAATGATCATCTCCGGCGGCCTCTTGACCCCGGAAAGCAACGGCGAGGAAGGGGAGCGCGAGAAGAAGGAAGCGGTGCCGACCGCCTGACGGCCAGCGTCAGACCTCGTCCTCGACCGTGTCTGCCTGCCCTTCAGGTGTGGCTTCGTGCACCGCAACGCCGAGCGTTTGGCACAGCCGCCTAAGCCGCGGCGAGCTCAAGCTATCGGTGAAAAAGGCGGTCAGCTGGCGCACATGGGCGATGCGTACCGGGGCCGAACGCGAGAGCTTGCTGCGGTCGGCGACCAGAAAGGCTTGGCGGGCGTTCTCCAGCAAGGCGTGGGCGACCCTGACCTCACGGTAGTCGTAGTCCAAGAGCGCGCCGTCCTCATCGATCGCCGAAGCGCCGATGACCGCATAGTCGACCTTGAACTGCTTGACGAAGTCGGCCGTCGCCTCGCCCACCAGGGCGCCGTCGCTGCGCCGCAGCATGCCGCCGGCGACGATGACCTCGCAGCCCTGGTTCGGCATCAGGATACTGGCGACGTTGAGGTTGTTGGTGATGACCAAAAGGCCTTGATGGCGCGACAGCGCTCTCGCCACAGCCTCGGTGGTGGTGCCGATGTTGATGAAGAGCGAGCTGTTGTTCGGGATCTCTTCGGCGCAGCGCTGTCCGATCGATTCCTTCTCCGAGGCGGAAAGCGCACGGCGCGCTTCATAGGCGAGGTTCTCCGTGCCCATTGCCAGGACGGCGCCGCCGTGCACTCGGGCGAGCAGGCCCTGCTCGCAGAGCTCGTTCAGGTCGCGGCGCACCGTCTGCAAGGAGAGGCTGAAATGCTCGGCGAGCTCTTCGACCAGGACCCGTCCGTTGGTCCTGGCCAGCTCCACGATCTCTTGTTGGCGAAAAGCTAGCGGCATCGATCCATCCGGCCTCGCTCTTTCTGCATTGCGCCGAACCAGCCGACGGCGAAGGCCTCTACTCTTTTTTAGCCTCGCCGAGCTGTCAAGCGGAGAGGTTCATTCATCTTTCGCAACGAAGGAATGTAGGTCGATATGGCGGAATATATGAAATTCTCGCACATATGACCCAAATTTCCACGGAATTCGCGCATGCTCTTGACAAGAGCGAAAAAAAGCGAAAGCATATGGGGAGCGTTGCCGGATGTCCTGCCGGCCGCGCGGCCAAGAGCCGCGAATTTTGGGGAAGGGCCAGTCTTGACGGCTCAGCAAGTCTACGATCTTGCCATCATCGGCGGCGGCGTGAATGGCTGCGGAATCGCCCGCGACGCAGCCGGTCGCGGCCTGTCGGTGTTCCTTTGCGAGCAGGGTGACCTGGCACAGGCGACCTCGTCGGCCAGCACCAAGCTCATCCATGGCGGCTTGCGCTATCTGGAGCACCTCGAGTTCCGGCTGGTCAGAGAGTCGCTGAGGGAGCGGGAGGTCTTGCTGCGCGCGGCCCCTCACATCGTCTGGCCGCTGCGCTTCGTTCTGCCGCATCACAAGGGCCTGCGTCCGGCTTGGTTCCTGCGGCTGGGGCTTTTCGTCTATGACCACTTGGGTGGCCGCAAGCTCTTGCCGGGAACGCGTCGGCTCAATCTGCGCCGCGACGAGGCCGGCAAGCCCCTGAAGTCGGACTTCCGAATCGGTTTCGAGTACTCGGACTGCTGGGTGCAGGATGCGCGCCTGGTGGTGCTGAACGCCCGCGATGCAGCGCGCATGGGCGCCAAGGTGGCGACCCGCGCTCGCTGCCTCTCGGCCCAGCGCGATGGCGACACCTGGTTGGTCGCCATCGAGGATGAGGAGCAAGGCCAGCAGTACGAGATTCGCGCGCGCGGCCTGGTCAACGCCGCCGGCCCTTGGGTCGACGAGGTGATCCATAACCGGCTCCGTGCCAACTCGGGCGCCAAGATACGGCTGGTGCGCGGCAGCCACATCGTGACGGAACGCCTTTACGACCATGATCGCTGCTACATCTTTCAGAACTCCGATCGCCGGATATGCTTCGCCATTCCCTACGAAGAGGACTTCACTCTGGTCGGTACCACCGATCAGGATCACCAGGGCGATCCGGCCGATGCCGTCTGCACCGAAAGCGAAATCGACTACCTCTGCCGGTCGGTTTCCGATTATTTCGAAAGGCCGGTGCGGCGCGAGTCGGTGGTCTGGACCTATTCCGGCGTGCGACCCTTGCATGACGATGGCACCGCCAAGGCACAGGCGGCCACGCGAGACTATCTCTTGACGCTCGATGAGCACGATGGCGCGCTGCCGGTCGTCAATGTCTTCGGCGGCAAGATCACCACCTTCCGCAAGCTGTCGGAAGCGGTCATGGCCAAGCTGCAGCCCTACTATCCCGGACTCAAGGGCAGCTGGACGGCAAGTGCAGCCTTGCCGGGCGGAGACTTCGAAGCGACCGCCGCTGCCGACCTCATGCGCAAGCTGGGCCAGGACTATCCCTTCTTGACCGCAGCCGAGCAACGCCGTCTCATTCGCGCTTACGGCACCGACGCCTGGCAGCTGCTGGGCGAGGCCGACCAAAGGGAAGCCCTGGGCCGCGCTTTCGGCGGCGGGCTTTATGAGAGGGAGGTACGCTATCTCATGCGCGAAGAGTGGGCGCGCGTGGCGGCAGACGTGCTCTGGCGGCGCTCCAAGCTGGGGCTCAGAGTGACGGCCGACGAGGCGGGCGAGCTGGATGCCTGGATGCAGGCCAACCGCCCGGGCCGTCAGGCTGCGGCCTAAGGGGGCGGCGATGACCTTGACCCTGGACGGCGTGTCGAAGCTGGTGGATGGCCGCACCCACATCCATCCGACGACCCTCACCCTGCAGCGCGGCAGCCTGAATGTGCTCTTGGGGCCGACGCTCTCGGGCAAGACCAGCCTGATGCGACTGATGGCCGGCCTTGACCGGCCAAGCAGCGGCAAGGTCCTTTGGGACGGCGAGGACGTGACCGGGCGGCGGGTCCAGGACCGCAAGGTCGCCATGGTCTATCAGCAGTTCATCAACTACCCCACGCTCAGCGTCTTCGAGAACATTGCCTCGCCTCTGCGCTTGCAGGGCTTGGCGCGCAAGGAGATACGCCGGAAGGTCGAAGACGCCGCCGAGCTGGTCAAGCTGACGCCGCTCTTGCAGCGCAAGCCCTTGGAGCTGTCCGGCGGGCAGCAGCAGCGCACCGCCTTGGCCCGCGCCTTGGTCAAGGGCGCCGAGCTCATCCTCCTGGACGAGCCGCTGGCGAACCTGGACTACAAGCTGCGCGAAGAGCTGCGCGCCGAGATTCCGCGGCTCTTTCAGGAAGCGGGCGCCATCTTCGTCTATGCCACCACCGAGCCGCACGAGGCTTTGCTGCTGGGCGGCAATACGGCGACCCTATGGGAAGGGAAGGTGACTCAGTTCGGGCCGACGCCGCAGGTCTATCGCCAGCCCGGCGATGCGACCACCGCCAGCGTCTTCTCCGACCCGCCGATGAACTTCCTGGAGTTCACCAAGAGCGGGGGGCACATGGTGTACAGGGCGGAGCAGTCTTCGCCCGCGTTGGGCGCTGTCGGCGCTTTGCCGGACGGACGCTATCGGGCGGGATTCCGGGCCAATCACCTGACCATCGAGCGGCCGGCGGGCGAAGCCCTCTCCTTCACCGCGCAGGTGGCGATCACCGAACTCACCGGTTCGGAGAGTTTCGTGCACCTGGACTATGGCAAGGATCGCTGGATTGCCCTGGTCCACGGTGTCCGCGCGCCCGCCGTGGGGCAGGCCATCGAGGTCTTTGTAGATCCGGCTCACCTCTATTTCTTCGACGAAGCGGGCGGTCTGGTCGCCACGGCCGCCTACGCGGCAGCGGCCTGAGGAGGCGGGATCATGGCACGCATCACGCTATCCAACTTGGCGCACTCCTACCTGCCTCATCCCAAGGGGGCCGAGGACTATGCCTTGAAGCGCATCGACCACGCCTGGGAGGACGGCAAGGCCTATGCGCTTTTGGGGCCCTCGGGCTGCGGCAAGACCACCTTGCTCAACATCATCTCGGGCCTGATCACGCCATCGGAAGGCCGCGTGCTCTTCGGTGAGCGCGACGTGACCGAGCTGGCGACCGAGCAGCGCAACATCGCCCAGGTCTTTCAGTTCCCGGTCGTCTACGACACCATGACGGTCTTCGACAACCTGGCCTTCCCATTGCGCAATCGCGGGGCCGATGCCGCCGCCGTCGATGCGCGCGTTCGGGCCGTCGCGGAAATGCTGGACCTCACCGGATCGCTGAAGCGCAAGGCGCGGGGCTTGACCGCCGACGCCAAGCAGAAGATCTCGCTGGGCCGCGGCATGGTGCGCGAGGACGTGGCCGCCATCCTCTTCGACGAGCCGCTGACCGTGATCGACCCGCAACTCAAGTGGCAGCTGCGCACGCAGCTGAAGGCACTGCACCGCGAGTTCACCCACACCATGATCTATGTGACCCACGACCAGACCGAGGCGCTGACCTTCGCCGACGAGGTGGTGGTCATGTTCGACGGAGAAGTCGTTCAGATCGGCGCCCCGGAAGACCTTTTCGAACGCCCGCAGCACACCTTCGTCGGCTATTTCATCGGCTCGCCCGGCATGAACGTCTTGCCGGCCAGGATAGAGGGGAGCGTGGCCCGCTTGGGCGAGACCGCCTTGCCGCTGGGCCGCGCCTATGACGCGCTCAATACGGAAAAAGTAGAGATCGGCGTCCGGCCGGAGTTCGCGTCCCTGACCGGCGAGGGCGACGGCCTGCCGGTCACCATCAAGCGGATCGAGGACGTCGGGCGTCACCGCATCGTGCGCGCCGATTTCCATGGCCAGGAGATCAACGTCATCGTGACCGAGGGCGCATCCTTGAACGCCGAGATGACCCGCGTGCGCTTCGATCCGGGCCACGTCAACGTCTACGCCGACGGCTGGTTGGTCGAGGGGAGCGCGCTCTGATGGATAAGACGGTCAACCACCGCGCCTGGTTCATGGTCCTGCCGGTGGTGCTGCTGGTCGCCTTCAGCGCCGTCATCCCGCTGATGACCGTCGTGAACTATTCGATCCAGGACACCTTCGGCAACAATCAGTTCTTCTGGGCCGGCCTGGAGTGGTTCGAGCAGATCCTATCCTCCGAACGCTTCCACAACGCTTTGCTCAGGCAGTTCATCTTCTCCTTCATCATTCTCGGCATCGAAGTGCCGCTCGGCATCATCGTCGCGCTCTCCATGCCCAAGCGCGGCTGGACGGTGTCCCTCTGCCTGGTGCTGATGGCCTTGCCCTTGCTGATCCCCTGGAACGTGGTCGGCACCATCTGGCAGATCTTCGGGCGGGTCGACATCGGCTTGCTGGGCGCGACCCTGAACGCTCTGGGTATCGACTACAACTACACCCAGGATTGGCTGGCGGCCTGGCTGACGGTCATCGTCATGGACGTCTGGCACTGGACCTCTTTGGTGGCCTTGCTGTGCTATGCCGGCCTGGTCTCCATTCCCCAGGCCTACTACCAGGCCGCCCGCATCGATGGTGCCAGCCGCTGGAAGGTCTTCCGCTACATCGAATTGCCGAAGATGAACCGGGTCTTGCTGATTGCCATTCTGCTGCGCTTCATGGACAGCTTCATGATCTACACCGAGCCCTTCGTGGTCACCGGCGGCGGGCCCGGTAACTCGACCACCTTCCTCTCCATCGACCTGGTGAAGATGGCCATCGGGCAGTTCGACCTGGGGCCGGCGGCGGCCTTCTCGCTGGTCTACTTCCTCATCATCCTCCTGCTGTCCTGGGTCTTCTACACGGTCATGACCAACGTCGGCGTGGATCAGCCGCGTGGGGAGAAGGGCCAATGAGCGGCGGCTTTCGGATCACCCGTCCCGGGCTCGTCATGACGGCCTATCTGCTGTTCCTGCTGCTGCCGATCTATTGGCTCTTGAACATGAGCCTGAAGACCAACGACGAGATCCTCTCGACCTTCACGCTCTTTCCAACCCAGCCGACCCTGGCCAACTACATGGTGATATTCACCGACCCATCCTGGTACTCAGGCTACATCAACTCCATCATCTATGTGGTTATGAACACGGTGATTTCGGTCTCCGTGGCCCTGCCTGCGGCCTATGCCTTCTCGCGCTATCGCTTCCTCGGCGACAAGCACCTCTTCTTCTGGCTCCTGACCAACCGTATGGCGCCGGCGGCCGTCTTCGCGCTGCCCTTCTTCCAGCTCTATTCCTCGATCGGCCTGTTCGACACGCACATTGCCGTGGCGCTCGCGCACTGCCTCTTCAACGTGCCTTTGGCGGTCTGGATCCTGGAGGGCTTCATGTCGGGCGTGCCGAAGGAGATCGACGAGACCGCCTACATCGACGGCTATTCCTGGCCGCGCTTCTTCGTGCGGATCTTCATGCCGCTGATCGCCAGCGGCATCGGCGTCGCCGCCTTCTTCTGCTTCATGTTCTCTTGGGTGGAACTTCTGCTGGCGCGCACGCTGACCAGCGTCAACGCGAAGCCGATCTCGGCCACCATGACCCGCACCGTCTCCGCCTCCGGCTTGGACTGGGGCGTGCTGGCGGCCGCCGGTGTGCTCACCATCATCCCCGGCGCCTTGGTCATCTGGTTCGTGCGGAACTACATCGCCAAGGGCTTCGCCCTGGGCCGGGTCTAGGGGAGGGCAAGTCCATGAATCTCGATTGGATGGCCTGGACCTGGGCGACAGGCGGCTTCTTTCTGGCGATCTTCCTCGTGCTGGTGGTGATGACCTTGTGGGCGGCCCTCTCTCCGCAGGCGCCGCGCGTCGGCATTCTGCGCTTTGCCACCACCCCCGGCGACCGTCTTTTTGTGTCGCTTCTGGGGACTGCTTTCATCTGTCTCGCCTGGCTGGCGGCCTTCGGGCCGCCCTTGTGGGGCGGGCTTGGTGTGTCACTCGTCTACGCCGCCGCGGTCTTCCGCTGGGTGTGACGTCTGTGGCTCCGTCCATCCCGGACGGGGTGTCTTTTTGCGAGTTGGGATCCATAGGGAGGACCAAGGAATGAAACGACTTCGCGTCATGGCGACTGCCTCTGCATTCGCGCTGCTGATCGGCCTGGGCGGGCCGGCAGCCGCCGATATGGAGGCGGCGAAGAAGTGGGTGGACGACGAGTTCCAGCCCTCGACCTTCTCCAAGGACGAGCAGATGAAGGAGATGGAGTGGTTCATCAAGGCCGCCGAACCCTTCAAGGGCATGGAGATCAACGTCGTCTCCGAGACCATCACCACCCATGAGTACGAAGCCAAGGTGCTGGCCAAGGCCTTCACTGAGATCACCGGCATCAAGGTCAACCACGACCTGATCGGCGAGGGCGACGTGGTCGAGAAGCTGCAGACGCAAATGCAGTCGGGCCGCAACATCTATGACGCCTACATCAACGATTCCGACCTGATCGGCACGCACTTCCGCTATCAGCAGATCGTGCCGCTGAGCGATTGGATGGGCAACGAAGGCGCCGAGGTCACCAACCCGACGCTGGAGATCGGCGATTTCATCGGCATCTCCTTCACCACCGGCCCGGACGGCAAGATCTACCAGCTCCCCGACCAGCAGTTCGCGAACCTCTATTGGTTCCGCTACGACTGGTTCACCGACCCGGACATGAAGGCGAAATTCAAAGAGAAGTACGGCTATGACCTGGGCGTGCCGGTCAACTGGTCGGCCTACGAGGACATCGCCGAGTTCTTCACCAAGGACGTGGGCCAGATAGGCGGCGAGACCGTCTACGGCCACATGGACTACGGCAAGAAGGACCCCTCGCTGGGGTGGCGCTTCACCGACGCCTGGCTCTCCATGGCCGGCGCCGGCGACCAGGGCATCCCCAACGGCCTGCCGGTCGACGAATGGGGCATCCGCGTCGAGGGCTGCCGTCCGGTCGGCTCCTCTGTCGCGCGCGGCGGTGCCACCAACGGCCCGGCCGCCGTCTACTCGGTCACCAAGTACGTCGACTGGCTGAAGGAGTATGCCCCGCCGGCGGCTGCGGGGATGACCTTCTCCGAGTCCGGCCCGGTCCCGGCGCAGGGTGCGATCGCCCAGCAGATCTTCTGGTACACCGCCTTCACCGCTGACATGGTCAAGGAAGGCCTGCCGGTGGTCGACGAGAACGGCCTGCCGAAGTGGCGCATGGCGCCCTCGCCGCGCGGCTCCTACTGGGAAGAGGGCATGAAGCTCGGCTATCAGGACGCCGGCTCCTGGACCTTGATGAAGTCGACCCCGGTCGACCGCCGCAAGGCGGCCTGGCTCTACGCCCAGTTCACCGTCTCCAAGACGGTCTCTTTGAAGAAGAGCCACGTCGGCCTCACCTTCATCCGTGAGAGCGACATCTGGGATCCCTCCTTTACCGAGCGTGCGCCCAAGCTGGGCGGCCTCATCGAGTTCTATCGCTCGCCGGCCCGCCTGCAGTGGACTCCGACCGGCACCAACGTGCCGGACTATCCCAAGCTGGCGCAGCTCTGGTGGCAGAACATCGGCGATGCCTCCTCGGGCGCCAAGACCCCGCAAGAGGCGATGGACGCGCTTGCCGAGGCCCAGGACAAGGTGCTGGAGCGCCTGGAGCGGGCCGGCGTGCAGGGTGACTGCGGGCCCAAGCTGAACGAGCCGCAAGACCCCAGCCACTGGCTGAACCAGCCGGGCGCGCCCAAGGCCAAGCTCGAGAACGAGAAGCCACAGGCCGTCACCGTCGACTATGACGAGCTCTTGAAGACCTGGGCAGCGGCACCGCGCGCCAACTAAGCGCAACGCTCTCCCAAACGACCTGGGGCCGGAGGGCATGCCGCTCTCCGGCCCCTTCTCTTTGCGCCGTCGGCGAAAGCGGCTAGCATCGCGGCATGACAGACTACGTCCTCGCCATCGACCAGGGCACCACCTCCAGCCGTGCCATCCTCTTCGATTCCGCGCTCAAGATCGCCGCCGTGGGGCAGCAGGAGTTCCCGCAGCACTTTTCCCGATTCGGGCTGGGTCGAGCATGATCCGGAGGATCTCTGGACCACGACGCTCGCCACCTGCCGCCAGGCCTTGGCGCAGGCCGACACGGAGCCAAGCCAGGTCGCTGCGGTGGGACTCACCAACCAGCGCGAGACGACCTTGGTGTGGGACCGCGACAGCGGCCAGCCGATCCACAAGGCCATTGTCTGGCAGGACCGGCGCACGGCCTCGCTTTGCCAGCAACTGAAGGAGCGGGGGCTGGAGCCGCAGGTGACGGCCAAGACTGGTTTGCTGCTCGACCCCTACTTCAGCGCGACCAAGATCGCCTGGATGCTGGACCAGGTCGAGGGCGCAAGAGCCAAGGCCGAACGGGGCGAGTTGCTGTTCGGCACGGTCGACAGCTGGATTATTTGGCGCCTGACCGGCGGCAGGTCGCACGCCACCGATGCCACCAACGCATCGCGCACCCTGCTCTACAACATCCGCGAAGGCCGCTGGGACGAAGAGCTCTTGGAGATCTTCCGGGTGCCCGCGGCGCTGCTGCCGGAGGTGAAGGATTGCGCCGCCGACTTCGGCACCACCGAAGCCGGCCTTTTCGGCAAGGCGCTGCGCATCACCGGTGTCGCCGGCGATCAGCAGGCTGCCACCATCGGCCAGGCCTGCTTCCAGCCGGGCATGGTGAAGTCGACCTACGGCACCGGCTGCTTTGCGCTCTTGAACACCGGCGGCAGCGCGGTCACCTCGACCAACCGTCTTCTGACGACCATCGCCTATCGCCTGGGCGGCCGCACAGTCTATGCCCTAGAGGGATCGATCTTTATCGCCGGCGCCGTGTGCAGTGGCTGCGCGATCAGCTGGGGATCATTCGTGAGGCCAAGGAGGTGCAGGCCCTGGCGGCCAAGGCCGATCCCCATCAGCAGCTCTATCTGGTGCCGGGCTTCACCGGCCTCGGCGCTCCCCATTGGGACGCCGAAGCGCGGGGCGCCATGTTCGGCATCACCCGGGCCACCGGCCCGGCCGAGATCGCACGCGCGGCCTTGGAGAGCGTTGCCTACCAGAGCCGCGACTTGCTGGAGGCCATGTGGCGGGACTGGCCGGAAGCCGAGCGCGCGGCCACCGTCTTGCGGGTCGACGGCGGCATGACGGCCTCCGACACGGCCATGCAGTACCTCTCGGATACCCTGGGCGCTCCGGTTGACCGTCCGCAGGTGGCGGAGACGACGGCTCTGGGTGCCGCTTGGCTGGCTGGAATGCATGTTGGACTCTATCCGGATCAAGCCGAGTTCGCAGAGACCTGGGCGCTTGACCGCCGTTTCGAGCCGGACCTCGACGAGGCTACGCGAAATGCCCGCTATGCCGGCTGGCAGGATGCCGTGTCGCGCACCTTGACGCGGCGCTAGCGTGTGTCGGGCGCCTATAACCGGTTGCCGAGTTCGCCCCCGTTCAAAGGGGCTCCGCCATTGCGTTAGGCTTCACCATCGGGCCCAACGGTTAATTTGACGGCTTCGCGCGAAAGCAACTATGCTCTCGCCATTGGACTGGATCGGATTTGGGCCTGTCACGCTAATCGCTTTGCCGGCGTCGTTCACGAGAGGAGTGCTGTCTCACGAGCATAGCGCCGCGCCCGGATTCAACTATTTGTTAAAGCTCGACGCTGCGTGCATGATCCGGTCTGAACGGCGGTTCACCTTGGGATATGCAAGCCTATTGCGTTAAATTCAACTTCTAGTGACTTGATAATGCTTTCTCTCTAAAGCGTGATGTTGTGCTGGATGAAACTCGTAAAAGGAAACAGGCAGGAGTATCTTTTGCAGAACTCAAATAGAGAACTTAGCAGTATCCTTCAAGGTAACAGAGGCTTGACTCACCTATGGGTTGACCTGGACGGCGAACTGGGTCAGAAACGCAGACCGAGGTCGACGGCATCCATGGCATTGGGGACGCAAGATGAGCGTGAGCGGTCTTCTCGACGATAGCGACAGCACGTCGACATTTTTGGCAGTTACCGAAGACTTCGCCGGCTCGTGGAACGAGAGCTTCGCCTCCACGGGAGAGCCATTCATCTTTTCCGATGAGATGGCCGAGGAGATTGAGGCCAGCATACTCGATACCGTTGCAGTCCTGCCTGACAACAACAGGTTCGGCAGCGACGAGGACGACTGCCTGACCGGCGATTCCTACGAATTCGGTCAAACGGACAGCCTCTTGGCGGCCGCACTCGGCGGCGAGCTAAGCATCCTGGCGGAGTTCTTCGCGTCGGCGGTGGCGGGCGAGGGTGAGCAATCCGAGGTCATGGTCGACCTGCTGGGCTCCCTCAAGGGCCTGGCGTTGGTTCAAGGCAACGACGCCTTCTACGGCGATGACTTTATCAAGGGTCGCAAGGGCGACGATGAGTTGGCCGGTGAGTTCAAGCGCTTCGCCTTTGCTGCCGAGGGCGGCAATGTCGATCTTTCTCTGTCGTTCGACAGCGAGGCCCGTGTCGAAGGTGAGAGCGAATCCTCTTCCTCGGCCTTGAAGAGTTCGATCGTCGAATCCTTGGCCAAGGTCATCGACAACTCGGCCGTCTTCGGCGATGACGAGGTAAGGGGCGGCTCTGACAACGACAGGATCGTCGGCGACAGCTTCGAGGTCAGCTTGATTGCGGAGGGCGGCGACGCCAGTGCCGTCGCCAATGCCGTCGCCACGGCGCTCGCCAGCGATCCGGGCCTAAAACCGCCTCAAGTCACCGTCTCGAATGAAGCGACTGCATTTTCAAGCGTTACGGCACACAGCGATTCCTCGGCAACGCTGCAGGACACTTGGCTCGCTTTCGGATCCGACAAGCTTCACGGCGGCACCGATGACGATCACCTGACCGGCGATGCCGAGAAGGTGTCGTTGTCTGCACTGGGCGGTACTGCGCAGGCTACGACAACGACGTCTGCGCTCGCTCAATCTACGGGCCGTGTGTTCGATCTCGGCAATCAAGGCATACCGTCGGCCACCGCCGCAAGCGTCACCGATGCTAAGGCGCTCGCCGAGGCAAGCGTGCTGTCCAACAGACTGGAGTTCGGGACGACAAGCTCTTTGGCGGCGGGGGCGAGAACCGATTGGTCGGCGACGTCGACGAGCTTGAAACCATCGCCATAGGCGGGTCCGCTTTTTCCAGTGCCGTGACCAATGCCGACGCCGAAGCCGATGGCGGAACCGGTGTTGCAACGGCCAACGCCACGGCCTTTGCCTCCGCGTCGGTCTACTTTACCGACAACGAGTTCCTGTTCGGCGACGACAAGCTGGTCGGCGGCGGCGAGCGGGACGTTGCCATCGGCGACGTCGACCTCTTCTTCAACCATACCGGCGGGCTCGATCGCGACATCGATAACCAGCAGAGCGACCTGGAGAACGGACACGGCCGCGTCAGAGCCAACACGACCGGTGACCTAGACGTCGACAGCGTCGCCTATTTCGAGAACAACCTATGGCACTTCGGCGACGACCTGCTGATGACCAAGGGCGGCGACGACCTGCTGATCGGCGACGTCAACGAGTTCGTCTTCGAGTACAACCGCTTTCAGGAATGGCTGGACAACCCCTTCGTCCTGGGTGACGACACCTTGGAAGGCGGCGATGGCGCAGACTTCATCGTCGGCGACATCTATCAGGCAGGCGAGCTGCTGATCGATCAACCGATAGCTGGCGTGATCACCTTCGGCAACGACGTGCTGACCGGCGGCGGGGGGAACGACGTCCTGATCGGCGATGCCTTCATGTTCGAAGAGCCCAGCTTCGATGAGACCGTCGTTTTCGGAGCGGACACCTTCGTCTTCGGCCTGGACTTCGGATTGGACAGCATCGGCGATTTCCAGGTCGACCTCGACGTGATGGACCTCACCGGATTTGCCGGCCACGCCCTTGATTTCGATGCCGTCATGGCTTTCGCATCCGACAGTGCCGACGGCGCGTTCCTGGATATCGGGGCAGCCGCCGGCCTCGACGCGGACATGCAGACCATTACCTTGGCCGAACTGGAGGTCGCGGACCTCTCGGCGGAGCACTTCTTCTTCGGCTGAGCCTCTTTGCCGTGGAGACCGCGTACCAGACTTGCGGCCTCGCGAGCGTCACCGGACTGCGGCTGAGCCTTCCAGGAGCCGTCATTGCTCCAAGAGCCTGCATCGGCAAGAACCTCTTTGCGATCGAGGGTCAGTTTCGCACGCGGGAGAGCGGAGGAGCCGCGTTCGGGCTGAGCCTTGCCTGGCTGGCCCTGGAAAGCCGCTGAGCTTCAACACCACCGGCAATCACTTTGCGTCCGCCTATCTGCCTGCGAGCTGCCTATTCCCAGATGGTTCCGTTTGTGGTAACCTTTCCGAATAGCGCAAAGATGTTATGCATCTTTTGCGGGTTCTGCGATCGGCACCTGCACAGAGGGAGGCATGAAATGACTGGAGACTTGAACACCAGCGAGTTCGCTCGATTCGCGATCGACCCGGCGATGGCGGCCGCAAGCCCAGAGATCCCTGGCGCTTCCGTACTGCATCGCTATGGGCGCTTGGCCATCGTCAACGCGCCTGCGGCTTCTCCTGAAGCCATCGTCGTTGCGTCGGCCGCGCCGCCCCCCGGCGGATGACGCCGACAGAGCAGCTTGGGGCGGAGGCGATATCAGCGCGCAGTTCCGCTGGATATGCCGCAGCGAAGAGTGAGCGTGCCTATCAAGACCGCTCCTGGAGTGTCGAGGATGCGGAGGGGCCGCAGCCAATTCATCCGCCGAATGAGATCCTTGGCGAAGCCGGGCCGGATGCGGAGGCTGCGCCGGCACCTCTCTCCCGGCGCATGACGGGCAACATCGCGGTCGGCCTGGTCATTGTTTCGGGTGTCCAATCGCATCTCAGCTTCTCACAGGCAGAGCAGACCAAAGTCGTCGCGGAGATGCAGAACGGTCTTTCCTGGCTCGGCGCACAGTCGCCCGCCCAGGATGTGACCTTTGTTCATGATATTCAGGTCCTGACGGTCAATGTGCCTGACACCACGAATGGCCAAGGCTACGAGGCCTTCGAAGCGCCCTGGCGGGATGCGGCCTTGGCCCAGATGGGCTATGACAGCGGCATATCTGGCGTGCGGGCCCATGCCGAACACCTGCGCTCCTCTCTCTCCACGCAATGGGCCTATGTTGCGTTTTTCACCAAGTATCGGCTTTGGCATTTCGCCTATGCCAGCCTTGGCGGCCCGAGATTGGTGATGCACTACGAAAACGATGGTTGGGGGCCTGAAAACATCGACCGCGTGTTTGCTCACGAAACGGGCCACATCTTCAACGCGCCCGACGAGTATGCTGCCTCAGGGTGCAATTGCGGCGGGTCTTGGGGGCACTTCGATCGGCCGAACAGCAATTGCGCGAACTGTGCCCCGGGCGGTGGTGTCAGCTGCATCATGCGATCCAATGCTTGGACGATGTGCAGCCAGACCCCATATCATCTGGGATTCAATGGCCTCCCATGACATCCCAGATTAGCCTGAGCCTAAGGGTATACAAATGGAGTTTCTCGCAGTTTTGCATGGAAATGAAGACAAGAGCCGGCGTGTCCTAAAAGCGTGTAGCAAGATTACTCAGGTTGCATCACCTCATATCTTGCTTTGCTCTGGGAACCCGGACGATGTCGATCTCCGCAAGGCTGGTGTGCAGGTGATCAGGACTCGTTCTGACGCAGATGCGCTAAGGGGTACGATAAGCGAAGCGGAGAGCCTGTTCGTCAATGCCTGGCTTGAGCGTCAGTCGCAGCCACCGAAGGATCGTCCGGGCGAAGGGTTGGACTGGGATACCGCGCCTTTCAAAGCGCCGTAGGGTCCCTGCTCCTCGGTGATGTTGGTTGCTGGGCGCCCTCAACCGTCGAGTTCAGCCGGCTCCTTGCCGTTTACCAGATCGAAGAGGCGGAAGAGGACCTCGGGCGGATGGGCGCCCGACAGCACGTACTTGCCATCGAAGATGTAGGTGGGCACGCCCTGAATGCCGATCTCGCGCGCCCGCGCGTCCTCGGCGGCCACGCCGGCGCGATCCTCATCGCTTTCCAGATAGGACAGCACCTCGTCCCGGTCGAGGCCGGCCCCGGCGGCAAGCTCGGCCAGGTGATCCAGCTCGCCGATGTCGCCGCCGTCGAAGAAGTAGGAGGCGAAGAGCGCCTCCAGCGTGGCGTCGCCCGCCGCCTGGCCGCGCGCCTGGGCATAGCGCAGCAAGCGGTGGGAGTTCAGCGTGTTGGGTGTGCGCGTGATCTTGTCGAAGGCAAAGGCGATGCCCTCACTGCGTCCGGCCTGCTTGATCGGCTCATAGACGGTAGCCGCTCTCTCGGCGCCACCGAACTTCAGCTCCAGATAGCGCTGCCGGTCCATACCGGCGGGCGGCATGGAGGGGTTGAGCTGAAAGGCACGCCAGGTGATCTCCAGGTCCGGCTGCGGCTGCTCGGCCAAAGCCCGCGCCAAGCGCCGCTTGCCGATCAAGCACCAAGGGCAAATGGTGTCTGAAAAAATCTCTATGCGCATGGAACCCCTCTCCTTTGGGGGCGGGCGTCCGTCTTGCCGCTTGACCCCGGCGCGCCGGCCTCGTCACCATAGCGCTCACCAATATAGGGGCCGACAGGCAGCCATTCCAAAGACTATCGTCTGGAGACCATGACCCAACAGCAAAGCATCTTTGAGCAGGGCCTGGAGCGACGGACGGCGAACTTCGCACCGCTGACGCCGCTCACTTTCCTGCGCCGCAGCGCCTTCGTGCATCCAGAGCGTACGGCGGTGGTGCATGGCGATAGCCGCTTCACCTATGCCGAGTTCTACACCCGCGCCCGGCGGCTGGCCTCGGCCTTGAAGCGGCGCGGGATCGGGCCCGGCAAGACGGTTGCCGTCATGGCGCCCAACGTGCCGGCCTTGTTGGAGGCACACTATGGCGTGCCCCTGGCGGGCGGTATCCTCAATCCCATCAACACGCGCCTAGACCCGGCCGCCATCGCCTTCGTCCTGGAACACGGCGAGGCCCAGGTCCTGATCACCGACAAGGAGCTCTCGCCCGCGGTGAAGCCGGCCTTGGCGCAGCTGCAGCGTCCGATCACGGTGATCGACATCGACGATCCCCTGGCCGAAGGCGGCGAGTTGCTGGGCGAGGTGGACTACGAAACCTTCCTGGGCGAAGGCGATCCGACCTTCGAAGCGAGCGAGCCGGCGGACGAGTGGCAGTCGATCTGCCTGCTCTACACCTCCGGCACCACCGGCAACCCCAAGGGCGCCGTCTACCATCACCGCGGCGCCGCCTTGAACGCCATGGGCAACCGCATGACCTTCGGGCTGACGGGCCAGAGTCGCTATCTCTGGACCTTGCCGATGTTCCACTGCTGCGGCTGGACCTTCACCTGGGCGGTGACCTCGGCGGCGGCCACTCACGTCTGCCTGCGCAAGGTGGATCCGGCCCTGATCTTCCAGCTGCTGGAGGCCGAGCGCGTGACGCACCTCTGCGGCGCCCCGATCGTGGTCAACATGCTGGCCACCGCGGAGGAGGCGATCAAGCGCCCCTTGGCCGGCCCGGTGAAGGTCATGACCGGCGGTGCCGCGCCGCCCAGTGCGATCATCAAGGCAATGGAGGAGCAGGGCTTCTCCATCATCCATGCCTATGGCCTGACGGAGGTCTATGGCCCGGCGACGGCCTGCTACTGGCAGCATGATTGGGACCGGATGGACCTGAGCGAACGCGCCGCGATGATGGCGCGTCAGGGGGCCCGCTATCCCACCTTGGACGGCGCCACGGTCAAGAACCCGGAGAGCATGGCCGACACGCCGTGGGACGGCGAGACCATCGGCGAGATCATGCTGCGCGGCAACACGGTGATGAAGGGCTATCTCAAGAACCCGCGGGCGACGGCCGAGGCCTTCGCCGGCGATTGGTTCCATACCGGCGACCTCGCGGTGCGCCACGCCGACGGCTACATCGAGGTGAAGGACCGCTCGAAGGACATCATCATCTCCGGCGGCGAGAACATCTCCAGCCTGGAGGTGGAAGAGGCGCTCTACCGCCATCCCAAGGTGCTGGAGGCCGCGGTGGTCGCCCGCCCGGACGACACCTGGGGCGAGAGCCCTTGCGCCTTCGTCACCTTGCGTCGTGGGGCCGAAGCCAGCGAAGCGGAGATCATCGAGCACTGCAAGAACGCCATCGCCCGCTTCAAGGTGCCCAAGACGGTGGTCTTCGGCCCGCTGCCCAAGACCTCGACCGGCAAGATCCAAAAGTTCGTGCTGCGCCAGCAAGCCAAGGACCTTTGAGGCCCATGACCCATCCCTTCGACATGGCGGGCAAGGTGGCCCTGGTGACCGGCGCCTCGTCGGGCCTCGGCCGTCACTTCGCCCTGGAGCTGGCGCGGGCCGGCGCCAAGCTGGTGCTGGCGGCCAGGCGGACCGCAGCATTGGAGGACTTGGCCCAGACCATCCGCGGCAGTGGTGGACGCGCCTTGCCGGTGCCGCTGGACGTCACCGACCCGGCCAGCGTCGCGGAGGCCTTCCGCGAGATCGAGACCGAGCTCGGTGCACTCAACAGCGTCATCAACAACGCCGGCATCGCCATTCCGGAAAAGGCCTTGGACGTCAGCGAAGAGAGCTGGGCGCGAGTCCTGGACACCAACCTCACCGGGGTCTTTCGTGTCGCGCAAGCCGCCGCCAGGGTGATGGTCGACAGCGGACGCGGCGGGGCCATCGTCAACGTCGCCTCGATCATCTCTCTAGGAGGGGCCAGCGAACTCGCCTCCTATGCCGCCAGCAAGGCCGGCGTGGTCAACCTCACCCGCAGCCTGGCCGTCGAGTGGGCGCGCCACGGCATCCGGGTGAACGCGCTCTGCCCCGGCTACTTCGAGACCGACATCAACCGCGAGACCTTGACCGGCCCCGTCGGCGAGCTCCTGCGCAAGAAAATTCCGCAGCGCCGCTTCGGCGAACTCGGCGAACTCACCGGCCCCATGCTTTTGCTGGCCTCCGATGCCTCCTCGCACATGACCGGCGCGATGATCGTGGTGGACGGCGGCCAGCACGCGGCGATCTGAGCCGTCCGGGCGAAGGAGAGGCTAGAGAAGCGATGCGAAAGCTATCCATTCTTGTGGCCCTTGTGATGGCCCTTGCCGGCTGCACTGGCGGTTCCGGAGGCACGGGAACGACCACGAGTGAAACCACGGGAAACACGACTGGCAGTGCGAGCGCCAATCCTGTCGATGGCTTCGTCGTCTTTCTGCCACCGACGCTGACCGACGCGGGCGCCTTGCGAGGCGAGGAAATCAATGCCGGCGGCGGCGCTACCGCCCACCTCTATCGCGCAGAATTCTCCAACCCGAGCTTCGAGGGCTTGCCCGGGTCGATCACGATCAGCGTGCGCCCAAGGCCCGAAGGCATGCCCGATGCGGTTCTGGCCGCAGTCAATGCGCAAGCCTTCGAAGACTTGGACAGCGCGGCCTGCGGGAACGGCCAAATCTTTGCTTACGACGCCGATGCGATCGCTGAAATCAACCGGTCTTCCGATGCCGAGGTGATCTCGATCCTATTCAAGGGCTGTGACTCGGCGGGTTCCGAAGACTTCAGCGTTGTCGAGGTCAGCAGTGTGATCAGGAGCCAGGACAAGGTCGTTCTCTCCAGCGTCAGCCTGGTTCGGCCGAAGTACGACCTGGAAGCCCCTGAGACCTGGCTTACGAAAGACGGCGGGGTCGAGGTCAATCCCCAGACGATCCATGCCGGCATCGAGATCTGGCCGAGGTGGATCGGCGCGATCACGCCCTGCCTGGCCGATCCCGCATCGGGCCCGGCGGCCCTGGCGCCTTGCCTGGATGGCAGCGGGTCTCCCCATGTGCCGGTGATGCGGGAACTGGGCTACGACGCTGCATTTATCGGGTAAGACGGACCTTCCCGAGGGCCGGATGGCAGGCGAGCGAAGACAACGAACAGGGGAGGGGGCGCGGCTTTAATGGCGGCCTGGATGCAAGAGGTCGCCGTCCCGCTCTAGTGCGCGGATCCGTCGGCAAAGGCCTCGACGATCCAGTCAAGCAGGATGTTGGCTTCGGCCGTCAAAGGGCGCTGCTCTGCCGGGCTGACGAGATAGTGAGCTTGTCCCAGAGGGATCTCGCGGTCGAGGGGTAGGGAGACCCGGCCGCTGGCCGCAAGGTCCAGCGCAAAGCGCTTCATCACCAAGGCGACGCCGCCACCTGCCGTGACGATCTCGACGGCGGCCAGCGAGGTGTCCACCGTGATTCCAGGACTGCGCGGGTCGTAGGCAAGATCGGCGCTCTTGAAGTAGCGGCCCCATTGGTCCTGGAATCCCAGGATATGCACCAACTCCCGAGTGCTGAGGTCGGCGGCCGACGAGATCTCAGCTGACGTCTCCGGGGCGGCGATCGCCATCACCGTTTCTTCCGACAGCAGCCGGGCTTGGTGGCCTGGCCAGGCACCGCTGCCGACCCTGATGTCGATGTCGATTTCCTCGTCTGCGATCGCATCCGCCCAGATCGCCGACAGCAGCCGGATGGAGACATCGGGATGGCAGGACCGAAAGGCCTTCAGCCGCGGGGCCAGCCACAGCACCGCTGTCGAGATGGGGACCCGCAAGGTCACCAGCCGGCGCACGCGCGGACCGAAGAGCCCTTGGGTCGAATAGGCAAGGTCTTCTATCGCCTTGCGCACCGAGGGGACATAGGCGCGCCCCATCTCGGTCAACTCCAAGGTGCGGGCGCGCCGGATGAAGAGGGAGAAGCCGAGCGTTCCCTCCAGCGATCTGATCTGATGGCTGACGGCTGCCTGCGTCAGTCCGAGTTCGCCTGCTGCCGCGGTGAAGCTGCCGAGCCGCGCCGCGGCCTCGAAGGCGCGCAGCCAGATCAAATTCGGCAAGCGATAGGCCATCTGGAGCTAGTCACAGTTCGCACAAATTTTCTTTAGGGCTTTTACCCTATTTATTCGTTTTTCTTTTGGCAAGCGCAGGCTCAAAGTCGGGAGCAGTGGGAGCACGGGGGGGGGGCTGTGGAGGGCGCGATGGCCGGTGACAAGTCCGCTTGGTTTCTTTGCGTTGTCGACCGCAAGGCCCTGAAGGCCTTGATGCGCCGGGAGGATGGCCCTGCGATCCGGCATTTCTCCATCTATTTCGGCCTCTTGATCGGCTTTGGCCTGCTGTCTGCCGTGACCTGGGGCAGCTGGTGGATGCTGCTGCCCTATGCCGGTCTTTCGATCGTCTGGGCCTTTGCCGCCTCGGTGGTGCATGAGACCTGCCATGGCACGCCCTTCCGGCGGCGTTGGCTGAACGAGCTGGTCCTGGCCCTATCCGGCTGGATGGTGCAGATGGAGCCGGTCTCGGTACGCTGGGTGCACGCCAGCCACCACAGCCATACCTCCTTCGAGAAAGGCGACGGTGAATTGATACTGGCCAATCCCATGAGCTGGGGACGTTTCTTGGTGGCGCTTACCGGTCTGGGCTACACCCATCGCTACATCTTCGAGATGGTGGGCTTCTGCTTCGGCTATGCCAAGCCGACGATCCGGGCAGCCATTCCAGCGCACGAGATGGGCAAGGTTCGCTGGATGTCGCGCCTCTATGTCTCCAGCTACCTGGCGATCATCGCCTGGTCGCTCCTGGCCGCCAGCTGGATGCCCTTCGTGCTTTTGATGTTGCCGCGCTTCGTCGGCGCACCGGTCTATGGCCTGATGCGGGTGACCCAGCACAGCGGCCTGGCGATGAACGTGCAGGACCACCGCCAGTCGACCCGGAGCTTCACCCTCAATCCGCTGCTGCGCTTCCTCTACTTCAACATGAACCATCACATCGAGCACCACATGTTCCCGCTGGTGCCCTTCTACAACCTGCCGAAGCTGCATCTTCTGGTGAAGGACCAGCTGCCGCGGCCGAACCGCGGCCTGGGAGAGGTCTATGCCGAGGTGCTGGGTGCCGTCAGGCGCCAGCAGCGCGACAGAGGCTATTACGTCCGCAAGGTCGCAGCCGACGGAAGCCTTGTCGCTTGATCGGTTTTCGGCCGCCGCGAATGCGTGCAGTCTGCCCTGCAAAGCAAACCCATGGCCCGCTGAGGCCACCTTCCGTGGAAAGGGACCGTCATGAAGATCGGATTTATCGGCCTCGGGAATGTCGGCGGCAAGCTCGCCGGCAGCATTCTGCGCAACGGCTATGACCTCACCGTTCGCGATCTGGATTGCGCCGCGGCCCAGCCCTTCCTCGACCAGGGGGCTCGCTGGGCCGACAGCCCGCGCGAGATGGCCGAGGCCTGCGACATGGTCATCACCTGCCTGCCGTCGCCGGCGGCCTGTGCGGCGGTGATGGAGGACGAGGACGGCCTGCTTGCCGGGCTTTCCTCCGGCAAGATCTGGGCCGAGATGTCGACCACCGACGAGGCCGAGGTCAAGCGCATGGCGGCCTTGGTCGAGGCCAAGGGAGCGGCCCCCATCGACTGCCCAGTGTCCGGCGGCTGCCACCGGGCCGCCACGGGCAACATCTCCATCTTCGCCGGTTGCGCCCGTGAGACCTTCGAGCGCGCCCTGCCGGTGCTGACGACCTTGGGGCGCCGCGTCCTGCATACCGGCCCGGTCGGCTCCGCCTCCGTGCTCAAGGTGGTGACCAACTATCTGGCGACGGCCAACCTCGTCACGCTTTGCGAGGCCATGGTGACGGCCAAGGCGGCCGGCATGGACCTCAACACCACCTTCGAGGCGATCCGCATTTCGTCGGGCACCTCCTTCGTGCACGAGACCGAAAGCCAGGTGATCCTGAACGGCTCCCGCGACATCAACTTCACCATGGACCTGGTGGTGAAGGACATCGGGCTTTTCCAGTCCGTGGCCGATCGCGCGGGCGTGCCGCTGGAGGTCTCGCCGCTCTTGATCGAGGTCTTCAAGGACGGCATGGCGCGCTACGGCGCGCGCGAGTGGTCGCCCAACATCGTCAAGCGGCTGGAGGACGCCACCGGCCTCTCCATCCTGGCGCCCGGATTCCCGGCCCAGATGGTCGACGATGAGCCGGAGGAGCCGGGCTATGAGGTGATCCCCACAGGGGCGGCGCGGGCTGAGGCGGCCGAGTAAGGAGGCCTTTTTGCCAAAAGGGGCCCGGGCTAGTTAGCTCCGGGCTCCGATGCCTGTGGTGACGCTGGTTTATGCAGGGGGGAGAACGATGCGCGTCGTTTTGGTTAGAGGACCGCAGCGCTCCAGAGCCTCGGTGTACCTCGGGTCATTTGGATCGACATAGAATATCGTCCCACCCTTGAAGATATCTGTCTTGCTATTGACGGCCGCGTGTTTGCCGTCCCTAGAATAAAAATAGTAGAGTCTTTCGCTTTCCTCTGGAGAGAAACAGGTCAGCCATCGTTCGGCAATCCCGCTCTTGGAACTGTAACCCACTCTTGCGTTTACGGTTAGCTGCCGCTTGACAGGCTCAGAATAGCGAACCGTACCGAGCTTGTCGAAGAAGCGGGGCAGGTATTCGGACTCGTATTCGATACAGCTCTGGCTTGTCGTACCGCAAATCTCGATCGCCAGATAATCGGCCGTCCAGATCGTCGGGTCCTTCTGTTCTTCGGAGTTAAAGAACGTACTGAGGTCGCTGGGTGGGGCCCCCGCCGTATTGGTCTGGCGAATGATGTCGTCCGGAGTTGGCGTGCAAGCGGCCAGTCCAACGGCCGCAAGGCCACCGAGCACCCAACCTCGCCCCCTATGCCAAGCAGCACCCCAGCGTAGCATGTCGCTCCTCCTCATAACCGCTAAAGGAGAATTGCCCGAACTATCGCTGATGGCAAGGGGAGGAACCAAAGCGGGACGCGATCAGTCGGTAGTGCCCGGCCGCCGGAGGAATGTCGGGGTCTATCTGTCGGCAGGCACCCAGGCCGGCAGGGGCACGCCGCCACAATAGTGATTTTCCGACGAAGTCTCTCGGAACAGCACGTAGAGGTCTTCCGGGGCAGCGCCGATCTGCTCCTGAAGCGCAGCGGCGATGGCATCCACCAAGGCCTTCTTGCGCTCTGGCTCGCGGCCGGGCCGAAGGTCGACCTCGACCAGCGGCACGCCGTCACCGATCTCGGCCACGACCTCTCTGACCGCGACGTAATCGTACTTCACTTCCTTAGGTGCGAGCGTCGTCAGCACGGCTGCCTTGACCGCACGGCGCACGGACTCGAGGGTCTCGTCGCCGAGGCCCTTCGGCAGGTCAATGCGTAGAACAGGCATGGTTGCTTCCTCTATCCGTTGTTGATCGGAGACCTCGCAACTCTAAAGCAGGAAGTCGACTGAGACGGTATACTCCCTTGTGGAGCCCCACTAGGTCCGGTGACTTTGCTTTTGATTGGCTGAGTGTGCAACCCATTTTGTTGCGCGTGTTTACCTGGCGGCCCCTTCTCTTCGGGAGTTGCCCTACCGCCTATCTCTCGGGGGTCTGCTCTTCGCGCTCGCCCTGCGTCTCAGGTGGATTTGACGCTTGGTCGCCGCTCGATAGGTGACTTCGATTGCCAGCGAGGCGGCGATCATCGCCACCAGGATCCAGAGGTGGCCTCGCGTCTCAGGCACCTTCCAGACTTGCCAGCAGAGGGCGGCCAGCGCGATGGCACAGGCAAGCGCGCCGGCGAGCGAAATCCAGGCCTTGCTCTCCGTCTGCCGTGCCAGGCGGAGGTTCGCCAGGTTGACGGCAAGGAAGATCAAGAGGAAGCCGGCGCTGCCCATGGTGGCGATGGCGTCGAGCGGCAGGAAGTTCACCAGATAGAGGGCCAGTGCTGCAAAGATCAGCATGCCCTCCAGCGGCTGGCCGCGAATGCTGCGCTCCAGCTCCGCTGGCAATTCGCCCGACTTGGCGATGACGTAGGTGAGCCGCCCTGAGCCGTAGAAGGTCGCGTTGATCGCAGACGCCGTTGCCAAGAGGGCGGCTGCAGTCACGATCAGGAAGCCGCTCGTCCCCATGAAACGATCGGCGGCGACGGAAAGCGCATAGTCGGAATGCTCGGCCACCTCCGCGAAATCCATATGGCCCAGCACGACCAGTGTTATCAGCACATAGAGGACCATAGCGATCGCAACGCCGCCGATGTAGGCGATCGGCAGACTCTTCCTGGGGTTCTTGATGTCCGGCCCGGCATTGGCGATGAGCTCGAAGCCCTCGTAGTTCAAGAAGATGATCATGGCGCCCGAGATGATCTCCAGCGGCGGAACATACTGCTGCGGCTCGAAGCGGCTCCAGTCCATCGGCATGGCCAAGCCGACGACGACGAAAAGCGCCAGCAGTGCCATCTTGCTGGCATTGAAAAAATTCTCCGATCGGATCACCAGCGTGGCACCGAAGCTATTGACCGCCGCCAAGAGGACGATGAGCCCGCTCGAGAAGACGTGGTTCCAAAAGGCATAGTCCGTCTTGGGGAAGAAGCTGGCCGCATAGCTGCCGAAGGCATAGGCATAGACCGCAAGCAGCACGACGTAGCTGAGCGACAGGAGAATGTTGGCAGCCCCGGTAACTGTGCCTGGCCCGAAGGCGCGGTTCAGGAACTCGACCGTTCCCCCGGCGCTTGGAAAGGTGAGGGTGAGCTTCAGATAGGAATAGCTGGTCAGGAGCGCGACGATCCCGGCCACGACGAAGGCGATGGGTGCCGCGCCCTTGGTGAGCTGAATGGTGAGGCCGGTGACGGCAAAGATGCCGCCGCCCACCATGCCGCCGATGCCGATCGACAGCGCGGAGAAGGTGCCTATCTGTGGCCCGGATGTCGATGCCATGGACCTGCCTTACCTTGTTGAACGCCGCAGGCCGACAGGACTCGGAATCGACCCACCTGCCGTGCCATGCTTCCATTGCATAGGCCATTGTGCGATGCAGCAGGTTTTCTTGCTTGTACCACGCCCTTCAATAACTTAGGTCCACTACAGACGCCTAACGCATGTGCCCCTGGCCTTCTCTTAGGGAGAGGTGAAGGACCCGCGGATCGCGTCCTTTTTGGCAAATGGCAGGCATGTACTCCCCAAAAACGGGGGGCGTGTCGGTTTCCGAAGGGGAACGACGATGCACATCGCACAGCTGGGCGGTAAGACCGCCCCCATCCGTATCGGCGCAGAGCCGCAGCCCATCTCCTTCCCGGCCAACAAGGCCGACAAGAAGGCGCACCTGAAGCTGGTGCCGCCGGCGCCCGAAGAGCGCGGCGGAATCACGCCGAAGATGGCGGCCTTCCTTGAGCGCATGGAGCCGGCGACGCCCTGCCTGGTGATCGACACCGGCGTGGTGGAGCGCAACTACCTGGAGCTGGCCAAAGGCCTCAAGCCGGCAGCGATCTTCTATGCCGTCAAGGCCAACCCGGAGCCGGAGGTGCTGCGCGCGCTTGCCCGCCTGGGCGCCAACTTCGACGTGGCCAGCAAGGGCGAGATCGACATCTGCCTCGAGCTCGGCATCACCGCCGAACGGCTGTCTTTCGGCAACACCATCAAGAAGGTGGGCGACATCGCCTATGCCCATCAGCGCGGCGTCAAGCTCTTCGCCTTCGACAGCGAAGCGGAGCTGATGAAGCTGGCCGAGCATGCGCCGGGCGCCTCGGTCTTTTGCCGCCTGCTGGTCGACGGCGAGGGTGCCGAGTGGCCGCTGTCGAGAAAATTCGGCTGCAGCCGGCGCATGGCCAAGGAATTGCTGCTGCGGGCCAAGGCCTTGGGCATGGACGCCGCCGGTGTGTCCTTCCACATCGGCTCGCAGCAGACCGACATCGGCCAGTGGGACAAGGTCCTGGCCGGTATCGCCAAGCTCTACGGCAAGCTGGAGAAGGCCGGCCTCACGCCCTGGCTGTTGAACCTGGGCGGCGGCTTTCCGGCCCGCTACCAGCGCGACGTGCTGGGCCAGCGCCAGTACGGCCACGGCGTCATCGACGCGGTCGAGCGCCAGATGGGCGATCGCCGCCTCTGCCTCATCGCCGAGCCCGGCCGCGGCCTGGTCGCCGAGGCCGGCGTGATCGAGGCCGAGGTGGTGCTGGTCTCCACCAAGGACGTGGGCGAGACCACGCGCTGGGTCTATCTCGACATCGGCAAGTTCTCCGGCCTGGCCGAGACCATGGAGGAGGCCATCAAGTACCGCCTGGTGACCCCGCACGACGGCGGCCCCGAGGGCCCGGTGATCCTGGCCGGGCCCACCTGCGACAGCGCCGACGTGCTCTACGAGAAGACCCAGTACAGCCTGCCGTTGGCGCTGAAGCCCGGCGACAAGGTCCGTATCCTGGCGTCCGGCGCCTACACCACGACCTACTCCTCGGTCGCCTTCAACGGCTTCGCGCCGCTCAAGGCCTACTGCCTCTAGCCCGAACCAAGGCAAGGCTCCGGCTCTCATCGAGGAGAGAGCCGGACGCCGCTTGCGGAGCAGCCAAGCTAACGCGGGGCGGGTTTATCGGCTTGGAACGGGCTCTTCAGCGTCAGATGATGATGGTCACCTCGATGCTGGTGAGCCCCGCGCCGCCGCCGGGAATGGTGGCACCGGCGGCAAGAGCCAGCGTGTCGGTCCCGGCGCCGCCGTCGTAGAAGTAGCCGACGAAATCTGCTTGGGACGCCACAAAAAAGGTGTCACTGCCGCCGCCCCCATAGACGCTATCGCCGCTGCCGGCGCCACCGAACAGGACATCGTCACCGTCATCTCCGAAGAGCTGGTCCGCCCCGCCGTATCCTAAGAGAGTGTCCACCCCCGATCCACCGTAGATGAAGCTGTCGTCTCCGATGCCGCCGCCAATGCCATCGTCTCCGCTATCACCAAGCAAAGCATAGTCGTCGCCGTCGCCGCCAAGGATTATGTCGTCGCCATCCCCTCCATAGAGGAATATATCCGCTCCTTCGCCGCCGAAGAGGGTGTCCTCGCCGGAACCACCCAGGAGCCCGTAGTCTTCCCCATCGTCGCCATAGATTAGGTCCGCACCGGATCCACCGAAAAGAAAGCTATCCATCCCGCTTCGGCCAGAAAGGAGGTCCTCGCCACCAGTGCCCTCCAACACATAGTCGTCCCCACTGCCACCGAAAACACTGTCATTGTCGTCTCCGCCGTAGAGGCCGGTGTCGGCTCCGTCGCCACCACTGACAGTGTCCTCGCCGTTTTCACCGTCAAGAACAAAGTCGTCTCCCTCGTCGCCGTCAAGAACATCCTTGTCATCTCCGCCATAGAGGAAGGTATCATTGCCGCTACCGCCGGAAAGGCTGTCCTCTCCGGAACCACCAAACAAGGTGTCAATGCCACTATCGCCATAGAGATAGTCGTTTCCGTTATCTCCTGAAAGGACATCATCGCCTGATCCGCCGTAGAAGGCCGCATCGTTACCGCTACCGCCGAAGAGCACGTCGGACCCGGAATCGCCATAGAAGGAACTGTCGAGACCACTGCCGCCATTGAGGGTGTCGGCCCCGTTGCCGCCGTAGAAGAGGAACTCGTCACCACTTTCGCCGTAGAGGATGTCGTCACCGTCGCCACCCTCGAAGGCACTATCGTCTCCTGCACCTCCGGACAGGGTGTCCGCCCCGGACCCGCCGTAGAAGCTCAGGTCGCTGCCACTGTCGCCCAGGAGCGTGTCCGATCCGCTGTCCCCGGTGAAGCTGGTGTCGGCCCCGCTGCCGCCGGACAGGACGTCATCGCCGTCTTCGCCCAGTACGTAGGACTCGTCTCCAGTGCCGCCGAAGAGGGTGTCGTCACCTGATCTGCCGTAGAGGCCATCGTCGCCTCCATCGCCGCCGTAGATGATGTCGGCGCCCGAGCCGCCGTAGAAATAGCCATCTGTACCGCCACCGCCAAAAAGAGTATCATTGCTGTCATCGCCAAAGAACGAGGTATCATTCCCGGCATCGCCGCTGAGCACATCAGCCCCGGACCCGCCGTAGAATCCCTTTTCACCTCCAGACCCGCCATTGAGACTGTCCGCACCCGATCCGCCATAGAAGCTGTAGTCGAAACCGCTGCCGCCGAACAGAGTGTCGTCGCCATCATCGCCGTAGAAGAAATCGTCATAGGTGCCCCCGGCCGCGCCATCGCCCGATAGTATGTCGTTGCCGCTACCACCGAAGAAAGAAAAGTCGCTGCCGCTACCGCCGGTCAGCGTATCGGCGCCGGAGCCGCCCTCGAACCGCGTGTCCGTACCGCTTCCGCCGGAGAGGCTGTCGTCGCCGTCGCTACCGAAGAAGTAGGAGTCGTCCCCCTCGCCGCCGAAGAGCATATCCGCGCCGTCGCCGCCGTAGGCCTCATCATCGCCCTCGCCGCCGAAGAGCATATCCGCGCCGTCGCCGCCGTTGATCTCGTCATCGCCATCGTCGCCGAAGATGCTGTCGTCGCCCGCAAGGCCCGAGACGGTATCGCCGCCGGCCTCTCCCGACAGTGTGTTGCCGGCGGTGTTGCCGCGCACCAGGTTGTCGAGCTCGTTGCCGACACCCCGGAGGGCCGAGGTGCCGCCCACCAGGCGCAGCTCCTCGATGTAGCCCGTGTGGGCGGTGCCGGGCAGGGTGAAGTCAGCCTCGGCGAAGACCGTGTCGCTGCCCTCGCCGGCGGCCTCGCCCACCACATCGGCGCTGGTCACCACCCGGAAGGTGTCGTCGCCCAGGCCTCCGTAAGCCGTGTCGACCCCGCCGCCGCCTTTCAGGAAGT
The DNA here is from genome assembly GCA_963669385.2 of Rhodospirillales bacterium. GTDB lineage: Bacteria > Pseudomonadota > Alphaproteobacteria > Kiloniellales > JACOMY01 > JACOMY01. The sequence continues at coordinate 200,106 of CAXXGD010000024.1, forward strand.
CGTCGCCGGCATCGCCCGACAGCGTGTCGGCACCGTTGTCGCCGAAGAGGGAATCTTGCCCCGCTCCGCCTGCCGCCACGTCGTCGCCCTGCTTGCCGCGCAGCTCGTCCGCGCCCGAGCCTCCATAGAGCGTATCCTTGCCGTCGGCGGCGTTCAGCAGGTCGGCGCCGGAGCCACCTGCAAGCGTGTCGTTGCCCGCGTCTCCGCGCAGGGAATCTATACCCGCACCGCCATAGAGCGCGTCGTCGCCGCTGCGCCCCAGCAGGCGGTCGGCGCCGGAGCCCCCGCCCAGGGTGTTGGCGGAGGAGTTGCCGCGCACCCGGTTGTCCAGATCGTTGCCGAAGCCATTGATTGCGCCGGCGCTCTGGTCCAGCAGCAGCTCCTCGACATGGCCGGTGGCACCGGTGGGCAGGGTGAAGCTGGCGGACGCGATGACGCTGTCGGTGCCTTCGCCGGCGACCTCGATCACCACGTCGCCGGCGGTATCGACCAGGATCACGTCGTTTCCGGTCTCTCCGGCCGCGGTGTCGACGCCGCTGTTGCCGACCAGGCGGTCCCGGCTCGCGCCTCCGCGAAGCAGGTCCGCACCGCTGCCTCCCAGCAAGGTGTCCTGACCGCCCGAGCCGTAGGCCGTGTCGTTGGCCCGCGCACCGCGGATGACATCGACCCCGCCACCGCCGTAGAGCAAGTCGGCCCCACCACCACCGTAAAGGTAGTCCCTGGTCGGCCAAGCCATAGAGTGTGTCCTCGCCGCCAAGTCCGAAGATGCTGTCGACCTGGTCCGTGCCGGTCAGCGTGTCGTTGCCGTTGGTGCCGATGTAGGTCGCCATTGCCGTCCTCCTCTCAAAGCCCTGGGCTTTGTTGCTTGCCGGTGTGGCGGACCCCTGTGACCCTAGAGATGGCTGCAGGGTCCGCAGCTAGCCGATACCTTGTCAGTTTAGTGGCGTGACTCTCGGCGAAGCAACCGCCGATCCAACCGATGCACACGCCTGTCCGACGTGCCTTGCGCCGCGCCTCCGGATGGCCCGCCCCCTGCGTTCTCGTCGAGAGAGCATGGCCACGGCAGCGGTCTGTACAGGATATCAGGCAATTGTTTCACTTATGTTGCAAGGC